>NZ_JNIG01000009.1:0-1015297 GCF_000701305.1 Bacillus sp. UNC125MFCrub1.1
GACAGCCGAAACCGTCTTTCATCCTTGAACCATGCGGTTCAAGGAACTATCCGGTATTAGCTCCGGTTTCCCGGAGTTATCCCAGTCTTACAGGCAGGTTACCCACGTGTTACTCACCCGTCCGCCGCTAACATCCGGGAGCAAGCTCCCTTCTGTCCGCTCGACTTGCATGTATTAGGCACGCCGCCAGCGTTCGTCCTGAGCCAGGATCAAACTCTCCGAGGTATGCAGGATGCATATCACACATGCGTTGCTACACGATGTAGCGAACTTAGCATGTGATCATTTCCTGCCTCGTCAGCGTTTGACTGACTACCTATGAAGTATCATAGGATTTTTTTATAAAAACTCGAATTAACAGGTACGTTTTGTCTTGTTTAGTTTTCAAAGATCATCTTCATTTTCGCTCAGAGGCGACTTTATTAATATAACATTCTATCAAGATGAAGTCAACAACTTTTTTCTTGAATGTTATTTCTCAACCGCGCTGTTTCAGCGGCGAATACAAATATAACACCTTTTAAAAGAAGAAACAAGTATTTTTTCTAAATAATTTATTTTTCTTGATCTCTTCCTATATATTCGTACAAAAAGGGCTTAACTCCGTAATTCACTATTGTTGATCCTGTAGGTCTTTAGTATATTTATAATAGATTGAAATTAAATAACCGCAGGGGGAGCTTTGTGCTGAGAGTGAACAATTCGTTGTTCTGACCCTTTGAACCTGTCAGTTAATACTGAAGTAGGAATGTGGAATCACTTGCATACATGCATTGTATTCAAGCCGATATGTTTTTCTATGAATCACATACTCATCCTGACATGGTCTCTCCTTGCACAATTCGTGAAAAGGGGATTTTTTTATGCAGCAATCAAATCAATTAGTACGACTGATGGAGATCGCCATCATGACTTCTCTTGCACTTGTTTTAGATTATTTATCAGGTCTCTTTTTAAGAATGCCGAACGGCGGGTCAATTGCACTGATCATGATTCCTGTCATTCTCATGTCCATTAGATGGGGCGTGTCTGCTGGATTTATCATCGGTGTGTTAATCGCAGGACTGCAGCTGATGAACAATCCTATTATCGCCACACCTGTACAAGGATTTCTCGATTACTTTGTCGCATCTGTTGTGATTTGTTTAAGCGGGCTATTCTCAGGACCAATTAAAAAAGCCATTCAGGATAAAAAGCGAAAGAAACAATTCTTCTATATTATCCTAGCTGTATTTGTCGCCAGTTTCTTTAGACTGCTGACGTTCTTTATTTCAGGCGTAGTTTTCTTTTCTCATTATGCACCAAAAGGAACACCAGGATGGGTGTATTCATTAGTTTATAACAGCACATATATGGTTCCTTCATTTATCATTTGTAGTATTGTTCTTTGTTTACTCATCCCTAGTGCGTCTCGTTTGGTTTTCCCTCAACAAAAATAACCCAGCTGTTTCAGCGGGTTATTTTTTTTATGCATAATTTGCTGCTCTATTGAATCTATTAATAGTAGAAGATTTCATGCTGGAGGTACGACAATGAATCCTTACTCCATTATGCTGTGCTGTTACATCCTCAGTCTCGCCTACTTTTTGGCAAGTTTCTATGAGGCATTAAAAATAGCAGGTGTGAAAGGGAAAGTAGAGGCTTCTCCTTTTATATCTTATATTTTACTCGCCACCCTTTTTACTTTTTTCTCTCATTATTATTGGAAGCTGACGATATAATTTGTTGAACATGATCACTTAGTACAGACAGTTCCCATCCATACCCTATTTCCTCATGGTTCTCACCAGCCAGCTCGAACTGGCTGGTGACGGCAAAACTGGGTTGAAGCTTTTGATAAAATTGCTTTGCTGAATTTTGCTCAAATACCCAGAGCAGCATATTATGATAGCCTTTCTCTATTAAATAATCCACACCTTTTGCAATCAAAGCCATACCCGCTCCTGATTTCTGTTTTCTCTGCAACAAATAGATGGCATAAAGCTCACCATCATATATTGAATATCTCTCATCACGCTGTTTTCCGAAGGAAGCAAAACCAAATACTCCGTCAGCATCCTCTGCGACAAACGTGCCTTCAAGCGACCTGCTTCTCCAGCTCTCTTCCCGCTCCTCTACATTTAAAGCATCTAAATACTCTTGTGAAATAATGCCGTGATAAGTCGTTTGCCAGCTCTTCACATGAATTTCGGCAATTTTAGGAATATCATTATGTACTGCATGTCTAACCTTCATCTGCACACCCCTTTTAGCCATTTTCTACTCTATGTTTCATATGATAAGTTGCTATTTTATAAAATTCAATCCCTAATGGATATTCGTTGACATTTTGTCAACATCTCTATATATTGGGTACGACTTCTTCTATTAAAGAGTTGAACTTTATGAAAAGGGTGAAGAAAGAGATGGAATTTAAAACAACTGAGCTTCGGCAGTTTTTAAAAGAACAACTGCAAATACGTTCTCTTTCATTAAGAGAACTGAGCACACAAACAGAAATTGATAAAGCGACACTGTCTAGAATCATGAACGGAAAAAGAAAACCGACTTTGAACCATTTACAGCGGCTTTCAGATGCTCTACACATTTCTTTAGATCATCTATTGATCACGGCTGGATTTTCAATTAAAAACGAAAGAATTCACGGTGATACGTTTATTCAAGCGGTAGGAGAGATTGAGCGAACGCTGAAAGATCATGATGTCTATGACGGAACGTTCAGCGAGAATGAATTGAAACAGAAGTTAAATGAATATGAGACCTATAGTCAATCAGACGAGGGAAAAGAAACGATCTCAGCAAAGTTTGAAAAAAAGATAGACACGATAAGCGGTGTTGGGCCATTTCTTGATCAATTGAAAAGCATGTACTGCTCGTTCATGAGCGGACGGGGTACTTCTCGAGAATTGATGTTGATGGGAGGCGCATTACTTTACTTCATTATGCCCGTTGATTTAATACCAGATTATATTTTTCCGATCGGCTATATTGATGACGCTGCAGCGGTGCAGGTCGTATTAAACCAGCTGACAAATAGGCCATAGCAGGTGACGGAGACATGAAAAAACAGAACAGCATTGACTTCGCATTATTATTCACTGTCATTTGCTTCTTTGTGATCAGCCTACTAGCTGTGTATAGCGGATCGGGACAGTATGAAACGCAAGATATGTTTTATTTCGTCAAAAGACAAGTTTTCTGGTATATCGTCGGCTTTGGCCTTATGGCGGCAGTTGCTTACTTTGATTATGAACTGCTTGAGCGGTTATCTTTTCGATTATTTGCAGGTGGTCTCTTCCTCATCATTCTCGTTCATTTTTTTGGCACGAATCAAAATGGCTCCCAAAGATGGATCAACTTGGGGCCCATGAAAGTGCAACCATCAGAATTTATGAAAATTTTTGTCATTCTTCTGTTAGCGGCTATTTTAAATCGATACAAACATCAGCGCTTTTCGTTTAAAGAAAGCATGATTCCTACAATGAACATCATATGCTGGACCGCTGTTCCTTTTTTCCTGATTTTAATTCAGCCAGATTTGGGGACGGCACTTGTGATCTTGTCTATCGCTTTTACACTGATGCTTGTGTCAGGCATTTCAAGTAAGATGATCGCTGCATTAATCGCTTCTTTTCTCGCGCTTCTTGCATTTTTGACCTACTTGCACAATGAACATTTTGAGCACTTTACAAAAGTGATTAAACCTCATCAGCTTGATCGCATTTATGGATGGCTCTCTCCTGATGAATTTGATTCGACATATGGGTATCAACTGAAACAAGCAATGCTTGGCATTGGGTCAGGACAATTATCAGGAAGCGGGTATACAAAAGGAAATCAAGTACAAGGGGGAAATATCCCTGAAGCCCATACAGATTTTATATTTGCAGTCATTGGCGAGGAATTTGGTTTTATCGGCGCCTCCCTATTGATCTGTTTATATCTTATGATGGTCTATCGAATGATTCATGTGGCTATGCATGCGAATACCCTTTATGGGCTTTATATATGTGCTGGGGTGGTTGGGCTGATCGTCTTTCAAGTCTTCCAAAACGTTGGGATGACAGTAGGGCTAATGCCTGTGACTGGTCTTGCCCTTCCTTTTATCAGTTATGGGGGCAGTGCGCTTTTAACCAATATGATCGCCATTGGCCTTGTGTTTAGTGTCAATCTGAGGTCCTCATCCTACATGTTTGGACGTAACTGGGATTGAAGGTGATGTCATCGATTCTTTCTCACCTAAAAAAAATCGACCACATTCTTGCTGGGACGATTGTTTGTCTTTGTTTCTTTGGATTGCTGATGGTGTACAGTGCGGGTTATCCTTTAGGCGAAATAAAATATGGACAGGGCAGCTACTTTTTCATGAAACAGTGGCAATGGCTTTTGATTGGGTTCTTCTTTTTCATCGCTGCGGCCCTGGTTCCATATCAAGCTTACCGTAAATGGATTCGGTGGCTTGTGATGCTGTCACTGTTATGTCTTATCCTTGTCCTGCTTCCAGGAATCGGTGTTGTCAAAAACAATTCACAACGATGGATTCAATTAGGCTCTCTGATCATCCAGCCGTCTGAGGCTGTGAAATTAGTGATGATCATCTATTTCGCCTATGTATATGCAAGGAAACAAGCGTACATCACATCCTTTAAAAAAGGAGTACTGCCCCCACTTCTTCTTTTAAGTCTAGCTTTTTTATTGATTTTAAGACAGCCAGATTTAGGTACAGCAGTTTCTATTTTATTGAGCTGCGGTATCGTCTTATTATGTGCTGGACTTAAAACACTCCACCTCATTCTACTAGGTTCGACGGCTGCGGCAGGAATCACTTTTTTTGCTGTGACCGCTCCTTATCGTTTGAAACGAATCACTTCTTTTCGTGATCCTTTCATGTATGAGGATGGAGATGGTTATCAGCTGATCCATTCTTATCTCGCCATGAATTCAGGAGGGCTTACCGGGAATGGTTTAGGCGGAAGCATTCAAAAACTAGGGTTTCTTCCTGAAGCCCATACAGATTTTATTATGGCCATCATTAGTGAAGAGCTGGGAATCATGGGGCTGTTGTTTGTGATGGGTGCCTACCTACTCATCATGTATCGCGCCGTTCGAATCGTTCAAGGTTTACAAGATCCATTTGGAAAACTATTAACGATCGGGCTTACTTTTCAAATTATGATTCAAGCAGCCTTTAATCTCGGAGCTGTCTTTGGGCTTCTCCCCATTACAGGCATTCCTCTTCCCTTTATTAGCTACGGCGGATCTTCATTGGTGTTCATGATGATATCTGCAGGCATTCTTGTGAATCTCTCTTCATCTATCAAAAGACACCGGCATGTGCCCCAAGTAAAATAGACACCCTCTATCAGAAGGTGTCTTTTGATTTTTATTCTTCTATTTGACGATCAGCGATTTCTTTTTTTCTTGGCTGTTTGATTTCATTCGTCAGTTCTTGGATGCTTTGTTTCACATTGCCTTTGCCAGAGAAATTCTCAATAATTTCTTTAACATCAATTCCAGAAGAAGCTTTCAGACTTTCTTGAAGACTGGACATAAGGTTTGTCGCATAGCTGGTCACTTTGTTGGCACCGCTGCCTTCCCCGTTACCACCTGTATCAACAACTGTAATTTTATCAATGTTAGAAAGTGGAGCAGATACTTGTTTCGCATATTCAGGTAGCATTTTCACAATCATATCAAGAATCGCCGCTTGACCATACTGTTCGAATGCTTCTGCAATTTTCTCTTTCGCTTCTGCTTCCGCAAGTCCTTTCAACCTAATGACTTCTGCTTCTGTTTCCCCTTTTGCACGATCGGCTTCCGCTTTGGCAAGCCCGTCAATCCGAACTTTCTCTGCTTCTGCTTTTGCCATTGCTTCAATGCTGTATTTCTTCGCATCTGCTTCTGCAAGACGCTTCGCTTTTTCCGCCGCAGCCGACTGCTCAACAGCATAACGGTCCGCATCTGCTTTCTTTTTCACTTCAGAATCGTATTGACGCTCACGACGCTGGATCTCTTTTTCTTCTAATTCAATTTGCTTCTGACGTTCAATGATTTTGACTTGCATTTCTTGTTCAGTTACGTGCTGACGATTACGAGCTGTTTCAAGATCGTACGCTTGGTCAGCGCTTGCTTTTGCTGTATCTTGTTCACGTCTGAATTCTGCTCTTTTCAGCTCATTGATTTTTTCTGCTTCAGCGATTTCAGTGGCACGCTCAAGCTCAGATTTTTTCGCATCTTTATCTGCTTCTGCACGTTTGATACGTGTTTCTTTATCTGCTTCTGCTGTCGCAATATCTGCATCGCGTTTCACTTGAGCAATTCTAGGTTTACCTAGTGATTCTAAATAGCCATTTTTATCACGGACATCTTTGATTGTAAACGATACAATGACAAGACCCATTTTCGCTAGATCTTGAGAAGCGACACGCTGTACTTCTTGAGAAAATTTCTCTCTGTTTTTATAAATCTCTTCAACTGTCATTGACCCTAAAATGGAGCGAAGGTGTCCTTCTAGTACTTCTCTTGCTTCATTTTCACGATCTTCTTTTGTTTTCCCTAAAAACTGCTCTGCAGCAGTGGCGATTTCTTCAATTGATCCGCCAATTTTAATGATGGCCGTTCCATCCGCCATGACCGGTACACCCTGCTCAGTATAGACTTCAGGCGTTGAAACATCTAGCTTGCTAGATAGTAAGCTGAGCGGCTCTGCTTGTTGAAAAACAGGGAGTACAAAGGTACCTCCACCTCTTACAATCTTAATCTTGTTTCCACCTTCATCCACGTGGACATTTTTACTTCCGAGGTAACTTCCTGTGACGATTAATGCTTCATCTGGACCAGCAGTCCGGTATTTCGAAACAAATACACCAATAAGTGCAATGAGAATCACAAGCACAATTCCAATAATAATTAATATGGTTGTTCCTGGCATAGCATTCCCTCCTAGATTTCTTCATTTGGTATAACAGATAACACGCCTTTGTTCACTTCGACGACCAGCACCCGGGTTCCATATGGAATCTCCTCTTCGTCGAAACTGACGGCAGGCTTTGAGATTTTTCCGCTGTTACTAATTAACAGCACTTCTCCAAACCCATCTTTTGGTACAGATACAATGATCTCCCCAGTTCTTCCTTTTAGGTCGGCCTCCGTATATGAAAGAGATTCTTCAGCAGAGGAAAGCGGGACTAAGACAAATACATTTAAACAAGTAACGAGAACCACTGCGAGGATGGCAGATAATACGGCGCCAAGTCCACTTCCTACAATTGCTGTTTTTTCAGAGATAAATCCTCCAGCCGAGAAAAAGGTAAGAAATGCGAGGATCAATGTTGGTTGAAGGAACGGGACAGGAATCGCTTCAAACAATCCATCAAATACATCGCCAAAAAAGACGAAAACAAGCGTCAGGATTCCTGATACCATCAATATGTATAAGTACAGCGTCTGAAGAGGCAGCCCAAACACATCCATCTTCCTCACCCTTTCTTTATGAAATGAGCAGCCTTTCATTCATTTAGACTATGCTCACATCCAAGTGTATTCCTTCTAACAGGTAATACGAACCACTTTTGTAAAGGTTTCATTTTTCATCACAATTCATTAAAGGATTTCTCGGATAGCTAAAGAATGATTGTCTTGTACCAGTATGATAAAATTTGATCTTGAGGTGAGAGAAATGAGTTTATTACATGAAGCAAGACAAGAATTGTGGCAGGAGCTGCAAGGATTGAGCGAAGAACAATTAAATCAAAAATTATCTGATGATACTTGGAGTATTCAAGAGGTGGCAGATCATTTAAAGAAGATGGACCTAGTTGCAGCAAAACATCTAGCTGCCGAGGGGAAAAAAGCACCGATTAAAGAATATGAGCCAAAGCCGGTGGAAATGGCAGAGGATCGTTCAAGAAAAGCCACTGCGCCTAGTATTGTTGAGCCAGAGCGCAAGCATGTGACACCTACACATTTAAAAGATGAGCTTGATACAGCTCGTGAGAAATTAAATCAAATTTTATCAACGTTTACAGAGGAAGATTTCAAACGCGTGATTGCACATCCTGTGTTTGAAGAACTTTCATTAAAACAATACCTTGATTTTATCGGCGCACATGAAAAGCGCCATATTCATCAAATTAAAGAAATTAAAGAACAGCTATAAGATGTAAAAAAGACTCCCTTTTGGGAGCCTTTTTTCATTGTTACACTGTTTTAGGTGTTAAATCAAAGCAGCGAGCGTAAATCCAGTTGTATGCTTTTTCGTTGAGGTCTCTTGGGTTTCCAACTGTTTGCGGATCTTTCATTGCTTCTTTAGATAAACGGTCGATCATATCTTTTGGTACACCTTGTTCTTCTAATGAAGGAACTTCTAGGTCTTCCACTAAATCATACATCCAATTCACTGCTGCTTTTGCAGCTTCCTCTGTTGTCATTCTGCTTGTATCAATTCCGAATGCTTGCGCAATTCGAGCGAACTTCTCTGGGTACCCTTTCCAGTTATATTCCATGACAGGTCCCATCATTGCCGCTACACATTGGCCATGTGCGACAGGAATAATCCCCCCAAGCGTTTGACTCATCGCATGGGCTGCACCAGCTGATTCACTTCCATAGGAAAGTCCTGCAAGCATCGCAGCTTGTGCCATTCCATATCTTGCTTCTAAATCCTCTCCATCAGCAAAGGCACGGCGAATATAATGAGCAGCATATTCAATGGCCATGAGCGCTACCGCATCTGTAATTGGCTGAGCAAACTTCATCGTATAGCATTCGATCGCGTGCGCAAGCGCATCGATACCCGTCATAGCCGTCACATGCGGCGGCATAGATACATGAAGCTCAGGGTCAATCACTGTTAGGTGAGCTGCAATGAGTGGGCCACCTGTGTTGAATTTGAATTCCCTTTCTTCGTCAGTAATCACTGCCCACTGCGTGACCTCTGAACCTGTACCAGCCGTTGTCGGAATTGTGGTTAACGGAGGGATTCTATTTTCAAGCGGTTTTTTCCCCTCAGCCGCTTCGTAATCAAGAACTGATCCTTCATGAGTCGCTTCCACACCAATAGCCTTCGCTGTATCCATTGAGCTTCCGCCGCCTACTGCAACTAAACCATTACAGCCTTCTTTTTCATATAACGCAGATCCTTCATTCACTAAACGGACTGGCGGGTTTGGTTCTACTTTATTAAATAGAACCACATCAACTTGCGCTTCTTTTAATGAAGCAATCACTGGATCCACAACACCCGCTTGATAAATACCAGGATCTGTGACAAGCAATACCTTTGAAACGCCGTATGCTTTCACTTCTTCCCCAACATGTTTCACTGCCCCAATGCCATGCTTGATAACAGTCGGAATTTCAAACGTATGGAATTTTTGCATGCTTTCAATTTTCATATTTAAAGTCATATAGAATCTCCTCCAGATAAGTGATATTTATTTAAACCAATGAACCGCTTCTGGTTTTGTATTTCGATATAAATGTTTTAGTTCCGTATATTCTTCAAGGCCCGTACGTCCTAATTCACGTCCAAGACCTGATTGTTTATACCCGCCCCACGGTGCTTGGGCAAAATAAGGATGGAAGTCGTTGATCCATACCGTGCCTAATCTTAATTGACGAGCCACTCGTTCGGCTTTGCCGATATCAGAAGACCACACCGCTCCTGCTAAACCATAAATCGTGTCATTTGCCAGCTCGATGACTTCTTCCTCTGATCGGAAGGATTCGACAGTGAGGACTGGTCCAAACACTTCTTCCTGTACAATTCGCATGTCTGATGTACAGCCTGAGAAAATCGTCGGCAAGTAGAAGAACCCTTTTTGAAGCTCCTCTGCTTCAGGTCGTTTCCCACCTGTTTCTAATGTTGCGCCTTCGTCTAAACCGATGCTGACGTATTTTTCTACTTTTTCTCGATGCTCAGCTGAGATGAGCGGTCCGCTCTGGGTTCCTTCATCAAAGCCGTTGCCTAGCTTGATTTTTTTCGTACGCTTCACCAGTTCTTCTAAAAATTCATCATGAATAGATTCTTCCACTAACAAGCGTGAACCTGCTGAACACACTTGCCCTGCATGGAAAAACACAGCATTCATTGCCTGGTCAACCGCTACGTCTAAATCAGCATCTTGAAAGACGATATTCGGGTTTTTCCCGCCGAGCTCAAGGGCGATTTTCTTCACATTCCCGCTGGCTCCCTGCATGATTTTCTTACCTGTTTCAATACCGCCTGTGAATGAAATTAAATCGACTTGGTCATTGACAGCCAGCTCATCTCCAACAGTTGCTCCAGGTCCAAGTACTAAGTTGGCAACGCCTGCTGGAACACCCGCTTCTTCCATAAGTTTGAAAACTTTGATCGTGGTTAATGGTGTAATTTCACTTGGCTTTAGTACGATTGTATTTCCAGCTGCAAGTGCAGGAGCGATTTTCCAGCTCGCTTGAAGCAATGGATAGTTCCAAGGAGTGATTTGACCGCATACACCGACAGGTTCTCGGACTAATTCACTTTTTGAGTTTGGAATAGGCGATGCAATGATTTCCCCGCCATCCTTATCAGCAAGCCCCGCATAATATTGGAACACGTTCGCAATATCGTCCATATCCGCTTTGCTTTCTTCTAATGTTTTGCCGGTATCAAGTGATTCTAATTTGGCTAATTCATCTAGGTCTCGCCTAATCAATTCAGCAATTTTAAACACAATATTTCCTCTTTCAAGTCCAGGCATGTTTGCCCAATCACCTTGATCGAAGGTTTTTCTCGCTGCCTTAATGGCTAACTGCGCGTCATTTCTTGATCCTTCACTGACTGTCGCGATCACTTCTTGATTAAATGGATTGATGATATCTCTTGTGTCGCCACTCTTAGCGCCAACCCATTGTCCATCGATAAATAGTGTTTGACTCATAGAAGGAACCTCCTCTGATTCTCTTTGGTAAATTTGTTAAATAAAAATTTAACGTTTTGAACATAATTAACTTAACATGTTCAAATTTTTCTGTCAAAGGGGGATATGCTTCTTTTATTTTGACATTTTGCATTCTTTCGTTAACATATAGTCCATAAAGATTTTTTTGAACGTATTGAATTCACTTAATAGAAAGCAGGGACAAGATGAAAAAGCAGGAACAGCCACAAGCAGAAGAACGCATTTTAGCTGCTAAAGATCTCGTCATTGATTCCATCGCTGAAACAATGGATCTCTATGGCATTACTAGAAGTGCGGGTATTCTATATGGGACGATGTATTTAAATGAGGAAATGACGCTGGATGAAATGCGTGAAGAGCTGCAAATGAGTAAGCCTAGTATGAGTACGGGTGTGAAAAAACTGCAAGACATGAATATTGTCAAAAAGACCTTCCACCGCGGCCGAAGAAAACACAGCTTTGTTGCTGAGAAAGACTTTTTTAAGTTTTTCATGAACTTCTTCCCGCAAAAATGGGAACGAGAGGTCGAGGTTAATCTAGCAGCGATTGAAGAAGCGCAAGAACGCCTTCAAGATGTAGCTCGTGATGATCAGGCGGAGGAACATGAAAGAGAGGAAGCAAAACAGCTCATTGAACAGCTTGAAAGCTCAAAAGCCTATTATGACTGGCTTAGACGATTAGCCCACTCGGTTCATTCGGGAGACATCTTTGACTATATTCCGATTGATCAGAAAGAAAAATAGCCGGGGTGTTTGTGTTTTACAGCTTGAATTTTACAGGAGGATTGATTATAATAAGTTATGTCGTAATACTTCGGGGCATTAGCTCAGCTGGGAGAGCGCTACGCTGGCAGCGTAGAGGTCAGCGGTTCGATCCCGCTATGCTCCATTATCAAAAGCCTATCCAATGATGGATAGGCTTTTTCATTTGATTTTACTCATAAAAGCTTATTTGTCTGGTTCTTGAATTTGATAACCAAAGACTCCTTTTATCTCAACATCCCCACAGCCTTCTTTTTTAGTCAGTTTAATACCATGGGGTCTATAAATGTAGCGCCCACTTGATAAAATTCGGTCTGTTGCACTTAGATCATATTGGTTACCTGTATACTCTTTGACTGATGACGGAAAATCCGTTCCTGATAAGGATGTTCTGTAGAGTGTCACCTCAAGAGTACAACCCTCTGCATTTAGTATAGAAAATTGGTAGCCATAAGTAGATGGATATTGTTCAGGATTATTTTGACCTCCTGGTACCCACAGATCTTTTTCCTGTTCCGTCATGATGAAATCAACTTCTACTTCTCGATAAATGGTCTTAGCTGCAACCTTTTCCATATTAAAATGGAACATGACAATGAAACAAAGAGACATCATTACACATATCCGCTTCATACAACCCCTCCATTCATTTTTACCATTATACAACAAATAACACCAAAAATGGTTTTATTTTACTTTTTTATAATAAATAAGAGTTGATCCATTCCATATGTGTTAACTTTCTATGATCTTTCTTAATGTTTCTTTGGTCTTTGGACCATATATGCCATCTGGGGTTAACCCATGCATCATTTGAAATCGAGACACTGCATTCGCAGTCTTGGGTCCGTAGTACCCATCGATTCCATTATTGATCGCTCCCTTATCAGGATAAAAATAAATCGATGCTAAGGCTTGTTGTACGGCTTTTACAGCTGACCCTTTTGTAAGAGGCTTCGTCACTTTTAAAATACCTGCGGGCAAACTGTATGTTTTTTTGACCTTGTTGGTTTTAGATGTTGATCTCGTTGATATGGTTTTGATAGATGTTTCTTTCACAGGTTTAGCTGTTGTCATTTGACTTGATGCTGATGCAATACCCGCCTTGAAGCCATCCCAACGATTTAACAGCTTACGCGGACACTCTTTCCCGCTCCAATGCTTATGCGGCACCACGTTTGATAAAGGAATTCCTAAATCCCCCATCAGTTTTCGAATGAGCCATTGGGCGTTTTCAACGGCTTGTTCAAAGTCACCGCCTGCATTTTCACAAATTTCAATTCCAATTGATTTCATATTGCCGGTTCCCCTGCCATCTCCTGCGTGCCAGCCATTTTCGTTTAAAGGTAAATGCTGATAAATGACCTGATCATCGACCGTGTAGTGCCAGCTAACCCCGGTACTTGCCCGAGCAACAAATGCTGCATGATTTGCCGCATCAGCCCCCCGTCCAGTGTTCGATGTATTATGCACCGTAATATAGAGCGGCTTCATCCTGTTTCCTGGTCTGTTGCGATTTTGTTTTGGGATGAGTGCTTGAATGATCTTCACCATATTGTTTCTCCTTCAAAAATTATTTTGTTAACCCTCTTTGTTTCAGGGCATCTTTTTGCAATTGACCTTTATAGGTCACATAATTATTTTTAAACCAAGCGATCACGGCAGTGACCATAGTGAAAATTGTGGAACCTGCCACATATAGTGCCTCTCCTGCGGTTTGCACTTGCTCCTCGCTAATCGGCAGCACTGTTTGTCCAAACATGACAAGCGTTTGGTTGATAAGCGCAATAAAAAGAAGCACTGTGCGAATCACAGTGCCTTTGTCGAATGTTTTCATGATGTTTTCCTCCTATTTTAAATTCCGTTCAATTTTATCGAGCTTGTCGATCACGACGTCATACTTCTCACTAAACTTTGCTAACACATCATTTTGCGCTTCGATTTGTTCATTGAGTTTGTTTTCTCTTTCCTTTGTTGTGTTTAATACGTAAAACAGCACCCAACAGAACAACACCGCAAACGGTCCTTGTGTCATTAAATATTGAGTCAAATCCATTTCCACTACACTCACCTACTCCCTCACTTTGCACATTCTAAAAGAAGGCAAAATAAAAACGCCTATTCAGCGTTAGTTGCATATTCTTCGTTTGTTATTTCTTTGTATTGTTCCGGCGTAATCTTCTCGAAACGAACAAATTTTGCTACATCTTCATTTTCATAACACTTCCATTGATAGAACAATGAAATACTACGGAACCAATCCAATTACATAACCCCCTTTTCAGTCAGCAGCATGACAAGTTCTGATGTTGTTTTTGATTGTTCTTTTGCTCTCTTTTCTGACTCGGCCAGCTGCTCAAGCAAATCGGCGTTTTGCTGTTTTAATAGATCCATATCTGATGTTGGCAGCGGCTTTACCTGAAAGTGATCAATGTATTCTAGAGTTGCCGACTCATACCATGCCCTTTTCTCTTCATTGTATTTACCTTTATACAAACCATCTTGAGGTCTTACATCTGTATGCCCTTTTAGGATGTCTTCGCCTTCTTCAATTTCTATTTCTTCTCCCGGGATGTAATTGAATTTATCATCGTATTTATATATCCATTTCAATTTTATCCCTCCTGTGCCGATATGAATTTAAAGCCGAAAGTAATAAATTCATTTGTATTTGTCGTATTGGAAACGCTTTGTATATACACATTACCATCAGTATTAATATGTGTCCTGTGTGTTTGCGGTGTTGAAGCAGCACCAATACTTGATGCTACCCCTATAAAATGCATCCCCTGTATAGGACGATAACCACTTGGCAATGTGAAAGCAGGTACTTCAAAACCTATAGTACCTCCTGTCATAGCTCCAATTAACTCCACCTCTCCAAATGGATTCTTATAAAATTGCACTTTTTGAGTGCCATATTGTTTCCATCCGTTTAATAGAGTGGTTGGGGACTTCCATTCTATTTTCTCTGTGTCGGTTAACAAACGTTTCCAGCCAGTAAAAACACCATCAGTATGCACTGTTCCAAACCAATGCATATTGTCATAACTTCTAATGATATGAAGAGTCTTACGTTTACCGGCTGCTTCTAGAATATCTACATTAAACCACGAGGCATCGGTCGTCGTTGGCATATTCACTGCATTCGTTCCAGAGACATAATAAAAACCAGAGGGCAAGGTGAGTATATCTGTGCCAGTTGGAATAAGCATTCTAGTTCCATTTGCATTTAATAATGGATGATCGTTCAGCCTCTTCCACCCGCTCCATTCTTGCTGAGTGCCCGTGACATCAGTCGTTGATCGATTGATGTACATATCACCTGTATTATTTGCCCCTATAATCCAGCCATAGGTATTTTCACTAAAAACAGATAAGGCTCTCATAGAACTTCTTGTTGGCAGATCAGGGTGTGCTTCATGGATATACCACGAATGGACGCCTGGTAATTTTGTGAGCTTATCTAAAATACTAGGATCATTTGCATTAATTCTTTCGTAAGCCCTTCCGTCATCAGCAGTAATTTTAGATAATTGTCCTGCATCCCATTTATTTCTTTCATTTTGAGTAGGTAATTGAAGCCAGTTGATTCCGACATCATTCACATGATAGGAAAAACAAAATGCGTTGCCCGATGTATCAATTGCAATTCCTACACCGATGTTATTTTGACCTACTAACTGAAAGCCTCTTAAAGCCGCATTCCCGATTGCGGGAGAATCGACTACTCCAGAACCTCCTGGCGCATAAAATGAACAGGCACCTAAAGATTTAATTCCATTATAAATACTCCCGCCAGCAGGGATATTAACCAACTGGGCCCCGTTATCATTCGTCATTTTATAGAGCTGGGATTGATTCCATTTCTGCTTTTCTGTTTCAGCTGCATGAGATGTTGTGTCATTTTTGTGTTGATTGATTTGGTCCAATAGTCCAGCATCATTTTCAAGAATTACTTTAACCATGTTATTAAACAGTTCCGCATGGGCTTTGTCACTGGTTTTGAAAATACGAGGTGTCTTTATCTCCATCAGATTCTCCTTTCACCTTTCAGTTTTATTACATTATCTTGTACTGAACTTAAAACCAAATGTAATAAACTCAGTGGGATTGGCATTATTTGAAGAAGACTGCACACATACATTTCCATTCTTATCTATTAATGTACGATGAAATTGAGGTACTCCTGGTGTCCCTATACTTGAAGCAACTCCTATAAAATGCATCGCTTGCTGCGGCCGATATGGTGCAGGCAAGTTAAACACTGGATTATTTCCTAAAATCCCACCTTTTATCGCACCTACGATCTCGACTTCCCCTAAGAGATTCTTTCGATATTTAACTGGTAAATTAACAGGATCATATTCTTGCCAGTTGCCTTTAATTTCTTTAGGTGTTTCCCAAGCACCATCTAATAAATCGGAAAGCGTTATTTGCTTCTCCCAAGGTGTCCATGATTCTGCATTGTGTTTAAGAACTCTAAAGTAGGTGTTCTTCCCATAAACAGATTCATAAGCTATTTGAACTAATGTATTGCCATAACTCATGACCAATAAAAACACTCGATTCAAGGAAGAAGAGGGACCGTTTACTCCTGTATTATATATGAGATACATCCCTGTCTCAGTAAGGGTATTGTAGTCTGTCTCGCTAGAAAATCCATGATAAAAGGGCTTTCCATTATCTTGAGTGATTTTTACTAATTGACCGTTATCCCACCTGTTTCTATCGCTTTCTGTAGGCAGCTTTGTCCAAGTAATCGATGTATGACCGGTCTGATAATAAAAGGAATAAGCAATCCCAGAACTATCCACCGCAAAGCCAGTGCCGATATTTTCTTGTCCTACTGTCTGCAGTCCCCTGATTGAAACATTCGATGAAGCCGGGGAATCCTCCACACCAGCAGCTGCATAAAATGTACAAGTTCCTTTATCTTTTATCGCATCAAATATTCTTCCGTCAGTTGACACATTGATCAGCTGTCTTCCACTATCTGCTGTGATTTTATAGCTCTGTGAATCATTCCATTTTTTCTTTTCTATTTCAGATGCGTGTACTTTCGCATCATTTGTATGTTTTAAGAACTGCTCTATTAATCTATGATCATTTTCAAGAAGTACTTTGACCATGTCATTAAACAAATCAGCATGTGCTTTATCATTTACTTCAAAAGGCTTTGGTTCTTTTACTTCCATTCAATTTTCACTCCCTTTCTTTGATGCTTGGTGCCATTTCTTTCAGCTGCTCTAGAGTAAGAATTCTTTGCTCATATCCTTCATTTAAATCTTCCATTGAACAATCACCTAGTTCGACTGCTTGTTTGACCAATTCAGGGGTCACCCATTTAAAATATAATGCCATTACCCAATAATTCATGATTCACTATCTCCTTTAAATAAAAGGATCTCATTTTTTAGCTTCTTTAGTTCGCTTGTTAAATGATCACATTGATGTTCAAGCTGTTTTCTCATTAGCTTTTCTTTAGCTACTTCTTGTGCTAGATAATCTAGCGGCAGAGGTGGTTGATATCTTGGATTGATTTGACATTCCTCCCACCATTCTTTCAATTCTTCTACCGTTGGCTCGGGCACATCTAGATGCCACTCGTTTATATACGAACCGTCTCCGTCATTTCTAAGTTCAAAATCTTTTTGCGGGTCTGCATCGGGGTATTTATACTTAATGGCTTCATATAAAATCATCAGAATCCTCCTATACTCTCGGGAAATTTCGTCCGCCTATTTCTGTAATGTCGAAATAGTTGTACCAGCCTGAATTTTCCGACACATATCGACTAACGTCTCCGTCATACCCTACATATAGGTACATTTCTAAATAGTCTCCCTTATTCGCTGGCACATTGGCAGCACCATAAAGCCCGGTACTTAAGCTCAATGTATCAGATGGGCTTGCAGGGCTTTGTCTATGGTGAGCAATATTTTTATATCTTTTTCCATTCAAATAGATCGATAATTCAAAGTTCGCGTATCGTTGAAAGCTTTCAATATAAACACCTGCATTCACTGAATACATTCCGTTTTCAGGGCAGATGAACCGATTATTTTTGATATCAAAATTGTTATGACTGTCTTTAATTTTTCGATTAAAAAGGACTTTTTGATACTCTCCTTTGGTTAATAACTGCTTTCCAGTTGTACCTATATTGGCATGACAAAACCCTGAGATTTTGTGCCATTCAGTCCAGCCAGACCCCGTCCACCAGTGACGACACCACGTACCTGTACTATCAAAATAGCTGCCTGCTTCGTTTCCAGTTCCATAGTAATATTGAATAAATCGAAAGTTACTATATTTTTCATTTTTCACAAAGCCAAATCTCGTAGGATAACCGGTATCATTCGCTTGTCCAATATCCATAAACGTAATACCTATTGGATATTCCTCGCCGCTGACTGATGCATCTTGAATGGCTTGATCGCCTGTTAATTTGAATAAACTTTCATTCGTGATCCCTGCTATTTGTTGACTGAGCGCATTGTCATTCTCCACAAGTGTGTTGACCATCCGGTTAAATAAGTTGGCATGGGCTTTGTCAGAGGTTTCAAACGGTAAAGGTGATTTTATGTCCACTTCTTTTCCCCTCCATTAATAAATATCATCAATCTCAAAAACAAATTCGATGTCGCCGTCTTTTTGTTTGTCTGTCATGGTTCGGATGGCGGTGAATTTGCCCGCTTCGTCGACAAGGGCTAGTTCATTGATGACTTCGCCTGCGAGTTCTCCTTCAGCGATGGTGCAGGTGTAGCGGATTTTTGCCGGTTCCATGAAGGTAAACGAGTCAATATTTTTTTGAATCAGTTCTTTTTTGAGTGCTTGTTCGGTTCCGTCAAGAGAGATTGGTTTTCCATCCTTTGTTCCTCCACTTCCGAACGCCATTTTGACGACTTTTGTGAGTTTTGTTCCTTCTGCTCGTGCCTTTGCCATTTGTTGACGTGCATATAGTGTGGTTACGGTTAATTGATCAGCCATTGTGATCCTCCTTATAGGTCTATTTTTTTAGAAGTTGCTGCTAGCATTTTTGATCCATCAAGCGGAATGGATCCATCGAGAATCCAATAATGCTCCTTGATCAGTAAACTGCCGTCTTGTTCATTTTGAACATGTACCGGTAAGCGGAACATCATCCTCTTTTTCATTTGATGTGAAAGCTGGTTCTTTGCGCGCAAAGTCAGCGTAGCTGCTTGCTTCGTTTCATGCGATGCTCCAGTCATGACATAATTCAGACGATATGCTGTTTCTTTCTCTTGTTGAAGCAGCATTCTCATCTTTAATGAATGCCGAAAGCGAGCAGGGACCTCCGTAGTACCTCGTATCCCGCTGAGATAGAACGTTCCATTTAATACGAATTCACCATTGAGTAAAATTGGAATATGATCGAAAAAGCCCACTCTGCTTCGCAGTGTGAGCCGCTGGTGATGATCATTTGTTTCATGAACATCGGTATGATGAATGGCGGTGAACGTATACGCCAAATGTGCTGGCTTTAACGTTTCGAGTATTTCGACGATATATCTTGTGTTTTGCAGGTCATCCAGGTTGACACGCAATGCAAAATGATAACGATTGGTTGTAAGTCGGATGATCGCACTCGGATTTTTAAGAAATCGATTCACAGATTTCTCTAATGACAGATACGTAATTGGTGGAATGTTCGACATCATATTAAGTAATCGCGCTCTGCGCAGCTCAATCGAATCATCTGACTCTCGCTGCACCTTGAGCATTCTTTCCCACCGATTCAATCCCCACGTCGCTGTTAAAGGGAAAAATTGATCCGTTACATCAAAAATGGATTCATCCAATTGTTCAAACTCTGGCGCCTCCGTTTTTAGTAAATGATCCACATCATAAATCTCTGTGAAATAAGGCGGCAAGTAGTTTTTCATTTCATCAAGTTTGCTCAATAACCTTCACCTGCCTCAGACGTGGTATCTCAATGTCCTGTAATACTAAGTTTTTTGACTCCCCATTCAATAAGACGTTTGCATAATCGGACACACTCTCTGAATGGTACAAAATATCATTTAAAGCGGACATTCGAATCGTACTTTTTTCAAATGCGATTGATTTTAACAGTGCTTTGACCTTTTCTTCTATTTCTTTTTGCGCACCCTCAAGTGTCCAGTCCATCTGAAGTTCGACGGACACTTCTACGTCAATATCCAGCCACTTGGCGCTTTCCACAGTTGCTTTTGAGCCAATAGGAGCTTGCCCTTCTCCTTCTCCCGGTACAGGATCGATATACTCCTGGACCCTTTTGACAAGAAGCTCAGAGGCTACATCTAGATTGCCGTCTGTGATGACAATTTTGACCGTTCCCTCTCCATTCCATAGCGGGAACACTTTCGCTCTGCCGACACCAACCACTTCCTCGGCCCACTTTTTGTAATGTGCTCTGTTGGCACTGACAGCCTCTCGCCTTGCGCGTATTAAATACCGATCGTATAATGACGCATCATCTTCTTCCTCTTGCCCTGGTATCACCAATTCCTTCATGATCATCGACTCTAGACCTGGAATGGTATCAAGCGATAGCAGCGGCTGACCTGTTAATTGCCCATTGCCGGCTGTACCAGTTGTCTCGCATTCTAGTGTACCGTCCTTTGAAAATTGAAAATAAACGTCTTCAATAAAGAATCTTGATCCTGCTGGAATGTTTACGTTCTCTGGTTGAATGGTTACGGACCACACCGCTTTGGTGGCTGGCTTTCGTTCAATCCCTACTTCTGCCGCTCGGCGATCTAAAAATTCCCCCTGTGCTGTATCAGCAAAGACAAGCTCAAACACTTGATCAAGCCAAATATACGACTGAGCCAGTTCAGCAGCAGCAGGCGCCAAGGCATTCCAAATGACGCTGTTTTCTCTTTTATCTATGTCATCTGGCAGCCTGTCCAGCATTCTTTCCATCAACGCCTCATACGTTTGCTCCTCAAACATCTCCCTCCATCACCTCCTCTATTTCTAATGTGCCTTCATCTGTGACAATGGTTAGTTTGACTTGAAAGGCATCATTTTGCTTCGTGACCTCTATCTCTTCAATATGATCAATCCGCTCATCAACGACCAATGCTTCTTCAAGCAATCTTGGAATCTCCATTTCTTTGTATTCATCAGTTGCTTCAGTATCAGTCAATAGCTCCTGAATTTCAGTGCCAATATCGTGACTGTAAATGGGATGTGCATAGCGCTCTGTTCGCAATGTCATATAAATAAATTGACGGATCGATTCAATGCCTGTAATGGCTTCATTTGTCAGCCTGCCATTTTCAAAATCTATGCGATACGTCGTCGAGGTTTCTACCTCTTCATCTTCCTCTGTTTCCTCGATTTCTTCCTCTGGTGAAAGTGCCACGTTCATCACCTCCCTTACAATTTGTCGATGATGTAAAAGGACTGCCCTCCTGCCATTGCAAGTACCATAATGCTGTCTCCCCTTTTCAACTCATCATCCTCACCCTTATTTAAGCGTTTAGGCCAAATAAGCAGTTCTTCCGGAATGATCAGCTTACTATTTTCATTTAATCGGATGTGAAGAGGCGAAGCCATTGTGACCTCTCCAATCACCAGATCAATTGGAGAAGCTGCGTCTACTGCATTGACAGCGAGTCGTTTAATTGCTTCACTTAATCTCATGCTTGATCACCCTTTGGCATGGAATTTTTCTCAACGACGTCAATTGTCATGGTGTGCTTCACTCCATTGAATTCATGCTTGTCTTGATCGATCCAGTAGGTTTTTTTGATGTTGATTTCAGGGATTTTCAAATAGATTGGCAGACCGCTTTGCAGTTCAGGGATTCCGAGTGCTTGTATGCTTTTCACTTCTTGTTTGACGCCTTTTTTCTCAGCTAGGCGTACTTTCGCTCTTTTTTGAAGCTGCGGCTGGTTGATTTGACCTGTGACCGTCTCCACATGCTGTAAAATGCCGTACTTACTCTGACCCGCTTTATCCTGTTCGATCACCACAATATCTGATTTGCTACCTTTTTTCTTATTCTTCCCCTGTTCGTCTACAGACGTGCGCATCTTCACACGTGTTGCTGTCTCTTCAATGGAGGTGCTGTACTGATAACCGATGAGGTTGACGCCTGATTCAATGACCCACACGTCCTCTGGATCGGGCCAAGCTCTCAGCCCCATCTTGCCTTTAGCAGAAAAAATTTGATAATTTCTACCGGTTTGCCGCTTCGTTTCCTTCAATGCTTTTAAAATGATGTCATATAAACTCGTGTCATTTTTAAAAACGAGAGACTTCATGACATGTCCTGTATTTGCGATGGATGTCATAGGAATTTGAAAGTCTGCCCCGATCCGCCTCAAAATTTGATCTGCCCGTTGATTTGAAAAAACATATACATCTTGGTTTTTCACTAAATATTGGAGCATATCGTATGCGGTAAAGGTCAGCTTTCCTTCAACAGGCGTCCTAGAAAACACGATGCCTCTGAACAGCTCTTTTCCTTTCCATTTAAAAAGAACCGTGTCTCCTTCTGAGACACGGTAATATGTTTGACTGCCTTGCTTTGTGATAATATTCGCCTGAATAGAGCGAGGGGCCTGATACCTTTGCCCCTGAAGTGTCACACTCTCTGTGACAAGCTCATACATCGTGCCGCTTCTGATGGCAAAAAGCTCAATCAATGTCAGCCCCCCTATTGTGGTATTTTCAATTTTTGCCCTGGAAAAATCCAATATCCCGGCTGTTTAATATTGAGTTTACTTCGTTTGATCATCGCTGCTTTATTGGCATTCCAAATACGCCGCCATTTTGTACTATCGCCATAAAAACGGCCTGAAATGGCCCACAGAGTATCTCCCTTTTTGACAGTGTACAATTTTGGTGGTGTTTTTGAGGGTCTTTTCTTTTTGGTTTGTTTTGCTTTTTTCTTTCGTTTGATTTTCCTAGGCGATGCGGTTTTATATTCCTTTAACTCGATCGTAAATTCACGATCCCCTATGTCATAAGACCCTTCCTTGTGTGTGAAGCTCTCAATGCTGCACGTCATATTGATTTTAGTCCCTGTCACAATCAGTCGCACAGACTTCTTTGAACGCATCATTCGTTCAATTTTCGCTATTGCATTCTCTGGTGATGGAATGCTTTTATATTCAGCAATTGGCGAATATTTCTTAGGAAATAATGAGGTGAATGATACTTGTTTAGCCGATGGTACATCAATAAAAGTCAGTTCTCCAAAGGAGGAGACCTTCACTGTTTCATTTTGTACATTATTTGTGATCTCAAGTTCGGATGGAAGCACAGGGAATCGCAACTTCTCCTTGCCTTGGGAAATCCACAATTGATACACTGATTTACCCATCGATCACGACCCCTTTCGTTCCTATCTGAAGCTCTACTTCCAATTCGTCTACAAGCATTTGTCTAATTTTTTCGACAAGCGATTGCTGATCCTGTCCATTATGGAAATGCTGATCACCATTAAACTGGATGGTGATTTGTTTATTACCAGACGTTGTTGTATTCCCAGCTGACTGTGCTGAGGTAACTTGCTGCATCTGTGATTCTGGTAAAGGAGCAGATGCATTTGATGGATCATAGACTTGCATCCCAAGTGCCTTTGCTGCCTGCGTCAATAAATATCTCCCGCGAATGCCTCTTTCTTCTGGAATAATCCACTCGCGTTTGTTTCCTTCACCGACTCTAGCTACCTGCTCCTGAGTAATCAATCCGCCATTGGCGTAGCCTTTATAAGGACCGCCTCTTCTCATACTCCGTAATCCCGGTGTATTGAAGACTGTTCCATATCTGCCCTTAATGTAGTTAATGGCTGCTACGGCATTATGAATTGGGTTCCAAATATCATTCATGCCCTTGCCTTTATTAGAATGAAAGGTCGGCCCAATGGTTTGCATTAACCCTTTAGAAGGCGTTCCCTTCTTGGCGTTGGAATCCCACAAGTTGATGGCTTTCGGGTTACCATTTGATTCGTGCTGAGCGATTGTCATAAGACCTGGAAGCCAGCTCATCGATGTGCCAGTCGCCATCAGAGCTGCCATGAGCCATTGCTGAACACTAAGACCTGAAGCACCCATACCGCTGAACGCTCCGATTAATGAACCCGCTTGATTTTCAGCAAACTTTTTCACATCAACTGAATCGAGCCCTTTGACGACACCAATCGATGCGAATTTCCCTAGACTCATCATGACACGCGAAGGAGAATGAATGTCTAGTTCTTCTCTAAACGCCTGTTCCACTTTCTTCGCCATTTCTTTGGCAGCTTGTGTGACTTCACTTGCTTTTGAACGCATGCCGCTATTGAAGGCATCGATCATTCCTGAACCCCATCCTGGTGATTCTTGTTTGGCTTGCAGGAATGGTTGTTTGACGTGTTGGTCTACGTATTGGCTTGTGCCAATTGATGTGGCATTTTGACCTGTTGCAAAGCCACTAACAGTTCCAGAACCCCAAGTTGGTGATGCTGTCATCACTTGTTGGTATGGTGCTTTTACACGACTTTGCAAAAAGCTATCAGTTCCTGTTGGTGTCATTTGCTGGCCAGTAGCAAATGCCGATACCGTTTGTTGTCCGTACTTTCCTGAATCTGATGTCATTTGATTAAATGGCTGCTGAATGTTTTTTTGCTTCCATTGATCAAGTGAAACCACTTTTTGATTCAGCCCTTGTTCAAAATCATGATTAAATTGCTCACCTATGCTGGCAGATTGGATGTTTCCATTCATTGAAACCGTTCCACCAATTGAACCGGCAGAAGCAGTTGGAGCTGCTGGAGCATTTGGCGTTATTGGAGCTGGAGAGCTAGAAACTGGACTTGCTGCTCCGCTGCTGCTTGGCACAACAGACATTCCAAGATGAGAAGCAGCTTGTGCAAGCAACATCTTCCCACGGCCCCGGTTATTTTGAGTTGGAATGACAAATTCGTTACCCGCTTCACCAATCCATGATAAGGTAGGCTGGGTGATATAGCCGCCTGTGGCTTTTTTATCAGGATCTCCAAATAAATGTTTTACTACAAAATTAATGCCATCGCCCGCTTTGTCAAAAATCTTTTTAACCCAGTTAAATGCTTTAGAAAAACCATCACTTATGGCACCTGCCACTTTTACGATCGGTGTCTGAATATTATCTTTAAACCATTTGGATAATCCATCCCATATATCTGTCACCACTTTATACGCTTCTTCAAACTTCTTCCCAATGCTATCTTTGATGGTTCCAACCGTTTCTACAAGCGGATTCCATACATTGTTCATAAACCAAGAGGATACTGCTCCAAAAATTGATTGAATGGTTTTCCACGCATTTGATAATGCTGTCCAAATCCCCGTAGCGACTGTGACAACTGTGCTGCTTAGCGGTGTCCACACATTCTCAATAAACCAGCCTGCTACTGCACTGAATGTTTCTTGTATCCACGTCCATGCATTGACTAGACTTGACCAGATCGTGGTTGCTACCGTAACGACTGTGTCGCTTAGCGGTGTCCAAACGTTTTCAATAAACCAGCCCGCAACTGCACTGAATGTTTCTTGTATCCATGTCCATGCATTGACTAGATTTGACCAGATCGTGGTTGCTACCGTAATAACTGTATCGCTTAACGGTGTCCACACATTTTCGATAAACCAGCCCGCAACTGCACTGAATGTTTCTTGTATCCATGTCCATGCATTGACTAGACTTGACCAGATTGTGGTTGCTACTGTGCCAACCGTGCTGCTTAATGGTGTCCACACATTTTGTATAAACCAGTCCGCAACTGTAGACCACACTTCAACAATTTGATCTTTGATTTCAATGGCCTTTTGGCCAATCTTCTCAAATCCACCGCCATCAAACCATTTTCCAATTGTTTCACCGATAGATTCTCCACCCATACTTCCAGCGATGCCGCCTACTAAGCCGCCTATGGCTGTACCTACCCCTGGAACTACACTGCCAATAGCAGCACCTGCTGCAGCACCTGCCATTCCACCGGCGATTCCTCCTCCAGTCGCACCGATCTTTTCACCAGCATTCTCTTTTTTCATACCAATTAGATTTGTTGCACTAAGTACACTGCCTAGAATAGGTACTTTCTTTAATAATTTACCGCTCCCTTTACCGATATTTTTCAACGCATCCCCTAATTTACTTGGAGGTCTTCTATTCATTTCGGTTCTTGTTGTGGCATTTGGATTTCTAGGTTGTCTTGGTGATTGACCATTTCTATTTTTAGTTTTAGTAGATCCTCCCCTGCTTAAACCTCTTGCACAACAGGGACAACAACTATTGCGAAACAAACCTTTACCACCTCGCGGCTTAGATTTCTTATTGGGAGCTGAATTTGATGGTGTGGATGTTGGCGCTGTTGTTGGTGCCGTTGTTGGCGCTGTTGTTGGCGCTGTTGTTGGCGCTGTTGTTGGCGCTGTTGTTGGCGCTGGAGTGCTACTTCCATTCGATTGATCACCTGCACCAAAGAGACGATCAAATACATTGGTCACCAATTCATCTAGTTTTTTTTCAGGATTAAATTTAATCTTCTCTTTTATTCTTCCGATCACATCTTGCTTGTACTCTTCCAGTTTATTTTCAACCCAAGGAAGTGCCTTTTCGTCCCAAAACTTTCTAGGACTTAATTTTTCTTTCACCTTGTCTGCAACATCACCTGCATATTTTTGAATTTCATTTAACCCTTTATTAGCAAGGCTCTGGAGCCAATCCTGTTTAGGTTCATCCGTTTTAACTGGCGGACTAACAGCCTCAGGTTCTTTTTTTATATTTTGTTCTTTCACAACTGACTCTGCCTGATCTCGTTTTTTCAACTTACTCTTTGCATTGTCTTGAACAGATACTCTGATTTCGTGTTTAGCCATTGTCAAGCTTTTGAGTGTCTTTTTGATTCGTTGAATGGCAGTGGTGGCTTGGTCAACCATGTTTAATCTCATATAGTACGTTCTGTTCATGAGCTGAAGGATTGATTTTTTGATTGATGACATTTTTCCTGACAACTGATCATTCAGTTTGAACGTCAACAGGATTGGACTTGTTCCGGATTGTTTCAATCGATCTATACTGGATTTAATGACATCTAGTCCTTTTGCTTGAATCGATATGACCATCTGTTTCGGTATCATGTTCAGCTGGTTTGCTAATGATCTGAGATCACGAT
This sequence comes from Bacillus sp. UNC125MFCrub1.1, assembly GCF_000701305.1. NCBI lineage: Bacteria > Bacillati > Bacillota > Bacilli > Caryophanales > Bacillaceae > Bacillus > Bacillus sp. UNC125MFCrub1.1. The sequence goes on from NZ_JNIG01000009.1 coordinate 26,844, forward strand.
AGATCCCCTGATCTAGCTTCATGGACAATACAGAAAACCTTCTCATCGATAAATTGAATTTCCTTAGCTTCTTTTCATCCATTTCCAGGCTTATTTTCATCGGTTTTCTAAATGGTTTGAGCTGCTTCTCAAACGTTTGAAATCGTTTTTGAATGCGCAACAGCTTCTTTGATACTTTGTCTTCTAATTCAAATCGTGCAGTGAGCTTCGCCAGTTTATTTCCCTCCTTTCTTTGCTTCTTTTTCTAGCATATCGAGCTTGTAGCTGATGAGTCCGAATAAGAATGCCTTAAATTGTCTTGGTGCTTCGTATAAATCGAGAAGTTCTGATGGGGAATAGTGAAGCTCATGCATGGCGTAATATAAAAACACTGCTTCCTTATCCCCATCTTTTATTAGTTTTTTGCTGCGTCTTCTAAATCTTCAATTTCGTCTTCAAATCCGTTGATTTCAATGGCTTTGTTTAACCAGTTTGCGTATTCACCACCGACAGATAAAACACGTTTTGCAACTTCAACTGGATCTTGTGTGCTGTAGGCTTCTCTTAATTCCTTTGAGCGGAAATCTGGATAAATCGTCGATTCAATGGCAATCCGTGCGTAGAAGCGCTGGCTGTCTAAGTCTTTCACACGGCCTCTGCCTTTGACATTTTTGAACGTGGTGTTTTCTTTTTCCAGTTCATCAATACGTTCCGTGGTAATCGCTTTGAAGACAAAAGGAATGACATTCCCTTTTTTATCAACAAAACGCTTAGAAATTGGCACTTTGACCTCTTCCGCTTCTACTGTTTGTCCTGGCATAAAAAATGAAAGATCAAATGTTTGTTTTTCGCTCATGTTTAAAAACTCCCTTTTGTTTGTTTTTTGAATACAAAAAAGCACATCCATTTTTGAATGTGCTTTCCAATCTTTTCATGTATAATATAACTCGTACAATTGAACGGCTTGCTCAAGGGTGTCTGGCTCATCCCCGATAGGAAGGGGGTGATGCTCATGTCAACGTTCCAAGCGATTTCCCTAATGCTTTTATTCGGGATGTTTATCCTTGCTTTGTTGACGTATATAAACAAAAAATAGACTCCCCTTGAGCTTTGGTAGGTGAAAGGGAAAGTCTATCCTTAAAACTATCTAATTGATAAGCCAGCCCCTTGAAGGGCCTCATTGTACATTGCCGGGATGTTAGCGCATCCTGGCTTCTTTTTATTGTATGCAAATCGCTTTGCATGTAAACATCATTTTGTGTGTCATTGAATGCAATGTGCATTACAAATGCATTCATTTTTCATTACATTTGCATTATAGCATATTTGGTTTTTATTTAGCTAATTAATTAGCTAATTTCCTCCGCATTTCTTAGAAAGAATTCTTCAGCTTTTCAGGCAGATCAAAGTCTTCAAATGTAAATGGAACTTCTTCTTCAAGTGCCTCTGAATCAACATCTAGTCCAGCAATTTTAGCTGAATCAAAGTTGACATCGAATAATGTCACACGCTCTGTGCCTCGGCCTGATGATTTATCATCAATTACCGCTTGAAGAGTGAAATAAGGATCTTCCCCTTTTTTCACATAGTTGAGCATAAGTTGAACGAAACGTGACGTAACTTTATAGAATGTTGCCGTTCCTGTTCCGTTTGCCCCTGTTGTTTTATGACCAGTCATTCGGCGGCCCATCACATTCACTTCTGATTTATTTTTCTCCACGTTTGCTTCAAACGTTTTGATAAAGGCAAGCTCCTCACCTTCTAAGAAAAGACGACCTTCTTTACCTGAGATTGTATTTTGCGCTTTAAAAGCCATCTTACTTCACCTCCACATTGAAATAGAATTTTTCTGCTGCGTCTACTGGCTGTACTGCTAAATCGATGATAAATCCATCACGATCTTCATTGAGGCCAATGACGATATCTGTTTCTGAGTTAAAGCCTGTAATGCCGCTTCCATCTTGAAGTTGTGTGAGATACTGTGTAATCAGTGTTTTCACAAGCTGCACACCGTCGTCTGATGCTGGAATGTCATTGCCATTGGCTTTGCGTAATTTAATCAAATTTTTCAGTTCAAATGTTAAATCATTGTTGATTGCATCTAGCACACGGATGATTTTGTTTTTCGCCATTTGCTGGTTCTTTTCAACCGTGAAGCTTGTCAAAGAGTTAATATCTTTTTCAACGCTCACCGTGCGGTCTCTTGCATCGAAAGTGAAAAGAAACTCTCCTTGTGATAAACGGTATTCTACTTGATCATTATCAAGACGCTCTAATGTATCGACTGCGCCTTCGTATTCAACAAAGGTCAGTGACTGATTAAAATTCGCTCCTGCACTTGCTCCTGCGACCCAAGCTGTTGTTTGAGCAGGCGTCAGTTCTGTTCCGTCTTCTAAAACAACACCGCTTGTGACATTGATGATTCCTTCTTGATCAGCTGCATAGTTAGCCACAACGCCTTGCACCTTACGTCCTTGCTTATCACGTAAACGCTCAATAAATGACGCGAATGTTGCTTTTAATTGCTCACTATTATCGACTGGGAGTGCAATGACATCAAAGTATTCCGTTTCAGCTGCTTCTAGGAAAGCTGTATAATCTGCGACACTTGCCACACCGTTTTTCCCGCCGCTTAAAGCCGCTCCTGCAGTAATGACCGCTTCGCCTTCACCAGAAAATTGAACGTATTTGTTTTTCACAAGATCTTTGACATCTTTGACCACCTGTTTATCGACAATATCTGTTCCAAGATAGGTGATGACGTCACGCTTTGTGCTGTCGAGTACATTTTCTGCCACTTGAATGGTAATCTCATTTCCTTTTTGACCACCATAATTGGCTGTGACCACAAAGTTTTCTGCGATTTCCGCTTTGGCTGGCTCTCCTTCGTTTAGACGGTAAAGCAAGACCGTTTGCGCTTTTTTCTTCGCTTCACGGAAAAGAAGAAGTGACTTATCATCAATGTTGAGCCCGACCTTTTTATTTAAGTCTTCCATATCGGAAACGGAAATAAAGGTTTTTGGTTCTCCCCAGCTCATGACAAGAGGAAGTGCAACTGTTCCTCGCTCGCCTAAAGTAATTCGCTGCTCTGCTGTTGTTTTAAAATTAAAGTAAATGCCAGGACGCTTTTTCTCTGTACCTGGTGTAAAAGTGCCTCCGTTCATCCTTTAAACCTCCTTGGACAAAAAAGCATCGATGTGCTTCTTTGCTTCTGTTTTTGTAATTGGTTGATGTTTGATATAAAAAAGAGCACCTTCAAGGATTTCTGGTTTTACCCCAAAAAGATCCTTGCTGTGCTCTTTTAAGGCTTCAAATGAAAAGCCAAATTCTTTTTCTTCGCCCGCTGTTTGATCGAGCTGTGTTTTTTTAGTCTTGCTCACGTTTGATCACCCCATCTGAAAAATTGATATCTTCTAGGCTTGGCTGTTTATCTCGGTTGTACCAATAGCTGCTATCCCACGTCAGGACAATCGCTGCTACACCTTGATCTATGATTCTTGTTTCCACTCTTTTTATGCGGACATAATCATCAAGCACCTCTCCATCTTCACTGATCATCTGAATGATTTGACGATCAGCAAGCAATGCATCGACGATTGTTTCCGCCGCATCATGCGCTTTTTCTGTATCCATATGAAACACTTTCACTTGCAGCGAATAAGATTTCATAAAAGTAGACACTGTATCTGGACCACTAATGACAGTCACTGGCGGCACATAAACAGATGGCACTTGGAAACGCTCTGGCAGAAGACGATCATACATTTTCACAGGAAAGCGTGTGTATATATAATGCATGATTGCCCCGACTTCTTGATTCATTCCATCACCTCCCAAAATGTCGATCGATCCAGCTTTGAAGCTTTCGATCTAGCGAGTGTTCAAACATTTGTTCATAGAGCATGACGGCATGATCCCAGTACCCATTTCCTTCAATCCATTGAGATGAAAGCATCATGCCAGTACTGGCGTTCGGATCATATTCAAAGCGGCTGCCGTTCCATCTGCCAGGCACCCATCTTCGTTCTCCATTTGAAGAAATGGCATGTCCATCGTTCACGTAAGAGGCATAATCAAGCTGTGTCCCCACTTCTAGCGTGAGCCCGCCTCGGGAAGTGAGAAAGTAATTCTCCTTGTCACCTTTTTGAAAGGAATTGAGGAGACGGCCTGTATCAACAGCCTTTTCTTTGATGATTTCATCTTGAATGATGTCTAAAAACTGTAAGCCCATTTCCTGTAACCACTCTTGATATTGCGCCGTTAAGCCGATACTATTTGCCTGTTGGAGCTGGGATAGCAGCCGGTCAAGTCCATCAATTTTCATAAGTTTTCCTTTCTGACGGCCATCACTTCCATGTGATGATTTTTCACTCTTTTTGGCTGCTGCAACTTGAGTGAGATGCCGTTCCACACCATTTTGTCATGCAAGCGAATGTCGCTTGCTAAAGGGAAATGGACGAGATAGGACTGATAGATAACTGTATTCGGTTCTTCTTGCACGAGTGACTGGCTTTTTTCTACAACATAGCAAGCCACATCTCTCATACTTGGTGTATCAGGATAAGTGAGGTCCGTTTGCAGATCCCCTGCTGGTATACCAAATTTGCCACGGACTGCCCCCTCATTCTCTAAGTGAAAAAGATCACAGCGATCCGTTAATAGAGAATCATAGCTCATAATGATCTCACCTTTAAATTGGCGCTGCCGCCAGTTAATGACGGTTCAATATAATCAACAAGAAGGGCATACACATAAGGTCTGCCTTTCACTTTGTCCGCTGCCTTTGCATATGAATAATCACCCATTTTTTCTGAAGTCAAGCCTTTCATCATGGATTCATCATCATTCAGCATGGCAAAATACTGGGCCATTTTTAATAAGGCGATCCTTGCTTTTTCAGGAATGGGCTGATATTTTTCATGCGTAAAATCGTGCCCGACCATTTGAAATACCGCTGCTTCTGCTTCAATAATATCTGCCGCTAGTCTCTCTACAGAACGATTTTTCACGCGATCAAATACAGAATAGGCTTGTAGTTCCTCAGCAGAAATGATCATAGCCTGCTGTCACCTACTCTTTCACTTTCATGACTTTGGCTACAGCATCCTCTTCCTCAAATTTGCTGTCGAGCTTCGCTGTCAGAACAATGATAAACTTACGGCTGCGAATATCTTTTTCTACTTCAATGCGAATATTGCGAGAAAACCCTACGATAATGTTTTTCGGATGTGTCAGTAAAATATCTGATACATCTGTTCCTGCTTCATCATATGGCTGCATATTGGCAAGACCTTTGACCGGAACACCGAATGCAGAAGAAAGGCCGCCTTGAATCGCCGCATCTCCGAGACCTGTCTGACGGTTTGCTACTTGGTCTTTCCACTCGACCTCTAAACTTGGGGATGTATAAAAACGGAAATCCTGAGGTACACGTAAATATTTTGACGGCATCGCTTTATAGCCTTGTTTGAACATTTGACGGCTAATTTCCGCTCCATTCGCATCGACAATATGAGAAACTGCCTGTTTTCGTACGCCATCCATTTGAGCTAAAAATGGATCTTGTGATGTTGTATCACCGTTGACGATCAGTTCTTCAATATCGACTGCCGCTCGTTCCGCCAGCATTTGCATAATGGTTTGCTGAATCCCGTCTTTTTCAATGTTGTTTTCAATGCTGTCGTACGTCATATGAATCTCAGCAATGACTTCTTTTGCATTGAGCTGAACAGTGCTTGTCGCTGGGACAACACGGTCTTTTGCATCAAGCGCTTTGCCTTCTTCTGCTGGGCGTAAAATGCGCTGACCGAAGCCGATTTTTTCGATTTTTTGTGAATCACTTTCCATTGGAATGATACGTGCATCATTTAAAACGGTTGGTGTATTTTGCATCATTCTAATGAATGTGTTGGATTGGGCTGCGTTCATGAGACCGCCTGTTTTTAAGCTGGCAAGTGTCATTTCAGCCTTGCGAATCAACTCTTGATTTCTCACACTTTTTCCTCCTTATTTAGGCTTATAGTAAGCCATCCCATATGGGCTTTGTCATATCATTTTGTGTATCGTGATTTGTTTGTTTAGAAATGCCCCGCGCTTTTTCAAGCATGTGTATCCGCTCTGAAATAGGCAGTAGCTGTTGCTGAAGCACATCCTGAATCGCTGCTTTTTCTCTGCCTGCTGATTTCTCTAAGGAAGAGAGCTGATGGCGAATTGGCGCAACCACTTGCTCCAGCACTTTTTGTACAGGTTCTTCTTCACCTGTTTGATCTGTCCCTTGTTTATCCGCTTGTTGTAAAACGTTGTCGATGGCCATTTTTGCTTTTTCTAGTTCGCGTACTTGATCAGTCGTTAATCCGGCATCTTGCTTTTGAACGGATGCTGGTCTTTCGCCAATCGTTTGGAGGACATCATTTGTTTTCAACACATCCTGCACAATTGGAATCAATTGTTCAAGTGCCGCTCTTACGCTAGATTCATCACCATCACTTGACTGCAACGTTTCCAGCAGATGATCTAAAACGCTCCAAAATTGTTGTGGCATATTTGCACCTTCCTCTTTCAAAAAGAAATTTTTCAGCAAAGAAAAAAGCCCTCTCTCGTTCGTTTCTTGAGATAGGAGCTGATCGTGTTCCTCTATTGCGATGATGTCTGCTGTTCCAGCCATTGAGTAGCCTGTAATGTGGCCTTGCTGAATTTGGTCCCAAATATCTTGTGATGCCTTTGTCACAAGTACCCAAGATCCTTTTTGAATCAGCTCCCCGCCTACTTCAAAATCCGCTGGGGCAATGTATGATTCGACGACTTCGCCAACACCGTCTTGAAAATCATGCTGTTTATCAATGTGACGGGCATCTTTCATAAAACCGTGTGCTGCTCTTTCAATTTCTTTGGCCGACATAAAGTCTTGATGTGCATCAGGTGTATTTGGTTCATACACGACGCCATATACGAGACGATGGGCATCCTCTGCCTTTGTCAGGACACTGACTTCTTTTTGAAAGTCAGGCTGCTTTTTCTTTGCTTTCATCAAGAAAAATTTCTTTTGGTTGGCGGCCCTGTCTACATAGGAAACATGCGTAATTTTTGCGTTTTTTAATTCCCTTGGCATATGTTCACCCCCTTTCAAAAAAAGCTCACGTCCTTCTATTTCTCTAGCCGGTTTGGCTCAGATGGAGACAGCCCATCAGCTGTTTTTATGCGGCTTTCTAAAGGTCGGTGGTAGAATTCTTCCGGCCATTCCTCTAACGTCTTGCCAAGAATACGCCCCGCAAGATCTCGTAAATCATTTGGCGATACTGCCCCAGCCTGAATAAATGGTGTCAGAACCTTCGCTATCTCTAATGGATCTCTAAAGTCAGGGCCATTTAATAGAAAGCGGACATGCCATATATCTAAATCCGGGAGAAAAAGAGTATTGAGTTTCCCTGTAATAAGATGCCGCTCTGGCTGAAATACTTGCTCCTCCGTTGTTTTACGCGCGGTATCTGCTGTGGCCTTGTTATAATCTTGTGACTCTCCTGTGTAAATAGGCGGCAGACGAAAAGCGGAGCGGATTTTGTTTCTCGTCTTTTCATCGTATTCTAAAAAGAGCGCATCCTCTTGCAGGATTTCCGCCAAGGATTTAAAGTTCACTTTGACATTTGATACATCTTCTTCACCTGTTAATCCTTTTTCTGTCGGAAGCCCTTCTACTTCAAGCAATAAAAACTTATGCGCATGGTCAGAGCCTTCAATATCATCCATATAATCTTGTAGCTGCTGATAAGAAGTCTCTGACAGCATGCCGTTTTCGACAATGATGGCACCAGGTACATGCCGTCCTTGCTTAAAATAAAGATAATTCAGCTCTTCTGCTTTTCGTGCGCCATACATATTGACGATGTTGCCAATCCAGCGGGGAATCCCATACGTCCCACTGCCAATTTTAAAATGAATGACTTCTGTTGCTTGAAGCGGTTCTGGTGTAGCATCATCGTACTTGCCTGTTTCACAATTTAATATGCGCGGATCACCATACTCCTTGAAAAAGACTTTCTTCTCATTGATGACCTGCACATATTTTCGGAATCGTTTCTTGCGATTCATCGTCTTTAATTCGCCGTTTTCTGTGTAGCGGAATTCGACGTCGACTGGCTCACTTAGCTTGCAAATGCGGATATGGAGTGCATCCAAATACTCGATTCCTGCCGGCTTTCCTTGTCCATCCCGCAGCACCTCTAAAAAGCCATTTCCTGTTTTCTCCCGGTCTTCTAGGACATAACCAAGAATTACGTCAGCAGACTCATCATAGTTCATGTATTTCGTAAACTCTTCGAGTCTTGTCCATTCCTTCTCGGCTGTCTTCTTTTTGACCGGTTTCACATCTTCCGCATTAAAATCAAAGGCGTATTCCACCCCAAATCCAAAACCTAAAATGTTTGTTCGATACGCATCTATACATTGCTGAAGAATCGTTGAGTATTCTGCCATGCTTTTTAATTCATTGATATGGTAGGGCGGGGGGACAATGTCATCTTTTTCGTATGAAAATTCATCCTCATACATTTGTTTTGTATGATCAGACATGTTGGCCTTCATAATCGTTGCTTTTAATTGTTTCATTGTATGGACCTCCTCTCTCGGTTTGGACGGACACGCTCTGAAGCAGTCTGTTTCAAATCGGTCACCTCATAATCATCTAGCGCATACCAAATGGCGGATAATGTGTGTGGATCGATTTGAAATTCATCTTCCTCTAAGCGGCCGTTCTTATCTGCCTTATAGGTTAGTGATTGAAGTTCATAGATGGTATAAGGGCAAGCATCAGAACAAATGATTTTCTTAAATCGTTTGATTTTCTTTGTATATTGCAAACGTGAGCCTTGGAACTTATGTGCAGCGACCATTTGAAATCCGCGCTGCCGAAAATAGTGAATCGTTTTAGGTTCTGCTGCGTCTGCCTTAATGAGTTCCTTTGATTCAACAAATTCTTTCAGATCAACAGCTGTTTCATCATCCGTTTTCCCGCGGTCGTAATATTCCCAATAAATATATAAGTACTTTTTTTCATGATCGACAGCTAACCGAATGAGCGCATTGTAGGATTCGACAAATCCAAAATCCATCCCCGCCCGTTTCAGCGGTCTTTCAATCTGCCCGATCGCTTCTAATACGTCAGCATGCTGTCTGACCTCAAATTGCGGAAACACTTTTGTGCCATTGATACCGAAGTATCCCTTCCTTGCAATTCGATAAAGATCTGGATCGTATTCTTTCAGCTCATCCAGCTGCTTGACATAGCTTTTAGGAAGAAATAGATTGTCTTCTGCTGTTGAGTGGTGATAGTACGTATCTTTTATCACGATGGTTCGCTGTTTGTATAAGGTTTCGTCATCAAGGACAAAACGTTTCAGCTGCTCATCTCGAAAGAAATGTCTGTACGTCCAATTATCCTGACCAACGGGATTCGTCGATAACATCATATAAAGAGGTAAAACCGGATGTCTCAGCCTTCCAAGCAGTTCTTTAAACCCTTCATAAGAAACCTCGGAACACTCCTCAATCCAAATAATTGAGATGTTGTTGATCGACTTCAATTTCTCAGGCTTGTCCAGTCCTTTAAATAAAATGCTGCTCCCATTGCGAAAAGTGAGAGCAAGCGGTGAACTGCGGCACTTTACTAGATGATCGATGCCAAGATCGCTGACGATTTCTTGTAAAAGAGAATAGGTCGACTCCCGGTGCGTATCATACACTTCTCGAATGACAAGTGCTGTCCGTTTTTCCTCAAGCAGCTTTAAGATCAGCTTTAAAGCAATGTGATAGCTTTTGGATGAGCCATAGCCGCCTACTAAAAACTGAAACTTTTGATTCCAATCGAACAAAAAGTGTTCAAAGTGAGGATTGACTTCTTTTTCAATCAACGGCGTCATGAATCGTCCTCTTTTCTTTTGATCATGATATGAAGATCTTCTTCTTTTTCCTCACGAACTGCTTTTTTTGTTTTTTCGATTGTTAGCTCAATTTGCTTCAGCCTTAATCTTCGTTCATCTTTCGCATGAGCGAGCTCTTCAAACTGTTTAATCAGCCGTCTTAGCTCTCCCATTGCACGAGATTGGGCATTTAAAAAAGTAGCATGCCGATCCCATGAAAATTGAAACGAAAATTCCTCTGCCGTGATCTCTGGCTCTGGATGAATGCCTTCACCTGTTTCTTCCTCTAATGAAGAAGGCAAGTACGTCGCCTTTTTCAGTTCTTTGATCATGTCATCTTGATCTGCTACATGCATGATGCGCTGCGCTCGAATAATGGCTGCGTATTGAATTTGAATTTGATCCCAGATGATATCAAGAGATGTGCGCCCATCCATTTTTTCCATGATTTCAATCGTTTCATCTGAAAGAAATTGATGAAAAATCGAGTGCGCCTGCTTTGACGGTGTTTTTTGTCTTTGCCAGCCGTATCGTCTTTTCCATGATTTGACGGTATGGATGGAGACGTTGTAATGATCCGCTAGCTGCTGGTACGTCATCCCTTTCATATAATCCTGCTTAGCCTCTATCCGTTTATCTTTCATTTACATTCACCTGCCGCCTCCTTTTAGTTCGAATGATTCCCTGAAGAGAAATCATTTGTGCCGGGCTAGCAAACATTCGTTTGGTCTTTCTAACTATAGATGGCAACTGTAAGACAAGCTTTTGAAGATTGATGTGATGAAAGAAAAAACGCCTATTCAGCAGCTCTGAATAGGCGTTCTTGTACTTTTTTGGACATTTTGGTCCGAGCTCTTTCCATATGTTTTTGGACTGTTCCTTTTTTTACATCTAGCATGATCGCAATCTCGCTAAATGACAGACCCTGCGTTGTGTGCATAAAAAATACGTCTTTCTCTCGATCTGTCAAAACGGATAAGGCTTCGTCAATTCGCCTTTTGTCCCGCTCACTTACCTCTCTTTCTTTCTCTTGAATGAGGGTGTATTCATGTGATAAAGCCTCTAATACCTCTTGATTAGCAAGAATGGTGCGCTGGTACACAGACCGTCTATCTAATCCTCTGCGTGCGCCTGGCTCTCTACCGATTTGAAGCCATTCCACCACGTATTCTAAATCACTGACCATACTGGCGATCATTTTTTGATCATGTTTGTCCTGATCTGACATCTGTTTCTCTTCTTTGTCTTTCAATTGTTCATATCGTTTTCTGGCATCTTTTAAACTTCTTTTATATTCGATCAGTAAATCTTGCATCTGTGCTCTCTCCCTTTTTTAAGAAAATAAAAAACGGACACCAATCAGCCCCTTTTTATAGGGTCTTGATCAGTGTCCGCAGGCTTTCCGTCTTGGACTTATTCAGTTGTTCTTGTTCATCAGACTAGCTGATTTTAAAACCAATCTCATGATCGACTCTTGCAAAATGCCCTTTTGCTGTTTGAATAATCGTTTTTCCATGCTCAGGTACATCCATCATATAAGCCGTTCCTACGTTTCCATCTAACACAATGACTTGAATCTTTCCTTTTTCCATTTCACCGACAAATGTCTGGTTTTCTTGAATCATGAGTTGTTTTGGCTCGTTCATATGCTTGTCTCCTTATTTGGTGGTGAGGATCTCATATCATCACCCATCGTATTTAAAATGATTTCCATTCGAGGACGCATGCTATAAAACTGTGAAACTCTTAATTCTACAATCTGTAAAGAGGCGTCATCGGTAACGGCATGAAGTGCTTCTTGTATATACTGCAAATTTGGTTGAAGAATGCAGATGTGTACCGGGCGTATCAAGCCTTTTTCTGCAGATGTACGCGTGTCTTGGCTGTTCGCTAGATCAATGGGCATATTGTAAAATGAGCGAATGTCGAGTGATAATGCGCCTTTTATTTTGCTTGTGCATTGCGCTTTAGCGGCTGTTTGAATTCTGTTTATCAATGTCTCTTTTGTACATAAATGTTCTTTTTCAATGATAAAATGAAGGACCATGCTACGATCTCCCGTCATCCTTCGCCCACTGCCGAATGTCTTGTTCGTTTTGACCCGCATTGAGCAAACATTTCAGGAATGTCATGATTTGCTTCAATCGATTCATGTCGCATTCATCCTTTCCTTCTTATTGTCATCAACGTCTTTTTCTGCCATGAGGGTCATGTATGTGCGTTTTTCTTCTGCCGTGGGGAAAGCAAACATCGGCTCTTTTTGATGAAAAGTGATCCAGCCGCCAGCTTGTACTAGGCAATGCTGTGCTTCTTTTCGGGCATCAAATGTCATCTGATGTCTCATCATCATCAAATCCTTTCTCACGGTTCTCGTCCTCTAATCGATAACCATTTCGGGACATTTCATATGGCCAGTAACGTTTTGGATAGCCGAAATCATTCATTTGTGTCACCATCGGATGTTCGATATTCATTCTGTTTGTCTCCCCTTTTTAAGAACGGTCTTCCTTACGACTATTACTCTTTTTGTGTAACTTTTGACCAAAAAAAAGCTCTTGAACACCGATATTTAGCAAATCTGCAATATGCTTGGCTATTTCTAAGCTGGGCTTTGTTCGGCCCCTTTCTATATTTGCATAGCCACTCGTGTACTTATATCCAAGTTTTTTCGCCATATACGTTTGTGTTTTTCCTTGTAATATTCGTTCTTCTCGTAAATTTTCAAGTTTCATGTTTCCACCTCTTACTCATTATGTGTAAGTTATATTTATTATGATAATATACACAAAACGAGTAAGTCAATCAAATTTTTATTCTTTTTGTGTATTTATTTATCTTTTCCGTGTAATTCATGATAAAATTTACACATAATATGAAAAAAAGGTGTTTCCGATGGATAATTTGACTGGAAAGATTCTAACTGAATTAAGAGAGAAACATGGATGGAGTAAGTCTACCGTTGCCAAAAAACTCGGATTAAAGGCGATGTCAACCTATGCTAACTGGGAATATGGATTGAGAAAGCCAGATGGTGAAATGATTGTGAAAATCGCCGAGTTATACGGGGTCTCAACAGATTATCTTCTCACAGGTAAAGACAAAAACGCCTCTGATGACGATCTTGCAGATGATCCTGATTTGCAAATTGCGTTTAAAGCTGCCTCCGATTTTTCTGAAGAAGCACGAAGACAAACCATCGACTTTATTAACTACATTAGAGAGAAAGAGAAACAAAAAGGCCGTCAGCCAAAACAGACAGACGACAAATAAAAGATCTCTTTTTATAAAGCATCACATAGCTGGGTAGATACCCAGCTTTTTTTATGTCTCTTTTTCCTCCTAAAAAAGAATGACATATGAATAAAAAATCATGTGTTTTTTGGGTAAAATCGTCTTCCCCTACATAATATGTGACAATTTTCACCAAAAATACTCATTTTTCCACTTATTTTGATTGACATATAATTCTATTATTATTAATATATGTATATACCAAAAAAAGGAGTGTTACCGATGAAAAAATTAATGAAAGCTTGTACATTGTCTTTAGCTGCTTTAGGTGCTCTTACGTTCTTCCAAACTGAAGGTGCTCATGCAGCTGCACAGCCTAAAGAACCAGTTATAGCAAAAGCTCCTATTATGAATAAAGTGATTACAGTGAACCGCACACTTACTGTAGGTTCTTCAATTGCTGTCTCACTTCCAGCTAGCCAAATTTCTGTATCAGGCGCAACGTATGCCATTCAATTAGACCAAACTGCTCCAAATTTCACTTGGATCCGTGCTGTACAACGCGGTTCTGTTACAGTGTCTTACTATAATTCACTAGGTGAGCTTGTTATTAACTATATTACTGTTCGTTAAGCGATTTTTTTCATATGAAAAGGCGATGACTACATGTTCATCGCCTTTTTGTGTTTTTACTTTTAAGCTGCTTACCAGTGCTTGCCAATCTCTATCCATTATGTTAACTTTTAATAAAAATAAGTTTACATATTGAGAGGGGCTTATGATGGGAAAAATAACGTCTTTGTCTTGGGAAACGATCGTGAAGAAAGCCATCAATCATGAACCAATTACGATGGAAGAAGGTCTAAATATTCTTGAAGCAGACGACGCAGAGTTGCTGCCTATTATGCATGCTGCTTATCAGGTGAGATTTCATTTTTTTCAAAAAAAGGTGAAATTAAATATGATCTTTAACGCCAAAAGCGGATATTGTCCTGAAAACTGCGGGTATTGTTCACAATCGGTGATTTCAACAACTCTGCTTGAGAGATATACAATGCTTGACCAAAAAACCATTGTGGCCGGTGCGCGTGAGGCGTTAAAAAGAAAAGCGGGGACTTATTGTATTGTAGCAAGCGGGAGAGCACCTTCGCACCGTGAATTAGATGAAGTCACCGCAGCAGTAAAGGAAATTACCGAGACGATGCCTTTGAAGGTGTGTGCATGCCTTGGGTTATTAAATGAAGAAAAAGCAAAGCGGCTGAAGGAAGCGGGTGTTCATCGGTATAATCATAATCTCAATACACATCAAGATCATCATGCTCAAATTACAACGACTCATACTTATGATGACCGCGTATCGACCATTGATCAGGTCAAACAGTCAGGGATGTCACCATGTTCAGGGGTTATTATTGGGATGGGCGAAACCAATCAACAAATTGTCGAAATGGCTTTTGCGCTTAGAGCCCTTGATGCGGATTCGATTCCCGTCAACTTTCTCCATGCAATTGAAGGAACGCCTCTTGAACATCAAGAACGCACACATCCGATCAAAGCGTTGAAGGTTTTGGCACTGATGCGATTTATCAACCCGGCTAAGGAAATTCGAGTATCTGGGGGAAGAGAGTTTAATTTACGAACGCTTCAGCCTCTCGCATTATATGCAGCGAACTCTATTTTTGTAGGCGATTATTTAACGACAAAAGGACAGCAAGTTCAAACCGATCATCACATCATTGAAGATTTAGGTTTTGAAATAGAAGAATGTGCGCTTTAAAAAAAGTCTGCCGATGGATCGGCAGACTTTTGACGTTGAGGTTAGAATCTTTTATGGAAATCGACAGTACCGCTTCCTTCTTCGCGGTCAAAGCTGCCAACAAAAGTCCAGTTAATATAGCCCCCGTCACCATTGTTGACAAACGTACCATCTTCAAATACCCAAATACCAAACGTAATGCCGTCATATTCAACACTATCATAATAAACAACATTGTTCAGTCCGCTAAAATCATGATCTTGGCTTAAGTTTTGAACAACTACGTTGTAATTTTGACCTGCTTCATAGAATGCACTGTATGCCGCATTTTTTACAAATCCATCACGATTTTGAGATGATTTTACTGCTTGTTCAATTTTATCGGCAATGGCTACTGGATCAATCGAGACACTTCCATCGACACCTGTTGTCGTAGCAGCTTCAGCCTTTTGACCAAAAGTCGTAAGAGATAAAGGGACAGCAACCATTGACGTAGCAATCATAGAGCTAACAAAAAATTTACTTGTTTTCCTCATTATTTCTAACTCCTCCTTTAATTGGTATGTTTATGTACTACCCTTTTCTTTGTCACTTAAACACTAATTTAAGAAAAAACTTCTTTTTCTACCAATTAAGAGGCCATTTTTACTGTTTAAAAAGGCAAAACAACAAAAAAACTACTCTTTTAAAAGAGTAGTTTTCCATCATTACATAAACATGATGAATAAAATCAGACCTAGGATAATTCGGTAGATCGCAAAAGGCACAAGTTTGATTTTATTAATCAGTTTTAGGAAGAATCGAACAACAAAGAGAGCCACAATAAACGCACTCACAAAGCCCACAATAAAGAATGGAAGCATGTCTGTTGTTAAATATTCGGCATTTTTAACAAGTGTTAAGAGGCTTGCTCCCGCCATAATCGGCATGGCCATAATAAACGTAAAGTCAGCCGCCGCTCGGTGATTCAGTCCAAGAATAACACCACCTGCTATTGTAGAACCTGAACGCGAGAAGCCTGGCCATAGTGCTAAACATTGAAATAGCCCGATATACAGCGCTTGTCTGTACGTCATATTATCCACAGAGCTTGTTTCTGTTTTACGTTTATTGATCCAATCAGCGACAAGCATCAGCACAGCCCCCAAAATCAAACCGACAGCGACCGTTCTCACATCAAACAAATATTTATCAATATAATCTTCAAATAAGAATCCTAAAATGACGGCTGGGACGAGTCCAACAGCAATTTGAGCAATGGTCAGCTTATGTCCGCTGCGCTTTTGTTCTTCTGTGATATTTTTCTTTAAGCCTAACAAGTTCAAAATACGATCTTTGAACACGATCATGACAGCTAAAATAGAACCTAACTGAATCACGACTTTAAATGTGTTTGCAGCCTCTGGCGTAATGATGTCTTTTGATTTTAGCCAAAGATCATCAACAATGATCATATGCCCTGTAGACGAGACAGGTGCATACTCTGTTAATCCTTCGACAATTCCTAAAACCAGTGCCACGAATAAATCCCATAGATTCATGATTTTCTTTCCTTTCAATTCTGATCTTTTGAACTGGCCAAACATCTATGTCCACATAAAGACAAGCTTTCTTTTTCGAAAGCTCGTCTTTATGATACTATATTTTTTTCTAAAAAAGATTATGACATCAAACCTTTTCTTCTTTATACAAATTGGATCGCATTTTGAACCAATCAAACAGGTGGGTCGTGATCACTTTCAGAACGGCATACGTCGGAATCGCGACAATGATGCCGACTACGCTGAACAATTTACCTGCTGTTAATAGAACAAAAATAATCGTAATCGGATGGATATGAAGGTTTTTCCCCATGACCTGAGGAGAAATGAATTTCCCTTCAATAAGTTGAACCACTGTCCAGACAATGATGAGTTTTAAAAGCATCACTGGTGATGTCACAAGCGCAATCACAATCGCTGGTGTAATCGCAATGGTTGGACCAAGGTATGGCACTACACTTGTACATGCCGCAATAATTGCCAGCAGCAGCGCATAGTCAAGTCCAATAATCATATAGCCAATTAAAAGAAGAATACCGATACAGAAGCTGACAATGATCTGCCCGCGTATATAAGAACTTAGACGATGGTTCATTTCGTGAAGCACGATATGAGTATGGTCTCTAAACTTATTCGGGATAAATTTCAAGAAATAGTCAGGCAGTTTTTTGCCGTCTTTTAATAGATAAAACAGAATGAACGGAACCGTCACGATCGAGATGATAATTTCAGTAAGCGCCCCTAAGAAAGTGCCGACTCCGGTAAAAGTACTTTCCAAAATCTTCGTCGCTTGACTTGACGCTTTACTCACCAATTCAGAGACGTTAAAGTTCATCGTTTTCTGCACTTGACTAATAAAGTTGCTTCCAGTTAATTGTCTAATCTGTTCTTCTACCGTATCAACGTATTTTGGCAGATTATGAAACAGACTCATCGTTTGTGCTTGTAAAAAAGGAATAATAGATACAATGGTCACTGTAATGATCCCAATAATGACGATATATAAAAGCAAAATCGAAAAGATCCGTTTGACCTTAAATCTCTCTAATAAATTCACAATTGGATTTAATAAATAATACACAACCCCCGTTAAAATAATCGGTAAGGCAATGGTTTTGATGAGTACAATGAGCGGTGTGAAAATAAAAGATGCTTTCATGAAAACAAGGATATTCAACCCTATTAATAGCAGGATGAGTAAAAAGAGAACAAACTTGTTATCAAGAAAAAATTTTCTAAATCGACTGCTCCACATTTGCATAGAATTCATATCTTTCCTCCAAACACGGGCTATTTTATGAGTAAATTGTACACTACTTGATCATCATTTTGTGATCATTGTTTTAGCTTTTTTTCACGTTTCGCAATGGCCATGGCCCATCTAATCAAAATCGGTTGTCCGATTAATCTCATCCATAACAAGGCTTGTTCTGTGCTCTCTTGCCCTGGAAATGGAATCCCTTCTCTCGCAGCAAATAGGTTCGCAGGGAAAATGAGCACCAGATAGACAGCGATCATTTTTGCTGCCACAATCCTTACGTTTGGAAGAAGCAGTAATACGGCCAACAGCCATTCCAAGCATGCGGTGGCATAAATGATGCCATAGGGAAATGGCCATCCAGACATCATGTGGGCAAAGCCGCTTGGCTCTATCACATGAAAAACACCGGCTGCTATAAATAAAAGCGCGAATGCATATGTACTTCCTATATGTAGGATGCGCTTCATGTTCGTTTCCTCCTCCCTCCTTCTCAAGTATTACCCGAATGAAGGAGGAAACTATCCACTTTTCGTACATTTATATTCTTTATGTAAGACGCATCAGCTAAGGTAAAGGTTTCATCCGCTTTTCAATAAAAAAGAAGATTCTTTCATACAAACGCTTTCAAAGCATGTATAATCAGAGAAAAGCAGAAGGAGGGAATGTGATGATTCGATTTGCTGTCATCGGAACGAATTGGATTACAGATCGATTCTTACAGGCTGGTGAAGGAGTGGCGGATTTTACATGTACGGCCGTCTATTCTCGGTCTGCTGAAAAAGGACAGGCATTTGCAAACAAGTATGGCATTGATACCGTCTTTACTAATTTACAGCAAATGGCGGCAAGTGATGCGTTTGATGCTGTGTATATCGCAAGTCCAAACGCCCTTCACAAAGAGCAAGCGATGCTGATGATGGCGCATCAAAAACATGTATTATGTGAAAAACCATTGGCCTCTCACCGGAAAGAGGCTGAAGAAATGATTGCTGCTGCGAAAAAATATCAGGTGTGCTTAATGGAAGCGATGAAGACCACATTTCTGCCGAATTTTCTTCAAATCAAACAGCATCTTGATCAACTAGGCCCCATTCGGCAAGTGATCGCTCATTACTGTAAATATTCCTCAAGATACGATGCCTACCGAAACGGTGAGATTCCAAATGCTTTTAAGCCGGAATTATCCAATGGCTCCTTAATGGACATCGGCGTGTATCTTGTCTTTCCCATCATTTATTTATTCGGGCTGCCACATCAAATCACCGCGAGAGGCTATACACTTTCTTCTGGAGTTGATGGGAGCGGTTCATTACTTTTACAATATGAAGGGCATCAAGCACTGCTTTTTCATTCAAAAATCTCAACGTCTCATGTATCTGCTGAAATTCAAGGGGAGGATGCCACAATGGTGATTGATCAATTTCACCGTCCTTCTCGTATCACCATCCATGATCGAAATGGACAGCAAACCGATATTTCTCTCAAAGATGATCAACCTGCTATGTATTATGAAATCGATCACTTCATTCAATGCATCAAGCAAAAAAAGGGACAGTCTCCAATCAATACATTTGCCTTATCCGTTCAAACCATGTCCGTCATGGACGAGGCGAGAAGACAAATGGGCATTATCTATCCAGCCGACAGACAAATGTAATGAGGCATTGAATGAACAAAGGGTGTTTTACAGCCCTTTGTTTGTTCGTGTGAAACTAGTTTTCCGCTAATACATCGGCAAATGCTTTCACATATGGCGGAAGGTCCGGCGGGCGTCTGCTAGATACAATATGACCATCTGTCACAACGGCTTCATCAAACCATTCTGCTCCAGCATTCGTCATATCATCTTTAATACCAGGTGTACTCGTTACTTTTTTACCTTTCAGGATACCAGCTGAAATGAGCACCCAGCCGGCATGACAGATTTGTCCGATCGGTTTGCCCTTTGCATCAAACGTACGAACGATGTCTAATACTTCTGGATATCGGCGAAGTTTATCGGGCGCCCATCCCCCAGGAACGAGAACCGCATCATAATCATCTGCTTGAATGGAATAGAAGTCTGCATCTGATACAGCTGGCACTCCGTACTTCCCGATATATTCATGATCTGCTTTTTCGCCTACGAGATGGACAGTTGCCCCCTCTTCTCTTAATCGCAAAACGGGATACCATAGCTCTAAATCTTCAAAATCATCACTGACTAACGCAATGACCTTCTTATTTGATAAACGCATAACATCTCTCCTTTTCTTCGGATTTCCTCTATTGTACGAGATCATCTCTTAAAAAGAAAAGCGGTTCCCCTTGAGGAGAACCACTTTCCATTATTCACTGATCTTGAATTTTTTAATTAAGTCACGCAATTCTTCCGCCATTTGGGAAAGCGTCGTCGAAGAAGAACTAATCTCTTCCATTGATGCCAGCTGTTCTTCTGCTGATGCTGCGATATCTTGAATACTTGCTGAACTCTCTCTCGATACATCTGCAATTTCATTCACTGCTTTAGAAATTTGCTCAGATCCTTTTGAAAGCTCACGAACTGTCGTATTCATTTCATTGATTCTTGTCGCAATTTCTGCCGTTTGCTGATTGATTTGTGAGAAGCTTTCTTTTGTTTGGTCTGTAATTGATAGACCATTTTTTACTTCTTCATTCACAGATTTGAACATATTTTGAGACGTTTCAATTTCAGAAACAATTTCTTTGACGAGTTTTTCAATCTCTTTTGCAGAATCTGATGATTGAACTGCCAGTTTACGGACTTCTTCTGCTACGACCGAGAAGCCTCTGCCTGACTCACCCGCACGTGCTGCTTCAATGGCTGCATTTAGAGCCAGTAAATTCGTTTGATCTGCTATACCGTTAATGACACCTAAAATGTTGGTGATATCTTTTGATTTATGCTCTAATCCGTTGATCACACTTTCAGCTTCTTTCACTGAATGATCAATCGTTTTCATTTGACCAACTGTCTGTTCAACAAGCTGTCCGCCTGTTTCTGCGACTGTTTTTGATTGAACCGATGATTCTGTAATGACATCAGATGTTTGTGCAACTTCATTTAGCCCTTCGTTCATTTGTTTCAAGTGGGCTGCACTTTGTTCCACCATTTCACTTTGATTTTCGTTTCCATTCGAGAATGTTTCAATGGATGATGTAATATGTTCGGTTGCTTTTGTCGTTTGACCTGCACTTGCCGTCAGTTCTTCAGACGATGACGCCACGTTTTCAACAGATGTCTGTACAGCTTGGATGACGTCTCTGAGTGACTCACTCATTTCATTAAAACTTGTACCGAGCTGACCAATTTCATCCTTTGATTTAACATCAATTTTTTCTGTTAAATCTCCTTCGCTAATCTTCTTAGAAGAGGAGACAAGCATGGAAAGTGGTTTTGTAATAGAACGGATGATAAAGAAGATGAGAATCCCGCCAATGATGAGCGCACCAGCTAATATAATAGCCGCCATGTTGAAGACTGGCTGCGCCGCTTCTTCTACTTCATTGACAAACATTGTACCGGCAATTTTCCAACCAGTCGCTTTGTTTGTTGTGAATTCCATTTGCTTTTCTTTTCCTTCAAACATATAACTCATTGAACCTTTGTCTTGCGTATAAAGCTTGTCTACCCAATCACCTGTTAATTTTGTTCCTGCTTTTTTCGTTGGATGTGCCACGTATGTCCGATCTGGGCTTCCGATAAAAGCATGACCTTCTTTACCAATATTGATACTATTAGACTCTTTTACTAGATTCGCAATGTCCAGGTTCATGGCAATAACACCAGAACCGTCCTCTAGTTTTTTAGAAATCGTCACAACAAGTGTACCAGTTGATGCGGTTGGGTATGGAGCGGAAACAGACAGCTCACCGTTTTTCGCCCAGCCATCTTTGTACCAATCCCGCTCAGTTGCGACATAATCAGCAGGCATTTTTTGATTTGGATATCTTGAGAACACTTTTCCATCACTTGAAGCAACAAAGATGCCTTCTGTGTCATCATTCATGCTCATGAATTGCTCAAAGCGCCCTTGAATATCAGTCGTTCCTTTTTGCCCCAGCTTTTTCTTCGTAATCCATTTGCTAAAGAAATCGGCTGCGTCTGTTTTTACTTTCACAACCTTCGTAATGTTTTTGTCCAGCTGTTCTACATTTTCCTTTGCACTTTGCATGATTTGATCATTTAAAGAGGTGCTCGCCGTATGATATGAAGAGAATGCCAATACGATAATTGGGCATAAAAGAATAAATAAGAAAGAGAAAACGAGCTTTTTTGATATAGATGGTTTTTTGAAATACTGTATGAAATTCATAAAAAAGAAAACTCCTTTTAGTAAGATAGTATATATATCGGAAGTACTACTAGGTTCTTTACTTTTTTAATTTATTAAAGTCTAGATAAGTCCAAAATACCCAAATTATGTGCAAAGAACGGAAAAACACCTGACGTCAAAACGTCAGGTGTTCCTCTATGGCTCTTATATTTTAAATTGTTTGATGAGCTCTCTCAGTTCTTCTGCCATTTGAGATAAAGTGGCGGAAGATGAGCTGATCTCTTCCATTGATGCCAGTTGTTCTTCTGCTGAAGCCGCAATATCTTGGAAACCTGCGGAACTTTCACGTGAAAGCTCTTTGATTTGATTGACTGCTTGTGAAATATCGTTTGAGCCATGAGAAAGTTCTTGGGCTGACCCGTTCATTTGTTTCATTTGTTCTGTCATTTCTGATGTCTTATGGGTGATTTTCTCAAAACTCACTTTCGTTTCATCTGTAATGTTTAATCCAGATTGAACCTCACCTGCTACTTGTCTAAACATCTTCTGCGACTTTTCAATTTCATCTACGATTTCGTTCGTTAGGCTTTCAATTTCTTTTGAAGAGCTGCCTGATTGCTCTGCAAGCTTGCGGACTTCTTCAGCGACCACAGAGAAGCCTCTTCCTGCCTCACCTGCACGTGCTGCTTCTATCGCTGCATTTAAAGCGAGGAGGTTCGTCTGATCTGCAATGCCGTTGATGACTCCAAGAATGCTTGTAATGTCCTTAGATTTCTGTTCTAGCCCTGCAATCACAAGTTCCGCTTCTTTCACTGCTTGTTCAATCGTTTGCATTTGACCTGCTGTTTTTTGAACGAGCTCTCCACCAGCCTGAGCGGTTTTGCTAGACTCAATAGATGATTCCATCATGTGAGAAGTCGTGTTGACCATATGTGATAAGCTTCGATCCATGTCGTTTAACTGGACAGAGCTTTTTTCGATCATCTCATTTTGATGTTCATTGCTGTTTGAGAACTGTTCAATAGATGAGGTAATATGCTCAGTCGCTTGGGCTGTCTGTCCTGCACTAGCTGTTAATTCTTCAGATGAGGCAGCAACATTTTCAATTGAATTCTGGACGGCTTGAATGACTTGTTTCAGCTTTGCCGACATATCGTTAAAGCTCTGTGCAAGCTTGCCGATTTCATCGTGTGTGCGCACCTCGATATGCTGGGTGAGATCCCCCTGACTGATTTTCTCAGCCGATTCAGAGAGCTCTATGAGTGGTTTTCGGATCGATTTAATAATAAAATAAATCGCGATTCCACCGATGACAATCGCAGCAGCTAGGATGATCATGGTTAAGTCAAGCACTGGCTGTGCGGCTTCCTTCACTTCGTTGACATACATTGTTCCCGCAAGCTTCCAGCCTGTCGCTTCATTTGTGTCATAAAACATTTGCTTCGGCTGTCCGTTGAATTCATATTCGAAACTGCCTTTTTTATTGTGATACATCTTTTCGATGAAATCGCCTGTCAGTTTCGTCCCGGCCTTTTCCGTTTTGTGAGCAATGTAACGTTGGTCTGAGGTAGCGACAAACGCATAACCTTCTTGACCAATTTTGATGCTGTTTGTATCTTTCACAATTGTGTTCAATCGTACATTTATACCGATAACACCAGAACCATCTGCTAACTGTTCTGATATTGTGATGAGCAGGTCATCTGATGACTTGTCTGTAAAAGGATCTGAAATGATGAGTTTGTCATCTCCCATTGATTGTTGAAACCAAGAATCATTTTTTGCGCTTTTGGCACTACCTTTATGAATCTCGGAATATTCAGTTAGTTTACCATTCTGATCTGCAACAAATACTTCTACGACATCGTCGTCTGTTTCCGATAGTTGCTCTAATTTCACCTTAAGTAAATCCTTATTTTTAGAGGCCAGTTCCTTTTTTTTCACCGATTTAGATAAATATGAAACAATATCAATTTTAGGCTGTACATCTTTATTGATCAGTTCATTTAATTGATTCACACCATTTGCAGCGCTAGACATAATCTCATCATTGAGAGACTTAGACGCCACTTCATAGGAAAATGCGGCCAACACAAGAATGGGCACTAGGAGAATCGCTAAGAATGCAGTAATTAATTTCTTTGACATCGTAAAGTGCTTAAAAAAGTTGATTTTTTTCATGACTCTACTCCTTTTGGTTTATGATTTGGGATCATCCCCCTCTATTCTTAGGTAATACGGATTATTTTTCAAGGTGTAATGCTCAAAAACCCACCAAAATAAGCATATTTACCTATTTCTTTCGTTATATTCAGTTCAAAAAAGAACCCCCTAGCTGGAGGTTCTTTTCATTTTGTTTATTCGACTTTAAATTTGCTAATCAAATCACGTAATTCTTCTGCCATTGAAGAAAGGGTGGCAGAGGATGAGCTGATCTCTTCCATTGATGCCAGCTGTTCTTCAGCTGAAGCGGCAATGTCTTGAATATTGGCGGAGCTTTCACGTGATACGTCTGCAATCTCACGGACAGCCTCAGAAACATGTGCAGATCCTTTTGACAGCTGGACAACTGTTCGATTCATTGTTTGGAGCTGATCTGAGATTTCTTTGGTCATGTCGAAAATATTGTGGAAGCTGACTTTCGTTTGTTCAGTAAAGCTTAAGCCTGATTGAACTTCTTGATTTACTGCTGTGAATACTTCTTGTGATACATCAATATCTTGAACGATTTCTTTGATTAAGTTTTCAATTTCTTTCGCTGAGTTGGCAGATTGAACAGCAAGTTTTCTTACTTCTTCTGCTACAACGGAGAAGCCTCGACCAGATTCGCCAGCTCTTGCTGCCTCAATCGCTGCATTCAGCGCAAGTAAATTCGTTTGATCTGCGATGCCATTAATAACACCAAGAATCTGGGTAATATCTTTTGATTTGCTTTCCAGCGCACTGATGACATTCTCTGCTTTTTTCACTGATTGATCAATCACGTTCATTTGAGAAGCGGTTTTTTCCACTAGCTGTCCGCCTTCTCCTGCAATCTCTGTTGATTTGATAGATGAAGCGGTAATCGATTCAGCCGACTCATTCATGTGCTGAAGGCCTCTGTTCATTTCTTCTAACTCTTCTGAGCTTGATTCCACTTTATCATTCTGGCTTTCGTTACCAGTAGAGAATTGTTCAATGGCTAATGTAATATGCTCTGTTGCTTTACTTGTTTGTCCTGCGCTTGCGGTCAGTTCTTCTGATGAAGAAGCGACATTTTCAACAGAGGTTTGGACGGCGCCAATGAGGGATCTTAATGAGTCAATCATCGTATTAAAGCCTTTACCAACTTGTCCTATTTCATCATCTGATTGAATCTGAAGTTTATCACGTAAATCACCATCGCTGACCTTTTTCGAGAAACGGGCAAGATTGGATAATCTACTTGAAATAGAGCGGACAATAAAGAAGATGAGGGTTCCTGCTACGATCAGTGTCACACTGAACACAATAATGGCTGTATTGAAAACGGGTTTAGCTGCATCCTCTACTTCTGATACGAGCATCGTTCCGCCGATTTTCCAGCCGGTTAGTTCATTGGTGACATACGCCACCTTTTTATCTGTTCCATTGAGTGTATAGCTGCCGTTTCCTTGTTTGTTTTTAAAAATAATGTTCGCCAAATTCTCATTGACTTTGCTTCCTGGCTTTTGGGTTGGATCTGCTAGCACGGTTTTATCCTTCTCCATGATGAAAGCATATCCTTTTTGACCTATTTTAATTTCTTTTAGCTTTTGAATGAGGCTGTCAATTTCCATATCAAGACCAATCACCCCTGAGCCATCTTTCGTTTTTTGGGCAATGGTGATGACCATTTTACCTGTAGATGCTGCGACGTATGGCTTCGTGATGACTTGTTTACCATCAGCACTCATGGCCTCTTGATACCATGGACGCTCTCTTGGATCATAGCCTTCAGGCATTTTTTGAACTGGGTATTGCATGAACAAGCCCTTTTCTGAACCTGCATAAATGGCTGAGACATCTTTTTCATTAATTTTTCCGTATTGCTGCAATTCTTTAATGGTAGCTTTTCTATTTTTTTCTTGAAGATTAACCGCTTTGAGATCATCTGTAAACAGAGTCACAGCCTCTGCCTTGTTCCCAATATTCTCATCGATTAAGGTATCAAATGCATTGACCTGACTCATCGCACTGCCCATAATCTGTTTGTCTAACTCTGTTTTTGATGTAAAAAATGCACTGATTGTGAGTGCGACGGTTGGCAGTATGAGGACTACCAAAAAGGCAATAACTAATTTTTTAGAAATGGATGGTTTTTTGAACCATTGGATCATTTTTCCCATTTTCTCTTTCCCCCTTTACTTCTCTAAAGTTATTATCGGATGAAAGGTTTATTTTTAGAGGGCTGGAAATGACGTTTAAAAATAAAAAAAATACCCAGACAATTCTGGATATTTTTTCATCGTTTTTTAATCAATTTTAAATTGACTTGTCAGCTCTTTTAGCTCCTCAGCCATATTGGCAAGTGTGACAGAAGAGGACGAAATTTCTTCCATAGATGCCAATTGTTCTTCAGCAGATGCCGCAATATCTTGAATGTTCGCCGCACTTTCTCTTGAAACTTGACGCATTTCCTGCATAGCTTGTGACACAAGTTTTGATCCGCTTGATAGGTCAACCGCTGTATCATTTAATTGAGTGAGCTTTTTCGACATACCTTCTGCCGCCTCATAGATGTTTTGGAAGCTTTCTTTTGCTTCTTCTGTCATCCCAAGTCCTGCATTTACTTCTCGGTTAACAGCTTTGAACATCTCTTGAGATTTGGAAATTTCCAACACAATTTCTTGGATCAGCTTTTCAATTTCTTTCGCTGAATCTGCGGATTGGACCGCTAGTTTTCTGACTTCCTCTGCTACGACAGAGAAGCCGCGCCCTGATTCACCTGCTCTTGCTGCTTCAATGGCTGCATTGAGTGCAAGTAAATTCGTTTGATCTGCGATGCCATTAATGACATTTAAAATGCTCGTAATATCTTTAGACTTGTATTCTAATTCTTTCATGACTTGTTCTGCTTCTTGTACAGATGTGTCGATATGTTTCATTTGATTCGCTGTGCTTTCAACGATACGTCCGCCTTGTCCAGCCGCTTCTGTCGATTGAATGGAGACAGCAGTCACTTCTGATGAAGTTTGTGACATACCTTGTAATCCTTCATTCATTGCGACAAGCTGATTCGTGCTAGATTCGACTTTCTCATTTTGTGCTTCATTCCCATTTGAGAATTGTTCAATCGACATGGTGATATGCTCTGTCGCCTGACTTGTTTGGCTGGCACTAGCAGTCAGCTCTTCTGAAGCTGAAGCCACATTGTCGACAGATTGCTGGACCGCTCGAATAACTTCACGCAAAGATTCACTCATCTTACTAAAGCTTCTTGTGAGGTCTCCTATTTCATCCTTCGATTTGGTTTCGAGGGTTTCCGTTAGATCCCCTTCACTCACCTTTTCTGAGAAATCAACAAGCCTTCTAAGTCCAATTGTGATGGAGCGAACGATAAAGAAGATAGCGATACCGCCAAGGATAAAAGAAGAAATTAAAAGAATAATGGCAGAATTCCAAACTGGCTGTGCTGCTTCTTCTGTTTCTGATACAAACATCGTTCCAGCAATTTTCCAACCTGTTAAATCATTTGTCACAAAAACGAGGCGTTTTTGCTCTCCTTTATTCTCATAAGTTGATGTTCCTTCTTTGCCGCTGTAAAGGATTGATGAAATATTTTCTGTAACTGCAGAGCCTGATTTTTCTTCTGGGTGAGCTACAATCTGTTTGTTTTTATTTGCAATAATTGGATATCCTTCTCGTCCAATTTTAATATCTTTGATTTTATCGACGATATCTTGAACATCAATATCAATCCCAATGGCTCCCGACCCGTCCTTCAGACGCTGAGCGATTGTGACAACCATGCCGTTTGTTGTGGCAGAGATGTATGGATTGGTGACCACAGGTTCGCCTTTTTCGTCCTGCATCGCCGCTTTATACCAATCACGAGTTGTTGGATCATAGCCTTTTGGCATGTCCACTTTAGGGAACTGAATAAAATCACGATTTTTACTTGCTGCATAAAATCCAACTACATCATCTTCATTGATTTTACTGTATATCTCAAAATGCTCATACAGTTCGTCCTGGTTTTTCTTTTTAAAGTCTGCAGCACTGGATGTTTCGGTAAACAGTTTGACTGCGTTCTCCTTATTCAAGAGCTTTTGCTCGATCATGTCATTCAGCTCATTGACTCTTGCGTTGGCTCCGTACATGATTTCATGATCTAATTCTTCTTTGGCAATCTGATATGAAATCGTACTGAGTGTAATGATAGGCAAGACGAGAACAAGTGTGAATGAAATAATCAGCCTTTTAGAAATCGATGGTTTTTTCAACCATTTTATGATACTTTTCATGTTTTTCCTCCTTTTAAACGTTATGTTTTATATCGGACAGCTTCATATTATTTTCATGTTTTTCAAATAAAAAGGATGCCTTTTTGTTTATTTTCACAAATTGATTCCTTGCCCAAGCATCCCGCATACGCTAATACAAAAGGGGGCGCTTTTCATATGATTATCCTTTCAGGACAGCCAGTGACAAATGAGCAGCTGGCATCGTTTCAGCTAGAAGGACAAAAGCGGATCATTTTGATGCAATTACAAGCCTCAAATGATACGTTCCGTTATAGGCAGGCATCTGATTTGTTATTTGAGGTGACTTTACGATCGAATATCATGAATGCGGCAAGAGATTTGAACAAGAGCGGTGCCTCATTTGCTATCTTTCAAAGGTCCCGTGCGAATGACGCCTATTGGCGTGTATCAGAGGCCGGAGCGTTAGAACTGCGCTATCAAGTCGAGCCATCTACGGGGATTAAAGACATCTTTGAAAATGGCTCAAAATATGCCTTTGAATGTGCCACAGCGATTGTCATTGTGTTTTATATGGGAGTCCTGCAAACGGTAGGAGACGAGAAGTTCAATCGAAGACTTAGAAGTTTAACACTGTATGACTGGCACTATGATACATTGTCCATTTATACAGAGCGCGGAAATGATTTTATTTATGGGGATTGCCTATATTTCGAGAATCCAGAGTTTAGCTATCAACAGTCTCAATGGCGCGGAGAAAATGTGATTTACTTAGGGGAAGATCAATATTATGGGCATGGGCTTGGGATCCTTACAGCTGCAGAGATTATCGATAAATTAAATGCCAGAAGACGGCCAGGGGCGGTTCAGTCCGCTTATTTACTGCCGCAGACTACTAGGATGGATGTTATTTATCTGAGGCAAATGTTTGGCAGCTAAAAAAGGCCTCTTGTCTATAGGTTATGACAAGGGGCCTTTGTATGCCTTGCGTTTGCGGTAATCATGGAGCGTGCCAAGCATTTTGTTTGCTAGGATTTCCATTTCTTCTAGATCGTTTCTTGTGACTGGAGGGTCGTGCTGATTCCATTTCACATAACGAACGAAATAGTAATGACGAATGGGGGTAAGGACGGCAGGGGAGTGCGGAAAATCATCAAATAGAAATTCAATTTGTCCTTTTTTTCGATATGAATGTTTTAAGATTTCCATCCTGTCACACCACCCATTATCAAATTATATCTGCGTGAGTTCATGCATGATCTCTTCAACGGTTAAAATGGAATGAATACGGCCAACCCCCTGACCTGCCCAAAGAGCCATTTGTTCTCGGTTTCCTGCAGCAGCTGCCGCTTTTCGCATCGGTGTTGTCCATACATGCTGTATGGGATAGGGAAGAACCCGGTCTTCATTTCGTCTTTCTTCCTCCATCCACTGATTGACAATACCTCTGGCTTTTTTTCCAGAGAAAAGCCGTGTCATCGCTGTTTCACTGCCTTCTGCCTGTAACAGCGCCTTTTTGTACACATCTGCCGCAGCACTTTCTTGACTCGCTAAAAATCGTGTCCCTATTTGAACCGCATCTGCTCCAAGTGCTAGTGCTGCTTTCATAGTGGTCCGGTCTGTGATACCTCCAGCGGCGATCAATGGGATATGACAGACGGATCTGACATCACTGATCAGGCAGAAAAGTCCCTGCAGAGCATCTCCCTTTGAAGGTAAGAAGGTGCCTCGGTGCCCTCCTGCTTCACTTCCCTGCAGGACAACGACATCCATTCCTTTTTCTTCTAAAAGTAGTGCTTCTTCTTTTGTTGTAGCTGTTCCGATGAGAAAGATCCCCTTTTGTTTCAGGTGATGAATTGTTTGTTCGTTTGGACAGGCAAATGTAAACGACACAGCTGGGACTTCTTCTTCTTGAAGAATGTTGATTTTTTGTTCATAGTCCTCCCATAATTCTTCTTCGCTAGGGATCATCTGTGCTTCTGGAATAACAGGTAGCCGATCTGTCCAAAATGATACATCTTCTGTTTTCGTTTCTGAAATGGGTTCAGGGACAAACACATTCACTTGAAATGGACGAGATGTCAGCTGTTTGACCTGTCTGATTTGCTGCCTCATCTTTTCAGGCTGTACATAACCACTTGCTAAACTGCCGAGACCGCCATATTGTGAAACAGCGGCGACAAGCTGCGGCGTCACCGCTCCTCCTGCCATTGGTGCTTGAATGATGCCATGTTCAATTTGAAGTAACGCTGTGAATTCTCCCATCTTCTCCCCCGTCCTTACTCGTTAGATGACACCTGTACATAAAAGTGACGATGTCTCGGTCCGTCAAACTCACAAAAATAGATTCCCTGCCACGTTCCAAGCACAAGATCACCATGATGGACAAGAACATGCTGAGATGCTCCCATATAA
Source organism: Bacillus sp. UNC125MFCrub1.1 (assembly GCF_000701305.1). NCBI lineage: Bacteria > Bacillati > Bacillota > Bacilli > Caryophanales > Bacillaceae > Bacillus > Bacillus sp. UNC125MFCrub1.1. The sequence goes on from NZ_JNIG01000009.1 coordinate 57,637, forward strand.
CTAGCTTTCATATGCGCTGCTGTATTGCCTTCCATATGACGATCTTTTGAATGTTCCCATGGAAAGACTTCATCAAGCCGGCGCAGCATATCTCGTTTGACGTCTGGGTCGGCATTTTCATTAATGGTGATTCCAGCCGTCGTATGTGGACAATAGACCATAACCGTTCCGTTTTGAATCCCAGTTTCCCGGACATATTGCTGAACTTCATGGGTAATGTCTATCATGTCATCGTGTTTGTCTGTTTGTACGTTGATTTTTTTCATTTCACTGGCTCCTTTTGATCATGTCTATAAAACCATACCCTTTTTATGTGAAACCAATCACTGCCGGTTGGCAGAAATAAATCTTCTTATCTAAAGTTTACCAAGCAAAAAAACCTCGTCAATAGCTCCGAGGTTTTTAGGAAAAGTGAACCTTTTTTACTTCTATGGTTCGAATATGATGATCTTCTGCATCGACAATTTTAAATTCACAGCCTTCTGCTTCAATGATATCTCCAATGTCAAAATCAATTTTATGCGTCATCATCCAGCCAGCAATTGTATCAACATCATCATTTTCAATCGCTAAATCCAATAAATCATTTACTTCATCGATCAAGGCTTTTCCATCCATGACATAGTGGAAGTCACCTTTTTTCACAATATGCGGGGTTTCATCTTGATCATATTCGTCCCGAATCTCGCCCACAATTTCTTCTAATATGTCTTCAACTGTGACGAGACCTGCTGTTCCGCCGTATTCATCTACAAGCACCGACATATGAATCCGTTCCTTTTGCATCAAAATCAGCAATTCTTGAACCGGTGTACTTTCAATGACACGAATGACAGGGCGCATTAAGTCTTCAATGGACACCTCTTGATTGAGAAAACTTGCTTTAAATACGTCTTTGCTATTGATCACACCAATGACATGATCTTTGTCTTCTTTAATGACAGGATAACGTGTATACCTTTCGTTCAGCATATAATGCGTCACGTCTTCCAGGCTCTGTTCAATTTCAATGGCAGAGATTTCTGTGCGCGGGATCATGATCTCTCTCGCCACTCGGTTATCAAATTCAAATATTTTATTGACATATTTGTATTCAGATTGGTTGATCTCGCCCTTTTCGTAGCTTTCAGACAGGATAAGACGCAATTCTTCCTCACTGATCGCCACTTCATGTTCTTTGACAGAATGAAAACCAAATAATTTCACAATGCCTCGTGCAGCACCATTTAATGCTTTAATAAACGGGTACATGACTTTATAGAAAAAAATAAGAGGTTTTGCCGTGACAAGACTGACGGCTTCTGCCTTTTGAATGGCAATCGTTTTGGGAGCAAGTTCCCCAACGACAACATGCAAAAACGTAATGATCACAAAGGCAATGATAAACGATATGATGTCTGTCAAAGCGGAATGAAGCCCTGCCTTTTCAAAAAGCGGATGCAGGAAATGTTCCACTGTCGGCTCCCCTAACCACCCTAAGCCTAATGCCGTGATGGTAATGCCAAGCTGACAGGCAGATAAATATTCATCAAGGTTGGTTGTCAGTTTCTGAACATGAATGGCTCTCTTATCACCGCTTTCAATCAGCTGATTGATTTTTGAGCCTCTAATTTTCACAATCGCAAATTCAGTGACAACAAAAAATGCTGTCGCAGCAATGAGTAATAGGACTAAAAATACGTTTAAAATATACAAAAAAACCCTTACCTAACACGGGTAAGGGCTCACCTCCTCTGGCGTCAATTAATCATTACGGCCATTTAGGAAGATCATTACAAAACGGAGCAATTCAAACAGGGAGACAAGGGCCGCTGCTACGTACGTAAGAGCTGCGGCATTTAACACCTTGTTCACGCCTCTTTCTTCACTGCTTCTAATGATTCCTTCTGAAACAATGATATTCTTTGCACGAGAACTTGCGTTAAACTCAACAGGCAATGTCACTAGCTGAAAGAACACAGCAGCTGAGAACAGAACGATCCCAAGCCCGATTAAGTTAAGGCTGCCGAGCAATAATCCACCTAGGAAAAGAAGCGGGGCAACACCAGATGCAAAGTTCACGACAGGGAAGATCTTATGTCTCAAGACAAGCGCACCATAGGATTCCTGATGCTGCAAGGCATGTCCAACCTCGTGTGATGCGACTGAAATGGCCGAAATGGAATGGCCATAATACACTGGTTCAGATAAACGAACCACACGCTGCGTCGGGTCGTAATGATCAGTCAAAGTTCCTCTTACCGGTTCAACGGGTACATCATATAACCCGTTGCGATCTAAAATATATCGAGCGGTTTCAGCACCTGTTTTCATACTGGCAGCTTCAACCTTTGAATACTTTTCAAAATTATTCTTTACTTTAAATTGTGCCCAAAAAGACAATCCCAATGCGGCAAATGTTAAAAAATAAAAAAACAGCATGCTCATCAGCTTCCTTTTTATTTTATATATTTATTTACAATTTTAATGACTTTTATGTAACGTGTACAGCAAAAAGCACTAGGTCTTTTTAAGGGGAATCACTACACCAATGAAAAAGAAGAACATTCCGATGCATGCTGTATAAAATGTCACCGTTCCATATAGGTCTTGAAAAAAGCGAAGCCACGAGAAATCATTCATGAAATGGTTCACCGCATTTAAATCAAACACGAGTAAAATCACCGCAGATGATAAAAAGTGTGCGCCGATAAAAAGAAGTACGGTCTTTTGAACAAACGACATTCGCATTCCCTCCTTCTTCTCTCTTATTTTAAGATATGGGTTCTGTTTCAATACATGACGATGATGAAAAATTGTTTCCTAATCGGGCATACTGACATTAGCAGTCTCCCTGAAAGGACGAGTTCGATGAAATCAAACCGTATCTTCATTTCCTGGCTAAGATGGCCTCTTTATGTTCGCATTGCGATCATCATCTGTTTCTTGCTTCTCTTTTTTGGACAATTAATCGTCATACTTGAACCAAAGCAGTATCATACGATCTTTGATGGGATCTGGTGGGCTCTCATTACAGTCGCGACGGTAGGCTATGGTGATTTTGTGCCGCAAACCATGCCCGGACAAATCGCAGGTATGGCGCTGATTCTGATCGGGGCAAGCTTTGTCACGGCTTATTTTGCCACACTCGCTGCCGCTGTGTTCAGTAAGCAGCACCATTATGTAGAAGGAAAGGTCGCTTTTAAGGGGAAAGGACATGTCATTATCGTTGGCTGGAATGAGAAAACGAACAAACTGCTTCAATCGTTTCAAACCATTGATCCCGCCATGCCGATTGTACTCATTGATGATTCCTTAAAGGAAGGACCTCTTTTAGAGAATGTCCATTTTATTAAAGGCCATGGTACAGAGGATGCCACACTTCGCAGAGCAAATATTATGAGTGCTGATACATTGATGATTACCGCCGACCAGCATGAAAATGAAGTGACGGCTGATATGCAGAGTGTCTTAACCTTGCTTGCGGCAAAAGGATTAAATCCTTCGTTATATTGTTTAATTGAAATTTTAACCGATCGCTATGTGAAAAATGCTGAGCGGGCTGGAGCCAATCAAGTCATCCACACTTCTGATGCAGTGAATCATCTATTGGTGGAGCATTTTCTTTTAAAAGAACAGCTCATGGCGTTAAAAATAAAAAGAAACATGACCCTCCATAAACAGATCACCATCATTCCAGTACCGGCTTCATTAGCTGGAGAGACATTCTTAACGGCACTTCATCACTTTCTAGAGCACCATGTCATCATTGTAGGTGTACAAAAAAAAGAAGGACCCATGATGAATCCTCCTTTTGGATATGAGCTTCATCCAGAGGATGAGCTGATCAGCTTTTAAAGCAGTGCATCTTCTAATTCTTTGACGAGTGAAAAGCCAATTTCGGCATAAGCCTTTGACACATCTCCGTCTTTCTCTTTCGGTTCTTGGAATTGGTTAAAAGATGCCCCGACATTTCCAACCATCGCATGGTCATCTAATTTATCTTGATAGACATGCTTTAAGAGAAATGGATGTCCCATTTTCACCACAACGCCTGGCTGATCCAGCTGTCCTTTCTCGGCTGTAAACGGAACTCTGAGAAAGGTATAGCCGTCACGGTTGTCAATTTTATAATCAAAATATCCATGATCATAATCCCAATTCCCATTAATGACATATCCGAGCGGCTTCATGTTTTCTTCTAAATGGTACAGTGAAAAGCTTTCACCAGTTAGCCTAGATGGTACATGAATCATACAGAACCCTCCTTTTTGTATAGGGTTCGTTAAAGAGAGGAATTCATACATTTGCCTTTTGTGATTTGCACATTGTTTGTAAAAGCAGCATCAAATAAGGCTTGGCTGGATGATGCATTTGTCTCGTTCGCACTGCCCGCTCCTGATGTTTCTTTCGTAGCACTCATTGGACAAATCCGCCCAACATTCCCAAAGTTAACGATGGCCTGCCCTGAAATGTCATGGATATAAATATGATTTGTTCTCATCGCTTCATCAACCTCCTCCATTGATTATTCTATGTACAAAGCTTAGGGAGGCTTGCACTGACACCATGAGAACATAAAAAAAGGCACACCTTATGCAAAGATGTGCCTTAGCGTGTAGACAAACCCCCGGATTCGCCCGCAGTCCTGCGCACTGGTGCTCACGAATGTCAAATTCGCTCCGCTCCAGTACTCGTCCTTCCTAGACTTCAAAGGTTTTCTATCACGCTAAAAAGAAGACAAAGGGCTAAAATACAGTTCATTTTAGCCCTTTGTCAACATTCTGAGGCACACTTTATGCAAAGATGTGCCTTTTATTCTTATGATTGTTTGAGACGGCTCTCAAGTTCTGCCTTTTTCTCTTCGAAGCCCGGTTTTCCTAATAAAGCAAACATGTTCACTTTATACGCTTCTACTCCAGGCTGGTCGAATGGATTGACGCCTAGTAAATACCCAGACATCGCACATGCTTTTTCGAAGAAGTACACGAGATATCCGAATGTATAAGCATCCATTTCAGGAATCGTCACAATCAGGTTCGGTACTTTTCCATCCGTATGAGCAAGCATTGTGCCTTCAAATGCTTTTTTATTGACGAAATCAACCGTTTTTCCTGCAAGATAGTTTAACCCATCAAGGTCTTGTTCTTCTGCTTCGATGACAAGTTCATGTCGTGGTTTATCTACATTCACGATGGTTTCAAACAAGTCTCTTCTTCCTTCTTGTACATATTGTCCAAGTGAATGAAGATCCGTTGAGAAGTTGGCAGATGAAGGATAGATTCCTTTTTCATCTTTCCCTTCACTTTCGCCGAATAACTGCTTCCACCACTCCGCAAAGTACTGTAATCCTGGCTCATAGTTAATCAGCATTTCAATTGTCCGTCCTTTATTGTAAAGAACATTACGGACAACCGCATATTGATAAGCCGCATTTTCTGAGAGCTCAGATGAAGCGAAGTCTTCACTTGCTTTCGCAGCACCTTCCATCATTTGATCAATGTCTGCACCGCTTACAGCGATTGGCAATAGACCAACTGCTGTTAAGACGGAATAGCGTCCGCCGACGTCATCAGGGATGATAAATGATTCATAGCCTTCTTCAGTTGCTAAGGTTTTGAGTGCCCCGCGTGCCTTGTCAGTTGTCGCATAGATGCGTTTTTTCGCTTCTTCAGCACCATATTTTTCGATAAGGAGCTTTTTAAAGATACGGAACGCAATGGCTGGCTCTGTTGTTGTACCAGATTTTGAAATCACATTAATGGAGAAATCGGCATCTTCTAGCAGATCCATTACATCTGTTAAATAAGAAGAACTGATGTTGTTTCCAATAAAGATGATTTGTGGTGTTTTGCGTTTGCCTTTTGGCAAACTATTATAGAAAGAATGGTTTAAAAACTCAATGGCCGCACGTGCGCCAAGATAAGAACCACCAATTCCAACAACGAGTAATACATCAGAATCAGATTTAATCTTTTCTGCACTTTTCTTAATGCGGGCAAATTCTTCGCGATCATATTGCTTCGGTAAGTCAACCCAGCCTAAATAATCACTGCCAGTACCCGTTTGTTCATGAATATTATGATGGGCCACCTTCACAAAATCTTTTAAATATGTAAGCTCATGTTCTTGAAAGAAAGGTAACGCTTTCGAGTAGTCAAATTGAATATGTGTCATCGCTTGTAAGCCCTCCATTACGTTAGTTCTGTCCCTTTCACTTTAGCGGAACTAGCTATTGAAATCAAGTGATCGTCATTGATGCAGCAAAAAGCCGCTCCTCATGAAGAGAAGCGGCCATCCAAATTATAGAGAAGCTTTCAAAATCGCTAAAATGTCATCACGGTTTAGTTTCATAAAGTTACCAAAACCACCATATTCCATTTCTTTTGCTGCGATGTCAGCAATTTTGTCCAGTTGATCTTCACCAATATCATAATCCGCTAAACGGCTCGGTGCACCGAGGCTTGTCCAGAAGGCTGAAAGCTTATCGATTCCTTCTAATGCGATGTCACGATCCGATTTTCCTTCTGTCTCAATGTCAAACATGTTCAACATGAGGTTTTTAAAACGTTCGATATTATGATCAAGTGTATGACGCATCCAGTTTGGGAAGAGGATCGCAAGTCCACCTGCATGCGGAATGTCATAAACAGCTGATACTGCATGCTCAATCGTATGAGATGCCCAATCGCCAAAATAGCCCATTTGCAGCGTGCCATTTAAAGCAATCGTTCCTGCATAAAGGATGGTTTCACGGTGCTCATAGTTTTGTAAGTCTTCAAGTAGCTTTGGTGCTGTCTCGATGACTGTTTGAAGAACAGCAAAACACATCCGATCTTGTAGAGGCGTGTTTTTGACATTATGGAAGTATTGTTCAAATACATGGCTCATCATATCAACCATGCCATACACCGTTTGATTCTCTGGCACAGAATATGTGTGCTCAGGATCTAAAATTGAAAAAGCAGGGTGCGTGACTGAACTGCCCCACACGTACTTTTCATTTGTTTCCCAGTTCGTGATCACAGAATCCGGGTTCATTTCTGAGCCTGTCGCTGCAAGTGTCAATACTGTGCCAAATGGCAGTGCTTTTTGAGCGGTCGTTTTCTTTGAAATAATATCCCAAACATTCCCGTCATATTCAGCTCCAGCTGCAATGGCTTTTGTACAGTCGATGACACTTCCCCCACCAACTGCTAATAAGAAATCAATGCTCTCATTTTGGCAAATGTCGATCCCTTTTTGCACTGTAGTGAGACGAGGGTTCGGTTCAACTCCTGACAGTTCAAATACGTCAGCCTCTGCTTCATTTAAAGCGCTGATTACTTTATCATAAAGACCATTTTTCTTAATACTGCCTCCACCATATACAAGAAGCACTCGTTTTCCATAACGAGCGAGTTCGCTTTTTAGCCCGTCTAGTTGTCCTTTTCCAAACATCAATTTCGTTGGATTATAGTAAATAAAGTTCTCCATCTGTTCTACATCTCCTTAAAACATTTATATCCAAAAACATGAAAGACTACTGTAACATATGTACATGCAGAACTCAAAAAAGATAACTGCTTAAAAGCAGCTATCTTTTCCATGTTCGATTATAAAGAAGCGTTTAAAATAGCTAGAACATCTTCTTTGTTCAGCTTTTTAAATTGGCCAAATTCACCACGTGCCATTGCACGGTCTGCAATCAGATCAATTTTCTCATCGTTGATGTCATAGTCAGCTAAACGGTTTGGTGCTCCTAGACTTGTCCAGAAAGCAGAAAGTTTTTCGATTCCTTCTAAGCCAACTTCTTCGTCTGTTTTGCCCGCAGGGTCTACATCGAATACACGCACTGCTAATTGCTTGAAGCGACCTGGGTTTTCTTGAATGACATGTTTCATCCAGTTCGGGAACAAGATCGCAAGTCCGCCTGCATGAGGGATGTCATACACCGCAGATACCGCATGCTCAATATTGTGAGATGCCCAGTCTCCGCGTGCGCCCATTGAAAGCATTCCATTCAGTGCAATGGTGCCTGTGAATAAAATCGTTTCACGAAGCTCATAGTTTTCCAAATCATTGATCAGCTTCGGTGCTGTTTCAATGACCGTACGAAGAAGTCCTTCACACATACGATCTTGGTAAGGTGTATTCTCCGTGTGATGGAAATATTGTTCAAACACGTGAGACATCATGTCAACCATGCCATAAATCGTATGGTTTTTTGGCACAGTAAATGTATTGACTGGGTCAAGAATAGAGAATTTAGGGAAGACAGCTGGACTGCCCCATCCGTATTTCTCATTTGTTTCCCAGTTTGTGATGACGGAGCCAGAGTTCATTTCAGAACCTGTCGCGGCAAGTGTTAATACTGTACCAAATGGGATGGCTTCCATTGGGACATGCTTACGAGTGACGATATCCCAAGCATCTCCATCATATTTCGCACCAGCTGCGATCGCTTTTGTTGCGTCAATGACACTACCGCCGCCGACTGCCAAAATAAAATCAATTTGGTTCTCTTTGCAAAGCTCAACCCCTTTTCTAACTGTTGTTAAGCGCGGGTTTGGCTCAACACCAGCAAGCTCAGTGATTGCAGCTCCTGATTCTTTTAAGATGCTGACAACTTGGTCATAAAGGCCATTTCGTTTAATGCTGCCTCCACCATATACAAGCAATACGTTTTTTCCGTAGTGTTTTAGTTCATCTGAAAGGGCTGATACTTCTCCCTTTCCAAAAATTAATTTCGTTGGGTTCCAATAAGTAAATCGATCCATGTGATCTCCTCCTCGCGCTACATTATGCGCCTCTTTCATTCCAAAAGTAAAGTAATTTGCTTTCATCCATTTTCTTACGCATAGTTTGGCTAAAAATCTGCAAAATATAAATGTATTGATACTGTAGCGAAAGGAGGAATCACGATGAGTGCTATTCAACGTATTGCCCTCGTGCTCACGATTATCGGTGCTATTAACTGGGGACTAATCGGCTTTTTTCAATTTGACTTAGTAGCAGCGATCTTTGGCGGTCAAGGTGCTGCATTATCACGTATTATTTATGGTCTTGTTGGAATTGCAGGTCTTGTCAATCTTGGTCTGTTGTTCAAACCTAGTGAAGAAGCTGTCCGCCGTGACGAGCCGAATCCAGAGGTTCGCTAATGAAAAAGACATAAAAAAAGACTGCCTATGTGGCAGCCTAAGGCACCGTTTGAAGCGGTGCTTTTTTTTATTTCTTGATAAGGTCTTTACGGTTAGATTGCTCAATCCACTCTTCAAGTTTATCTTTTAGTGTATTGAAACCTTGTGGTGCAGCAGCTTCTTCTTTCACTTGCTGTGGTCTTTGTTTCTTTGGTTTGCTTTCTTTTCTTTCAGGTGCTTCTTGCGTTGCACGGATAGAAAGGCTGATTTTACCAGCATTTTCATCAACAGAAAGAACTTTCACTTGTACTTCGTCACCAATTGAAAGGTGCTCGTTGATGTCTTTTACAAAACCGTGAGTTACTTCAGAAATGTGCACAAGTCCTTGAGTTTCTTCATCTAATGCAACAAACGCACCATACGCTTGTAATCCTGTTACTTTACCAGTGTAAACACTGCCTACTTCAAACTTTGTCGCCATGATAACAACTCCTAAATAAATGTTTTAATATTCGTTTATACGCAATTAAAAACTATATCACAGAACGCTCTTTTACGCAAAATATTTTTTAATTGGGTTTAGATCCGTTCAAAAGGGGGAATACCTGAAAACAAGAATGCTTTCTAGTATTCCCCCCTAATTTGAGAGGCATGAGTCCAGTTGGATTGATGCCTTTTTTTTATTTTAAGATAGCAGGTGCCTCTTCTTGCACTTGTCTATTCTGCAAAAAACGCTGGATTCTTGAAAGTGATTCTTGCAAGTGATCGAGTGATGACGCATATGAACAACGAATATGCCCTTCACCACTTGGGCCGAATACATTTCCAGGGACAACTGCTACTTTCTCGCTAAGCAGCAGCTCCTCGGCAAATTGTTCTGAAGTCATGCCTGTGCTTTTAATGGACGGGAAAGCGTAAAACGCTCCGTTTGGCTGATGGCAAGTGAGTCCAAGTTCATTGAGAGAGCCGACAAACAAATTACGGCGTCTTCTGTAGCTTTTCTTCATTTTCTCCACATCTTCAAGTCCATTTTTTAATGCTTCTTCTGCGGCATATTGTGCCATAGCCGGTGCACACATCATAGAATATTGATGTATTTTCAGCATGGCATCACGGAGGACTGGCGGTGCTGCCACATAGCCTAAGCGCCAGCCTGTCATAGCGAATCCTTTTGAAAAACCTGAAATCAAAATCGTTCTTTCCTTCATATCTTGAATTGCCGCCACACTCGTAAAAGCTTCATCGTACGTCAGCTCTGCATAAATCTCATCTGTGATGATTAAAAGATCATGCTCCTTTGCAAACTGAGCAATATCTTCAAGCTCTTCTTTCGAGTAAACAGACCCTGTTGGGTTTGATGGAGAGCATAGCAAGATGGCTTTTGTTTTCGGCGTCAGCTTCGTACGAAGATCAGCAGAATCGGCTTTAAAATCTTTTTCAGCCGATGTACTTAAATAAACCGGTACACCGCCCGCAAGTGTCGTCAGAGCCCCATATGCGACGAAACAAGGCTCAGGGATGATTACTTCGTCCCCGTTGTTTAAAATGGCGCGAAAGGCCAAATCAAGCGCCTGGCTACCGCCAACGGTAATAATGAGTTCTTCTTCAGGACTGTATTCAATGTGAAACCGCTTATATAAATAATGGCTCAATTCTTTTCGCAAAGAGAGCAGCCCAGCATTTGCTGTATAAGAGGTCAGTCCTTGCTCTAAAGACATAATACTGGCTTCTCTCACATTCCAAGCTGTCACGAAATCCGGTTCGCCGACCCCGAGGGAGATAACCCCTTCCATTGTGGCTGCCAAATCAAAGAATTTCCGAATACCTGACGGCTGAATGCTTTGTACCGTTTCAGATAAATAAGACTTTTTCATTTAAGGAGACACCACGATTCTTTTGTCATCGTCCCCTGTTTCAAAGACTTTCCCATCATGCTTATATCTTTTCAAAATAAAGTGGGTAGTGGTTGAAACAACAGAATCAAGTGTCGATAATTTTTCAGATACGAAGCGGGCGATATCAGACATGGATCTTCCTCTGATCACAACAGATAAATCATACACGCCTGACATTAAATACACGGACTCCACTTCTTGGAACCTGTAAATGCGTTCAGCAATTTCATCAAAACCGACGCCTCTTTTTGGGGTCACTTTCACATCAATCATCGCTGTAACGCCTTCGTGTCCGTCTACTTTTCGCCAGTCAATCATGGTCGAATAATCAATAATGACTTTTTGATCTTCGAGCTTTTGAATAATGGCTTCTGCTTCTTCTGATGTCACACCTGCCATTTTTGCAATTGTATTTAAATCGGCGCGGCTGTTTTCATCTAAAATCTCTAATATTTCAGTTTCTTTTTCGGTTAGTTTCATTGATTTCACACCTCTGATTGTAAAAAGCTAGTTTTAAAAAATCTTCTGAACATTATAGCACGTTTTTCCCATTATGCTAAGCAGGGAAAAGATTCTAATCGTAGCTTAAAATCCACTTTTTAGGGTACAATACAGTCACCTAACAGAGAGTGAGTATCAAATATCGGAGTTGATGAGTGTGGACATTGTACAGCCATCCTATATGAAAAGTAAATTCGGTTTAGATATCTATTACGAACACTATCCAAATGAAGGTAAGAAGACATTAATTTTGATTCACGGCCTTTTCTCATCTACCTTCAGCTATCGAAAGCTCATCCCGCTTCTGAAACAAGACTTCAATTTAATTGCGATTGATCTGCCTCCATTCGGGCAGTCCGAAAAATCGAATACGTTCATTTACAGCTATCGCAACATGGCAAAAATCATCATTGAACTAGCTGGTTATTTGCAGATTCAGCATGCGATCCTCGTGGGGCATTCCATGGGGGGACAAATTGCTTTATATGCTGCATCTGAGCGTCCCGACCTATTTGAAAAAGCTGTTCTTTTATGCAGTTCAGGGTATATGAATAAGTCCAAAAAGTCGCTTGTTTACAGCACATATATTCCTTATTTTTATCTCTATTTAAAAAGAAAGTTGTTCAAGCAAGGTATTATGAAAAATTTAACCGCTGTTGTGCATGATCATTCGATTATTGATCAAGAGATGGTCGACGGATATTTAAAGCCTTTTTCAGATGACCAAATTTTCAGAGGTATTTTTCGTTTGATTCGGCACAGGGAAGGCGATTTAGCGTCAGATGTCTTAAAGAAAATGGAGACACCTGTCCTGCTGATTTGGGGGGAGGAAGACCGGATCGTTCCTATTCAAATTGGCGAAAGACTGCACAAGGATCTGCCGCATTCAACCTTTCACGCATTAAAAAAAACCGGGCACCTCATCCCTGAGGAAAATCCGGTCTTTGTGTCTGATCAAATTGGTCATTTCAGCCTGTCTTAAAACGAGCAGGAGCTACTTTCTCTTATGATAAAAAGCTGATTTGCGATATGCTGGCAGCTTTCCATCGGAAGAAGCTGATCAAATGAGTGATGGTAAATGGCTTGAATGTCTTTCGCGAAAGATAACGGGTCTTCTGCGTCGTATAAGGCACTGATGACGTCAGCAGGCTCCGTTTCGTAAAAGTCCTCTCCATACTGAAAAGGGTCCCATGCCTTAATGATTTGAATCATCTCTTCTACAGCTTGACTATCTTTCATGGGGATCACCGCTTATAATAAATTTTGTGATGTTTATTTTAGCACAACCAAGAATGGTTGAAAAACGGCTAGAGGTGGGTTTCATGAATTTCGACGAACAGATCATACGTAAAGGTTCAAAATCAGTCAAATGGGATCAAGCAGAGTCTTTGTTCCTGACAACAGATGCGCTACCAATGTGGGTAGCAGATATGGATTTTAAAGCGCCGCAAGTCGTACTTGATGCTTTAAAAGAACGATTAGATCACGGCGTATTCGGCTATGCATTTCAGGATCAGGATACGCAGCAAGCAGTAGCTGACTGGGTCAAAAGAAGACACGGTTGGACGATACAAACAGATGCCGTCACCTTCACACCAGGTATCGTGACAGCACTTAGTTTTGCGGTACAAGCCTTTACAGCTCCGAATGATGAAGTGGTCATTCAGTCACCGGTGTATACGCCCTTCTATCAAATGATTGAAAGAAACGGACGTATCGTCTCAACCAACCCTTTAAAAATAGAAAACAACCGTTACATGATGGATTTTGATGATTTAGAAAAGAAATTAAGCAGGCCAGAAGCAAAGCTGATGTTTCTTTGTCATCCGCATAATCCTTCAGGGAGAGCTTGGTCAAAAGAGGAATTAAAGCGTGTAGGAGATCTATGTGTACAGTACGGTGTCACCGTCGTGTCAGATGAAATTCATTCCGATCTGATGCTATACGGACAGCCGCATGTGCCTTTTGCCAGCCTTTCTGATGAGATAGCTAACATCACGGTAACGTGTATTGCACCGAGTAAAACATTTAATTTAGCTGGTCTTCAGGCATCTGCCATTATCATTTCTGATGAAGAAAAAAGAACCCTTTTCACCAATGAAGTGCAAAGAAATGGATTGTCTAAACTGAATGCCTTTGCGATTCCTGCCATGGAGGCGGCCTATCGCCACGGAGATGAGTGGCTTGATTCACTTGTTCTTTATCTCGAAAATAATATGAAGATCGCAATGGATTATATTGATGAATATCTGCCGAGCATGCGTTATATGAAACCAGATGCTTCTTATCTATTGTGGCTGGATATTCGTAATTATGAGCTCACTCAAGCAGAATTGAAACGTAATCTGCTGAAAAAGGGCAAGGTCATACTAGAGCTCGGAAACGTATATGGGCACGAAGGAGACGGCTTTATTCGAATGAATCTAGGCTGTCCTGCTGGAACAGTGAAAGAAGGTCTGAAGCGCCTTCATCAAGCATTCACTCAATCATCCGAATAAAACCATTTCTATCAAAAGAACATCCTAACGGGTGTTCTTTTTAAAGAAAAAAACCCTCCTATTATCATATCTACTTTGTACATGAAATGATATAATGAGAGGAATTACAATTATTTACGAGGAGAGCATTTAAATGGAAATGTTCAAGGATTTTCTGCTCCATGTATCTTTTATTCTATTTCCAATCTTTTTATATCATGCACTATGGCTAAGCCGGACCCCTGCTCATTTCCCTAAAACGAATAAACTGCTCATCACCATATTTGCATCCATTTCATCAGCACTATGTATTATGTATCCAGTTGGTTCGATTTTAGATTTGCAGACTGGGCTTCAATCGATTCCCCTTGTACTGGCTATTTTATACGGGGGATATACCGCCGGAATCGTCGCTATCTTGGTTAGTTCAACCGTAAAGTTCGTGATGTATGGCTCTTTTTTATGGGTTGGATTGATTGTTGTACCGATTTACTTTTTCATTCCTTTCCTGCTTTACCGGAAATGGCGCCAATATTCTAAGCAGAGAAAGCTGTTATACGGAGTCATGATTGCGTTATTAAAAGGGATGTTTATTTACATTGGACTGCTTGTGGTCAGCTTAATAGAGTACAGCCCTGCATTCATTATGCAACAAAAGCTGCTCGAATTATTTTTCTCAACTCTTTACTACATATTCTTCCTTGTGCTGAGTATTTATTCCATTGAGTTTGTGAAAGAGAATGCGCAAATGAGAACACAGCTTGTCCAATCAGAGAAACTGACGATTGTGAGTGAACTTGCAGCAAGCGTCGCCCATGAAGTCCGCAATCCACTGACGGTGGTGAGAGGATTTATCCAACTGCTCTTTTCAAGTGACAATACGAAAGAGCCGTCAACCAATAAAGATTATAAAAATCTCGTTTTATCTGAACTTGACCGTGCGCAGGATATTATTACGAGCTATCTTGATATTGCGAAACAAAATTATTATCAAATTGAGTCTCTCAATTTATCTAAATTACTTGAAGAATGTGCATCGCTGATGACATCCTATGCGAATTTTAAGTCGGTCACGATTCATCAATCGATTGAACCAGACTTATACATCCAAGGTGATGAAACGAAAATCAAACAAGTCATGATCAATTTAATCAAAAATGCAATCGAAGCAGCGCCCGAACACGAAGGTAAAATCGAACTGTTTGCTTCAAAAGAAAATCATCGAATCTGCCTTTATTTTGTTGATAACGGTGTAGGCATGTCAGAAAGCCAAATGAAAAAGCTTGGTGAACCCTATTACACATTGAAAAATAAAGGAACAGGGCTTGGGTTGACAGTGACATTTTCCATCATTGAAAATCATCATGGAACGATTCGTTTCAAAAGCTCATTGCAGTCTGGTACAACAGTCACCGTGAAGTTTCCTGAAGATACAAGAAGAAAATGATCAATCCATTTTTTTTGTCCTTTTTTCATCGATCTGCTCCTGCTTCTTAGAAGCACGAACGATCAGACGAAAGCAAATAAATGCAGCAGCAAAGAAAAGCACCGTCGTGATTGCCGCAGGGATATACTCCCTTTTATCTTCAGGAAAATACAGTAGAAAGAATATGATGAACGACATGTTCCGCTCTTCCCCCTTTTGCTCGTTTACTTCACTATATTGGCTAAAAGAAAGGAAATACCTTCTTATGCGAAGGAAATGGAGGAATTTCATATGACAGACATTCAGATTGGACAAATCGTGAAAGGTTTTTACAAAACAGGTGTTTACATTGGGGAAGTGACAGCCATTAAACCATCTACTTATCTCGTTCAAGTAAAAGCGGTTTTAACACACCCCACTCAAGGTGACCTGCATCATCCAAAAGAAGCGGACGTACCTTTTTTTCAGGAAAGACGGGCTTTGGCCTTTAGGGAACAGACGAACATCCCTCATCATATGGTCAAGCCTTATGATGGCGACATACCTGATTATCAAGTATCACTGAAAGACGCCGTAGATAAATTAAAAAATGGGCTCAGTGCGGATGATTCCAAGTGGGCTGAAAAATCAAGAGCGTGCCTCTCTTCTCTTGAAAAAGATTATTTTCCAGAAGACGCCCGCTAATCTGCCGAATCAAAAAAGTGAGAGAAGTCAATGAGTTCACCAATTTTGGTTGTTTGCGGATTTTCCACATAGGATCGATCTTTTTCAAAAAGGGTGAACAGCTGATAAGTGGTCATGGCATCATCAAGTGCTTTATGATGCTTACCAGCTCCTTCACTGCCGTACTCCTTAGCTGCTTTCCGAAGTCCTGTGAGTGTTCTATCCCCAAAAAAGGTTTTATATTCAAAAGCCAGATCCCTTTGATTCCCCTTAAAAGGAAAACCAATATGATTGAGCATACAGTTTTGCTTCAGTACCTTCATGTCCATATTTCCCCATGTGATAATCTCACAGTCTTCTCCCCCATCGAGTGACACGAGCTTCTCGATAAACGTCTCAAAAGAAATCCCGCTTTCTACATCCTGCTGCGTAATGCCAAGGAACGATTTACAGCGCTTTGTCAGCTTCGGGAACTTTTTCGGTTTGACATAGCTTGAGAATGTGTCTATGATCGTTTCATTTGATGCTTTAACGACACCGGCTTCAATGATTTCCGGGAAAAAATTTTGCGGATGATATTTCCCATCAGGCATCGTAAATTCAAAATCGACCACAAGCAGCGTCTTCTGTTCCATCAGTCTCACCCCACTTTCTCGTCTGTTTTCCATCCTGCTACTATTATATTAAGACGGACTTTGAAATCACTTCATTTTCGTGAAAATAATGCAGATTCACTATGCCCAACCTATTCATCAGATGAAAGATCGTTTATTTTCCTTTATAATTATTAAGGAACACGAAATAAATAAAGAAGGTGGTCTTTATCACAAACAGGAAGAAAAACTTGTACATCATGTGGTTTGTGAACTTTTTTGTATCTGCCAGCATTACAATGATCGTCCCTTTTTTATCACTTTACATAGAGTCTCTTGATAGCAGTTATTCGAATGAATTTGTTCAAAGATGGAGCGGCTATGTCTTTGGGGTTACGTTTTTAACAGCCTTTCTCATTTCTCCAATTTGGGGACGGATTGGTGACCGGCATGGCTATAAAAAGATTTTGCTCATTAACGGCATTGGGATTGCAACAAGCATTTTATTAATGGGGCTTGTTCAAACCGTTTATCAACTATTTGCGTTAAGGCTTTTCATGGGGCTTGTGACAGGCTTTATTTCGACTTCGATGGCACTGATTTCTGCACAGACCGAAAAGGCAACAGCCGGTAAGACCCTTGGTACGATGCAGATGAGTAATGTCGCCGGAGGATTATTCGGTCCATTAATGGGTGGATTTATGGCAGACAGTGTCGGATTCATTTATACATTTTTCTTAACAGCTGCTGTCATATATGTGTCAGCGATTGTCATTATCTTCGGTGTGAAAGAACAGCCGATCCGTTCAAAAGAAGCAAAACGGGTTTCTTACTCACGGAAGGACGTCCTTGTCCATATTTTCAAACAGCCTTTACTTGTCGTCACCATGCTGCTCACATTTATTACGCAAGTCGGGAACTTTAGTATTCAGCCGCTTTTAGCCTTGTACATTCATGATTTACACGGCCCAGTCAATCTTGCCTTTTATGCAGGGCTGGCGTTTTCTGCAACGGGGCTTGGCAATTTGCTGTTTACACGGAAATGGGGAGACCTTGGAGATCGTATTGGTCACGATAAGGTGCTGCTTGCCCTTCTCATCCTCTCCTCCATTTTATTCATCCCGCAAGCGATGGCAGATTCCTACGGGATGTTAGTGATCTTCCGTTTCTTATACGGGATGGCACTAGGCGGCATCATTCCTTGTACGACGGCCTATATTCGCATCAAAGCGCCTGCCTCTATGCAAGGGGAAGTGCTTGGTTACAATGTCAGCTTCCGCTTTCTTGGAAATGTCGTCGGACCCGTCATAGGCGGCATTGTGGCGAGTCATTACGGAATTCCAGCTGTCTTTTATGTCACCGCCGGCATTTTCCTTTTCGGGGCATTATTTTTATGGGCGGTCCGCTCACAATCAAAGACAAAAGAGAGGAGTGTCTGATCCATTATCAGATACTCTTTTCTTCTGTCTAAATGCCTTGTTTACTAGACTTCACGTCTATTCTTTTCTAAAAATAACCTTCTCGTAATCGCAAAAGAATGGTACGATATGGCTAGAAATCCGAAGAAAGTGAGTGACCTCATGTTTCGTGCAATCATTGGTTGGTTATTACTTGCTGCCCTCATCCCATTATTTGTTCTGACTTTTTATCTATCAAAGGAAGAAGCCGCAAGTGTAAAACCTGTTAACGAAGTGCTTGATCAAAAAATCAAGCTGGAAAAGGTAGACTTTTCCCAAAACAGTTATATGTATGATCGAGATGGTTCTCTTATCTCTGAGATCGTATCAAACGATGAGAACCGTGTTTTCGTGAAGTACGATAAAATTCCTGATTCCGTCAAGGAGCTGTTCCTCCGATCAGAGGACCGCAACTTTTATGACCATAAAGGCATTGACTTTATGGGCGTGATTCGTGCCCTTGCCGCAAATGTGAAAAACCATGGCATTAGCCAAGGCGCTAGCACCATCACACAACAGTTATCCCGTAATTTATATTTAAGTCATGAACGTTCATTCAGCCGAAAGTTTACAGAACTGCTCTATTCCTATGAGCTCGAGCGAAAATTTACAAAAGAGGAAATTCTCGAAAGCTATTTAAATACGATTTATTTCAGTAACGGGGTTTACGGTGTCGGTTCTGCGGCTAATTACTATTTTGATAAGCCGCTTAGTTCTTTGACGCTTGCACAGATGGCATTTATTTCTGCGATTCCTAACAACCCTACGCTGTATGACCCATTGAAACAATTCAAACATACAAAGAAACGCCAGGAACGGCTGCTTGGTATTTTAGAAAAAGATGGTGTCATTACTAAGAAGCAATTCAAAAAAGCAGTGAAAGAAAAAATCAGCTTGTCCTTAAGTGAAAAGAAAAATCTTTATCCTGACTATGTGACATATGCCAATGAAGAATTTACCGATCTGGTGTCTGATCAGGAAGGCTTTACAAAACGATTGAAAAAAGCCAAAACAGCTGGCTCAAAAAAAGCAATTCAAAAAGAATTATCAGAAAAGGTCAGTGCATTGCTTCAAGATGGTGTGAAGATTTATACAGCACTAGACCCTTCCTTACAACAAAGAGCGGTTTATCAGCTCAATGCACAATTGCCTTATCAAGGTGT
Source organism: Bacillus sp. UNC125MFCrub1.1 (assembly GCF_000701305.1). Classification (NCBI taxonomy): domain Bacteria; kingdom Bacillati; phylum Bacillota; class Bacilli; order Caryophanales; family Bacillaceae; genus Bacillus; species Bacillus sp. UNC125MFCrub1.1. The sequence goes on from NZ_JNIG01000009.1 coordinate 76,910, forward strand.
GGAAGGCGGTTCAGCAGTCATTAACCACCAAACCCACCAAATCGTCGCACTTGCTGGCGGGAAGAATTATAAAAAGTTTGATTTCAACTACGCCTATCAAGCGCAAAGACAACCTGGTTCCGCAATTAAGCCGCTGTTAGATTATGGCCCTTATATTGATCAAACCGGTGCCACGGCTTCAAGTAAAATCAGTGCCGCCAAGTTTTGCAGCAGCGGATACTGCCCGCAAAACTATAGTCATAAAACATATGGAACTGTGACACTTGAAACAGCCTTTAAGAACTCTTACAATACACCAGCGATTCGTATGCTTGATACAGTCGGTGTCAAAAAAGGCTTCAGCTATTTAGAAAAGTTCTCATTCGAACATATTGTCGCAGATGATTACCGCCTCCCTTCTGCACTTGGAGGATTTACAAAAGGCTTCTCGCCGCTAGAAATAACCGATGCCTATACCGTGTTTGGCAATCAAGGTGCCTATACGCGAAATCACTCCATTACAAAGGTCACAGACTTAAACGGCAAAACCCTTTACAAGTGGAAAGAGTCGCCGAAGCAAATCTACTCTCAGCGTACAAATGAAACAATGCGCAAGCTGCTTGCCTCTGTTGTGAAAAGTGGAACAGGGAAAAAGGCGAATTTCAATTCTCCTTACATTGGGGGAAAAACAGGGACATCCAATGACTACAAAGACATTTGGTTTGTTGGCCTGACAGATCAATACACAATGGGTGTATGGGTAGGAAGAGATAGAGGAACCGTTGAATCGATTTATAGTTCAAGCCCGCACTTACGTATTTGGAAACAAACTATGCAATACGCTAGATAAACAGGAGGTTTGATTGCGATGCATTCAACACAACCCTCTCACTTCATTTTATTTGACGGTGTCTGCAACGTGTGCAGTGGTGCTGTTCAGTTTATCATCAAGCGCGACCCGAATGAGCGGATGATGTTTGCTTCTTTACAATCAGATACAGGGCAGCGTGTTTTAAAAGAAAACGGCTTGCCTTTAGATGAGTTCAATTCATTCATTTATATTGAAAATGGGACCCTTTATATGAAGTCAACAGGCATCTTAAAAGCCGCACGGCATTTAAAAGGGATATACAGATGGAGCTATTTACTCCTCGCGATCCCTCGTCCAATCCGTGACTGGTTTTATCAGCTCATTGCAAAGAATCGCTATAAATGGTTTGGTCAAAAAACATCCTGTATGATGCCTACACCTGAAATTCAGAAGCGGTTTCTTCCATAAAAAAAGCATCCTCCATCATCGGAGGATGCTTTCTTTCGTCTGATTAAGCTGGCAGACTCGCCATCACACTGTTATAAAGCTTAATAAATAAGTACAAAATGCCGATCAAAAACGTGGCCCAAAACAGCAGATTAAACATCATAAACCCAATTAAATTCAGCATGGAAAGTGATTGATAAATGCGTACCACAACCCAGATAAAATAGACGAGACTTGCTAAAACAAAAAGCCCAACAAGCAAAATGAGCTGCTGCGTCAATAGAAATGCAAGTAAGCTGGCAAACAAATAGACAACCGATGCAATCCGAATTTTCTTTAAGTTCTCCCCTTCAGGGTCCTTTGCAAAAAAGAGCAGCGCCAACTCTAACACCGTATCTGCAATGAGTTTTAAAGCAGATAAAATCATAAAATAAACAAGTGCAAATGCGGCAAATAAAGCAAGACGAATGCCCTGTTCAGAGAAAAATTCCAGCATTCCTTTTAAAATTCCTGCTTGGGTCAAGAAGTCAGTCGTGATACCTACTGTAAAAATAGAAAAGGCAGAGCTGAATAGCAAAATCGAAATCAGCGGAAAATATCCAGTCAAATATGTATTTTTCATAAATAGATCCTTTCTCATAAGCTCATTTTTATTATGGCTCACTTAAAACGGATTGACAAGATGCTTTCCAAGTAAACTGGAATCTAAATCAAATTTGTGATTTTGCACGTACATTCCTTCACAAACTTACATTTTCCCGTTAAAGTATTACTATTACGAAAAAATTGCGCGTTAGGGGTATACTCGTGAAAAAAACTTTAAGACTGCAAACACGGCTGACGATCTTTGTCTGTATTGTTGTCCTGATTTCCCTCTGTATCACATTCTTTACGATCTGGTCAGAAACAGCCAAAAATATTCATCAGCAGGAACGTGATATCGCCCTCTCCACTGCCAAAATGGTCGCAGAGGCTCCGATCACAGCAAAATCATTGGAAAAAGATCAATCATATACAGCACTACGGAAATATACAACCAATGTGCAGCGTATCACCAAAACCGAATTCGTTGTCGTCATGGATATGAACGGTATCCGCAAAACACATCCGAATCCGCAAAAGATTGGGAAGCGATTTGCTGGCGGTGATGAAAAACCGGCATTACAGGGTAAAGAACATATTAGTACCGCATCTGGAACACTTGGCAAGTCCATGCGTGCCTTTGTTCCTGTTTATAACCAAGATGGCAAGCAGCTCGGGGCTGTGGCAGTTGGGATTACATTAAAGGAAATTGATTTAATTATTCATCAAAGCCTGCTCCCCCTCTACTTTGTCACATCGCTTAGCCTTTTATCTGGCATTATCGGCGCACTCATTGTGGCACGTAAAGTAAAGAAGATTATGTTTGGACTAGAGCCAGATGAAATTGCCACCTTATTAAAAGAACGAAGCGCTATGCTAGAGTCAACAAAAGAAGGCATTCTTGCCGTCGATCAGCACGGTAAAATCAAGCTGGCAAATGCAGAAGCTAAACGTCTTTTTCATAATATGGGCATTATGGTTGACCCTAGAGAACAAGATGTACAGGCCCTTCTTCCTTCAAGCGGCTTAAAGCAAGTAATCGAAACACGGAAACCGCTGCTTGATCGCGATGTCAGAATGAACGGACTGGAGCTGGTCTTTAATGAGGTGCCGATTACGGTAAAAGGAGAAATTGTCGGAGCGATCGCAACCTTCCGTGACAAAACAGAAGTCAAACATCTGGCTGAGCAGCTGAGCGGGGTGAAGATGTATGCCAATGCACTTCGTGCCCAGTCACACGAATTTATGAACAAGCTCCATGTCATTTTAGGATTGGTCCAGCTGAAGAACTATGATGACCTTGGCACCTATATTAAAGATATTGCGATTTATCAGCAGACAGAAACAAATGAAATCATCAACCATGTGAAAAACTCAGTCTTAGCCGGGTTTTTACTAGGAAAACAAAGCTACATCAGAGAACAAGGCGCAGCTTTAGAAGTCAATTGCAGTACACAGGTACCAAACTCGGAGGACCCAGCAGTCACACATGACCTTATTACGGTCATCGGTAATCTGTTAAATAACGCACTCGATGCCGTTTCCCATACAGAGAACAAAAATATTTCCATCTCATTCAGATATGTCCAAGAGCAGCTTCATATTGAAATTACAGACACAGGTGTCGGTCTGACAAAAGAAGAACAGGACATTATGTTTGATCAAGGCTTTTCAACAAAAGGAGAAGACAGAGGTTTTGGCCTTTACTTTGTTGACCAAAGCATCAAAAAACTGAACGGACATATGATCGTCACAAGCGAAAAAGGAGAAGGAACGACCTTTAGTCTCCGTATTCCATATAAACAAAAGGAGGATTCACATGATTAATGTGTTGATCGTAGAAGATGACCCAATGGTCGGGGAGCTGAATAAACGCTACTTGACCCAAATAGAAGGATTTGAATTAAAAGGGATTGCCACCTCATTTCAAAAGGCACTAGACATCTTAAAATCAGAAATCATTCACCTTGTATTGCTTGATATTTATATGCCTGGACAAAATGGGCTCGCCCTATTATCAGAAATTCGTGAGCAAAAGCATTCCGTTGACGTCATCGTCATTTCAGCTGCAAATGAAGTGGATGTCGTACAGCAAACGATGCGAAACGGAGCTGTCGACTATTTAATCAAACCTTTTGAGTTTGAACGCTTCCAATCAGCACTGGCAGAATATAAAAGAAAACATGCCCTATACCAAACGATGAACAGCATCTCTCAAAATGATTTAGACGCGAAGCTGTTTCATAAAAAAGCAGAGGCGGAAAAAGTCCTGCTGCCAAAAGGCTTAACGAAGAGCACACTCAAACTCATCTGGACAAGCATTCAATCATTCGGTCAGCAGGCTTTCACGACCGAAGACCTAGCCAATCATACTGAAATCTCCCAAGTTTCGATTAGAAAATATTTGAAATTTCTTGAGGATATCGAAGTGGTTGATGTAGAGATGGCATACGGGACAATCGGCCGCCCTGTTTTCCAATATAAACTGAATACAAGCAACATGAATTTGATTCAGCAATATCTTTAATTTGGCACATCTGACCTTTCACAAAGGCCAGATGTTTTTTTATGGCATACGATGTCACAAACCCCTTGATATCAGTGATTCCACTGTAGTAGAGCACATCATAAAAGCGGCATTATATCATATTTCAGCACATAAAAAGACATCGAATTTAGCCTTTTAACATTTTTTTAAAAATAAAACAAATTTCTATTTATTTATTCGATGGGAAATGATAAATTATGATTGATTAGTTCAACGAGATATAAGTCTGATGTCTTACATCTTCTCTCCTGTTTCCATCAATTTTAAAAGAATGCAGGATAAAATACCCTTTTCACAAGGATAGGAGAAGGCAAGAGTCGGTCTTTTTTCGCGAGACTTTTCTGAAACTTTTAAATTTTATAGGGGGTTATGTTTTGAAGAAGCGCAAAATTGGACTTGCATTGTCCTTAGTCGTAGCAGCAGGAACCATCCTTGGAGCATGCGGCAACTCTGGCTCAAACAGCGGTGAAAACAAAAAAGATAAAGATCAATTCACTGTTGCAATGGTAACTGATGTCGGTGGTGTCGATGACAAATCGTTTAACCAATCTGCTTGGGAAGGTTTACAAGCATTTGGGAAAGACAACAATTTAACAAAAGGTAAAAACGGCTTTGATTACTTACAATCTAAATCAGACGCTGACTATACAACAAACTTAAACACACTTGCTCGTGAGAAATTTGATTTGATTTACGGAATTGGTTTCTTAATGCAAGATTCTATTACTGAAATTGCGAATCAACGTAAGAAAAACCACTTTGCCATCGTTGATGCAGTTGTAAAAAAAGACAACGTAGCAAGCATTACATTTAACGAAAACGAAGGTTCATTCCTTGTAGGTGTTGCAGCGGCTCTTTCTACAAAATCAAACAAAATTGGTTTTGTTGGCGGCGTTGATTCTGAATTAATCAGAAAATTCGAAGTTGGTTTCCGTGCAGGCGTTGAAGCAGCTAATCCAAAAGCAAAAGTTGAAGTGAAATATGCTGGTGCATTCGATAAAGCAGACATCGGTAAAGCAACAGCTGAAAGTATGTACAAATCTGGCGTTGACGTCATTTACCACGCAGCAGGCGGAACTGGAACTGGTGTCTTCACAGAAGCGAAAAACCTGAAAAAAGCTGATCCTGACCGCAAAGTGTGGGTCATTGGTGTCGATAAAGACCAGTATGACGAAGGTAAAGTACCTGGAACAAAACAAAGTGTCACTCTTACTTCTATGATTAAGAAAGTAGACACAGCGGTACAAGACTTAACAACAAAAGCAAAAGAAGGTAAATTCCCTGGTGGCGAAGTCATCACGTACGGTCTGAAAGAAGGCGGCGTTGACATCTCTCCATCTCAAGAGAATCTTGATAAAGATGTATTGAAGAAAATCGAAGAATGGAAACAAAAAATCATCAAGGGTGAAGTGAAAATCCCTGCAACACGTGATGAACTAAAAGATTTTAAAGCTTAATTTGTGCATCGGGATAAGCGCGTCTTATCCCCTTGCCTCTCCTTTACCTCCTCTTTATTCGTAAAAGGTGGTAAAAGAAAAGCTGCAGCCTTGTTTTGCAGCTTTTCTTTTGCTAGTTTTTATCTTCATCAGCACCCTAAAAAAGGAGCGGTTAAACCTGTGGATTATGTCATTGAAATGTTGAATATACGCAAAGAATTCCCTGGCATTGTAGCAAATGATAACATTACGCTACAGCTAAAAAAGGGCGAAATTCATGCGCTGCTTGGTGAAAACGGCGCTGGAAAATCAACGCTTATGAACGTGCTTTTCGGACTTTATCAGCCTGAAAAAGGTGAAATCAAGGTACACGGAAAACCGGTTACAATCTCAAGTCCAAATGATGCAAGTGATTTAGGCATTGGAATGGTCCATCAGCATTTTATGCTAGTTGATACATTTACTGTGGCTGAAAACATCATTTTAGGAAAAGAGCCAAAGAAATTTGGAAAGATTGACAAAGAACAAGCCATTCAGCAAGTGCAGGAACTTTCTGACCGTTATGGACTGAAAATAGACCCTGCCGCTAAAGTATCTGACATCTCAGTCGGTATGCAGCAGCGAGCAGAAATCTTAAAAACACTATACCGCGGCGCTGACATCTTGATCTTCGACGAACCAACAGCCGTCTTAACACCTCAAGAAATAAAAGAACTCATACAAATTATGAAAAACTTAATCAATGAAGGCAAATCCATTATTTTAATTACCCACAAGCTAAAAGAAATTATGGATGCCTGTCATCGCGTGACCATTATCCGAAAAGGGCAAGGTATTCGTACACTTGATGTGGAACACACAAACAAAGACGAGCTTGCCAGCTTAATGGTCGGCCGCGAAGTCTCATTTAAAACAGACAAAAAAGCAGCCTCCCCTGCTGAAGAAGTCTTGCAAATTCAAGATCTCACTGTCAAAGATGCGCGAGGAATTGAAGCTGTGAAACAGCTCAATTTATCAGTGAAAGCTGGTGAGATTGTCGGAATTGCGGGTGTAGACGGAAATGGTCAATCTGAATTAATTGAAGCCATTACAGGTCTGAAAAAATCCGAATCTGGCACGATCATGCTAAACGGGAAAGCCATTCAAAATCTCCCGCCTCGTAAGGTCACAGAATCTGGTATCGGTCATATTCCTCAAGACCGTCATAAGCACGGACTTGTCCTTGACTTTTCAATTGGAGAAAATATTTCCTTACAAACGTATTATCAGCGTCCATATTCGAAGTTTGGCTTGATGAATATGAAAAATATTTATCAAAAAGCAAAACAAATCATTGCTGAATACGACGTACGGACGCCTAGTGAATATACAGAAGCACGTGCGCTCTCAGGCGGTAACCAGCAAAAAGCCATTATTGGCCGTGAAGTGGACCGAAATCCTGATTTATTAATTGCCGCACAGCCGACACGTGGACTTGATGTCGGAGCCATTGAGTTTGTTCATAAACGTCTGATTGAACAAAGGGATTCAGGCAAAGCTGTTCTGCTCATCTCCTTTGAGCTTGATGAAATTATCAATGTCAGTGATAAGATTGCTGTTATTTTCGAAGGCAGCATTATTGCCATTGTTGATCCAAAAGAAACAACAGAGCAAGAACTCGGTCTGTTAATGGCTGGAAGTACGCAACAGGAAGTGGGGAAAGAAGCAAATGTCTAATCGCTTAACAAATCTGCTGATTCCGCTTATAGCCATTGTACTTGGTCTTTTCGTTGGGGCCATCATTATGCTGGCAAGCGGTTATAGTGTCATCGAAGGTTATAGCGCCCTTTGGAATGGCGTCTTCGGTGAAACCTATTATATGGGAGAAACCATCCGACAAGTCACGCCTTATATTTTATCAGGACTTGCTGTTGCCTTTGCCTTTCGGACAGGCCTCTTTAATATCGGGGTAGAAGGTCAAATGCTGATTGGCTGGGTAGCTGCTGTATGGATCGGCACAACTGTCCATGCACCTATGTATATACATCTGCCTCTTGCACTGATCACAGCAGCAGTTGCTGGTGCATTATGGGGCTTTATTCCCGGATTTTTAAAAGCTCGTTTTTACGTACATGAAGTCATTGTCACCATCATGATGAACTACATTGCCCTTCATGTCACAAATTATTTGATTTCAAATGTCTTAACAAACAATAAAGATAAAACAGAAAAAATTGATGCAACAGCTTCCCTTCGATCTGGTTTTTTTGAGCAGATCACTGATTTCTCAAGAATGCATAATGGGATTTTTGTTGCCATTATTGCGGCTGTTGTCATGTGGGTTATTATCCAGAAAACCTCTAAAGGGTTTGAATTACGCGCAGTTGGGATGAACCAGCAGGCCTCTCATTATGCTGGAATGAACGTTCGACGCAACATCATTTATGCGATGCTCATTTCTGGTGCCTTTGCAGGTCTTGCAGGTGCGATGGAAGGACTCGGAACATTTGAATATGCTTCGATTAAAGGATCATTCACTGGCGTTGGTTTTGACGGAATCGCTGTTGCCTTATTAGGCGGAAATACAGCTATTGGTGTCGTCTTAGCGGCATTATTGCTTGGTGGATTGAAAGTCGGTGCTTTAAACATGCCGCTTGAATCTGGCGTACCGACTGAGGTCGTTGATATTGTGATTGCGATCATTATTCTTTTCGTTGCCTCAAGCTATATCATCCGTCTTGTCATTCAACAATTGAAGAAAAAGGGGGGAAAATAAGTGGGATTTCTGCAAATTCTTGAAATCATCGTCCCGGCTACACTTGTATATGCTGCACCACTTATTTTAACCGCTCTTGGAGGCGTCTTTTCAGAAAGATCAGGTGTCGTCAATATCGGTCTTGAAGGTTTGATGGTCGTCGGAGCATTTTCTAGTATTATCTTTAACTTAATGTTTGCTGATACGTTTGGTGCCTTGACCCCGTGGCTCGGTCTACTTGTTGGTATGGCCATTGGCGGCGTGTTCTCACTCATTCACGCTGTTGCCACTATTACGTTCAGAGCAGATCAAACGGTCAGTGGTGTTGCGATTAACATGCTTGCCCTTGGTGCTACGCTTTTTGTTGTCAAACTGATTTATGGAAAAGCACAAACGGATAAAATTACAGAACCTTTCTATAAAGGAGATATTCCCCTTTTAAGTGACATTCCGATCATTGGTGATATTTTCTTTAAAGATGTGTATTATACGTCCATTCTCGCATTGGTTCTTGCGGTTGTCGCTTGGTTTGTTTTATTTAAAATGCCGTTTGGCTTACGACTTCGTGCAGTCGGAGAGCATCCAATGGCAGCTGATACAATGGGAATCAAGGTATACCGAATGCGCTATATCGGCGTCTTCATTAGTGGTCTATTTGGCGGTCTTGGCGGAGCTGTGTATGCATCGACCATCGCTCTTGATTTCTCACACGCCACCATTACAGGACAAGGCTTCATTGCGTTAGCCGCCCTTGTTTTCGGGAAATGGCACCCATTTGGCGCTATGGGCGCTGCTTTATTCTTTGGATTTGCACAAAGCTTAAGCATCATTGGCTCTCTGCTTCCGCTGTTTCAAGATATCCCGAACGTGTACATGCTCATTGCACCATATGTGCTGACGATCCTAGCTCTTACTGGCTTCATTGGACGAGCAGACGCACCAAAAGCACTTGGTACTCCTTATTTAAAAGGAAAACGATAAATAAATACCATGTATGATCAATCCCCTGAAGGACAAACTATCTTCAGGGGATTTTTGTATGATAAAAACGACAAAACCCCCGTTTATTTTACTTTTATTACACTTAATTTAGTTTAATAAATAGATGAGTGTCACAGAATCTTCTACAATTGAGACAAATAGCATTTGGGGGTGTTTATGTGGCTAATACACAACAATTGAAATCGATTACAAACGATTCTGACAATAATAAAAGCGTTTTCCGAAAAATTCTTTCTTGGAAAATTGGTGTTATTGATCTACCTGTGTATATAGTACTTGCAGCGATTATTTTAACTGCCGCTTATTTTAATAAAATTCCAGCAAATATGCTTGGTGGTTTCGCTGTTATTATGATTTTGGGGATTTTCCTAGGAGATGTAGGACAACGTATTCCAATCTTAAAAGATATTGGTGGACCGGCGATTCTTTCTTTATTCGTACCATCGTTCCTGGTTTTTTTTCATGTTCTGAATCCAAACTCGTTGGAAGCGGTTACGTCTCTGATGAAAACGTCGAACTTCCTATACTTCTATATATCTGCTCTTGTAGTAGGTAGTATTCTTGGGATGCAACGAACTGTTTTAGTACAGGGCCTTATTCGTATGTTTGTTCCTCTTGTTGCAGGTACAATTACAGCTGTGGCTGCTGGAATTCTAGTGGGTCTTTTAGTTGGTTACACACCGCATCATTCGTTCTTCTTTATCATTGTACCGATTATTGCCGGTGGTGTCGGTGAAGGAATATTGCCATTATCAATTGCTTATTCACAAATTCTTGGTGTATCAGCAGAGTCATTAATTTCTCAATTGATTCCGGCTGCTGTTATTGGGAACGTCATTGCCATCATTTGTGCTGGCGCAATGAAAAAGCTTGGTGAAAAACGTCCTGAACTAAACGGGAATGGACGACTTGTTAAATCAAAAGAAGCAAATGAAATCTTTGAACAGCCTGAAATGGATACTAAAGTTGACTTCAGCTTAATGGGTGCAGGTGTGCTTGTTGCATGTACAACTTTTATCTTTGGCGGCTTATTAGAAAGTTTTGTTCATATTCCAGGTCCAATCTTAATGATTGTTCTTGCTGCATTAATCAAATACTTAAACGTGATGCCTCAGCATTTGCAAAACGGCTCACAGCAGTTCTACAAGTTTGTATCGAAAAGCTTTACATGGCCTCTAATGGTTGGTTTAGGAATTCTATACATTCCACTTGATGATGTGGCCACTGTTATTTCTATTCCTTTCGTATGTGTATGTATTGCTGTTGTTCTAGGCATGGTTGGTTCTGGTTACTTTGTTGGTAAATTCATGAACATGTATCCAGTTGAATCTGCAATTGTGACTGGCTGTCACAGTGGATTAGGCGGTACTGGTGACGTTGCAATTCTTTCAGCTTCTGGAAGAATGGGCCTTATGCCTTTCGCTCAAGTCTCTACACGTCTTGGCGGAGCAGCAACCGTTATTTGCGCAACAATCTTACTCAGAATGTTTACTTAAAAAAGAAACAAAAAGCATGTCCCTTACGAAAAGGACATGCTTTTTTTATATTTCTTTTCTCCCATACATCCTCATTCATCAGCTAATACAATTCGTAAATATTCCCGAGGCTGAAAAGGATACTGTTTCGCCTGAGGATAGGTCATATGGAGGAGTTGTTCGGAAAATAGCGGCCATTCACTCCCGGCCTGCCACCTTTTTTGATCATTTCGTTCAATCAAGAATGCTCCTCCTAAAATCGTGCAGAATATGCTTAAGCTGATGGTGATCTTTCGTTTCATTTGATCAGCTCCTTTAAGAAAAGCATGTACGAAATACAAAACAATATACAACGAGTTTCATTTTTGATAAAATATTTTTTGTGGTCAAAAGAACTCAAAATAAATTCAATTTGCCGTAAATCAGTTCAAACCAATGCACTATGTCTGTATTTACGCTATAATTTTAATTACCAGTTCTTTAGAACGTGAATTTATATTGATCAAAGGAGGTTCATTTTCTTGCAGCTTATTCACTTCGCCATCCTATCACCTTTTTTACTTGCCTTTGTCGTCCCTTTTCTCTTTAAATACGTAAGGCGTATACATACAGGATGGTTTGTTCTCATCTTGCCTATTCTTTTATTTACCTATTTCATCCAAATGCTCCAGATCACCTCGAATGGACGAACGTTGTTCTCACAAGCTGAATGGATTCCCTCTCTAGGGATGAATTTCACTGTGTATGTAGATGGTCTCAGCCTGTTATTTGCTTTACTCATCACAGGTATTGGTGCACTTGTGGTACTGTACAGTATTTTCTACTTATCAAAGGAAAAAGAACAGCTTGGCTCTTTCTATACGTATTTATTAATGTTTATGACCGCTATGCTTGGTGTTGTCCTCTCTGACAACATGGTCGTACTTTATTTGTTCTGGGAGCTAACAAGTATCTCTTCCTTCCTCTTAATTGGGTATTGGTATAAGCGTGAGCGTTCCCGTTACGGAGCAACCAAATCACTGCTTATTACTGTGTTTGGCGGATTGGCTATGCTTGGCGGCTTCATCCTCATTTACCTGATCACTGATTCATTCAGTATTCGCGAAGCAGTCAATCAGCTTCAGCTCATTATGGCATCACCTTATTTCATCCCTGCGATGGTTCTCATTTTACTAGGGGCCTTCACAAAATCAGCGCAGTTCCCATTTTATATTTGGCTGCCTGATGCTATGGAAGCACCAACCCCTGTAAGCAGTTATCTGCATTCTGCTACTATGGTCAAAGCCGGTATTTATCTGGTTGCCCGCTTTAGTCCGATTTTTGCTATATCAGAGGTGTGGTTTTGGACCATTTCGATTGTCGGACTTATCACACTATTCTGGGGATCTTTCCACGCCGTTCGGCAAAATGATTTGAAAGCCATTCTGGCCTTCTCGACAGTGAGTCAACTCGGTATGATTATGCTCATGCTAGGAGTAGGCGCAGCTGCCATTCATGAAAACAACCCTGCCTTTTTTGGCGCAGCCGTTCTTGCTGCTATTTTTCATCTCATTAACCACGCGACCTTTAAAGGTAGTCTCTTTATGGCAGCAGGGATTATCGATCACGAAACAGGTACACGTGATATTCGCAAATTAGGTGGATTAATGACCATCATGCCAATTACCTTTACAATTACGTTAATTGGTACATTCTCGATGGCTGGACTCCCGCCTTTTAATGGATTTTTAAGTAAAGAGCTATTTTTCACAAGTATGATTCGGATTTCTGACATCAGCTTTACGGATGTTTCAACATGGGGGGCTGTCTTCCCTGCTATCGCTTGGCTCGCTAGTGTGTTTACGTTCATCTACAGTATGATGATCGTCTTCAAAACATTTAGAGGCCGTCTGAATGTCGATCAATTGGAGAAAAAACCGCATGAAGCACCGATTGGTATGCTGATCCCGCCAATTATTTTAGCTGCACTTGTGGTCACGTTCTTCTTTTTCCCTAATATTCTTGCCTATTCTGTCATTGAACCTGCCATTCAAGCGATCATTCCAGAAGCCATTCAAACAGGAAGCCGCTTTGCCGTAAAAATTGAAGCGTGGCATGGATTCCAGCCAGAGCTTTACATGACAATTGGTGTAGTTGCGCTCGGTACCATTGGCTATTTAACGCTGTCAAAATGGCGCCCAATGTACAACATATTTAAGGAAAAATGGTCATTTAACGCTTTGTATGATCGTTCGCTTATAGGTGTAGAAAAAGGGGCTTACCGCCTAACAAACAGCTATATGACAGGATTCCTTCGTGACTATCTTGTCTATGTATTTGGGTTTATGATTATCGTGCTTGGCAGCGTGATGTTCTACAAGCAAGCCTTCTCATTTCAAACTGAGCACGCTGCATCAATCGGCACGTACGAAGTCATCCTTTCACTTGTGATGGTCGCAGCGACAGTCACGACTGTATTTGCTCGTTCACGCTTAACAGCTATTATTGCGCTAGGTGTTATGGGCTACACGCTGTCACTATTCTTCGTGATTTTCAGAGCACCTGACCTTGCGCTGACACAGCTCATTATTGAAACCATTTCTGTCGCGCTGTTTTTACTTTGCTTCTATCATTTGCCAAAGCTGAGTCTGAAGCAAAAAACACGAAGATTTAAATTAACAAATTTGATCATCTCATTAGGTGTTGGAGTAGTTGTCACCTGTCTTGCTTTCGCTTCAACAAGCCAGCAGTCTCTTGACACAATTTCAACGTACTTCATTGAAAACAGCTACAAACTGGCTGGCGGAGACAATATTGTCAATGTCATTCTTGTCGATTTCAGGGGCTTTGATACACTCTTTGAGATTACAGTGCTGGCCATTGCGGCACTCGGTATTTATGGATTATTGAAGGTAAAAGCACAAGGAAAACGGAAGAGAGGCGTACGGCGATGAGAAAGATTGATACGAATGATATGCTCTTACAAGTCACTACTAAAATTACAGCATTCATCATCTTGCTTTTCTCACTTCACCTATTTCTTGCAGGACATAACAATCCTGGCGGAGGATTCATTGGCGGTTTGATGAGTGCTGGTGCTGTCGTTCTTCTGCTTTTAGCCTACGACCTTAAAACAGTCAGACGCATTTTACCATTTGACTTTATATATGTGGCTGGTGTCGGTTTGCTCGTTGCCATCCTAACAGGTATGGGATCTTTTCTGTTCGGAGCACCTTTCCTATCCCATGCATTCGATTATTTCCAACTGCCGTTTCTAGGGAAAACAGAACTGGCGACAGCGGTCCTGTTTGATATCGGTGTGTATTTAGTTGTTGTTGGTGTCACCATGACCATTATTCAAACGATTGGAGAGAAGGAATAATGGAATTTCTAATGTCTATTATCGTCGGAATCATTTTTATGGCAGCGACCTATTTAATGCTTTCAAAAAGCCTTCTGCGGGTCATCGTCGGTACTGCCGTTTTAAGTCACGGCGTCCATTTGCTTCTATTAACAATGGGCGGCTTAAAAAAGGGAGCACCTCCTATTTTGAAAGAGGGGCTCACATCCTATGTAGATCCATTGCCACAAGCATTAATTTTAACAGCCATTGTCATTGCTTTTGGTGTAACATCCTTTTTGCTGGTGATGGCCTTCCGTGCCTTCCAAGAGCTGAGAACAGATGACATGGATCAAATGAGAGGAAATGATCAGCATGAATAATCTCGTGATCCTGCCTATATTAATTCCATTACTAGCTGCTACATTATTGATCTTTATGAATAAAAACACCATGCTGTCGAGAGGCTTTAGTGTGTTTGCATCTCTTTTAGCCATTATCTGTAATGTCTATTTGGTCCAAACGATTTTCACAAACGGCATACAAACCCTTTATTTGGGCGGCTGGAAAGCACCGTTTGGCATTGCCCTTGTGGCCGATCAGTTTGCTGCGCTTCTTGTGCTGACCGCTTCCATTGTTGGACTTGTCACAGTTCTTTTTTCCTTTCAAACGATTGGGAAAGAAAGAGAGCGGCTTTTCTATTATTCTGGTGTCCAATTCTTGTTAGCTGGCGTCAGTGGTGCCTTTTTAACGGGAGATATTTTCAACCTGTTTGTCTTCTTTGAATTGTTGCTGATGGCATCTTATATGCTCATTGTTCTGGGTGGTTCAAAGCCCCAGCTTCGTGAATCACTGAAATACATTGTGTTTAATATTATCTCATCGGCATTATTTATTGTTGGCGTAGCGTGTTTATATGCAGTCACAGGCACACTGAACATGGCTGATTTAAGTGTGAAAATAGCTGAATCTGGGCAAACAGGGTTAATCACCGTGATTGCCATTCTGTTCCTGATTGTATTTGGCTTAAAAGCTGGGGTCTTCCCGCTTTATTTCTGGCTGCCAGGGTCTTATCATGCACCGCCGGCAGCGATTTCAGCTTTGTTTGGCGCACTGCTGACAAAGGTCGGGCTATATGCGATTGCCAGGGTCTTTACGCTCATCTTTATACATGATACAGGTTTTACACATACAATTATGGCCTGGCTAGCCGCTCTAACGGTTATATTCGGTGTCATTGGCTCTATCGCCTATTCTGATGTGCAAAAAATTGTGATTTATAACATTGTCACAGCTGTTGGTGTCATTTTGTTTGGGATTGCGGCCAATACACCGGCATCACTTCAAGGCGCCATTTATTACCTCATTCACGATATGGTGATCAAAGGAGCTCTATTTATGCTCGCAGGGGCACTGTTTGTGTATGCTGGAACCAATCATCTGAAAAAAATGGGTGGGCTGATTCAATCCCAGCCTCTACTCGGCTGGATGTTCTTCATATCGGCTTTATCACTTGCGGGTATTCCTCCGCTAAGTGGATTTGTTGGCAAGCTGAAAATTGTTGAAGGTGGGTTTTCTGCTGGGTACATGACGTTCTCTATCCTTGTTTTACTGTCCAGTCTTCTTGTCCTTTATTCTGTTATGAGGATTTTCATGCTCGCGTTTTGGGGAGAGGAACAGGATATGCGAAGAAGAAAGCCATCCATTAGAGGAATGGTGTATCCTGGGGTACTGCTTGTTATCTTATCGCTTGCGATTGGATTAGGCACAGAATTCATTGCACCTTATATCAATCAAGCTGCGGAAATGCTATCAACACCAGAAAAATATATTCAAGCTGTGCTGAAGGAGTAGATGAACATGGCCTTTCAAATATTATTAAACGCTCTCCTCGCCTTTACATGGATGTTTATGAATGATACATACAGAGCTGCAGACTTTGTATCAGGCTTTGCACTAGGGATGATCGCCATTTTTATGCTACGGCGATTCTTCCCGCAACGTTTTTACGGCTATGCCCTTTATGCGATTTTCAAGCTCGTCATCATTTTTATCAGAGAGCTGCTTCTTGCCAATTTGAGTGTACTCAAGACGGTGTTATCTCCAAAGCTTAAGATCAAGCCTGGTATTTTCGCCTTTCGTACAGATTTAAAAACAGATTGGGAAATCACCATACTGGCTAATATGATTACATTAACACCTGGTACACTGGTCATCGATATTTCGGATGATCGTTCGATTTTATATATTCATGCGATGGATATTGAAGATGCTGAAAAAGCCATCCACGATATTCGGGTATCATTTGAAAAAGCGATTCAGGAGGTGAGCGGTAAGTAATGGAACTGATCTTGCAAATGTCACTTGGGATTCTTGCGCTGTCTACTTTGCTTTTTGTCGTACGGGTTATCAAAGGACCTTCTATTCCTGATCGCGTTAGTGCGCTTGATGCGATAGGAATCAATTTAATTGGGATGACAGCCATCGTGTCTATCTTACTGAAAACCACGACGTTCTTTGAAATTATTTTACTGCTCGGTATTCTTGCCTTTATCGGCACTGTCGCTTTTTCCAAATTCCTTGAGAAAGGGGAAGTGATTGAAAATGATCGTCATCGCTAAAGCGATCGTAATTTTCTTTATTCTGCTTGGCGCCATCCTCTGTTTAATTTCAGCCATTGGTGTCCTTCGCCTGCCGGATGTTTACACACGTATGCATGCTGCATCAAAAGCATCGACACTTGGTGTTGTTCTCATTTTAGTTGGTGTGTTCTTTCATGAATGGTTTCTTGCAGGGATCATCTCTGCGAAAATCCTGCTTGGGATTGTCTTTATCTTTCTGACCGCACCAGTCGGCGCTCATTTGATCGGAAGAGCCGCTTACAACACTGGTGTGAAAATGGACAAACGAAGTGTCCAAGATGATTATGGCGGTTTCCGTAACTTTGTCATTAAACGAAAAGAAGACTCTTATTTATAAATGAAGAACCTGACATTCAGGTCTTGTTCACTTTACCCGCATGTTCATAAAAGGGTATTAAAAAAAGCTTCCGCTGCACCGGGAGCTTTTTTATATGCGATCAATGACAGCGAGTGTACATCTTGACGTACAGATATGACGGTCTCGATCATCTTTTATATCGATTTGGAATACCATTGTACGCCGTCCTACATGTACAGGAACAGCTGTAGCTGTCACCACTCCATCACGTACAGATTTTAAATGATTGGCATTGATTTCAATACCTGAACAAACCTGCTGAGTTAAGTCCAAATGAGCAGCAGCACCCATGCTTGCCACTGTTTCTGCTAGAGCAGCTGATGCTCCTCCGTGCAGTAATCCAAATGGCTGTTTTGTTCGGTGATCGACTGGCATTGTCGCCACGCATCGTGACGTATTGCATTCCACAATCTCAATCCCCAGTGCCTCAAGCAGTGTATTTGAACCACTCACATCCATCAAGGCCCTCTCCCTTCACACGTTTACAGGACACTTTCCGATTTTGCAATTAACACCGCTTCTGTTCGAGATCCAACATTCAGCTTATTAAAGATGGAGGTCAAACTGTATTCAATCGAGCGTTTGCTCAAATGAAGCACATCGGCGATCTCTTGGTTTGTGTACCCTTTTTCCACTTCTCTTAAGATTAAGCATTCACGCTCTGTTAACAGCTCATGATCCGTCTGCTGCGCCTGTTCTGGCTTCTCTTGCTGCTGTGAAATTAATTTCTTTAAATAGGATAGCTGAATGACAACTTCTCCTTGCAATGTGCGGTGTATGTATTCAATAATTTTGTCTTTTGTCTCTGTTTTACTTATTGCACCATGCAATCCAGCTCGAATGGCCTCTTCGAAATAATCATCTACTTCATATCCTGTATAAATGATAATTTTCACTTGTTGATTCGTTTCTAGAATTTGTTTGGCAATGTCCATTCCATTGATATCCCCGAGATTTAAATCCATCAAGATCACATCATAGATGGAAAAGTCATGCGTCTTTAAAAAGGCGCCTTCTGCATCAGGACTTAAACAATCGACTGATAGCTGCTGATCTGATTCTAATATGCTTTTTGTCCCTTCCATGACAGCCGGATGATCATCAATGACCAATATCTTCTTCATGTCTTCCTCCCTTTAAATCACTCACTTCCATTTTATATAAAAGACTTGGCAGATGCCAAGTCTTATTCCTTAAGAAATCGTTACAATTCCATTTCAATTTTCACCTTGAGCCCTTTTTCAGGTGCTGTGTGAATTTGAAGCTTTCCATTTAGAGCTTTGACTCGTTCTCTTATGCCAGAAAGACCCATGCTCATCGTGTGCTGATCAAGCTGGCTTGCATCAAATCCGACTCCATCGTCCTCATAATGGAGAACAACTTGATCTTTAATACAAATGAGCATCACTAAGACTTGGCTGGCCTTAGAATGCTTCAACGCATTGGATAACAGCTCCTGCACAATCCGGTAAATATTCAGCTGTGAGTCAATATCAATGTCCAGTTCTTTATCAAAGCGGGTTGTATTCAGCCTAATATGAAATGGCGCTTCCTCTTGAATTTGCGAAGTCAGCTTCGAAATTGCCTTCACTAACCCCAAGTCATAGAGGAGCTGCGGCCGAAGTTCATGACATGTTTCTCTCGTGGTTTGAATCACCTTAGACATTTGTTCATTCCAAGAGATCAGCGAATTTTCAATAGATGTTGGGCATTGGTTGTTTTGGAAATTGGTTAAGAACATCTCGGACTGTCTCTTCAGTGAAATCAAATCCTGCAGCACAGAATCATGAAGATCCCTCGCTAAATCTGAGCGCTGCTTTTCTTCCATGGCGAACATGACTTTCTTCAGCCAGGCGGGATTGGCTTCCCGCTGTTTCAAATCCTCAAGATGCTCCATCAATTCTTCAATCTTGACGACATTTTCTAAACTGACACTTGTGTAAAATGCCAATGTTTTCAGCCATGAAATTTCATCGCGGGTCAGCTTAGGTGTCCGTAAATTAGATAAACAGCAAATCACAAACGAGTGACCGCCCCGCTCACCAATTTTCATCATAAACCCTTTATCAAGCCCGATGATTTTACCAACTTCACCTAAAATATCTTGAAATTGATCCACATACTCTTTCCATAGCTGGCTTTCTTCTATTGATTCATCAATTTCAACAATTTGTCCATCTGCCTTCACTTCAAGCACAAAGGCTTTGTTCACAACAAGTACTTCTAAGATGGTGTATTTTAAATGATACAATACTTGATGAAGTGATGACGCCTCACGAATAAGCTGTGTGAATTTAAATATACTATCCTGATAATTATGCTTCTCTGAAAAACGCTTCAATCGAAAACGGAAATCGATAATTTCTTTAAAGTAGAAAACGGTAAGCATAAGAATGTACGTGATAATCGTAAATTTCACTGTATAGAAATTTGCATTTGGCTTTTGAATAAAATCAAAAAGAACAACCACTAGTATTGTCGGTGTAATTGCTAAAAAACCGTAGTATTTAATCCTTCCCATAAAGAAATCAACATTATATAGCTTATTTGACATAAATTGATAGACTAAGAAAAAAGGAATTAAAAGAACAAACGATGCAACAACATACGGTGAAATAAAATATATACCAAAAAAATAAGGAATGATAAAAAATAGCATGAATGGACTGAATGCTGAGATTAAAATGAGTGCAAATGCTCGAAGTACATTGCTGACTTCATTGTCTTTCAATTTTTTAGCAGCCCTTATAGTGATAATAATCGAAAGGAAAGCCAGAACAAAAAATGAAAGTAAATTGACATATGCTAATAGATCTACTGGTCCTGCTTTATTTTTATAGAATAAAACTAATAAAACGTTAGTCACTGGAACTAGATACAAATAAAAAAGAACTCGACGACGAATAATTTCTGTTCCTAATTCTTTTAAATATTGATACATAAAGTGCATATATAGTGGAGGTACAATATTCATTGTAACGATTACAAGAATACGACTGATAGCCTCTCCTTTTCCAGAACCACCAGAACTTACATAACCTATAGACACCGCCAAAAGAAATAAAGCTAAAATATAAGCTGACTCTTTTTGGTTTGCTTTATTCATTTTTAAAATCATAAATATACAAAATAGACAGATGGAATAAAGAATGACTGGTATTAGATAAATAAACAGATTCGCTTGACTCAATAACCTTACATTCTCTAAATCAATTTTATCACCATGTCTATCAACGACTAAACTTTTAACATTAGCTAAAAAACCTCTTTTAACTTCTTCAACTGGTTTTTTATTCCCATTCACTTCAAGTATGATATCGCCTTTCCTAACTCCAGCTAGATAGCTATCTGTAAAATTATCGACATCCACTACCTCAAGTTGACCGTGACTATTTTCCTTAACAGCTGCTCCAACAAAAATATTAAATACGTTGATATAAGAGATGTAAATCACATAGATGAAGCTAAGGATAACTAATATAACTGTTAACTTAGAGTAAAACTTTCTCATAATATTTATCTACTCAAGCAGTTGCCCATATGATTGCTTTAATAACGTCTTCTTTCTGGAATCCGTCAACAATAATACTTGCAGTTTCTTGATCAACGTGAAGCAATGATGCGTTCCCATTAGCAATTTGATTTAATGTTGAAGGATTCTCCACTAAATAACTAACCAATTCCTGAATTTTCATCTTCTCCATCTCCATTTAAAAAAAGTATCAGTTTTTTCTTTTTTGAAGCCTCTAAATGTAGTTTCTTGAATGCTTCTTTAAACTTATTTCTGAGAAGGTTTCTCATAATAAATACATATTGTTGAGCACCAGATTTTTTTAATTTATCCTTTAATTCTTCAGAGCCGGCACTCTTATCCTTTGATTGAAAATAACTGAGCAAGTCTGAACTAGATGGATTAAACTCATTTTTCAAGTAAACTAGCGGTAATGTTTGCATTCTTTTAAAGTCAACATTATCTTTATTAAAAAGACCTAGATAGTCATTTTCAAGCTGTTCCGCCATTCCTAGGTAATAAGCATATTCTTCTACCTTCTTTTCAAAAGAACCTGTTGCCAAAACAACACCTAACACACAAGGTAACACAAACAGTGACCCTGCTTTTAATTTCATGATATTTAAACAATCCTGCTCATTCTCTGGCTCCAGTGTCATATCTATATGCTGCCCTTGCATTGACTGAATGGAATAAGAATATACATTGTTTAAAAGCTTCGCTCCATGATCAAGCTTTGAAAACACATCAAAGCTCAATGCAAAGAGAACATTCGCCGCATTAATCGCAATTCCGCTCTGACATTTCATCCAAGGATACGAATCATTATCCTGATCTTCAATATCATCTAATATATCGGCAGATAAGATGAGAAGTTCAATCCCTGCTGCCAGTTTTGTAATCGCTTGCTTGTCTTGTCCGCCAAATGCCTCATAATGTTGGTAAGCCAATTGCCCAAAAGGAAATTCATTCTTTATATCTGTAAATTCGAGAAGCAGCTTTTGTAAATCATTTTGCCTGACTGCATGTTGAATAAAATCAGACATTTTCTGCTTGATTTTTGTATTCTCTAGATAGTTTAGCATACTCGATCTTGATCCTCACCCTCTCGCCTCTTATTTTACTAAAAAGAAATAAGCAAATGTCCACTGACATCACTATTTAACAATTATATAATAATATATCCTTTTTTTGTATGTATTTGGATAAAAAAAAGACTTGATGGTTATCAAGTCTTTAAGAAATTTTCACATATTCATATTTGTCGTATTGATCAATGCTTTTGTTAATGTTATGAAGAGAAGCCGTTGTTTCTCTAATTTCGTTTTCAAGTTTCCATAATAGTTGTTTAAGTTCTTCGATTTCATACTTTTCCATCGATTCCACTCTCCTTTTTTGGAAGATCAATGTATTTGTGTATGTTGATTGGGTCATAAGTATTTGATCTGTTACTAACAGTGTAAATGCTATTGAGTATTTTTTCACCGAAAAGTATGCACAAAATGTGTGCGTGATACCGCAAAATTCAATAGGTCTTTTTTCATCATTTTCAGACTTTTCAAATGATACTTTTATCTCAATTTCAAAGGAAATACGTCATTTTTGCGACATGAACAGGCATCATTCGTCACAATTCTCATGATACAGAACATACGATCCCCTCTATTTCCTCGGTTTTTCATGTTATAGGTCAGACGACAGGCTCTACTGTAGACACCGCAATTTTTTGGCGACATTCACCGAAATTGACCGCAAAAGTACCTATTTTTATGATGAATATGCAAAGGTAGAAAGATCATTTTGATTCTTTATTCGGATTTTCTTCATACATTTAGAACAGATATCCGTCCAAATTCACTTCAATGAGAGAAGAGGTGACCATGTGTTTTACTATGTTCCTTATCCGCCTTTGCAGGTTCCCGCAATGGGGAACGCATACCCGCGAACACCTATGACTTTTCCTCCAGTAGATGCTCATGCGTTTCAAAAGGCTGCAAAGGAATCAACCCGTCTCGTGGCTGATGCATCCCTCATTACACAGCAGATTTCCGGTTCGCTTTCGTTTGGACAGCGAATCATGGAAGCTGCTGAACGTGCTGACACCGCAAGTGTGATTCGAATGCTGAAGCAGATTGGGGTGAAAAGCAATATCGATATCCGCTTTAGTCCAGAAGGCATCCGTATCTACTTATCCCTCTCTTCCAGTAGGCTTTTTCTACTTTTACAGTGGGGATAACAAAGAAAAAGGCCGCTCTAGTGGGAGCGGCTTTTCTTAAGATTCAAACATTTTATGACACCATTCAATGGCTTCTATATAACAGCCGTAGGCTTCCTGCTTAGGGAGACTTCCACCTAACATCTCATCATCCCATTCATTTCGTTCAATACGTTTGGCAATGTCTAACACAAGGAAATAGTCATTTTCATAGCCAAGCAGTGCCTCACCTACTTCATCCGAAAGAGGCAGTTCTTTCACAAGTTCAGTAATGTCCGCCCTGACAAGCGTATCAATGAGTGAAAACATACCTGTCAGCATATAAGAAGCGGGATGCTCTCGTTCAGTCCGACTAGCAATGAGTTCACACGTTTTGGCACGAATGAACGACATTTTGATGATTTCCTTTTGGCTTGAGTTGGCTTGGACATTTAGTTCTTTAAATGAAAGGATAAAGATCCATCGCCGTATTTCATTAAACCCAAGCAGGATAATCGCCTGACGAATACTCTTGATTTGATAAAGACGTCTCATGCCGCCAGAATTCAGCATTTTTAATAATTGATATGAAAGGGAAAGATCACTTTCTATAAAGTGCGTCACGGTCTGAATATTCGGCTGCTCCTTGCTCAGCTCATTCAATAGCTGATGGTATGCGTGGAAGCTAGTCGATAAGGCTCGTCCCGAAATGACGTGCGGCTCACTAAAAAAATATCCTTGAAACAAATGGAAGCCAGCTTCTAACGCTTCTTCATATTCTTTTCGCGTTTCTACCTTTTCAGCAAGGAATCGAAGTCGATACTTTTTATATGTATGTAAAATGTCTCTTCGTTCTTCACATGTTGTTTTCAGAAAATCAATTTTTAAAATATCAATGCAATAGAGGAGTTCATCGAGTAACTTGTCATGAAAATGTGTTCCGCTCAGAAAGAAATCATCGAGCGCAATCGTGTATCCCCACTTTTTTAATTGCTTACATCTCATAATAAGTGCCGGGGTAATCGGTACATTTTCTAATATTTCGATCACAAGCTGATGTGGATCAAAATAAGTGAGCAGATCAGACGAAAGCAAGCTTTCGGTGAAATTGATGTAGCATCGTTTTCCTTCTGTCAGTGTTTCGATGCCAATGTTTAAAAAACTATTGATAATGAGGTCCGTTGTCGCTTGATCACCATCTTCAGCGCTATATGTATTGGTTTCACTATCTCTATAAAGCAGCTCGTATGATACGACTTGTTCTTTTCTGTTAAAAATAGGCTGCCTTGCAACAAACACCCTCAACTGCTCCATTCCTCCTTTATGCAATGACAAACAAGATGTGCCTTCAGTATACCAAATGATTGCCCATAAGGTTCATTTTGAATCGTCCAACATGAAAAAAAAGAGACCATCTGGCTTGATGATCTCCTTTCCCGGGGTAATCAGCTTTCATAAAGCTCTTTTTTGATTTTATTTTTCACATCATGGATAAACTGCATCTTATTATCCCAGCATTTTTGACTCAAATCGACTGGGTATTCTTCTGGTTTGCTGATTCGTTTGTATTCCTCCCAGAAGAGTCCGAGACTATCCTGCACATATGCTTGAATCGTTTGGATATCTGGATTATCATACACCAGCTTCCCTTGTTCAAAAATTGGGACATGAAGGTCCTTTGCCACAAAATTTGTCACAAATTTGCTGATAAATGTATGAACTGGATGGAACATTTTCAGCTTATCTTCACTTTGAACCTCTTCTTCTTCAAGGGCAATGTAGTCTCCCTCAGAGTGATGATTCAATTGATTGATAATGCGATACACTCGTTTACGGCCTGGTGTTGTCACTTTCTCTGGGTTAGAAGAAATTTTGATCGTGTCATTCATCTGACCGTTTTCTTCAATCGATACAAGCTTATATACAGCACCAAGAGCTGGCTGATCGAATGCGGTAATCAGTTTCGTTCCAACACCCCATACATCAATTTTTGCACCTTGTGCTTTTAAGTTCATAATGGTGTGTTCATCAAGATCGCTTGATGCAATGACTTTGGCGTCATGGAATCCAGCTTCATCCAGCATCGTTCTCGCCTTTTTAGACAAGTAGGCAAGGTCTCCACTATCAAGTCTGACCCCAATAAAGTTGATTTTATCACCGAATTCTTTCGCTACCTTAATCGCATTTGGAATGCCTGATCTGACCGTATCATATGTATCCACTAAAAAGACACAGTCTGTATGTGTTTCGGCATATTTTCTAAATGCAGTATATTCGTCGCGATATGCTTGTACAAGAGCATGGGCATGGGTGCCTGATACGGGAATATTGAAGCGTTTCCCTGCACGGACATTACTTGTTGCCTGAAATCCGCCGATCAGTGCTGCTCTTGCTCCCCACATGGCTGCATCCATTTCATGCGCACGTCTTGTTCCGAATTCTAATGCTGTCTCATCTTCAATGATTCCTTTAATACGAGCCGCCTTTGTTGCAATTAGCGTCTGGAAGTTCACGATGTTGAGCAGTGCCGTTTCAATTAGCTGCGCTTCAACAAGTGTTGCCTCGATGCGCATAATAGGTTCATTCGCAAAGACAATTTCTCCTTCTTTCATTGAATGAAGTGTCCCTGTAAAAGACAATCCGCTTAAGTATTCAATGAAATCGCTTTTATAACCGAGTTCATCTTTTAAATATGCAAGGTCGCTCTCGGTGAAAGAGAAGTCCGATAAATATTCAATCGCTTTCTCTAAACCAGCAAATACAGCGAAGCCGTTGTCAAATGGAAGCTTTCTAAAGAAGAGTTCGAAGACTGCCTTCTTCTCATGAATGCCGTCTCTCCAATACGTTTCTGCCATGTTAATTTGATAAAGATCTGTATGTAGTGATAAACTGTCGTCAATAAACCGATGCTCCAACTTCCATTCTCCTTCCCTTACTTAACCACTTTCGCACCAAGCGTATGCTCAAAGTGAGAAAGTGCCCACTCGTGCCCCGCTTCATTAAAACTCGCCACAGCATTCTCATGAATCACAAGTTCAAAGCCTTTATTGTACGCATCAACAGCTGTATGAAGTACACAAATATCGGTACACACGCCGGCTAGGTGAAGTTCAGTGATGCCACGCTCGCGCAGTTTTATTTCTAATTGAGTGCCTGCAAAAGCAGAGTATCTTGTTTTTTCCATATAATAGACATGATTTAAATGTGTTGACGTGTGAAATAGTGAACTTAGTTTTCCGTAAAGTTCAATTCCTTCTGTCCCGCGAATATTATGGGGCGGAAATAACTTTGTCTCTGGATGATATGGATCTTGCTCTTCATGATGATCGACGGCAAAAACAACAAAGTGTCCTTCATCAATAAATGAGGAAGTGATCTCTGTGATCTTCGACTCAATCGCCTGTCCAGGCTTTCCGCACGTCAGTTTTCCATCGTCTGCAACAAAATCAACTGTATAATCAATACAAATCAATGCTTTGCCCATCCGCATCTCTCCCATATGCTCTTTTGAATCATTATAGCTTATTCATTTCACTAGGGAAACCTATTCAACAGATTCACGAGAAAAAGCTTTTTGAAAAAGCTCATCTTCTATATAGATGTGCTCTTGATTGATCGCAAGCGGCACCTCTATCACAAGCCCAAAAGGTGAATGTGACTCGTGATGGTTGACCACTTTAAAAGAACAACCAGCGGCATTTGCCATTTTGACATATGGAGAATAAGAAGCATATGACAATTCACCATTTAAAAGAACAGTGGCCTCTCGGTTTGCCTTCAATACTTGCTCTACCTCTTGATACGATTTATGTCTCGATACTTGTCCTTTTGTCAGAGCGAGAAGAGCACGTTCTCTTAATGAGCCGAGAAACATTCTTCGTTCATCTGGTTTTGTTTCAGCATGTCCAAATATCCCTTGCTGCAAATAAAAGTCTACGGATTCTTCTTTCATTGCTGTGTTCACTCCTGGTTTCTGAATTTACATTTCTGTGACCCAGTGCACAATTTTTTGTGCAAGTTCACGGGCTTCGTCTATTTCTACTCTTTTGTTTAAAGATTGTTCTAGTGCTTGCTCAAGCTGCGTTTTTTCGTCTTCATACGCAATAGAAATACTCCATTCCATGTCAGGTACAGCGACAAGCGTTTTATATTCTTTTTTATTTTCATGTAAATATACATTGTAGGTTGTTGGTTGCCCGCTTGTCAGATGCGCTTTTCTTATTTTCATTTGATGTGTTTTCCCCCCTTTTTCTTCTTCCTTCTTCTATCCATTGTACCATAAAAAAAGACAGCTTCTGAAAAGGAGACCCTTTCAAAGCTGGCTATGCGTTAAAGCTCTTTTGCTGGCTGATGAGGTTTGAATCCCAAACAAATGTGACGTTCGGATTGTTGAAAAATTGAACAAAGTCTCCTGCATTATAGGTGCCTGAACCACCAGCGGAATGATCCACACTTTTTGGCGAAATGGCAAACACATCGCCGAAATGTGCAGAACCGTTTCCTATGACACGGTCAATATGAATGGGTCCAACAATTGCTGGCATCTTTCCACCACCTTTACTACCCTCATCATATGCCTAGCGGAACAATACGTGTCTATCCAACATAAAAAAGACAGCTGATATGTCATATGATCAGCTGTCTTTTATGCATTAAATGATTGAGGCTGGCCAAACAGTGTAAAGTCCCAAAGCATGGTGGCATTCGGATCGCTTGTCAGGGACATATAATCACCTGAATTAAAAGCGCCCGCTCCACCGGTCGAGTGATCTACAGCCAAAGGGGCAATGGCGAGAACGTCACCAAAAGTAGCCGAGCCGTTTCCGCCTAAAGACTCAATATGGATGGGTCCAACAATCGCAGGCATCTTCCTTCTCCTCCCTATTCGCTTATGTGAGTTATGTTATGCAAAAAGGGAAAAGTTGTGCATCTGCCCTAAACGTTTAAATGCTGTTCTTTTCGAGAGCGCTGACGCAGCTGAACCAATCTGACAATATTGAGTGTGATGGCTTTCAGCAACGCATAGACAGGAACGGCAAAAATCATGCCAAGGATTCCGCCAAAACTTCCTGCCCCAATTAATAGCAAGATAATTGTTAACGGATGTGTGTTGAGACGTTTTCCAATGATCAATGGAGAAATGACGTTTCCATCGATCTGCTGAACAACAAGAATGACAATAACAGTCACAACCGCTTTTCCAGGCGAATCAAGAAAAGCAATGAGCACAGCTGGCGCCGCACCAAGATATGGCCCAAGATATGGAATGACATTTGTCACCGCAATAATGATGCCGAGAATGAGCGCATATTTCACACCAATTAATAAGTATCCGATAAAACAAGCAACTCCGACAAATAAACAAACAACGATTTGCCCTTGTATGTAAGCAGCAAGCGTATCGTTTAATTCTTTAAAAATCTTCAATCCTTCCTTACGGTAAGGCATTGGCAAAAATTGAACGAGCTTGTCCGGAAACTTATGCCCGTCTTTTAGCATGTAAAATAAAATGAATGGAACGGTAATGACAGCGAGGGCAATATTCGCAATCACGCCAAACACCGCCGACATACTGGAAGCAATATTTTCCGGTAAATCTTTTAATGTCGAAACGATCGACTGTTCAAACTTCGAAACAGACACATAATCTTGGTTCATCATCCATGTAAATGTTTTAGAATGCGAGAAGTCGTTGATAAATTTCTGCATGTCCGTGACATACCCCGGGAAGCTTTTGACAAGTCCACCCACCTGCGTGACAATGACAGGTCCAGCAGCATTGACAACAAACGTGATAAGCCCGATGAATAGGAGATAAATAATCAGAATGGCGAGCGTCCTAGGTATCTTCTTCGACAAAAATCGAACAATCGGATTAAAGATGAAAAAGAGAATACCTGCCAGTAAAATAGGAACAAACAACGTTGAAGCAAATAAAATGATCGGCTGAAATAAAAATGAAACTTTTGTTGATACATACACAATCAGTAAAACCAGTAATATTTGGAATGTCCAAAAATGAACTTTAGATTTTAACAAAGATGCTCCTCCTGTTACGTATTGACCTTATTAAAAAACTACTATTCAACCCACCTTCTGTCAACTGCTTCTTGTTTTAGAACCATATTTTTTGAAAAAAAAAGAACAATTGGTATATCATGCACTTTTTCCAGATATACATTCTGTAAGCATTGAAAAAAGCAGACACCTGTGCGTCTGCTTGCTACACTCTTTCACTGTGATCAGGCATCACCGACACGATTTGCTGGATCCGCACATAAAACACTGATTTTGCCCCCGCCTCAATCACAATATGATCCGGCATCACTTCCTTCAACTTTCCACGTACTGTATCTTTCACTGTTTGAACAATCAATCTCATACCGACTACTTTCTGCAATGTTTGATAAACATATGGATCAACTAATGAAACAAGCTGTGGACTTCCTTGTTGTGCCATGCTACCTGCCCCTTTACTTGTGTATTTACCCACAGCGTATGCAATGACCCATGTGAGTGTCACTCAGCAAACCCACAACATTATTACCGTATTTTTACATTTCGTATTTTTTTACAATTTTTAGAAGTATAATAGATTGGTGCTGCCAACATCTTAAATTATTTGAAGAGGTGAATGATCTTGAAAAAATTAATCTGTATCGTTGCTGTCATGCTCTTACTATCCTCTGCAAGTTATGCGCACGCAGGCACAATTGGAGATGCACCTGGTACACCAGGGAAGTGGTTTAAAGGAGAAGAACCGGTACAAAAAGACCTGTCAAAACCCCCACTTGTTTTTGTTCATGGCATAAACAGTTCTTCCTCCACATGGTCTGATCGAAACGATATGGCAAAACAAGCTGTTCTGAACGGATACGAAAGCGCGTTCATAGATTTGTATCCAGATCAGGACATGAAAAAGAATGGGAAACTATTAGCAGAAAAGTTAAAAGAAATCTATGAATTTTTCGGCAGAAAACTGATCGTAATCGGTCATAGTAAAGGCGGAGTGGATACGCAGGCTGCCCTCGTGTATTACAACGCTCATCCATATGTAGAGAAAGTCATCACACTTGGCTCTCCACACTATGGGACGCCGCTTGCGGATTTAGCCTATAGCAAAGGCGGAAGCTGGCTTGCGCAAATCCTTGGACAAAAGAGCGACGCGCTCTATTCTCTGCAAACCGGGATGATGGCAGCTTTTCGAAGTGAAACCGACCAGCTGGAGACGTTCCCTCATAAGTATGTAACCTATTCTGGTTCAGATTGGGGAACCTTTGGCGGAGTGCTTTATTTAGGCGGCATGTATTTAAAAAGCTTTGGTGCAAACGATGGCGCTGTGACGGTCAGCAGCACAAAGCTAGCATATGCAAACAATATTTTAACAGGAAAGTGGGATCACTTTTCGATCAAAAACGGCACAAGCATGTTCCCCGTATTTCAGGCACAGCTGCGTGCAAGTACCGCAAGCGCTGAAAGCGAAGACGAACAAGAGCAAGAACCAGTTTCTTCGGAGCTAAATACAAACGTTTATGTGAAAGGTGGAGAAAGTGAAAAGGATAAAACAGAAGCGTTCTATGTAGAGGAAGGAACGAATGGCCTATCGATTCAGTGGTTAAATGAAAGACAGGAAGCCAATCCGGAAATCGTTGCGCCAAATGGAGATGTTTTAACCAATTTGACGACATCCGAATCATCATTCCCATATGAAGGCGCCTATTCACACCATGTGCAAATCAATAAACCCGTTCCAGGAAAATGGACGATTCGATCAAATTCAGGAAAAAAGGATCCTTATTTGCTACTTGTATCCTTTGATTCACCATTGAATGAAGAAATCAAAATCGCTGCAGCGAAATCAGGAGATGCATCGACACATTCGAGCAAGCTGATTAAACGATTAAGCAAAACTGTAGAGACCACTTATTTTAAAGATGCCGAGAAGGATCATCCACTGAAAACGAGCTCTTCATCAGCCGTTCAATTGAAAAAAGAAGGTGCTTATTCCGTCACGGTTCATTACACAGGTCTCACTGCGTCAGGGACGTCGGCATTTAACCGTACTGTGATCCGCACATTGTATGTGGATCAGCACGGAACGATTCATGGAGATATTCCATATTAAACAGAGCGTTTCATGGGCTGAAGCGCCTGCTGCACCTTCTCATCCAAATCAGCAATTTTTTGGAGCGCAAGTGATTCATCTATTTGTCTGTAATGATGGTGTCCACCAGGCTCTTCGTCCATTTCATCTGCTTTCTTCACAATTTGCTGGAGTGTGTCCTTATGCAGGTCGCCCTCTGGCAAATATGAATCTGTGTGAAGCAAAATCGCAAGGGCAATCTCTTTGGCTGCTTTTGGTTCCTCGCCGAGCCGTATGAGCAGTTTATGTGCCCGCTCTGCCCCTTTAATGGCATGAATATCATTTCGTCTATATGTCTCGTAATCCCATTCTCCGCCTGCTGTATACCATTCATAGTGGCCGATGTCATGCAAGAGTGCTGCTTTCACAGCAAGATCCGGGTTAATCCCCGCCTGCATCGCCAGTTTGAATGCGTGATAAGCACAAGCAATAGCGTGGGCTTTTCCTGAACGATTTAAATATTTTTGAGCGACTGGATGGGTGTAAACATCCATTAATGTAACCTTTCTCATGGAAACCCCTCCTTATCTATATTTTTAGCATCCTAACATATTCTGAAAAGAAACTCAAATGTTCTGTCATATTTCCGATGAGTCTCAAAATTAGCTTATGCTCGATAAGCTGTCTTTGCTTGTACAATACGAAAAAAGCAGCCGTTATGACTGCTTTTTTTCATACTCACGGGCATCGTATACACAACCGCCAGCTGGGTCATCTGCTAGAAGGTCGAGTAAAATACCGGCCACTTCATCTGGGCTCTTTAGCGTACCTGTTTCATGTAATTGCTGAAACCGTTCAATTTGTTCAAAGTCCTGTTTGGAGGATTTCCGAATCTCTCCCTGCATATCCGTATCAATCGTACCGGGTGAAAAGGAAAACGTGGTGACAGGATATGCTTCGTCCTGCTGTTCCTCATGTAAAGTCCTCATAAACATATCAAGCCCTGCTTTTGAACTGCAATAGGCACTCCATCCTTTGTACGGGTTTTTAGCTGCTCCAGAAGAAAGATGCACGATGGTTTTCTTCCCCTCAAAGGATTGTGTCTCTCTCACAAACACATGACTGAGCAAAACAGGGATGACAAGGTTCAGCGTATAATGCTGATGAAGCGTATCCTCTCCGCCTTGCCCTGCACGTTTGATAGGAGTCACCATTCCTGCATTATTGACAAGCAAGACGTCATCAGCGTCTGCGAGAGTTTGCGAGGACAAGATGCCCTGAAGCCACTTTGCAGCCGATTCCTCATCAGTGAGATCAACCTGTGAATGCGTGAGGTGTGGGTGGGATAGTGGCGACTCACTTCTTGCAGCGGTATACACGTTATCCCCACGTGAAAGTAGCTGTTTGACAAGTGCTAAACCAAATCCTTTTGATCCGCCTGTGACGATTGAAATTCGAATGACAATCTCCTCCCTTGATAACACTATTTTAAATAGTGAATCGGTATCACATCAAGCAATCTGCATAAAGAAAAGCCTGCCCTTTTCAAAAGGCAGGCTATTTCTTTTCCGTCTTCACATTCACCTTTGGAATCAGAATGATCATGACAATGATGCCACAGGCGATCAAGATGCCAAAAATGATTGGCAGAAGCGCCGATCTCTGCTTTTCATGATCATCGCCAGAAGGAGTTGATACAGCCGAATCGCTGAAAGAGATATTCATCTCTTTCATCATACGAGCTGGCGTTTTAGGCGGATTTTCTTTCAGATCACTAAAAATTTGTGGCGAAAGTTGACCACCAGAGGTCTTAGGCGGGTCAGCAAAGTGAATGTCCGTTTTGACTTTAGATGTTGCTTTGCTTTGTTCGTATTTCGTTTGATCCCTCAATATACTCGAATTAATATTGAGGTTCTTTTCTTGATATTCATTCGGCTTGACATTCGTATCAGTATCTTCACCTGTAGCAGCAAAAGCAGCAGGACTGAGGAGAAAAAGGGATATGACACCAAGTGCCATCCCTTTGACGAATAGATTAAGCCTCATGAGTGACATCACGTTCCTCTATTTTGTCTTTCCATAGCTTCTTCACTAGTGGAATGACCATGAACAATATCGTTAAAATCAGTAGCCCTGTGATGCCCATACCGAAGTTGTCTCCATTTCCATATTGGATGGACAGATACACGTCTGTCACTGGATTTGTAAAATGGAAGTTTGGCATGACCAAATCAATTAACGGTGCAACAAAGAAGAATATAAGCGCCGTTGCTGCCATCCACCCGGCAATTGAACCGAAAAGGAAAGCTGTGCGAATAAAGGCAGAGCATGCCACTAGCAGCAAAATCGTAAAGATCGACCATTGAATGGCTTGGTCATCAGCTAGTTTGTAAATGTTGAGTCCAAACAGACTGATCATGAGCCCGACTAGCAGATTTAAAATACCAAACAGTGCACCTTTGACCAGCATTGGCGCTGACGCATAGTACGAGCTAAAAAAGCCAATCAACAAACTGCTGATCATCACAATAACCAAAATGACTACTGGCGGTACAGTCTGCGTTTTTTCTTCTGGCACATCGCCGCTAATTTTCAGCGGATTGGCTAAATGGTTATACACATAGTTGCTGTTGCCTTGATCGTCTAAAGTGTTGCCTAAAATACCCTTTAAATCTTGTTGAACAAGCTTCGTAGAATTGACATTCTTACTCCAGTTTTCGTTCAACGTATCTGCTTTTTCTTGAACGGTTGTGACACTTTCTTCAATATTATTCGTATAATCCGCCACCCCTTTTTGGCGGTCGGTTAACGAACTCATATTCTCAGAAAGACGAAGCACTTCCTGACCAATTGAATCCTGTGCACTCACAACAATCGAACTGCCCGCAAGGTCTGCCGTATACACCGCATCTCCTTGATCAGCCATTTGTTCAGCTACTGTGTCCGCACTTTCAGAAATGGCATTTAACTCCTGTTCCATGCTTGCCTGCTGAGTCGAAATGTATTCTGCGTAGCCATCTGAGAATTTTTGCATCTCATCAATAAAGGTAGACACATCATCATTTGACGTCAGCATTTGATTTTTGAGTGTATCCCAGTTTTCCGTTTCTTCTTTTTTGATGGAAAGGATGGACTGGATTTCATCTCCTTTTGTGTCTAGTAGTGATGAGTTGTTTGTTGGTTGATATAGATTCCCAAGCATCATCTCTAGCTGAGACAGTTGATTGGAGTATTCCATTAATTTTTTGGTGCTTGTTGAATTTGTTTTAAACTCTTGATCAAATATTTTCGTATTCACAGTGTTGCCAATCGGCGAGTTTACTCGTTTCAGCTCTTGCACTTTGTTTAAAATAGAGGATTCCTGATTTTTGATTTCATTCGGAATGACGTTATATCGATCTTGTAACCTTAGAATCATCTTTTCAAGCTTCTCTACTTTTTTCGTGAGGCTTTCAAGCTCCTTACTCATTTGACTTACTTTGTCTTTCAATTGGTCGTTATGAGCGGCCGCTTTTTCTTGAATCTTCTTTTTCACTTCTTCTAAACGATTAGACAGTGCTTTTAGGTCATCTTTTGATTGATCCGTGCCGCTGTTATCTGGCTGAACAGCATCCTGACCGTTTTCACCCTCTTTATCATCTTCATTAGTAGGAGGTGCAGTCTGATCTTCTAATTGATTAGCTAGATCGTTCATTTCTGATGAAATTTGCGAGAGTTCATTTGTTTCATCATCTAAGTTAATGCCAATCTCTTCTGGGTTCTCATTATCTTGATCTGATTGCCCGTCATCATCAGGATCAGCTGGCTGCTCGGGTGCGTTGATTAGCTCTTGCCTTTTTGCTTCTAGCTTATTCTGCAAGGCGATGATCTTACTTTTATAGGCCTCTAAGTATTGACCTTCATAATCCTTCAACAGTTCTTCTTGAGACGTCTTCACAAGTTCCTTTAATCCCGTCGATTGCTTAGGTATAGCTTCTTCCCTCGACTTTTGAACAGATTGAATTGCGCTGTCCGTTGTTTTGAGCTGACTTTGGACCCCATTGATATTGGTTTTGAGTCCGCCCATTTGATCGCTAAAGCTGCGGGCATTTTGGTTTTGAATCTCCGCAAGCTGTTTGAGTCCTTGCTGGATTTGTTTTTTGCTTGTCGATTGCGCTTTGATCAAGAGATCCTTTTGTTTGTCTTGATACTGCTGATATTGATCGACTACTTTTACGAAATCCTTCAGCTGGCTTTTCGCTTCTTCTGTTGTACTTAAACCGTCTTTATACTGTTTTTGTGAATCGGCCATCGCATTTTTTAGTTCTTCTATTTGTTTCTTCTGCTGCTGGACGGCATCAGATAGTTTGTTTGAATTTGGCTTATAGAAGTTGTACATCGTGTTTTGGAATTCGACCTCTTTGCCAACAATATGCTCAAACTCTTCTCTGACATTGCCGATTTCCTGTGATACAAAACTCCAATATAAAGTCGACATTTGTTCATTCATTTTCTTTTGAGCATTTTCTAGCTCTCTTTGTACTTTTTCTTTATTCACTGCATTGAGCTGATCTTGGATTGAGAATTGGATAGATGCCTTCTCTGGATGATCCTTATCATAGCTCAGCACATTTTTAGAGAAGTCAGATGGAATATAGAGAACTGCATCGTACTTTCTATTTTTCAGGCCATTTTCTGCCGCACTTCGATTGACGACTGTCCATGTGTAATCTGGACGCTCTGATAATGCCGCCACCACATCCTGTCCAAAACGAGCGGTATTTTCACTTTCGCTCGCCCCCATATCTTCATTGACCACGGCAATGTTACGTGTGGCATTCTTTTTCTGTTTTGCCGGATCATCCCCAATGAGATGGAAAAATAGAACCGGCAAGACGAGAATCAGTATCATGGTCGACACGATTTTGATGGAGCTTTTTTGCTGCTCTGTCATTGAACACTCTTCCTTTCTACCGCACATAAAGGAACCTGGATTTTCTTCTCTTTCCCGTTTTCAACCAAATATCCGAATCCTGGCTGAATCTCTGGTTCTTGTCTTGCATACGGAAGCGGTATGATGTTTTGCTCTGATTTTTTCATCAGTAACATGGCATGACGAACTTGTTTGATTTCGTTTGTGAGTGCATCATAGCCTTTACTGAATTCGGTATGATTTCCTGACGCGATCAGGCTAAAGCCTAAGTGTGCATATGACTTCATGAAATCAGCCAATTGATCTTGAAGACGTGGATCGATTGTCTGCTGAAAACGCGTAATGCCATCAATCACAAGCACAATTTGAGAGAACGACAACTGATCAGTCTCTCCCCGGCGCACAGCTTCGACGTACATCTCTTCACGCACCTTGAATAAACGATCTATTTCCTCTGCCCATTCTGTGATATCATCCTTTGTTTCAAGGTAATCAATGTTCTCTTCTTTTGCATAATGAGAGAGCCCCCGATCAATCGAATCAAAGACGGCCAGCTTCTCAGGTTTTGCTACTAATAGCTGATCAAGCATTAGTTTGGTCACATTTGTTTTCCCTCGCTGCGTTTGACCGATGATGAGGCAGTGTTTATTCTTCTTCAAGTCAAAGTAAACAGGTGCAACAGATTCCTCATCTAGTCCGACTGGAATGTCATACGGCTGTTTTTGTTCTTCTAAGCGACTCTCTAGCTCCCAAATGGTCAGCTTATCAGGAAGCATTGGTACAGGTTTTGGTTTTTCAGCTGATTCAAAGCGAGCATCTAGAAGCTGGATCTCTTGTTTTAAATGCTCAAACAATTCGAGATCGTTCTCTCCTTCAACTGGTAGGAACATTTGTGCAAAGTAAAGCTCTTCTTTGTTGATAATGACTCGTCCTGGAATCGGCTCTAAGCTGAATTTCGGTCTGCCAATAATGGAGTATGCCTCTCCTTGATCCATTAAATAATGGACAATCTTTGTTTTCAAGTTGTTCATAAGAGATTGACGGACTGCGTTGACACGAGTCGCTGTGATTAAGAAATAAATGCCTAACGACTGTCCATCACGGCTTAACTGAATAAATTCAGATTCGAGTTCATGCATTTCGTCTTTCACAATGTCAAAGTTGTCAATCACGATAAATATGAATGGAAGCTTTTTCTCATTCAGCGCATTGTACATTTTGATATGACTCATTTCCTGCTGTCTAAATAAACGCTTGCGATATTCAACCTCTTCACGAAGACGCTTCATCGACTTTTGAATCTTTCTCATTTGATCCATTAAGAAATAATCAGCCGTATGCGGAAGTTTGGCAAGCGGTAGCAAGGTGCCGTTACCGAAGTCATAAATATATGCATGCCATTCTTCAGGTGAATATCTTTCTGCGAAGCTCATGAGCAGTGTTGTTGCAGCAAGTGATTTGCCGTAGCCGGATGAACCGAAGATGCCAATATTTCCATCCTCCATCATTTGATAAGAAAGTGGATGCTGGCTTTGCTGATCTGGCTCATCGACAAGAGCGAAATGGAAGACGTGCTCCTCACTTGATGCATAACGTGTTTTTGGAATCCGCTCTTCAAGCGGTGGAAGCCATGGACTCGGAAGCTTTTCAATTCCAAGCTCTTGCTGCATACGTTCAATTTCATCCACAACAGCGGAAATTTCCGTCACTGTCTCTTTTTTCACAGCCGGCTCTGTACTTACCCCTGATAATGGGATCAGTCCAGTGTCCGTTACAATGGCGATGTCATCTTCTGATCCGTAGCCATCTTCCATATACGGTGCACCGCTCCAAGCCGACTGGAATAATTCATAGATTTCATTGTTCCCCACTTGTAAATATCCACGACCTGTCACGGTTATCGACGCAGCATCACTATTTTTCAAAATTTCCTTACTGTCTGATGCATCTTGCACCTTTAATGCGACTTTAAAGCGGGAGTTACTCCAAATTTGATCATCAATGACCCCGCCAGGCTTTTGAGTCGCCAAAATGAGATGGACACCGAGACTTCGTCCAATCCGCGCGGCACTAACAAGCTCTCTAATAAATTCTGGCTCTTCACTTTTTAATTCAGCAAACTCATCAGAGATTAAGAACAAATGAGGCATCGGCTGTTCCGCCTTTTTCTCTTTATAGAGTTTCGTATAGTCATTGATATGATTCACATGATACTGATCAAACAAGCGCTGTCTTTTCTTCAGTTCACTTTTAATAGAGGCAAGCGCTCTTTCACTAAAGTTTTTGCTGCCTTCAATGTTTGTGATCGTACCAAGTAAGTGCGGAATATTTCGGAACGGCTGCGCCATTCCGCCCCCTTTGTAATCAATGAGCAGGAACGCCACTTCATGCGGGTGAAAGTGTACAGCCAAGGATAAAATATACGTCTGTAAAAACTCACTTTTTCCTGATCCCGTTGTTCCTGCTAATAGACCATGTGGGCCATGTGCTTTTTCATGCAGATTCAGATCGACAATATCGTTTTTTCCTTTATAACCGATAGGCACAGATAATGACTTTGCTGTTTCAGATGTCAGCCATTTTTCACGAATGCCAATGTCATCTACCTGTTTGGCATGAAACAGATCAAGGAAGGAAACCGTTTCTGGAATCGAGTTGGTCATCCCGACTTGATGATCTAATGTTCTTAAGGTTCTGGCAAACAGCTCATTGTCCGCTCGCTCATGTGCATCCAGCTGAAATGGAATTCGTACGGCCTTCTTATGCTGAATGAGAATATCTCCTTCTTCTTCGTTAATGTAACGAACAAGCGTTGAAATATTTTCAGCCAAGCTTTCCTTTGTTTCTGCCGCAAAGATAATTGAGATGCCTAAATCCGTCCGGCTGCCTTCTAGGTATTCTAAAATCACATGTTCCGCAATGAGTTCATGGTTTGTCACGATAAACACAAAGTGAGGCGTAAAGATTTTTTTCTCTTTTTCCTCTTCCAGATCACGCTCTCGCAAAATTTCATAAATAGAAGACAAGAGCTGATCACGTGTTTGTTCGTTATATATAAACCCTTTCCCGTATGTATGAGGAAGTTGG
Source organism: Bacillus sp. UNC125MFCrub1.1 (assembly GCF_000701305.1). NCBI lineage: Bacteria > Bacillati > Bacillota > Bacilli > Caryophanales > Bacillaceae > Bacillus > Bacillus sp. UNC125MFCrub1.1. The sequence goes on from NZ_JNIG01000009.1 coordinate 116,030, forward strand.
AAGTGCGGCAGCCATTTCATCCATTCCCAGTTCTCATACTCCTGTTCATTAAAGATAAAAACAAATCTCAAATCATGATAGCTGTGCGAGAAAGCAAGCTGACCGACAAGCTGGTGAAGTTCATTTTTGACAATTGCCGGTTTTCCTATTAATCCGGTTGGACCGTCCGCAAGACCGAACGTAATCGGTACATCTTTTACCTCGCGATAGACGTTTTGCATATGCTGGGTTTGTTCCATTAAGTCATCGATGTCACGATTGGCCATATCGCCGCCGCTCGTCGATAATTCATAACTTGAAGGAACTGCACCTGTCCCTAGACGCAGCTGTAAAAAATCATCACTGACAAGCGTCTTTTCCCAAATACGCCCGCTGATTTCTGACGTCAAATACTTCATTTGTTCAAAAGACGGATAATGATACGTTAAAATAAATTGTTGACGGTCATACAGCTCTTGCAGCTCTTTTCGCTTATTTTCTAAGTAAAGAGAGTAAACGCGTTGCCGCTTCTCTTCTCGTCTTTTGCGCTGTGATTTCTCTTTAAAATATTGAACGGACGAAGTAATTAACGTCATAATAAACATCGCCATCGACACGACAATAAAGATACCGCGCGGCTGTACAAGGGCCACGATTCCCATGACAATCAGCATGACAAGCGGCGGAAGAACCACGAGCCAAAGTCCTCTGCCGTTATTTTCACTCTCCTGTGAAGGAAAGCTGAAAGACACCCGGTCATCTGGCAGATCGTAAATCAAACGTGGTGTTCGTCTATATAAAGGATATTTTTGTTTCGTTTCGGTACTTGGCGGCCTTGTTTTTTCTAAACGTGTTTGAAATGGTTCAAATGCTGTTACTTGCAATAAATCATCATCTTTCAATGACAGCGTCAAAAAGTTCCAAAACAGCTCATCTCCAGCAAGAAGTTGCTGTGGACCGTGCAGCTGTTTCCCGTTCACATAGATCGTTTCATCTTGGGGAATCACATACCAAGCGCCTTCTATTTTTTCCAACGTGAAGGATTTGGCATCTTGAAACATTGAATGGGCTTGTTCTTTCCACACATCCGCTTCATCTATTTCTTCACTTGAAATAGTCACTTCGACTCTATTTCCTAGGTAATAAATGGTTTGATCATGATGTGAATCCATCAACATGAGTGTGAGTGAACCAACCTGATATGGTTCATGTGGAAGTAAGTGACCTTTCTTTTTTTCGCCCTGATAAAGAGAAAAGCCGTCATTCGTTTCATCTGGAGATAAACGAATCAATCCTTCATCAAACGAAAGGGAAGGAATCGTTACTGTATGCTCTATTTCAGGTCCAATCACAGCTTCCCGGTTGAACTGCTCATCTAAACGGACGGTTTGATAATCTTCTTCATAAAAAACCCATAGAAGACTCAAACGCTCCACCTCCTCATCGGACAGCACCAACTGTCAGTTGTATCGAAAGAATTATTTTTTCTCATCTTTTTTCGTCTGAGAGGTTTTCTTTTTTGCATCAGATTCTTTCTCTTTTTTCTCCTGATCGGCTTTCGACTGCTCTTTTTGTTCAGCTGTTTCATCTGTTTGGCTTGCATCTGAGGAGTCATTGGTGCTCGTCTCCGTTGTTTCTTTTTCTTCATACTTCGCCATTTCCTTAATGATTGGATCTAGCTGTTTTTGTTTTTCTTCAGCAGATAGGCTGTCGTCATTTTGAATTTCATTGCGGTAGGCGACGAGTGCTGTGAATATGTATCGGTCGTCCCCGAGCACCCTTGCAATATCCAGAGCTTCCTTGCTATTGCCTTGTCCAATATGAATCCAGAACAGGAAGTATTGCGGGTCTGTCTGCAATGTGTACGTATCCGTGATTTCTTTTTTGTGCTGGTCAAGCAATAGATTTCCTTGATTCGTTTGCACATACGAAATGGCCAGTTCATATTGAAGAGAGACTGGCATTTGATCGGCTTTGTATTTTTCGAGCGTATCCACCACTTGGCTGTACTGTTTGTTGAGATAATATTTGTTCGCTTCCACATACGCTTCTTGTTTCGGCATGGCGAAAAAGAACGTGTAAATGGTATACACCAATGCAGGAATCAAAAGAACAAGGAGACCAAGTCCAATGTATCGTTCAATCTTCCATTTCTTTTTTGGAATGGTTAAGAGCGTCTTTTCTTTTGCTTCGATGGCTTCTATTTTTTGTTGAATCAAAGCAGACAATTCTTCCAGCGACTGTGTATCACTTATTTCCTTTGCCTGCTCAGATAATTTCAACGTATCATGATAAGCCAAATATTCTTGAAACTGATATTCATGGTCCACCACTCGAAGAATGACGGCTTTGACCTCTTTTAACAGACGATGTTCGTCGGTTTCATATGGCGGGATGCTTTCTTTGACCCCGTAATGCAAAAATGCAGGCGCTAAGCCTTGATGAAAAACAATGTTTTCAGGAGAAACAATAGGATGCAGCCGCTTCACGTCGTGTTTGCACACTGCATCGACAAGCTGGTATGAAAAAATCCATTTGCTTTTTTCATCCTTTGCATGGATAAAACGAAATTCCTGATAGGCAGGAGGCGGTTGAATCGAAATGATGACCTCACCTTCGGTTAATTGGATCTCTTTTTTAAATGAAGGATTGATGTCTTTAATCGGTGCCGCTTCTAAACCGTCTAAGAGTTTAATTGTCTCTCTTTGAAAAATGAAGGTGTAAGTGCCTTCCTCTTTTTTCATGACTGCTTCTAATTGTTCTTCTAAATAGGAACTCTTTTTATCTGCCATTTACAAAAGTCCTTTCATAGTATTTCCAGCCTGTCTCCTGTGGTGATTCCACAGTCTGACAGCTTATATTCGCCTGAAAACACAGCTTTCTTATTGACTACACGCACCCATCCGCCATCTCGTTTAGGTAATGAGATTTGTTTTGCCTGCCAGGCGATATGGATGACTTGTTTAATATGTAAATAATTTGATAGTCTCAAATCAAACACACTGCCATCATAGTTTTTTAAGTCGATGGTAATATCGATATACACAAATTTCCACCTCACAAAATAGAAAGAGCGCCGGCATCAACTGACAGACTCGGCGCTTTTTCTGCTTTTCACACTTAGAAAGGAAATCCCCTTGATTAGCCGCGGATTTGGCTAGCGATGTCTTGGTCAGTGCTTTCAAGTGTATTTGCAGTTTGATCAAGCTGATTGCTGACATCTGTTAATAGATCAGACATTTTGATGAATGAAGGTTTAAGCTGTTCGTATTGATCAGCGAATGCTTCACTAGAAGCACCTTCCCACATTCCTTTTAGGTCAGAGATCATTCTATTTAGACGATCAACTTGGTTTAACACTTCTTGACTTTCAACACCATATTGCTTAGCGGTCGCTCTTAGTTCTTCTGGGGTTACGCGAATAATTCCTGACATATTCCTCATTACCTCCCGTGCATAGCCGCCATATAATGGGCTAATCCACTTATTTTTTGACGTTATTATTATAAAAACAGAAATGATACACAGTCAAACAAATCTGTTTTTATTTTACAAAATGAGTCTATAGAATTACTGTTTTTTCGCTCTTTATCTAGTATTTAACAATTTTTTGGTCATATATTCTTAATAAAAGGGCGTGCACTTCGATGAATCTTTCCGCCTATTGATTTTTTACTACATTATTATTGTACTATTTCTTTTTGTGATCAACGCATGACCAATGTGCTCATTTCTCAAGCTTTTTGTTTTTTTAATGATTATGGCATTTTCTTGTTGATTTACGTACCTGATTCTCTTCATAATGTAAGTACGTGAAATATTCGAAAAAGCAGGGGTTTTTTATGACAAAAAAGACAGATCCATTTAAGTATAGCCTTGATCGTTTAGAGGATGTGGCAGACCAAATTAGTGATGTGCTCAATTGCCCTATTACTATAGAAGATACTCATCATCGATTATTAGCCTATAGCACACATAATGATTTCACTGATCCCGCCAGAACTTCAACCATTATCTCCCGCCGTGTACCGGAAAAAGTCATTAATCGGCTTTGGAAAGACGGTATCATTCCTACACTCCTTAAAACAGATGAACCGCTTCGCGTACCTCAAATTGCAGAAGTCGGTCTATCCAGCAGGGTTGCCATTTCCATATGGAAAGACAAAGAGGTGCTCGGCTTTATCTGGGCAATTGAATCCACGCAGCCTTTTTCAGATGAAGAAATGGACCTTCTCAAGATGGCAGCACATGCCGTGAAAAACAAATTACTCAATTTACAAATTCGAAAAACGAAAACAGAAGAACGCAATCAGGAGCTATTTTGGAAGATGCTCACAGGACATATTCATGAAAAGGATGAGATGCTTGATCTCTTCTTGAGACTTGGGATGAGGTGTCCAGACACGTATGCCATTATTATCTTTCGCCTTCGTGATGAACTGACAGAAGATACGGAAAAGAAGCTCTCCTATCTACTTGAAACAACGCAGCAAGTGCAGGTGCTTTTAACGACTGTTGATTTTAACGAATTCATTATTCTTGTCTCGCCAAAAACAGAACATCCGCTTCAAGATATTAAACAATTCACAAGCGGCATGCTAAAGCAGTTGTCTGATCGGTATCAGCTCCATGACGTTCAGGCGGCCATTGGTGGAATTTACGATCACATTACTCATATTCAGCCATCCTATAAAGAAGCACTGGCCGTCTTAAAAACAAAAGAACGCTTTCCTGTGGAAACAGAACAATTAAACAGCTTTTCTGAACTGGGTATTTATCAATATTTAGATGTGCTTGCTGAAAAACGAAAGGGATCGTCTTATTCCAGTTACTCTTTATCAAAGCTTGAGGATTACGATCTCAGGCATCATTCCAACCTCGTCGAGACCCTTGAACGATTTATTGATTGTGACAGCAACGCCAATATCGCCGCAAAGCAGTTAAATATTCATATCAACACACTGAATTACAGACTAAAGCGGATTACGGACATTGCAGAAATTGATTTAAAAAACATGAATGAGAAAATGACCATTTATCTTGATATGAAGCTAAAAAACGTCCCTTTGTGAAATTTCACAAAGAGACGTTTTTTAATTTTTTCATTCAACTGAAGAATTTTCTAAACTTTCAGGATACACTAGACATACAATATCAATAGATAAGCATAGGAGGAATTGATATGATCATCGGCATTCCGAAAGAGATTAAGAACAATGAAAACCGGGTCGCATTAACACCAGGAGCAGCATCTCAATTGCTTTCAGCTGGACACCAGATTTTAATTGAAACGAACGCTGGTTTTGGAAGCGGATTCACTGATGACGATTATGTATCTGTTGGTGCAGAGATTCTTGATCAAGCGAAAGATGTGTGGGCATCTTCTGATATGATTATGAAGGTAAAAGAACCATTACCAGAAGAATATGCTTATTTCAGAGAAGGTCTGATCTTATTTACGTACTTGCACCTTGCAGCAGAGCCCTCCTTGGCTGAAGCATTAAAACAAAAAGGTGTAACAGCCATTGCTTATGAAACGGTAACGGACGGAAAATCACTCCCTCTATTAACGCCAATGTCTGAAGTAGCAGGTAGAATGGCTGCTCAGATTGGTGCTCAATTTTTAGAAAAACCAAAAGGCGGAAAAGGCATTTTGCTCGCCGGCGTGCCAGGAGTATCGAGAGGGAAAGTCACTATTATTGGCGGCGGTGTCGTTGGAACAAATGCAGCGAAAATGGCGATCGGGCTTGGCGCAGATGTCACCCTTATTGATGTAAATGCAGAACGATTACGTCAGCTGGACGATCAGTTTGGTCATCAAATGAAAACGTTAATGTCTAATCCTGTTAACATTGCAGATTCAGTGAGCGAGGCAGACCTGCTTATTTGTGCGGTTCTCATCCCAGGTGCCAAAGCTCCAACCCTTGTCACAGAAGAAATGGTGAAACAAATGAAGCCTGGTTCTGTCATTGTCGATGTAGCCATTGACCAAGGCGGGATTGTGGAAACAATCGATCATATCACAACACATGATCAGCCTACTTATGAAAAGCACGGCATTTTACATTATGCTGTTGCCAATATGCCAGGAGCGGTTCCGAGAACATCGACAGTTGCTTTAACAAACGTCACGGTCCCATACGCACTGCAGATTGCAAATAAAGGCGCTGCAAAAGCGATCAAAGAAAACAAGACAATTGCTGAAGGCGTCAATGTGATGAACGGACATATCACCTATGAAGCTGTCGCTCGTGATCTCGGCTATGATTATGTGCCTGTTAGTAAAGCCCTTGAAACCTCTTCCATGACCGAAGCTTAATATCTAGCCCGCCCTTTTCAGGGGCGGGTTTTATTGTTAACCTAAAATAAAAATGAGTTGACAAAAAAACCTCTTCCCCTTAATCTATTTGTACAGATAAGACAGGGGGAAATATCATGCAAAAGAAGACAAGAACAGCTGACTTTGTGCTCGTCGGGATGTTTGCTGCACTCATGGCTATCGGAGCCAATATCACATCCATTGTGCCATTTTTACAGGTCGGCGGAATCCCACTTACGATGCAGCCGTTTTTTTGTGTGCTTGCTGGTCTTTTGTTGGGCAGACGACTTGGCGCATTGGCCATGATTGTCTATGCTCTTGTTGGGATCGCTGGTGCACCTGTATTCGCACAGTTCTCGGCGGGTCTCGGCGTTATTTTAGGAAAAAGCGGTGGCTTTGTGTTATCATACATTCCTGCTGCTTGGCTTGCCGGATTCATTCTTGAAAAAAGACAAAACCCTGGTTTTGGCCGCTTTTTATTTGCAGCCATTGCAGGAACGACCGTGATGTATGTGATCGGGACAACTTATACATACATCGCATTAAATGTATGGCTGAACGCACCAATCTCTTATCAAACTACATGGTTCTTCATGATTTGGTTTATGGTAAAAGACTATGCGCTGACCATCCTCCTTGCGATGCTGGCACCTAAAATTTATCGATCAGTTTCAAAAGCCACATCCTTTCGAAAAGAACAAACAGCTTCCTAATATCAGAAAAGGTTCCTTTACTCTATGAGTAAGGAACCTTTTTTCATTTATAGCATAATTGCCGCAAGCCAGCCGAACAAGACGAGCGGGATATTATAAAAAGCGAATGTTGGGACACATGTACCCCAAATGTGGTGATGCTGTCCATCCATATTCAGTCCAGATGTTGGTCCGAGTGTACTGTCGCTTGCAGGTGAACCTGCATCTCCTACCGCCGCAGCTGAACCAATAATCGCAATAGTCGCCATCGGGCTGAATCCTAAGTGTAAACAAAGCGGGACAAAGATCGTCGTAATAATCGGAATCGTTGCAAATGATGAGCCAATGCCCATTGTCACTAGCAGACCCACCAGTAGCATTAAAATAGCCGCTAAGCTTTGGCTGTTTCCGATAAATTGAGAAGACGCCTTGACGAGAGATTCAATATCTCCTGTTTTCGTTAAAACATTGGCAAATCCAGCTGCAACAAGCATGACAAATCCGATAAATGCCATCATGTTCATGCCAGATGTAATCAGCGCATCTGCTTCATCGCGTTTCATCATTCCCGTTACAAACAAGACAAGCAAGCCTGCAAGCGCACCGAAGATCATCCCTTCGACTCCAAGGCTTTGAGAGAGATATAACTGAACAATAAGTGATACAAGGATCGCAAGTCCAGCAAAGAATAAGCTCTTTTTTGTATATGCTGATTTTTCTACATCCGTAATGTCACGATTCTCATATGTTTTTGGCTTACGATAGACAAAGAGTGAAACGATCAAGCCAAGAACCATGCCGCCTACAGGAATCAGCATCGCATACGGAATGTCTGCTAAATTCACTGTTAAACCTGCATCTTTCATGTTGTCACGAAGCATTCCGTGAAAAATCTGTCCAAAACCGACCGGAAGCAAAATATATGGTGCAGTAAGTCCGAAAGTCATCACACATGCTAGCAGTCTGCGGTCAATTTGAAGCTCGTTAAACACCTTTAATAATGGCGGGATTAAGACCGGAATAAAGGCAATATGAACAGGAACAACGTTTTGAGAAAAACAAGATACGATCAAAATGACCAGAATAATGAGCACTTTTGATAATGTTTTTCTTCTTGAATCGCCTTCTTTTCCAAGAAGCTTCACAGCTCCTTCGACCATGGCATCAGGAAGACCCGTTTTCGTCAGTGCGGCTGCGAATGCACCTAATAGTGCGTAACTAATCGCCACTGTCGCATTTCCGCCAAGACCGTCAGTGAACGCTTGAACTGTTCCCCCTAGACCTAATCCACCTGCAAGTCCGCCCGCTAAAGCGCCAAGTGCCAGCGCAATCACGACATTGACCCGCAGCAAGCTTAATATCAACATTAAAACAACCGCTAAAACAACTGCATTCATGGTGAAACCTCCGAAATCCTTTAGTTTACTAATGTAGTAGATAATTAAAGTACCAACGTATGTTACCATAGAAAATTTACTTCGTCAAATGGCGTATGTCCTACATAAAAAGCTCTGCCAGTTGGCAGAGCTTCCGTCGTTATTTCTTCGGTTCAAATCGTTCCACAAATGTTGCTAATGATCTGACCATCACACCTGTTGCTCCTGTTGGACCAAAGCATGAAGGCTTTTCTGTCGTGGCTGTTCCTGCAATATCTAAGTGAACCCAAGGGGTGTCTTCAGCGAATTCCCCAATGAATGCACCTGCCATGATCGCATGACCATCACGACCTGGTGAGTTATTCAGATCAGCCATTTTGCTGTTTCTTACTCGTTTTTTATCTTTTTCGGTGATTGGCAGCTGCCAAATCATTTCCCCACATTCTTCTGATGCCTCTTTAAACTGGGCATACAGTTCATCGTTATTGGTCATAACGCCTGTTGTTTCATTCCCAAGTGCCACAATGACACCGCCTGTTAATGTCGCAACATCCACAAGCACAGAGGCACCATGCTGCTTCGCATAGGTCACACCATCTGCTAAAACAAGACGGCCTTCTGCATCCGTGTTAAGCACTTCGATTGTTTTGCCGCTTAGTGAGACAATGACGTCATCTGGCTTCATCGCATCTGCTGAGACCATATTATCTGTTGAGGCGATGACCGCAATGACATTCTGCTCTGGACGAAGTTCACCAATGATTTCCATTGCACCTAAAACAGAGGCTGAGCCGCCCATATCTGTTTTCATCCCCACCATACTTGCTCTTGGCTTTAAGGAATACCCGCCTGTATCATACGTAATCCCTTTACCGACAAGACCGATGACGTCTGTCCATTCTCCCTTGCCTTGATATTTCAATACAATCAGCTTCGGTGGTTCTGTTGAGCCTCTATTAACGGCTAGAATAGCGCCCATTCCGAGCTCTTCCATTTGTTCTTTATCTAAAATTTCAATCTCGAATTCATATTTATAAGCAAGCTCTGCCGCATAGGATGCAAGATCAGAGGACGTGAGCATGTTCGGCGGCATATTCACAAGTGTACGAGCCGAATTGACCGATTGTCCGTAGACTTCGCCCACTTTCAGACTTGCCTGAATTTCGGCAGCATCATGATCCGTTGTTGCATAAACAAATTCGATAAAGCGATCCGGTTCATTCGTTTTATGTTTAAAATCTTGTAATTCATATGTAGCTAAAAGGCAGCTTTCAGAAAGGGCATGGGCTGCATCTTGAACAGGCAGATCCTTTCCTGTAAATGTATCAAGCAAAACCGAAACTGCTTGCTTTTTATCTTGATGAAGCTTTTTAAATAAATGCGCAAACACTTCCTTTGCCTCTTCAAACGTGTAATCTGACTCCTTCCCAAGCCCGACAAAATAAATACGTTTAATGCCGGTTTCAGGGGATGGGAAAAATTTCGAAAGCTGATTTCGCTTAGACGAAATATCGCCTTCTTTTAGTAATTCAGTGATTCTTCCTCCATGTAATTCATCCATTTCTTTTGCTTTTCCTGATAATTGGCTCTTTTGAAAAAGTCCGATGGCCAGTGTATCTTTATGTTGCAACTCATTTGTCGAGAAAAACATATTTATCACACGCTCCTTCAATGAACTCCATATTTCACATTGGAACTTCTATTATATCAAAATTTATGTGCTGATACGATCATTGCCAGCCTGTCTTCCCTTGAAGAACATTTATATTTTGGCACGCGGAAGGGCATCATGAAAAAGCGGCAGCGATCCATAGCAGCCTGTCCATGGTCTCCTCGTTCCACATCTACTTTCTTTAATGTTATAATGAACATGGACTTGGCAACAGTTCTTACTGCCATCATTTTTTTATCTTACTAGGGTAAATACTTTATCATTTCGCACGTTATTTTTTCTTAAAGAGAGGATGTTTCTTGTTCATGAGCGTACTGACGAATTTTCCGCTGCTTGCCAGCCTTGCAGCCATCTTTTTTGCACAATTTGTAAAAGTACCGATTCAATTTATCATTTCTAGACGACTAGATTGGTCGCTCATTACAAGCACAGGCGGAATGCCAAGTTCACACTCCGCAGCAGTAACAGCACTCTCAACAGCAGTTGCTTTAGAGCACGGGCTAGGAACATCTATTTTTGCCATTTCCGCCATCTTTGCCATTATTACAATGTTTGATGCGACAGGTGTTCGCAGACAGGCAGGAGAACAGGCAACTGTCCTGAACAAACTGGTCACAGATTTTAACCGGTTTGTTGCCGAGGCAAAGAACTTCCCAAATGCGGAAGAAAAAGAGAAGCAAAAGAAATTGAAAGAGCTTCTTGGGCATAAGCCGATTGAAGTCTTCTTCGGCGGCTTAACAGGAATCTTGCTCACACTCATCTTAGATTATTACTTCATGTAGAAACGAAAAAGCTTTGGACCTTTTGAGATCCAAAGCTTTTTTATTCTTTATTGGCTTGAAACTGCTGCCGGAACACTTGCATCGATTCTGCTTCATTCAACTGATTTAAGTCTTTTTCTGTCAGCGTCCCTTCACCCTTTTTAATCACATAAACGTCCAGCACTTTTTTACCCCATTCTCTATACACATCATCAACCGTTTCATAATATAAATCAAGCTTATGACCTTTAATCGCTTTCCCAGTATCTGCGACTACACCATAGCCATAATTGGGGATAAACAGGACAGTTCCTATCGGAAAGACAGATGGGTCCGCTGCCACGGTTGAATATAAATCACGTTTTACTTTGACGCCTGAATATGTAATGCCATATGCATGATGTTCTTTCGTCTTACCTGTTGATTCTACTCCTGCTGTATAACCTGTGGCGACAACCTTTTGCTTCGGATAATCGTTCCAATTAAATGCTTCTTCGAGAGAAACAGCACGCAAATCATCACTTTTCACCGCCATCGTCTGCCTTTTTGGATGCTTTAAAAAAGAAGATACGTGCTTACCGGCATCGGTCTCTTTCACCCATGCAGCGAGATCACTTGGTTCTACGCCAGATATGCCCGTAAAGCTTGTCATCAAGGCAAGCATAAACAGACCTGTCATGAACAATCGTTTCATCCATGTTTTCATTTCTATTTGTCACTCCTCTACCCATCTATTTGTTTCCAAACAAAATGGAAACTATGCAAAGGAGAAACAAAAAAACCCACTTGCGTGTAGACAAGTGAGTTAAAACATTTGATAGCCTCTTTTACGAAGGGCATTGATGACAAAACCTGAGGCAATGGCACCAATTAGACCACTTAATAAAATGATGATATCTGCCGCAGCAAGAGAAACGATGCGGTCTCCTATCCCGGAAAAAGCAATGCCTGGTTCTCTTACATAAGCGATCATCTTTTGATTATTGATAATGAAAAGGCATACAATTGGATATAAAATTGCCATAATCCATGACATTCTCAGCAGCATATTCAGCAAAAAGCCAATGCCGAAGAATAACACGAAAAATAAAATAACTGAAATGATAACGACTGGTAAACTGATCACTTCATCTCCACCCCCAAATATCCCATCATTAGTTTAACTTGGAAATAGAGATGAAGTCAATCAATGGAAAAAGCCGTAAGATTAATGCTTCTTTCCTGTCCCTTTACATTCCTCACATGTTTCTGATCCGCCGAGCAATAACTGAAAGTATCCTTTTCCTGAACAATACTGACAAGTTGACTTTTTTTCTTTCGTTTGTGCATTCATATTGCTCACCCCTTAATCTAAATTTTCTGATAATTTATCATAACATATTTTTCTGTCCAGTACCAAGTGAGAAAATATTCCGTCAAACATGAAAAAACGTGTACCACAGGGATACACGTTTTTGTCTATATCGGTTTAGAAGAACTTGAATTTTCCTTTTTTCAGAACAAGTCCTGGTCCGCCAACCATGAATAATGAACGGTTGTCGATGATTTTTTTCATTGCAGAAGCTTTTGTTCCTTGAAGTTTTTTACCAAACGCAACACCTACAGCGTCGTGTTCACCAAGAGAAGCAACTGTTCCTTTGATGTCTGGCTTAAAGCTTTCAAGCGTGCCACCTTTTACTAGTGCTGCAAGGTTTTTCGCTACTGTTTCACCTTGCTGCATCGCAATTTGTGCAGTAGGTGGGTATGGACGATTAATTTCTTCATTGATGATTAATGAGCAGTCACCGATGATGAATACATCTTCATTTTCTGGTACACGAAGATCTGGAGACACTTTTACGCGGCCGCGCATGTTTTCAAATCCAGCTTCTTCAACGATTGGGTTACCACGTACACCAGCAGCCCAAACAACTGTTTCTGCTTTGATTTCTTCTGTATCATCGTCTTTTCCAACAATGATGCCTTCAGGCGTACATTCTTTGATCGCTGTACCGATTTTGAACTCAACACCTTTACCTTGAAGGTAGTTCATCGCATAGTCGATCAATTCAGGATCGAATCCTGGAAGAGCTGTTGGTGCAGCTTCTACACAGATAATACGCACGTCTTTTTGATCAATATCATACTCTTTGCAAAGCTCAGGTACACGGTTTCCAAGCTCACCAAGGAACTCAATACCTGTGAAGCCTGCACCGCCGACAACGATTGTCAGACGCTCTGGGCGCTTTTCAGCATCTGTATTATAAGTCGCAAATTGAAGCTCAATATGCTCACGAAGCTGACGAGCAGAGTTGATGTTAGAGATTGAGAATGCATATTCTTTCAGTCCTGCAATACCAAATGTTTCAGGAACAGCACCAAGCGCAACAACAAGGTAGTCATAAGAAAGTTCGCCATCTGATGTCACAACTTTCTTCTCTTCCTTATTAATGCTTTCAACTGTTGCTTGTACAAAGTTGACACGGGAACTGTTAATCACATCTTTGATTTGATAACGACAACGGTCATGATGAAGAGTACCTGCACTTGCTTCATGTAACCATGTTGTTTCGTAATGATAATTATGCTTGTTCACAAGAGTAATGTCCGCATCATTTGTGCCAAGCTGTTTTGTTAATCTTGTTACAGTCATTAATCCGCCATAACCTGCACCTAATACAACGATTTTCGGTTTATTCACTGGAATCACATCCACCTTTTTTAAATTTGCTGTAAAACGGATAAAGAATTACATATCGTTATTCTCAACCGCTTTGCGGCATTTTATGAAATTTAAACAAAAAAATAAGTATGTGAAAATCTGAACTTTCACCTACAAAAAACGAAAGCATTTGACCGTATCCGACAAAAATTCATAAAAAATTAATATTTAGTTCCCTTAACAATAATAGCGAGTTCTGCTCCTTTTTTCAAGGCTTTAAACTGAAAATCCTTAGGATAAACGGTCTTTCTCTCTTTTTTCCCCTTTTCACAGCATCGGCATCAAAAAACGACAAGTTTTTCAAAACAAGTCAAACGACGATATGTGGTATGATATGATATAGTGATAACAATTTTCATTTGGGAGGATTAAGGAATGCAAGAAGATTCTAAGGTATATGACATTACCGTTATCGGGGGCGGCCCAGTCGGATTGTTTACTGCGTTTTACGGAGGCATGAGACAGGCAAGTGTGAAAATCATTGAAAGCCTTCCTCAGCTCGGCGGTCAACTATCCGCTCTTTACCCTGAAAAATACATTTATGATGTGGCTGGTTTCCCAAAAATCCGCGCACAAGAATTAATTGATAATCTAAAGGAACAAATGGATAAATTTGATCAAACCATTTGCTTAGAGCAAGCTGTGGAAACGGTTGAAAAACAAGCAGACGGTATCTTCAAACTCGTTACGAATCAAGAAGTTCATTATTCAAAAACGATCATCATTACAGCTGGTAACGGTGCATTCCAACCGAGAAAGCTTGAGCTAGATACTGCAGAATCATTTGAAGGAAGCAACCTGCATTACTTCATCAATGACTTGAACCAATTCGCTGGCAGACGTGTTGCTGTTCTTGGCGGCGGAGACTCTGCGGTCGACTGGGCACTGATGCTTGAGCCAATCGCAAAAGAAGTATCGATTATTCACCGTCGTGATAAATTCCGTGCACATGAGCATAGTGTAGAAAACTTGCACAACTCGAAAGTCAATGTACTGACACCGTTTGTGCCAACTGAGCTCATTGGGGAAGACCGCATTGAACAAATTGTGCTTGAAGAAGTGAAAGGCGATAAAAAACAAGTACTAGATGTGGACGACGTGATCGTCAACTTCGGTTTTGTTTCCTCCCTTGGACCAATCAAACAATGGGGCCTTGAAATCGAAAAGAACTCTATCGTGGTCAAATCCACGATGGAAACAAACATCGAAGGCTTCTATGCGGCAGGAGACATCTGTACGTATGAAGGAAAAGTCAAATTAATCGCAAGCGGATTTGGTGAAGCACCAACTGCTGTGAACAACGCGAAAGCTTACATGGACCCGAAAGCCCGTGTACAGCCGCTTCATTCCACAAGCTTATTTGAAAATAAATAAGAACGGATCAAAAAAAGGAGTTCCATCTGCGGAACTCCTTTTTTGTTTATTTAAAAATCCCAATATAGGCATTCGCCATTCCAAGTACCATTGCAGCAAGTAGCACCACAACAATTCCTGCCACAACCAAAATCACCCGATCCTTCACACGTTCCTTTTTCGGAAGCGGCTTGTCTATCCCGCAAGATGGACATGTTTTTGAACGATACGGAATCAGTTCATGACAGTTCCTGCAATTGATTTGTTCACTCAAACCTCAGCAACCTCTTTTCTGATGACAGTTTATGTTTGGTTCTCATGATACTCTTTTCGAGTGGAAATAGCCAGTTGTGAGGACAAGCTGTAACAAAATTGAGCGATTTACAAATTGTTTAAGAAGGAATGGAATCAATGAAGGTTTGATTGGTTCAGCCGATATAGGAAGTAGAAGATCGTCATGAAAGATAGGTGAAAAGATGATAAAGAGTTTCATGATTAGTTTAAGCTTGTTACTGATGATTGGCGGCTCAGTAGAAGTGTTCGCAAAAGATTATAACAAACATTATGCTCAATTCGCTGCCGGATCGAATATGGATGTTGATCAGCTAGAACCTTTTTTAAAGCGTGTATCCACTTCGGTTTTAGATGCTGGTTTGAGTGATCAAGAAATCAAACAGATACTCACCAACGTTCAAAAAATGAATAAAAACAATGATACAAAAAGAATGGGCATCTTTGAAGTGGTATACCATGAAAAACCAGCAAAGATTAAAATTGAAATTGAAGTCCATGTGGAAGATGGCAATAAAGAAGTGGTGATCTATATGTTTAGCACCCAAGAGTTGGTGGATGTCTTGGATAAAGAACTATTGAAAATAGAAGAAGCCATTTGAGAAAGAGACGCTGAATGAGTATCTTTTTTTGGTCATCTTTTCTCTTCAAAACAAAAAGCCTCCTCGATCGTGTTGTTTACAAAAACAAACGAACAAGGAGGCTTATTATTATCCATGATCAGTTGTTAACACTCTTCCGGCGTACCGGTATTCGTGGCTGTTCTGAACGAAGAACCGCATCCGCATGACGCAATCGCGTTCGGATTGTCAATCGTGAAACCGCCGCCCATTAGTGATTGTTTGAAATCAATGATGGTTCCGGTCATGATGTCAAGGCTTTCGGAGTCGACAAGAACCTTGATGCCGTGCTGTTCGAACTGCGTGTCTTTCTCTGAGACTTCATGGTCAAAGCCCATCCCGTATGAAAGACCGCTGCAGCCGCCACCTTTTACGCCAACTCGCAGGAACGCATTTTCTTCTTCATGTTCTTTCATCATATCTTTAATCTGCAATGCAGCAGCTTCTGTAATCGTTACTGGTGTACTCACGATCATCCCTCCTTTTGACTGGATGTTTCTTTTCAATTATAAACGTGATGTTGCCTTTTCTCAAATAAATGGTTTAGAGATAGAATGTGCCGTCACAAATTGTTTCAGCAGGTCCTGTCATCAGCACATGGTCATTGTCTTTCCAGCGAATGATGAGGTCTCCGCCAGCTAGATGAACGGTCATATCCGTTTCTTTTTTCGCATGTCCATTCACAATCGTTGATACAGCCGCAGCACATGCTCCTGTTCCGCACGCTTGCGTAATCCCTGATCCTCTTTCCCACACGCGAAAATGCAGTTCCGTTTCACTGACACGTTCCACAAATTCTACATTGACGCCTTCTGGAAACATGTCATGCTTTTCAATAATTGGCCCAACTGAATCAAGCGGCGCCTGTTCAATGTCTTCTAAATAGAAAACGATATGGGGATTCCCCATTGAAACAGCTGTTCCATTTAAGGTCGTCGTGCCAAAATCAAGCGGTTCATTGATCGTTGTACTGGCCGGTTCACCAAGCATTGGCATCGCTTCTTTTTCAAAACGAGGTTTACCCATATCAACTGTCACTAACTGAACGTGACCATCCTGCACATGAACGGTCGCCTCAACGAGTCCTGACAATGTCTCAATCTGGAACGTTGTGTCTGTTACGATTTGATGCTCATACACATATTTTGCCACGCAACGCAGACCGTTACCGCAGTTTTTCCCCTCTGATCCATCATTGTTGAAAATGCGCATCTTCACAGGCGCAACATCTGATGGGCAAATGAGGATCATTCCGTCTGAACCGATACCTGTATAAACAGAAGAAACGCGGATCGCTATCTCTGACAGCTGCTCTTCTGGAAGCTGTTCCTTCATCTGATTGACGTATATATAATTGTTTCCTAGTCCGTGCATTTTCGTGAATTGAAATGATGTCATGAGCGTCCTCCAAAAATGTTGTTTCTTTATAGTATAAAAGGAGTCGATTCAGGAGACAATCTTATCATCCCCCGTTTTTCATACATAGAAGCTCTTTGCTGCCATGGCAAAGGGCTTTTATTATGCATATACCTCTTTTTCTCTCGTGTGATGCTTCATTTTGATGATATTTTATTAGCATAACATATTGGATGCGCTTTCTACATTTTTTCCTGAAAAATGGAAACTTAATATATGAAAAAAATGCACCTCATGACCCATGTGGTGCATTTAAAACATGTCGTTTTCCTCTATAAAAGCATAAATACGCTCGACTAGCTGCTCTGCATTTTCTCCAGAAACAAATTCTCCATTCACAAGAGCAAATGGGGAGTCCATACATTTGCCGCAGTAGCTTAAACAGCCGTATTCCATTACATCTAAGTTTGGGTCTTTTTCTAGCTTCTCTTTTGCTTCTTGAGACCCTTGTGCAAGATTACTTACACAAAATTCGATCAGTGGAAACACTGTGCTTCACCTCACATTTGCCTTACTATCCTACCGAAATTCCTTCTATTAGTCAAAACATGAGCTTCAATAAATCGTTACGCCTATTCCCCGTAAAATGTTTTACTATTTAGGACTAAGTAATGAATATGTAGGTTATTTTGAAACAATTATTGTGGTTTCACAGTAAATTCGATATAATTTTATTTGGTATTTTAACTTAAAGTTTTTTAGTATAAGTGTTTTTCAATGTCTAGGGGGAAAAGGAGAATCGTCATGAAAAATTTAGTCTTGATCGGCGGAGGTTACGGGAATATGCGGGTTCTCCACCGCTTATTGCCAAATCAATTACCTGATGATGTTACTATCACATTAATTGATCGAAATCCTTACCACTGTTTAAAAACAGAATATTATGCACTTGCTGCTGGAACGATCTCTGATCATCACATTCGAGTATCTTTTCCAGAGCATCCGAAGCTGGATATTCAATACGGGGAAGTAGAAAAAATTGATATTGAAAACAAACAGATCTTATTTAGCGACCGTGAACCGATTCCATATGATGATACGGTAATCGGACTCGGCTGTGAGGACAAGTATCACAATGTCCCTGGGGCGAAAGAACATACATACAGCATTCAAACCATTGATCAGTCAAGGCTTGCGTATAACAAATTAAACAATTTGAGTGCAGGTGCAACGGTTGGTATCGTCGGTGCTGGACTTAGCGGGGTAGAGCTGGCCAGTGAACTGCGTGAAAGCCGTTCTGATTTAAACATCATTCTTTTTGACCGCGGAGAACTGATTCTTTCCAGTTTCCCAAAAAGATTAAGTTTATATGTACAAAAATGGTTTGAAGAAAACGATGTAAAGATCATTAACTGCGCCAATATTACGAAGGTTGAAGAAGGAGTTGTGTACAACCATGACGATGCCATTGAAGCAGATGTCATCGTGTGGACAGCAGGAATTCAGCCAAGTAAAGTCGTGCGAGATATGGATGTTGAAAAAGATGCACAAGGCCGTGTCGTCTTAACTCCTCATCACAATCTCCCTGGAGATGAGCATGTCTATGTCGTAGGTGACTGCGCAAGCTTGCCTCATGCACCAAGTGCACAGCTTGCCGAGGCACAGGCAGAGCAAATTGTGCAATCTCTACAGAAACGCTGGAAGAACGAGCCGCTTCCTGAGGCTTACCCGCAGTTTAAGTTAAAAGGCGTACTCGGCTCTTTAGGGAAAAAAGCCGGCTTTGGTTTAGTGGCGGATCGTCCACTTGTTGGTCGTGTTCCAAGACTCTTAAAATCTGGACTTCTTTGGATGTACAAGCATCACAATGGATAAAATGATATGAATTTTTTCTCAAAGCTCCTTCTAATGAAGGAGCTTTTATTATGAAACGGCATGTACCGATGGATGGTTCACTTTGATAGGAGCAAGCGCAAGGATGCAGTCTTTACGAAACGTTCTGATCGTCTTCTTCGATAAACAATACGCTTGTATGAACTGTTCAGTTTGACGATGTACAATGATTTTTCGTTTCGAACACTCTCCATTTTTCTTCATATAAATCATATCAATCGGTATTTGTTGATGAAGAGATTGTTTTAGTAAATAATTCATGATGCTCACGCTCCTTTCATCTCATTATAACCAAACAAACGTTCTAAATCAACCTAAAAAGGAACGTTTGTTCTGTTTATTTTCCTGAAAAAAGAACAGCTCATTCACTGCTCTCTCGGTACCCGTATTTCTCCATTTCTTGATAAATATCTTTTAATTTCGGATTGCCCTCTCCAACAATTTGATCCTCAACAAGGACAAGCGGATAAAAGAATTCATCATCAAGAATTCGTTCAGACAATTCTTTTTGGCGTTCGTTTTCAGGCGGGTGCTCAATATCGATATATGTGATGCGAAACGGCTGATTTGGATATTTTCGTTTTAATGCTGCATCTAGCCACTCAAATGTATCTTTTGAAGAAGGCAGATTCACGCAACTAGCGCACAGGACATCTCTTCCATATACATAAAGATCAACGGTTTTGTTCATTTGACAAGCCCCCTATTCTTTCTTTATTTTAGCTGAATTTTCTGTATGAAAAAAGTCAAAATCACTTTTTGTTTCAAGATGAGATTGTGCTATAATGAGAAGGAAACTTTGAAACCAATCAATAGATTTTTATCGTCCAGATGAATATAATGGTGATATGTTGTGAAAGGAGCGATTATATCTAATGACTGAAGTCGAAATGAAAGACCAAGTACAGGAAGTACTGGACAAACTTCGTCCATTTCTATTACGTGATGGTGGAGACTGTGAGCTTGTAGACATTGAAGATGGCATTGTGAAATTACGCCTTCTTGGTGCATGCGGCAGCTGCCCAAGTTCAACCATTACATTGAAAGCCGGTATTGAGCGCGCATTATTAGAAGAAGTACCTGGCGTTGTAGAAGTTGAACAGGTTTTCTAATTCATATATGACATGAAAACGACCCTTACTGGGTCGTTTTTTAATTGTTGACAAAGGGCTAATTTTAGCCCTTTGTCTTCTTTTCAGTGTGATAGAAAACCTTTGCAGTCTAGGAAGGACGAGTACTGGCGCAGAGCGAATTTGACATTCGTGAGCACCGGAACGCAGGACTGACACCGAATGCGAGGGTTTGTCTACACGCTGAAACGACCCAATCAGGGCCGTTTTTTGATTAGGATAACTTCTCTCTAAACCATTCTTGAATAAAGGTCAGTCTTTGAATACGCTGCCCAGGGTGGCCACTTCTCGATAAATCATGAGAGGCCTTAGGAAACTTGACTAATCTCGTGTCTTTTCCAAGTTCCTTCAATGCCACAAAAAGCTGTTCTCCTTGATCGACTGGACAGCGGTAGTCTTCATCACTGTGCAGGATGAGAAGCGGTGTGTTCACCTGTTTTACATACTTTAGCGGCGAACGATCCCATAGCTTATCAACAGAGTCATAAATATCCCCATCAATCTGCCATTTTGTAAAGAAATAGCCGATATCACTGATGCCATAAAAGCTAATCCAATTTGAGATGGAACGCTGTGTAACAGCTGCACGGAAACGGTCGGTCTGTCCGACAATCCAATTGGTCATAAAACCGCCATAGCTGCCGCCCGTTACGCCAAGCCTTGTTTCATCAATAAAGTCATAGGCTTCGAGCACATGATCAACAGCCAGCATGACATCCTCATAATCAACGTCACCATAGCTGCCTCTTACCCGATCCGTAAACATCTGTCCGTACCCATGACTGCCATGAGGATTGATGTACACAATCGCATACCCTTCAGCGGCGAGCATTTGAAATTCATGAAAATACGTATGACCGTACATCGCATGCGGTCCGCCATGAATTTCTAAGATTAGTGGATATGTCTTCCCCTCTTCCATCTGAGCAGGCTTCATCAACCAGCCACGTACAATGTCTCCATCTTTTGACTGGAAAGAAATTGGTTCAGGTTCGGATATGACATGTTCCTTTAGAAAGTCATCATGCTCAAACGTGATTTGCTTGAGTGAGGATTCCCCTAAAGTCAGCTCATACAGCTCACTAGGCGAGACAGGTGAAAGACGGCTGATCAGCATTTTTGATTCATCTGGATGAAGACTGAAATTCGTCACATGTTCTGCCTCTAAACGAACGGGATAGGCTAAGCCTTCAATAGAGAAATAATAAATCCCGGTACTCCCTTGATCAGAAACAAGCGCATAAAACCCCTGACTATCCTTCGTCCATTGCGGAAGCTGATTGGCTTCACCTATGACACTATCCCCTGCCATACAGTTACCAACATACATATCGAGCATTTCTGACAGTTGAACGGTCTTTTTCTCCTTCAGATCATACAGCCACAATGATGGGAAGGTTGCATTCTGAAATTCACGCTCGTGTCCAATGTACAACAGGCTTTCTCCATTTGGAGAAAATGATACGGTCGAGTAAGCGCCTGTTGATTGGGTGATTTTCTTGGATGTACCGTCCTCTAATGACAGGAGACAGATATCACTTATGTAAAACGTCTGCGGGTTGGATTGAATATAGGCGAGCCACTTCCCGCAAGGAGAGACGACATGATTCACATGATGATGCTGCTCACTCGTAACCGTCTCTACCTCCCCTGAGCAGACATCGATTTGTACAATTTGCGTCAGACGCCCGTCTAAAAAGCCTCTGCCATCTGCTTTATAAGTCAAATCATCATATACGGCCGGAGCAAAGTCATCGCACTCTTCCTTTTTTTCATCATGAACAGATTCTTCTTGTTTTAATGAGACCGATGCATAAATGAACGCTCCATCCGGTGAAAATACAGGATGAGATACGCCGTAAGGAATATTCGTTAAAGTACGAATGCCGCCGCCATCGCTCTGAATGAGTGCGAGCTGAGGGACTTCCTTTGGCTTCTGCAAAATAAACGCAAGCTGCTTCCCGTCATTTGACCACACTGGCTGATGATGCTTTCCATCATCGAATGTCCATTGTGACAGCTCCCCTGTCCCTTCATCTCGAACCCATAAATGAATATTGTAATCATCCTTTTTTTCATTCACCGATACTTTTGTAAAAACAGCCTTTTTTCCATCTGGTGAATAGACTGGATGAGAAACAGACACGATTTGCGTTAAATCCTCTGCTGTTATCAATTTCTTCATCAATAGATCTCCCCCCTTTTATGTACCAAAAATAGTTCGCTTCTCTAAATAATAATCCCTGCTTTTGTTGTGAAAAACAAGGATAAAAAAAGAACGTGCTCATTTATAGCACGTTCTTCATTTGATTCACAGAATGATGCTCGACGATGACCCCTTCTACCGGCACCGTCAGCACATCTACTTCACAATGCGGGAAATTTTGGGCAAGCTGTTCTTTCAACGCTTCTCCCTTCCCTTTTTCCACTAAGGTCAAAATGGTCGGCCCAGCACCGCTTAATGCTGTTCCATACGCGCCTTTTAATGAAGCAACGTGCTCCACCTTTGATAGCTCTGGGACAAGCATCGTGCGGTATGGCTGATGAAATAAATCTTTATTCATCATTTCCCCTACAAGCGGCCAGTTCTGCGTCATTAAGGCGGCGACCAGGACGTTACTCACTGCACTCGCGCTCACGGCCTGTTTATAGGAAAAATCCTCTGGCAGGACATCACGGGCATCCTTTGTGAGCACTTCATAAAAAGGAATCACGACGACGACATCTACATCCACATGCTGTACTTTAACGGCATGTGTCTTGTCTTCTTCATGAAGACCGATGAGTAAACCACCGAATAAAGAGGCACCCGCATTATCTGGATGACCTTCTACCTCACTTGCAAAAAAGAGCTTCTGATCATCGGTCATCTTTAATTTAAGCAACTGATTGGCGAGCTCAATAGCGGCGACAATAGCAGCAGCGCTGCTGCCAAGCCCCCTTGCTAATGGAATATCACTCCACACTTTGACATGAACAGGCGGGAGTGTTTTTCCAAAGTCATCTGCGACCTTTTTAGCTGTTTGATAGATCAGGTTATCGGTGCCTGATGGAATACCAGACACGACATCTGTTTCTGCTTCAAACAGCCAGCTATCATGGTCATAGACCGATAGCTTTAAATAGCGGCTGAGCGCCATTCCGACTGAGTCAAAGCCTGGTCCTAAGTTGGCAGTGCTTCCCGGTACTGTGATTGAAAAAAGCATGGAGGCGTTACTCATACGCGTGCGGCCTTTTCTAAATGTTCCAGAATTTGATCTTCATCTGCATCCAGCGTGACCGGTTTGATGTGTGAAATATCAATCGCCGTATTCGGATCTTTTAATCCGTTTCCTGTCAGTACAGCGACGACTTTACTGCCTGGCTTAATTTCTCCAGATTTCACTTGTTTGAGTACACCTGCAATTGATGCACAAGAGCCTGGCTCTGCAAACACCCCTTCTTCACGTGCGATCAATTGATAGGCATGAAGAATTTCTTCATCTGTCACTTCATCAATTTTCCCGTTCGATTCATCTGCCGCTGCTACAGCTTGTTTCCAGCTTGCAGGGTTTCCGATGCGAATGGCTGTTGCGACTGTTTCTGGCTGCTCAATGACTTCATTTCGAACGATGGCTGCAGCTCCTTCTGCTTCAAAACCACGCATGACTGGCAGTCCAGTGCCTTTTTTCTCATGATATTCTTTGAAGCCTTTCCAGTACGCTGTAATATTCCCCGCATTTCCAACAGGAATCGCCAGTACGTCCGGTGCGGAGCCTAGCTGCTCACAGATTTCAAATGCCGCTGTTTTTTGTCCTTCAATTCGGTATGGATTGACGGAGTTAACAAGTGCGATCGGTGCTTTTTCACAGATGCTGCGGACAATTTTAAGTGCATCATCAAAGTTGCCGTCAATGGCAATGATCTCTGCTCCGTACATGACAGCCTGCGCCAGCTTACCGAAGGCAATTTTTCCATCTGGAATGATGACAATACATTTCATATCAGCGCGCGCCGCATAAGCTGCCGCTGCTGCAGACGTATTCCCTGTCGATGCACACATGATCGTATCATTGCCTTCTTCTTTTGCTTTTGCGACGGCCATGACCATCCCGCGATCCTTAAAAGAACCTGTAGGGTTGACGCCTTCTGTTTTCACGTGAAGCTCAATCCCTAGCTTTTCAGATAGCTTTGCGAGATGAATCAGCGGTGTGTTTCCTTCATTTAATGTTAGTTTAGGTGTTTGTTCGTTTACTGGTAAGAATTCTTGAAATTCTTCAATGAGTCCATTCCACTTCATCAGCTTAAACCGTTCCCTTCTACTCGATACGTGCTCTTCACTTGAACCACCACGTCGAGATCGTTTAATGTTTGCAGGATATTTGAGAAATCTTCTTCTGATGTTTGATGTGTAATAATCACAATTTCAGCCAGCTCATCATGCCCTTTGACAGGAAGCTGAAGGATCTTTTCAAAGCTGATGCCTCTTTCAGAAAAAATCGATGTAATGCGGGAGAAAGCTCCGACTTGATCTCTCACATGTATTCTTAAAAATTGCTGTGCAAATACTTCGGATGATGATTTGATTTTCTTCTCAAATTGCGGTGCAATAAATCCACTGCCATTCACACCAAGACGCATGTTTTTCATAACAGCGACTAAATCAGAGACAACAGCAGTTGCCGTTGGCAGGCTGCCTGCTCCAGGTCCGTAAAACATCGTTTCTCCGACAGCACTTCCGTAAACATAGACAGCATTAAATTCATTGTTGACGGAAGATAACGGGTGATGATCAGGAAGTAAAGTTGGCTGTACGCTGACCTCCACTTTCTCTCCGTCCCTTTGGGCAATTCCAATCAGCTTCATTGTATAGCCAAAACGTTTACTGAAATTAATGTCCTCATCCGAGATGTCCGAGATGCCTTTCACTTTCACATCCTCTAAGTCTACATTCATGGAAAAGCCGAGTCTTGCCAGGATGGCCATCTTTCTTGCCGCATCTAGTCCTTCTACATCCGCCGTCGGATCTGCTTCTGCAAAGCCAAGATCCTGCGCTTCTTTTAATACATCTTCATACGCACTTTTATCGACATTCATTTTTGTTAAAATAAAGTTCGTTGTCCCGTTCACGATTCCCATCATTTTTGTGATGCGGTCAGAGGCTAAACCTTCCTCTAGTGTACGCAAAATCGGAATCCCACCTGCGACACTCGCTTCATAGTAAAGGTCACAGCCGTTTTCTTTTGCTACATGTAAAAGCTCTGTGCCATATAGCGCCATTAAATCCTTATTAGCTGTAATGACATGCTTCTTCTCATTTAGTGCATCTATTAAATATTGTTTTGTCTCTTCAATGCCGCCCATCACTTCAATAATGACGTCGACCTCTGGATCTCGAATCACATCGTATACTTCAGTTGTGAAGACCTCTCTTGCCACATCCACATCTCTTTTTTTATCGGGATTGCTCACAAGCACTTTTTGTATTAATACCGGACAGCCGATCTGGTGCATTAATTTATCCTGATGATCTTGAATAATCTTAACGACACCGCTCCCCACTGTTCCTAATCCTAGTAGTCCAACTCGAATTGCCTTCACCTGAAATTCCACCTTTCTCCGTAAATGTCCTCTCTAAAAAGACATTTGTTAACCTAACACAGACATTCAATGTACACACATTATAAAGGGGTATCCTCATTTTGACAAGGTAATAAAATAAGAGAATATGAGAATGAAACCGCTTAACAGCTATTTATATCAAGATTCTATATTTTCAAAATATTTTTGTGAGAAAAGCTCCCGAAGCCGGGAAGCTTGAGATTACGCCTGAACTGGCGTTTTGGCTTGCTGATCTTGCAGGACAAGCGCAATATTTTCAGCACATAAATGCATCATGTTTTTTCTCGTTTCAACACTTGCACTTCCGATATGAGGAAGCACTGTTACATTTGGTAATGTCGTTAATGGGTGATCTGGGCTGACTGGTTCCTTGCTAAATACATCCAGACCTGCTCCTGCAATTTTTCCTGTCGTGACAGCATCATATAAAGCATCTTCGTCTACCGTCTGCCCTCTGGAAACGTTGATGAAGTAAGCTGTGTTCTTCATCTGCTCAAATGCTTTCTTATTAAACATTTCTTTCGTTTCAGGCGTTAAAGGCGTCAAACAAACGATGAAATCAGACTGCGTAAGCAGCTCATCAAATGCGGCATAGGTCACACCTAGCTGTGCTTCTGCTTCTGGCTTTCTTGAACGATTATGATAAAGCACATTCATATCAAAACCTTTTGCCCGCTTGGCCAGTGCAGTTCCAATACTGCCCATTCCGACAATCCCTAACGTTTTATGATGAACATCCGCACCGGCTAGAAGAAGCGGCCCCCAGCCTGTCCAGTTCCCATCCTTAATCCAATCACTCGCTTCGACAATTCGTCTTGCTGACGCCATCAAAAGCGCAAAGGCTAAATCAGCCGTCGATTCTGTTAAGACGTCCGGTGTATGACATACCGTGATCCCGTGCTTTTTAGCTGCCTTTAGATCAATATTGTCATAGCCGACCGCGAGATTCGCGACCACTTTTAGATTTGGAGCATTTGATAAAAGTTCCTCATCTACTTGATCTGACAGCATCGTGAGCAGCCCATCTGCTTGAGCCGCTTGTTTTTCTAACTCTTCTCTTGGACACGGCTCATCCTCGCTCGTCCACATATCAATATGAGCGACTTCTTTTAATGGTGTAAGTGTTGTTTCATCAAGCTTTCTTGTGATATAGACATAAGGTTTCGTCAAGAAGAACACTCCTTTGGTAGATTTCTTTAAGCATAACGAAAAACGCCTCAAGAGAAAAGAGACGTTTCGTCTGTTCACTGAAACTTCAAATCAGCGGATTGATGAATCCATCCAACAGGAGGAATGAGATGCCCACCGCTGCGCATAGCACTCAATTCTTGAAACACCTTGAGAAAATATTCGTAGCGGTTCGCATCATTTAAAACGTAATCTAATCGTTCTTCATAATAAGATTTTTCATTTTCTCCTGACATATAATAACCTTCGACAATTTCAAAATAATGAAGCGGAAACAGAAGACGGCTGTACAGCAGACGCTTTGAAAATGATGAAAGAGGCGTAACCTGCTCATATTGCTGCAAAAAGGAAAATCCCTCTTCAATTAAATCCTCCTTATGCTGGACAAAGGTTTCTCTTAAATATTCTGCGATATCTCTTGTTGGATGGTCAAATACCCAGTCAACAGGTAAACGAAGCGGCTGCTCATGTGGCCAGGTCATACGTGAAAAGCGCTGATGACAAACAGTACCTGAATCACATTCTTTCGGTTCATCATCAAGCTCTGTATCCACTAAATATTGAATGGCATTTTCCGTTAATCCGAGATAATACGGAAAGGATTCAATGAATTTCTTTTCAAATCGTTCAAGTGGTTTTTGATGCATTTGCTGCATCCAAAAGCCTTCCAGCTGGTCTAACCGTTTTGCCCATAATTCCTTCCAAGCTCCGACACGTTTTGTTTCAGACACCTCATATGGAAACCCTCTCCCCCTGACATGAAAGGCCGCCAGCTCTGATGCGTGCTGAAATGAGCGGCTTGTAACCCGCGGTGCTGCCTTTAATAGAGCGTACAGTTCTTTTCCATGGGTAAAAGTCGGTTTCTCTTCGTTTGTTAATTCAAACACGGCAACGTATGGGTCACCGTCATTCAGTAAATACTGACTGATATGATAAAGCTCTGTGAGTTCTTCTTCTCGCAAATGAGACACGGGAACAATGATGAAGAGAGCTTTCGCCGTTTGAAAGCTCTGATAACTGCCATATGGCATAAATTGACGCACATCAATACCAAATGTGTGATAAATGGTTTCTTTCATGATTTCACCTGCGTTCATAAAATCAGTCTCTTATCATATCGTAGTCGCAGGTTGAGGGATTTATGAATACTATTTACTATCCGAAGCTTTTTCACACGTTGTGGACAAATTACGAGGATTGGGTGAGGAACATGCCGCATCATCATGAGATGAACGAAGTAGAAAAAACAGCAAGACGCCGTTTACAAGAACGAGGCGTAACCATTCAAGATATAGCAGACCTTGTCTTCTTTTTACAGGAAAAATATCATCCTGGCTTAGACATGACAGAGTGCATCCACAATGTGGAACGTGTCATCGCAAAACGTGAAGTCCAAAATGCCATCTTAACAGGCGTTGAACTAGATGTTCTCGCTGAGCAAAAAAAGCTGACAGAACCGCTGCAATCTATTCTTGAAACAGATGAAAGTCTATATGGTGTGGATGAAATTTTATCCTTTGCCATCGTTAATATTTATGGCTCCATCGGCTTTACGAATTACGGATATATCGATAAAGAAAAACCAGGGATTCTTGGGAAACTCAACGATAAATCCTCAGGCGAATGCCACACCTTTTTAGATGACATTGTCGGTGCTATTGCTGCGGCAGCATCAAGCAGACTGGCACATAGTGCGAGAAATGCAGAATAAAACACAAAAGAGGACGTGCGTCTCACGCTTGTCCTCTTTTCATTAAGATAATCGTTCAATCCACTCAGATAATGAATCAATGACATAGGTTGGCTGTTTGTCATATTTCTGAAGCAGCTCTTTTGTCGTGACGCCTGTATGGACAAGCAGTGTATCCATCCCTGCATTCATCCCTGCCATAATATCGGTATCATAGTTATCGCCCACCATGAGCGTCTCTGACACATCTGTCCCGAGCACCCGCATGGCCTGTTCCATAATGATAGACTCTGGCTTTCCGATAAATGTTGGCTGCACTGTTGTTGTAACCGTCAGCACAGATGTTAACGATCCATTTCCAGGTAACAGCCCTCTTTCTGTCGGAATGGCAATATCTCCATTTGTTGAAACAAATTGTGCACCTTGACGGATCGCAATGGCTCCTACCGCTAGTTTTTCATATGTAATACCGCGGTCTATTCCAACGACAACGAAATCAGCGTCTTCTTGACCAAACGACAAGCCTTTTTCTTCGATGGCCTGCTGAATGCCTTCTTCTCCGATCACATACACCGAGGCATCTTTCTTTTGTTCTGCGATATAGTTTGCCGTCGCCATACTTGTTGTAAAGACTTGCTCTTCCGTTGCTGGAATATCGAATGAAACCAGTTTCTCTGCTACTTGCTTCGGTGTGCGTGAAGAGTTATTCGTGACAAACAAATAAGGGATGTTCAACTCATTTAACTTGTGAACAAATTGCCCCGCCTCTTCAATCTTTTCTGTTCCTTTATACATCGTCCCGTCTAAATCAATTAAATAGCCTTTGTATTTCATGCTGCTTACAACTCCAATGGTTTATTTAAACGCTGATACTGGTCCAAGCTCCTGCTCCAAGTAAGTGCGAATTCGATTCGGGAAGACTTGCAGCGCCTGTTCTACCTCACTGATGACCTGCAACAAATCGTGATGAACCACTTCTTGGTATTGCTGAACAAGTGTTTTACGGCACGAGACCAGTTTTTTCAGGTGAGTGCCTTCTTCTGTTGGTACAACCTTTTCGTCCACAAGAATATCCATGATGTCGTCATAGCTTCCTGGGTCCCGCATGATAAAGCCGTCAATCATATCATTTCCTGTATCAAGAATACATTCGACGAGCAAATGAACAATTCGTTCCAGCGCTTTTTTTTCTAAAGGGCTTGACCATGTTTGATGACTGCGCATCAAATCATATTGCTCCTCAAAAAAACGTAATGTCTCTTCAATCTTCTTTCTGTCTACGAAATACATCATGACGCTCCCCTTTGCGTTATTTTCTAATCCGCTTTAAGACAAAATAGGCACAGCCAAAATTACAGTATTCATAAATGTATTCATCGAGTGTACTGATTTTTGTATCGAATGTGGCCTTTTGGTTTTGGTCATCAAAGAACCCCTTCAGCCTTAGCTGGTTGTAGCCCCAATCCCCCACAATATAATCATACTTATTTAAAATATCTGAGTACCTTGCTTTAAACGCTTCCTCATCAAAGCCGTCTTTGATTTCTCTGACAAGATCAAAGGTAGCATTCTGAATGACGATCATCTTCTCACCTCTTTTTAAACGATCCACCTTTAATGATAATTCATTGGAACAACTCCATCAATTGCTAAAGCATGTTTTTTCCGATTTAGCCGAAGCTAAAGAAAAAAGGAGGTCACATTTATGATAAAACAACTGACAGCCACTATTCTCCTATGCATGCTTTTAGGCGGGTGCGGCTTTCAATCAGGCATGAACCGGCAAGTGGATGAAGATTCTTCCAGCAAGACAATCCGCCTGTCTGATCGTCATGAAGGAAATAATTCCAACATGCCAGAAGCAGATACGAATCGAGCAGGCTATGTTCGTTATCAGCGCCAGCAAGTAACCGATCAGAAGGAAAGAACCCCTGCTTTAAATCGTGAGCACCTTGCCCACGTGATTACAAGTTTAGCCATCCAGCTGCCAAATATAAAGGATGCAGCAACACTTGTCACAGACGAGGATGCCCTCATTGTGTATCGAACAGGCAACAAAAACCGAGATGAATCAGCCGATCAAGTGAAAAAAACAGCGGTTTCTGTTCTCCCTCGTTATTATCATGTGTACGTCTCTGATAACCCAGAGCACTTTCAATCCATTGCCAATTTTTCACGTCTTCAAACCAATTCACGTGATTTTGATCAAATTTTAACAAAAACGATTCAACAAATGAAATACTCTCCTCAAGGCGGAGATATTTCAACTAAAGAAGATGCCAATGGCATGACGAATTCAGATCGGACCATGAGACGAAACACACCTTACGGCCAAAATTAATACGAGAAAAAACGCCAGAGAGCTCTGGCGTTTTCTTTGTTATGCTTGCGCCTGACGCTTCTTAGACGCTTCGTTTACTTGTTCGTCTGCATGATAAGAAGAACGGACAAGCGGTCCAGCTTCACAGTGGCTAAAGCCTTTTGACATGGCAATTTCCTTCAGCTCTGCAAACTCATCTGGATGGTAGTATTTTTGCACTTTCAAATGCTTTTTCGACGGTTGTAAATACTGACCAATTGCCATGATGTCAACGTTATTGGCAAGAAGATCATCCATAACTTCAATGATTTCTTCCTTCGTTTCACCAAGTCCAATCATAATGCTTGATTTCGTTGGAATGTCAGGCTGCATTTCTTTTGCACGACGCAAGAATTCCAATGAACGATCGTATGTAGCCCGTGCACGAACTCTTGGTGTTAACCTGCGTACTGTTTCAATATTGTGATTTAAAATATCAGGGCGTGTATCCATTAACGTTTTCAAATTATCATAATTGCCACCCATGTCTGAAGGGAGAACTTCAATTGTTGTGAATGGACTTTTTCTTCTAATGGCACGAACAGTTTCAGCAAATACGCCTGCTCCGCCATCTTTTTGGTCATCCCTTGCAACCGCTGTTATAACAGCGTGCTTTAAATTCATTAAAGCCACTGAATCTGCCACGCGTTCTGGCTCTTGCAAGTCTAATTCAGTAGGAAGTCCGGTTTTCACCGCACAGAAACGGCATGCGCGCGTACAAACAGATCCGAGGATCATAAATGTAGCAGTTCTTCTCACTGCCCAGCATTCGTGAATATTCGGACATTTCGCTTCCTCACAAACGGTATGCAGGTTGTTTTCCCGCATCATTTTTTTCAAACCGGTATAGTTTTCATTCGTATTCAGCTTAATTTTAAGCCAGTCCGGTTTTCTTACGTGCTCTTCCTTCTTTGCCAATTCCATCATCTCCATATGAATTCGTTAAAGGTGCATATACAATCATCTTCCTGCTATATACGATGGATGCAGCTGTTGCCGCAAAAAATTGAATCTTCGGCCTAAGGCCTTTTCTTTAGACACTTTAACATAGTACAGATTGAACAACAAGGGAATGAGCTGCAAAAATACCCAAAAGACTCCTAAAATAACAGAAGAAAATTACTAACATTTTCTTCTTATGAAATAACGTGATCAAACCACACTAAACGGTAGAAGAGATGTTCGAAGAAAGGAGATGGATGTTTGTGAAAGTGGTTTTAGCGATCATCATCGCTCTTTCAATGATTCCCGCATCAGTCCATGCACAAGGGGCAAACAAACAGCCTGATGAATTAAAACAGCGAATGGCACTGTATGAAAAGATCGCCATCACCACACAGGTCCCGTGGTATGTACTTGCTGCGGTTGATCAGTATGAACACAATATACGCAAAAGCAGAAGAGATTTACCAAAACAAACAGGTGTGATTGGCATCTACATTCCCCGGGAAATGTGGATAGGACCAGAAAATCCAAATAAGCAAGATACCTCACCATTAAGCATTAAAGTGTTCGACGGTATTGGGCTTGATGGAAATGGGGATGGAAAAGCGGAAATCGATAACGATGAAGATGTCCTGTTCACGTTTGCTCAATACTTGCTTCATTACGGCAGCAGCATCGACCAATTAAAAATCGCGCTGTGGGATTATTACGGACGTGATCAAACCGTTGGAATCATTTCATCTTTTATGAAGCTCTATCAGCATTACGGCCATCTTGACCTTGGAAAGCATGCGTTTCCTCTTCCGGTTGGCGCTGACTACAGCTACAGGAGTACATGGGGTGATGCGAGAGGCTTTGGAGGCAGAAGAATTCATGAGGGCACTGATCTTTTTGCTCATTACGGTCTTCCTGTTCGTGCGACATCGTACGGCGTGATTGAAATGAAAGGCTGGAACCGCTTTGGCGGCTGGCGGATCGGCATTCGAGATATTCATAATCATTATCATTATTTTGCCCACTTAAATGGCTTTGCTAAAGGACTCAAAGCTGGGCAGATTGTAGAACCTGGTCAAGTCATCGGATCAGTCGGAAGCTCCGGTTACGGTCCACCTGGCACAGCAGGAAAATTCCCGCCACACCTTCATTACGGCATGTATAAAGACAATGGACGAACTGAATGGTCGTTTGATCCTTACCCTCATTTAAGGGCATGGGAAAGAGCCGAGCGGAAACGTCATTAAATAAAAGGAGAAGTTTAGCGATACCGCTTGCTTCTCCTTTTGATATGTATCAACATTTCCCCGGAAATCATGCTTAAGCAATTACTGCTTATGCTTTTCTTTCAATCCTAAAACTAAAAAAAGAATCCCCATAATGAAAAAAAGGAGATACACAACTGTTACTTCAAGTGGAATCATGTCAAACATCCCTCTAAATAAGTCGACACTCAAACTGTCACTCCCAGCTAATAATATCGATGCTGACATATATTTAGCACTAAATACAATGGCAAATACCAAAAAACAAAACCCGCTTACATAAATTTTCTTCATATCAATCAAATCCTCCTCTCACTTTCATAACAGACGATCGTGAAAAATCAGCCTTCAGGATAGCTATCACTATTTAAAAAAGTAAAACAATGAACATTTATCATGACATGTAATCCGTATGGAATCAACTGGTTAATTAGGATATGATGAGCCAATGAAAGACTACTTCACAAAGAGTTAGGGGGTTGTTTTTTGAAAAGAGGAATGACCTTTACCATTCTAAATGAATACGGAGTCTTCCTTGGAGAAGTGCTAAAACCGATCGACATCACCAAATTCAGCTGGCGAATCGATACCGAAGACTCGAATATACTAGTTGATGGCGAAAAAGATGAAGAACTTTTTCCTGAAGGTAAAACAGAAATGGACGGTATAGAACTCAAACACCTCATTGAAAACAAGACGTATTATATGATTTTCGCCGATTTACAAGCATATCCAAAAGGGACATTGTCTCATATTAAGACCTTTGAAGAATTTATTGAAAGCCAATGCGAGCTTGTTCTTTTGGTGGCCGATTGCTCCTATGTCACGATCTATTGCAAAAATAAGGGAACACTCGAATGCCTATACAAGAATGCAGTTGAATGTGGATTTGAAGACGTGACCTATATCACCGATGAAAATGATGCAAGGACAAGACTGTCTGTTTCGTAACAACAAAACGTTCATCACAAAAACACTATATGCAATCACAGCGTATGAAAAAAACAGCCCAATTCGTCCATTGGGCTGTTATTCTTTCTTCTCCTTTTTCTCTGGCAGAACAATCGATGGTGCGCCTGAATTTGTTCCGCTGCCATTATAATAATCTGGGACGTCTCCTTGAACGGCTTGGATGGAGACAGGCACGGAATTTTTGACGACGATGGTTTCTGAGGCGAATGGGATGATGACTCTCACCTTCACCTCAATGAGCACACTAATATCAATCAAGGCATTGTTGATGCCATATGGCTTGATGTTTTTTTCAACGTCCGTATGCGGGTCACCAATGACACTGAATCGTACAGGTACTTTTGGTCCTAGGTTGGCGATAAGTGCATTTCCGGACGCTTGCCCAAGCGGAATGTTATATATAATGCCGTCATGTCCATCTGTTTGATCCTTTAATGCTTCTTTTGCCTCTTTTTGAAAATTCCCCTTTTCAATGTCCTCTAGATTTTTTTGAAGGTGACGTGACAGGTCAGCCATTGCTTTCGATGTTGCTTGCGCATTGAAGTCGATAGTTGTCACTTTTCCGTTCTCACTTGTATTCATCACAACCATATCTTTCATATTCTCCTGATCATCTGCAAAATCCTGAACAGAATATTGGATGAGATGATTGGCGATTCGTTCTGTTTCTAGTTCAGCAATGTGAATCAACGTTGGTTTAATGGAACGATTGATGAAGAATAGGCTAATGACAGTTGAGAGCACAAAAAATAATACGGCAAGCAGCATGACGTAACGAAATGGCAGAGGGCCCTTTTTATAGGGGCGATAACGGCGGTTCAATCTCAATAAAAAATCCCCCCTTCTCCATTACAAGTGTATGCAGACAGGCGGGGGGATAGGAATCATCTGTACATTTTATTTCACCATTTTTAATAATGCATCTCTTCCAATTGTGCCAGCATGAATGCCGAGTGACTCAGCGGCATATGTCACAGATTCTAAAGGTGCATCCAGCAATTGCTCGATGGTTCTTACACCGACTGCTCTTCCTGCGATGATTCCTCTATCTGCAAGCTTTTCATTTAAGAGCCCGACATCAAGTGCACCGCACATAATATAACCATGCTCATTTGTCACTGCCATGAAATTGGTCTTTGGCAGTTTGACGGTGACGGCTGTAAAGGAATGGCCATCAATTGTAATAGGTGTTAAATTCACCATATCCCTTCACTCCCTTCAACACAATCTATGTGAAAGGAGGGCAAGTGTTGTTAGGCTGGAGCGGATTTCACTTGGCGTCCTTCAATCGCCAGCTCAGGACATCACGTAAAAATTCCGGCATGAAATATTCAATGTGTTCATGGTCACGTATATGAGGAAAAAGAGAGCCAAGTGTATACATATCCACTGTGCCAACCGTATAAGAATCATCTTCTTTGACGAGTTGATCGTTTACATAGACATCTTTTACTCGTTTGGTTTCGCCCTCTTCTAATGAATAAGTCAAACCGCTGTATAGCATTTTCCCCATCAGTTCGCCTCTAAAGCCAAAGCCTTTGATGCGTAGCTGTTCCATTTTTTCTTCACAGCCACGAGACACTGTTTCGATCAATTGCTTCCCAGTAAGTATCACCCTGATTGGATTAATGGGATGCGGGCATATCCGGTGAATGTCCTCTCTTGTGACGATGCCAGCCTCTAATGAATCAAGCACCATCCCTGCATTCATCATGCCGATATCTGCCTCGCACCATTCTTTAATGGCATCTGTTAAAAGCTGCGGAAGCGGGGAGTCATCAAACCACTTTGTTTCGAGCTTTGATTCAATGGATGTCACTTTTTCCTGCATGAGTGACTTCGCTCGTCTTTCAGCTTTCTGTAAAGTCGTGATCGCTTTATCGGATTCACTGATCAGCTGGTCCACTGATTGCACCGTCGCTTTTTTCTCGATGAGCTCGCTACTCGCTGTATCAATGGTCAGCTCGACACAGCCAATATAATGCCCATACTTTTCAGCACAAGCAAGAAGAACGCCATTATCCATCTCGCCCTGTTCTAAAAGATGATGCGTATGTGAACCTAAGATGATGTCGATTTCCGGGAAGTCATGAGCTACCTCTCGATCATGGATGATGCCTAGATGGGAAAGAAGAACAATGACATCGGCTTGTCCTTTCACTTCTTGCAGCATCTCCCGTATGCTCTCAAATGGGTCTGTAATGTCCCAGCCCAGCTTTTCATAGACAGGTGTATACGCAATGGTCACCCCTAAGATGGCGATTTTCAGTCCATTCTTCAATGTGATCACTTCATAAGGCTTTGCCCACGATGGTCTTTTGCCTTTTTCAAATAAATTAGATAAAATCACCGGGAATTGCGCGTCTTTGTACAATTGGTCGAGCTGCTCATGAGGCAACGTAATGCCTTCATTATTACCAATTGTGACGCCATCATAGCCAAGCTGATTGAGGAGTTTGACATTCACTTTTCCATAATCCGCTTCTGATACAAGGTTTACTCGATCCATATGATCGCCAATATCAAATAAGAGCATCTGATCGTGAACTTGACGCTTTTCTTCAATATAAGCTGCGATTTTTGGCCAATTTTCAAAGTGGCTGTGCAAGTCGTTTGTATGATATAACCATAGCTTCTGCAGCATGTTGATCTCTCCCTCAAGTTGTCACTGAACCGTCTCGTTCAAGTTGAAAGCCGCAGCTCTCGTTTAACTAAATAAATCTAACTGCTTCGGGGATAAGCTTGAATACGTCAAATCCAGCAAATCAATCATTTGCTGGCCATTCGCTGCCGCATCTCCGCCTGAGTTATTATTAAATACGACATATACATCTTTCGACTGCTGATGCAGGATGTCGAGGTTCTTTTTCCATTCCTTTAGTTCAGCTTCATTATATAAATATAAGTAACGAACTTCACGCCAGTTCTCATGATCTGCCGGGTGAAGCCAGCCTTGTTTATTTCTTCCGTGGAAACGGACCAATGTTTTGTCACGGTGTGTGGCTTTTATGACTGGCGGTATAGACCCTTCTCCGACTTGCGGTTCATCACAGACGGAATGAATCCACCCTTCTTTCTCCATAAAGGATAAGGTTTGTTCATAAAACTCGTCTGAAAACCAAGTCCGGTTTCGGAATTCAAGTGCACAAGGAATGTCCCCCATCTTCTCCTTACACCATCTTAAATAGTGGACGTGCTCCTTTTTGCAATCAAACCATGGTGGAAATTGAAACAGAACCATCGCCAGTTTCCCTGCTCGAATGAGAGGAGTCAGTGAAAGAATAAAGGCATCAAACATTTCTTCCTTTGAAGCAAACGGGATCTCGCCTCGTTGATGCCCGGTCATTCCTTGATATGCTTTCACGACAAATTGAAAGGCGTCTGGCGTATCTTTTATCCATTTTTCATGGTTGCGCTCAGGCTGAACAGCATAAAAGCTTGCATCCAGTTCCACAATGGGAAACGTTGATGCGTAGTGAAACAGCTTTTGAGAGCTGCCGATTCTCGGCGGGTACAGACTGTCATGATCGCCCCAGCCAGTTAATCCGATATAAATCATCTATCTCACCTCTTGCCACTTGCTTGTCTAAACGGATTTTCCCATTGAAAATCTTTGTTTCTTGGGATACCCATCTTTCTGAAAGAAATTCTTCTGTCTACAACATATCATATTTACCCATTTTTCTGAATGAAGATGACTGATGTGACGTGATTTTGCTCTGCCATCTTTTTTGTGATATTAAATGACAACTTTCTATCTAAATTGAATGGAGCTGATAACATAACATTTATATCAGAGACTTTGACAGCGATTGTCCATTTTTTTATTCATCTTCACCAAAGGCTTCAGCTCTAAAAAAAGGAGAATGAGTGGATATGAACATTGTCGATCATCATGTTGAAGTATTGCAAAAAGTGGCCCAAAGAATTCATCAGCCTGTCTATTTGATCAATCAGTATGGACGTATTCTTTTCACCTCACCCCAAGGTATGACAAACCCAGATTGGATACAAATGCTCCGCTTGTTTCACAGTACGCAGCAGCATTATTTTTCTATGGTTCATTCAAAAGAAAGCGTTTCTGTTTTTCCTATCTATATAAACGAACAAGCTTATGATTATTTAGTCGTTCCCGCCTTC
The DNA here is from genome assembly GCF_000701305.1 of Bacillus sp. UNC125MFCrub1.1. Lineage (NCBI taxonomy): Bacteria > Bacillati > Bacillota > Bacilli > Caryophanales > Bacillaceae > Bacillus > Bacillus sp. UNC125MFCrub1.1. The sequence continues at coordinate 154,324 of NZ_JNIG01000009.1, forward strand.
ATTCATCCTCAAGACGATATGGAGCTACATTTGACCATTGTACAAGCTGTAAATGCCATGTCCATTTCACGTATCAAACAACATGCCATCAAGCAATCTACAGGGCGAGCCAAAAATGAATGGTTTCGCAAATGGATGGAGGGAACGATTTCCTCAGAGCAAGATGTCGCCTGCCTGGCACGCATGTTTGGATTAAACACAACGATTCCCTATCTATGTATCGTCTGTCAACTTGATCAGAGCAGTCATTTCACTTGTTTCCTTAAGCAGCAAACCCTTGTAGATGATGTGTTTGCTTTACTTGAAAGCACCCTTTCGCACTGTCCATTTCCCGCCTTTCTTTTTGTCAAAGGAGATATCGGCATCTTCCTTATAGAAGAGACTGGCGGCTGGCTGGCAATGAACAAATCGATCTGCTCTTTTTTAAAACAAATGCAGATCCTTATTAAACAACATGTGAATGCCACCATTTCCTTTGGTGTGAGCTTAAGCGGTTATCTCATCACCGATCTGCCAAAAGGATTCAGTGAAGCTGTCCATGCTCTGCAATCAGGCCAGCTCTCATTAAGAGCTGAATATATTCAGTTCTATCAAGCAAAAGATGTGTCAGATTTACTGAAGCTCATCCCACCAAAAGATTTAACAATATTCTATGAGCGGTATCTCCACCCATTATATGAACAACCACAAGTCGATCCAAACCTTCTCCACACCTTATCTGTTTATGTCGAAACACATTGCCACATTTCAGAAACAGCCAAGCGTTTATCTGTTCATCGCAACACCGTGATATATCGACTGGAGAAATGTGAAGAACTGCTTCAGATCAGCCTAAAAGATCCTGACGCAACATTGCGCTTGCGCTTAGCTTTGCGTATTCAAAAGCACCTTTCATCCGATTCGGATTGAATCTTTTTTTCTTACGTCTCATATATTTTGGAGGAGAAATGTGAATGACAAGGAGTGGTGTCAAATGGATGAGGAGATTCGTCACATCCCGCAACCGATTCGAGACGATGGAGCCGGCGCAACCGATTTAGGCCCGCGAGACGTTCTGCGCGATATGGAGAACCCAGATATGTTCGTTCCCCCTAAAACGGATGCGGGGACGATTCCTAATTTAAAATTTTCATATTCTGATACACATATGCACTTGAATCATGGCGGCTGGTCGAGGGAAATTACCGAGCGAGAGCTGCCTGTTTCAACAACGATTGCTGGTGTGAACATGCGGCTTACGCGCGGAGGTGTTCGTGAGCTTCATTGGCATAAGCAGGCGGAATGGGCGTATATGATTTTAGGTAAAGCCCGGATCACATCTGTAGATGCAGAAGGACGGAATATGATCGCTGATGTAGAAGAAGGAGACTTGTGGTATTTCCCGCCCGGTATTCCGCACTCCATTCAAGGTCTTGAGGATGGCTGTGAGTTTCTCCTTGTGTTTGATGATGGTGCTTTTTCTGAATTTGATACGTTCACCATCACAGACTGGTTTGCTCATACACCAAAAAACATTCTTTCTACTAATTTCGGCGTGCCAATCAAGCTGTTTGACCGCATTCCACATAAACAGCGCTATATGTTTCAAGGCTCTTCACCGGCATCTATTGAAAGCCAAACAGTCTCTGATCCATACGGCGGCATCAAACCGCCATTTACCCACCAGCTCCTTCGTCAAAAACCAATCGTGACCTCTGGTGGAACCGTGCGAATCGTCGACTCACGCAATTTTCCAGTATCTAAAACCATTGCTGCTGCACTTGTGGAGGTAAAACCTGGCGGGATGAGAGAAATGCACTGGCACCCGAATAATGATGAGTGGCAATACTATTTAACCGGTACAGCCAAAATGACGGTTTTTGGGGCAGGCGGGACAGCTCGCACTTTTAATTACAGAGCAGGTGATGTTGGTTATGTTCCTTTCGGGATGGGGCATTACATACAAAATATCGGGCAAACGAGCCTTTGGTTTCTAGAAATGTTTAAAAGCGATCGATTTGCTGATATTTCATTGAACCAATGGATGGCCTTAACCCCTCCTCAATTAGTGAAAGAGCATTTGCATGTAGACGATGCATTGATTCATGCGTTGCATAAAGAAAAATCACCAGTTGTGAAGTATGAGCGATGACGAAAAAAACCGATCCATTTGTGCTGATCGGTTTTTTCTATGCTGTCATTACGATACGGCATGGGAATGTTGCTGCGCTTTTTTCGCCCATAAAATAGAAGCAATGAAACTCATACAAAGCACCAGTGTTCCAAACATAAATGGGAGCTCAATATTCACATCAAATAAAATACCCGCAAGACTTGGCCCGACGATATTCGCAAGGCTCATAAAGGAGGTATTGAGGCCGCCTGCTACCCCCTGCTGATTCCCTGCCATTTTAGAAAGTAATGTATTGAGAGCTGGACGAACAAACGAGGTGGCTGATAAAAATAAAATGGAGCCCGTAAAAATGAGCCAAAAGGAAGGAGCAAAGCGGCAGGCGATCAGCATAAATGCCGCAGCTAAAAGGGCATAACGGACGACACGCATTTCGCCAAATCGTTTCACAAAGGTATTTACTAAAGCACCTTGAACGATGACACCCGCAAGTCCTGCTACTGTAATGACAAATGCAATATCCTTCGGTGTAAAGCCATGTTTTTGGTCGACATATAAGCCAAAGATCGATTCAAAATGAATGATTCCGAAATTCAAAACAAAGGCCAAGATAAACAAAAAACCGTATGGTGTTTTTAAAGCCTGAATCATCTGCGTAAAAGGATTGAAATGAAGCTCTTTATTCAATCGTGCTTCTTCCTGCTTTTCCTTTGTTAAAGTTTCAGGTAAAAACAAGAAAGACAACAGCGTCGACAGGGCTGCAAAGGAACCAGCGATGAGGAAAGGAAAAGCAATCCCAAACTCAACCAAATAACCCCCAACACCCGGTCCAATGACAAAGCCTAACGTCATTGCTGCACTAAATAGCCCCATTCCTTTCCCTCGATCCTTTTCACTTGTGATATCAGCAATGTAGGCAAACATGGCGGGCATCAGCAGCGCACCAGCAGCTCCGCCTAAAAACCGAGACACAAACAGCATCCAAAGCTGATCGGCAAATGCAAAAATAAACTGGGCAATCGTAAAGCCGGCAATCCCGGCAATAATCAATTTTCTGCGTCCAAACCGATCAGTCAGCGCTCCAGCGACGGGTGATAAAGCAAATTGTGTGAGGCCAGTTGCAGCAACGAGGAAACCAAGTGTTTTTCCAGTTGCGCCAAAGGCTTCAATATAACTTGGCATGACAGGAACGATCAGACCAAATCCAAGCATGGCAATAAAAATATTGAGCATCAAAATGTACAATCTGCCCATTTTTTTCATATTAAAACCTCTTTCTTCAAAATAAATGAAAATGATGACAAAAATGATAAGAACTTCTTCAGTATAGCGATATCGCTCTCTATAAGTCTAGTTTTTCAAAAAACAGCGTTTTTTCCCAAATAAAAAATACCCGCTGGTGGCGAGTATTTTGAGAATCCCTTTTTTATTCAGCTTGTTCATAGATGGAAAGAGCCGCCTGTAACCCAGCGCCACAATTGATAGCTGCTCCATACTTCATCAAGATGGCTTGAAGGCCTGCTAAAACAAATAGAATATTTTCCTTTCGGCAGCTATAGCCCATTGAGCCAATTCTCCATATCCGTCCTGCAAGAGGCCCAAATGAACTCGCAATTTCAATTCCAAAATGATGAAGAAGATCAGCCCGGACCGCTTCTCCGTCGATATCACTTGGAATGACGATACACGTCACGACTGGCATTTTGCAGTCTGGATCACCAAATAATTCAAGCCCCATCGCTTCAAGTCCTGCCAATAAAGCCTTTTCATGAAACAAGTGGCGCTGAAAACGTTCCTCCAGACCTTCCTCTAGCACAAGTCGAACCCCTTCTCTCAGTGCATAAAGCATCGTTGTCGCTTCTGTATGATGATTTAAGCGCCTCGGGCTCCAATAATCTTGCAGCTGGCTTAGATCAAAGTAATTGCTTTTGATTGGAGAAATGTCTACCTGTTTTTGCAGTTCGTCCTGTGTTGCAATCCCTTTTTCTACTTTCTTTCTCGATTGTACGACGTCAGCCACTCGTTCATTATATGTGATCGGTGACATCCCTGATGGAACAGACAAGCATTTCTGCGAGCCCCCAATTGCCGCATCGATTTTCCATTCGTCTACCTTGACCTCGACACCACCAATTGTCGCCACAGCGTCTACAATAAAAAGCGCATCAAGCGCTCGGCATGCTTCACCAATTTTCTCAAGCGGCTGTAATCTTCCGGTAGATGTTTCACCATGAACCATCGCAACAATTTTCGGCTTGACTTGATGCATCTCTGCGATGATGTCGTCTTGCTTAAAAACCGTTCCCCATTCACATTCCATTGTATGTACCTCAGCACCATAGCGCTGCCCAATTTCAATCAGCAAATGACCGAAGCGTCCAAAGACCGGAACAAGCATCACATCTCCGGGCTCAATCACACTGGCAAGCACAGCTTCAAGTCCTGAGCGGGACGTCCCATCAATTGGATAAGCCCATTCATTTTCTGTTTGAAAAAGTGATCGTAATAAGGTCATCGTTTCATTCATGATCTCTGTAAATGCAGGATCAAATTGGCCAAGAATTGGTGTACTCATCACTCGAAGGACTCTCGGATCTACTTCGACAGGTCCTGGTGTCATAATGGTTCTAGTAGGTGTGTGTAGTTCTTTCACGTTATCCATCCTCTCCCTTGCTGTGTCCATCCTTATATGCCCACTTATACAGCAATGCTGATAAAATAGCAATCTCTTTTCTTACGAATTGGTTACATAAAATTTACGATAAATCCATTTATTTCTTTATGGCAATATGATAGAACTAAAGAGTATACATTCCCTATGAAGGAGGAAATAGAATGAAAAAATCTTTATTTGGAACTGTGGCCGCCGGAATTATGATTTTCGGTACATTTGCCGCTCCGCTGCCTCCCGCTGCAAATGCTCAAGGCTTTACTCTGAATGAACCGAGTCAAACCATCACCTTTTCCCCGTTACAGCTACAAACCGAAACATCTGCTCAACAAGCGAAAACAACCGCTTCAAGTCAAATTGATTCCTATTACCAATCTGCTGCTGGCAAATCTGGGCCTGCTCTTAAGAAAGCATTACACGATATTATTGATGATCATACGCAGCTATCCTACAGTCAGGTTTGGGATGCATTAAAGAAAACGGATGAAGATCCAAAAAATCCAAGCAATGTGCTTTTGCTCTATAGCGGTATCTCCAGGTCAAAGCAAGCAAATGGAGGAAACGTGGGACAGTGGAACCGGGAGCATGTGTGGGCTAAATCTCACGGCAATTTTGGGACGAGCCAAGGACCTGGTACAGATCTCCATCACCTTCGGGCAACAGACGTACAAACGAATAGCACACGAGGAAATTTAGATTTTGATATAGGCGGAAATGAATACAAGGGAGCGCCGGGCAACTTCTACGACAACGACTCATTTGAACCTCATAGCCGGGTGAAAGGAGATGTAGCAAGAATGCTCTTTTATATGGCCGTCCGATATGAAGGTGATGATCATTTCCCAGATTTAGAATTGAACAACAAAGTGAATAATGGAAGCGCCCCTCTTCACGGCAAAATGTCTGTCCTATTGAAATGGCACAAGCAAGATCCAGTCGATCAAATCGAACGGAATCGTAACGAAATCATCTATCAAACGTACCAGCACAATCGCAATCCTTTTATTGATCACCCTGAATGGGTAAGAGATATTTGGGAATAAAAAAGAGAGGCACTGCTATGAGCAAGCAGTGCCTTTCTTTTTTTCAAGCGGACAGACGAGACAATAATCAAGGCTCTCTGATTTTTTCTCAAGCTTATAATACATACAGCAAGTCTTTCGATTTGATGTGTCTAGCAAACTTTCATCTAAATTTAAGCTGTGCTGAAAAGGATTTTGCTTCGCTCCGAAAAGATCACCCGATGCCTTCTTCAGAAACAAATAATCCTCCCGTACGCGCTCTTTCATTTTAGGCTCTTCCGTTTCTCGCATCATGCTACGGTAAAGAGAATTGATACGTACCGCTACATTTTCCCATAAAATTGAATACGGAAGTCTTGAAGTACGTTTCAATACATCTAAAAGAGGTGTGACACACTGCGTAAATAGCGTGCGGACGACCTGCTCTCTCCACTCATGACGATCTCCTTCTGACTGAACAAATGAACAGAGCGTTTCATCTAGCTCAATTTTACGATCTTCTCTAAAGACACACGCCTCTGGTGAAAACCGATAGACAGCATCATACATCGTCATCAAGTACAAAGTAGAACTAACAGCTAAATAGGCATAGCGTTTTGAAAACATGGACGCCGCCACTGCTATATTCGGTGCATGCATCGCTTCCTTTTCAGCTTCTAATAAACGTCTGATAGATGCTTCTGAAAAAAGCGCAGCAAGTGTGCGATCAGATGTCATTGGTCCATTTGTGATGTGTACCCCGAAATCAAGTAATTCTCTCTCAACCCACTCTGGCTTCATGTCAAAACCCCCATCTTTCGTTTAACGATTTCGCTGTTGATATAACAAATAAATAAAGAACGGTGCACCAATTGCCGCCGTAAACACACCTGCCGGGACATCTAACGGGAGAAAGGCCGTTCTCGCAACTAAGTCTGCCAGCATCACGAGAATACTTCCAACAAGCGCAGATGCTGGAACAAGCGCAATAAAGGAACGACCGATGATCATCCTTGCCACATGTGGCGCCATCAGTCCAACAAATTCAATACCACCTGCGAATGCAACGGCAATACCGGCTAATGTCACACTCATCAGTAGAAAGAATAACCGCTTCGCCTGAACCTTGACCCCGAGACCTGTTGCAAGGTCATCTCCAAGCTCCTTCACATTCATCGTTCTTGCAAGCACCATGACAATCGGTAAAATCATCAATACCCAAGGAAGCATTGCGATGACGTCCTTCATTGTAGAACCATATAAACTGCCCGTCAGCCAGATGTATGACTTGGTCGTGGTCATCGTATCGCTGAGCACAAGAGTAAACGTCACACACGCCTTCATAATGGCGGAAATCCCAATCCCCATCAAGACGAGCGTGATCGGCTTGACGCCTTTTTTCCATGAAAGCAAATAAATCAGGCATGATACCGCAAAAGCGCCTGCAATGGCCCACAACGACTGATAAGCAATAGGCACAGTGCCCATCCAAAAGACGATGAACATAATGGCGCCAAACGACGCACCGCTCGTAATTCCTATGATGTCAGGCGATGCAAGCGGATTTCGAATAAGACCTTGTAAAATAAGCCCCGATACCGCAAGTGCCGCTCCCACTAAAACCGCAAGCAGGGTCCTTGGAATCCTCAGCGTATTTAATACAAACGTATTTCCCTCGCCTTGTCCGAAGATATGCAGCAGCACATCCGTAGGCGGAATAAACCGGCTGCCCATACAAAGGCTCAGAATAAATAAACCAAAGGCAATACCTGTCAATAATAGTAAAATTAAAAACGTCCGCTTTGAAAATTGAAATGAAATGCGCCCGCCCTTTGAACGCACTGTATATGTTTTAGCCACCTGTCTTCAACCCCTTGCGCACGAGATAAACAAATAGAGGCGCTCCAGCTACCGCCGTCATGACACCAATCGGTACTTCCTGCGGCATGATCAGAAAACGAGCGGCAAGATCTGCGACAAGTAAAAGCGACGCCCCTACAACGGCACAATACGGCAGTACCCAGCGGTGGTCAGGTCCAACAAGCTTTTTCACAATATGCGGCACAAGAAAACCAACAAATCCAATGGATCCTGCGACAGCGACGGAACCACCTGCTAAAAAGATGACAAGTACCCCCATCGTCATCTTCAAAAGAAGCGTACGCTGGCCAAGCCCTTTCGCAATATCATCACCCGATAAAAGGACATTGATCGAGCGGCCAAGAAGCAGCGCCACCACAGTCGCCCCTAGAATATAAGGCAGCACAGGCAGCAGCATATCTATACTTCTTCCTGACACTGAACCAGCCATCCAGAACAGGATGCTTTGAATGGACTGTTCATTGACGATTAAAAGTCCTTGAGTAAAGGACGCAAACAGAGCAGATATCGCAGCACCTGCGAGTACAATTTTGACCGGTGTCAGTCCGTCTCTTCCAATGGAGCCTAGAAGAAAGACGAGCATACCTGCAATGGCAGCGCCTAAAAAGGCCGTCCACATATAACCTGTTAACGACTCGGTAGAAAAGAAAACAATCGAAATCACAATAAAAAAGAGTCCACCTGCATTAATACCTAAAAGATCTGGTGCAGCCAGCGGATTCCTCGTCAATGCCTGCATGAGTGCACCTGAAATCGCTAGACTTGATCCAACAACCGTCGCAATTAAAGCTCTTGATAATCTGGATGTCATGACAATGACACTGTTTGGATCTGACTCATCAAACTGAAGAAACGCATGGATGGTGGCTTTGAGGGAAATTGAGGTTTGCCCAAGAGAAATACTGAGCATAAAAAAGACCAACATCAATACGATGAATCCAGCAAATAGCAGTGCCTTGCTCGAATCCTTTTTTAATAAACTTCTCATCTGATTCCCGCTTTCAATCTGTTATGGAAAAAGGAGAAAATGGTTTTTCACATTTTCTCCTCTGCTACACTTATTTATCAAGCCCTAGACGATCATAAATATCATCAAGCATCATGTTTGCAGCGGTGATACCGCCAGCCATGTTCCAAGTGATTTCATCGACTTTATGCACTTGTTTCGCTTTCACTGCGTCAAGCTGCTTCCATAAAGGATGACTTGTCCACTCTTTATATGCTTTTTCAACTGCTTTATCCTGATCATCCATGAAGTAATAGATCACATCTGCATCCATTTGTGGAATGCTCTCTTTGTCTGTAAGTGTAATGATATCTTGCTTTTTATCTTTGACATTTTTAGGACCTTCAAAGCCTAGCTCTGTTAAAATTGAACCTGCAAACCCAGTTTGATAGATTCTTGCATGATCTGCACGGAAGTTCACCACAGACACACTCATTGGCCAGTTTTTAATGTCTTTCTTTGCTTTTTCTTTGAAGTCAGCGACACGGTCATCCCACTTCGTCAGCAATTCTTTTGATTTGTCTTGCTTGTTTAACGCTTCACCCATTAAATTCACTGTGTCTTTAAAAGTGAACACTGTTTCTGTTGCAACAGTTGGAGCGATTTCTTTCAGCTGATCAAAAATTTGCTCGTGACGGATTTTTGATGCAATGATCAAATCTGGCTTCAGCTTTTCAATTTCTTCTAAGTTTGGTTGTGTTTCCTGCCCAACAATTTTGACACCCTTTAAATCATCTCTTAAATATTTATACGTAGGTGCTTCAAGCCAAGATTCTACAACACCCACTGGTTTAATGCCCATAGCGACGGCTGCATCAGTTGCTCCTTGATACAACGTCACCACACGTTTAGGCGATCCTTTAATTTCAGTTGAACCGATAGCGCTTTCAACGGTTCTTGTTTTCTCATTACTATCTGACTTGCCTTCACTGCTATTACTGCCACAAGCCGCAAGTAATACGATGGAGAGCACAACTAATAGCGACCAAAAAGATTTTTTGAACATGTACCTCACCTATCCATTCTATATGTAGTCATATCGTTTGATAACGATTCTCATTATCACACTATGATTTTATCATAGAAAAGGATGGTGTCAATGTAAATTTTTAAGAAAAAGGTAGAGTGTTGACTAGTTGTTCAGGTTAATTGGAACTTTTCCACATTTGGATTGTATGCCCAATCTTTTTTCCCGATTCTAGTAAAATGGACAAATGAGTATGGTTTTCTATCACTTGGTAAACAGATTGATTTTTCACCTGCTGATTTGGAAGCGCCAGATATGGATGAAATTTGTCTACGTCGTATAACTCATCCTCGCTTCCAACAAACATGCCATAAGGCTGATCCAGCCTTGCAAATTGTTTTTGAGGTGCAGATGGCGTTAAGGCAAGAGACATATTGATGGTAATGCCTGTTAAAAGAAGTGGATCTTGTGCAATCACCCATGCTGGGTAGTGAAATCGTACAGCTTCTGAATGCCCCATCAGCCTTCCTTTTGTCATCGCAGATAGCACAAATTTCCAAACTTGAACTGTGGCAAAAGGGACTTGATTAGACTTCGCTGTGTCAGATTTGTAGCCAAATTCAGGAGCAATAAAAAAGTAACCGTCTACTTTTCTTTTTTCACCCCAAGATAGATATTGAAGCAGCAATCCAGCTCCAGAGGAATGACCACAAAGATAAAGTGCTCCTTCGTGCTGCTGTTTGATGACATCCACAACTTGCGAAATATCTTGCCATACGTCAGTGACTTTGGGTGTATCTCCCTTTTTTCCTCCAGAATGTCCGTGACCTCTCAAATCCAGCAAAAACACATTCACGTGAAAATCATGCTGCAATGTATAGGCAATATGCTCATAACCAGCCAAGCTGTGAGCGCCTCCGCCATGAATGATGATCACATTGGTCTGCGTGTTTGTTTCTGATAAAAACGGATAATAAGCAAGACGTATGCCGTCATGTGATTGAATGAACTGTCTTTCTGGAATAGCTACAGGAGCTGCTTCCTGCATACTTGTAAATGAGAACGGTTCTGTTTCGTTCATAATTAACTTTTGATCCTCCAATTAGAAACGAGAATGGCTAGAGCATTGCTGGCCATTCTCATATTCGCATCCTATTTTGTCATATCCCTCAAAGGGAACGTCTTGCTCTCAATAATAGCGACAATTTGTTTTAACGCTTGGTTCGCTTCGGGAATAGGGAAGACAGGAAAGACGTGATTCATTTTTGGGTATTCGATATAGTTGATGGGAACACCCTGCTTGTCTGCCATCTCTTTGAATTTCCGGGCATCTGGGAGAAAGAATTCATGAGTGCCAATAAAAACAGAAATTCGTCCTAACGATTTGATTTCTCCATAGATCGGGCTGATCAAATGATGTGTTTCATCTGTATCACCTGCATAGGCTTTGCCCGACTCGATCAGTAAATCTAGGTTGAGCATTGGCTCTTTTGGAACCATTTTAGCGATATCAGGATGACTTAATGTCACATCAAGCCATGGTGATAATAGAATCATATTTCCAGGCTGCGGGAGACCTTTTTTTGCTAAGTATTGAGCAAAGGCGAGCGATAAACCGCCGCCAGCAGAATCACCCATGATGACGATTTTTTCTGGTGTTCCTTTTTCTAAAAGAGCTTGGTAAACTGGGAGAACACTCTCGATCGCATCCATATACTGATGATTCGGTGCTTTTGGATAAACTGGCACATACACCGTACTATTTAATTGCTTCGTCAATCGATCCAAGAAACGCCAATGCCATACGAGCGGCTGCTCAATATAGCCTCCTCCATGTAAAAATAGCACCTGATGATCATCTGGCTGCACATCTGATTTCAACATGTACGTATCGACTGAAAACGTGCTGCTTTTGGTGATGTGATATTTCTTTTTCAACTTCTCAGGCAGCACATAAGGTAATTGATTCGCCATTCTTCGTTCTTCTAAATACCCCTCAACATTTAGTTTCTTCTTTGTAAGTACAAGTAACCATTCAACAAACAAACTTTGAATACTTCGCATACGATCGACCCCTATAGATAGAATGATGACAATCAATGTCTAGGAAAAGAATGGTTTCTCTTTTTCTAAAGCATAACATAAGAACTTGTGAATCCGTTAACTGCTTTGGACAGAATACTTTTTCTATACATCTATTCATTTATGAACACCTGTCTATTTATATTATATTTTCTAGATACATCATCATCAATTGTCAATCTTTCAATCATTGTTCATTAATCAACACATATTCAAAAACTGTTCATTTAAACACAAAAAAGACGAGTATTGACCACTCGTCCTTCTTCTTCCTCACTTCACTTCCTCATGCTCATGAGCAGTATCTCTTTTGCTCGCGATAAAGAGTGCACAGGTCATCGCAAGAATGGCCAGTGCCCACCAGAATGTCGATACGGCCTGTTCATGATCAATGATAATCAAACGGATGACCGCTGTGATGCCAATATAAATGAAATAGCGAAGCGGAAAATGAAAGTTGGATTTAAAGTATTTAATAATTAAGGCGATAAATTCAAAATACATAAAGAAGATCAGCAGCTCGCCAAGCATTCCATAATAGCTTTCTCCTTTGTTAAACAATGTTTTATAGACGAATTGCACGATGTACCATGTTTCACTAATTAAGAGTACGCTTAGCGCAATCGCTAGAAAGAACAGGCAGATATTCAGAAGGGCTTGCAGAAGATCAGGTACCTTTTGGAAATTGTTGAATCGTTTCATCAGATTGTTTCCCCATTCCATGATGTTGTTTTTGCTCTCTACATTTTGGTATTCCAAAATCGCAGTACGATGTAGTAGGTATCGTGTTTTTCTACACTTTCAAACTGTCCATGCATTCGGGACATCATCCGCTTGATGCTTCGTTCCCCGAGTCCATTGCTTTCCGGTATGATGTCTGTCTTTTTTATCGCATTGCTCACATGGATTTCAAAGACATCTTGGTCGGATAAAAAAGTGATCTGAATGTCCTTTTCAGGATCTGCGTATTTACGTAAGTTAGACATCACATTATCAAATACTCTGCCAAGCTCCTCGACATTCACATTAATATAGCTATCCGGCATTTCGCCTACAATATGGACCGTGAAATTCTCCTGATGCAGCAGGGCGACCTGATCTGATAGAAGATCATAAATCACTTCTTTCACTGCAACGGTTTCAAGCTCTGACTCGTGCTCTTTATCTAGCAGGAAATAAGCAAATAGATTGTCAGACAGATTCTTTAATTGCAGGGCTTTTCCATACGCACTCGCTATATATTGCTCCTTGCGGGTATCCGCTAGAGCCTCCTCTTTTTTCGCAAATTCAAGATTCATGATGAGTGATGTCAGCGGGGTCCTCATATCATGCGACATTTCGGTCACCAAGCTGCGGCTCTCTTCCTGCAGATCATCAATAGCCTGAAGCTTGTCCAAAAAGGCTGTTCTTAAATCCTCAATGCTCTTTGCAATCATGGCCAATTCATCATGCCCCTTCACTGTCATCTCATAATCGAGCTCACCGCCTTCAAGAATATGAATCTCTTCACGGATCGTTTGCAAGTACCGCAGACTTCGGCGAATGCCAACAAGCACAATCATGAGAAAAATGAGTGTTGCACCAAGCAGTTCTAGTGTAAAGGCGAGATCGTGATATCGAGAGGAGTAAAATCCGTCTACCATAACCCTACCTTCTCCGTCGCTAAATTGAACCGGGTAAGAATGACGCTTTGCGTAGTCGGTCTCCTTTTCTTTCCCATAGGCCGATTCGTCAGCGGCAGAGTAAATCGAGTCATATTGAAGCACTTCATCCTTGTAAACAGTGAGATTAATATAATCTTCTTTTTTCACCCACTCACCGAATGCTTTTCGATCCGTTGAAGTCAGCTCATGTTCTGAAACGTAGCGGCTGAATGTTTGAATGTATCTGGAGGATTCTTCCTTATAGTAATCATCCGAACTTAAATATCCTTCAATCAGGTGATCAGTGATCTTTTGCAGTGTCAAAAAGACAACACCACTTACGATAGCAGCGACCAAAATGAGCAGTGACAGCTTTTTGGTCAGCGTATATTTACGATGTGCCAAACCGGTATCCTCTCCCCCATTCTGTTTTGATATACACAGGACGAGCCGGGTCATCTTCAATTTTGGCACGCAGCTTTCGGATATGCACCATCACCGTATTGTTTGAACAATAAAAATAAGGCTGGCCCCACACGCTTTCATAAATATTTTGAGCAGAAAATATTTTGTTTCGTTTGTTCATGAGCAGTTTTAATATCCGATATTCTAAATCAGATAACTTGATTTGCTGCCCACTTTTCCACACTTCATTAAATTCTTCACTCACCTTCAGGCTACCGCCAACTAAATAGGTTTCTTCCTGTTCCTTTTTTTCCTGATAGATGGTATATCTGCGCAATTGCGCCATGACCCTAGCGTGAAGCTCCTCTTCTGAAAAAGGTTTTGTCATATAATCATCTCCGCCAGCGAGTAATCCTTCGGTTTTATCCCATGTACTAGATCTGGCGGTCAAAAATAAAATCGGCACATTTGAGGTGGCTCTTATTTGCTGGCACGTTTCGATCCCAGAGATACCTGGCATCATAACATCCAAAATCACCAAATCCAGCGAATCATCTACAACATACAATGCCTGCTTGCCATTCATGGCTCTCAACACCTCATACCCTGTACGTGTCAGAGATTCCTGCAACAGGTCACCAATCTCCTGATCATCCTCTACAACTAATATTCGATGGGTCATATCTCTGTCACCTCATCCTCCATGACTTCATTCTTATATATTATTACTATATATCATCTAGCTATGTGAAAAGATACACCATAAATCTTAAGTGTTTATGAATATGATCAATTGCCATCAAGTTGCCACATTTATTTTCAAAAAATTGGATCTTCATAAATAATTAAGAATTGGCCTGTATATTGATTCATTGAAGGATCTATCTTTAGATCCAATACATGAAAAGGAGCATTAATATGAATGTAAGCAAGGTAGAACACGGACAACCAATGAGTCTTAAAGAACGGGTGCATTTCTTGGACATCGTACGAGGATTCGCCTTAATGGGAATTATTTTGGTCAACTATTTTTTGATTGTGGATTCGGTCAAGGGATTTGAGATGGAGTCTAATGATGTATTTCACAACTTGGTGAATTGGTTCGCCTCAGGGAAATTCATTACGTTATTTTCCTTTCTATTCGGGGTTGGGTTTATGATATTTATGGATCGAGCCGCTCAAAAGGTGGACAGCCCGAACAAGTTGTTTGCTCGCAGATTAACGATTCTCTTAGGATTTGGTCTTCTGCATGTCACGTTTGTATGGATTGGTGATATTTTGACCTATTATGCTGTCGCGGGCTTCTTATTGCTTTTCTTTTACAAACGCACAGCCAAAACCCTCCTGTACTGGCTGATCACACTCTTTGTGATTCAATTGCTCACGCCTCTTTTCTCAATGCTGCTCAACACCATCAGTACAGGATCATCAGGCAAGCCGGATTTTGCTGATTTCGAGCTGACTAGCCACAACAGTCTGACTTATTTAGCATCTATTGGTGACCGGTGGGCCGATATGGTCACGATGGCTTCCAGCTCATTTTCCACTGTCTATTCGATGTTCTTCATGTTTTTACTTGGTGTGTATTTTGTGAAAATGTCGTTTTTCAAAAACATGGAGACGAAAAAAGCGATTTGGAATCGTATTTGGATGATTTGTACAATCGCTTTTCTTATCACACAAGGCAGTACGATTATGACAGCGGTCACCCCTTTTGAACATACGCCATGGATGAACATTGTCTCTACACTTGAGCAAAACGGTGGATTAACTGGCAGTATGTTCTATATGAGTTCACTCGCGATGCTGTTTTTGCACGTTCCTCAGCTGCGAGGTGCTTTGATGGTTTTTACCAAGGTCGGACGGATGTCCCTGACCTGCTATTTGCTTCACTCGATCATTGGAACAGTGCTGTTTCTGAAATATGGAGCCGGACTTGCAGATCATCTTCAACCCGCTGGTACGTTCTTCATTGGCATTGGCGTGTATGCCTTCCTTGTCCTTTTCAGTACGTTATGGTTAAAGCGATTTAAGTCTGGACCGATGGAATTTATCTGGCGTCAGCTGACGTATGGAAAGATCAATGACAAATCGAAAACAAATACATTTCAGGCGGCGAAGTAATAGAAAAAAGGCGAATTACGACAGTTCGCCTTTTTTTAATGTGTTAAGTTTTTTGTGATTCAGATACAATCCGTTCATTTTTAATATTGATCCATCATTTCTTGCAATTGAGTCAAATAACTCTCTTTTAATTCATCGGGGTATTCAATTTTCACATGTTTCCCAAATGAGATCAAATAGTGAGTCATATACGATAATTCTTCTTGGTTGTATCCCCCTACAATATAAGGCGTATCTTCAATGATCTCCAATCTCATATTCGGATAATGATTCTTCAAAAACTTCTCTTTCCCTTGTTCCGTTAATCGACATTTAAAAGAGATATCATGATAGGTTTTTTCGTACTCGAGCTGCAGTGCTTTTAATTCTTCCTTCGTAAAAGTGTCTTTCGTTTCTTCTTCGATCATCATGTCCGTCATACAATCACATCTGTAGATGCCCCACTTTTTATTCTGAACATCATATGCTTCGGTGAACCAAATCCCATTTCGATAAAACAACTCAAGAAATTGTAGCCTGATCTTTTTATGTTCATATTGAGTGTATGTCATCTTCACGATTTGATCTTCCATCATTGCCTGCAATATCAAATCCAAATGATGTTGTTCACTCACTGGTGCGACATGATAGTAATGAATCACATCCAAAATCTCCGTGATCCGATGTTTTCTCTCATCAGACATTGTAGCAAACAGTTTTTGGCGAATCTGTGAGTAAGACTTTTTAAATGGTGTTGCTGACAACAGATCTAAGGCTTTAAGAGCGAAAAAAATGGCTTGAACTTCATCTATTTGAAAATAGATCGGAACCAATGGAGATTGATTCACGAGCCGATATCCTCCATGTCTGCCATTTTCAACATAAAAAGCTAAGCCCATGGACTCTAGCTCTTCCATATCTCTTAAAGCCGTACGTTTAGAAATGCCAAATTCAGTTTCTAAATCTTTTAATTGAAATGAATATTTATCACTTAAAAAAATAAGCTCTTGGTTTAAGCGTTCTGATTTTTTCATTTGATTTTCCTTCTGAAAAAGGTGACATGTTTTGTCACCTTTATATTTTATACTCAGTTTATCAAAAGAAAAGGAGCATGTATATGCAAACACTAATCATTAACGCGCACCCTGATTTCACTCATCAAGAAAGTTATTCAAACAAACTGCAAGCACTATTTTTAAAGCAGTTTAAAGAAAGATTTCCTTATGAGGAGCCTACCATTTTACATTTATATGGAACTGAAATTCCTCGTATCGAAAAAGACCAGCTGCTAGGAATTTGGGATAAGCAAGCATCTGAACAATCATTAACAGCTGCGGAGAAAAAAATCGCCGCTTCTTCTGCTGCTTTATTGGCTCAATTCAAAGCACATCATCGAATCGTGATTGTATCACCTGTTCATAATTTCAATGTGACGTCACGTATGAAAGATTATATAGATAATATCTTCATTGCTAGAGAAACGTTCAAATATACAGAAAATGGTTCAGTTGGTCTGATGACTGATGATTATCGTGTACTTTTGCTTCAAGCAAGCGGCTCAATTTTCACAAATAACGATCGCTACACACCTCTGGAATTCTCACATTACTACCTAAAGGAAATATTCCAAAACTTGATGGGTTTTCATCAATTTCATATTGTCCGGGCACAAGGAACAGCGATTTTAGATCAAAGGACTATCTTACAATCTGCATCTGATGATATGACGAAAACCTTAGATGCGTTTTATGCACATCGTTAACCTCTATATTTTCAAGACCCAGAACGAAAAATTTTGCTCACTTGTCATCAATCTTATTTTTCGTTTTGGGGTGACTCCTATCTACTAGTACAAATATTATTGATGACTAATGCTGCCGTTTCACTCGGGTGGCTAAGAGGGAAATGGTGGCCATACGGAACAAAATCAACCTTCCCAAGATGTGATGGCGCAGAATAGCCTCTGTCATACTCCCCCCAAATCATGTGTAAGTTATCCTTTGTGACTTCTTTAAAGTCACCCTGATCGGTTTTCAGTAATAAATGGTTAAGCTGAACCGTCGTATTTAAAATTCTAGGAGAAGTAAAGCTGTTTCTGATTTTTTCAATATAATGTTTAGGGATGCTCTCCGTGCTTTCAAACAAACCATTTCTTAATACATAACGCTCTATCATTTTAGGAGTTGCTAATTTTAATGACCATTTGTTCATCCATTGTGGAACATTTAGCGATTTAGCATTTTTTTTAGCAACAGGCGGCTGAAGTAAAGTGATGGAATACTTCTTATCTATGTAATTTTGTGCTAAAGCTTCTAGAAGAATATACGCACCGAATGAATGACCGATTAGATGTGCACCATTCGTCGCTTTCTCTATTACTTTTTTCACTACATTTAAATAGATGTCTAGAAGATGTTTCGCTCGTTTAAATGGAGAACGCCCCAAACCAGGAAGGTCCAAGATCCATACAGGTTGACCTGTTTTCTCATGAAGCTCTTGTGCTAAAGGAAATAAATCTTCTCCATCACTCAATAAACCATGTAATAAAATAAACGGCTTCCCCTCTCCTTGTAATTGGTAAAGGGTGTTATTATCGCATAATGTTCGTTTAAATAAATGTTGGTGCTCACCATTTTGAGCCATCATTCGATAATCTAGATCAGCTACTACAGCAGGGAAAAATGTCATGACACTCGTCTTCTTAAACCAATCTTCTCCCATTATTTTTTTCGCTGAAACATTTGAAAACGTTCGTTTTGTCATAAAATTCAATCCGTCAGAAGGAATGTTTGTGAGTTTACTTACACCACTCTTCATGATAGCTTTCATCAGTGGCATTGGGACAGAGATGTTTGGTGCCTTCATATTCATACTTTCTGACATCATACTTAATAGTCCAGCAACGTTCTGATCGTGCTCTTTGTCTTCAACAAGTGTATATGTTTGAATAGCCGGCTGCTCCAACTTGAAAACCTGTACAATACACTTCGCAAACTCATCGTTTGAAATAAGTGGTAACCGATAGTCCTTACCTCCAGGAATCACCGGCATGAGCCCTCTTCGCATACTCTTTACAAGCAAACCCAATCCTGCAATTTGCTCTGTACTCCCTGTTTGACTACTACCAACGACAGTTGGCGGATTAATGACAGAAAGCGGATAACCTACTGCTGATGCCTGCTGACGAATATAAAGATCTGCTAAAAACTTTGTTCTCTCATAAGGATTTTTTATTTTCAAGTAATCGTTTCCTTCTTCAAACACGTCGATGGCAATCTTGCTATTTTGATCATCAAAGGGACTCATATAACCGACAACATGAATAAATTGCTGCAAACCCTTCAATTGATGAATACTTTTAGCTAAGTCACTTATATGTTTGGCGCCATTTAAAAAGACAGAAGCTGCCTCATTACTGGTTGCTTGAATATCCATGGGTCCACCTGCATGAATGATCACATCTGTTCTCAATACCCTCTGCTGATCTTCAGGACTTAGACCCAAATCGACTTTCGTCAAATCACCTTCAACAAAGTGCATCACTGCCTCTTTTAAAATGCCTCTTTCTTGAAAAATGCGTGTTGCTTTACTTTTTGACCTCACTAAAAGAAGAATGTTCACATCCTCTTTGACTAATTCTTTCACTAATTGCTTTCCGATAAACCCTGTTCCACCAATTAAAAATACTGTTTTCATATGAGGTCTCCTCTTTAGTACTAATCAGTACTAATTTGATGTAAAAAAAATGCTTCTGTTATCGAAGCAAGTTAAATAAATGATCTGCTGTTTTTGTGATGACAGTGGCATCCTTCAATGTTTCTGAAATAAATAACGCTCCTTCAAGATTTGTCATAAAAAGTGATGCCACTTCATCAATATGAATCGTCTTTCTGAATTCTCCATTCTCTACCCCTTGTTTTAGTAACAGAGAAACTTTCTTTTGTAATCCTGTAAAAAAAAGACCTATTTTTTCTTTTATTTGTGTGGCCTGTGCAGGACTTTGAATATAAAGAGTAATAAATGGACAGCCGCCCTTATACTCTCTCGACTGAACGCCTTGTGATAATTGCTTTAAAAACATTTGGGTACGATCTTCAACTGAAAATTGAGTCTGAGACATTACGTCGTCTATTGCAGCTTGATACATATCAATCCAATAATCAACGACCCCTTCTAATAATTCCTCCTTATTAGAAAAGTGATAATACACATTAGACTTTGACACTTTGCTTACACGAACTAATTCATCCATACTTGTATAAGCAAACCCTTTTTCCAAAAATAATGTTGCAGCCACTTCAAGTACACGTTTTTGATTCATTAATTTTATCTTTGTCATGATTAGAACTATACAGTACTAAATTATATGTTGCAAGTATTTATGATCATTTAGAAAAGAGTTTGATGAAAAAGTTTTCTCAATGCGGTCAAACGCAAATGAGGAAACTAACAATAAGAGAGTTTCTTTTAATTATAATCTTCTCCTACCAGTAAAGTACTATACTTTGTTTTAAATTTTTCATGCTTTCTCTCATCTTTAAATAATAAGAATGCCCCTCTGTCATCATAAATATGATAAATAAAATCTTTATTTATAAAGAATATTTCAGGATAACTACTATATTTGTCATTGAACCTCGGAGCCATACTTTTAAAATCTTGATTACATATTGCCTTGATTATTTTCTTGTACTCTATATGCTGTTTTTTTGTTTCTAAAGAATATTGAATGACTTTTCCATTCTCATCTTTAGAATTTTTTACATTGAGTCTATATTTATTAATTTTTTTTGAATACTTACTATATACTCCTATCGGCCTCTGTAATGAATGCTCGCTTCGAACAATTGTGACGACGAACAATAAATCGTTCTCCCCAAAAAGTTCATCAAATATACTTATTGCAACATTATAAACCTTATTAAAATATTGAGGATTTAAATTGCCTTGATCATTAAACTGATACATTTCTTTTTCGAGTTGAATATGAAGGCTTAGAGGTAACTCGTCAAAGGAATCATTAATTAAATCAATATTGAATTCACTTTGTAAATAATCTAGATGAACCATATCTCATTCTCCTTTCATTCTTTTATGTACAATTTTTATTTTCTTAATATATGACCACTTTTATTTAGTGTAGCTATACGCTCTCCGGATTTATTCATTATTTTGTAGTAACTTCCTCCATGAGAATTCTCTTTCCCAAAATCTCTTGAAATGGTCCAACCAGATGTAGGATCTTTCCACTCTTGTTTACCTTTAACCTTCTTAGTGAAAAGAGAAATCTTAACTCCAGTATCATTCAATAAAGATTTTTTACATTTTTTTATACATAGTCAACTTAGATGTAACCAATGAAATAGAAAAAGACGAACTTAAAAAGTTCGTCTCATACACTAAAAGGTCATCTTGATCGGCACAAATTCGGCACGCTTCATCAACCTCTTATATCAATCATTTTCAACCCTCTGTATTAACCAATAGAACCTTCCATTTCAAACTTAATCAAACGGTTCATTTCAACGGCGTATTCCATTGGCAGTTCTTTTGTGAATGGCTCGATGAAGCCCATGACGATCATTTCTGTTGCTTCTTCTTCAGAAATTCCGCGGCTCATCAAGTAGAATAGCTGTTCTTCTGATACTTTTGATACCTTCGCTTCGTGCTCTAATGAAATGTTGTCGTTTAAGATTTCATTATAAGGAATCGTATCAGATGTTGATTTGTTATCCATGATGAGTGTGTCACACTCGATGTTTGAGCGTGCACCCTCTGCTTTGCGTCCGAAGTGAACGATTCCGCGGTATGTGACTTTACCGCCTTGTTTGGAAATCGATTTCGATACGATCGTTGAAGATGTGTTTGGTGCAAGGTGAATCATTTTTGCACCTGCATCTTGGTGCTGACCTTTACCTGCTAGGGCAATACTTAATGTCATACCACGAGCGCCTTCACCTTTTAAGATGACCGCTGGGTATTTCATTGTCAGCTTAGAACCGATGTTTCCATCAATCCATTCCATTGTTGCATTCTCTTCACATACTGTACGTTTTGTCACAAGGTTGAAGACGTTGTTTGCCCAGTTCTGAATCGTCGTATAACGGCAGTAGCCGCCTTTTTTGACGATGATTTCAACAACCGCACTATGAAGTGAGTTTGTTGTGTAAACTGGAGCTGTACAGCCTTCTACGTAATGCACGTGTGCGCCTTCATCAACGATGATCAGTGTACGTTCGAACTGACCCATGTTCTCAGAGTTGATTCGGAAGTATGCTTGAAGTGGTGTATCTACTTTTACGCCTTTTGGTACGTAGATGAATGAACCACCAGACCATACAGCCGAGTTAAGCGCAGCAAATTTGTTGTCAGTCGGAGGAATGACTTTTGCCCAGTGCTCACGGAAGATGTCTTCGTTCTCTTTTAATGCACTGTCTGTATCTTTAAACACAATGCCTAGATCTTCAAGATCTTGCTTCATGTTGTGATACACAACTTCAGATTCGTACTGAGCAGATACACCTGCTAAGTACTTTTGCTCTGCTTCAGGGATTCCAAGCTTATCAAAGGTTTGTTTGATTTCTTCTGGTACTTCATCCCAAGAACGCTCAGAGCGTTCTGATGGTTTTACGTAGTACGTAATTTCATCAAAGTTTAATGCATTTAAATCTCCGCCCCATTGTGGCATCGGCATGTTGTAAAAGTGCTCAAGAGATTTCAAACGGAAGTCGAGCATCCACTGAGGCTCTTCTTTCATACGAGAAATTTCTTCAACGATCTCTTTTGTCAGTCCGCGCTCTGAACGGAAAATGGAAACGTCTTTATCAGAAAAGCCGTATTTATATTCACCAACATCTGGCATTTTTTTAGCCATCCATTTTCACTCCAATCTTATGATTTGCCGTTATCTTCGGCAGATGCGCCTTTTTCAAGCGCCTTCCAGGATAATGTTGCACATTTGATGCGCGCTGGGAATTTTGCGACTCCCTGCAGCGCCTCAATGTCACCAAGATCAATGGAATCGTCGTATTCTTTTCCTAGCATCATATCGGAGAAAATCTGAGACATTTTCAAAGCTGTTTCAATATCTTTCCCTTTAATCGCCTGCGTCATCATAGAGGCAGATGCCATCGAAATCGAGCATCCTTCTCCTTCAAATTTCGCATCGATGACTTTTTCGTCTTCGATTTTCATCGTGAGACGAATGCGGTCACCACACGTTGGGTTGTTCATATCGACGACAATGCTGTCGTTTAACACACCTTTGTTTCTCGGATTTTTATAATGATCCATAATCACTTGTCTGTACAGTGTGTCTAAGTTTACATTAAAAGACATTCGTAAAATACTCCTTTGTCTTACGGAGCGCTGCCATGAGCTCGTCAATCTCCTCTTCTGTATTGTACAGATAGAAGCTTGCTCTTGCAGTCGCTGATACACCAAGCCATTTCATGAGCGGCTGTGCACAGTGATGTCCAGCACGAATGGCGACACCTTCCGTATCTAGAACAGTTGAGGCATCATGAGGATGGACGTCGTCTAAGTTAAACGTCACAAGTCCAGCTCGGTGCTGCGGTCCGTAAACCGTGGCACCTTCAAGCTCCTTAAAGCGCTCAAGTGCATAAGTCGCAAGCTGATGCTCGTAACGGCTGACTTCTTCCATTCCGATGTCATTTAAGAAATCAATCGCTTTTCCGAGCCCAATTGCTCCTGCAATAATCGGTGTTCCCGCTTCAAATTTCCACGGCAGCTCTTTCCATGTAGAATCATATAGATCCACAAAGTCGATCATTTCACCGCCAAACTCAGCAGGCTCCATATTATTCAAAAGGTCCTTCTTCCCGTAAAGAACACCAATGCCAGTCGGTCCACACATTTTATGCCCAGAGAAAGCGAAAAAGTCACAATCCAAGTCCTGAACATCAATTTGCATGTGCGGGGTGCTCTGGGCACCATCGACGACGATAATTGCACCGTGATCGTGAGCAATCTTTGCGATGTCTTTAATTGGGTTGATGGTTCCTAATACGTTTGAGACATGTGTGACAGCAACGATTTTCGTTTGATGTGTGATGGTTTGCTTCACATCTTCAAGCGACAGCGTGCCGTCTTCCTGTAACGGAATATATTTCAATGTGGCGCCAGTTGCTTTTGCTGCCTGCTGCCAAGGGATGATATTCGCATGATGTTCCATATGCGTAATGACGATCTCATCGCCTTCTTTAAGGTTTGCTCTAGCATAGCTGATTGCCACTGTGTTCAGTGCTGTTGTTGTACCTCTAGTAAAAATAATCTCCTGGACAGAAGAAGCGCCAATGAATGCTCGAACTTTTTCTCTTGCACCCTCGTATGCGTCCGTTGCTCTTGTGCCAAGGGTATGAACACCCCGGTGGACGTTCGAGTTGTAAGACCGGTAATACTCATTCATTGCATCAATGACAACTCGTGGTTTTTGAGATGTCGCTGCACTGTCCAAATACACCAAATCATGTCCGTTCACTTGCTGATGAAGGATTGGAAACTGCTCACGAACGTCTTTGATATTCATTATTTTACTTTCCTTTCAATCACAGAAACGAGCTGCTTTTTAACTCCTTCAATCGGCAGTTCTTTGACGACTGGATTTAAGAAGCCATAAATGACAAGTCTTTCTGCATCTTCTTTGGAAATCCCACGGCTCATGAGGTAATAGAGTTGAATTGGATCAACACGCCCAACAGAAGCAGCGTGCCCTGCTGTTACATCATCTTCATCGATTAAAAGAATTGGGTTAGCGTCACCGCGTGCTTTCTCACTCAGCATGAGAACACGAGATTCTTGCTCCGCATTTGACTTCGTTGCGCCATGCTCGATTTTACCAATCCCGTTAAAGATAGAAGATGCTTGATCCTTCATGACACCATGCTTCAAGATATACCCTTCAGAGTTTTTACCGAAGTGGATGATGCTTGTTGTGAAGTTTTCCGTTTGATTCCCGCGGCCAACAACAACTGATTTCGTATCACCGAATGTACCGTCGCCCATAAGCTTTGTGATGTTTTCAGACACGACGTTTCCATCATTCATCAGACCAAGCGCCCATTCGATTTTACTGTCACGACCATTTGCCATACCACGTCTATTCACATAGACTGTCACACCTTCTGCAAGGTTATCCACTGCACCGTAAGTGACGCGGGCATTTGCACCCGTGAAGACTTCAGACACGATATTGAAGATCGCTTCTTCTGGTGTTGCCGTACTGATGTAGTTTTCTACATATGTCACAGCACTATGATCGTCTGCTACAACGATGACATGGTTAAACAACGTTGTTTCGTCATTTTCATGAAGATAAACGGCTTGAATTGGTGCTTCAAGCTCTACGTTTTTCGGTACATAGAGGAAAGCTCCGCCATTCACTAAAGCAGCATGTAGAGCTGTTAGTTTGTGCTCATCCACTTTCACTGCATCAGTCATGAAATATTTCTTCACTAGCTCTCCATGTTCGCGAATCGCAGTATGGATATCAGTGAAGATCACGCCTTTGTCTTTTGCTTCAGTAGAAAGAGACAAGTATGCTGGCGTTTGATCACGCTGAATATAGACTGTCTTATCTGTGTCCTCTAAATCAATAAGAGATTTCACTTCTTCAGGAAGCTCTTCTAAAGATCCAAATGGCGCACTTTCAACTGTATGCTGTTTGAAATTTGTTAAATTCCATTTTGAAATATTCGTTTTGTCAGGCTTTGGCATTGGGAGGTCTTCTGCTTTTTCAAGAGCCTGTAAGCGAAGGGAGCTCATCCATGCCGGTTCCTGATGCTTCTCGGAGAAGCTTTTGACATAATCTTGATCTACTGATAATTTCGTTTCTAATGTCATCAATAATCCTCCTAACGCTTACGCTTCTTGACCAACAGTTTCGTCTTCAATTCCTAACTCTTTTTTAATCCAGTCATAACCTTCTGCTTCTAGACGCTGCGCGAGTTCTGGTCCGCCAGATTTCACAATACGTCCTTGCATCATGACATGAACGTGATCTGGTGTGATGTAGTTCAATAGACGCTGATAGTGAGTGATCATTAAGCAGCCGAAGCTTTCGCCGCGCATTTTATTAATCCCTTTAGAAACAACTTTCAGTGCATCGATATCAAGACCAGAGTCGATTTCGTCAAGGATGGCGATTTTTGGTTCAATCATCATTAATTGAAGAATTTCGTTACGTTTTTTCTCCCCACCTGAGAAACCTTCGTTTAGGTAGCGCTGTGCCATATCTGGGTCCATTTCAAGGAATTCCATGTTTTCGTCCATTTTGCGGATGAATTTCATGAGAGAGATTTCATCGCCTTCTTCTCTGCGTGCGTTAATAGCCGAACGAAGGAAGTCTGCATTTGTTACACCACTAATTTCAGATGGATATTGCATTGCAAGGAAAAGACCCGCTTGAGCGCGCTCATCTACTTCCATTTCAAGAACATCTTCGCCATCAAGCAAAATGCTGCCTTTTGTCACTTCATACTTAGGGTGGCCCATGATAGCAGCAGATAAAGTAGATTTACCTGTACCGTTTGGTCCCATTACTGCGTGGAATTCTCCACCTTTTATTTCTAGGTTTACACCTTTTAAGATTTCTTTCCCTTCAATCTCAACGTGCAAGTCCTTAATTGTTAATGTCGAAGCAGTCATATATCGATACCTCCAAAATAATCATTATTCTCAATTTATTCTCATTCTAATTTTATAACAAATTAAAAGTGAATACAACACATTCACGACAAGCGTGAGAGGATGCTCTCAAAATTCTAACAAAAAATACAGGTAGATAAAAGGATTTATGTCGAAAAGACTGTTTTCATAAAGAAAGGGCGGGAAACTGTTCTCCCCGCCCCTTAGCTATCAATAGCCTCGTATATTCATTTTTGCGAGCTGTCTTTTCTCATCTCGATAGGACTGCTCTCGTTTAAGTTCTACTTTCATTCGTAAGTCATGGTCTCTTTCGTACTCTGCATAACTCATGCCATGAGATTGATGCATGGCCTTTTCCATCTCGGCGGTATAATCCAATCCCAGTGTACTCTGGTCCGAACAAATAATAAACCATTCCCTTCTCTGAGTGTAGCTTTATTGTATCAAAGGCATGCTGCTTCACTCAAAAAGGATATGACGCGGTATACTGGCATATTTTCTTACACACTTGGCTGAGAAGAACTCAACTCCCTGATATGGAAAAATACCACCTTATCCTTCCCTTAATGCGTCTGTCCTCCAAATTCATCAATACATTGCTGAACAACTGTGATGCCTTGACTTAGCGCAGCACCGCCGCCAAACGCTGCCGCCACACTGACGACCTCCAGCAAATTCTCTTCTGTTGCGCCTTGGTCGAGCGCTCCCTTTGTATGATAAATCATGCAATATTCATCCTGTGCATGAATGCTGATGCCAAGGGCAATCATTTGTTTTTCTTTTTGCGTTAATGAATCGCTCTGGAAGCACTGCTCCGTAAATTCATTAAATTTCTTGCCAAACACCGGCATTTTCTTCTGGAATTCACCCATTGCCGTTTTATAATCCGTCAATGATTGCTGCATCGATCCGCTCATATGTTGTTCATTCATCTTCATTCCATCCCTTCAAGTCATTTGTTCGTTTTTATTATGAGCGAGATTTGAAAAAATACACAAAAAAACCCCGCTTTGATGAAAGCGAGGTTGCAGATTATTGACAAAGGGCTAAAATAAAGATCATTTTAGCCCTTTGTCTTCTTTTTGTTATTCAGATACAGGCAATACTGCACCATCATACTTTTTGTCGATGAATTCTTTGATTTTATCAGAGTGAAGAACTTCCATTAATACCTTGATCTTCTCTGATTTTTCGTCACCTTTGCGAACAGCGACGATGTTTGCATACGGGTTATTTTTCGTTTGCTCAAGTTCGATTGAATCTTTTTTCGGATTCAATTTATTTTGGATCGCATAGTTAACGTTGATAAATACAGCGTCGCCTTCACTGTTTTCATAAGCTTTTGCTGTTAGTTCAGGAGCGATTTTTTTGAATTTTAGGTTCTTCGGGTTTTCTTTGATGTTTTTGACTGTTGCGTTGATTGTATCTACTTTTGGATCAAGCTTGATCACACCAGCATTTTGTAATAGGGCAAGCATACGTCCTTGCTCAGCTACGTTGTTTGTCATGATGATCGTGCCGCCGTTTGGAATATCTTTTACTGATTTGTATTTCTTAGAGTAGATACCGAAAGGCTCAAGGTGAACGGCACCAGCACTCACTAAGTTGTAATCTTTGTTTGATTTATTTTCTTCGTTCAAGTAAGGGATATGTTGGAAAAAGTTCGCATCCACTTCTTTTTCAGCTAATGCTTTGTTGTACATTTTATAATCGCTCAGTACTTTCACTTTTAGATCGTAGCCTTTTTCTTTTAGAAGTGGTTTTGCTTCTTCAAGAATCTCGGCATGTGGTGTTTTTGAAGCGGCAACCGTGATGGTTTTGTTATCGCTTGCGTTATTTGATGAACCGCAAGCAGCTAAAATGCCTGCAAATGCTAGAAATAGTGCACTTAAAATCAATTTCTTCATGAATAATTCCTCCCTTAACGTTTATCAATTTTATTTGTAATCAAATCACCGATTATTTGAATGATAAAGACGATGATCAGAATAAACACAGTGGCTACAAGTGTGACATCTGTATTACCAGATTGGTATCCTTCTACATAAGCAAGGTCACCCAGTCCGCCTGCTCCAATTGCTCCT
The DNA here is from genome assembly GCF_000701305.1 of Bacillus sp. UNC125MFCrub1.1. Classification (NCBI taxonomy): domain Bacteria; kingdom Bacillati; phylum Bacillota; class Bacilli; order Caryophanales; family Bacillaceae; genus Bacillus; species Bacillus sp. UNC125MFCrub1.1. The sequence continues at coordinate 182,942 of NZ_JNIG01000009.1, forward strand.
GCAATCGCAGTAGAGCCAATCAGAGCAATCGCTGTTACAGTAATTCCTGAAATAAGGGCTGGCAGTGATTCTGGAAGCAATACTTTGAAAATAATGGTCGACGTTTTTGCTCCCATAGATCGTGCTGCTTCAATGACTCCTTTGTCTACTTCACGCAGTGCAATTTCAACAAGACGTGCGTAGAAAGGAGCTGAGCCAATGACAAGGGCTGGTAATGCTGCATTTGGGCCTAAAATTGTATGCATTAAAAATTTCGTAAACCCTAGTAAAAGAATAATTAAAATGATAAAAGGAATCGATCTGAAAATGTTGACGACTGCGCCGATGACAGCATTGATCGGTTTATTTTCCCAAAGGCCGCCTTTTCCTGTAAGGAAGAGCAGCAGACCAAGAATAATACCGATCACAAAGGCAAATGCCAATGAAATGAGTGTCATATAGACCGTTTCACCCGTCGCGTTCCAAATAACCTCTAGATCAACGTTCGGAAACCATTTCTCAAACATGTGTCATCACCTCGATTTCAACCTGTTTGCTTTGGATATAGGCGATGGCTTTTTCAACTTCGTTCTCGTCTCCATTAATATGGATAAAGAGTGTTCCAAACGCGCCTTCCTGCGTTTGAGAAATCTTTCCTTGCAGGATGTTCACATCGACCTTGAAGGATCGAATAATTTCCGTGATCAGCGGCTGTTCGGCAGAATCTCCAATAAAGGACAACCTGACGACCTGACCTTCTTTTACTCTCTCTAGGACGTGCTCGATCGTTTCTTTTGCTTCTTCTGGTTCAGCAAGCTGTTTCACGAATCGCTTCGTCATTTCTTCTTTCGGCTGTCTGAAGACACGTAATACTTCGCCTTCTTCGACAATACGGCCATTCTCCATCACTGCCACACGGTGACAAATTTTGCGAATGACGTGCATTTCGTGTGTGATCAATACAATGGTGAGTCCTAGTCGTTTATTAATATCGGCTAAAAGCTCAAGGATGGAATCCGTTGTTTGTGGATCAAGCGCAGAAGTGGCTTCGTCACATAGCAGAACTTTTGGGTCATTTGCTAATGCTCTCGCAATCCCTACACGCTGCTTTTGCCCGCCGCTGAGCTGAGAAGGATATGCATTTTCTTTTCCTTCTAAACCGACCAATTTAATCAGTTCGTTTGCACGAGCTCTCCGTTTTGACGTTGGTACACCTGCGATCTCGAGCGGGAACATAATATTTTGTCTCACTGTTCTTGACCAGAGCAAGTTAAAGTGCTGGAAAATCATGCTGATTTCTTGTCTTGCTTTCCGAAGTTTCGCATTCGATACTTCATTGATCCGGTTGCCTGCCACTTCAACGATTCCTTCTGTTGGCAACTCCAGACCGTTTAATAGGCGAATCAGGGAGCTTTTCCCAGCGCCGCTATACCCGATAATTCCGAATATTTCACCTTTATCGATATCCAAGTTGACGTCTTTCACGGCATCAACATTTCCGCTTTTTGAAAGATACGTTTTTGATACATTCTGTAAATGGATCACAGTCTGTTCACCTGCTTTCTTGCTGAATCTATAGGTTGCCATCACATACGTTCAATTATTCTTCCGACTGTTATGACTCTAGCCTGACGCAAGGTCAGTAAAAAAGACCTAACTGCAACGCAAGCAGAAAGGCCTTTTATATCAAATACGCCTTTCTCTCATCTTTCAAAGCGTTGCGGCTTTGAGTGAATTGGCACCAATTTCAGCTATGCTGACGGTTGCCGGGTTTCATAGGGCACGTCCCTCCACCTCTCTTAATAAGAGAAAATATGTTGTTTTATGTGATGTTCATGTTTTTACTAACGTAGAATATCATGCTATCTGAGATATGTCAACGCTGTAAATCGCTAATTTCCAAGTAAACGACTACGTTATCATTTTTCGAAAAAAACCGTTCGTCAGCCAAAGTACCGCTTCTAGTCTTAGAAGAGCTCGAAATGAGCCTTTCACTTTCACTTGTCCTCTGCTGATCAGCTGCTGTAAGGACATGTCTCCATCTAATAATTGCAAAATCTCTTTTCGCTCACCATAAAAGATGAGATCCGATAACTCAATTGCAGGTAGTTTCTTCACTTCACCACGTTCATCCACAATCAATGTACAAGAGTCCGTTTCCGCCTCAAATGTAATCTTCAAGGATGATGATGAGAGCAACGGCTTTAACAATAATCGCTGCCCTGCACTTCCATGGGCTTTCACATTTTCCACATGTATAACCTCCCTGTCATTTGGTTATACATAACATTTCTCTACAAACATCGGCTTGTCCTTTATAAATAGCTCGACAAATTTTCAAATGAATTGCTTGAAATATGACAAAAAACCGCTTTATTTAGCGGTTTCAATCATTTCGTGAAGATATGGAACGGAGTGAAAAGCATAGCCTTTTTGCACCAATTCTCCTTTTTTAAACAGTAGAAAGCAAGGAACACTCTCGATCTCAAATGCTTTTGCAAAACCTGGTGAATAGTTTAAATTGTTTTCGTAAAATGGTACATCCGGCTGCATGGCGTCTACGACTGCCAGCATTTTCTTTGCCAGCTGGCATGTTCCGCAAAACGGTGTATATAAGTATAAAAGAAATAAATCGTCCTCTATCTCCTTGAATTCATGCTCTTCAATCTCTTTCATATACGTCACCCTTATAAATATTTCGAATGAACATCAATGTTTGCAGCTAATAGAATAGATGCAATGTGGGCTGACGGTGAAGCGGCCACTTCGCGGTACGTTCTGTCGACAAAAAGATGCAGTGCTTCAGGGAATTCTTTTCGGAATTGCTTCCGCAGTTTGTCGCCAGCATCGTCACTGTCTGCTAATATGTAAACGTCTTTCCCGAATAAATCGTCCACAAGCTGATCCAGCTTCGATGTACTGATCGTGCCATTGGTGCAAATGATGGTAACAGGTTCACTTATGACTTCTTTTAGCTTCTGTTTATCTGATTTACCTTCTACAATGATGACCTTTTCTATCTCGACATTCATCACGATCACCCGGCCCTTTTGACGTTGATTCACTTCTTCCTTAGATTACAATCTTTCATTCGGGTTGTAAAGATTGGGCAATTGATCAACAAAAAGACTGCAGCACTCACTGCAGCCTTATCTGTGATCAGCACCAGCCATTTTCATCGTCACAGTCTACATATTTTTCAGTCCCATGGGTCAACGTATCTGACAGACGATAAAAACGGTTTTGATCATAGGAATAACCTGATTTTAATTCATATTGATTTTCACTAATCATCGTGCCAATCTCTTCGTTTTGATGGTAAAGCACCATGCCGCTCTCTTTGAATCGTCCAGTGACATGCTCTGTTATATCCACCTGTTCTTTTTGAAAAGACAAATTGGACACCCCCCATATAGGTAGAGTGTCCAATTTCACATGAATTAGTCTTCTTTTGTCATTTCTTCATATTGCTCAGCTGTCATTAAGTTCTCGATTTCAGATGCGTCCGCTGGCTCTACTACGATCATCCAAGCTTTTTCGTATGGAGAGTCGTTGACGAACTCTGGGCTGTCATCAAGCTCATCGTTTACTTCAACGATTGTGCCGTTAATCGGTGCGTATAGTTCAGAAACTGTTTTGACTGATTCTACACTTCCGAAAGGCTCGTCCGCTGTAATTTTGTCTCCTACTTCAGGAAGCTCAACGAACACGATATCGCCTAGCTCAGATTGAGCAAAATGCGTAATACCGATACGCACCTTATCTCCTTCTACTTTGACCCATTCGTGTTCTTCTGAATAACGTAAATCTTTTGGTGTGCTCATTTCATACCCCTCCAGTCTTTTCTTACAATCTATATTGAAGATACCACAATCTGAATGAAAGTTACATCATTTCCAGACGCTTTTAAATGTATCTTCATTAAATCCAACTGTCACTCGTTTGCCGTCTGTTGTAATTGGACGCTTGATTAGCATTCCGTTAGACGCAAGTAATTCAAGCTGCTCGTCCTCTGACATTGCAGGAAGTTTATCTTTCAGCTGCAGCTCTCTGTATTTCTGACCGCTCGTATTAAAAAATTTCTTCAGCTCTAAACCGCTTTTTTCGTAAAGGGCTTTTAATGTTTCTTTATCAGGCGTCTCTTCGACGATATGTATGCTGTTGATGTCTTTATTGTGTTCTTCCAGCCATTTCTTTGCTTTTCGGCATGTACCGCAAGATGGGTATTCGTAAAAATCTAAAGCCACCATTTTCACCTCCTGCAAATAGTGACAACATTTTATCACAAAACATATGAAAAACCTAAATGTATGCTTACAAAAAGGTGCGACATGATATCCGCACCTTTTCAGCCGTCTTATACGATATATTTCTCTGCTTCAAAGATTCGTTTCGCCACTTCGCGCTTTTTGGCGATGACATTCATTGGCGTGAATCTTGTCAGCTTGCGAAGGGCTGACAGACTCATACGGAGTGAATCTCCTTCTTCCATGGCAATCAATGATTCTTTCGCATGAGCTTCAATCTTTAAAAAGGCTTCCTGCGTGAAAATTTGTGTATACGCAAGCTTTTGTGCATTTTTTTCTGCGCCTGATGCTGCGATTGCTTTTTCCGTACGCAAGACCGCCGACTCAGCAGCAAAGAGTTCATTGACGATATCTGCTATATTCACAAGGATTTCTTGCTCTTTGTCTAATGCTTTCCCATATTTCATGGCGGCCATACCTGCCACCATCAAGGCGATCTTTTTCGCATGGGCAAGTAAGTATTTCTCTTGATCAAGCGGCTGATCACCCGGCTCTTCCGGCATCATCATCATTAGCTCTTCCTGTAGGGTTTGCGCTTTTTGAAGAAGCGGAAGCTCTCCTTTCATCGCTTTCTTCAAGAAGGTGCCTGGCACAAGCAATCGGTTAATTTCGTTCGTTCCTTCAAAAATACGGTTAATTCGTGAGTCGCGATAGGCTCTTTCGACTTCGTATTCTTGCATGAAACCATATCCGCCGTGAATCTGCACACCTTCATCCACAATATAATCGAGCGTTTCAGAGCCAAGCACTTTACAAAGAGAGCATTCAATCGCATATTCTGCAATGGATTGCGCAATTTGTTTCCCATCCTTTTGCTCCTCGTCACTTAACAGACCCATTCTTTGTTCAAATAACCCGACTGTGCGGTATACAGCACTTTCCATGGCATAAAGCTTTGCCGACATGTTGGCTGCTTTTTCGCCAATTAAGCTAAATTGAGAAATTGGTGTTTTAAACTGCTTGCGCTGATTGGCATACTCTGCCGATAATTGAATGACTCGTTTTGATGCTCCGATTGTCCCTACAGCCAGCTTATAGCGTCCAATGTTCAAAATGTTAAAGGCAATGACATGACCTCTGCCTGCTTCACCAAGCAAATTCTCCTTTGGCACTTCGGCATCTTCAAGGATTAACGTTCTCGTCGATGACCCTTTAATGCCCATCTTTTTCTCTTCAGGTCCTGTTTTGACTCCAGGAAAATCCTTTTCTACGATGAAAGCAGAGAAGTGTTCACCATCAATCTTCGCATACACGACAAACACATCGGCAAATGCGGAGTTTGTGATCCATTGTTTTTCCCCATTGAGGACATAATGTGTTCCAGCTTCATTCAGGACTGCCGTTGTTTTCGCACCTAGCGCATCAGAACCTGACCCTGGCTCTGTTAGGGCATAGGCCGCAATTGTTTCTCCAGAGGCGAGTCCTGGCAGGTACTTTTCCTTTTGCGCTTGATTGCCGAACAGCACGATCGGCAAAGAACCGATCCCAACATGGGCGCCGTAAGAAAGAGAGAAGCTGCCTGCTCTTGCAAATTTTTCAGTAATGATGGCTGAGCTGATTTTATCTAGCCCAAGCCCGCCAAATTCCTCAGGAACATCAGCACCAAGCAGGCCAAGCTCTCCAGCCTTTTTCAAGAGACGAACAGAATGCTCGAATTCATGATTTTCAATTTGATCGATGTGCGGAACGACATCTTGTAAAATGTAATCTTCTGTTGTTTTCCCGATCATTTGATGTTCATCAGAGAAATCCTCTGGTGTAAAGATATGCTCATAATTCGTCTCATCAATTAAGAAACTGCCACCCTTTTTTACTTCTTCCATTGCTTTCATCCTGTTTTCCCCCTTTAGATCAATTCAAAAATGCCTGCTGCTCCCATGCCCCCGCCGATACACATCGTCACAATACCAAATTGTTCATTTCGCCGTTTCATTTCATGAATGAGGGACAGCGTGAGTTTCGTTCCTGTACAGCCTAGCGGATGTCCTAATGCAATGGCGCCGCCGTTGACATTTACCTTCTCTTCATCGATCCCTAAATGACGAATGACTTGAATCGCCTGAGAAGCAAATGCTTCATTTAATTCAAACAGCCCGATGTCCTTCAGCTCTAGACCAGCGATTTTCAGCGCACGCGGAATGGCTTCAACCGGCCCAATTCCCATGACTTCAGGTGGTACACCACCAACAGCAAACGCTCTGAACTTGGCGAGCGGCTGAAGAGAAAGAGAAGATGCTTTTTCGCGATCCATCATCATGACACATGCCGCTCCATCACTCGTCTGCGAAGAGTTTCCTGCAGTCACTGTGCCTTTTGTTGAGAAGGCAGGTCGTAACGTTGAGAGAACCTCCTCTGTTGTGCCCGCTCTGACACCTTCATCTTGTGAGAACGTAAATTGGCGTTCTTCTAGTTGATTCTGCTCTCCTACCCGTCTTTCTGTCACATCAACGGGAACAATTTCATCTGAAAATTTCCCTTCTTGAAGTGCCTTTGCTGCCTTTTGATGGCTCCTCACCGCAAAAGCATCTTGATCTTGCCTTGTGACCTGATACTTTTGCGCCACTTGCTCCGCTGTGTGGCCCATGCTCATATAGTATTCAGGCGCTTGCTCTGTCAAAAGAGCGTTTGGACGAATGGAGTGACCCATCATTGGGACTTGCGACATCGATTCGACGCCTCCGGCCAAAATGGTTTCTGCCTGCCCAAGCATAATTCGTTCACCTGCATAAGCAATTGACTGCAGACCAGAAGAGCAATAGCGGTTAATGGTAATAGCAGGTACTGTATATGGCAAACCTGCTAATGCCCCAATATTCCGGGCCACATTCAGCCCTTGCTCTGCTTCTGGTGTCGCACATCCGATGATTAAATCATCGATTGTTCCATCATAATCACCGGCACGCTTTAGCGTTTCTTTTACACACAATGCGCCCATATCATCAGGTCTGACATGTTTTAATGATCCCTTTTTGGCTTTCCCTACTGGTGTTCTTGCGCCAGCTACAATCACTGCTTCTCTCATTTTGACTCCCCCCTAGTTACGTAAAGGTTTTCCTTTAACGAGCATGTGCTGCATGCGTGCCTGAGATTTGACTTCCCCTACAAGACTTAAAAAGGCTTCTCTTTCAAGCTCTAATAAGTATTGTTCATCCACCTCTGTACCAAATGGCAATTTGCCGCCAGAAATGACATGTGCTAGTTTTTTCGCAATGGTCATGTCATGGTCTGAAATGTATCCAGACAATCTCATGTTTTCAGCAGCCAGCACCATTGCTGCGTAGCCTGTTTCCCCCATCACGGGCACCTTTCGCTTCAGAGGTGCACGATAACCCGCTTCATCAAGAGAAAGAACGAGTTGTTTCGCATCATGGATTAAATGATCACCATTCATGCTGATCCGGTCATTCACTCGGAGCATCTTCATATCACGCGCTTCCTCTGCTGATGTAGATACCTTTGCCATCGCAATGGCTTCAAAGGTTTGTAGCGCAGCATCTTGGATCGCAGTTGCTGATGGCTTTTCCGCTCCTTGCAGATGGCGAATATAGAGTTCTTTGTTTCCGCCTCCGCCCGGAATGAGTCCGACCCCCGCTTCGACAAGCCCCATATACGTTTCACTGGACGCTTGGATAGCGGCTGCTGGTAGACAAAGCTCCGTCCCTCCGCCAAGTGTCATACCAAATGGTGCAGCCACAACTGGACGGTCACTATACTTCACCTTCATCATCGCCTGCTGGAACCTACGAATGACAAAATCAATTTCAAAGAAGTTGTCGTCCTGTGCTTCCATTAAAATTAAGGCGAGATTCGCACCAACACAGAAGTTCTTTCCTTGGTTACCGATGACCAGCCCTTTATAATTCTTTTCTGTTTCATCTACAGCACGGTTGATCATATCAATGACATCAAGCCCAATGGCATTGCTTTTCGAATGAAATTCAAGCAAGACAACATCATCCCCGATATCGATCAAGCTTGCACCTGTATTTTTAAAAATGACATCGTGTTTCTTTTTCAATCTAGCTAACGAAATATTCTTGTCGTTTCCCTTTTCCTGTTCATAAGCACCATTCTGATAAAATGCACGGTCTCCTTCGGCATTTTCTTGATAGAATGTGTCATGTCCTTGTGAAAGCATATCTCGCACCCAGGTCGGGATGCTGTGCCCTTCCGCTTCCATTCGACTGACGGCTTTTTTCACGCCAATCGCATCCCACAGCTCGAACGGGCCATGCTGCCAGCCAAATCCCCATTTCATGGCGTTATCGATGGACTGAATATCATCCGCAATGTCGCCTTTTAGATGAGCTGAATAAAGAAGAACAGGTGCGGTCATATTCCAAAGCAATTGCCCAGCACGGCCGTCTTGATAAATAAGCGCTTTCAATTTCGCTTTTGTCCCCTTTTGCTGCTTGGTAATGTCAATGCCTGGATCCTTCAGCTTTGTCCGTTCTCCGTATGTGAGTGTGACAGGATCAAGCTCTAAAATGGTCTTTCCGTTTTTTTGATAAAATCCTTGCCCTGCTTTGCTGCCGATCCACCCTTTTTCGAGCATTCTTTCCATAAACTCAGGCAGCTGAAAAATATCTTTTTCCTTTCCTTCTACCTGTTCATACACATTGCGGGCTACATGAGAAAATGTGTCGAGTCCCACCACATCAAGTGTGCGGAAGGTCGCACTTTTCGGTCTGCCAATGAGTGGACCTGTAACAGAATCGACCTCTCCGATCGTGTATTTGTTCTCAAGCATTTCACGCACTGTGACAAGAAGCCCATAAGTGCCAATTCGGTTGGCAATAAAGTTCGGTGTATCTTTTGCTTCGACCACACCCTTGCCAAGTACATCTTCACCAAATGTTTTCATATATGAGAGTACTTCTGGATCTGTTTCTTGAATAGGAATTACTTCTAACAGCTTTAAATAACGAGCTGGGTTAAAAAAGTGAGTGCCTAAAAAGTGGCGTTTAAAATCAGCTGATCGGCCTTCTGCCATTTTTTCAACAGAAATACCGGATGTATTGCTGGATACGATGCTGCCTTCTTTGCGGTGTTCGTCGATGAGAGAGAATACGTGTTGTTTAATGCTGAGCTTTTCAGTGACGACTTCAATGATCCAGTCAGCATCGTGTAATAAGGAAAGGTGATCTGTGAGATTTCCGGGTGTGATGTATGATAGGTTTTTGGCTGAAGTAAGAGGTGCTGGCTTTTGCTTTAACAATTTTTTCATTGCGTCTTGGCTTAATCTATTCCGAACACTAGGGTGATCAAGCGTTAGCTTTTTTGCCGTTTCTTCCTTTGTCAGTTCATGTGGCACAATATCTAGCAATGTTACTGGTATCCCGATATTGGCTAGATGTGCAGCAATGCCTGAGCCCATGACACCTGAACCAATGACAGCCGCCTTGCGAATATGTTTGCCCATAAATATCCCCCTAAACATTTTGAATGAACAGTCATTCATTTTTTGTCCAAAAAAAAGCAATGCCTCTTTCTTTATCTTAAAAGATTTTCCGAAACAGTTCAATAGCAGATTTCAAAAATTTACACATTCTCATGCGTCTTTCTTTACAGCGTATGAATTAAAGACGAGGGGGAATTGTAAGAATGGAGGTGATGTCCACATGTCTCGTTTGCAAAAGAACCCATCAAAAGCAGGCGTAAGTGCTGCAAGTGTGAAAGGAAACGCAGGTCCATCACAAGAAGCAGACCTAGGTGGTAAAAAGACCAGTCAAAATCAGCAATATAAAAAGAAATCGTAAGGAGGAACACATCTTGAACAACCAGCAAATGAATATGCCCCCACAGGTGATTTCAGTAAAAGATTCCTTGTACCTAGAGGATATGCTGAACTGGAATTTGATCGCCATGAAAAAGGCTCATTTTATGGCCGAGCATTGTCAGGATCAAACATTGAAACAAGAACTCAATCAAGTTGGCCAAATGCATCATCAGCATTACACACAAATTCTTCAGCATTTAGGCAGCTCAGGGCAAGGCCAGTCTTCTGGCTTTATGCAATAGGAGGTAACAGACATGGAACAGCAAAACCAACAAAAAATCGGGAATCCACAAACGCCGGTTCCAACAACGACAAACATGAACGATCGCGACTTTGTCACAGACCTTTTGTCGACTGAAAAATATATGACAAGCGGATATAACACAGCGCTCAATGAATTCAGCCATGAATCTCTTTACCAAGATATTCAGCGAATTGCGCTAGAAACACAAAAAACGCAAAGACATTTATATGATGTCATGTTCAAATATGGCTGGTACTCTGTCGAAGCCGCTGACCAGCAGAAGCTCCAGCAGGCACATCAAAAGTTCCAGCAAACACTGACAGATCAATCACCGTACGGATCATCACCCATGTCATAAAGAAAAACTGCCAGTTTGAGCTGGCAGTTTTTTAACGGTCTTTATTCGCACGATGAGCTTCATTTAATTGCTTGATCCGCTGAATCATTTCTTTGATGTCTTCTTTTGCCTCTGGATACATGTCATTAAAATGCTTGGCTAAAGGCGGCATGCTTTTGGCAATATGAGAATAGATGATCCACTGCGTGACCTCTCTTTTCAGTTCCTCATTCGTTTCACCAAGCAGCAGCTCTGTATATTTATCAAGTAGGCCTTCGAGCTTTTCATCTAATTCATTTCCCATTGGTATTCCGCTCCTTTTTTCAGAAAAAAGCCTGACTCTGCATGTAACAGATGTCAGGCTTTTCACATACGATTATCTTGCAGCAAGAAATGTCTCAGCTTGTGCCTGTTGGACAATACAGCGTCCTCTGCCGTGCGGAATACATAACGGCGTTCCGAATAAAGGATCTGTTGTGACTTGGCAGTTCATATCAAAAACATTTTTCACAAGATCACAGTTAATGACAGTTTCCGGTCTTCCTTCTGCATAAATCGCCTTGTCTTTAATGGCCACAAGGTGATGCGCATATCTGCAAGCGAGATTGAGGTCATGCAGAACCATGACAATCGTGCGCTGCTCTTTTTCATTTAAATCAAAAAGAAGATCCAGGATTTCAATTTGGTGCGTCATGTCTAAATACGTTGTTGGCTCATCTAATAGAATAATATCCGTCTCCTGAGCCAGTGTCATCGCAATCCATGCACGCTGCCTTTGTCCACCTGATAATGAATCAACCGTTCGATCAGCAAGGTCTTCCATCTTCGTTGACTTTAGTGCGCGATTAACCGCTTCTTCATCTTGCTTTGACCATTGCTTCAGCCAATTTTGATAAGGATATCGCCCTTGCTTGACGAGCTGATGCACCGTTAATCCTTCTGGCGCTTCTGGTCCTTGCGGAAGAATGGCGAGCTGTTTCGCCACTTCCTTTGTTGGTAATTTTGCAATGGAATGACCTTCAAGAAGGACAGAACCACCCATTGGCTTCATGAGACGGGCCAAAGAGCGAAGTAGCGTGGATTTACCGCATCCATTGCTGCCAATAAATACTGTGATTTCACCCTTAGGGATTGACACATTTAGTTCGTCTATGATCATTGTTTCTCCGTAACCTAAGCTTAAACCTTCAGTAGAAATGGCACTCATTCCGCTCAAACGCTCCTTTTCTCATCCAAATTTTTTATATTGAATATCGTCTATGTAGACGTCAAAGATCACTTATCTCAATTTAGTGTATCAGATTTAAGTGATCTTGAAAATCATTTTCAATTAAAAAATGAGAAAGTCTCGTTTACTTTTTCTTTTCGAATGCACGTTTTGTCCCATCTTCGAGCTTGATATCGACTCGTATCCGCTGATAATCATCATCTAAATTAAAAGCAGATAATAACTCATTGACATATGTTTCATTCAGCTTTGCACTAGGAATCGACATATCATTGAGCTTCATTTTCATTTCACGTAAAGCTTCTTCCCCTTCATAGCGGACACCATTCATATGATCTCGAATCAGTGCTTCTTCTCTTCCACCAGCTTGACGATAGGTAGCTTCATATAATTCGCTTTTTTGTCCATATTGTACGTGCAATTGCAAATGCTGAAATGGCAATTCCTTCATTTGAACAGCTGACAGACTTTCAGCTTCTGCTTCATGTGGATGTTGTATTGGTTCGATTGAACGACAGCCAGACAGCATAAAGAACAGCACTCCTAGCAGTCCCGCCTTCTTCCAGCACATCATGTGTTTCCTCCTATTTCATAGCATCGTTTTTTATTCTTCTCCAAGCCCCTTTTGGTTATTCAATAAAACAGCAGACTATGGTAGATTAAAACAAAAAGGAGAACCGGAAGATGAATAAAACAGCCATTGTGACTGGTGCCAACAGCGGTTTCGGAAAGCTCATCACACTGCGTCTCGCTCAGCAAGGGTACACTGTGATTGCTGGCGTAAGACAGGAAACCAATGCGAAAAAGCTTGCCGAAGAAGTAAAGAACGCCGCTTTATCCGAATCAATACATATTGAAGCATTAGATGTGACAGATACACAGTCCATTCAAGCATTTCAAAAAAGGCTTAATGCCTATGCTCCCATTCACCTGCTTGTGAACAATGCGGGAACGGCCTATGCTGGTTTTGCTGAAGAAGTGCCTGTTGACCAGTACCGTGAGCAATTTGAAGTCAATGTCTTTGGTGTGATGGAAATGACACAAGCAGTCCTTCCGTTGATGACGAGCGGTGCAAAAATATTGAATATGAGCAGTATCAGCGGACTCATGGGAATGCCCGCACTCTCTCCATATGTATCGTCAAAGTTTGCGCTAGAGGGCTATACAGAGAGTTTGCGAATTGAGCTGGCTGCGTTTGGCATTCAGGCCGCTTTGATTGAGCCGGGTTCTTTCCAAACGAACATTTGGAACACCTCCATGAATGAGCAAATGACGCCGCCTGCAGAAGGTTCTAAATACACAGCTATTTATCAAAAGATGATGTCCTATATAGAGGCTCAAAAAAACAACTATGGAGATCCCGGCGAAGTTGCAGAGCTTGTGGTTTCGCTTGCAGAGAAGAAGCGGCTAAAGAAGCTAAGGTATCTTGTCGGGAAAGGTGTTCGTCTTTCATTCATAGCAAAGCAGCTCCTGCCTTGGAATGTATGGGAAAACATTATTTTACGGACACTATCCTCAAAAAAATAGGCACAAAAAAACAGGTGGATCGCTTATCCACCTGTCAGCGTGTAGACAAACCTTCGCATTCTTTGTCATCCTGCGTGCTGGTGCTCACGAATGTCAAATTCGCTCCGCGCCAGTACTCGTCCTTCCTAGACTTCAAAGGTTTTCTATCACGCTGAAAAAAAGAAGACAAAGGGCTAAAATCAAGTTCATTTTAGCCCTTTGTCAACAATCTAACAGGTGGATCTTTTATCCACCTGTTTTCTTTTATTCGTTATCAGACTGCCCAAGGGTAATATCAAGATTTTTATTCTTTCCATCACGAATGACAGTCATTGTCGTTTTATCGCCAATTTTTGTTTCTTTATAAAGGATTTCTTTCAGTTGTGAGCTGTTCGCTACATCTTTTCCTTTGAACTTGATGATGACATCTCCAGACTTCAAGCCTGCTTTTTGTGCAGGAGATCCTTTTGATACATCTTTTACATAGATTCCTTTACCGATTTGTTTATCAAATAGGCCAAGTGTATTTTCCTGATACGTTTCAGGCACTTGCTCAAGGTCAATCATTTGTACGCCAAGGTAAGGACGTTCGACTTTTCCATTTTTCAACAGCTGATCTACGATCGGTTTGACATCGTTACTTGGGATCGCAAATCCGAGTGATTCTACTCCGCTTTCGCTAATTTTCAAGCTGTTGATACCGATGACTTGACCGTCTGTATTGATCAGTGGACCGCCACTGTTTCCAGGGTTAATGGCAGCATCTGTTTGAAGCACATTCATCTCAACGGTTCCAGATGATGTATTGGCTTCAACGGTACGATCGAGACCACTAATAATCCCTTCTGTTACTGTACCAGAGAACTGCGCACCGAGCGGGTTCCCGATTGCGATGACTTTGTCTCCAGCCCGAAGCTTAGAAGAATCTCCAAAACTTGCAACTTTATCAATGCCGTCAGCATTTATTTCCACGACAGCTAAATCTGTCATTACGTCACTGCCGACAAGCTTGGCATCTTTTGTTTTCCCATCGTATAGTGTGACCTTTAATTTATTGGCACCCTCGACTACATGGTTATTTGTGATAATGTATGCTTTTTTTCCATCTTTTTTGAAGATGACACCAGAACCCGTTCCAGCTTCTGCTTCAGTTGAATCACCGCTAAGACCGAACGAGTTTTGTGTAGATTGATAGTTTGAGACCCCTACAATCGTCGGCTCTAAATCTTCTACCATATCAGCAACATTCGTCGCATTGGTGATTTGTTTTGTTGAGAAATTTTCAGATGAAGCCGGTTCGCTTGATGCTGTTTGGGTTTGAGTGTTTGCCGCTGTATCTTGTGACTGCGGTAAAAGCGGTGTAATGCCAAGCACAAGACCGCCTCCAATAATCCCTCCAAGAATCGGACTTAGCCATGCAGCCTTTCGTTTTTTCTCCTTTTTAGACGAACGGTCATCAATCACTTGAGGAGACCCATTTGTCACCCTCTCCTGAGAGGCAGATGCTTCGTTTTCATGATGGTGAAAAACGAGTTCTTTCTCTTTTTCTGGTTCTTCTATTTGTTTCTCATTCTCTTGATGTGTGTGTTCTTGATCATTCATTTTTTTCTCTTCATCTTCTCTTCGGAAATCCATCGCTTGCACTCCTTTGCATCATTTTCATGAAATGCTTCATTCATATGTCTAGACAGGACTCATGTCCTCTTAATGGCAATATCATTGAAAAATTCTTTATGACAATATGTCAAATTATATAATACTTATTCATAGAAAAAAAGCAAGGTGTGCACATTGGTGAAAAGCACCTATTCATTAGCCTTTTGTCTATGCCCTTTTTTCCCTTGAGCTTATCATAAACAAACATTATGGGATAATGATGAGAAGAATATGTGAAATTGTGAAAAAAGCGTGTGATTGTTGACATGCCGCCTTTGTATCCCGTTATAATGACGTTGAGAGGATGTGGAAGACTTTGTCGTACACCATTTATTTAGTTGAAGATGAGCAGAATTTAAATGAACTGTTAACCAAATATTTAGAGAGTGAAAATTGGAATGTGTCCTCTTTTTTAACCGGAGAAGCGGCACGCGAAGCAATGAACAAGCCCCCGCATCTATGGGTTTTAGATATTATGCTGCCTGATACAGATGGCTACACACTCATTAAAGAAATCAAAGCAGCCTCGCCTGACGTACCGGTCATTTTTATTTCGGCACGTGATGCAGATATTGATCGTGTGCTTGGCTTAGAACTCGGGAGCAGTGATTATATTGCGAAACCCTTTCTTCCGCGCGAGCTGATCATCCGCGTGCAAAAGCTGCTGGAGCTTGTATATAAAAACAGTGACACACCGCAGCAAAGCGTCACACCCGTTTCTTCCTATATCATTCATGAGGACGTAAGAGAGGTGTATGAAGGAGATCAGCTGATTAATTTAACGTCTAAGGAATTTGATTTGCTGCTCTTATTTACCCATCATCAAGGACATGCCTTTTCCCGGGAAGATATCCTCGTCAAGATCTGGGGGCACGATTACTTCGGGACAGATCGTGTGGTCGATGATCTTGTCAGACGGCTGCGCAAAAAAATGCCTGACTTAAAAGTCGAGACCATTTATGGATTTGGCTATAGGATGCTAAAGGGATGAAGAACAAACCACTCGCTTTTCAAATCTGGGTTGTCATCTCTGGCATTTTACTCACCATCTCGATTGTCCTGATCATTTTATTTTCAAATACATTACGCAGCTTTTTTACGAATGAAATTTATAAAAACATCGAAAACGAGCAGCAAGTGTTAACAGAATACCCTCTGAATCGAGACGGCTCACCAAAGTCGACACCAGAAAACCGCTCGGTTCAGCACATTCTGATTCCGTCAGATGAATTAAATCAAATGGCTCAGTTTTTCCCGCATGCCTTTATTGAAAAAGTGCAGTCCTTTGTTAAAAAACAAAAAAGCGCAACAAAACGCTATTCTGAAGAAGTGAATGGTCAGCATATCTTCTTTGTGATCAAAAAAGTCTCAACAGGCAATACACAATATATTCTCTTGTCATATGCACCCGATTCTTATCGAGATGACTTGTCCTTTACACTGTTTAAACAGCTGATTTTCATCTTAGGAACGGTTATTTTACTAAGCTGGATTCCATCGATTTGGCTCGCCCGCTACTTATCACGTCCAATCGTCGCGTTTGAAAAGCACGTCAAGCGCATTGCACAAGAAGACTGGGACGATCCTGTGATGGTTGACCGGCAAGATGAAATTGGCAAACTGGGGCATACGATTGAAGAAATGAGACAAAAGCTCATTCAAAAGGATGAAACAGAACGAACGCTTTTGCAAAATATATCACACGACTTAAAAACACCTGTGATGGTCATCCGCGGTTATACGCAGTCTATTAAAGATGGAATTTTCCCTAAAGGAGATCTTGAACAAACGGTGGAAGTGATTGAAGGCGAAGCGGAAAAGCTTGAGAAGAAAATCAAAGATTTGCTGTATTTAACAAAGCTTGATTATTTATCAAAACAACATCCGGCGCATTCTCCCTTCCTTGTGAGTAATACAATGCTGGAAGTGGTTGACCGTTTACGCTGGTCGAAAAATGAATTGCAGTGGAACGTGGACTTAGATGATGAGGCTGCACTTGAAGGCGATCCAGAACAATGGAGCAAATTATTTGAAAATGTATTAGAAAATCAACTTCGCTACGCAAAAAATAAAATTGATATTCATATGAAGCAGGAAGAGGATCAAATTCGCATCGTCATTCGTAATGATGGCCCTCCAATTGAAGAACACATGCTATCCAGCCTATACGAACCTTTTAGTAAGGGAAAAAAGGGCGAATTCGGCATTGGATTAAGCATTGTCAAACGAATTCTTTCAATGCATCAAGCGTCCATATCAATTGAAAATGATGAACTAGGTGTACGCTATACGATCACTGTTCCAAAGAAGAGGCTGTAGGTTTTTACCGCAGTCTTTTTTAGATGAATGAATACCCATTGAAATCACGGTATGTGGCTTTGATCTTCTTGCCAGCTTGATACATCCATTTCTTTTCAATGGTTGTCTCTTTCGGCATTTTGACTTTTTCTACTTGAATTCCTTTTGCTTTCAAGCGTCTAATCATATCATCAATTTCTCTCATGGAACATCATCCTTTCACATTTTTTGACCGGTTGGTCACCTTACTTTATAATATAAAGAATTACACTGTAAAAAACAAGTTACAATCTGATTAATTTTTGAAAAGTTTTGTCGTTTATGACCGATAAGTCACATCTCTTTGCGCACGTTTCCTAAGACATTTGTCTCTCGGTAAGAAAGGATGACATTCATATTGAAAAAGAAAGAAAAAATGATTATTGAGGCTGGTATGAAGTTATTTGCCAGCAAAGGCTATAATACAACGTCTGTTCAGGAAATTGCGGATGAATGCCACATGTCAAAGGGTGCGTTTTACCTTTATTTCAAATCGAAGGAAGCACTACTTATTTCGATCTTGCATTACTATTACGATAAGGTATTTACCCGGATTCATGAGGTTCAAACAGAGGGCGGCACACCAAAAGAGGCCTACCGGAAACAGCTCACTGTCTATTACGATAATATTTTGCAGCAAAAAGATTTTATTAAAATGCAGCTAAGCGACAGGGCGCTCCCATTGAACGAAGAAACACAGCAGCTCGCAAAGCAAATTCGACTTGCGACGATTCAGCTGCACATTGATAACATTAAGCAAGTGTATGGAGATGCGGCCATTCCTTATATGGCTGATCTATGTTTAACGATTGAGGGCATGAGTCACGTTTACTTTGAGCTTGCCATTTTATATGATTTTCAGCTCGAAGCAGAGGAGCTTGCCGCAACAATGATTCACCGTATTGATGATCTAATGGGCGGTATGATGAAGCGCAATGACCATCCGCTCATTTCTGTGGACCAAGCAAGCGACTGGTTTGGCCCGATTTATGAACGATCATTTGACCCGCTCACAGAATCTCTATTAAAAGAATTAAGAGAACTGGCAGAAGCACATTATGAAGTGAAAGACGAGCCAGATTTATTTGAAGCGCTTGGCATTTTAGAAAACGAGTTAAACAAACAAAAGCCAAGACAAGTCATCGTCAAAGGCATGCTTTATCAATTGAAATTATACACACCGCTTCAGCCGGTCTCCGGCTCCTTATTACGCATTCTAAAAGAAGATCATTTATAAACCCAGGGCTTGCTTGCCCTGGGTTTTATTGTGACAAATAATCAAAATTCTTTTCTGTTATGTCAGGAAGTTTGTTCGCTTGGACTCTTTCAAGCAATTCATCTACATATCTTTGAACAGCCAGCATGTCATACGGAAAATCAAAATCAAATTCTTCCTCCACCGGCAGTATATCCATATAATACGAACAGGCTGGTTTGTTACCAAGCATATCGTTATTGAAGCTTAACACATCTTCATACGATTCTTCTGACAGTTCAAAATGAGAAATCAAGTATATATCAATATGATTTCCGCTCTTTTGGCACCTTTGATCAACATATAATAAAAAAGCAGACTCCTCCGTATCCTGTGATATCACTTGGAAAAATTCAACATCCCGTGTCCGTAACCACCTAATAAATCTTGTCTTCAACTGCCTCAAACACCATTCACCTCGATAAGTTTCCATATAAAAACCAGAGGCACAGAGGCCTCTGGTGTCTTATTTTGCTTTCGGTGTCACCATTTCTTCTGGTTTCACAAACTCTTCAAACTGCTCTTCTGTTAATAGTTCTAATTGAAGGGCAGCTTCTTTTAGCGTTAATCCTTCTTTGTGCGCAAGCTTCGCAATTTTCGCTGCATTTTCATATCCGATGTGCGGGTTGAGTGCCGTCACAAGCATCAATGAATTGTTTAGGTTTTTCTCGATTGTTTCTAGGTTTGGTTCAATTCCAATGGCACACTTGTCATGGAATGAGTTCATACCGTCAGCTAGCAATTCAACTGACTGCAAGAAGTTATAGATGATGACCGGCTTAAATACGTTCAGCTCGAAGTTTCCTTGGCTTGCGGCAAAACCGATTGTTGCATCATTCCCCATGATTTGTGCGGCAATCATTGTTAAAGCTTCACTTTGAGTTGGGTTGACTTTTCCTGGCATAATGGAGCTGCCTGGCTCGTTTTCAGGAATGATCAATTCACCAATTCCGCAGCGAGGACCACTTGCAAGCCATCTCACATCATTGGCAATTTTCATTAAGTCAGCTGCAAGAGCTTTAAGCGCTCCGTGTGCATATGTGATTTCATCATGGCTTGTCAGCGCATGGAATTTGTTTGGTGAAGAATTGAACGTTTGACCTGTTAACTGGCTGATTTCTTCTGCCACGTATTTACCAAACTCAGGATGTGCGTTAATTCCCGTACCAACAGCTGTTCCGCCAATGGCAAGTTCTCTCATTTTTTCAGTAGATTCTAAAATCATTTCTTTTGAACGATCAAGCATGTACACCCAGCCGCTAATC
Source organism: Bacillus sp. UNC125MFCrub1.1 (assembly GCF_000701305.1). Taxonomy (NCBI): domain Bacteria; kingdom Bacillati; phylum Bacillota; class Bacilli; order Caryophanales; family Bacillaceae; genus Bacillus; species Bacillus sp. UNC125MFCrub1.1. Next base: position 202,835 of record NZ_JNIG01000009.1, read on the forward strand.
TCTTGGCCCACTGTAAGAGGTGTTGCATCTTGCAAATGCGTACGGCCAATTTTCACGATCTCTTGGTATGCTTTTGCTTTCTCATCAAGCGTCGCTCTTAACTGGTCAATCGCAGGCAATAGCTTTTTGTACACAGCTAAAACAGCTGCCACGTGCATAGCCGTTGGGAATGTATCATTTGAACTTTGGCTACGGTTCACATCATCATTCGGGTGAATGCTGAATTCACTATTTTTATCTTTCAAGTAAGCAGTTGCTCTATTTGCAACGACTTCGTTCATGTTCATATTACTTTGTGTTCCACTTCCTGTTTGCCATACAACAAGCGGGAAATGCTCGTCATACTTACCACTGATGATGTCATCACATACAGCAGCAATCGCTTCAGCTTTTTCACTTTCTAAGTTGCCAAGACGTTCGTTCGCAATCGCTGTGCTACGTTTCAAAATTGCAAACGCATTCACAACTTCCTTTGGCATTTTCTCAGAACCGATTTTGAAATTTTCTTTACTTCGTTGTGTTTGTGCACCCCAGAACTTGTCCTGTGGCACCTTGATTTCGCCCATTGTATCTTTTTCGATTCTAAATTCTGTCATTATGTATCCCTCCATAGCTTCATCACTCAACTCTATTCTATACAAAAAACGAAAATCCTTTAAGCGTTTTCAATTAAAATTTTATCTTTATTTTAATTTTAGTTCAATATAAACACGAACATCTTTGGAATATTTGTATTTTGGATTTGTTTTTCCGTAATCTTTTGACGTATAGGTCACCTCATAATGCTTGTCAAACGACTGTAGAATACGGTCGATCTCCTCTTTTGTTCCTGCTAAACGAATTTGCGCCATCTTCTTTCCTCCAACACCGTGATTCTTTCATATACCACAAAATAATGTAACACAGAATATTGTTTTTTCAAGCAGGTAATGCTAAGAAAAAGAAATTGAGGCGGGTGATCCATTTGAATCAAACTCCATTGAAAGAGCACTTATACGATAATCTCTCTGTCATTCTCCCTCAGTTAAAGGACATGGATGATTTGATCCATGAGAAAAAAACATTGCCTCATGGACAGGTTGTCTACTATTTATACATTAAAGAAATGAACGAAACGATGCAGATTCAAACCTTCTTAAAGCTGCTATTGCAAGATCATGCCTCTCTGACAAAAGAGAAGCTAGAATCCAATTTATCAATGATGACAACTCGTACGGTGAAAACCTCTGAAGAGCTGGTAGATGCCATTTTTCAAGGACATTGTGTCGTAATGATTAACGGATTTCAGCACGCTTATATTTTAGAAACGCACGGAACGAAGAAACGCAGTTTAGGAGACGCTACATCTGAAACCGTCGTAAGAGGACCAAAGATTGGTTTCATTGAAGATATCAACACGAACTTGGCTCTCATCAGACAACGTTTGAAAAACCCTGATCTCAAAACAGTAGATATGAAAATCGGCGAAAAAAAATACACCAAAGTATCGATCATGTACATTGACGGGATCGTTGAGCCCTCTGTTTTAAAAGAGGTAAAAAAGCGTCTCAAACAAGTCACCATTGATGATATTCAAGACTCAGGCGTTCTTGAGGAGCTTATTGAAGACAATGTGTATTCTCCTTTTCCGCAAATTCAAAACACAGAACGGCCTGATAAAGTCGCATCTGCTTTAAACAATGGGCGCGTCGCCATCTTTGTTGATCATTCGCCTTTTATCTTAATTGTGCCTGCTTCCCTTGCGACGATTATGCAGTCACCTGATGATTATTATGAAAGGTGGATCGCCGCCTCTCTGATTCGTTTGCTGCGTTTTACGTCCATCTTTCTCACATTGTTTTTATCAGCCATTTATATTGCCCTTGTGTCCTTCCATCAAGGTCTTTTGCCCACAACTTTAGCTATTTCCATCTCAAGCACACGTGAGAATGTCCCCTTTCCTCCTATTGTGGAAGCACTCATCATGGAAATGACCATTGAGCTGCTGCGGGAAGCTGGGTTAAGACTGCCTAATCCACTTGGACAAACAATCGGACTTGTGGGCGGTGTTGTCATTGGGCAGGCAGCCGTACAAGCCCATATCGTCAGCTCCATTATGGTCATTATTGTCAGCGTCATTGCACTTGCATCCTTTACCTTTCCTCAATATGGAATGGGGATATCATTTCGTGTCCTTCGCTTTGTGTCCATGTTTACTGCAGCTGCATTCGGTTTATATGGACTTGTCCTGTTTATGCTCGTCTTACTCACTCATTTGACAAGACAAAAAAGCTTTGGCACCCCATATTTTTCACCAGATTTTGTGTTCAGTTATAAAAATGAGGACAATTCCATCATCAGATTGCCTTTGAAAAATCAAAAGAAAGGGGAACGACATGGTCAATCATAAAGAGTCGATCACAAGCTATCAGGCAAGTGCCATTATCGCCAATACCACACTAGGTGCAAGTATGATGATTCTGCCAAGATCAATGGCTCAAGCTGCGCCTACACCTGACGGCTGGATTGCACTCTTACTCATGAGTGTGATATACATTGTGTTCATTTTTGTCAATGTGCTCATGATGAAAAAGGTCTCCTTTTCTTCCTACTATGACTATACAAAAGAAGGACTTGGGAAATGGATTGGCTCACTTGCCAACCTGTTGATTATTATTTACTTTCTCGGCGTTGCCAGCTATGAAGTACGAGCCATGTCTGAGATGGTGAAATTCTTTCTACTTCAAAACACACCGGTAGCCGTGACGATGATCAGCTTTATTTTGGTTGGTTTTTACCTTGTGATTGGGGGGATTGGAGATTTTGCCCGGCTGTGCCCTTTTTTTCTGATTGTCACACTCATCATCTTATTTGTAGCCTACGGACTTAGTGTACAAGAGTTTAAGCTCGATAACCTACGGCCAGTTTTAGGAGAGGGCATTTCCCCTGTTTTCAATTCCTTGAATGCTTCGGCCATTTCGTTTGTCGGCATTGAAATGATGCTTTTCATGCCTGCCTATATGAATACGCAAAAACACACTTTTGCATATGGCTCCATCGGCTTTTTGATTCCTGCGATCATCTATATTTTCACCTATATTCTTGTGGTTGGTGCGCTCACGGTGAAAGAAACGGCGACTCTGACGTGGCCGACCATTGCCTTATTTCAATCATTTGATATTCAGGGGATTTTTATTGAACGGATTGAATCCTTTTTGCTGATTGTTTGGCTTGTCCAGCTTTATACGAGCTTTGTAGGATATACGTTTTTTGCTACGATAGGAGTCATCAAATTGACTAAATTCCCTAAAAAAATCTCGCTCGCCTTGATGGGCATTGTGATCTTCTTTGCCGCTCTTTTCCCAAAAGATGTTGATACGGTCCGAGACTATTTAACCTACGTAAACAACTTGTTCTTTCTTCTATTTGGTATACTCCCGTTTCTTTTATTTATCATCGTATTTTTCAAAAGGAGGCGGAAAACAGCATGAAAAAGAAAGCGGTTCTTGCGCTCTTCTCACTGATTCTATTATGCGGGTGCTGGGATAGTACAAATATCGAGGAGCTCAACATGGCAATTGGATTTGCTGTAGATAAAGGAGATGACGGACATAAATTGAAGCTGTCTATGCAGGTGCTCGTTCCGCAAAAAATTGAGCAAGAATCAAGCGTGAAAGATCCGACGAAGATTATTGAGACAAGCGGTGATTCCATACACCAAATTTTTCGTACAACGGCCCTAAAAACACACCGCATTTTTGCTCAGCAGCTGAGGGTTTATTTGTTTTCTCAAGACCTTATCAATGAAAATAATTTCGATTTGGTCATCAATCAATTCATTCGGGACAATGAAACACGAAGAGGAAGCCTTGTCTTTATGGCCTCTGAGAAGCCTGGAGATATGCTGAAAATCAATGACGACGGCCAGCCTGCCGCTTCCACCTTATACGATATTTCTTCGAATACAAAAACGACCATTCGTATGTTCAAGCCCGTTTCCTTAGGAGATATTTCTTCTGCTATGCAAAACAACGTATCCTTTGCCATTCCGAAAGTCAGTGTCAGTCAGGGCAAATTAATGCTGGATGGTGCCTCGATTATTCAGAACAAACGATTTCTCACCAACATCTCTCCTTTAGCGGTGCAGTCCTACAACCTGCTGACTGGAGATGCAACAGGCGGAGTGATTGAATTCCAATATGAACATAGCATTTATTCTTTTGAGATCTTTAAAATCAAACACAACATTGACACCCATAAAACAGCCAGTGGCAAATATGAATTTGATGTGTCAGTGGAGCTTGATGGAAGATTGTCTGAGGATTGGAATGAACGGGAAAATTCATTTAATGAAAAATACCTCCAAGAAATTGAGAAAGTCGTGGCACATCGACTTGAGGAAAATGTAAAAGATTTTATCGGGGAATTACAGCATGAAATCAAAGCAGATATTTGTGGGTTTTATCAAAAAGCAAGCATTGCATATCCGAAAGACTATCGAAAAGAAGCAAAACATTGGGATGACATTTTTAGTGAATCGGATATTCGTTACAAGGTAAATGTGAAAATCCGTGACTTCGGGACTAAGGGCGCAACACAATCCTAATAGAGTATGTTAAAATGGTAAGAAAAAAAGGGTGTCAATCATGAAACGAGCTTTACTTTCGGCCGGCATTCTATTTTTGATTCTAGGAATACTTCTGTTAGTCGTGGTATTCATGCAATCAAAAGAAGATTTCTTCATTGAAGCCGACAGCTTTTCAAGCACATTTTTGATCGTGATTTATTATGGACAAACCCCTGCGCTCCTTCTGATTGGAGGCGGTTTATTTGTTGGACTTTCACAGATCATTGATTTGCAAGAGAAAAAAGCTGCAGTGGCAAAGGAAAGCGTCAAGCTGCTTTCCGAGATGAAGAAAACCCTGGAAGACAAATCGGCCGAGGAGCAGGAGGCTTTTCCAGTTCCTGAGCTCCATCAACTATCCGAACGTCCAATCACAGGACAGAAGGACTAATTTTGTGCATGTTCCAGCAGCTTTCATTTGAAAGCTGTTTTTTTATTGAATCAGCTTATGGCGATGTGCATACACGGCTGCTTGTGTGCGGTCTTCTACATCAAGCTTGGAAAGAATGTTGGTAATATGCGTCTTGACTGTTTTGATGGTAATAAACAATTCCTCAGCAATGACCTTATTCGATTTCCCATCGGCAATCAGCTTTAATATTTCCATTTCTCTTGCGGTTAACGAATCGTGCAGAATGGACCCATTTGATGAATGGCGGAGTTTGTTCATGACCTTTCCAGCTACTTTTGATTCAAGCCTTGGTTCGCCGATACTTGCAGACCTGATGGCATCAGCAATTTCTCCTGCTTTCGATGTTTTTAAAAGATAGCTTAAAGCACCAGCCTCAATCACTGGATACACTTTATCATCATCAATAAAGCTCGTCAGTACAATAATCCGGGCATCCTCTATTTCCTGACAAATTCTTTTCGTTGCTTCGATGCCATCCATGCCTTCCATGACAAGGTCCATTAAAATCACGTCTGGCTTTAATTCAACCGCTAGTTCTACACCTTTTTGTCCATCTGACGCTTCACCGATGACTTCAATATCCGCCTGTGCCTCTAAAAAAGCAGCAAGACCCATTCTCACCATTTCGTGATCGTCAATTAAAAGCACTCGAATCATCGAACGTTCTCTCCTTTTCCTTCATCAAAAATGGGAACCTTCACATCAATTTGTGTGCCTTTTCCCTCAAATGACATAATCTCTGCGACACCGCCTACTTCACTTGTTCTTTCTCGTATCGATTCAAGTCCGTAGGAAGCAGTCTTCACATGATCTGTTTGAAAACCAATCCCGTTGTCGATAATTTTCAATTGAACTTGACGGTTCCGAATAAGCAGACGTACTGTCACCTTTGTCGCCTTTGCATGCCTAAACACATTGGAAAGGGCTTCTTGCACAATTCGGAACAGATGGTCCTCCACCCCTTTAGACAGCGGAGCATCATCTTCTATTTCCCAATCAATATCAATTGGCTGCTTTGCCTGAAATTCATTGAGTAGCTCAATCAAGCCTTTTTTCAAGTCTTTTCCTTCAAGGGTGATCGGTCTTAAATGCAAAAGGAGTGCACGCATCTCATTTTGTGCATCGCCAGCCATTCGTTCCACAAGACGCATTTGCTTTAAAATCTTTTCATCCTTTTCCTTCATCCCTTCAAGAATCGCAGACGTCATCATCGAAATGGCGAATAGCTGCTGGCTGACTGCATCATGCAGCTCACGCGCTAGACGCTGACGCTCTTCTGAGACAACCGATTTTTTCATTTGAACCTGCCATTCAGCTCGCTCATTTGAGAGCTTTTGTAAGGAGGCTACTTGCCCTTCCACTCGTTTCGCCATTTCATTTAATTGATCTGCCGCCAAACCAATTTCATCATCACCTAGAGAAGGCAGTCTATAGGCAAAATTCCCATTTTCAAACTTCAAAATCGACTCTACAAGCTGATCCAGCCGCTTCTTATGCTGATAGCCAAACACATGCCCCGCTGATACACCAATGGCGAGACTAATAATGAGCAAAATACAAAAAAACGGGATGCCGAACCACCGCGTAGACAGTAAAATCATGGGATCAAGCTGGTAATAAAAAAACATCGGGAGTGTCGTCATGATGACAACACCAAGCGAGATACCGACTGCAAGACGAACAGATTGCCACTGGATGCCTAAATGCAGTTTCCTCATAAGTACCTCACATCCACATCCCCTATCAGGAGAGAAATGGAGATTTTCACTTTTCGCTTGCTCTCATCATAATCATTTGTCATGACATACACTTTACTGCCGAACCCGCTTCTTTTTTCATCAATGATTTTCATATCACCAATCGCCGCCGAAGCACTCACACACACTTCAATATCCTGCGGTACATAAATATCGACATCTCCGATGAGTCCACTAATGACGATCGTACTCTCTTCCTCAGCAATAATCGCCTTTGATAAGTCGATTTTGACATCGCCAATAAAACCTGAAATGGTCAAATCACTTAATTGAAATGGTTTTTTCATCAGCCTGACTTCACCGATAAAGAAATCATGTTCTTTGCGCGGCTTTGCCTGGCTTTTTGTTTTCTTCTGATCGCCCTCTTTTTCAAGATTGACTTTCAGTGAAGGCTTTCCATCGTCTGATGAATCCTTTTTATCGACATCAAAAACAGGTTTGTTTTTCAATAAACGATAGCCCGCATAGATCAAAAAGGCAGCAAATAAATACCCAGTCAAACTAAACGTGATATTTAGTAGAAACTTCAAGAAGAGAAAGCCTGCAAAAATATAGGAAACCGAACCGAGCCAACGTTTAGATCGAGAGTGCAGCCAATAACCAAATAGAGCAAAAAACACTGGCCAAAATAGGTCTGCCCCAATCCCAATAATTTTGAGAAAAAGATTAATACCAAAAATCACCACAATGATGCCTAAAATTTGATTTCTAGAAAAACGCAGTTGACTCGCCTCCTTCCTTTTTTCGTTTGTTTACCGCAATTTTAAGTTTCCGCTTGTCATCTCAATATCGACTAAGTGTGTCCCTTTCCCATGCGTGCCTGTAAAACCTCGGCCTTCACTATCCGCTTGGTCAAAATCATACGAATGATCAATACTTCCACTCGTTTTTTTCACTTGAACTTTGAAATCTCCCTCATCTGGCAAGTTCAATTTCGCACTGCCTGATGTCATGTGAAAGTCGACTGGTGAATCAATTGTATCAAAGCTTGCTGTCAGCCTGCCGCTTGTCATGCCTAATTGCAGCTTTCCTTTTACATCTTGAATATCAGCACGACCAGAAGTGGCACCAATATCACTTTCCTTCGCATCAATATGAGACACTGAGAGTCTGCCAGAAGTCGCCTTGATTTCCACTCGATTTGCTGAGAAGTTCTCAGCTGTGAGGTTTCCGCTCGTTGATTTGAGCGTCACATCTTGAAGAGACAGCTTTCCTTCGCCATTTACTTCGCTCACGCCGATTCCACCTGTTATTTTCACATCTTTATGATAATCTGTTGGAATTTTGACTAAGAGTTCTCCTTTTTCAAATGCAGAGAAAAACAAAAATCCTTTATTTTCAGCACGGACTTTGAATGTTCCGCCTGTTTGTTCCGCATACATTTTCCCTTTTCCATTCACAACCATCACAGAAATATCCGAACGATCTTCCGGCTTCACCTTGATGCGAAATCCAGAAAGAGAGATATCTAATTGTTCAACCTCATCCTTTTTCGCTGAAGCTGTTGTGACCGCTTTATCACGAGAAAAGCTCAAATGAAAGAGATCTCCATTTTTGAAAAGCATCCCAATCATCAAAAAAACACCAACAAGTATACAAATTAGACCAATGAACCGTTTCATTTATATCATCCCTTTATCCTTTGACCTTTTTATTATAAGGAAAAGCGAAACAGAAAGAAATCAAATAACGGAAGAAAAATCCTGTTTTTCTTCCGTTTTGACACATTTCCATTAGTTTGCCGGCTGTTTCTCAAGCTGCTTTGATCGTTGAAGCTTTTGCCATTCCTTTTCAACCTCATCAGTGTAATCAAGATGAGCATATGCACCCTGATCGGCAAATTGTGCATAACTACCCGCTTTTGTCTCCATTTCCTCTATACGATTCTCCATGCGTAGAAATTCTTTATAAGCACTTTCACTATCAACCTTATTCATAGATTCATTCATATGCTGCTTTGCCTGTGCAGCATTGGCTCTTGCAATCAGCGCTTGCTTCTTGTCTTTAACATCACGCAGCTTTGTTTCTAGATGCTGCAACTGTTCTTTCAGCTCTTTCAACTGTTTAACAGATTGCTGGTAGGCTTCTTGATATTCGTTGTGCTTTTCTTCAAAATACTTCATTTCAGTCAGTGCTTTCCGTGCAAGTTCTTCTTCTCCTGCATGAAACGCCAGCTCCGCCTGTTTCTTTCGCTTATCAGCAAATGCTTCTGTTTCTTCTGCTTTTCTCAAGAAACCTTGCTGAATGGTTTGCTGTTTAATGATCGCATGTTTCGCTTTGGCAATATCGTCCTCCATATCACGAACATATTGATTCAGCATGACACGCGGATTCTCCAATTTATCTAAACCTTCATTGACTGTTGCAACAAACATATCACGTACTCTTCTTAATACCATTTCATATTCCTCCCTTTATTTTTTCTTTAAAAAGTCTTCCCATTCTTGATCAAATGACGTGTGCATCGGTTCTTCCATGTTCGGTGCCGTGTTTGGCTCCATATAGGATGATCTGCCTGATGATTCCTTTGCAGATTCACCATTGATCATCTTCCAGCCAAAGTAGAGAAGTACTCCAGCAAATGCGATTCCGAGTAAAAATGGCAGCGACTGCACGACGAGCAATACACCGATAATAGAGAGAATGACCCCTGTTGTTTTACTGCCTTTATCATATTTTTTGACACCTACATAAATGAGCCACGCCCCAATCAAAGTCGGGATCAGCCCGCCCAATGAACCACCAAAGAAGATGGATAAACCGATAAACATCAGGATTGAACCGATGATGGTTTTACTTGTGATTTTCATCTTCATGCCTCCTTTCTTGCTCCTTGCTTTCACTATAGTCAAAAAAGGAAGCTGGCAAAACGTGTCGTAGATTGATCTTTGATTGCGACCAGAGTCGTAACATGGCTCAGACTGAGCGGTTGAATCTATAGAAAAAGCACTCTTCGACTAGAAGAGTGCTTTTCCTCATTTAGAACGAAACACGTCTGCACTTCGTTCATATTCAACATCCGCTTCACCAAGCCGATGATTTACAATACGGGCGACAGCAAATAAATAGTCGGATAGACGGTTCACATATGTGAGCGTAACTGCTGGAATTTCCTCCTGCTTTGCGAGTGTCACAATATGCCGCTCGGCTCTCCTGACGACTGTTCGCGCTACATGTAAGAGGGCAGCACCTTCCTGGCCCCCAGGTAAAATAAATTTAGTCAGCGGTGCGGCTTCTTCTACATACACGTCCATTCGCTTTTCAAGGACTGTGACAGATTCTTCTTTTAACTTGCCTTCTTTCGGTGGTTTCACCGTTGCCAAATCACCGCCGCAGTCAAACAGTTCATGCTGAATGACCATTAGCTCAGATAGAATATCTTGAAACAATTCGCCATGCTGCCTTAAGTTTGCATGGGCTAGTCCAATCAAACTATTCGCCTCATCTAATGTACCGTACGCTTCTACTCTTGCGTCATCTTTATCAGCCCGCCCGCCAATCAAGCCTGTTTGACCTTGATCTCCGGTTTTTGTATAAAGTTTCATTGAGGTTCCCCCTTATCCATTGCTTGTTCCTTTTAGTATACCCTGAAGTGGAAAAGATGTATTTGTTTTATTATGAAACACTTTTATTCAAAACCTCTTCATTCCCACTTTATATGTTGAATGATGAAACATCACATTTTATAATAAATGAAAGCGCTTTTTAATTATGACAGATAGGTGGGATGATAGATGACTTTACAAAACAAAGTAGCAATCATTACAGGTGCAAGCAGAGGGATTGGGCGCGCCATTGCGGAGGCATTTGTCTTTGAAGGAGCTAAAGTGGTGCTGAACGGAACGAATGAAGTGCTATTGCAAGACGTTTGCTCCTCTCTAAATAAAGAAGAGACACGCGCTGTTTCTGTCGCTGGTGATGCTAGTTTACCAGCGACAGCTGCCTCCCTCGTTGAGAAGGCAAAAAACCATTTCGGACAGATTGATATATTGGTCAACAATGCTGGGATCAATTTGCGGAAATCAACAGTCGATACATCTGTTGATGAATGGAAAAGACTAATTGATATTAATTTGACGGGTACGTTTCTCATGTGTCAAGCAGTCATTCCTGACATGATCAAACAGCAAGGCGGGAAGATTGTCAACATGAGTTCAACTACTGGCAAAACCCCTCATCACAATGCATCACCCGCTTACGGCGTTTCAAAGGCAGGTATCAATTACTTAACGATGCATCTTGCCAAAGAATTAGCAGCACATCACATTCATGTAAATGCTGTCTGTCCTGGGCCAATTGAGACAGACATGAGCAAACAGTGGAGTGATGAATACCGTAGATCTGTTTTAGAAAGAATTCCTCTGAAAACAATTGGAACACCGCAGCAAGTCGCAAACGCCGTCACCTTTTTAGCCTCTGATCAGTCAGATTTCATCACAGGGGAAACCATCAATATGAATGGCGGAACGTATATGAACTAAAGAAAGAGCCTCCATTGGAAGGCTCTTTCACTTTTACTATCGGTTCTCTCTCGTACCAGAAAGCATGATTGCCTGCCGAATGGCTTCTTCCATACTCGCAGAATCAGCCTTTCCTGTTCCTGCAATATCAAATGCTGTCCCATGATCGACACTTGTACGGATTATAGGCAATCCAACTGTAATATTAACGCCTGATTCTAAGCCAAGCACCTTGATTGGTCCATGCCCTTGATCATGATACATCGCCACAACGATATCAAAGTCGCCTCTTGTCGCCCTAAAGAACAGTGTATCAGCTGGTAGCGGGCCAAATACTTGAACCCCTTCATCCTGTGCTCGTTCTACCGCTGGAATGATCTTCTCCTCTTCTTCTCCGTTTCCAAACAGACCATTCTCCCCGGCATGCGGATTAATCCCGCACACAGCAATTCTAGGTGCAGGGATACCAGATCGAACGAGGGTATCATGAGCCAGTTTAATCGTTGTGTATACACGCTCAGGATTGATTTTTAAGATGGCATCCATTAATCCGATATGTGTCGTCACATGCACCACTTTTAAATTAGGAGCTGCCAGCATCATGGCATAATCGTCCGTACCTGTCAGGTCAGCTAATATTTCTGTATGCCCTGGATACATATGACCAGCCTTATGAAGTGCTTCCTTGTTTAACGGTGCTGTACAAATGCCGTCAATTCTACGGTCATTCGCAAGTGTAATGGCTTTTTCAAGATATCGAAAAGCGGCATTCCCTGCTTCTTTTGAAATCTCTCCTACTGGAATATCACTTGTTAATAGATGAAGATCAAGACAAGGAACGGCACCAGCTTTTACTTGTTCCGCCTCCTCCGGTTCTTTAATACTGACAATCTCCACATGTGTATTCACAAAATCTTTCGCCCTATTTAATATATGGGTGTCTCCAATGACAAATAGAACGGCTTCTTCATGTAAACGGCTTTGCTGGAAGGCTTTTAAAATAATTTCAGGACCAACCCCAGAAGCATCTCCCATCGTTACAGCAATGATTGGTTTTGCCATTCGTCTACCCCCTCTATGTTTTTCAACACTTCAACCGCATGGAGCACAGAATCTTTTTGACCATATGCCCCTGCTTTTGTGACCGCATATACACTCGTATCAACGAGCCGCCCAAGCGGGATGCCGGGTTCAATTTCTTTCAACAGCTGAATCCCGCCTGCTCCAAGCTCATGGCATATCGCACGCGCCGTATCTCCACCAGTTAAAAAAAGGCGTTTCATCCCTGTTAATTCAACAATGTCTTTTGTGATCTTACCAAGACAGACAGATAAGGTACTTCCTACTTCTTGTCTTGTCATGCCATTCGCTTCACCGTATGCCAACATCTGTTCAACCATTTCTGGCCTTGCGTCTGTATAAAGGAGAATATCTTCATCCTGACGCATGAGCAACTGATCCATGACTGATTTCCTTTCCCATGCTTCACGGCCGTTTAATACATTCAACGGGTTCACTTTCACCTCGAGACAATCGTGTTTTTCTCTTAAAAAAGCAAACTGCTCATTTGTTTTTTGAGAAGCACTTCCTGAAACGATGAGAACAGATTCATGCTTTTTTGCATGAGAAAGATTGCGGTGTTTCGCGACATAGGATGATAATGCGCCAGCGAGTCCGGCTGACCCGACCCAAAGCACTCTTTGATTGATCTTCATAAACAAATCAACGATCTGTGTTAAATCATTGTTCGTTTCTGCATCACACACAAACCATTGATGACCATGTTTTAATAAAGATGAAACGTCATGACTCGTTTCGTTTAGCTCTGAATAGATCGCTTGCTGCGAAAGATGTTTTGGCTTGATGTTTGTCTGCTCGTCAATTAAGTCTGAAATACTGGATGTCAGGACAGGCGTTTTTGGGTCCTTCGCTGCTTCTGATAGATGAACAGGCACACCCTCCACATAATGAATCCCATAGGCCGTAGATCTATTCGCATCGGGGTAAGCGGGGGCAATGACTGCCGCATCAAACCGGCCAAGATCCATTAGTGCCTGAAGCTCTACTCCTATATTTCCTCTTAACGTTGAATCTATTTTTTTAAAGAAAAGGTGCGAATCCCCTTGTAGAAACGGCTGGACCACTTGACTGACCTCATTATACGCTCTTTCAGAAGACATACTTCGTGAGTCTGTATCGACAATAAGTACATCTTCCTCCTTGTACCGGCTCATATCCTCAAATGACGGCTGGAACAGCACAGAGGCTTTTAAACCGGCCTTCACAAATTGAACACCTGTATCACTTGCGCCTGTTAAATCATCAGCCACAATGATCACCTTTTGCTCTAAGTTCGCTCCTTTTTTTAATAGATCGTTTGTCATTTAGACACCTCGGTCTCATTGCATATTATTCCTTTAACTTTCTCCACAGCGTCGTGCGGTTAATATTCAGCCGCTTTGCTGCTTTTGATTGATTCATATTTTCTTCTTCCAGCACCGTCCGAATGATTCGTCTTTCAATCTCGTCAAGCGTGCCATGTAAATAGCTGGACAGCTGTTTTTCTTCATTCTCAGAAGCAAGTTGCTCAATTGCCGGCTTTGCTTTACTCAACGTGATATATCCACTTTTTGTTGTCAGCACCAGTTCCTCCATAATCCGCTTGAACTGCCGGACATTTTCTCTAAATCGCTCGTTTTGAAAGGCGGCAATCACATCTGCTGACAGCCCAACAACCTGCGTCCCATAAAGAGAATTTAATTCAGCTATAAATAACCTGCTCATATCCTCAATATCTTCTGCCCGTTCAGATAACGGCGGGACATGAATGACGAGCTCCTGCAAACACGTATATAGGTCTTCATGAAACGCCCCAGATTGCATCAATTTGAACAAATCAACTGTAGATGCAGCCATCCAGCGAATGTTCTGCTGATGATGAATAAGCTGCTCGGCCATAATGGGCTGCATAGCCATTGGGACACGATCAATATCCTTCAGAAAGATCGTCCCTTTTTGATGCACCGGAATTATGTTTACATCATCTAATTCAGTCAAACGGCTGCAATGCACCGTCATAAAGCTCTCATTTTTCCTCTCGCTCAATTGGTGAATAGCAAAAGCAAGGCTTGATTTACCAGTTCCTTGTTCACCATAGAGACAAATCGATCGATCTGTTTGGCTGAACGCCTTTGCCCTTTTAATCACATCTTTCATATTTGAACTCTGCTCAGTAAAAAGAGCAAATGGATGTGCTGAATGAACAGGTGCAGCCAGCGTCCATATACGCTGCCCCTCCCTATTAATCACAGCAGAAGGCTTCTCAATCGTCAAAAGTAGCTCACCTTTAGATAATAAGCTTCCTTTGACATGCCACACTTGCTGCTGAAAGGAGATTTGAGAATATCCATTTTGTTTTCCTTCTCGAACTGCTTTTACTGCTGGTTCAAGCGCCGGGCACCAATCCATCACATCAACATGAGACGTAAACGGTGCAAATAACCCTTTTTCTGTCCATTCTTTCATTTGCTGATTGATAAAATAAAGCTGATTGTGCTGATCAATGATCAGCATCCCTTTTGACTCTTGGTCAATCATTTCACGAAAGAGGCGCTGCTCAGCTGTCGCCTCTTTATATAAACGGTACATTTGTTTTGCTTGATGAAACGCTTCTTTGACAGATTCACGTCCTGAGGTAATGAGCATGCTTTGCATCCCAAGCTCCTTGGCCGCTTTATCTGTAACCACATCACCCAGTACAACCTGTGTCCCTTGCTCCTGTAACTGCTGTAAAAGATCCCACACTTCTTCCTCTTGCTGTATTGTATAAATATCAATTTTGATCCCGTATAACTCTCCGATGGTGCGTACACCTTGTGTAATATTTTCAAATCCAACTACTGCTTTTTTCCCTTGGTAATCTTTAATCAGCGTCAGGGCACGAAGCAAGTCGTAGCCTGACACAGGGATATCCACCACTGGAATGTTGACGTGTTTTTGAATAAGCGCAGCTGTCCCCCCGCGGCTCATAATAATATCCATTCCTTGAGCCTCGGCCTGTTCTGCCAGTGCAACACCAGACCTAAGATCTCCGACTTCAAGCTGGAATGTGATGCTTTTTTCGTCTTTGGCAAGGTCGATTAATACATCGCCTAATCCTTTATACGGCGCAATACCTAATACTTTTATATTCATGAAAAGGACCCCCATTTTTTATCTCTTCATCGTGAGACATACGTTGAGGGAGTCCAAATGTTAGCAAATTGAGACAACCCTCCAAACATCAATTATAAATGAAGAAAATGAGGGTTACAATTCACGGAAACACTGATCCCTTGCGGTTAAGACGTGTGATGAGTCCATTCTTCTTTCACACACACATACTTGATGGCCTGCCGGTAAAAAGTAAACGCAATGTGCAGGCTCCCATCTTTTCCTTCTGTGATGGATGGATAGGAATACTCTCGATTCAATTTGTCCTTTGAGTTGTTTGTCATGGCATATCCATCGCCAATTTCAAGGTTACGTCTGACGGGCCATGTCGCACCGTCATCCGTCGAGATGGCAAGTGTCATTGGCGCACGCGGTGTTCCCCAAAAGGCTGGACGCGCCTCTGTATCAACAGCCGTTCGTGTATCGCCTTCATCCTCAATTTCATCATACAAGGACGCTCTTCTTTCTGTTTGATCATCCGCGTTGATATGGTTATAAACGAGGGCAAGATGACCATTATGGAGCACCGTAAATTGAATGGATGAGTTATTGTTTGGCAGCTCTGTTGCTCTTGGCTCAGACCATGTCCGTCCATGATCCACTGAACGGCTCATATAAATCGAATCAGCAAACCGGCTTCTAAAGAGGGCAAGCAGGGAACCATCCGCACATTTTCCGATATTCATATGAACACAGCCAGTACTGTTGGGCACAGTGACCTCTTCCCAGGTCTTCCCTTGATCTGAGGAAATCTTCACAGCACTGACATCACGGTTTCCTGTCCATTTTACGCCAGGAATCGTTTTACAATAGAACACCGGAAGGAGCCAATCATCATTATCCAATACAACAATAGGCTGTCGTATAAACGTCCCCGGCTGATCAAATAAAGTACCAATCTCTCCCCAAGTCTCTCCTCTATCCTCCGATAAACGATATCTCACAAGAGCTGTATCTTGATTGCCAGAAAGTTGTGCTGTATAAAGCAGCCACAGCCTGCCATCTTTCTCTTGAAAAAGAACTGGATTTTGTTCAGATCGTGTAGAATCATCAGACAGCTTCACAGTTTTCGTCCATTGATTACTTCCTTGCTTGAGCCTTGACATATAGATAGAGATATCAGGAATTCCTTCTTGCGTACCGCCAAACCATACACACAGCAAATCTCCATTATCCAGTTCGATGAGATTAGCCGCATGGTTTTGCACGCAATCTGTTGGTAAAAAGGCTTCTTTTCTAGCTGCGTCTTGTTCATTTTGTCGCAATTTTCCATCTATTTTGATCATGATGTCTTCATTTGTCATCATAATTCTCCTTTCAGTGATTGATCCTTTTTAGCTGGCGGGCTGATCCATCGATCCATCACCAGAACTAGGAAAGGAATGATAATGGCCACATACATATTATCGATTCCAAATGGATTATCGAGTAAATACCACACCGTCGTGGCGATGCCTGAAGCGGCAAGACCAATGGTTGCTCCTCTATTTGAATTAAAGTATGGCAAGTAAAAGCCCATTGCTGCTACAACTGCAATCGATGTTCGAAGTGCTCGTGTAAAAAAGGAAAGTGACAGCAACTCTGGTGCAAGTGCGACCCCCACAAGCGGCACAATCCCAACCATGACGGCTACATACCGAGTCACCTTCATACGCTGCTCTGGTGATGGTTTCTTTTTCGGTACATAAAAGTCATCAATAATCAACGTGGTTGTAGCAAGTGCAACCGTCGAGACACCAACAAAAATGGATGCGACAAGCGATGTTGCCACAATAGCGCTCAAAATCGGATTCATATGCTGTAAAAAGACAGGGAAAGCATAAATAGGGTCAATGTCTGGATACAAATAACGGGCTGCGACACCGATGATCCCGATCGCAATGGCAAGCGGCAAACAAAGGAGTGCTGCATACAGGGTCGATTTTTTC
The DNA here is from genome assembly GCF_000701305.1 of Bacillus sp. UNC125MFCrub1.1. Lineage (NCBI taxonomy): Bacteria > Bacillati > Bacillota > Bacilli > Caryophanales > Bacillaceae > Bacillus > Bacillus sp. UNC125MFCrub1.1. Next base: position 220,207 of record NZ_JNIG01000009.1, read on the forward strand.
GCTTCTCGCTCACTTTTCGACGAGGTGATCGCTTGAATGATAAACTGCGTCGCAAAAATGGCCCCCATGTTTCCTATAAACCAAGCTCCAATCGTTCCCCAACCGATGGTCCCATCCCATGTAAAGAAATGGTCGGGTAATGTTTGTTTCATTGGCTCAAAGCCTTTTGTTAAATAAAGGGCTACCCCTAGTGTAATCAAAATCCCCGCATACTTCACAATTGAATGAAGGATCGTGACCCATGCAACCCCCTTCATTCCTCCGAAAGTAAAATAAAATGTACTCACAACCGCCGTGATGATGGCACAGGTCATTAAAGGAAGACCAAGAATGGATGCAATGGCAGCTGAACCACTTAAATAGTTTCCTAGATTCACCAAGAGCAGGGCTGCAATCATAATGACAGAGACAACAAGCTTTGTTGATTTCCCAAATTTTTGATCAATAATACCTGAAATCGTGTATTGTCCTGTTCGATAAAACTTTCCCACTAAGAAAAAGGAAAAAATAAAAAAGGCAATAGCAACTGTGATAACAGACCATGAAGCGGAAAGCCCGTGTGTAAAAGCAGATTCAGCTGTTCCGACAGTTGACTTCGTCCCAATGAATTCACTCATTAACAAAATACCGACCACAATAGCTGGAAGTGACTTAGCGGCATTGTTAAATTCTGAGTTAGACTTACTACGGAAACGCATCGTCAGCCAGGTCGTAAACAGAATATAGAGAATAATGACGATTAAAATAAATGTGATGACAGAACTACTTAAGACATTCACTTAAAATCCCCCTTTGTGTGCAAGCCGTATGAAGCAACTTCTCATGTCCCATCCCAGTGACGTATGAAGTGTTAAACGTGGAGCAGTTTCATGTAGATCTGTTCAATATCAGAGACAGACATCGGCTTCGGGTTGTTATCCATTAATCTCTTCACCTCTGAAGCAGCTTCAGCAAGTACCGGCACATCTTCTTTTGACACGCCGAAGGCTTTGAGTTGTTGAGGAATGTGTAAATCCGCTGTCCACTCTTCAACTTGACGAATCACTTGCTCTGCAAGCGTATGCTTTGAGCCTTTCTCTTCGATCCCTATCACTCTAGCAATATCTTCAAGACGATCTTTGATATGGTCTGCATTAAACGCCGTGACATGAGGAAGCAGCATGGAATTAGCGACACCGTGTGAAATTTTGAATTTCCCCCCTAACGGATAAGCCATTGCATGAACAGCAGCGGTTCCGGCACTTGTGAGCGCCATCCCGCCATACATGGCACCAACCAGCATATCTTCCCTTGCTGTCATATTATCCCCGTGATGATAGGCCTCCTGAATACTTCCTGAAATGAGCCTCATCGATTCGAGTGCAAACATATCACTAAATGGATTGGCTTTATTTGAAATATACGATTCAAGCGCATGCGTAAACGCATCCATCCCTGTAGCTGCGGTAATGGCTTTTGGCAATTTGAGTGTCAGTGAGGGATCTAAGATCACAAGATCAGGCAAAAGGTATGGGCTGACCATGCCAATTTTTAATTCTTTTTCCGGAAAGGTAACAATCGCGTTTGGTGTCACTTCTGATCCCGTACCTGAGGTTGTTGGAATGAGAATCGTTGGAACTCCTCTTTTTTTAACAAGGTTCGTGCCAACGAGATCAGAAATTGGCTGATCATTCGTCTTTAGAACGGCTAATATTTTGGCCGCATCCAGCACACTCCCGCCACCAATCCCAATAACGGCTTCATGCTCCCCTTTTAAAAATGTCTGGAAGACGTCCTCGATATTTTCTTCCGTTGGTTCAGGCTTAATCTCTGTGCTGATCTCACTCGCAATCCCTTTTTTCGCAAGTTCTGTTTTGATTTGATCTGCGTAACCAAGAGATACGATGGATGGCTGCGTTAAAATAAAAATGGATCTCAACTTGCTAAGTCCTAATAGCTCTAGCTTCTCCCCAAGGAGCTCTAGAGAGTGAGCGCCAGAAACAATGTGTGATGCCGTTTGAAAGTGATATTGTGATATTGTCATCTCTTCACGACTCCTTTGCTGCTTTTGCTTGTATCCGATAATTCTCCATCATGTTCACCACAGCTTCTAAAGCTTCGCCGGATAATGCTTTGACCGGGCTTTTTGGCGGACCTACAGGAATCCCCGAAAGTTCAGCTGCTTTTTTCAAAGGTGCTGGTAACGTTCCTAATGTGAATGTGGCTCTTAACGGCTGCAGCTGCTGCTGAAATTGCTCACTTTGGTCAAGATTTCCTTGCTGAAACGATTCATAAATGCCAACGACGGTTTCTGGAAATACATTTGCCGTTGCCGCCACTGCACCTGTTCCGCCTAGCTTCAATGTCTCTAAAATGAGGGAATCCGTTCCTGCAAGCACGACAAACTCTTCATCCTTTGTAACATCGAGATACGCTTTGATATTGGCAATATCTCCACTACTGTCTTTAATACCTAACACATTCGGTAGGACGCTGAGCCTTGCAACCGTCTCTGGCGCAAGTGACACACCTGTTCTTGACGGAATGTTATAGAGCAAGATGGGGATGGTCACATTTTCTGAAATATGACGAAAATGCTCATACAGCTCCTCTTGTGATGGCGCAACAAAATAAGGGGTGATAACCGACAGGACATCTACGCCTAAATCTGCGAACTTGTTTGAAAGCTTAATGGTTGCCTCAGTACTATTCTCGCCTGCTCCCATGTATACAGGCACCCTGCCGCCCGCAGCCTTTACAACAGTTTCAGCAATTTGAAGCTTTTCTTCCTCTGAAAACAAATGAAATTCGCCGTTTGTCCCTAAAGCAAAGATGCCGTGCACACCAGAGTCGATTAAATGATCAATGAGTTGCTTTGTCACTTCTGGATGAAAATACTCTTCTTCTGTAAGCGGTGTCAAAATAGCTGGAATGATTCCCTGAATGTTCAAATGATCCTCCCCTTCCGATTGTTGCATTTTTAAACAATTAATTATTAAAACGCTTTCATGATTCTTATTATAAAAGTAATATGATTTATTTAGCAACATATTTTTCGTTTTTTTCAAATATTCAGTGGGTGACATAAGTAGATGTTGATGTTTTCAACAAAAAAAGTGAACCAGCCGGTTCACTTTTTCATTACATTTAACGTATGAAGAAGATGCTTCACTTTCAGTCTGACTCTTTCATGTAAATGAGCAGCATGCTCCTTTTCTTCTGCATTGGCAGCAGCGATACAAAGATGATGTACCTGGATACTTGTCTCTTGTTTAATGAAGTGCATCAGCTCGCCCATCAGCTGGACAGACGCACCATCTGATATCGTTCCTTTCAGCACAAGCCAAACGGACAGCTCTCCTTCTTGATGCATTCCATAAAGAAGGACATCTTCATCATCATCTTCAGCGGCGTATTGCTTCGGCCCATCAGATTGACCAAGAAATAAGTACCCTTCCTCATCATCCAGCATGTCTTGGAGTGCTTCAGTTCCCGTTCCAAGGGACCGTGTCCAAAAGAAACCCCCGCTTTTCTCATGTGATGAAAGGATGCGCAATGGCTGATGAGTAGAAAATGTCATTCCGTTTGCGCCATATGTTTTCCACCCATCCGCTAAGTTCAGTCTTGAATGTTCAGAGATGGACGCAGGTTCAATTACCAGCTGAGGGTTTGCCCGCAGTGGATGTTGGAGAGGTGTTACATCTGTTTCATACACCCGGTTCACCCGTTCGGTGGTCAACACATGATGCGGTTCTCCCAGCATGTCCGTCTTTCCTTCATTCAGCAAAAGCAGACGGTCACAATACAAACTGGCAATGTTCACATCATGAAACACACCGATCACCGTTAAGTTATAGGAAGCGGTCTCTTGTTTAATCAAATCGAGTAACTCTTTTTGATAAGCTAAATCAAGAAAACTGGTTGGTTCATCCAGCAATAAATAGTCAGGGCACTGAGCCAGCGCTTGAGCTAAGTAAACCCGCTGCTGTTCTCCACCGCTTAACTCTTGGATGGATTGATTCTTAAATTGAGCAATATCTGTTAGGTCCATCACCTTGCTGACAATCTCGATATCTTCTTTCGTAACAGATTGCAGCCAACCTTTCTGATAAGGATAACGCCCAAACTGGACCGTTTCTTCCACTGTAAATGAAAAGGCTTGATCGGTCTTCTGGGGAAGAACCGCCAATTTTTGCGCAAGTGCCTTTGGGCGGTAGGATTGAACTGGATGACCACTTAGTGTTACTTGGCCGCTCTCAGGTGCTAAAATACCTGCGATCATTTTAAGTAGCGTCGTCTTTCCGCTCCCATTCGGACCAAGGATGCCGAGGAATTCCCCTCGCTCCACTTCAAAACTCACGCCGTGAATGACCTCTTTTTCACCATATCCTCCTCTAACTTCCTTCACTTGAATCATAGATGCGTCCCTCCTCTATATCTGCGGATGAGGATGATGCCAAAGACAGGTGCACCAATTAACGCTGTAATGATGCCAATAGGCAATTCAGTCGGTTCAATGATCGTACGGGAGAGCACATCTGCTAAAACGAGAAAGGAAGCACCATTCAGCATCGACAAAGGCAGCAAATGACGATGATCCGTAATGGATAAAAGACGGATAAAATGTGGAATCACCAGTCCGACAAATCCGATCGTTCCTGACACAGCCACCGCACTGCCAGTCAGAATCGAACCAGCAAGCAACACCACATATTTGCTCCGTTTCACATGAACCCCTAACAGTTTTGCCTTTTCTTCGCCATATGTCATCACATTTAAATCTCTTCCCATCAGGATGAGTGCAAATGTACCAATGAGGAAAAAAGGAAGGAAAAGAGCAATATATCGCCAACCTCTCATAGACACACTGCCTAGAAGCCAATGAATAATCTCTTTTAAATCATCACCTGTTAACGCAATCATTAATGAAATGAGCGCTCCTAAAAAAGAGCTGAAGATGACCCCCGTCAAAATTAAAGAAGAAATGCTCATTCCTCGGTGAACCAGACGGGCAAAAAAGAGGACGAGACATAGTGTGACAAGCGCTGTTGTCATACTCAAAAAAGGCAGTGTAAAACTGCCAAGCAAAGGAAACTGCAAACTGAAAAACAATGTGGCTACAGCCCCCACAGATGCCCCTTGAGATACCCCAAGTGTATAAGGGTCAGCGAGAGGATTTTTTAATAAACCTTGAAAGGCTGCACCAGATAACGCCAGAGCTGCTCCGACTAACGCCGCTAATATCACTCTCGGCAGCCGGATATTCATCATAATATTGCGGTCAATTGCATCAATGGTTCCGGCCTCGATTCCAAATACTTCATGAACAAAGATCCGAAGTATAGAAGGAATGGGAATCCCTAAGCTGCCAAATGAGATTCCCATTCCAATGCTCACCACAAGAAGTAAAGCACTTGCTGTGTATGCGATGATGATTTTATTTGAACGTGTCAGGATAGATGCTTTTCGCAAGAGCCTCCACTCCTTCAACCAATCGCGGTCCCGGTCGTGATGCCAGATCCGTATTCAATTGAAAGACTTGTTTTTCTTTGACTGCTTTGATCGCCTTCCAGCCGTCTCTTTTTTTCAGATCAGCTAAACTTGCGCCATCAATCGTAACGATGGCATCAGGATTTCGTTTAATAATTGATTCTTCCGTCATTTGCACCCAGCCTGTTTGGTCGCCAGCAGCATTTTTTGCATGAATGACAGACAACATTTCGTCCATAAACGTTTGTTTACCTGTTGTATAAATTTCAGGCGCACCTGATACTTCGACAAAAACTGTTTTTTGTTTGTCTTTGGAGATGGATTCTGCTTGTTTTTTGATGTCATTCAGTTTTGATTTCATCTCATCTACAAGCTTCGTTGATGCCTCTTTTACGCCGGTTGCTTCACCAATCATATGGATAGACTTATAAACATCTTTGAAGGAAGCCGCATCATTGACAGTCAGCACTTGAATACCTGCATCTTCAAGCTGTTTAAATCCGTCTTTTGAGCTCATTTGTGATGCATGTGCTAAGACAAGATCAGGCTTTAAGGAAATAACCTTCTCTACATTGAAATCAAGACCGCCAATCTTCTCCACCTTTTCTACTTCCTTTGGATAGTTGTCAAAGTCTGATCGACCAACGATTTTATCTCCAAGACCAAGGGCATAGGCAACCTCTGTATTACTTGGAATTAACGAAACAATTCGTTTAGGCTGTTCTTTGATTTCAACTGTTTTACCAGCTGCATCTTTGATGGATACAGGAAATGCGGCAGCCGCTGTCTCTTTAGGCTTTGAACTGTTTGTTTTTTGGTCCGTTTCCGCACCTGCACACCCTGCTAAAACACCGATCACAAGTAACAATGATAGCCAAATACCAGTTAACTTCTTCATCAATAAACCCCCTGCTTTATGTACTGCTTGACGTCATCTCTTTCGTCAATTCTTTTCTAATTTCGGGAATATTATACTACAGTGCAGATAGGTTGTATATGTGATTCCGAATACGTCTTGTCTGTCCTTATAAAAGAAAAACAGCCTTTGACGTGGCTGTTTTCACTTCCGCTATTGGTTGATATGTTCACCATTAATGACAACTTTCTGAAATGAAGGAGATACTGCATGTTCCAATGAAAGAGGGTATGTGACATCGTCAATGACACAGTCTTTCATTTTAAAGTGTGTGACCGGGGAATGTGAGTATGCGGCGATCTTGACACCATATCGCCCTCCGCTGCTTTTTAACCCTTCTACTTCAATATGACGGACTACAGGCCTATGCGGACCGGCATCCCCTTCCTCATACATCATGTCGATACAGACCACCTCATGTTTTAAGCTTTTCACTAGATTGTTTTTAAAATAGATGTGTTCAATGGTACCGCCCCTGACAGAGTTGGTCTTAATGCGCAATGCCCTGTCAAGGTTCGGACTGTCCATGACATTATCCTCTGCATATACATACTTGACGCCTCCAGAGATTTCACTCCCGATCGTTACTCCGCCATGACCATCACGCATCGTATTTCTACGAATGACGATGTTTTCAGATGGAACGCCGATTCTCCGGCCGTCCTCATTTCTGCCCGATTTAATGGCAATACAATCATCGCCATTATCAAAATAACAATCTTCAATGAGCACATGTCGGCACGACTCTGGATTCACACCATCTGTATTTGGGCCATGACCGATGATATTCACCCCGCGGACGATGACGTTTTCACTTAACACCGGATGGACTTGCCACATCGGTGAATCCTTTACGGTTACTCCTTCAATGAGAATGTTTTGGCAATTGTATGGCTGGATAAAGCTTGATCTTAAATAATGTCCTTCGCCAAACACTCTTTCTTCCACTGGTATTCTTTTTTCAGCCATTTCAAAAAGAAGCTGACGATCCCGATCTTGAGAGGGCTGACCATTTGTTCCATACTTCCAAGGCCACCAGTGGTGTTCATCCCCTCTCCCGTCCAGCGTGCCTGCTCCTGTAATCGCGATGTTTTCTGCATGATGGGCATAAATAAGTGGCGAATAATTATAAAGCTCAATGCCTTCATATCTTGTTAGAACAAGCGGAAGATAATCACGTGTATCTTGGCTGAAGCTCACATAGGCGTTTTCATGAAGATGAAGCTCTACATTGCTTTTCAATTCTAGAGCGCCTGTCAAAAATGTCCCTTCAGGAATCAGCACACGCCCTCCTTTCAAACGATGTGCATCATCGATGGCAGACTGAATAGCATTTGTCGAAAGCTCTATCCCTTTGTTATCTGCACCATAATGAATGACATTGAATTCACGATCTGGGAACTTTGGCGCTTTTATCTGCTTTAACACATGATCTATACCATCTGTTTCTTTGTCTTTTTTCCCTTGCTTTGCTAAACGTGCGAGTCCAATTCCTGTTAGTACTGTTCCTGCTGTCACATACATCAAATTCCGTTTTTTAGACATTTCCTTATCCCCCAGACGCCTTAAAGTGTCACACCTGTTTTAAAAATAGCCAACTCTCTAAAATTGTTTTTTTCATGATTTAACAGCTTTCCACTCGCCACATCAATCACCGTGGCAATGAACTTCTCTAGCACCACATCTTCTGGTACATCCTCAAGCAATTCCCCCGCATTAAAGTCGATCCAATGTTTTTTTGTTTCATATAAAGCGGTATTGGTCGATACCTTCATCGTTGGAACAAATGTGCCAAACGGTGTGCCTCTGCCTGTTGTAAAGAGGACGAGCTGACAGCCAGACGCTGCGAGAGCAGATGAAGCAACCAAATCATTCCCAGGCGCACTTAATAAATTCAATCCTTTTCGTTTTAGCAGCTCCCCGTATGTTAAAACATCCTTTATAACGGAAGTACCCGCTTTTTGTGTGCAGCCGAGAGATTTATCTTCTAATGTCGAAATTCCTCCTGCTTTATTTCCCGGGGAAGGATTTTCATATACTGGCTGTCGATGATCCATAAAGTATTGTTTAAAATCATTGATCATCTGCACAATATTGTCGAATGTCGCTTTTGATTCCGCTCTCTCCATTAAGATCGTTTCAGCCCCAAACATTTCCGGTACTTCTGTTAAGACGGTGGTTCCGCCTTGAGCCACAATAAAATCGGACAGTCTACCTAAAAGTGGATTTGCGGTAATGCCTGAAAACCCATCTGATCCTCCGCATTTCAAGCCAATTTTCAGCTCAGATAACGGAATGTCTTCACGCTGATCTTCTTTCGCTGCGTCATAAATTTCCTTGAGCAAAGCGACACCTGTCTCAATCTCATCCCCTACTTCTTGGCTTCTTAAAAATTTCACCCTCGTCTGGTCATACTCCCCTAATGTAGCCTGAAAATCCTCAATGTCATTGTTTTCACAGCCAAGCCCTAGAACGAGAACCCCTCCAGCATTTGGGTGCTTTACGGCATTTTGAAGAATGGTTTTTGTGTTTTCATGATCATCCCCAAGTTGTGAGCATCCATAATTGTGCTTTAATACTAACGCCGTTTCAAAAGGATGGATGCTTCCCCCCATTTCAGCGGTAAATATTTGAATGATTTGATCGGCAATGCCATTGACACACCCAACTGTTGGGACAATCCAAAGCTCATTTCGTATACCACTTGCGCCATTTTTTCGTTTATACCCTTTAAATGTCAGATTCGTTTTTTCATAGGGGTTTTCTGTTAAAGAAGGGCGGTATTCGTAATCGAGCTTACCTGATAGATTCGTTTTGATATTGTGCGTATGCACCCATTCTCCAGTCGAAATCGCAGTGGATGCATGACCAATGGGATAGCCATATTTGATGATATTCTCTTTTTCTTTGATCTCAGCCAATGCAAATTTATGACCTTTAGCAACGGTTTCTTTTAAAATGATTGTATGACCTTGGTGCTGAAGCTCTTCGCCTTGCTCAAGCACTTTTAAAGCGATACCAACATTATCTGAAGGATGAATCACAACAAAGTCCCTCATGCCTTCTCCCCCTGACTTTCATATTGAAGTATTTGGTGAACAGCAGCTCTCATGCCATTTTCATGTATGAAGGTGAGCTGCTCGGCTACTGCATCCTTCAGCCCTGCGATCTTCGTCAAATCCATCCCCCATAAAACTTCGTTTGAAAGAAGTTGATCGACCATTAATTCATAGGAATGGTCCACTTCCTCCCATGCTTCCTTCATGAATGTCATCACAGACTCATCATCCTTTATTTGATCTGCATGGACTTGATAAAAATAAATCAAACTGCTCAGTGAGAACATAAGCTTCGTAGGCAACTGTTTTTTTAGCTCTATATAATCTAGAAGAGACGGGAGAATACGTGCCCGAAATTTAGATACACCATTTAAGGCAATATCGAGTAATTGATGTTTGACAAAAGGGTTGCAGAATCGATCCCAAACGGATTGTGTATAAAGCAGCAGCTCTTCTTCAGGAAGTGGCAAACTTAGCAGCACTTCCTCCTCAAGCATGCGGCGAATGAACACACCAACATGCTCATCATCCACCGCTTTTTTGACAGTATCCAAGCCACATGAATATGCAATCGGCACCATCGCTGTATGCGCACCGTTTAAAATGCGAACCTTACTCATACGATAGGGAGCGATATCTTCCACAAAAAGCACGTTTAACCCTGCTTCTTGAAAAGGAAGCTCTTTTTGAACAAACGCAGGTGCTTCAATGACAAACAGGTGATAATATTCTGCTGTGACAAGCAATTCATCGATATACCCCTCTTCTTTTTGAACAGTCTCCGCTGCTTCCTGAGAAAATCCTGGGACAATCCGATCAACTAACGTATTACAGAACGTGTTGGCTTCCTTGACCCAAGCCACAAAATCAGGCGGAAGATTCCACTCAGCTGCCATTGTGATCACATATTCTCTTAATCGATCACCGTTTTGTTCAATCAATTCACAAGGTAAAATGATCAAGCCCTTTTTCTCATCTCCAGAAAAAGCTTTGAAGCGGTGATACAAGAAGGCTGTCAGCTTTCCTGGAAAACTTACTTGCGGCCGATCTTCTAATCGGTCCTCTTTTCTTAACACAAGTCCTGCCTCTGTTGTATTAGAAAAGACAAAGCGCACATTAGGACTTTCCGCTACATGTAAAAAGGCTTCATAATCTGTATATGTGCTGATTCCCCTGCTGATGGATTGAATGACGATCCGTTCGTTCATTTCTTTTTGGTCATGAAATCCTTGAATACATAAAGTGTACAAACCATCTTGTTCATTTAGAGCGGTCACTGATCCTTTTCGAGGAGGAACGACCACTGCTCTTCCTTTAAAATCTGTACAGTCGTTTAGCTTCTGGATCTGCCAATTCATAAATCCCCGCATAAAGTTTCCTTCGCCAATTTGTAGAATGGTTTCAGGATATTCAGCCACTGGGTACACATCTTTGGATAATCGTCTCAAACGCTTTTCCTCCCCCGCATTTTTTGCACACGTGAACATTTTCATTTAAAAGATGCTGATTACTGCATCTTTTTGACTGAATCTCTAATCATCAGCTCTGTGTGGACATACACTTTTTCCAGATGATCGTCTTCTTGCTTTTCACCGTTGATGACTAAAAGGATCGCTTCTGCTCCAAGCGCACACATTTTTTCAATTGGCTTTTTGACTGTTGTGAGGGCAGGCGTTGTATAAGATGAAAATGAAATATCATCAAATCCGATAATAGAGAGATCATCAGGACACCTTTTACCTTTTGCAAACAATGCATTCATCGCACCAATCGCCATGTCATCGTTTGAGCAAAAAAGGGCAGTTGGCGGATCATCAAGAGTGAGTAAGGCTTCCATTGATTCATAGCCGCTCTTCATATGATAGTCGCCTGTGATCATGTATTCCTTCTTCATGGGTACATGATGGTCAATGAGTGCTTGCAAAAAACCAGCTTTTCTTTCCTGTGTGGATTTAAACCCTTCTTTCCCTTCAATAATGGCAATTTGTTTATGCCCCTGCTGAATGAAATAGTGTGCAGCTTGGTATGCCCCTTCACCATCATCCGCTAATATATTCATCACTTGATTACTTTCTACACGGCGATTCAGTACAATAATGGGAATGCCCTGTTTTTTCACATGATGGATAAACGCTTCATCATGCTCGCTTTGGCTCATAAGCAAAATACCATCATACCGCTGTTTATGAATGGTTGTGTAATCGTGAAAATCGTCAATTCCTCTTACAACCAAATGATAGTTTTCTGTTATTACACTGTTGACGCCTTTTAATGCATCAACAAAGAAACTTGAGGATGTGCCTTCTGTTAAACTCGTAAAAAACAGACCAATTGTAAATGATTTTTGCGAGACAAGGCCTCTGGCATGGACATTCGGTGAGTAATTCAGCTGTTTTGCAATCGACAAGATGTTTTGTTTTGTTTTCTCTTTAATAAAAGGACTGTTATTCAAAGCCCTTGATACTGTGGTATGAGAAACGTTTGCCAATTTTGCTATATCTTTGATTGTGACTGTCATGCTATTCCGCCTTTTATGATTTTTTATCATCTTATCATAAAAACGCTTTCATATTCTTGCTTTTTGTTCATATCATCTTGCTTTTATGCGAAAGCTCATTTGCCCGTTCAAATTGAAAATACTGCTTTGCATTTTCATAGCTGATTCCTTTTACCATTCCCCCTAGCAAATTGAGATCATTAGGCGCTTCACCTTTTTCCACCCAATCTCCAATGATGTCACATAACAGTCTACGAAAATATTCATGTCTTGTGTAAGACAGGAAGCTTCGTGAATCTGTCAGCATCCCAATAAATCGGCTGATCAGTCCGATACTGGAAAGTGCCATCATCTGCTCTGTCATTCCCTGCTTTGTATCATTAAACCACCAGGCTGTTCCATGCTGCATTTTCCCAGGAGTCTTTCCATCTTGAAAACTTCCAGCTATCGTTGAAATCACCACATTGTCCCTTGGATTCAAGGAATAGAGGATGGTTTTTGGCAATGCATGTGCTTGTTCTAACCGATCTAATACGCGGCAAAGAGGTTTTGCAATGTCTTCATCATTCATTGCATCATATCCGGTATCTGGTCCAAGCCGCTCAAACATTTTCGAGTTGTTGTTTCTGAGCGCATTGATATGAAGCTGCATCGCCCATCCCCGCTGAGCATATGCCTGACCTAGTTCAATGAATGTGTGTGTTTTAAATTGAACCTTCTCCTTTTCCGTCAATGGATGTCCAGACATTCTTTTATGAAAAATGATCGTAGCTTCTTCTTCCGTCGTGTCTTCGTACGTCATTTCATTGATGGCATGATCTGAAATCAAACAGCCCTGTTCATGAAAGAAATCGATTCGCATATGAAGTGCTTTTATGAAGTCTTGATAGGATTCGATCTTGATAGATGAAACCTCCGCTAGCTGATGAACATACTCGATAAACAAGTCATTTGTGATATCTAATGCCTTATCTGGCCGAAACCCTGGCAGTACTTGCACAGAAAAGCCTTCTTCCCGCAGTTGTTGGTGATAAATCAACGAATCAACCGGATCGTCTGTCGTCACAACCGTTTCAACATTTGATTTCACAATGAAATCTCTCGCACCAAATCCATCTCCTTGCAACTTTTCATTTACTTTTTTCCAGATGATGTCTGCGCTTTCTTCATTCAAAAGTTCTTCAACATCAAAATATCGTCTTAGCTCTAGATGGGTCCAGTGATAGAGAGGATTTCCAATCGTCATCGGAACAGTTTTCGCCCATGCTAAAAATTTCTCATCATCTGAGGCATCCCCTGTGATATGTGTTTCAGGTATCCCATTTGCTCTCATGGCGCGCCATTTGTAATGATCCCCGTAAAGCCATGCTTCGGTTATATTTCGGAACGTTTTATTTTCATAGATTTCTTTTGGACTTAAATGACAATGGTAATCAATAATCGGAAGGTTCTTTGCAAACTCATGGTATAGCTTTTCCGCCGTTTGACTGTTTAATAAAAACTGCTCATCTAAAAAGGCTTTCATCAAACTCCCCCATCTCTTATAATGATGAAAATCAATTTGTTCACGTTAACAATTTTATTGTAATCGTTTACAAAATTGATTTCAATCCTAAAACAAGAAAAAACGATCTCCTTTAGAAAAGAAAATCGTTTTTTGGTTATTTTACAGAGGGTGTTTTCTTTAGGATAATCGCAATAGTTGTTCCTTGACCTAATTCACTTTCTACTTGAATATCGCCATCGTGTAGCAAGACAAGCTCTTTTGCAATCGCCAGTCCTAATCCTGTTCCATTTGTTGGATCATTCGTATTTGTCCCTCTATAGTAACGATTAAATAAATGATCCACCGTTTCTTGCGCCATTCCGCGTCCGTTATCTTTCATTTCGATCCGAACTTCATCATTTGTTTCAGATAGAACAGCTTGAATAAGAGTACCTTTCTGGTTATGCTTCACTGCGTTCGCCAGCAGGTTCTCAATGACTCGTCTAAACCAGGCTTTATCGATCTCAAACATGACACCCTCTGTTTGATCTTCAAAGGATGATAAATAATCTTCTGAAAGCGTGCTTCTTGAAAACTCGTCCATAATGGAGGCTAAAAATTCACCAAGCTCAACAGGTTTTCGATTAATAGGCAATGCACCATTTTTCAATCGATACGTGAGGTTTAAATCCTCAATCAAGGTCGACATGTATTCTGATTTCTCACGAATGACTTGTCCCATTTCCATGACTTCTTCCTTGGACCATTGGTATTGATCTGATTCTAGCATTAATCCATAGCCGTAAATCGTGCTAAGAGGCGTTTTTAGATCATGAGACAGCCCTGCGATCCATTCTTCCCTTGTGGTTTGAATTTTTCTTCGGTTTGCTTCATTCTCTTTTAACGTATTGGTGAGCTGATCCATTGTTTTGAGGATATCCTCAAACAGCCGGTACTCCCGCTTAATACGGCCCTTTTTATTTTTACTTACTGGAATACCTTTTCTATTTGTTGGCTCCTGCAACTTATTTCTTGATAAGAAAATCAGCCAGCGGATAATGTGATAGATCGGTAGCCCATAGCGATACGAGTACCATAATGTCATAACGATAATAATCGTAAGCGCAAGACCTGCAATCAAAAGCGTTGTATATTGGTTTAAAGCCTCTGTCTCTTTATCATAAAGCTCGTCTGGGCTGTATACTTTGTTTGGCACCGAAACAATCATATACAAATCCTTATTCACTTTGATATACGACAGGTCACTTCTAAACTCCCAAGGCTTTGATTGATACTTGAGCAGTTCAACATCCGTTACGTTATTTTTCAAATTATTTTTGGCTCGGATACCTTTTAAGTATTTTCCTTCTTCATTAAACAGATGCACCGATCCATTCATTCTTTTCAAAAATTCTTTTGTTTCAACCGAATATTGAGACAATGCAGCCAGGTTTTTTTCATGCTGCTTGAGATAATTGGCTACCTTTGTGCTGTTCGTTTTAAATCCATATAAGACGATAAAGCTTTCTTGATCAATCTCAATTGGCCAGAAGTACATCTTGTAATCTTTAAATTGTCTTTTTTCAAAGATCTTGATCATTTCATCCTTTTGATAGGATGTTGGAATGTTTTTAGGGAGTTGATAGCTATAGACGTTGCGTTTTTTGGAATCAATCACTTGTAGCCAGCCATCACGTTTTTCCACTGCTTGTTTGAGCTGATCATCGGCTTCCATTTTTCCATCCTCGTTAAAATAAAGCCAGCTCATGAGTGTATCTCCATCTGCCTTCGTTAAACCAGTTTCAGTCATATTCTCATAGCGCTTTTGAAAATAAAGATTTTCAGAGAATGTTTGCCCGATCGTTAGAATGACGATGACAATAAACATTTGTCCGACAAAGTGAAAGAAAAGTTTTGTTCGTAAATTCATAAACTATTGAAGAACCTTCACAGGTTGCGGAATGAACTTATAGCCCATACCACGGATCGTCACAATATATTCAGGCTGGCTTGGATCTAACTCTATTTTTTCTCTCAGCTTTCGGATATGAACCATGACGGTGTTGTTGTCACCATATGACGGAACACCCCATACTTTCTCATAGATTTGATCTTTTGAAAGTACCACATTCGGATGGTCACAAAAATACTTCAGCAAGGACAAAAGCTGAGCTGAGCAAGCTGTCACCTTTCCCCTTACTTTCAACTCGGCTGCATGAGGATGGTACGAGAAATGAGCATATTCATATTGACTGTGCGCTTCTTCCTGCTCCTCCTGTAAGGAGATATAAGTTCGGTTTAAGTGCGCCTTAATTCTAGCTACTAGCTCTAACGGATTAAATGGCTTTGTGATGTAATCGTCTGCACCTTGTGCAAATCCAGTCAATTTGTCTACATCAGACGTTCTTGCTGTTAAATAGAAAATCGGTGCCTTCGTCATTTTCCTGATGTCAGGCAGAACATCAAAGCCTGACTTACCGGGCATCATCACATCTAGAAGTAAGAGGTGGATGTCCTCGTTTTTGACAATATCTAATGCTTCATCTGCATGATAGGCTTTATAAATATGTTGAAACCCTTCTTTTTTTAATACGCGTTCAACCATTTTTACAATTGCTTCTTCGTCATCTGCAATCAATATTTTTGCTGTTTCCACGCATCTCTTTCCTTTCTAGCTATGATCTCTAACCGTATATTACCATTGTCCAAAGTAAAAAAGTACCTCTTTTCTGCATAAAAGCGAAAAAAGATCAACTGGAGAAAATGGCATAACAAGGTAATACCAGAAGATGCAAAAAAACTCGGTCATACATACCGAGTTTTTTGTCCATCTATTATCCGTTCACAGCTTCAAGCTTTCTTTCATGATTCATTAAGTCATATGTTAAACAGATCGGCTTATTCGTTCTCGGATCAAGCACAATTTCTGCATCGATGTGGAACACCTGACTGAGCACCTCTTTTGTCATGACCTCATGAGGCGTACCCTCTTTAATGACTTTCCCTTGATTGAGGGCAATCATGTAATGTGAAAAGCGTGCAGCATGATTCAGGTCATGAATCACCATCAGCACCGTTCTGCCCTGCTCTCTGTTTAAGCGTTCTAACAGCTGAAGGATCTCCAGCTGATGAGCAAGATCTAAATACGTCGTTGGTTCGTCTAATAAAAGCAGCTCTGTTTCCTGAGCGAGTGCCATCGCAATCCATACCCGCTGACGCTGTCCACCGGAGAGCGCTTCAATTGGCCGGTCATGAAACGCAATCATTCCCGTCTCCTCAAGTGCCCATCTGATGATTCGTTTGTCCTCATTTGATAAACGACCAAATCCATTTTGATGCGGGAAACGTCCATATGACACAAGCTCATAAACGGTCAGACCACTTGGCGCTTCAGGCGTCTGCGGTAAGATGGCCATTTGTTTTGAAATTTCTTTTGTTGGTGTTTGATGGATCGCCTGGCCATTTAAATAAACAGCACCTTGATGGGACTTCATAATACGAGACATTGTTTTTAAAATCGTTGACTTCCCGCACCCATTCGGCCCAATTAATGTCGTCACCTTGCCTTTTGGGATGCTGATATTTAAATCGTCTACAATCAAACGGTCATGATAGCCAATACAAAGCTTTTCTGTTTCAAGTGATTTCATCTGTTGTACTCTCCTTCCTCATTAGTTCGTTTTCATCAATAAGTAAATGAAGTAAGGTGCGCCTAAGGCAGAAACGACAAGTCCAACGGGCACCTCTGATGGAGCAAGTATGACACGCCCAAGTGTATCTGCAAGTAATAACAGCAGTGCACCAATCATAGCGGACGCCGGTATCATTCCTTGATGTTTCGGACCAACTAGCTTTCTTGCGAGGTGTGGTGCCGCTAACCCTAGGAACGATATACTCCCTGCAACAGCGACACTCGCACCGGCTAATGCAACTGCAATCAGCATGAGAAAACTTCTTTCTTTATGAACTGAAATCCCTAAGCCATAAGATATCTGATCACCCAAATTCATGATATTTAAGTAGCGTGCCCTCACCATCGCTAATACAAGAAAAATCAGCATCCACGGCACGACTGATAAGACATATGTCCAACTTGAGCCCCAAATACTTCCTGACAGCCACACAATGGCTTGGTTAAAATCATTTGGGCTCATCTTTAATTGAATAACCACAATCGCTGCCGAAAATGCAGCATTGATCCCAATACCAGTTAAAATCAATCGAACAGGCGTAATGCCCTTTTTCCACGCTAGCACATAGATGAGGAATGCAGCAAAGGCGGCACCTACGAAAGCGAAAAGCGGCAGTACAAATATTGAAAAATCACCTAAGTTCGACATCGAACCCTGAAAGGCAAAGATAAACAAAACCACCGCAAAGCCTGCACCCGCATTTACACCTAGAATGCCGGGATCAGCTAAACCATTTTGAGAAACACCTTGCCAAATGGCTCCTGATACAGCGATAGAAGCGCCAACAAGTAAAGCGATGACCATCCTTGGAAGTCTGAACTCGAATAATACAAGCTCATCCATTTCACTTCCGAGTCCAAAAAATGTTTTGAATGTATCCATCGGAGAAATCCGTATCTCTCCGGTATTTAAACTAATCAGGAACACAGCCACGATCGCTAAAAAGATCATGACCATCGTTCGTTTGTATTTCTTTTTCTTTGCCTGCTGCACCATTTCCATTTAAATTCCGCTCCTTTCACGTCTCGCTAAATATAAGAAGAAAGGAACGCCTATAATGGCTGTAATGGCACCAACTGGCGTTTCAAACGGCGCATTGACAAGCCTTGCCGCAATGTCTGCATAAATGAGCAAAATAGCCCCTAAAATAGCTGAGCAAGGGATAATCCAGCGATAGTCAACGCCGACCAAGAAACGCGTAACATGAGGAATCACAAGCCCGATAAAGCCAATAGAACCTGCAACTGACACGGCTGCACCTGTTAAAAGGATCACGACCAATATGCCAAGTACCTTGACTGTTCGTGTATATTGTCCAAGCCCTTTTGCTAATTCATCACCTAAGCTTAAAACCGTGATGGAGCGGGCAAGAATCATTGCGATGATCAGTCCTACAGCCGCAACTGGAATGATGATCTTAATATTGCTCCAATTCACACCAGCCACACCGCCTGCGTACCAAAAACTCATATCTTGCGCGACGTCAAATCGAATGGCAATCGCTGAGGAAATTGAGCTTAAAAGTGCGCCAACAGCCGTACCGGCTAATGCGAGCTTCACAGGAGTAAGTCCCCCTTTTGAAAGGGTTCCAACCCCAAATACAATAGAGGCGCCAAGTGCTGCACCCAAAAATGACCAAAGAATTAATGTAAAAGAAGATTGGCCTGGGAAAAAAGCAAACGCAATGGCAATCGCAAATGCAGAGCCATTTGTCACACCCATGATTTCAGGAGACGCAAGCGCATTTCTTGTCATGCCTTGCATGATGGCACCCGATACTGCTAAAAAGGCACCGACAAGTGCGGCACCAACTGTACGCGGCAGCCTTAGTTCCCTAATGATTTGATGTGAGGTTTGTTGTGAATCAAAATGAAAGACGGCTTCCCATACCGTGTGTAAATGAATGTTTGCCGCTCCTAGCGATACTGATAAAAAAAGACCGAATGCTAAAGCAATGATTCCTATGATGACAACAGCTGCTGTACCAAAAGGCTTTGTCACAATATCTATCGCATCATCTTTAGCTGACAGCTGTTTATTCGATTGTGAGCCCAAAACCAGTCTCTTCCTTTCCGTTCATATCTATTCGTTATTAGTGATAATGATTATCAATCTCGGAGTCTAGTATATCACTTTCTTCACGTTTTGAAATCCTTGTTCTGATAAATTTCTTTATTTTCATCAAAAAACCGGGAGAATTTCACCATTTTCTTTTGGTCATAAAATAGCCGATGCATTTTTTCTTCTATCATGATAAGATATAATTGCAAATGAGAATCATTATCATAAACAATTGAATAGGAGCGAACTTTAGTGAAAAAACGAACTGGACTTCTTTTAATTTCCCTCATTACCCTTATGATTTTTACTGCTGCTTGCGGCAGCACTTCCAATAAAGAATCGGGAGCCAAAAAAAATGACACGATCACCTATCAAGATGTAAAGGGTGAAGTGAAACTGCCTCAAAACCCAAAACGTATTGTGCTTCTGGCGGAAAGCTATTACGGGGATCTCGTCACACTCGGCAAAACCCCAATTGCTGCTACTGCGCCCATCTTTAAAAACCCTTTCTATAAAGGAAAAACAGATGGAGTGAAAAATATTGGAAAATCACCCTCTGTTGAGAAAGTAGCCTCTTTGAAACCGGATATGATCATTGCTTGGGGAGAAGATGAGAAATTTGATCAATACAAAAAAATTGCCCCTACAGTTGCCATTCAATACAATCAATATTCGTTTAAAGACCAGCTAAAAGAATTCGGTAAAATGACAGGCACATCAAAAAAAGCAACGGATTGGATCACACAATGGGATGCCAAAATTGCTGAAGTGAAACCAAAAGTAACAAAAGCTGTAGGAAACAAAACCGTTTCGATCGTATCACCATTCGATAAGGGCATTTACATTTTCGGTAACACTTTTGCACGCGGTGGTGAAATCATTTATGACGAGCTGAAATTAAAAGCTCCGAAGGCCGCCCAAAAAGAAGCCATCGACAGTGGTGTCGGTTATGCAAACATTTCTCTTGAAAAGCTTCCAGAATTTGCAGGTGATTATATTTTCACAAGCCCATGGAGCGGTTCAAAAAGTAATGGCGATCAAGTGTATAAAAGCAGCATCTGGGCATCACTTCCTGCTGTCCAAAACAAACGCGTATTTGAAACAGATACAGTCGGTTACTTCTTTAATGACCCTGTGTCGCTAGAAGGTCAGCTCGAATTTATTGTGGATCGATTAACATCTGCCTCATAAAAAAATACGTTTCTCCAGCATTGGAGAAACGTATTTTTTAAACTGTACCTTTGGCAAATTTTTTGGACATGAATGGGTAGAGTAAAATGCCAACTAAGAACAATCCAATACCAAGACCAAATGTTTTGAAATCAGCTGTGCCTGAAATAATGACCCAAGCGGAATACCCTATGGCCACAAGCGCAATGATCCCGTCTCTTGTCCGGTTTCCTTTTTGGAGCTCATATGTGTCACCTTGCATGATGACCTTAAAGCTGTAGATCGACGACACGATATACGGAATGAGATACGCAAGTGTCGCTGATGTTGTTAAGAAAGTAAAGGCTTCATTAATCGTACGTGACATGACTGAGAAAATAAACAGCTGTGACATGATATTTGTGACAGTCAAAGCAATAACAGGACTGCCTTTTTTGTTTGTTTTTGCAAACACTGCTGGGAAATCGCCAGCTTTTGCTGCTTGATAAGGGACTTCAGAACCAAGCAAAATCCAGCCAAGCATCGAACCAAATAAACAAATGATCGCAAGAAGTGCCATGACAATGCCGCCAGCCGGTCCGATAATGAGCTGAAGCACGTCTACGAATGGTTTATCAGAACCTTGCAATTGATCATGCGGCAGAACGCCCATTGTAATCAAGGTAATAATCATATAAATAGACAGTGCAATTAAAAGTCCTGTAATCGTCGCACGTTTGACATCACGCTGCGAGGAAGCTCTTCCTGATAAAATGACAGCAGATTCGATGCCGATAAATGCCCATAGTGTGGAAATGGCCGCATGATGAATTTGGCCTCCAAGTCCGAGCACTCCTTCACCACTTGCTGCTTCAACAGGGAAGTAATAATGTTCAAATAATGCGGTTTGGAATGCAAATAAGCCTGCGACAATAAAAAGGACGAATCCAAGCACCTTTGAAAAGGTCGTAATAAAGTTCAACTTACTTGCTGCGCTTAAGCTTGTAATTAAAATCGTATGAGTCCCCCATAGAAGGATTGTACATACGATAAACGTTGTGAGCTGACCAAGTGTGATCGCTTCTTTTCCAAAAGTAAAGACCTCCGTTTTCACGGTTAAAATTGGGAAAAAGGTTGTTAAATAACCAGCTAGGCTTGTGATAATGGCGACATTACTAATCCAGCTTGCCACCCAATATCCCCAAACCATTGTAAAACCGGCTGCTTTTCCTTTTTTCGGATCTTTAAAAAGCGCTCTTGCATAGCTTTGTGGTCCAGCTGTTAGCTGCGGTTTATGAATGGACAAATGTCCAAACACAAAGGCAATCATCAGTACGCCGCCACCTGTGACAAGCCATGCCATCGTCACACCTAAAGGACTTGCATGCTGGGCAAGTGTACTAGGCAGCATAAAGATGCCTGAACCTACCATATTTCCGACGACAAAAGCCGTCAATAACCAAAAACCCCATTTTTTTGTCTGTTCCATTTTCGTACCTCCGTTATATTCACTTTGGACCAGACCCGGCAGTATCTTCATTGATATATTTGTGAAGCAATGACTTGCATTCTTTATGTTCATGTTGGGTCACTTTCTTACCAGCATACCCTTTTCTTAGGCAATCAGAACATAAAAAAAAGCCTGAACAAAAGTCCATGCTTTTCAAAACATACACCTTGATCTCCGGATAGCCCTCCACGCTTCAAAGACGTGGCAGTCCTGCATTTGTTCAATGCAGACCCAGCATAAAGAAAGTTGGAGCTCTCTCTACACTTCGGCGCTGATGCCTTTTTTCTCATGATCAACGATTCCATCTCTCCTATGAGTGACTCATCATCCGCGCAACCTCTACCTCACTGAGACATAGCGTGAGGATTTCTATTCATTTTTACTACACGAAGGTTATCAAACATTCTCATATCTGTCAAAGGGAAAAACATAGAAAAAAGGCAGAGAAATGATTCTCCGCCTTTTTGTCAGCTTATTGATGGTTGTTTTTCTTCTTTTGGACAGCTTCTTGAAGCGGATCGCCTGCTAGTTCTTTACTTGCTTCTTCTAACAGCTGATCGACCTGCTGATGGTCTTTCTCGCTTTTCTCCTTTTTATCCTTTTGGAAAAATGACATCGCTATTTCCCCCCTTTTCATAAAATGCCTTTGCCTGTTTAATTTGTGCTACAGCGCTCAGCATTATACAAAGAGGAGCGGTTCATTCATCGTGAAAGGTCTGTCTCATTTTTTGCAAATACGTTAGAAAGGTCTTTAAGTCTTCCTCTGTGAAGTCTGACATCATATGCTGAATCACCTTTCCAAAAAGACGTGTATGCTTTTCGTAAATAGCCAGCCCTTTTTCCGTAGCTTCTAGCCGGACAAGGGAATGATCGTCCTTGTCCCGTTCTCTCTGAATGTAGCCTTGCTCACATAATTTATTGAGGGCAATGGAAGCGGCACCTGGGTTGAGCGAGAGTCTTTGTTTAAGCTCTTCAGCATGTGATACTTTTCCTTGTATCAATATAGAAAGAGCATATATCTGTGGAGGCGTGATGTCTTTTTCTAACTCAAGTAACTTGCGGTTTAATTTACGGCTGACTTCATAATGTACAAGAACAATTTCTTTTAAAATGTCTGCATTACTCATCCGAATCGCATCCTTATCGTTAGTGTCAACATGACTTCCTTCTTATTATAGAATGTTTTTCCAAACAGCCAACTATTTTATCCCATTTTTCTTTAGAAATAAGCCTTGCTGAATGGATTCACCCTTGATATAGTGAGTACTTGAACAAAAAACAGAACAGGAGTACGCATCATGACAGGAAAAACACATATTATGGGCGGAATTGCCGCCTCCACAGCCGTCGCCTATTATTACGGATTCGAACCAGTGACGATGGCTGCTGCAGGATCAGTAGGTGCCCTCATCCCAGATCTATGTCATACGAAAAGCAAAATCGGCAGGAAATTCCCGCTCCTTTCCACACTGATCAGTAGTGTGTTCGGGCACCGCACCTTTACACATAGTTTATTATTTCTGCTGATCATTTATTTTATTGCGACAACATACATTCCAAATGACAGCCTCAGTACCGGGTTACTAGTTGGGATGGCAAGCCACCTCATCCTTGATGCAGGCACAGTGAACGGTATTAAATTTTTGTTCCCTGCAACCATGAAAGTACGTCTCCCCTTTTATGTCAAAACAGGCAGCACAGGAGAACAAGTCGTACTAGCTGCTCTGACCATTGTCACCTGCTATTACATGGCTGTCATTTGCGGAATATCCATCCCATTGCCGTTTTAGAAAAAGAAAAAAGAGTTTTGCAAAAAAGCAGGATATGAATTGATCATTCCTCATTTTTTTAGTAGTTTTAAGATAAGTGTTTTTGCCTTGCAGCTGAATACAGAATGGTGAGGAGTTACATAAATGAAAGCGTTTTTCAAAAATCACTGGTTTTTAGTGTACTCCATCCTCTTTATGTGGATGAAAACATACATCATTTATCAATTCGGATTTCATATACGAACGGCCAATCTGTTTCACGAGTGGCTGCTTTTGATTAATCCACTTAGCTTTTTGCTCCCTTTGTTTGGGATTGCTCTTTTCTTAAATGAAACGAAACAAAAGGTCTTTTTATTGACCACAAATTTTATTTTGACAGCCATTTTGATATCGAATACGATCTTTTACGGTTTTTATATTGATTTCATTACCATTCCTGTCTTATTTCAAGCAAAGAACATGGGAGATATGGGTAGCAGTATGACTGAATTGTTTCATCCGCTATTTATACTCATGCTGATTGATTTTGTAGTGCTGGCATGGCTCTTAAAACGGAAACCGCTATCACCAAAAGCGTCTTTTAAGACGATCAAAACATACTATGTGGTTTGCTGCAGCTTGCTATTGTTCCATGTCAGCTCAGCTTTGATGGACCACCCTCGTTTTTTGACAAGCTCGTATGATCGAGAAGTCATTGTACGAAACCTTGGGCTGTTTCAATTCCATTTGTATGACGGTGCCGCTCAAACAGCACGAATTGGACAAAAAGCCTTTGCTGACGAAGATACACTTTCAACAGTGGCAAACTACACAAAAGCTGATTACAGTGCACCAAATGAAGACTACTTTGGACTTGCTAAAGGCAAAAATGTCGTGTTCATTTCACTTGAATCAACGCAGCAATTTGTCATGAATCAAAAGGTGAATGGACAATACATCACACCATTTTTAAATCAACTTGCCAAAAAAAGCTTCTATTTTGATGAATTTTATCAGCAGACAGAGCAAGGCAAAACGTCGGACTCAGAGTTTATCGTCGCAAACTCCCTCTATCCATCTAGCAGTGGCGCTGTCTTTTTCACAGCGAGTGACAACGAATATGACACACTGTACAAGCAATTGAAAAAAGAGAATTATCAATCCGTCCAATTTCATGCGAATAATAAAACGTTCTGGAATCGTGATGTGATGTATGAATCTCTTGGGATTGACCGCTTTTATGATGTCGATTCATTTGATGTCAATGAACAGAATTCGACTGGCTGGGGCTTAAAGGATATCGACTTTTTTGACCAATCCATCGATTATTTAAAAAAGCTGAAAACGCCTTATTACAGCACGTTTATTACCTTAACCAATCACTTCCCATTTGAAATTGATCCAAAGGATCAGTTCATTGATGAATACGATTCGACTAGCACCATTTTAAACCGCTATGTGACCACCGTCCGCTATCAAGATGAAGCCATCAAAAGGTTCTTTGAACGAATGAAAGAAGAAGGACTATATGAAAATACAATGTTTGTCCTCATGGGAGACCACTATGGCATTTCAGAAGCACATCATGAGGCAATGGCAGAGCTGCTGAAGCAGGATGAAATCACACCGTTTGATGCAGTTAAACTGCAGCGGGTCCCTTTTTTGATTTATATTCCTGGGGTGACAGACGCGGCCCCTCAAACCATTTCTGAAACAGCCGGTCAAATGGATGTCAAACCGACACTTCTTCATTTACTCGGCATTGAATCAAAAGATGCCATTCAATTTGGGAATGATCTTTTCTCCAATGAACGGACGCCGTTCGCTGTGCTGAGAAACGGAAACTTTATTACGGATGATTATCTTTATACGAAAAACACGTGCTATGATCAAAAAACAAAACAGCCTGTTGAACAAGACGAAGTATGTCAGCCTTATATAGAAAAAGCCAATAAAGAGCTGTCTCTATCAGATAAAGTAATCAACGGGAACTTACTACGTTTTTATCAGCACTAAAAGCTGCCCTCTGGCGGCTTTTTCTTTTCTCTTTTCCTGAAAACCTATGAATGGTCAAATAAGTTTGATTATAATAAAGGATACACATGATGTTGAATGATAAAGAGGTGTGATCATGAAATATTTATTCTTAACCTTCGTCGCCATCTGTTTGCTCCTGACTGGGTGTCAAACGGAGTCGACGTCACCAGATAAAAGCAAAAAGACAGAACTTGTGATTTCAGCGGCGGCAAGCCTGCAGGATGCTTTGAAAGAGATTGAATCTGCCTATAAAGATGATCATCCAAACGTAAAACTCACGAATAATTTCGGGTCATCAGGTGCATTGAAACAGCAAATCGCTCAAGGAGCAAAAGCGGATCTCTTCTTCTCAGCAGCTGAAGAGCCTTTTGATGACCTTGTTCAATCTGGCGACATCGATCAGGATCATACAAAGGACGTCATACAAAATGAGCTAGTCCTCATCGTGCCAAAAGAAGGTTCTTCTGCTATCAAAACCTTTCGAGATGTTCAGCACATAAAAGGAAAGTTAGCGCTTGGCACACCTGAATCTGTTCCTGCTGGTACATATGCAAAAGAGATTTTCACAAAACTGAATATATGGGATCAAGTGAAACAGAACGCTGTCTATGGCAAGGATGTTCGTCAAGTATTAAACTATGTCGAAACAGGAAATGTGGAAGCTGGTGTCGTGTATAAGACGGACGCGCTCGTTTCTCACAAAGTAAAGATAGTAGATGAGGCAAATCAAGACATGCACTCCCCCATCATTTATCCTGTTGGCATTGTCAAACAGACCGATCACATGAAAGAGGCGAAAGCATTTTTTCAATATCTCCAATCAGATCCAGCCGCAGCGATTTTTAAAAAGTACGGCTTTCAAGTGAAATAATGTCGATGCTGACCGAAGATTTTCTTTCACCTATCTGGCTGTCCGTACAAGTGGCTGCTTTCAGCGGGTTATTGGCTGTCGTTTTAGGAACGTCCATTGGTTTTTGGATGGCCCGTACATCTTTCAAAGGAAAAATGATCGTGGAAACGCTCCTCATGATGCCGCTTGTCCTTCCGCCAACGGTCGTAGGATTTCTGCTGCTCGTTGCGTTCGGGAAGAACAGTGTGATTGGACAAGCGATTGAATGGATCTTCCATCAGCCTGTCATCTTCACTTATTGTGCAGCAGTCATTGCATCGACAGTTGTCGCATTCCCGCTCATGTATCAATCAGCGAAAGCTGGATTTTCTACGATTGAGTCAGACATTGAAGGTGCTGCAAAAGTTGATGGTGCGCATTCTTTTCAGGTTTTTGCCTATATTACCGTCCCACTCGCACTGCCATCTCTTCTCTCTGGTGCAGTTTTAAGTTTCGCAAGGGCGTTAGGAGAATTTGGAGCGACTTTAATGTTCGCTGGCAACATTCCTGGGAAAACGCAAACCCTCCCAACAGCCATCTATGTGGCGATTGATTCTGGACGAATGGAACTTGCGTGGGCTTGGACCATTTGTATTGTGATCCTGTCTTTCCTCATGCTGTTGGCTGTGCGCAGAAGCAGGAATTAAAAAATCCCCTTCTCAAAAAGAGAAAGGGATTCAGATTGTTGACAAAGGGCTAAAATTAAGTTCATTTTAGCCCTTTGTCTTCTTTTCAGCGTGATAGAAAACCTTTGCAGTCTAGGCATGACGAGTACTGACGCGGAGCGAATTTGACATTCGTGAGCAACAGCACGCACTGACAAAATATGCGAGGGTTTGTCTACACGCTGAGGGGATAATTTTATTTATTCAAACCCAACCGTCATCGTTTCTGGATTAGACCCGACACGTTCGTTATTATTAAGTGCATTGATTTTTTCCATGTCTTCTTGTGAAAGCTCGAAGTCAAAAATGTCGGCATTTTGTTTAATGCGATCTTCATTGATTGATTTTGGAATGGTGACAACGCCGCTTTGCAGATCCCAACGCAAGATCACTTGAGCCACAGATTTGTTGTATTGTGCTGCAATTTCCTTTAATACGTCATGATCCAAAAGCTTTCCTTGCATCAGCGGAGACCATGCTTCAATTTGAATGCCTTTTTCTTTCGCATATTGTCGTAATTCGACAAGTGTCAGTTTTGGATGAAACTCCACTTGGTTCACCGCTGGAACAACCTCCGCATCTTTTAACAGCTCTTCTAAATGCTGCACGTAGAAGTTGCTGACACCAATCGCTCTTACTTTTCCATCTTTATAAAGCTTCTCAAGCGCACGCCATGTCTCTTTAAATGTATCTGCATTTGGTCCAGGCCAATGAATCAAATAGAGGTCTAAGTAATCAAGACCGAGCCGGTTTAAGCTTGCATCGAATGCAGCGAGTGCTTTGTCATATCCTTGATCTGTGTTCCATACTTTTGACGTAATGAACAATTCTTCTCTTTTGACGCCAGATTCTTTAATGGCTTTCCCTACGCCTGTCTCGTTTTTATAAACGGCAGCCGTATCAATGCTGCGATAACCGTTTCGTATGGCTGCTTTGACGGCATCAACCACTTGGTTGCCGTCCTCCACTTTGAATACACCTAAACCAAACCATGGCATTTCTACTCCGTTATTTAGTGTTACGGTATCATTCAAGCTTTTGACCATGTTAACAACCACCTTTTCATAGATTCCATCTTTTTCATTATCTCATGTTGCGTTTGAAAACTCTATTATCAGGCGTTTCTCTTCGCTTCAATCGCTAGCAGCAAAGCACCTGTCATACCTGCCTTGTCCTCAAGTCCAGGAGAGACAATGTATGTATCAAGCGGCGGCATGTCGACATAATCATTGACATACGCAGCCAGCTTCTCTCGAATGAGCGGAAATAGCTGTTTTTGCTTCATGACGCCTCCACCCATTATAATGCGTTCTGGGCTTAATATCAGCGTGTATTGCATTAATGCCTGTGCTAAATAATCTGCTTCAAGAGACCAAACTTCTTCTTCTTCGGTAAGCTCTTTAGCCGGCTTTCCCCACCTTGCCTCAATAGCTGGACCTGCCGCCAGTCCTTCTAAGCAAGTACCATGCGCTGGGCAGACACCTGCAAACTGATCTGATTCATGCTGCCTGACCAGGATGTGCCCCATTTCTGGATGTGAGTGACCGTGGAGAAGTTCATTTTTCACAACAGCCCCGGCACCAATCCCCGTACCGACCGTGATATACAGACAGCTGCTTAGCCCTTTGGCGGCCCCTTTTGTCAGTTCACCTAATGCTGCGGCATTGACATCTGTCGTAAAGGACACCGGTACGCCTAATTGTTTCTCCAGCTCAGGTATCAACGGGTAATGCTTCCATTCAACTTTCGGCGTATTCATGATGTAACCGTAAGAAGGATCGTCTTTCTGGACACAAATCGGTCCAAAGGAACCGACCCCTAATGCTGCAATTTCATGTTGCTGAAAAAATGGAATAAGTGATTGGATGGTTTTTTCCGGGTGCTCTGTTGGAATGGTTAATTCCTCTATGATATCCCCATGCTCATTACCAATGGCACAGCAGAACTTTGTTCCCCCAGCTTCAATCGCTCCGTAATATGTCATCCTGCCTCTCCCCCTGCTCGTCTCTTTTTTTCATCATAAAACATAGGGGAGAAGATGACAACATCATGTATTGGTCAGTAAGACTGCTTCCATGTCGTTGATATACTCCCTTAAATGATGGGCAATATCACGATTGATTTCGCCATTTTCATATAAGGTTTGGATTTCATTACGAATCGTCTGTACGGCTTGGAAGTTAAGCTCTTTCTTCTTCCGGTCAAACGTACGATCCTTTTGCTGAAAGAAAGAAGGACCATGTTCACAGCGGAATATCACTTGATTGTAAAACCCAATGACTTGATGACACGTTTGTTGATTGTCTTCGGTCATATGGTGCTTAATAGAATCCACCGCAGCTTCAGCCGTTTTCTTACGGATTTGTTTATACGATTCCTCGTTTTCTAATATGCCGCTTGAAATACGCTGATTCGGACGCCATAGTTGAAGCCATTGTAGTAAGCGCAGAAACTTCACTTTTGAGAAACGAATTTTAAAGGAGTTGGAATAGAGCATTTCCAACTCATGAAATCTCTCTTGCAGCTCATACGCTTCTTCTTTGTCGATTTTCTCTTCCTCGATCAACTGCTGAAGTTTCATCTGTTCTGCTTTAATGCCGTGCAGTCTGATTTTTCTCTCTTGTTTTCTCATACCAAACTGGTACGGTTCCCGCTGAATATTTCTCAGCTTCATTCGGTAATCATTGATGAGTGCAAGGGAGACTTCTCGATTGTCTTCATTCATTCCTTCTTTTAGAGTTTTAATGGCACTTCTCAGCAGCTTCCGTTTCGCGTGCTGAATCTTTGTATCTAAGTCCACATCCACTTGCTTATCTTTTTTCTCCGATAAAATAGGCAGCAGCACACTCGCTAAAATGAGTGTACATAAAATGACGCCTGCTGCGAGGAAAATAATTAAATGACGCTCAGGAAATGGTGATCCGTCTGCAAGCGTAAATGGGATGGAGAAAGCACCTGCTAATGTAACAGCACCACGAACACCAGAGAATGTCATCAGCATGGAAGCACGCAGCTTCGGTTTTTTCGCGTTCTTCTTTTTCGATACACTCCAGTTTCCTGCCCAGAACAGCCATACCCATAGGAATCTGAGAATCATCAGACAGAATGTAATGATTAAAATGTAACTGATGACCTGCATATTATTAAAGGCTTCATCTTGGAAAATGACGGTCGATACATCAGGAATTTGTAACCCAAGTAAAACGAAAACAAGGCCATTTAAAATAAATAAAATAATATTCCACGTGTTTGAAGAAGCAATTTGCAGTTTTGCTAAATTCGCTTCCATTCGGTCTTGCTCGATGGCATGTGTCACACCACCGGCAACAACGGCTAAAATGCCGGATACGCCAATTTCTTCCGCTGCTAAATAAATCACAAACGGCGTGAGGATTTGCAGGATGATGTGCATTGTGACATCGTCCATGCCTAAACGGCGGAGAAAGTAGCGAAAACGAATGATAAAAAACGACAGAATAAATCCAGTCAATAATCCGCCAGCAGCAATAAGAACAAAGCTAAAGGATGCCTCTGCAATGGAAAATGCCCCTGTAACCGTTGCTGCAATAGCAAATTTAAAGGCAACAAGTCCTGACGCATCGTTCATCAGCCCTTCGCCTTCCAGCAGTCTCATGATCCCCTTTGGCATATTCACACGGCTGGAAAGTGCACTTACAGCAACCACATCTGTCGGTGATAAAATCGCTGCAAGCGCAAATGCAGCTGGAAGTGGTATGCTTGGAATCATCCAATGGATGGTATATCCCGCGACAATGACTGTCGCAAATACGAGCCCTAAAGCTAATAGAAGAATGGGCGCTCTTAATTTCCACAGCTCGTCCCTTGGGGTACGCTTCCCATCATTAAATAACAGTGGTGCAATGAATAAAACGAAGAATAGCTCAGGATTTAAAGAAATATGTAAACCTGAAGGAAAAGCTGCGACCAATATCCCTAAACCCACTTGGATTAATGGAACTGGAATAAAGGGCAGAAAACGATTGATAATATTAGATGATGCAATGAGTGCTAGTAGTACGAGCACTGCCAAAAAAATCTCCACTAGTACATGTCCCTCCCATTTCATTTTTTCCGTCATGTTTTGCTTACATGCAAAGATGTGTTCATTTCTTTCTGATCCATCCGTTCGATCACGAGCGTTTTTTTAGTATCCCGCAAAAAGTGAAACCAACACATAACAATCCATCTAGGCAAAAAAAGACTGAATCTACATATTCAGTCAAATGACAACATTTTCATCTCGTGTATTGTTCCAATGATGAATAAAGAACCTACTTTTATTTTACACGAAAACAGCTTGACCTGCTGACATCAAGCTCGAATAACAAATAAAAAAAGAGCGACATCGCCCTTTTTTCGTTTTACCCTTTATTTAAAAAATAAGACCTTGCGGGAAGCCGCCATTTGAATAAGTAGGAACAAACCCTGCATATGACAAGGATGACAAACAGCAGATATAAAGCAAGCTCTCCTTGCGCTAAGCCGAGTCCGACGAGTAAGCCGCCTAGGGCTGCCCATACTGCGTAAATCTCTGCTTTTAGCACAAGTGGCTTTCGTCCTGCTAATAAATCACGCACAATGCCGCCGCCGCTTCCAGTCAAAATGGCTGCCACAATGACCGCACTGAGCGGGAGCTCTCTTTGTACAGCAAATAATGCGCCTTGAATCGCAAAGGCTGCTAAACCGATCGCATCCGAGAAATTCCCCCACGTGCTCCAGTGCTTGAGCAAAAGCTTTGGAAATAGGAACACGATCGTAATGGATACAAGGGCAATGGTAAACATTTTGCCCTGTGACCATAAAGCAGACACGGGAAGACCAATTAATAGATTCCGAATCGCTCCCCCGCCAAATGCTGTGACAATCCCTAAAATGTACACACCAAGAATATCGTACTCTTCTTCCATTGCGACAATCGCACCACTAATGGCGAATGCCACAATGCCAATAATACTTAACACTTCCCATGCCATTTTCCGCTTATCTCCTTACCATTGTCTGATCATCTAACACTCTCCCCTTAATGTATATCTGACACAAATGAAAAGCAATACAAATTTTCTTTAAATTTTATCTTTTTGCAAAAATAAAAAATAGCCTGCTTAAAAGCAGGCTCAGATTGTTGACAAAGGGCTAAAATGAACTTGATTTTATCCCTTTGTCTTCTTTTCAGCGTGATAGAAAACCTTTGCAGTCTAGGAAGGACGAGTACTGGCGCGGAGCGAATTTGACATTCGTGAGCACCAGCACGCAGGACTGACAAAGAATGCGAGGGTTTGTCTACACGCTGATAGCCTGCTTAAAAGCAGGCTATCTCCTCAATCTTCTTTTGCATTTAAAAGTAGCATACTAATGATGATCAGAATAAATGCAATGAGAGCTAAGAGTGGAATGGTGATAAAACCAAACCAGTTCAGATAATCAACGGAACAAGGAATACCGCTTAGACAAGGGCGAATCGATGCAAAGCCTGGAATCTTTTGTTCCATATAATGATAGATGGAAAAGCAAGCACCAATCCCGGCCAAAGGGAGAACGTAGTACTTCACTTTGACATCGCCACGGAATGTAGCAATTCCAAGTAAAAGCACAAGCGGATACATGAAAATGCGCTGAAACCAGCACATATCACATGGAATAAACTTCTTTACTTCACTTAAATACAAGCTGCTCATCGTCGCCACAATCGAGACGATCCAAGCGCTGTATAAGTAAATCAGTTTATTCTTCATGATTTTTTCCCTTTCAGCTCTTGATCAATTAATTCTTTGATTTCATCATAGTCATAAAAGTTTTGGACTTGTTTATTGTTAATGAAAATAGTTGGTGTTGCATTTACTTTATATTGATTCACCAGCTGATCATCTGTGTTCAGCTGTGGCTGATATGTTTTCTTTGATAGGTTATCTTTCAGCTTGTCCGTATCAATTTTCGTTGTCTTCTTCGCCAATTCGGTGAGCTTTGCTGGCGTTACCCATTCTGCTTCACTATCTGGCTGTGCGTTGTAGACCGCTTCATGAAATGCCCAGAAGTTTTTTGGATCTTCTTTCCACACTTCTTCAGAAGCCAGTGCTGCTAATACCGCACCGTCCCCATGAACAGGCAGTGGTAAGTTAATAAATGAGAAGGATACATCGCCATTATCTATGTAGTCTGCTTTCAATTTTGGGAAAATGTCTGTCTCAAATGATTTACATGATGGACATTTGTAGTCCCCAAACTCGACAACTTGCACTTTTGCCTTTTGATCTCCCATGACAGGCTGTCCTTTAATAGACGGCTTACTGTCGACTGTTTGTGCTTCTTGGCTGTTGTTGTTACCGATCACAACGAAAATACCGATGAGAAGAGCTGCAATGATGGTTAATATAACTGCAAACTTGATGGATGAAGATTGATTATTTTTTTTACTCACAAAAGCACCTACCTTATCTTTTTCATTCATTCCTTTACAAAGAAAAAGGATAACAGCTCAGGAAAATGCCATTATCCAACTTCTTCTATTTTAACAAGAGGGGGTCTATTATGAAAGACGCTATTCATGAATTTTTCCTTACAATTTTATTTCATGACCCTCATCGCATTTAAAACAGCCAGAACAGTAACACCAACATCCGAGAAGACGGCTTCCCACATCGTTGCAATACCGAATGCACCAAGTATGAGGAAGACGGCCTTCACCCCAAGAGCAAACGCAATATTCTGCCATACGATGGCTCTCGTTCTTTTAGCGACAGCAATAGCTTCCGCTACCTTCGATGGCTGATCTGTCATAATCACAATATCAGCCGCTTCAACTGCTGCATCTGAACCAAGTCCACCCATGGCAATACCTATATCCGCTCTTGCCAAAACCGGCGTATCGTTTATGCCGTCACCAACAAACAATAATTTGTCTTGAGATGCTTTTTTCTCATACAGGTCTTCGATTTTGGCGACTTTATCCTGTGGCAATAATTCAGTGTGAACTTCGTCAATGCCGATCTGCTGTGCGACTGCATTTCCTACTTGCGCAGCATCCCCAGTAAGCATCACGGTTTGAATGCCCGCAGCTTTTAGAGAAGATATCGCTTCAACTGCATCGTCTTTTACTTCATCTGCAATCAAGATCGATCCCGCAAACTCACCGTCTATTGCTAAATACACAACCGTTCCGCTTCGTTTTTCTTTTTCAAAAGCAATGCCCTCTCGTTCCATCAGGCGATGGTTACCTGCCAATACATGGGCTCCGCGAATTGTCGCTTTGATCCCATGACCCGCAATATCCTCGTAAGATTCGATCTGGCTCTCATCAAGAGACGCTCCGTAAGCCGCCTTAATCGATTCCGCAATCGGATGCGAAGAATGCGCTTCTGCCAGCGCTGCAAAAGAAAGCAATTCCTCTTCTGACCATTTCTCATTCGCTGCTTCGATATGAGTGACTGTAAAGTTCCCTTTTGTCAAAGTACCTGTTTTATCAAACACCGCATAGCGGACAGAGTTCAAGGCTTCTAAGTAATTACTGCCTTTCACTAAAATACCTCGTTTTGATGCGGCACCAATCCCGCCAAAGAAACCTAATGGAATGGATACAACGAGAGCACATGGACACGAAATGACAAGAAAGACAAGTGCCCGGTACACCCAATCAGACAATTGAGCTGATGGGATGAGAAGCGGTGGTACAAAGGCAAGCAATAAAGCTAGCACGACCACAGCAGGTGTATAATATTTAGCGAACTTTGTGATAAAGTTTTCTGTGTGCGCTTTACGGCTGCTTGCATTTTCGACTAAATCCAAAATCTTCGTAACCGCTGACTCACTGAGCTCTTTTTGCACTTCAATTTCAAGAATGCCGTTTTGGTTCACAAATCCAGCAAGCACTTCTTTTCCTGCTTCCACATCTCTTGGAACAGACTCCCCAGTTAGTGCAGAGGTATCCACAAGAGAATAACCGTCTATCACGCGTCCATCCAAAGGAATTTTTTCACCTGGTTTAACGACAATACGGTCACCAGCTTTGACTTCTTCCGGCTTTACCTTTTTTGTTTCTTGCCCCACTTTGAGGTTTGCGTATTCTGGACGGATATTCATTAATTCGCTAATTGATTTTCTAGAGCGGTTCACAGCTGCCCCTTGGAACAGTTCTCCAATTTGGTAAAACAGCATGACTGCCAGTGCCTCAGGATACTGCTGAATCACAAAAGCACCAACTGTAGCTATGGTCATTAAGAAGTTCTCATCAAATACTTGACCGCGCACAATATTTTTCAGTGCTTTCAAGACAACATCTCCGCCAACTAGTAAATACGCGGCGAAAAACATGATGAACTTCAGTAAGCCATTGTCAGGTATAAAATAAGCCGCCGTTCCAATGACTGCACCACCAATTAATTTCAGTACAATCGTTTTTAAATTCTTTGTTCCATGATCGTGATCGTGGTGATGTCCTTCTTCTTTTGGTGATACACTCACATGAGGTTCAATGGACTGAACGGTTTTTTCAATACGCTTTGACATCGTTTCTTGTGCATCAGCATGTGTCACAGTTAATGTACCCGTCGCAAAATTAATTGAGCAAGCTTCCACTCCTTCGAGTTTGCTGACACCTGTTTCAATTTTACGTGCACAGTTTCCACAATCGAGACCGCTTAATACGTATTCATCCTTCATCTTTTTCATGTTCTCACCTTTTTCTATATAAGTAGCCTTCCCTGATTCAATCAAACCTATCAGCTGCTGTAGATATTATATATGAGCACATATTCATATATTGAATTACCCTTATTATATGAGGAGTTCTTACAAACTGTCAATCATTTATAAGCAAATGTTTGAAATTTTTCGTATTCAAGGATGTCACGTGAATTTTCAATAATCCATGCTCATGTCCCCTCTTCGTTGCATAACATAAAAACGATCGCTTGATGGGAATATTTCAGCATTTCTCTTTACAAAAGAAGGACATACGATTAGAATAAGATAAAAGTTTCCTTAAGGAAACAAATTAGCGTTAGAGAATCATTTCATCCTTTAGTCAAAATTATTAAATGTATGCATATATTTTTAGGAAACGCAATTGATGATCGAAAGGGGCCGCAAGAGATGTCAAATGCTTTAACAATCGACCGCCTGTATGTCTCATACCACGGACAGGATGCACTAGAAAACGTCTCTCTTTCCATACAGGAAGGAACAATGACTGGAATCATTGGTCCAAATGGTGCTGGTAAATCGACTTTATTGAAAGCATGTTTGGATTTAATTGAAAAGGATCAAGGCGACATTCGTTTTTTTGAACAACCCTTTAAACAAGTGAGAAAACAGATCGCCTATGTACCGCAAAGAAATGATCTAGACTGGACGTTTCCTATCCATGTACTGGATACCGTACTGCTTGGCACATACCCAAAGCTCGGATTGATCAAACGACCGAAAAAAGAGGACCGTGCCTATGCGTACCATTGCTTAGAAAAGGTCGGGATGCAGGACTTTGCCAAAAGACAGATTGGGGAATTATCCGGCGGTCAGCAGCAGCGTGTCTTCCTTGCGCGAGCACTCGCTCAAAACGCACAGCTCTTTTGTTTAGATGAACCATTTGTCGGAATTGATATGGCAAGTGAAGAAACGATGATCGGCATTTTGAAGGAATTACGAGATGAAGGAAAAACCATTCTGGTCGTCCACCATGACTTAAGTAAAGCCGATGATTACTTCAGCCATCTCGTTCTTCTAAATAAGAAGCTGGTCAAAGCAGGGCCTGTCCATGATATTCTTCGTCCTGAGGTCATGCTCCAAGCATATGAAACACAGCTGCCATTTTTAAAATCAGCAGGAGGAGACGCGTAATGGAATTCTTAACCGGACTTTTTGAATATGCGTTTTTACAAAAAGCGTTATTTACATCCGTGATGGTAGGGATCATCTGCGGCGTCATTGGCTGCTTTATCATATTACGGGGAATGGCTTTGATGGGAGATGCGATTTCACACGCTGTACTTCCAGGTGTCGCCATCTCTTATATGCTCGGCATTAACTTTTTCTTTGGTGCGGTTCTAACTGGTGTACTGACAGCCATCGGCATCGGATATGTCAGTCAAAACAGCCGCATTAAAAATGATTCTGCCATCGGGATCGTATTCACTGCTTTTTTTTCCATTGGGATCATTTTGATTACATTTTTAAAAAGTTCCAGCGATTTATATCATATCTTGTTTGGAAACGTACTAGCCGTTCGTTCATCTGATATGTGGATCACGCTTGGCATCGGCATTTTCATTTTGCTGGCTGTCATTGTTTTCTACAAAGAACTGCTCATTAGTTCATTTGATCCAGTGATTTCTTCGGTTTACGGTTTACCGAATCGCATGATCCATTATTTCCTCATGACCTTATTGACCCTAGTGACCGTGGCGTCTCTGCAAACTGTAGGTATTATTCTTGTTGTTGCAATGCTTATTACACCAGCTGCCACCGCTTATTTACTGACAGACCGGCTATGGATCATGATTTATTTATCTGCTTTTTTTGGAGCAGTTTCAGCCGTCGTAGGACTTGGGCTCAGCTTTACGTATAACTTGTCGTCTGGTGCTTCCATTGTGCTGGTCGCGACCATATTATTCGGCAGTGCCTTTATCTTTTCACCGAAACAAGGGATATTGTGGAGATCCTTAAAATCGAAGCGAAAACGAACACAGTTAAAAAAGGAAGCGTCTATGTAAAAGGAGGACATATATGAAGAAGGTATTAGCAATCCGTTTGACCGCAGTATGTATTGCCCTTTTGGTCATCGCAGGCTGTTCTACTCAGCAAAAAAGTTCCGGAAAAGATGACGGTACATTAAAAGTTGTCACGACCTACTCCATTCTTTATGACATTGTGAAGGAAGTAGGAGGACAGCATGTCTCTATTCACAGCATTGTTCCCATTGGTACAGACCCACATGAATTTGACCCACTACCAAAGGATGTTCAGTATACGACGGATGCAGACCTTGTTCTATCTAACGGCTTGAACCTTGAAACAGGCAATGGCTGGTTTCAAAAACTGCTTGAATCGAGCGGCAAGGACGGGGATGATGCACCTGTAGCCGAGCTGAGTAAAGGCGTCAAAGTGAAGCATTTGTCTTCAAAAGGGCTTGAAAGCCAGCAGGACCCACACGCATGGCTGAATGTCGAGAATGGGATTATTTATGCGCAAAATGCCAGAGATGCGCTCATTCAAGCAGATCCTGAGCATAAAGAGGATTACGAGAAGAATGCTGATACCTATATCAAAAAGCTTCAAACGCTTCACAATGAAGCAAAAGATAAGTTTGATCAGCTGCCAAAAGACAAAAAACTCCTTGTCACAAGCGAAGGGGCATTCAAATATTTTGCGGATGCGTATGGACTGAAAGCCGACTACATTTGGGAGATCAACACAGAAAGTGAAGGAACACCTGGACAAATGAAGCGCATCATTCATTTTGTCAAAGACCATCAAGTTCCTGCCCTTTTTCTTGAAACAAGTGTAGATAAGCGCAGCCTTGAAAGCCTATCTGAGGAAACCGGAGTTCCGATTAAGGGGAAAGTATTTACGGACTCTATTGGCAAAGAAGGTGAAGATGGGGACAGCTACTATAAGATGATGAAATGGAATATTGACACCATTTACAAAGGATTGTCCTCATAGCAAAAAGACAGGTGGAATGAGTCCGCCTGTCTTTTTTGTCAACCTGCTATATTTTCTGGGTGTTTTTTCGGCCAAATGACGTAGCTGATGCTAATGACGAAATCAATGGCTAAGACCATCCCCCACACACTGACAAGCTGCATCAGAGATTCCGTTCGTTCTGGTGCTTGGATGAGATAGGTCAATCCATATAACAGCCCCGCTCCGATGACATAAGAGATGAAATGACGCGTCCAGCCCACCATTTCATACAAAGACCGCTCCTTCCCGTACTTTGGTTTCCCCTTTGGCTTAGGACCACCTGCAAAACGATAAGCAAACTTAGCATCCGCCCATTTCACCATTTGATGTCCAAAGGCCAGACTCACACCAATATAGACAGCCGCAAGCCCGTGAATGACGCTCGCCACAGCCCCTTGCTTTAAATCTATATAAGTAGCCGCAAGAAGGATGAGATCTAAAACCGGGGTACAGACAAGGAAGAAAGCACCCCATTTTTTCTGTTTAAATACATAACGCAGTGTTAAGCCCATAAGAATAAACAGCCAAAAACCAATTTCACATGCCACAATCAATAAACCGACCAATTTCCCCACATCCTTTTTAACACGATTGTATTAAATAAAAAATAACACAACTGTGTTAAAAAAACAATAGCTGTGCTAAAATCAAGGTATGCCAAAAATCGTCGATCACCATAAACAAAAACAAAAGGTCGCTCAAGCTGCTATGAGAGTGATTAAACAAGAGGGATTGGAAAGCGCTTCTGTACGAAAAATAGCCGTTGAAGCTGGCATTTCAGCCGGCTCTATGCGTCATTATTTTTCCACACAGCAAGAATTATTTCTATTCTCCATGAATTTAATTCAGGAAAGAGTGAAGGAGCGAATTGCTAAGCTTCCATTAAACGGTTCAACAGAGGAAAATGTATTCACTTTATTGGAGCAGGTTCTTCCACTAGACGAAGAACGAATATTTGAAATGGAGGTGTGGCAGGCTTTTACAGTCAAGGCACTGACTGAACCAGATTTACAGCCGCTCAATGCAAAGATGTATGACGAGCTTTTTCAAACCGTTCAATTTTGCTTAATGAAATTGAAAGAGGATGAGCTACTGCTAGATCATGTCGATCTTTTATTAGAAACTGAGCGGCTTTATGCGGTCATCAATGGGCTTGCGTTGAATGGAATCGTACAGCCCCATCGTTTACCGCCTCAGCTCATGCGCTCCGTGCTACAGATGCATCTTCAATCCATCACAAAAAAAGACATGCCCTCCTTATAGAGAGCATGTCTTTTTTAATCTTCCATGAAAATACGTTTCGCCTCGTAATAAAGCACCTGCACAAATTTCTTCACATTGATACGTGTGTGCTCTTCTCTTCCACTTGTCTCTTTTGTGAGTTCACTCATTTTTTTACGCACAATGGTAAAATCGAAAAATTTTGATGCATAGTTTTCAAAGGTTGGGTGAGAAAAATCGGTTAACCCGAGCGAGGCGATGTGTTTCAATGATTGGTTGATCGCACGTCTTACCCGCTGTTCCGCTGCTTTTGCTTCTCTTGCGATGTCTGCTGATGTAAAAGGTTCGTTTAATTTATCCTCTGTGATGCCAGTGAAAATTACTTTTAATGAAGGAAAAGAGTCGTGCTGATCGGCATGTAACGCTAAATACTGATCTGTGAAAAGAATCATATCTAGTAAATCCTTAGACCCTTTTTCGCCGACAATCCCAAGCTCCGCCAGCAAAAACTGACCTGCCTCTGCAAGACTTTTCCCACGCTGCTTCGTTTTCGTGGTCTGTCCGCGCTGCTGGAACTGCATGACCGATTTGAGCGAATGCTGAATATTTTCAATTGAGTGCTCTAAATGCAGACGTTCAATCATGAGGTGGAGCACACTTAAGACCTCTACCCGATTGATCGGCTTTGTCACATAATACTCGACACCGAGCGTATATGCCTGGCCGATGAGTTCCTTTGTTTCTACCTGTGACAGCATTAAATATTTCCCATGAAATTCATCCTTGATCGCTCGAATCGTCTCAAGACCGTCCCTTTCCGGCATCAGAAGATCAATACACAAGATATCAATATGCAAATCATTTAAGTAGCTCGCTGTTACTTCAGCACCATCCTCTGCTTCCCCTGCCACAATGCCAAGCTCTTCATCTTCAATGAGCTGTGCCAGTGAAGAACGAACGGCTTCATCATCATCAACAATAAAAAATCTCATCTCCCATTCCCCTCTTTTCTGCTGACTTGATCAATTGGTATCGTTAAAGTGAACATCGTTTGTTGATTTGGGATACTCTTCATTTCAACACTTCCGCCAAGCTTCTCGGCTGTGTCTTTCACATAGGAAAGACCGATGCCGCTTGATGGGTTCCCGGCTTGGTCGTATTTTAAAGTGAAGCCCGGTTTAAAGATCACATGATGGTTACGCTCTTTAATGCCTGGACCGTTGTCACTGATTTGAAAAATTACATCATTCTCTTTCCGCGAAATGGATAGTGATACCTCTCCATTTACTGGAATCGCTTCAACGGCATTGGATACAATGTTATTTAATAAAGATAGAATGGTATACACATGATAAGCAGGGTGCTGTCCTTCTTCATCATAATGAAAAACGATGTGTTTTTTAAGAGATTCCGCGTAATTTTCATGGATACGAATCACAAGTCCAGCGATATGAGCAGGACTTGCATACTCCTGAAAGTTTTCCTCATGAATCAGTTTTGATAAGGCAGAAAAAATTCGCTGATTATCCTTTTTGATTTCGTGTACCTCACCTGCAATTTGCAAAGCTGTTTTTCCGAGTTTTTTCAAATCTAATGATTCCGTATCCTTTGCATGATGCAGAGATTGATACAATTGATATGAAGTAGCTGTAATGTGCTCAGCATGTGCAAGGGTTTTATAAAAATATGTAGATTCCGTATAAAGATTTGACAGCAGCATCAGCAGGTGTTCCTTTTCCTTCTTCATTTGTCGCTCTCTCGCCTGTTCTTCGTATAATCGAATCATCGTATAACAAGCCAACACGAAAAAGCTTCTGAAAATCGCCAATACAAATAGTTGAAACAGCGTTCTCACTGTTAAAATTTCATCAATGGCTCCCCTGAGTGCAATCATTTCGACTACACTTGCACATAGTTCCATGATAATCCCTGTCGCCCCAATGAGCCAAGGCTTATCACGGAAACGTCTGACCTGTAATACATAAAAAAGCGTACCATAGACGACGTAATACAGCAGGGAAGGAAATCTTAAAGAAACGGCCTCTTCCAGCGCTAAGTGGCCTGACACAGCGGTATCAAGAAGCACCCGGAATGCAAACACGGATCCCCCCGCAATGATGCCGCTTGCCCATGCCGGGAATTTTTTCATTTGAAGCAGGATAAAGAAAAAGACAACGGTTCCAAAGCTGACCCGAAAGCTATCCTCAAATGGATAAAATTTCAGCTCTCCCCCAATCGGAGTCAGAACAATGAGCATGATAATTAAATAAGGCTCTGTATTCAACCATTTTTTCAGTAGATTCAAACGCAGTCACATCCCTAATAATTGACGATAGTATACTATGTGAGCTTCAGAAAAACAAACAGTCCATGAAAAAACGCACACCGGACATTTGTCGGTGTGCGCTTCTCATGATGCCGCTTAATCTTCTAAACGATCCTTTTCTAAAAGTGATGCGCCAGCAATACCTGGTTTCGTCATTTCAAAAGGATTTAAGATGATATCAAGCTCTTCCTCTGATAACACATCATTTTGCAGACAAAGCTCACGTACAGATACGCCTGTAAGTATCGCTTCTCTCGCAATTCGTGCAGCAGCTTCATAACCAATATGCGGATTGACCGCCGTCATGACACCAGCACTCT
This sequence comes from Bacillus sp. UNC125MFCrub1.1, assembly GCF_000701305.1. Classification (NCBI taxonomy): domain Bacteria; kingdom Bacillati; phylum Bacillota; class Bacilli; order Caryophanales; family Bacillaceae; genus Bacillus; species Bacillus sp. UNC125MFCrub1.1. Next base: position 262,946 of record NZ_JNIG01000009.1, read on the forward strand.
TTTCTACATATTCTTTTAATCTCGATTCATCTGCTTTTAGGTCACGCAAGCAGTTATCGACAAAAGATTCAAATACATTTTTCATCATGCTGAGAGACTGTAGTAAGTTGAATATTAAAACTGGCTCCATGACGTTCAGTTCAAGCTGACCAGCCTCTGATGCAAGACAGATCGTGTGGTCATTTCCAATGACTTGGAATGCCACTTGGTTCATGACCTCAGGCATCACTGGGTTGACTTTCCCTGGCATGATAGATGAACCTGGCTGTCTAGGCGGCAAGTGCAGCTCACCAAAGCCTGCTCTAGGACCTGAAGCCATCAAACGAATATCGTTTGCCATTTTGGACATATTCATCATACATACTTTCAGTGCAGCTGATACTTCTGTATAAGCATCTGTATTTTGCGTAGCATCGACCAAATCTTCTGCTCCAACTAACGGCAATCCGCTAATGTCAGCTAGATAACCAACGACCTGGCGAATATATTTAGGATCAGCATTCAGTCCTGTTCCAACTGCTGTTGCGCCCATATTGACTTCATATAAATGCTGTCTAGACTGCTTGATTCGTTTAATATCACGAGCAAGAACCTTTGCATATGCACTAAACTCTTGACCAAGTCTGATTGGAACAGCGTCCTGAAGATGCGTACGTCCCATTTTGATGACATGATCGAATTCTTGCGCTTTTTCTGTCATGACTTGATGCATGTTTTCCATCGTATAAAGTAGTTTTTCAATCATATTCAATGTTGAAATATGAATCGCTGTTGGGAAAACGTCGTTTGTTGACTGCGACATGTTCACATGCGTGTTTGGACTTAGCTCAGTATAAGCGCCTTTTTCCTTTCCTAGTAGTTCAAGCGCTCTGTTTGCAATGACTTCATTGGCATTCATATTCATTGAAGTGCCAGCTCCGCCTTGAATTGGATCGACAATAAATTGATTGTTCCATTTTCCTTCAATCACTTCATCTGCGGCTTGAACAATTTTTTCTCCAAGACCAGCATATAGTCGCTTTGTATCCATATTTGCAAGTGCGGCTGCCTTTTTGACAATCCCTAATGCTTTGATGAGTTCCTCATGAACATGGTAGCCAGTAATTGGAAAGTTCTCTACTGCACGTAATGTTTGAATTCCATAATACGCTTGAGTGTCTACTTCCTTTTCACCTAGAAAGTCTCGTTCGATACGAACTTGCTTGTCCTGTAGCTTCGTCATTTGAAAAGATCTCCTTTTACGCTGCTTTTGTTTGTTGTTTTAATTCCTCAATATACTTCTTCGATTTCTCTTGATCAAACACTTTTTCCCACTTAGACATGACAATGGCTGCAAGTGAGTTACCAAATACGTTAACAGTTGTACGAACCATGTCAAGGATACGGTCGATCCCAACGATGAAGGCAAGTCCTTCAAGTGGAAGTCCCATTGCTCCAAGTGTTGTGATGACAACAACGATCGATGCACCTGGTACACCAGCCATTCCTTTTGATGTGAGCATTAAGATTAATAGTAACGTAATTTGCTCATAGATGGAAAGAGGCATGCCGTACATTTGTGCAACAAATATGGCGGCAATGGATTGATAGATGGCACTTCCATCTAAGTTAAAGGTATAGCCTGTTGGGATAACGAACGACGTGATCGCTTTCGGGCAGCCGAACTTCTCCATTTTATCCATTAGTCTAGGCAGTACAGCTTCTGAACTTGCTGTTGAGAATGCAAGAATGATTTCTTCTTTTAACACTCTAAATAGTGTAAAGACGCTTGTTCCAGCTAATTTTGCGATAATGCCAAGTACGACAATCACGAAGAATGCCATTGTGCCGTAAACGACAAGTACCAGTTTACCTAGCGGGAGAAGCGCTCCGACCCCGAATTTGATCACCGTCACACTGATGAGCGCGAATACACCAAATGGTGCAAACTTCATCACTTTATTGGTCACCCAGAACATCGCTTCGAGGATGCCCTCAAAAAATCCTAACACTGGTTTTCCTTTGTCTCCAACTGCTGCAATTCCTAATCCGAATAACACTGTAAAGAAGATTGTTGGTAATAGATCACCTTCTGCAATGGATTGGAACACGTTTGTTGGCACAAGATGCACAATCGTTTCAGAGAAACTAGCTTTTTCGGCAGAAGACTTAGATGTCTCTTCATATTTAGAGATATCGCCTTTCTCCATGTTACTCATATCAATTCCTGTACCAGGATGGAAAACGTTTGCTGCAAGCAGTCCAACTGCTAATGCAATCGTTGTCACAATTTCGAAGTAAAGAATCGTTTTCCCACCGAGTCTTCCGATGGTTTTCATATCGCCTACACCTGCAACGGCTACAATCAATGCAGCAATAACAATTGGAAGAACGATCATTTTAATTAAGTGGATGAATATATCGCCAATCGGCGTTAACACATTAATAACGGTTTCATTTTGATAAAATAATGCTCCTACGACAACACCCAAAACAAGTGCGATGAGTATTTGAGAAGCTAACCCTAACTTTTTCATACGTGGACCCCCTTTTTTTGATAACGCTTTCTTTGTTGCCTAATCGCATCTTAACGATGAACCTACAAAAAACGACAAAAAGGAACAAAAAGAAGTGAATTTTTTATGAAAAATCTTTTAAAAGGTGGGTTTTTCCACAAAATTGTTAAAAAAAGACTTCGCTTTTGGCGAAGTCTCAGGTTGTTGAGAAAGAGCTAAAATGAACTTTATTTTAGCTCTTTGTGATAGAAATCCATTGAAGTCTAGAAAGGACGAGCACCGAAGCGCAGGACTTACACCGAATGCGAGGACTTCGCTTCTGATGAAGTCTCATGTTGCATATGATCAGCTGGCGGCTCTTGAAGAGGAGAAAGTTCGACATAAACCGCATAGCCTATCAGTACAATGGCTACATAAATCACAGCACTAAACGTCCACACCCATTTGACATTCAGCTTCATTTTGCCACACCCTCTCTGACAGGTTTCAATCGCTGTAATCTTAGTGCGTTCAGCACAACCGATACAGAACTAAAGGCCATTGCCGCTCCTGCAAGCCATGGTGCCAGGAACCCAAATGCGGCGACTGGTATACCAATACAATTGTAAGCAAGCGCCCAAAATAGATTCTGTTTAATGTTTCTCATCGTTTTTCTGCTAAATTCAAGTGCATCTGCAATGGCATGGAGATCTCCTGTCATGAGCGTAATATCTGCCGCTTCCATGGCAACATCTGTACCTGTTCCGACGGCCATCCCGATATTTGCTGTTGCAAGGGCAGGGGCATCATTGATGCCGTCTCCAACCATCGCCACTTTTTTTCCTTGTTTCTGAAGCGCTACAATATGAGCCGCTTTTTCCTCTGGAAGAACTTCAGCGATGACATGATCTATGCCTGCCTCACTCGCAATCGCTTCTGCTGTGCGTTTGTTATCTCCTGTCATCATCACGACGTGAATCCCTTGCTCTTTGAGACGAGCGACCGCTTGAGAAGAAGACGATTTGATTGTATCAGCAACGGCGACAATACCTGCTGGCTCGCGGTCAATGGCAATGAGCATCGCCGTTTTTCCTTGTTCTTCAAGCTCAGTCACAACTGCTTCTAGTGCTTCGCAGCTGATATGATGTTTCTTTAAGAGCTTCCGTGTGCCAATCAAAAGCTCATGTCCCGCAGCCCTTGCTTCAATTCCATGACCAGGATCTGCTTGAAAAGCTTCTACCTCGACCGCTTGGAGACCCCGGTTCTTCATGCCTTCTGTAATCGCTCTGGCAAGTGGATGCTCTGACTGCTGTTCTGCCGATCCTGCTAACTGAAGCAGCTTATCTTCTGTCCAATTGGCAGACGCAATCACATCTGTAAGACTCGGCTCCCCTTTTGTCACAGTCCCTGTTTTATCTAGCACTACTGTATCTAGTGATTGGGTTATCTCTAAATGCTCTCCGCCTTTAAACAGAATCCCTGATTCAGCTGCACGGCCGCTGCCTGCCATAATAGAGGTCGGTGTAGCAAGGCCAAGAGCACAAGGACATGCAATCACGATCACAGCAATAAACGTCTCAAGTGCCGATGTCACATTTCCTGGATCAACAAAGATATACCAAGTCAGAAAAGTGAGCACAGCCAATCCTACAACAATGGGGACAAATATCCCTGAAATTTGATCTGCCATTCTTTGAATTGGTGCTTTTGAGCCTTGCGCTTGTTCGACGACTCGAATGATTTGTGAAAGAGCCGTTTCTTTTCCTACTTTTGTTGCTTTCACTTTCACAAATCCATTTTTATTGATGGTTGCCCCGATGACTGTATCTCCTGTGGTTTTATCAACTGGCAGACTTTCTCCTGTAATCATCGATTCGTCGATCGCTGTTGTTCCTTCGATGATTTCTCCGTCTACCGGGACTTTTTCACCCGGCTTGACGAACACAAGATCATTCACTTTCACTTCAGAAATAGGAACGGTCATTTCTTTCCCATCTCGCTCTATCACAGCTTCTTTCGCTTGTAAGCCCATCAGTTTTTGAATCGCTTCTGATGATCTCCCTTTCGCTCTTGCTTCCATTAACTTTCCGAGCACAATTAGCGTAATGAGCACAGCACTCGTTTCATAATAGAGGGCCGCTTCATGTGTGCCTTGAACCGCTGATTGAATACTTTCATATAAACTATAGAAAAAAGCAGCCGATGTCCCTAGTGCCACAAGGACATCCATATTGGCACTTTTATTTTTCAACGCTTTATAAGCACCTACATAAAAAGGCCAGCCGACAATGAACTGGACGGGCGCTGCTAATGCGAGCTGAACCCATGGATTCATAAACGCTTCTGGCAACCAAATAAACGATGTGAAAGAAAAATGACTGACCATTGCCCAAAGAAGAGGCAATGACAAAATCATCGAGAACAAAAAGCGTGCCGTTTGTTTCTCAATCGCTGCTTGACGATGGTCTTTTTTCCCTTCCTCCGCATGCTCTTCGGCTGGTTCGGTTAGTGAATATCCAATGGATTTCACAGCCTCTTTTATGTCACTTGGAGATATTTTCCCTGGATGATATGTCACCTGAAGTGACTCAAGCGCAAAGTTCACTGATCCTTGATCAATACCATCCATCCGGTTGACTTTTTTCTCAATTCGGTTTGCACAAGCCGCACATGTCATTCCCTCTATATCAAATTCAGCTTGTTCCATCACCACATCATAGCCAAGAGATTGAATTTTTTGTTTTAGATCCTCTGCTGTGAGTTGTTCTGTTTCATACACAATGTGGGATGTTTCAAGCGCTAAGTTCACACTGGCGGCGTCCACACCTTCCAACCTGTTCAAGCCCTTTTCAATGCGGCCTGCACAGGCGGCGCAAGTCATTCCCGTAATTTGAAAATCAATTTCTTTTTTCATTTATCTCACCTCTCCACATACTCCATGGGGGTATTGTTATTTTTAAAAAAATACGTGCTGTCTTATGCAGCACGTATGCTCATTTTATACGACATCATATCCCTGTTCTTCAATGACATCAGAGATCTGGTGTAACGTGATTTGATCTGAGTGAAAGGAAACCTCCACCTGACCCTTATCTAAATGGACTTTCACAGATTCAACACCTGCTAATTCTCCTACATTTCCTTCGACTGCTTTCACACAATGTCCGCAAGACATGCCTTGCACTTGTAGTGTTGCTTGTTCCACTTCTCATCGCCTCCATCAATCATTTTCTATTTTTACTATACCCTAGTAGGGTATCATTGTAAACATAAATGATCCGCTGTTTGCTACGATTTTGTCAACTTCGTGAAGACATTCATCAACTCTTCAATGGCTTCATCCCCATTACCGCTCTTAATGGCATCTGCTACGCAATGATGTGTATGCTTTTCCATTAATTGAAGACTCACTTTTTTTAAAGCTGCATTGACAGCAGAAATTTGATTCACGACATCTATACAGTAACGATCGTTTTCAATCATTTGCTGAATCCCTCGCACTTGACCTTCCACTCGTTTTAAGCGGTTGATTAATTGCTCTTTTTCCTTCTCGGCTCTAGGCGAAGCGATATGTCTTTCTTCTTGTTCTGTCATCTGATCACCTTTTTTCTATCATACTTGTCTTACATTCCATTAAAGCATATCTTCACCTGAAAAGGCAAAGATATGCTGAGATCACCGTTTGTTTATTCTAGTTTGTCAACTGTTCAATATCTTGCAAAAGGTTGACGGATTGCTGAAGCTGCTTCATGAGGCCTTGCTGATCCTCTAAAATAGCTGCAGCATCGAAGTTGTCCATTTTCAATTGCTGTAAATAGGTTTGAATCTCCTCTGACAGTACTTTATTTTTCTCCATGATTTGTGCATGCAGGTCTTTTGCTATTGATCGGGCTGAGAGTTCATTAAATTCTTGAATGTCTGCTTTCAATGATTCAAGCTGCTGCGTCAAATCTGCTCTTTTGGCAGCATCTTGTACAGCTTCTTCCGCAAGCTGTGGAAAATCCTCTGTGAATTGCTGAATATCCATCACATACTCATTTGCTTCTGTGACATATGTCGTTGTATCGTTCACTTGGTCTAGCAGTCCAGAACATCCACTTAACAAAAACGTACCGGTAAATAGAAACGCCATCACATGTTGTTTCAAGATCCATCATCCTTTCATCTGCTATGTTGAAACCCCTCATTTGTCCAGCTCCCAACCACACAGATGCAAAAAGACCTTAAAAAAAGCCAGACCTTTGCCTCAAGTGTGATAGGCAAAGGTCTGGCTAACATGTTCATGCCGGAATGGCCGAGAAACAACGGATGTTTCTGTAATGACGACCAAACCGTAAAAGCTACTCCCCTTTAGGAAACCGTTCAAATGTTATGTTTATCATATCTAAATGAAGGACAACAGTCAATGAGAAGTAGGCGGAAGATCCTGCTTTTGGTACAGCATATAGTCCGAACCAGTTGATGCATAAATCCGATTACGTCCTTGGCGTTTTGACATATACAAGGCTTGATCTGCCTCAAATAGAAGCGTTTCTAATATAGAGGGATCATTCGCTGTATGGGCGACGCCAAAGCTTGCTGTCACTCTTACTTTTTTCTCATCTGTCTGAAAGAAACTCACTTCAAATGAATGTCTCATTTGTTCCGCAATACGACATGCCTCTTCAAATGAATGATGCGGCAGACAAATGGCGAACTCTTCTCCACCATATCGCCCAAATAAATCATCCATCTTCAAATGCTGCTGACAAATGGACACAACATGACGCAACGCCTCGTCTCCAATGTGATGGCCGTGCGTATCATTGATTTGTTTAAAGAAATCAATATCAAATAGCAGTATTGCGGTATCCTGCGCATCCTCTTCCAATAACATCTGCGTTCGTTCAATAAAGGAAGACCGATTGAAGATATTCGTCAAACCATCAATATATGCTCGGCGCTCCAGCTCTTCCTGCAATAGTCGCTGCTCAGTAACATCACTGATCACAATTTGCCTGCCTTCGACTTCGCCTCTTCTATTAAAAAGAGAAGAAGCAGTGAGATGATAATAGAAGGGCTGCTCTTTTTCCCACATTAAATCATACTGTGAATGATCCTGCGGAGAACGCAGCCACTGTATAAACGCCGGCTCTTTGATGATCCCTGAGAATATATCATCGATTTTATAGCCGATTCCCTTTTTAGCGAGCACAGGAATGATCAATGCAGCCGCAGGGTTATAATCAATCAGTGTTCGGTATCGATCCAATAGAAGAACACCTTCTGACATATGTTCAAACACACGCTCCATCGCAATGGGAGAGAGCTTAAAGAGATGAAAAGACATAATCGCCCATAAGTAGAGTGCGTTGGTTAAAAACATCACCACTGGTACTGGGTCAATGTGAAAGGGCGTGACACCTAATAAATAGATAAAAGAGGTGGTGATCGGTAATAATATCCCAACGAGCAAGATCAGAACCTGTTTCAAATAATCTTTCTTTACACGTAAAAACCAAAGCAGCATAAAAATAGCGAGCATGGAACAACCAAATGTATAGACCCCATGAATGATATACCAATAGCCAATGGTAAAATCAGCCAATAAAAACCCGTCTACTGTATTCATCGTGATGCTTCGGTAAAAGAGTGAATGAAAAGAGTTGGTGAACACCAAAATGGTGGTTAAAATTGGAATCAGCAAGAAGAGAAGCACGCGGCGCTTTGTTACATATTGATGGAAACCAGTAAACTGCAGCACAATCATCAGGCTGAACGGTGCAATGAACGGAAGACCTATGTATTGAAAACTAACCCAGAATGTAATTTCTTGAGGGGTGCGCGCCAATAATTCAAATGTATGTCCAAAAATATAAATCGCAGTTGCTCCAGACATATACATAAACAATTGACAGCCAATATACCGATGGCGATTTGCATGAGCAATGATTGATAATATTACGGACAGAATGCCAGAAACACTCATGATCACAATAAAATGTAAAACAATCGAATCCATGTAAACGCCCCAATTTCAGTTATTTAGAACTAGTCTAATCTTACTATATATGAGGACGTCTCAAATGGGAAGATGTGATTTTGATTTGGTTGGCGGTTTTTTGGAAAGCGTTCGTCATTTTACTAGTCGTGGCGCCTTATCTGTTCATTACTTTTTACTTATTTTATGGATAAAGCATATTGTAGCAAGTGAAATATCTGTACAATGTGGAGATGAATGAAAAGGAGGCTTGATAGGAGATGACTTTTTTGATCATCATGGCAGGTTTGTTCATGCTGATTCTTTTAGAGAAGCCATTTCAGAAGAAACGATCTGAGCTGTTATTTTTGATGAGTTATTTGCTGCTGATTGCGGTTTATGTGATTCAGACAACATTTGTGGAGATTATGCCTGATGGGCTTTTGTTGATGATGGCGGTGATTGTGGTTTGTCCTTTGTTTATTCGGTTGGTTCGGTTTTCTTCAAGGAACTTACATGAAAAGTAAGAAGGATGACAGTATGTAGCATCCTTCTTACGTTGTGAACTAAACTCGTTATTCTTAAGACCCTCTGAGCTTTGTAAAGCAGACGTCTTTTTCTTTACTTAATTATGAATTTGATTTATCTTTTTGTTTTTCATTTGATTTATTGTCTTTCATTTTACTCATCTCTTTTTTAGCATTATCCACTTCTTCTAAAGCTTTTTTCATTCTAGAATTCATGAAACTTAAATCATCATCACTGACTTTATCTCGCTTGATTACTTTTAAGATATCTTTGAAAAGTGATTCAAATTTGTCATCCGCTTTCACCAAGTACTCGTTTACTTTTTTATACGTATCAGGAACTTTAACTTCTTTGTCTTTGGCTTCGCTGAGTAATTCTCTCATGCTATCAATCTTTGTCTCAACATCACTAGCCCATTCTTTATCGTAAACCTCGTCTAAAGGAACCAACGATAAAACAAAAGACATAATTCTTTCTTCAAACCGTTTTAGATATCCCTTATACCATGATGCATATTCGCTATCAGTCATTTTTTCTATTTTTTCTTGTTTTGCTGCTGCTTTGTTTGATGAACCGTTTTCTGATTCATTTTTACCGCATGCTGTACCCATCATCAATGTAAATACTAAAAGAAATACTGAAATGATTGTCTTTTTGTTTGTTTTCATTTTTATGAATTACTCCTTATCCTTTGAGACTTTTTCTAATTCGTCAACTACTTTAGCTGTTTCATCATATGCTTTGTAGGGTCTATTCGAACTTTTTTCTTTTAACTAAAATGTCCCCCTGTCATTATCTGGTGATATTTCCCTACAAATTATCATCGGTTAAAAAATAGGTATATTTAGGTATTCTCCCTAACTTTCTAATAAAAAATTCTATAAGAAACAACCTAAGCATCTATCTTCCAGACACTAGATACGACGGCTTCTGAAAGTTTAGAAACAAGCTACATTGCCGAATCGCTTCTTAATTTTTGAATTTCAAGTGTGAAATGAATTACATGAAGTATATTAAAGTATAATAAAGAGGTTAAAAAATGAAGTTAGATAATCTTCTAATAAATAAAGAGTGGACATAAAGGAGAACTTACGAATGACTTTTGATGAATTAATGGAACTTTCAGAAGAAGAATTTATAAATTATGATTTCAAAAGAGAGGTTTTTGATTTAAGAAATTTAATATATGATGAAAAAAACCCTATTGCAAATATTATTCTATATAAAGGTAATATTTATGGTTCCCAATCTGATTGTGATAGATTACCTTTGACCCTCGAAATATACAAACGCTTATGGGGAAATCAATTTGAATTCTGGAATACTAAACAAACAGATTTTGTTGAGGCAAATGGAGAAACAATGAATTCATTTGTAACTCCTTACAAAGCCTTTTATAAGGAGACATATGATTTATCTAATCCTATATTTAAAGATTATGCAAAATTAACACACACAGTAGGTAATTTTATACCTGTATACGCCATCAAAAATAATAAAAATTGGTTTTCTCCTTTTAATAGCAAACGTTATAAATCTACCTATGATTATTGGGATCTAACTTTGAACCATATTAAAGTCATTTTAAATGATTTTATGAATAGTAATGATTCTATTGAGATTTTTTTAGAAAACACAATGAACAATAACACTTTTAAGTATAAAAAATATATTATTGAATCCGCTAAGTGGATTTTAAGTTTTAAAACTTGGCCTAATTTTGTGGAGAAGAATTTTTTGCAGAGCTTTTTAGAAAACCCAAAAGATTTAACCAGTGAACCAAAAGAATTTTGGCGCAATCACTTTAAAGGAACAGTTAGTACCAAAGATGAAAATAATCTGAGTGAATTTTTAACTTTTGTTAATCAAGCTATTCTTGAACGAAGTTCACTTATATATAAACAACTGAAACTAAATTATGAATTCCTATAATATTTGTAACAGCAACATATAGCAAAAGTTCATTGCAACTATAAAATTTCACGTATTTAAAAAGTGTCAAAACCCTTATCTAACATGGGTTTTGACACTTTTTTAAAATCATATGGAGACGGTGGGAGTCGAACCCACGTCCAGAGACATCGATTACTTAAGCGTCTACGAGCGTAGTCAACATATTTACGTGTTCGCTCATCCTCATGCCTGCTGACGGGCGCTTGGAGAGCTAGTCTGATGGATCTCTTCTTACGTCCTCAGACGAAAACGTAAGCGTAGCCTACTTCATTGGGCTCCTCACAGACACATAGGCGATGTCAGGAAGAGCTCGCTGCGCTTATTAGGCAGCTAGTGCTAAGTTTTGGTTAAAACTTTTAGTTTTGCCAGTTACATTTAGGTGCGTGTTAACGAGATCGCCTCTCGGCTCGCAGCCTAAGCTCGAACCATCCCTGTCGAATCCGTAACGTCCCCTTGTAAAAGGGATATACGGGATGGAAACGTTCTTTAGCTTAACTGCTTCCGTATATGACTATTATAACAATCTCATCGCTCGAAACAACTGGTGGTTTCTGTAAAAAAACGACGATGATTGTTTACTGCATAACATATTGTAGCATAATGCTTCCGCTCTCAGCAAGCCATCTGCATGCGTCTAGAATTGCTTTTGCCGGTCACGGAAAGCTCGCTCGATTTCACGTTTCGCATCTTTTTTCTTCAGATCTTCACGTTTATCATATTTCTTCTTCCCTTTACCGACTCCAATTAGCACTTTGGCAAAGCCATTTTTCAAATAGAGTTTAATGGGAACAAGTGAGTAGCCCTCTTCCTTTGTCGCACCAATCAACTTACTGATTTGTTTGCGGTGAAGCAGCAGCTTTCTCGTTCTGAGCGGATCATGGTTATAACGGTTCCCCTGCTCGTATGGGCTCACGTGCATATTGTGAAGAAACACTTCTCCTCGTTCGATTTTGGCAAAGGAATCTTTTAAATTCACTTTTCCTGCTCGAATGGATTTGATTTCAGTTCCTTGTAATACAAGGCCGGCTTCGTATGTTTCTTCTATAAAATAATCATGGTTGGCTTTTTTGTTTTGGGAAACAACCTTTCCCTCTCCCTTTGGCATTGGCGTACACCCTCCTTTTGACACAGACACGGTCCAAATCGTACGGATTATTTTATCAAACAATCCAGCTTTCGACAATGCTGCTGCCACTTGGTCAAAAAGCAAATAGAGCGTGATGCCCTATTTGCTTTTTGTCACGTTACTTTTTCTTTTTGCGCTTTTGTTTCGGTGCGTTATCAAATACGCGTTTTTTCTTTTTCTTCTTTTTACGACCTGTAAACCAGTCGCCGCCTTTATCCTCTTTGCCTTTTTCCCCAGAGGCCTTTTGACCTCCGCGTCCTTTTTTGGCTGGTGGATCTGTCCGTTTTTTGAACTTGAAGTCTTTTGGTGATTTACGGCGAGTGCCTTTCATCCCGACGATTTCAAAATCAATGGAATGCTCATCTTTATTTACACTCACCACTTTGACAGTAATTTCGTCACCTATGCGATATACATTCCCTGTCCGCTCACCGATCATGGCAAAGTGCTGTTCATCAAAACGATAGTAATCGTCTGTCATGTAGCTCACATGGACAAGGCCTTCTATCGTATTCGGCAGTTCAACGAATAGTCCGAAATTCGTGACGGAACTAATCATACCATCAAACTCTTCACCGATTTTATCCAGCATAAACTCTGCCTTTTTCAGGTCATCTGTTTCGCGCTCAGCATCAACAGAGCGGCGCTCCATTGTAGATGCATGATCTGCGATTTCTGGCAGCAGTTGACCCCACTTTTCAAGGGTCGCTTCGTCTGTCTTTTTCTCTATTAAATAGGTTCTGATCAGCCTATGCACGATTAAATCCGGGTAACGGCGGATCGGCGATGTGAAGTGTGTATAAAATTCGGTAGATAATCCAAAATGTCCAATGCTTTCTGGATCATACTTCGCCTGTTTCATTGAGCGAAGCATCACAGTTTGAATGACGACTTCTTCCGGCTGATCACGGACGGCATCAAGTACACTTTGAAGAGCACGCGGGTGAATATTCGTTGACGTCCCTTTCACAATGTAACCAAATGTCGTCACGAACTCTAAAAAGCGCTGAAGTTTCTCAGGATTTGGTTCTTCGTGAATTCGGTAAATGAACGGAACATTCATCCAGTGGAAATGCTCGGCAACTGTTTCGTTTGCCACCAGCATGAATTCTTCAATTAATTTTTCGGCAACAGAACGCTCACGAATAACTACGTCTTTCGCTGCGCCTTCATCATCTACAAGCACTTTTGCTTCCTTGAAGTCAAAGTCGACTGCTCCACGCTCCATTCGCTTGTCACGCAGAATTTCTGCAAGCTTCTCCATCTCTTGGAACATTGGTACTAACGGCTCGTATTTGTCTAAAAGCTCTTCATCTTGGTCAACTAAAATCTTATTCACATCGGAATAGGTCATTCTTTCCGTCGTTTTGATCACACTTTGGAAAATTTCGTGTTTGACGACTTTCCCACTTCGATCAATGATCATTTCACAAGAGAGTGTGAGACGATCTACCTTCGGATTCAACGAGCAAATGCCATTTGACAGGCGATGAGGAATCATTGGAATGACGCGGTCGACAAGATACACACTCGTTCCACGCTCATAGGCTTCCTGATCAATCGGAGAGTTTTCCGTTACATAATGAGAGACATCCGCAATATGCACACCCAGTTTGTATTTACCATCATCCAACTTTTGCACAGTAACCGCATCGTCCAAGTCCTTTGCATCTGCACCGTCAATCGTCACGATCGTTTCATTGCGCAGATCACGTCTACCTTCAAGGTCCTTTTCATCGATCGTTTCAGGTGTGTCTGCTGCCTGCTGGAGCGCTTCTTCCGGAAACTCACCTGGTAGACCGTGTTTATGAATAATCGACAAAATATCGATGCCAGGGTCATTTTTGTGACCAAGGATTTCAGTCACTTCACCCTCTGCACTCATTCTTCCTTCAGGGTAGCTTGTCAGCGTGACAACGACTTTATGACCTTCAACCGCTCCGTTTTTAGCGGATTTTGGAATGAAGATATCGTTTGTGATTTTTTTATCATCAGGAATGACAAAACCAAAACTTTTCGTTTCTGTATAGGTACCGACAACCGTCTGAGTATTACGCTCCAGAATACGGATGACCGTTCCTTCTTTTTTGGTGCCATTTGATTTGTGGCTGACACGAACCATGACGGTGTCGCCATTCATTGCTGTGCCTAGCTCATTTGGCGGAATGAAAATATCATCCTGTCCAAACTCTTCTGGTGTCACAAATGCAAATCCTTTTGCATGCGCAGACAGCTTCCCTTTTACCAAGTTCATTTTTTCCGGTACACCATAGCGGTCGCTGCGGGTACGGACGATAAGTCCCTGATCCTCTAATATCACAAGTGCTTTGACGAGCTCTTTATAATCATCTGGATTGGTAATTTCCATCATGACTTCTAATTCCTGCACCGTTAATGGTTTGTACGCCTCTTCTTGCATAAACGCAAGTAATTCATCCATAAATTCTTCTTTTTGCACACTCTAACCCCCTATATATTTAAATTGACCAATCGAGTGATTCTAAGAATGCATATACATCCTGATGAACCTTCTCTCGCTCTTTATCAAGCGTGATAACATGGCCCGATTCTTCATACCACTTTAAATGTTTTTCATCTGTCTCTACTTCGTTATAAATAATGTTTGCACTGTCTGTATTAATCATATGATCATGACGTGCCTGAACAACAAAAGTAGGTGAATAAATCATGTCAACATTGTTTCTGACATCTGCAATGAGTTCTTGAAGAGCCTTGAGTGTACCCATTGGTGTTTTCTTGAACTCTTCCATCTCTTGCTCAATTTGATCCTCTGACTTACCCTCGAATTTTTTATAGTTACGGGCATAATCTAGTACACCCTGGTACATGACTTCTTCACTTTTTATGTACATAGGTGCACACATAGGTACAATTCCCTTTACAGGTACAGTGTAACCTAATTTTAATGAAAAAACTCCTCCGAGGGATAGTCCGCAGACCGCAATTTCCTCATAACCTTCGTCTTTTAAAAATTGATAGCCTTCTTCTACATCTTTCCACCAATCTGTAGGACCTGTATGAACAAGCTCCTCTGGCGGTACACCGTGTCCTTTGTATTGAGGTGCATGGCATGTATAGCCTCTTTCATTCAAATAACGCCCAAGCATACGAACATCGGCTGTATTCCCAGTAAAACCGTGAAGAAGAAGCACCGCCTTTTCTCCACCTTTAAACGTAAATGGTTTTGGTGTAACAACTTTCATGATGTGACTTCCTTTCCTTCTGATATGGTTTATATTTTCCACTTGTATGTATGAAACAAACACAAAAGAGTGCTGATAATAAAAAAAGGTCTGAAAAAAGATCAGACCTTCTGTTACTCGCGCCTACACGCCTAAATATGCCAATGCAAGTGTTAAGATGAAGAAAAGCACTGACAAAATGACAGTTAATCGGTGAAGAATCAAGTCAAGACCTCTCGCTTTTTGCTTACCGAAAAGCTGCTCGGCTCCACCTGAAATAGCGCCTGACAGTCCTGCACTTTTACTTGATTGTAATAATACAACGATGATAAGTGCGATACTGACAATTACGAGTAATGTGATAACAAATGCGTGCATGAAAACACCTCCAGACAAACTGGTACACATAACTTTATTTTACATGAAAACAAGGTGCATGTCACGAAACATCAAAATAAAGATTTCCTATATATTGTCGACTTTATTTGTCATTTTGATTCAATTTCGCTCCAATGGATTGTATGCAGCATTTTTTATATGCAATTTTTGAGGTTAAAAAACGTTTTTAGCGAGTTGCTTCTTCTTTTAAGAGCTGTTTTAATTCTACTAACAACCGTTCAGCTCCTTCAGGACTCAGCACGACGTTACCGTTTCCATAGCTTTTGTTGTATTTCGTTATTTGGCCAGTTAATAAGCAGCTCTTATCTGCATCATATTTTTTCAGCATAATGGTTTGATCTTCGATGAAAATTTCTAACAGCTGCTCTTCTTTTATATTGAGTACCTTTCGCATTTCTGAAGGCAGAACAATTCTGCCAAGCGAATCAATGTGTCTTACCATTCCAGTTCTTTTCAATGAAGCCGCCTCCTTAATGATCATACGATGATTTCATTTATTGACTTTTGTCAACATCTTCATAGTAAAATAAATCTTCAAATTTTTTATCAAAGTAATGAATCATTTTGCCAATGACAAGCTGTCCTGGCTTCCGGTGACCATTCAATACCCTGCTGAGTGTGGCAGGAGAGATACCAATTTCATCTGCGAGCTGATTTAAAGACATATCGTTTTCGATCATATACTGCATCACAAATGCCCGCCTGATCTGAATCTTTTCGACCATCATTACAACCTCCTATAGGATCAATATGTACAACATGTAGGACTCTCATATCTCCCGGATTCATTAACTTATGTCAACACTTTTACGCCCTTTCTATTTCCTTTGGTCAATGATCATACTAAAATAAGTCATATACTGAAATGTGAGGTTCGATGACATGAATCACTTTGGTGAACAATTACGCATTTTAAGAGAGAATAGAAAGATGTCTGTCAATCAACTCGCCATGTATTCAGGCGTAAGCGCTGCCGGTATTTCTCGGATTGAGAATGGAAAGCGTGGTGTGCCAAAGCCTTTAACCATAAAAAAATTAGCACGCGCTTTGAAGGTGCCTTATGAGGATTTAATGCTGCTTGCCGGTTATATTGAACAGGAAAAAGTGCATGAAATGAAACCGAAATATGAATCCATATTAAAAATCTATCAAACGGCGCTTCAAAAGGATGTAGAACATCTCCCTATTTTCGATGGAGACCAATGGGAAACACTCACCGCACAAGACATCAGCCAGCTGAATCAATACTTTCTCACGCTCATTAACCAAAAAAAGGCGAACAAATAGCGGGGCATAAACATAAGATACATCCACTATTAACTAATGTCAATATTTTCATGGTGCACTTATTGCCAATAGTCAACAAATCGAGTACACTAGAGATAACTAATCTTTAACCATGTGAGGTTTTGAGTTGATGAACTTCGGTGCATATTTAAGAGCATTACGTGAGAAAAGGAAACTATCGGTGAACCAATTAGCGATGTATTCAGAGGTCAGCGCTGCTGGTATTTCTCGGATTGAAAACGGGAAACGCGGCATTCCGAAACCTCCTACAATTAAAAAACTAGCAGGTGCATTAAAAGTACCTTATGAGGACATGATGCAGGCTGCAGGGTATATTGAAGAAGCGTCTTCTGCCTATGTCATAAAGGAAGAAGAAACGGCTTTTACCCAAATAAAAGAAGCGGCAGAGCAATATGAACTTGATGATCTTGAAATATTTAATGGGGACATATGGTCCACTCTTTCTAAACATGAGATAGAGGATTTAAACCGCTATTTGTTATTTCTACTAAACAGCCGTTCGTCATCGTAAAATGTTTTGATCATTGACAAGCTTTTTGCGCCGATTTTTGACAGAATTACGGTATAATGGGTTCAGATTGGAGTGAAGAAAGATGAATCAATCTGATATGTGCCCGCGGTTTGAAAAAGCAGTTGAGTTATTAAGTAAACGCTGGGTGGCACTGATTGTTTTTCAGCTTCTCTCAGGTTCACAGCGCTTTAGTGAAATCGAAGCAGCTCTGACCAATTTAAGCGGAAGGGTTTTATCTGAGAGATTAAAAGAGCTGGAAGCAGCAGGCATTGTAAAACGGGAGGTTTTTGCTGAAACACCCGTGCGTATTGAGTATTCATTAACTGATATGGGGCGCTCACTTGCACCCGTTTTTGAGGAAATTGCGAAGTGGTCCTCTGAATGGATCACACTTGAATCATAAATGTCTCCTGATGTGAGCCGCCTAATCATGATAAAAAAACCTCCCCTACAGATGTAGAGGAGGTTTTGTCTTTTCAAGCATTTATGCGGATGTCATGTTTTTTTCAGCTAACGCCTTGCTTTCTTTTTTCTTGTTGGTTGGGCTTAAATAGCGTTCAAGCCAGCCCATGACAAGGTCGGCAATAATGGCCATGAGCGCAGTTGGAATAGCACCTGCTAAAATAATGGCTGTTCCGTTTGTCGCGTTTGATCCTCTGATGATGATATCACCAAGTCCTCCAGCACCAACAAATGTCCCAATCGCTGTAATACCGATTGCGATCACAAGTGCGGTTCTTAAACCAGCCATAATGACAGATAAAGCAAGCGGTAATTCAACCATTCTCAGCACTTGCCATTTCGTCATGCCCATCGCTTTCCCCGATTCTAAATAGGCATGCTCAATGCTGACAATACCTGTGTACGTGTTACGGATAATCGGCAGAAGCGAATACAAAAAGAGTGATAAGATGACTGTATTTGCGCCAAGTCCTAATACAAGCATCAACACAGAAAGCATCGCTAACGCTGGAATGGTTTGAATGACATTGGTTATTGCGAACACCCAATTGCTCAGTTTGCGGTAATGCGCCACAAAGATGCCGACTGGTATTCCGACAATTGCCGCAAATAATACCCCATACGCTGACATGAGGAAATGCCGGTAAAATTCTTCTAACACATATGAACCGTTCTGTTGATAATACGCCCATAATTGCTGCAGTGTGTCCATCAGCTCTGACACCTCCCAATCTTACTCAAAGTAATTGTGTTTCTTTAGAAAATCTCTCGCAACAGTCGCTGGTTCTTTTAGTTCTCCATCGACTTGATAATTGAGCTCTTGCATTTGTTCGGTATCGATTTTTCCAATCAACCTGTTGATCACCTTGTCCAGTCCTGGATTTTCTTTTAATACCTTCTCAGGGACAACTGGTGATGCATCGTATGGTGGGAAGAATCGTTTATCATCTTTTAAGATTTTGAGATTATACGCTTTGATCCGGCCATCTGTTGAATAGGCAAGCACAATATCCATTTTTTCATTTTTCAATGCGTCATAGACTAGACCGATCTGCATCGGAAAGGTGCTTCCAAATTCAATTCCGTATGTTTTCACAAATCCTTCGTAACCGTCACCTTTCTTTTTCAGCCAAATATTATCCACACCGAAGCGATAATTTTTGGCATTCTTTTTTAAATCAGAGACTGTTTCTAGGTTGTTTTCCTTCGCCATCTTCTGCGTCACAGCAAAGGCATACGTATTATCAAACCCATAGGAATCAAACCATTTGTAATCATAGCGTTTTTTGAATTCTTTCTGGACGATTTCCATTGCACGCTTTGGATCTTTTTCTGCATCCATTCCTAGCGTACTTGTTAAATCCGTGCCTGTATATCGTGTTGCCGAAATGTCGACATCACCGTTTTCCATTGCTTTCTGCTGCACCGTATTTGAGCCTAAATTCTTCACAATGGTTGTCTTTTTATCTGTGTAATGCTCAATGATGTCTCCCACCATATAGGCCATAATTTCTGATTCTGTAAAGTTTTGTGCACCGATTCGCAGCGTGCTCCCTGAAGAGCCGGCTAGTCCAGGAAGTGAACAGCCACTTATGAATAGCAAGCATCCGGCAAGCAGTGCACTGATCCATTTTGTTTTTCGATTCTTCACATGAGCCAACTCCTTATGAAACTTCCTTCAATCCTTTTAAGCCTTCTGGTGTTACTTTTTTCTCAAGCTTCATCAATGTAAGGTCAATGATGACTGCTAAAATAGTGACAGGGATCGCACCCGCAATAATGTATTCCGGCTGGTAAAGCTGAAGCCCAATTAAAATGTAGTCACCAAGACCGCCTCCACCGATAAAAGCAGCAAGTGTTGTCCACCCAATTAAATAAATCGTTGAGGTTCTGACCCCTGCCATAATGACCGGAACAGCAAGCGGCAGTTCCACAAGACGAATTTGTTCCCATGTCGTCATGCCAATCCCTTTACCAGATTCAAGCAAGTTTTTGTTCACACCTTGAACACCGGCATACGTATTTCTTAAAATAGGCAAAACGGAATAGAAAAATAGCGCAACGATCGCAGGTATTTTTCCAACTCCCAAAATAGGAATAAAAAATGCAAGAATCGCTAAACTAGGGAGTGTTTGAAAGATATTCACGACGCCGATGACAAAACCGGCGCCTCTTTTCATTCGTGTAAGAATGACGCCTAAAGGAACGGCCACGATAATGCCTAACACAACGGCAATTAAAGAAATGTATAAATGCTCCCACATTTTTGTGAGGAGTTCCCCACCATTTTTCTCAAGAAAATCGATGATTTGATCCATGTGTACACCTCCCTTAGTTCATTTCAGTGACAGCCTCCGGGGTATCTTCTCCCCAAATAGAGTCATATACGACATCTACAAGACTTGCACGTGTGACGATGCCTTTTAAGTGCCCTTTTGCATCGACAACCGGTACATATTTAATGCCGCGTATTAAGATCTTTCGGACAGTATCTCTAAGAAGCGCACCTTCTTGTACTGTATAAAATTCTGTATTTAAAATATCGCCAACGAAGGCTGCTTTTCTGCGGTTTGCATCGATGGTTTCAATATCGATATAGCCTTTCAGCACATGATTTTCATCAACGACAAGCAGGGAATCAACCCGCTTTTCTCTCATAATAAAGATGGCATCTGTCAATGTTTTTTCGACGGTAATTGTGACTGGAGACGTGTTCATCATTTGTTCCACACGTTCCATATTCGGGTTTGATTGAAGCAGACGTTCTTTCCCGATGAATTCTTCTACGAATTCGTTCACAGGGTTACGTAAAATATCATCTGGCGTGCCCACTTGGACAATCTCTCCATCTTTTAAAATGACAATGCGGTCTGCAAGTTTAATCGCTTCATCCATGTCATGTGTGACGAATACGATTGTTTTATTTAACGTTTTTTGCAGTTTCTTAAATTCTTCCTGCAATGAATCTCTTGTGATCGGGTCAAGTGCTCCAAATGGTTCATCCATCAGGATTAAAGGGGGTTCTGCTGCGAGTGCGCGAAGAACGCCGATACGCTGCTGCTGTCCTCCACTGAGTTCATGCGGGTAACGCTCTAAGTATTCCGGCCCCATATCGACGAGTTTGAGCAATTCACGCGCTCGTTCTTTTCGTTTTTCTTCCGGCCATTTCAGCAGCTTCGGCACAAGGGAAATGTTTTGTGCGATGGTCATATGAGGGAAAAGTCCAATTTGCTGAATCACATAACCAATTTCTCTTCTTAATTGGACTGGATCTTTTTTCATAATGTTTTCTCCCTCGATCAATATGTTTCCTGAGGAAGGTTCAATCAGTCGGTTAATCATCTTCATGGTTGTTGTTTTTCCACAGCCACTCGGTCCAATAAAACAAATAAATTCTCCTTTTGCTATTTCTAAATCAATATTTTTGACAGCTTTTTTTCCGCCTTTATACGTCTTAGATACATTCTCTAGTTTCAGCAAATGAGACACCTCCAATTAGTCGGATATATATTTTCAGAAAATTTACACCTTATTTATTATAGTGCAAACTTTATAAAATAAAAAGTTTACGATGTGTTTGTATTGCATAAGATTTATTTAAAATTTTCAGTTAACGGCCTGATATGTACCGATCCCTCCTTTTTCCTCCAACTTACGAGCAAATACTCAATATTTATTGTTTTCATGAACAAACAGGTATATGATATATTGTGTTACAAATTGTCAGTCGTGAAGGGATGAAGCGGGGAATGGACAAGCAAGCGTTAGGCGCCATTCAAAAAGCACAGGATCATTATATTGAAAAAGCTGCCGAGAACATGAATGCCTTTGGTCTTTCTGCCACAGTGGGTAGAGTGCTTGGTATCATTCATATGAACCGTAAACCAATGACGCTCGGTGAGCTCTCAGAGGCGACCGGCATGAGCAAAACAAGAATGAGTCAAGTCGTTCGAGAAATGCTTGATCTGAATATTGCTGAAAAGGTTTATGAAAAAGGAATACGCAAAGATTTATATGACGTTGAGCAAGATCAATATCAAACCTTTATTTCATTGTTTGCAGCCAATTGGTCACGTGTTGTCAGCAAAAATCGCAAGGCACATAAAAAGACATGCAAAGAATTGCTGGAGCTGCTTGAACAAGATGACCTGCCAGAAGAAACAGTAGATAAAATCAATCTTCTTCTTTCAGAAATCAAGGAAAGTCTCGATTATTATGACTGGATTAGCCGTTTAATTGAGTTCTTTGAAAGTGAAGAAGTATTTCAACATGTGCCAAAACCTTAAAAAAGCTGTTTTATTTTACAATTTTGTAGAAAAAAACAGCTTTTTTATATACACTTATGACATCAGCATTGGGAACATCCCTTTGATCCCTGCGCCAATCATCTCTACTGCCACAACAGCTAGAATCAATCCCATTAATCGTGTCACGACATTCATCTCTGTTTTCCCCATTTTTCGCATAATGAAACTTGAATAATGAAATGCATAATAGGTCATGGCAAGTACAACCACAATGCCAATAAGAATCGCAAGCAGATGAAGCGTTACTTGGTGGCTTCCTGGCGTTAAGCTCATGACAGTCGCAATTGTACCAGGTCCGGCAATGATCGGAATGGCGAGCGGGGTCACCGAAACATCGGCCTTCTCTTTGCTCTCTGCCTTTTCATCCGAATGAGGGTTTTGAACATGTGATTCTTTTGCATTCAGCAAATTGTAAGCGATACCAAAAATAAAAATACCTCCGGCGATACGGAGTGCATGGATATCAATGCCAAACAATTTGAAAATGAGCCTGCCTGCCAAAAGAAAGGCAATCAAAATCATAAAAGACACAACAATCGCTTTTTTGGCCGTCTGGGCGCGTTCTTTTTCTGAGTAGCCTTCTGTTAAAGTGATGAAAAGAGGCACGTTTCCAATGGGATTTGAGACAGCAAATAATGACACAATGACATGAATCATAAAGGAAATCAACAGACACCCTCCTTTTTTCATAGTGTCTGCTAATCTGATGCGAATATTCCCTTGTTCTGTTAAAACCTGGTTTGTTTTAACCGATGATAATAGAGGTTTAACGAAAGGGGAATAGAACATGAAAAAAAACATCACGATCATTGTCTTGTCTGTGATCATCCTAGGTGCAACTGGCTGGATTGTGTGGCAGCAGCAGTCGCTCACCGCGGCAGAGAAAAAACACCAGCAAGAAATGAGAAAGAATGATGAGCAGCTGACACAATTAAAGTCAGAAGGAACGGATATGAAAGATGAAATGGATGGTCAAAAAAAGGAATTGTCCACCGTCACAAACAAGCTGAAGAAAGAAAAGAAGGCGCATCAAAAAGAAACCAAACAGCGTAAAGCGCTTGAGTTAAAAATAGATCAGCTTCAAAAAGAACTGGCATCAGCGAAAGCAACGGCTCAAGCGAAT
The DNA here is from genome assembly GCF_000701305.1 of Bacillus sp. UNC125MFCrub1.1. NCBI lineage: Bacteria > Bacillati > Bacillota > Bacilli > Caryophanales > Bacillaceae > Bacillus > Bacillus sp. UNC125MFCrub1.1. The sequence goes on from NZ_JNIG01000009.1 coordinate 286,299, forward strand.
AAGCAGGCAGCACAAACGACTAGGAAAACAACTGTTAAGAAAGACCCAAATGTCACCCATCATCCTCCTTCTCAATGGGTGCAGGATCAATATGATTGGGGTGTTAAACAAGGGTATATCAAAGAATAGAGAGGATGAAATGATTTGATACAGATTCGGCCATTGTCTCATGATCAATCTGTTCCTATGGATCTTTTACTATTAGCTGACCCTTCAACTGAAAAAGTCATTGCCTATGTACAATCTGGTTCTTGTTATGTTGCTTTTCATAAACAGGACATGATTGGTGTGTATGTTCTGACGCCTCTGTCTCAGCAGACAGTGGAAATCATGAATGTCGCCGTGAAAGAGTCATGGCAAGGTAGAGGAATTGGGAAGCAGCTGATCCGCCATGCTATTTCAGAAGCCAAGGCAGCTGGCTTTCATACAATTGAAATTGGCACAGGCAACTCTAGTATTCAGCAGCTCGCCCTTTATCAAAAATGCGGTTTTCGCATGGCGTCTATCGATCACGATTTCTTTCTGAAGCACTATGATGAACCGATTTATGAGAACGGTATTCAGTGTATGGATATGGTGCGGTTGTCACTCGTTCTTCAAGCAGACTGACTTCATTCAGCCTGCTTTTTTTATGTTCTGCTCTTTTTCACTGCATGAATCACATATTGAATCAAGAAGTAGAGAGCGGCGCCCGCTAAAAAACAGACCACGCACCCAAAGAGCGTTGCCTCTGAGCTGAATTGATACTGTTCAATTTTCATGATATAAAATGGCATACCAAATAGAGTTGGACTTGATTCAACATGATGAACCTCTAGCAGCATTAAAAATACTGGCGTCATAAACACAGCAAACACATAAAGCATCGCAAGCGTTAAGCCGCTAGAAAACGAATGAAATACTTTAACCATTTAGTTCTCTCCTTTCATCTCTTTTAAACTGGCGATGATATTTTTCCCGTCTGGGCAAGCTGGATGCAGCATCACTGTATTTAATAAAGAAAAAAGCAGCAATGGATGCGTCACTGGATGCCTCCACATGAAGAAAAGCACACCCGAGCAGATCACTGGAAACACAGGACCTGCAAGTGCGACCATCATATTAAAACCCGGCCGTGAAAATTTCTCATGGACAATCGACACGTGCTTCCAATCGATCATCACCACATAATCAAAGATGGGTTTTTTTTCGATTTTGTTGCACACCATCACCATCAGGATATGTCCGAGTTCATGAATGAGCACAACGGCTATTAAGCAAAATAAAAGCGTCATCATCGCACAATCGGCCTCTTTAGCATGGCAGCATATATGAAGATGAAGAATGCGGCTGAACAAGCCATATAGGCAGTTGAGAGCAGCTGGATATTTGCTGAAAGCCACTGGACTAAAAGCATATCCAACATACTGAACACAGCAATCATCATCACGATCACAAACAGTTTATTAAAATCACTAATCTTCACGACAAACCCGACACATGCCGCCATGACAGTAATCAATAAAATGGACAAGCTTGCCAAACCGTGCCCTTCACTTTCAACCCCAATCATGAAATAAGCAAGCCCGATATAGACAAAATAAATCAATATATTCATTGTGTAATAAAATAAAATTCTTGATAATAAATAGGCACCCTTTGATGTATTTAACATAAAAATGGCTCGCTGATGGAGATGATATTCCCTGCCAATCATCAGAGGAAGCATAATAAGGATCTCCTTTAAGGCAAACTGCACAATAAAAGCAAACAGCCAGCCAATCTCTTCCGGAGTAAAGATGAATGGGAGACCTATCGTGAAACAGACAAGAAACAGGAACAAAATACCTTGTTCTTTAAACACAGCTGATCGGCTAAAATAAACAAGCTCCTGCCGCAGATGTGTGAAAAATGAAGAATCCGATCTGATTTTTTGGTAAGAAAACGACTTCACCTCTACCTTTAGCTGCAAAAACATCCGATTGACATAACAAGCCGCCAAGCCTTTCAGCCAAAACCACCCTGCACATAGAAAGATCATCAGAAATACAAGATAGATAGACGGCCATACGTGAATCATCTCAACCGCTTTTTGAAAAAGGAGAAACACGAAAGCACCGAGCGTCACAAATCCAATCGTTTGCAGCAGTAAATGCTCTTTTGTTTTTGATATAAAATGGCTCACACCAATGCGTATCAGCATCCAAGAAGCAAGCGTATACAGCGCCAATCCACAGCAAGTGATCCCTACCACAATGATCCAATACAAAGATAGTGTAACGCCGCTAATGATCAGTCCTAATAGGATGGGTAAAAAAAGCAGACCAAGCATGATGAAACAAAACAGCACTGGAAAGAAATACACACAAAGGACAAATGAGACACTTTGCATCGCACTATTCAAAAAGAAGAACTGATACTCTTGACGCTTCATTTTATGACGGGAAAAGACAATACCTGCTCCCAAAAGCAGCAGGGTCATTTTCACAAATTGAAGGTATAAAGCAACTGGTTCGCTCTCCCCTACTTGCATAAAAAAACGCAGGCTCATGACAACGTATATGGCGTAGATCAGCAATAAAAAAACGGCTGCGGCGAGAAGCTGCAAAGGATATTTTTTGCCGAGCTGCTTGATTTTCGTTGTGAGCATGCCCCATTCTATTTTATGAAGAACGTGTCGTGTCCAAGTCATTGAGCAACCTCTCCACCTGCATATAGTAATCTTGATTCACTTCTTTATAAATATCCTCAAGTGCTTGATGAGGGAATGTTTTGTTTGTTTCTTGACGTGACATATCCAGCTTGATATCACCGTTTCTTAAGATCATAAGGTGGTCATACAATGTCTCACCAAAGCCCAAATGATGGGTAGAAATGAGAATGCCTGCACCTTGATTTCTCAGCTTCATGAGCACCTTTTTTAAGATGATCATCATATCTGGATCAAGTCCATTTGTAGGCTCGTCGAATACATAATAATCACAAGACCTAAGGAGCTGTGAAATGATTTGGGTTTTCTTTTGATTGCCATGAGACAGCTGGGCAATTGGCTGATCCATATAAGGTCTCAGCTCAAACAGATCGACGAAGGCCTCTTCTCGAGGTCCATTTCGTTTGTCTGGAAGCTGGAGTAAATGAAAATATTCTCTCGGCGTTAAATAATCAAACAAAGCATGATCATCAGGAATATAGGAAACATGTTCTTTCAAAAAGGAGATATGTGCTGAGGATTGAAAATTCAGCTGTTTACCATCTAAAGAGACAACACCCGTAAATGGTGTCAGGCCAAACATAGACTGAATCATCGTGGTTTTTCCTGCCCCATTATGCCCCAAAAGCAGAAGCATACGTCCTTTCTCTACATTTAACTGAATATCGCGGAGAGAAAAGGTGCGGCTATACGTTTTTTCTGTTAAGTGTAATGTCAGCATCATGTCCCTCCATTTATTTCAGATAGAACAGATGACCTCGCATCTGTTCTCACCATTTGTTAGAAGCCGCATTTGATTTTAATATACAGGCCTAAAAACTTGAACTCTCCTAAAAATTTCGAGCCTTTTCCAAATGTTTTGCATGCCCAAATCAAAGCTGCAGCTGTCACAATGCCTAAGATAGCGGCAAGGACATAAATCCAAAATGCATTTTTCTGTACGTTCTTAGAAGTTAGAATTCGTTGCTTCCTTTCATCATATGCCGCCAGTAGGTGAAGGACATACATGTACACGCCTACTGGAAAACGAAGGCTAAAAGGATTCAGCATCTCATCACCCCCTAATATATGTAAAATGATACCACCCCCATGCAAATAGCATAAGTTCAATTCAGATCATATTTTTAGAAGAGTTTTCATGATTTATTGCTTATAAATCGTCAAGCTCATCGTTTCACCTCTGACTGAAGGATGATTTTTTACAAAAATAGGATATGACAAAGGAAGCAGAGCCTATTCGCTTGAGCCAGCTTTGCGTCTTTATTTCAACATAAAAAAAGCGCTGCGATACGCTCTTTTCAAAAGAGCGCACGCAGCGCGTTGCTTTACATTACTTATTCAAGTTGTAGAATGTAGCAATGCCGTGGTATTGAGCTGTTTCAGCCAATTGATCTTCGATGCGAAGTAATTGGTTGTATTTCGCCACACGGTCCGTACGAGATGGAGCACCTGTTTTGATTTGTCCAGCGTTAGTTGCAACTGCAATGTCTGCAATTGTGCTGTCTTCTGTTTCACCAGAACGGTGAGAGATAACAGCTGTATAGCCTGCACGTTTCGCCATTTCGATTGCATCAAATGTTTCAGTTAATGTACCGATTTGGTTTACTTTGATGAGGATTGAGTTACCAACGCCGTTTTTGATTCCTTCAGAAAGCTTCTTCGTATTTGTTACGAACAAGTCGTCTCCTACTAGCTGAACCTTGCTGCCAAGACGCTCAGTTAATAGTTTGTGACCTTCCCAGTCGTTTTCATCAAGGCCGTCTTCGATTGAGATGATTGGGTATTTCGATACCATATCTTCATACCAGTCAACCATTTCAGCAGATGTTTTCACAACACCTTCGCCTGATAAATGATATTTACCGTCTTCTTTGTTATAGAACTCAGAAGATGCAGCATCCATCGCAAGTTTCACTTCTTCACCTGGTTTGAAACCAGCTTTTTCAATCGCTTCTACGATTGTTTGAAGTGCTTCTTCGTTAGAACCAAGGTTTGGAGCGAATCCACCTTCGTCACCTACAGCTGTGTTTAAGCCTTTTGCGCTTAATACAGATTTCAGGCTATGGAAGATTTGAGCGCCCATGCGAAGTGCTTCACGGAAGTTTGGAGCACCTACAGGCATAATCATGAATTCTTGAATGTCTACGTTGTTATCCGCATGCTCTCCACCGTTGACGATGTTCATCATCGGCACTGGAAGCGTTTTGGAGTTGAATCCACCAAGGTATTGATAAAGTGGAATTTGTAAGAAATCAGCAGCCGCACGTGCTACAGCGATAGATACGCCAAGGATTGCGTTTGCACCTAATTTCCCTTTGTTTTCTGTTCCGTCAAGTTCGATTAACATTTTGTCAATTGCTACTTGTTCAGTGACATCAAAGCCTAAAAGCTCTGGTGCAATGATTTCGTTTACGTTGTTTACAGCTGTCAAAACACCTTTTCCAAGGTAACGGTCTTTGTCTCCGTCACGTAGTTCTACTGCTTCATATTCACCAGTAGAAGCACCACTTGGTACTAGTGCACGGCCAAAGCCGCCAGATTCTGTGTAAACTTCTACTTCAACTGTTGGGTTACCGCGAGAGTCTAATACTTCGCGTGCATATACGTCAACAATGTATGGCATCGTTATTTCTCTCCTTTTGAATCAATTTGTTATTTCTGAATCAATGATGTTCCTGTCATCTCTTTTGGTTTTTCAAGTCCAAGTAAGTCTAAAAGCGTTGGAGATAGATCAGCTAAAATGCCGCCTTCTCTAAGCGTCGCACCTTTTTTCGTTACGATGACTGGCACAGGATTCGTTGTATGTGCAGTATGCGGCTTTCCTTCTTCGGTAATGAGCACGTCTGCGTTACCGTGGTCTGCCGTGATGATGGCGTGTCCGCCTTTTGCAAGGATTGCGTCGACTACAGCTCCTAAGCACTCATCTACTGCTTCAATGGCTTTGATTGTTGGCTCAAGCATACCTGAATGCCCCACCATATCTGGGTTAGCAAAGTTCAGAATGATCGCATCATGCTTATCAGCATTGATGTCTGCAACAAGTGCATCCTTTACCTCATAAGCGCTCATTTCTGGCTTGAGGTCATAGGTTGCGACATCTGGTGAATTGATTAAGATGCGGTCTTCTCCAGGAAATTCTTCTTCACGTCCACCGCTCATAAAGAACGTCACGTGAGGATATTTCTCTGTTTCAGCAATCCGCAGCTGCTTCAATCCATTTTGAGAAAGTACTTCTCCTACTGTGTTATCCAAATTCACTGGTTTGAAAGCCACATAGCCATCTACCGTTTCACTGAAGTGTGTGAAGCAGACGAAGTGTAAATCCTTCGGATGTGCTTCCCCGCGGTCAAACGAGCGGAAATCTTCATTTGTGAATGTGTTTGAAATTTGAATCGCACGGTCTGGACGGAAGTTATAGAAAATCACAGAGTCGCCGTCGTTTACTTTTGCAACCGGCTCACCATTTTCTCTCGTAATGACAGATGGAATAACGAACTCATCGTAGATTCCATTTTCATAGGAGTCATCAACGACATCATAGATGTTTTGATAACTTGGGCCTTCACCATACGCCATCGCGCGATATGCTTTCTCCACACGATCCCAGCGCTTGTCACGGTCCATTGAGTAATAGCGTCCAGAAAGTGTTGCGACTTCTCCGACACCGATTTCTTTGATTTGTTCTTCAAGCTGTTTTAAGTACACTTTCGCTGTCTTCTGACCAACATCGCGTCCGTCTAAGAAGCCGTGAATGTATACTTTTGTTAAGCCTTCTTTTTTCGCTAGTTTCAGCAAGGCAAAAAGATGCTGGATGTGGCTATGCACACCGCCGTCTGACAAGAGACCGAATAAATGAAGCGCCTTGTCATTTTCTTTTGCATAAGTCATTGCATCTAGGAACGTTTCGTTTTTCTCAAATTCCCCATCACGAATGGCAACATTCACTCTTGTTAAGCTTTGGTACACGATGCGTCCTGCACCGATGTTCAAATGCCCAACTTCAGAGTTCCCCATTTGACCTTCTGGGAGGCCCACTGCCTCACCTGAAGCCGTTAAGGTTTGATGCGGGAATTCGTTCCAGTAGCGGTCGAAGTTCGGTTTCTTTGCTTGGGCAACAGCGTTACCGACTGTTTCGCCTCTTAAACCGAATCCATCTAAGATGATTAATGCAGCTGGTTTCTTACTCATATTGACCTTCCTCCAATAATTGAACGAAAGACTGAGGTTCTAAGCTTGCGCCGCCTACCAAAGCACCGTCAATATCGGATTCTGCCATATATTCTTTAATATTCGCAGGTTTCACGCTTCCGCCATATTGAATGCGAAGGCTGTCTGCCGCTTCTTGACCAAATTCACTTGCAACCGTTTGGCGAATGTGCGTACAAACATCGTTTGCATCTTTCGCTGTAGAAGATTTACCTGTACCGATCGCCCAGATTGGCTCATAGGCAATCACAGATTCAGCGACTTGCTGCTTCGTTAAACCAGCTAGTGCTTTCTTCACTTGATCAGCGACAAGTTCGTTTGTTTTGCCTGCTTCACGCTCTTCAAGCGTTTCACCTACACAGATGATTGGAACGATGCCATACTTGAATGCAGCATGTGCTTTTTTGTTCACTGTTTCATCTGTTTCAGCGAAGAATTCGCGGCGCTCTGAATGACCGATCACTGAGTAGCCGATGCCAAGATCTTTAAGCGCAGCAGGGCTGATTTCACCAGTGAATGCACCATTTTCTTCAAAGTGCATGTTTTGCGCACCAATTTTAAGGTCTGTTCCGTTAGAAAGGCTGTTCAGCTTTTCAAGGAAAAGGGCTGGTGCACAGACAATAGATTCCACTTTGTCAGGAGATGGAATAGATGACTTGACTTCTTCAACGAAGCTTACAGCTTCACCAAGTGTTTTGTTCATCTTCCAGTTCCCAGCTATAATTGGTTTTCTCATGATTGACACTTCCTTATAGCAGTTTTGGTCTTATTTATCGTTTAATGCAGTCACACCTGGAAGTTCTTTGCCTTCCATAAATTCAAGTGAAGCGCCGCCACCTGTAGAAATATGGCTCATCTGATCGGCAAGACCAAATTTCTCAACAGCTGCTGCTGAATCTCCACCACCAATGACAGAATATGTATCTTTTGCTTCTGCCAGTGCTTCTGCGATTGCTTTTGTTCCTTTAGCGAATGCATCGATTTCAAATACACCCATTGGTCCGTTCCAGACAACAAGTTTGCTGTTTTTAATGACATCAGCATACTTCTCTCTTGTCTCTGTTCCAATATCAAGTGCTTCTAGATCACTTGGAATTTCAGAGATTGGCACAATGCTTGTATTCGCATCATTTGAAAAGTCGTCGGCTACCAGAACATCTGTTGGAATCAGGAAGTTCACGCCTTTTTCTTTTGCACGGTCCATAAAGGATTTCGCTAAATCTACTTTGTCTTCTTCTAATAGAGATTTTCCTACTTCGTGGCCAAGTGCTTTGACAAATGTATAAGCAAGTCCGCCGCCGATGATCAGGTTGTCCACTTTATCAAGAAGACTTTCAATTACACCGATTTTATCCTTTACTTTTGCGCCACCGATAATCGCTGTAAATGGGCGATCAGGGTTTGAAATGGCTTTCCCTAGAACCTCAAGCTCTTTTTGCATGAGGAAGCCTGAAACAGCCGGAAGATACGCTGCAATACCAGCTGTGGATGCATGTGCACGGTGTGCAGCACCGAACGCATCATTGACATACACATCGGCTAAATCAGCAAACGCTTTTGATAATTCAGGATCGTTCTTTTCTTCACCAGGATAGAAACGAACGTTTTCAAGCACTAGCACATCTCCTTCTTTTAAGTCAGAGATTTGCTTTTTCACGTTGTCGCCGTAAGCTTCATCTGCTTTTTTCACTTCTTGTCCAAGAAGCTCTTGCAGACGTTTTGCTACAGGTGTCAGACGCAGTTCTTCAGTAACTTGACCTTTCGGACGACCCAAATGACTAGCTAGTAGTACCTTTGCGCCTTGTCCTGTTAAATACTCAATCGTTGGTAATGCTGCGCGAATACGAGTATCATCCGTCACTTTTCCGTCCTTCATTGGAACGTTAAAATCTACGCGGCAGAACACAACTTTACCTTTTACGTCAATGTCTTTTACTGATTTCTTATTCATGCTCGTCAGGAGATCCTCCTTTATTCTGGTTTCCTTACGCATTGGACAAGTCTCTCTTTATCCTTTTCCCATTTTGCCCTCATCAAAACGAGAAATCGTGCAGAACGGATAAATACAGAGAAAAAGGGAAAGGGATGCTTCCCCTTCCCTTGTCCGTCTTCATTATATCGTGTCTCTAGGAAAGAACCAAGTGAGTTCCTTCAGTGTGAGAAATTAAAGACCCTGTTTTGCAATGTAAGCTGCAAGGTCAACAACGCGGTGAGAATATCCACTCTCGTTATCGTACCAAGAAATGACTTTCACCATGCTGCCTTCCATTACCATTGTAGAAAGAGCATCGATTGTTGAAGAGTTTGCATTACCATTGTAGTCACCAGATACTAATGGCTCTTCGCTGTAGCCAAGGATTCCATTAAGTTCTCCTTCAGCTGCTTCTTTAAGTGCTGCATTTACATCTTCAGCCGTTACATCTTGATTTAATTCAGCAACAAGATCAACTAAAGAAACGTTAGGTGTTGGAACACGCATAGCGCCACCGTTTAATTTACCTTTAAGTTCAGGCAATACAAGTGAAACAGCTTTCGCAGCACCTGTAGAAGTTGGGATGATGTTTTCCGCAGCTGCACGAGCACGACGGTAGTCTTTGTGCGGAAGATCAAGAATTTGTTGGTCATTTGTGTATGAGTGAACAGTTGTCATCATACCGCGTTTGATACCAAATTTATCGTTAAGTACTTTTGCAAATGGAGCTAAGCAGTTTGTTGTACAAGATGCATTAGAGATGACATCGTGGCTAGCTGCATCGTATTTGTCTTCGTTTACACCCATAACGATTGTGATATCTTCTTCGTTAGCAGGAGCAGAGATGATGACTTTTTTAGCGCCAGCTTCTAAGTGTTTAGCAGCGTCTGCACGTTTTGTGAAGAATCCAGTAGATTCAACAACGATTTCTACGCCTTGTTTACCCCAGCTTAATTTCGCAGGGTCACGCTCAGCTGATACTTCGATTGTTTTACCGTTCACTACTAAGTTCGTACCGTCTACAGAAACCTCTGCATCTAGTTTTCCGTGAACAGAGTCATATTGTAAAAGATGTGCAAGCATGTTAGCGTCTGTTAGATCGTTAACCGCTACTACCTCAACTTCAGGATTGTTTAATGCTGCACGAAATACGTTACGTCCAATACGTCCAAATCCGTTAATACCGACTTTTACTGCCATGATGTTTCCTCCTTTTATAGGTCACAATGTTTTATATTGAGGGATCTATTGACTCCCTTAATAACTCTTTTGCGGCTCCTTCGTCTGTGACGAGAACCGTTCGGCGGGGTTTTTTGAAATAAGCTTCAATGGCCCCAGCCTTTGATGATCCACCTGCAACAGCAATGATGTGTGGAATGCTTTCTAAATCATCTAGCTGCATGCCGACGGAGTGCACTTTGTGGACGACCTCACCATCACGATTAAAGTAATAGCCAAAGGCCTCTGTCACTGCGTCATGCTCATCAATCTTTTTTAAATCTTCAGCGGGTGTGTTTCGTCTCATCGCCATTGTTTTTGCTTCACCGATTCCATGAATAAGCATCGTGGATGATTTAATTGTTTGAAGCACTTCTTTGACAGACGGCTCTTCAATAATGGAAGAGTAAGCACCTTCTGACAGCTGTCCTGGAACAAACAGCAGTTTGTAAGTACCGGAAGCTTTTTCAGCCATGTGGGCACAAATGGTGTTTGCCTGATTTTTTACATTCTCCCCAAGACCGCCTCTCGCAGGGACAAACATCATGTCGCGATTTTTGGCATCAGGGGTCATCATTTCGGCAACAGCTTCCATCGTCGTTCCGCCAGTGACGGCGACGATATTATTTCCAGTAAACCTTTTTTTCATACATTGGACAGCAGCTCTTCCCATTTCTTGCTTCACCCACGGGGATTCATCGCTGTCACCAGAAACAATGATGACTTCTTCCAGGCCTAATTTCCTCTTTAATGTATTTTCCAAAAAGGTTAAACCTAAAACGTCCTTCATCATTCCTTCAAGCATTTCAAGCAAAGCATGACCTTCAGTCGTCAGCATCATACCGCTCGTTTTGACATCCAGCAGATTTTGTTCCTTTAAGAACTGAACTTCAGCTCTTAAAATACGTTCACTCAGACCAAGACTTGTCGCAAGACTTCTGCGACCAATTGGTTCAGCTAATCTGATGTACTGCAAAATGTCGTAGCGTTTTTGCATAACTGTGAGAAGATCTGGTAATAATTTTTTTTGAGCTTCCAATAAACGATTCATGGCTAACGACCCTTTCTTTTCACGTTGGACTAAAAACGTCCCACTGTGACAAAAAACGTCCCGCCACAGCCAAAAAAAATCAATCCCTGCTTTCTTTAATTATTTTAACAGGATAATCTTGCATTTTCAACTCTTACAAACACATTTAGACAAAAAATAGACACATTTTGACCGATAACCTGCTTGTCATCTAGCTTTCCGCCATTTTATTTTTTTAAAACTATTTATTTTCTTCTATATTGAATGCATTTGTCTTTGAAAAGGTGCAGGCGGTCAAAAGCCGCCTGCTTATGTTTTCGGTATCGTTTCTTTCTCTTCATTAAATCGTTTCGCATCTTCCTTCGGTTTAATCTTGAGGTAGTAAATGATGTAGCAGGCGGCCATAAATGGAACTCCGCAATAAAGACCAATCCGCTGATCCTCAATAAAGAATAAACTGATAAGAACAATGCCAAATGCGATAAAGCCTGCTAATGGCACAAATGGATAAAAAGGCGTTCGGAAGACAAGATTCTTTACATCTCCGCCCTCTTTTATGAATTGCCTCCTAAAGAAGTATTGGGATAAACAAATCGACATCCAAACCACGACAAGCACCATACCCGAAATGGATATGAGCCAGACATATACCGTTTTTGGTGCTACAACACTCGTGAGCAGTGATAGAGCGGATACACCCATTGTCACCAATAAGGCATTGATCGGGATTTTACGCTTGGATAATTTTTTCGTGAAAACAGGTCCTTTCCCGTCTTTTGAAAGCGCCCAAAGCATACGTGATGATGCATATAATCCAGAGTTCGCTACAGATAAAACGGCTGTAATGATAATAAAATTCATGATATCTGCAGCGTATGGTATGCCGACCTTGTCCAACACCACAACAAACGGACTATCCACTGCGCCGGCGGTCTGCCATGGAAGAAGTGCTGCAAGAACCGCAATCGATAAAACAAAAAAGACCATCGTCCGCCAAATAATATTCCGAATAGAGCGCGGGAGTGTTTTTTCTGGACTTTCACTCTCCCCTGCTGCAATCCCTACAAGCTCTGTTCCTTGAAAGGAGAAATTGACTGTGACCATGGTTAATAAAATCGCAAAAACACCATTAGGAAAAAGTCCACCATGATCCGTCAAATGACGAAATAGAGGGGCTGGTTCCCCACCTTTCAAGTGAATCATTCCGAAAATTGCGCCAATTCCAATGATAATAAACAATAAGATCGCAGCAACCTTGATGGCTGAAAACCAAAACTCTGTTTCAGCGAAACTGCGTGCCGAGATGGCATTGATGGAAAATAAGATGACGCTAAAGGCAAGACACCAAAGCCAAACAGGGATATCTGGGAACCACCTTTGGAGTAGAATACCTGCTGATGTAAACTCAAGTCCAATTGTACATGCCCAGCTAAACCAATAAAGCCAGCCGATCATAAAGCCTGTGGACGGACCTATATATTTGGTTGCATACTCCTGAAAGGAACCAGCTGTCGGCATCGCCACTGCTAATTCACCAAGACAGAGCATCACCAAATACATGAGCAATCCGCCAATGATAAACGAAAGAATGGCTCCCCCTGGGCCTGCCTGATGAATAATGAGTCCTGACCCAAGGAAAAGGCCTGTTCCGATGACCCCACCTAAGGCAATCATAAAGAGATGTCTGCTTTTCATGGAACGCTCTAATTCATTATGCTGTTCTGGCTTCAAATCCGCTTCCCCACTTTCACTCTTCTATTCATCAACCTTTGACAAAATTCGCCGTTCATTGAAAGAGAAAGGGAGAATTTGAAGTCTTCTCCCTTGATCATTTATGCTTGAAATAACGCTTCGATATGAGCGATTGCCCAATCCAAGTCTTCTTTTGAAATGGTGAGCGGCGGTGCAAATCGAATTACTGTCTCATGGGTTTCTTTGCATAACAGCCCGGCTTGCTTGAGCTTCTCGCAATAGGGTCTAGCTGCCTCAGTCAGTTCCATTCCAATAAATAGTCCACGCCCGCGCACTTCCTTAATGACAGGACTTTGAATGCGTGACAGTTTGTCTTTGAAATATTCCCCAAGCTCCAATGAGCGCTCGGCAAGCTTCTCGTCGATTAAAACATCTAGTGCAGCTAGCGATACTGCGCACGCAAGAGGATTCCCGCCAAAGGTAGACCCGTGAGATCCTGGGTTAAACACACCTAAAATATCACGATTTGCTACAACACATGAGATCGGGAATACCCCACCGCCAAGTGCTTTACCAAGAATCAGCATATCCGGCTCAATATCTTCCCAGTCGCATGCAAACATCTTGCCGGTCCGAGCTAATCCCACTTGAATTTCATCTGCGATCAATAACACATGTTCCTTCTCACAGATCGCTTTTGCCTCTTTTATAAAGCCCTCAGGCGGCATGACAATGCCCGCTTCTCCTTGAATCGGTTCAAAGAGAAAAGCTGCTGTTTGCGGAGTGATTGCTTCGCGTAACGCCTCAATATCTCCATAAGGGATGAGCTTTATGCCTGGGAGCATCGGACCGAAACCTCTTTGATATTCTGCTTCCGAAGAAAGTGACACAGCCGTCATTGTACGACCATGAAAATTCCCGGTACATGCAATGATTTCTGCTCGATTCTCTTCGATTCCCTTGACATCATAGCCCCATCGTCTCGCTGCCTTTATCGCCGTTTCCACAGCCTCGGCACCCGTATTCATCGGCAATGCCATCTCTTTATTCGTTAATTTGCAGATCTTCTCATACCATGGGCCAAGCTGATCATTATGGAAGGCCCTTGATGTGAGTGTCACGCGGTCAGCTTGTGTTTTAAGCGCTTCAATAATGCGGGGATGGCGATGTCCTTGGTTCACTGCAGAATATGCACTGAGCATATCCATGTAGCGGTTGCCTTCAGGATCAGTCACCCACACTCCCTCAGCCTCTGAAATCACAATTGGCAACGGATGATAATTCGCCGCACCGTATTGTTCTGTTTGATGAATCAATGCTTTTGTCTGTGTCATCGTGTATTCCTCCTTCTATAAGCTTGCCTCTTTTGATTGGGTTCATCTTCACTCTTATGTTATGCAAGGATCATGCCAACTTAGTGATCGCTCTGTGTCTAGGATTGTGCTCATCTTTACCGCAAAAATATTTTGCATATGCAAATTTTTTTAGAGGAAACCGCAAAATTTTTCATGTAAAATAGAGGTAATGTCTGGAGGTGGCGCAAGTGAAAAAAGATCAGCATACCGCAAAGCTCGAAAATGAGATTGATCTATATAAACAAATGCTCGATTTAATTGATGTTGGGGTTCACGCCATTGACGAAAATGGCAATACCATTGTTTATAACAAAAAAATGATGGAGATCGAATCTTTAAAACGTTCTGATGTCCTTTATAAAAATGTCTTAGACCTCTTTGTGTTTCAGGATGAGATGCACAGTACACTTGTCCAAGCGCTGCGAACCGGGAAACAGACGGTTCATGCAAAGCAGACGTATCACAACTACAATGGAAAAGAAATCACAACGATTAACCATACATACCCGCTCGTTCGAGACGGTTTGATTCAAGGGGCAGTTGAAATTTCGAATGATGTCACGAAACTGGAACGGCTCATTCATCACAATATGAAGAAAAAAGGAAACACACGCTTTACATTTGATTCAATCATTGGGGAGAGTCCTGCCTTTTTAGAAGTGATTGAACATGCGAAACGAGCCACACGTACCTCTTCTTATGTGCTGATTGTTGGTGAGACAGGGACGGGGAAAGAACTATTTGCACAAAGCATTCATAATGGCAGCAGCCGTTCATCTGGACCATTTATTACGCAGAATTGTGCAGCACTGCCTGATAACCTGATTGAAAGTCTGCTTTTTGGAACACAAAAAGGGGCTTTTACAGGGGCAACAGATCAGCCGGGTCTATTCGAACAAGCACAAGGAGGTACACTGCTTTTAGATGAGATCAACTCATTACACCCAGCTCTTCAAGCAAAACTATTGCGCGTCTTGCAAGAGAAACGTGTAAGAAGGTTAGGCAGTACAAAGGAAATCGCCATTGATGTGAGAGTGATTGCTAATATGAATGAGGACCCTGTAGATGCGATCGCAGGTGGACGGATGCGAAAGGATTTATTTTACCGGCTTGGCATTGTCACCTTGTTTATCCCGCCACTCTCTGAGCGAAAAGAAGACATCCCCACATTTGTCATGCATTTTATTCAAAAATATAATGAACTGTTTCAAATGAATGTGAAGGCGGCTGATGAAGAGGTACTTGCCCTGTTCCAAACGTATCATTGGCCGGGCAATGTAAGAGAACTGGAGCATGTGATTGAAGCTGGGATGAATATGATGATGGACGAAACATACTTAAGCATGCATCACCTTCCTTACCATTTCCGTTTCAAGCAAGGAGAAGGACGTCCTAGTGAACACATGCAGATGAGTCCGCTTAATCTAGCAGCTGCAGCTGATACGTTTGTCTACACGAGCTCAGATCATACAACTGATTTCCAAACCCAAATGGAACGATTTGAAAAACAATACATCGTCCATTACTTAAATAAAATGGACGACAATATTTCACAGACTGCAAAGATATTGGGCATGAGCAGGCAAAGTCTGCAATATCGAATGAAAAAGCTGCATATTTCTCTTCAATAATAGAGCTGTGCCCTTATGTGGCACAGCTTATTGAATATCTGGCTTTCCTTCCTGTTCTTGCAGCACATCACCAAGAAGTTGTTCTACTGTTTCCAAATGTGTAAGCATCGCCCTCTCCGCTTCTTCTGGCTGCTTGTCCATGACAGCTTGATAAATACGTTCATGGTCTTTGTAAAGCTGACGTATGGACGCTTTTCTTGAGAATAACACGATTTTTCTTGTTTCTCGCATCGTTTCCATTAACAAGGTTGAGACCTGATTCATTAACGCCGCTAGTAAATGATTCTTTGAGGCTTTAGCGATGGCAAGATGAAATGTGAGGTCTGCCTCCTCACCAATTTCTTTATGCGCCTCTGCACGCTTCATTTGTTCTAGTGCCTCATGCAGTCGATGGAGGTCATCGTCTGTCCGCAGCAATGCTGCCTTTTTGACAGCACCTGATTCAATGATTGATCTCACTTCAAGAAGCTGCACGATATCCTGCTGCTTCATCAAAAAAGCAGGAGATAAACAAAATGTGAGCTGCTCAGGATCGAACTGCTTCACATATGTGCCTTCTCCTTGCTTCATCTCTATTAATCCGATCGCTTTCAGAGCGGACAGCGCCTCTCTCACAGCGGAACGGCTGACTTGAAAGTTTTCAGAAAGTGCTTGAACCGAGTCTAATTTTTCGCCCGGAAGAAGCTCCCCCGTTCGAATGGATTCGATTAATGCATCCGCAATTTCTTCATATATTTTTTTCGTTTTGATTTGTTTATATTTCAATTGGTCTCACCTCATCACTGTTGTCTACCCTATCGGCTCATGCCCTATCTTATACTTTACCCCAAAATTTCAAATCACACGTCTTCCCTTTTCTCAATTCTCAAGAAATCTTCTCTCACTCTTCCACTCATCAAAAAAGAAGCACGTGCCATTGTTTCTGGCATGTGCTTCTTTTTAATCATATCGCTTCCGCAGCGTGGAAGACGGAAGATTCATTTGTTCACGATATTTGGCAATGGTTCTGCGAGAGACGCGGATACCAAAGGTTTGCTGAAGCTGCGTCATGATTTGCTGATCCGAATACGGTTTTTTCTTATTTTCTGATTGAATCAGCTCTGCAATGTGGGTCTTCACTGTGTAGCTGGATGCTTCTTCGAGCGAATGCCCTTCTAGTTTCGCTTGGAAAAACTGTTTCATTTCCATTAACCCATAAGGGGTCTGCACCATTTTCCCTTTGACTGTTCGACTCACTGTCGACTCATGCACTTGTAATATATCTGCAACCCGCTTCATCGTAAGCGGTTTCATTTTATGCTTACCGGTCAGGAAAAAATCAGTCTGTTGTAAGATAATCTCACGAACGACATTTGTCATCGTTTGTTTTCTCTGCTTCAGCGCTTGAACAAGCCAATTGTACTGCTGATGCTTTTCCTTTAAATATGCATATGCTTCATGCCGCTTTTGATCTTGAATCATGGCGAAATACCCTTCATTCATTTCAATGTCCGGAAAAGCACGCTGGTTCAGCTCGAATGTGATGTGACCTCCCGCAGCTGTAATCAACACATCTGGTTCTATATACACATCCTGGTCTTCATAAGAGAAATGAAGGCCTGGTCTTGGTTCGAGAAGCGATACCTCATCTTGTATGGCTTGCAGGGTTTTCAACGGCATACCTGTTTTAGCTGCGATTTCCTTCCAAGCCTTCCTTGCGAAAAGAAAGAAATGCCCTTCGATGATCAGCTCTGCTTCATACCAGCGATCCTTTTTTCGTCTAAGCTGGAGCAGGATGCATTCTTGCAATGATCTAGCGCCAATACCGGCAGGCTCTAATGATTGAAGCTGATGAAGAACGGCCTCTACTTCTTCTGCCGAAGCCTGTAACACAGCGGCCATTTGGTCAACCGGTTCATTTAAATAGCCATTGGAATCAATGGACTCAATCATGAATTGAAAAATCCTTTGATTCTTTTCACTTAAATTCAAATCAATGGCCTGTCTCTTTAAATACATTTGCAGGCTTTCTTTTTGATGCGTACGATACGGCTCTGTCATTCGATCTTGCGTTCTTTTATGATAAACTGGTTGATAGCTGTCCGTGTCTTTCCGCTCAATCAGAGGGTTCTCAAGCGCTAACTGATCAAGATACTCACCCAGCTCTGCACAATTCAATTGCAGCAGCGTAATCGCCTGCCTGAGTTCTTGTGTGAGTACCTGCTTTAATACTAGTTCTTGTTGCAGTTTAAGGCTCATTGTCTCCCCTCCCTCTCATCATTTTACATGAAGATTGACGGACCGTATATACGAAATAGGAGTGATGTCCATGTCTGAACTTTTTTCCGTTCCATACTTTATTGATAACTTAAAACAGCACATTGCCATGAATCAACATGAAGACAAGATTCATGCCATGAACGCTTATTATCGTTCGGTGGTTTCTACACTTGTGCAGGATCAATTGACGAAAAATGCTGTTGTCTTGAAGCGAATTCAGCATCTCGATGAAGCGTACCAAAAGGTGAAAAAAGAAAGCGAATAAATGGACGACAAACAACACCCTTTGTCACGATTGCAAAGGGTGTTTATCATGTAGGAAAAGCTTTTGATCCAGCTTCGATTTGTACATCATCAAAAAGCCGGACCGCCCTACAGTATAAATGATAAAGGCAAACCATAGTCCGTGATTGTGCCATATCGGAATGACTGCCGCTTGAACAGCCACAAACAAAATCATCGCAAACAGCATTGAATTCCTGACAGGAGCAATTTCTGTCGCACCTGTAAATACACCATAAATCACCAAGCCAAAACAAGCAGCGAACGGATAAAGAACGAGCCAATCGGCATATTGCAGTGTCACATCAAGAAGCTGAGGCAAATTTGTAAACAGGCTCAAAATCGGTACTTTAAAGAAAAAGTAACCTGCCGCAATGACACATGCCATCACAACTGCCCATTGTCTCGAAAGGGTTAATGTTTTATCATAAAGCGCTCGGTCGTTCGCCCCTACTGATCTACCGACAAGGATGCTGGACGCATTGGCAAATCCATCGAACAAATAGGCCATGATGTAGTGAATTTGAAATAAAATGGCATTCGCCGCCAATTGCTCCGTTCCGAAAGACGCTCCCTTCGCTGTAAACATGTTGATCACGACAAGCAGACAGATCGTTCGGATAAACAAGTCTTTATTCACATGAAACATTTTCTTTACTGCACGTGTGTCCGTCACCTGCCGGATAGACGGCATCCGAAAACCGTTTGACGTATGCTTCAAGATGATCCAGGCACCTAACACAAAAGCAGTGAGTTCAGAGATCAATGTCGCCGCTGCCACACCTTTGACGGCAAAAGAGAACGCATGAACTAAGATCAATGCCAAGATCATATTCATGACATTGATCAAAATTTGTAAAGAAAGGGCTTCTTTCATTTTTGCCATCCCCATCAGCCAGCCGAGTATGACGTAATTCATCAAGGTAAATGGCGCTCCCCAGATCCGAATATGAAAATAGTCCGCTGCATATTCGCGCACATCAGCAGCAGGAGAGATGATCCATAATGCGGATTGAATAATGGGCCATTGAAGAGCAATAAAACAAAGCCCGACAATAATAGCCAGCAAAAAAGGCCTTAGAAAAGCAAGAACACCCTGCTCCTCGTTCTGCGCTCCGTTTGCTTGGGCGGCAAAAGCAGATGTACTTACCCGCAGAAAACCAAACAGCCAGTACAATGTACTAAAAATGAGACTGCCGACTGCGACGCCTCCTATATAAGCGGGGTTGGCAAGCTGTCCGACAACTGCTGTATCGACAGCTCCAAGTAATGGCGTGGTCATCGTTGAAATGGTTAAAGGGATCGCCAAAGCTAAATATGCTCGATGGTTCACGATGCCACCTGCCTTTCATGAAAAATAGCCTCTCTTAAAAGAGGCATTGAGGGAATGAAAAAGTTAACGAACCGGCCTGCCAATCGTTCGAGACAAAGGGTGGCTGGCGAGCGTTGCCTCCTTCATTTTCAGCACAGCTTCGTGCTCTGATATAAAGAAATCATCCTTCGATTGAAACTGAGCCACAAGCTCACCCTGATCAAGAATCGCTAATTGATCACTTAAATGATAGGCCGCTGTCAAATCATGTGTAATAAATAAGTATGCAAGCTTCAGCTCTTTCTTTAATTCGACTAACAAATCTAAAATGACTGCCTGCGTAACCATATCTAAGCTACTGACTGATTCATCCAGCACAATGAGCTTTGGCTGAAGCACCAGTGCTCTGGCGATGTTGATCCGCTGTAGCTGGCCGCCGCTAAATTGGTATGGGTACTTGGACAAATCCTGCTCACTGAGCCCCACTCTTTCTAACCAGTGAATCAGTATATGCTGACGTTTTTTTCGGGTCATTGGTTCATAGTTTTCAAGCGGCTCAGATAGAATTTGTTCCACTGTCCATCTTGGATTCACTGCTGAATATGAATCTTGAAATACCGCTTGTACATGCCGGCGGAAATGCTGATGTGTCCGCTGATCTGCACGAATGATATCCTGACCTTCAAACAGGACTTGTCCGCTACTTGGCTTCTCTAGTCCAAGGATGATGCGGCCGAGTGTACTTTTTCCTGCACCACTTTGACCTAATAATCCAAAACAAGTGCCTTCTTCAATGGTCAAATGGACGTTTTTCAGGACAGGGGCTCTCCCTTTTGTCCTCATCAGAAACGATCGGCTACCATATGAATGACTAACTGCTTTCACTTCTAATAAATGCAACGGTCTTCTCACCTCAAATCGGGCAAACAGCTGGAATGGATGGACGAGCTGCTAAAAGTTTCTTTGTATAATCATGCTTCGGGTGTTCAAAAAGCTCAAGAACTTCAGCCTTTTCAACGATTTTTCCTTGTTTCATCACCACGACCTGGTCTGCCATTTCCGCAATCACACTAAGATCGTGGGTAATGAGCAAAATCGCCGTTCCGTATTCATGACGAATTTGATTCAAGTGCTCAAGCACCAGCTTCTGATTGTGTACATCTAATGCGGTTGTCGGTTCATCTGCGATGATCAGAGGCGGATGCATACAGGCAGCCATAGCAATCATGACACGCTGGAGCATCCCCCCGCTTAATTCAAAAGGGTACTTACTCAGTAATTGATCTGGATGGGGCAGGTTCATTTTCTCTAAGGCTTCAATTGCCTGGACCCGAGCCTTCCTTTTACTGACAGATGTATGCCGGCGGATTGTTTCAATCAATTGATGTCCAATTGTCCATACAGGCGTAAAGCTATTCATTGGATTTTGCATAATATATGAGAGATCTTTGCCACGAATAGACCGCATATGCTGTTCACTCAAACCGATCAATTCTCGACCTTGTAGAGTGATACTGCCAGTCACTTCCGTTGTTTTTCGATCAAGCATGTTTAAGATCGACATACTTGTCACCGTTTTTCCGCATCCGCTCTCACCAATTAATCCAACAATTTGACCGCGCTTTACCTCAAATGCTATTTCCTGAACGAGAGAAATGGTTCCTTGCGGCGTTTTCGTATGCACATGCAGGTTCTCTATATTTAAAATAGACTCTTCCAACTGACTCATTCCTTTACACACGACGTTTGATGCCATATTTCTCTGAAAGGGCTTCTCCCAGTAAGTTGAATAGAATGACCACAGCCATAATCACAAGACCCGGATAAAGCATCAGCTGAGGATTTGTTTGAATATAAGATTTTCCTTCATGGATCATCGCTCCCCATTCAGGCGTAGGGGGCTGAACCCCTAAGCCTAGAAAAGACATGGCGGAAATGTCCATAATCGCCCAGCCCATTTCAAGTGTGCCCACAACCGCGAGTGGCGGCAGTACATTCGGAATCATATGCTTTCTCATGATATTCCAATGGGAAGTACCACTAATCTTCGCAGCTGCAATAAAGTTTTGTTCTTTTAAACTAAGGACCATCCCTCGAAAGACGCGGGCGTAATACACCCACTGAACGAGCATCAAAGCCAGCACCACTTGAGAAAGCCCCGGTCCAAAAATACCGACTAATCCGAGGATCAGTACCAAATTCGGAAATGCCATGACCCCGTCGCACAATCTCATCAATACGTGATCGATCCAGCCGCCTTTATATCCAGATATCAGCCCTACGATTAAACCGATAGATAGAGAGGAAACAAAGATTAACAACGCACAGCCTAGTGAAATACGAGCACCATATAGAATACGGGATAAATTGCATCTTCCCAATTGATCGGTGCCTAGAGGATACTCCCATGAAGAACCCTTTAGCTTCATTGCAAGATTGACAGCCGCTGGGTCATGCGGAGCGATCCATGGTGCACATATCGTCACAATGAGCAGGAGACCGAGCAGCACCACACAGATCGAGATCATCTTTTGATGATAGAAGAGGTGTTTTACTTTTGTCATCATGGCTGGCGGCCTTCCTTTCTAGAAATACGGGGGTCAATGAGCAGCTGAAGAAGATCCACTATCAAGCTGCTTAAGATAAAGATACACGCCGCCATCAACACATAAAATTGAATGACCGGCAGATCCCGGTTAAAGATCGCTTCAATAAAAAATCGTCCAAATCCAGGCCATGAAAAAACAGCCTCTACAATAATAGTCCCTGTGAGTAGCTTGCCAAGATTCACGCCAAGTCCTGTCAGCATCGGTGATATCGCCATTCTGAAGACATGTTTGAACATAATCGATTGTTCCTTTAACCCTCTCATTCTCGCATATTGAACAAAAGGCTCGTGAAGCGTCTCACTCACACTCGCTCGCAATAATCTCGTATACATCGCAATTAACGGCACAGCCAGTGTAATGGATGGCAGTACAAGATGTTCCCATGTACCAACACCTTCAACAGGTAAAAGATCGAGTTTCACTGAAAAAAAGAAGATGAGCAAATATCCCAAAACAAAGGTCGGGATAGATGCTCCTAGGAAGGAAATCATCCGGCTCACATGATCTACAACGCCGTTTTTTCTCAACCCGCTGAAAAAGCCCAGTGGAATACTGACACAAATTGCGATCAGCAGACTAGTGAACGCCAATTGAATCGTCGCAGGTATTCGATAGATCACCTCATCAAGCACAGGCTGATTGGTCATATACGACCGCCCAAAATCAAGACGGACGACTTTTTCAATCGTATGAAGGTACTGCATGTAAAAAGGTTCATCTAAACCAAATTCACTTCGTTTTTGGGCTAATACCTCATCAGTAGGCTGAATATGAGCCGCTGCTAAATATGCCTCCGCTGGATCAACTGGTGACAGATGAATCATGCCAGTTGTGAACAGTGTGGCTAGTAGAAATACAGGAATGATGGATAACATTCGTTTGATGATATAGCGGCTCATTTGCTTACCTTCCTTCTGTTACTTCAGCTTGATGCCTGTGAAAGGGTGTTCATCTCGATTCGCAGGGAAATCAAAGTCCTTCACATCTTTTTGATAAACTGCTGTCTTTTTAAAATAAGAGATTGGCACAATCGCCCCTTGATCTTGCAAGGATGATAAGACGGACGAATAAAGTGCTTTGCGTTTGTTTTCATTTGTTGTCGATGGAATCTCCGTCATTTCTTTGATCAGCTTATCTTTATTCGGATACGCTGAGATCGCCTCTTTGAATCCAAAACCATCTGATGAGACAACGTTCATAAATGTATGCGGATCATACGGCGCTCCGTAATTGCTAAAGAAGTTCATATCAAATTTGTTCGCTTTAAACCGCTGAACCTGCGTCGCCAGCTCGACACCTTCAAGTTTGACGCCAACGCCAATGGCTGCCCATTCTGCCTGCAGTGTTTCAGCCATTGTTTTTTGAATCGATTCTGCTGAGTCATACATCATACTAAACTCAAGCGTTTTTCCGTCTTTTTCCCGTATGGTTTTTCCTTTTGGAAGCGTCCAGCCCGCTTCATCCAGTAAAGCCTTCGCTTTGTCCACATCATATTGGAAAGATTTCACCCGGATGCCTGACGTATATGGCATGTTTGTCGGCAAGATGTGATCCGCTACATCCTCTAAGCCAGAGGTCACACCTTCCACCAATGATGTTTTATTGATCGCATACTGAAGGGCGTGACGCACTTTCTCATCTGACAGCTGATCGACTTTTGTGTTCATGACAAGCTGTCTAGTGGCTATGGGCTCTGACATCTTCGTTTCATACTTGCCGCTCGCCTCTAATTGTTTAAAAGCATCGAGGCTAATCGTTCCTTCTCCATAAAGTAAATCTACATCGCCTTTTTCAAATGCCATCACTCTTGTTTCGGCATCTGGAATGACCTTCACTTTGATTTCTTTGACCTTTGGTTTCTCTCCCCAGTAGTGGTCATTTCGTTCAAAAATCGCGTAATCATCTTTTTTGTACGTCTTTAATACCCAAGGACCTGTCCCCACTGGTTTTTCGATTCCTTTTGATGTATCTCCGTTTTTCGGAAAACCTGCTTCGCCTAGGAAACGAACGGGGCGCACAACAGCTAGCTCTTGAACAGTTGGATAATAAGGCTCAGTTAATGTGAGTTTAAACGTTTGCTTGTCCACTGCTTCTGTCTTTTTGATTTTCTTTATGACACCTAACCAGCTATGTACTTCTTTGTTTTTTAAAATCGTATCAAAATTCTTTTTCACAATATTCGCATTAAATTTAGATCCATCTGAGAACGTGACATTGTCTCTAAGATGGAACGTATACACCTTGCCATCCTTGGAAACATCCCATGATTTTGCTAATTCAGGTTTAAGCTTTCCATTTTTTTGATAGCTCACCAATGGTTCGTAAATCATGGATTGGGCAAACAATTGTGATGGATTGTATATGTGCGGATTCATTTCGCCAATATCTCTTGGCCATGCCATGGTGATCATATCGGGATGATCCTTGTCTCCACCTGCTCCATTATTTGCTTGAGAACAGCCTACTAGTAAGAAGATCAGTAGGATAGGTAATATTGTATTTATTTTAATTTTCGGAAAATTACTCCAAATCGACATAAGTTGGTTGCTCCTCCTAATTGATGCTGATAATCATTTTCATTTTAAGGAGGAAGGACTCTGTTGTCAATATCATATTTGAAACGAAATGACAATATATATTCCTTATTATTCCACAAATTAAGGGATTTGTTAAAAAGAGAGGCAGGCTGCTGATGAACGAGCAGCCTATGAGGAGGGTAATGCTTTCTTTTGCAGGGCGTTGTACAGTGTATCAATGACAAGCTCCTGTTCCGCGTCTGTCATGCTTGTACCAGATGGCAGGCAAAGACCTGTCTCAAATAACAACTCAGATGCAGGGACTTCATCGGCTGTTGTATAAAAAGGATAACCATGAAAGAGCGGCTGCTGGTGCAGCGGCTTCCATACACGCCTTGCTTCGATCTGCTTTTGTTCTAAAGCATCTATCATCTCTACTGGAGACATCTGTGCATGATGATCAATGGTGAATGTGGTCAGCCAGCGGTTTGATGTGGTGTCTTGATATTCTGGCATAAATTGAAGGCCTTCAATATCGGCTAAAGCATCTTGATAACGCTCGAAAATGCGGCGTTTTTGCTGAACACGCTCCTCTAACACTTCCATTTGTGCAATTCCTACACCTGCGAGCAGGTTGCTCATTCGATAGTTATATCCCTCCTCTTGATGCTCATAGTGTAGGGCATGTTCTCTCGCCTGTGACGCGAGAAATCGGCAGCGGTCGATCGCTGCTTCATCATCACTGACAAGCATTCCGCCTCCTGATGTTGTAATGATTTTATTTCCGTTAAAAGAGTAAACACCGAACCTGCCCATTGAACCGCTTTTTCTTCCTTTATATATACTGCCTAACGATTCAGCCGCATCTTCAATGATTGGCACATCATATGCCTCACACACTGCTATGATTTCATCCATTTTCGCACTTTGTCCGTATAAATGAACGACAATGACCGCTCGGGGTCTTTTCCCAAGTCGTTTTGTTTCAGCAAAGGCTTTCTCTAACGCCAGCGGACACATATTCCAAGTCTCTTTTTCTGAATCAATAAAAACAGGCGTCGCTTGTTCATATAAAATAGGATTTGCACTGGCAACAAATGTGAGAGTGGAACAAAAGACCATATCTCCCTTTTGAACGCCAAGGAGTTTTAAGGCAAGGTGAATGGCTGCTGTTCCTGAAGATAATGCTGCTCCTCTCTTCACCCCTGCATAATCCGCGACCACTTGCTCAAATTCATTTACAAGCGGTCCTAATGGTGCAATCCAATTGCTTTTAAATGCCTCCTCTATTTTCATCTGTTCTTTTCCACTCATATGAGGAGGAGATAAGTAGATTCGTTTCCTGTCTCTCATGATTTCCCACCTTCTCTTCGATCTTTGATCTCAATTGCAGGAACGCCTACAGCGACTTTCTGATCATGTATATCTCGGGTCACTGCCGCTCCTGCGCCGATTACTGCCCAGCTTCCAATGGTTCTGCCAGGTATGACAGCAGCCCCAGCTCCAATATGAGCACCCTCTCGCACAGAGACACAGCCGGTGAGCACAGCTCCCGGGGATAGGTGCGTAAAGGATTCGAGAAAGCAGTCATGCTCCACGATAGAACCGGTGTTGATAATGGCATGCTCACCGATCACTGCATCTGCTTGCACAACAGCCCTTGCCATCACAACCGTTCCCCCGCCAACCTTCGTTGACGAGCTCACAACTGCCTCTGGATGAATCAGTGTGGCAAATGCCCTCTCTTCAAATTCGAGACGTTCTTTGATCCTCTGTCTGATTTCGTTTTGCCCAATGGCAATAAGCCATTGCATATCAGGTATTTCATCTCTTACCTTTTGACTCATAGAAATCGGACCATACAGAATGCCGGTTTGAGGGTCAGCTTCCTCAAATCGATCGTCTAATACAGCACACAATGAGTACTCAGGATGCAAAAAAATCAACTCCTGAATGACCTTACTGTGTCCGCCAGCCCCTATTAAGCCAATGGGCTGCTCTTTACGTATCAGTTCCTTTGAATTTTTCAGCTGTTGCATGATTTGGCTGCTGCACCCCTTCTGTTTTGATGACTTTCAGTAAGGTCATCCATAAGATTTTCATATCGAGCCAAAACGATTGGTGCTCTACATACCAGAGGTCATAGGTGAATTTCTCCTCCCAAGAGAGAGTATTTCTTCCATTCACCTGGGCCCATCCAGTGATACCAGGCTTTACAAGATGACGCTTCGCTTGCTCCTCTGTGTACATTTGTAAATACTCCATTAAAAGCGGTCTTGGTCCAACGAGACTGATTTCCCCTTTGAGTACATTGACAAGCTGCGGCAATTCATCAAGACTGAGCTTACGAATAAAGGCGCCGGTTTTTGTTAATCGAAGATGGTCTGGAAGCAGTACGCCATGTTCATCGCGTTCCTCGGTCATCGTCCGAAATTTATAAAGCATAAACGGCTGTCCGTACAGACCAGGCCGTTCTTGTCGAAACACCACAGGCGCTCCGATTTTCCACCGAATGAGTCCATAGATGAGAAGGAAAAGAGGACTCCCTGCGATGAGCAGTGTCAGTGCCACGACCACATCTATTATTCTTTTCATCATTGCTTCTCCTTTCCACACTAGCGGGAGACAGCTCGTTCAATAGCAGCTTGTTTCACCTTACGCATGAGCTGTATCCGCTCTTGTTTTGTTCCTGCAAATTGATACAAATAGCCTAAGTAGAGAACGAAACATATTCCGCCAATACAAAATAGCTCCCACCATCTCGTCACATCATACACAGCCTGAATGCCGGCACAGATCCCCCATATGAACAGAGCCCCAAACAGCGGAACGACTGTATGTTTATAAAAGATGGTACTTTTCTGTTTCGTGATCTTGGCTGTATACAATGGGAGAAAGACGATATTTTTCATCAATAAAACAACGGCTCCTGCTGATGCAATGCCATATAACCCGAGCTGAAGTAGGTGAGTCAGTCCATAGGCGAACAGGACATTGGAACCGCCTAATATGAGTGTCACAACCGCCGGCACTTTAAATCGGTTAAAGGCAGTCGGTACATAGGTCAGCGGTAAAAACATCAACGTGAAACACAAATAAGCCGCATGAATCATCAGCAGCCATTTCAGCTCCTCAAAGGCTGGTCCAAGCCATAACAGCATGAGCGGACCGGCAAGACCTCCTAACAGAGCCGCGGGGAATGCCACAAATAAACCACTCCATTTCATGGCTTTGGCAGCGTATTGAATGAGCCCCTGCTCGTCTTGATTTGAATATAATTTTGTGATCGTTGGCGCAAACACAACCGCAAGTGTCCCTGCAAGGGTGCGCAATAATAATGGAAATTGTAAAATGGCGGCATACTGTCCAGTCGCTTCTGCCCCAATCAGTAAGTTGGTCATCAATAAATCGATTTGTAAAAACAACAAAATGCCCATTTGTTCAAATGAATGCCACACCCCTGATCGAACCAGCGTGAGACTTGAAGATAAAGAAACGTACCGCCACTTAAACGAAAACCAAGGAATGAGTTTCTTAAAATAATAGAGACCCATTCCCAAAGCGGCGAGACTCCCTATAACGGCTGCAAGCGGAATATGCCAAATGGCTGGTGTTGTCACGGTAAATAACAGAACAATCACAAGCGCCCTGCCAAACATCTGAATGGCCTGTCCAACACTCGATACATATAATTTGTTCGCATAAAATGGTGCCGCCCCAATACCAGACATGACGAAATTGAGCATAAATAAAAGACCCCCTAACACAAAGGCGATCTGTGTATCTTTTGCAAGATGAGCAGGCACATGGAGCCAGTCAACCAGCTGCTGAGACATGAATAGACAAAGTAAAAAAAGACAGATGGATAAAAAAAGAGAACTGACAAAATAGGAAGCGAGATAGCGCTGCGCTTGTTCCATCTCTCCTTTATGAGCGGCAACAGAAAAAAAACGCACCACCACAGCACTTAATGAAGCCGTAATGACCGATAAATAATTGATCATATTTTGCGTCAGATGAATCAGACCAAACGCTTCCACTCCAAGTGTATGAACAATGTAAGGCGTTAAACAAACAGACATCAGCATCATCAAGATAAACGTCATCACATTTGCACTGACATTGTAAAGAAACGCACGGTTCATGGTGATTTCACGCAGTGTTTAAGGGCCTTCATCCAGCTTCCTCTCCCTTTTGTCCGCTTGTTTTCATATGCTGATGAATGGCCTTTTTCACCGCTTCCTCCGTTGGTTCCTTCAAAAGGGTCATAAATGGCAAGTGCGCTACCCATTCATATCCTTCCATGACTTTATGATCAAACGACCTGATGACAACACACGGTGTATGTGTGATCGCACAAAAGATCATGCCATGCAGTCGATCTGTCACGACGACTTGTGCCTGTCTTAACTGCGTCCATAACGTGGATAATTCCTCTAAACGAGTCGTTCGATTCACTCGCTTCCCAATGGTTGTTGTGATAAAACCAACTTGATCATACGTTTCTTTGATATGCTCCTGCAGTTGTTCTCGTTTCTCTTTCGTGAGATATGCCTCCTTATCCTCACGCAGACAAAGCAGCACTCCTTTACGGGTTTGACTCTTTGATGTTTCGTCTAATGTCAGGACCATATCAGGCTGTTTCCACACCTCTTTATTAGGAAAATGCTGCTTCATCCATTGATAGGTGGTTTGATCTCTTGCCATCAAAAGAAGCCTCGGGTGTTGCTGATATGCTTGAATGGCGCGGCGTTCTTCTCTTTTCCCTCTCTTTGTTTCTGTAAAATGAGCAGTAGCGGGCAGCTGAATGACGGGATAGGACTTAAAGGCGTTCATGATAAATTGTCTTGTCCATTCTTCATATCGGTATAAATCGCCCATGTTGCCCCCGCCGATGATACAGACAATGTCCTCTGGGTGCCGCGCGTGCTTCAGCGGACGTGCTAGACGATACATCTCCTGCATGTCTACTTCTATGATTTGATAGTCTGGAAAATGCTTTTGTAAAAAACAGCAGCTCGCATAGGCAATCGCATGATCACCTAAGTTGTCATGTGCCGGTAGCAGCGTGAGAATGATCTTCTTCTGATGACGCAGCTCTGGCAGTCTTTGGCGGCTCAACCTATATTGAAGTGGATACTTGACCTTTAAGAGCAGCCACTCTGCGGCATGTGCTTTTAATTGCTGGAATGTCACACTCATCACCCCGATTTTCTCGTTTGATATTCAATCCATTTTTGATAGCTTGAAGCTGCGGCAGAGAGCGGATACACCCACTGCAGCCTAGCAAGGAATAAGATCATTCGCTTTCGCACAGTCAGCTTCGATGGTTCCACTTGTTTCACAGCCTTCTGAAAAGCTTCATGTGTCACCATTTCACGCATATGACCAAGCTTTTTTTGAAAGGACAGGGAATTTTGGCTCTTCCATTCATTGAGCATACAATGCAGCGTATGATTCACGATAAAAAAACAAAAAGCCTTCTCATATGGTGTCAGCTCATCATGCTCTTTTAAAAACAAACGCTGCGCGTCATAAAACGCCAGTCCATGCTGAAAATACTGCTTTTGATATCGCTGGACAATGGATGACAAATGAACCCGGTAATAATAAAGCGGCTCATGAACAAAGGCAATGACACGTGATAAAGAAAAACAGCGCAGCGTGACATATTGATCTTCAATATTCTCAAGCTCACCTCTCAACGGAAAACGGATATGATGCTTTTCGATAAATGCCCGCCGATACAGCTTATTCCATGAAAATCCCGTGATCTCACCATGTAATAACGATTCTATTAAACTTGTCTTATCGGCTTTCTGCTGAGCTAACAGCGTCGTCGGTATGATCCGTTTTGACTGTTCAAACTGAATCCAATATTCACTAACAACAAGATCGGCACCAGTGTTTTCGGCTTCTTGATATAAAGCCTCACAGTATTGAGGAGCGAGAACATCGTCTGAATCAACAAAGGCAAGATACGTTCCTGTTGCTTCTTCTATGCCCCTGTTCCTCACCGCTCCCAGCCCTTGATTGGTTTGGTGAATCACCCGAAATCGCTCATCACGCGCAGCAAACGCTTCAAGGATGTCTCCACTGTGATCGGTAGATCCATCGTTAATGAGGATGACCTCTATATCTGAAAAGCTTTGGTCTGCAATCGATTGAAGACACTGCTCCACATATTGACTAGTGTTATAGACTGCGACCAATAGACTGATAGCTGGCATGACAGCAAGCCCCACCTTTCTTCAAATCTACTTTGTAAAAATCGTTCGGTACGGTAAAACAGAAGAATCAAACGGCATCAGCATGATGCTGTACAAAATATAGCAAACCCCAATTCCGATATACATAAAAAAATTGGTTCGCTGATCAAAAATCCGTGTGAAATAAGGCAGTAAAATGAGCTGATACAGACCAAAGTAAATATGAAATCTTGCATAAATGACATCCTTCGTTGCAAGGATGCCAAACAAAAATCCAAGCAAGCAAAAATTCACAATATAATCACTCTCTGGCGTCAGCTCACGAAGTCGTTTTCGATAAAAGAACGCAAGCAATAACGGCAAAATCAAGACACCAATTTTCGTCACATTCATTCCATTCGTATTCGTTGTCAGCCACTCCTCGTAATGACCATAAGAACTCCCTTGCAGCATCACCACAAACACGGAGACAAAGCGGTCATACAGAGCGGTTAAGCCTAGAAAAATCATACATAACACAAGCATCATCCAAGACCATGCCTTTGTTCTGACGATGAAATAGACTGGAATCATAATGAGTGCCGAGGAATGAAACAGCGCGCATACAAGCACGAGCGGAAAATACCATTTCCACTGACCTTTGATGACAAATCGGATGGCATAAAAAAGAATCGCCGCCACCATATACTGCCGCATGCCATTAAACGAAGCGTAATAATGAAATGTGCCGAGAAATAGCAGCATACTAAGCTCAAATGGCCGTCCATATCGCACAAGTGTTTTGATAATAAAAAAATAGGTGATGATCCCAACTGTGATATACATGATTTGCGGCTCATGTGACAGTTGATTGAGCATCCACAAGATCAATGTAAAGCCCGGATCAGTGGCGGCCTTGTCTACACCGAATCCGAAAATATGCCAAGGCTTGTCATAGTTGACGGAGAACTCATACATTTGTCCATAGGTTACGAAATCAGTTCCTACTTTGTAGCGTATGCCCGCCACAATACAAAGAAATAAAAATGGAAAAAACACCAGAAGCTTGTTCGGCCGCCAGCCGCTTTGTATGGTATCATCACGTCTGCCATAAAATGCAGCAAAGCTCGACCATAAATAGACCATGATCATGTTCACCAAATAAACCGCCATCTGCCAATCCTTCCTTA
Source organism: Bacillus sp. UNC125MFCrub1.1 (assembly GCF_000701305.1). Lineage (NCBI taxonomy): Bacteria > Bacillati > Bacillota > Bacilli > Caryophanales > Bacillaceae > Bacillus > Bacillus sp. UNC125MFCrub1.1. The sequence goes on from NZ_JNIG01000009.1 coordinate 318,448, forward strand.
TAATCCATACACATTCATCACACGGGTGATGTTCTGTTTCACATCAAATCCTCTAATGCCAAGCTGAGAAATAATCGTCTCCTGAAGAGGAGGGTCTGCATGGTAGGCTTCTAGTATGGCTTTCATCCACTCATGTGCTGAATCTTGCAAGGACTTCCGTTTCACAAGCCCACAACCTAAATCGACTTCCTTTGTGATATGATCTGAAATCACACATGGGAGTCCAGATGCCTGCGCTTCCACTAATACGAGCGGAAGACCTTCAAACAAAGACGGCATCACAAACACATCAAATGCTTTCATATACTGCGGAACCTCTGAGACAACGCCCGTAAACACAATGTCTTCCATTAATCCTGCTTTCACTGCATACGATTCAACCACTGGCCGGAGCGGCCCATCTCCTATGAGAACTAGCTGAAAGGAGACCCCTTGTTTTTTCAGTGTCTGCGCTAATTCGATGAAAAAAACATGGTTTTTCTGCTCATGAAATCGGCCAATATGTCCAATGATCAGTTTTCTCTCGTGAAGATGGAGGTCTTTTTTCATCTTCACCTTCGCTTCTGGCTCCAACTGAAAAAAAAGGTTCAAATCAATCCCATTTGGCAAAATGTCCACTCGTCCATCGTGCATTCTTTTTTGTCCAAATAAAAAGACACCGGCATCTTCACCGCATGCAACAAGCTTCGTAGAAAAGGCAAAGATCAGCTGACGAAATCCTTTGAGCATCAAATGATCCACCCGGCTAGGAGACTGTTTCCAAGCCGTATTATGTGAATGGCAAATGCGTATCTTCACACCTGCCAGTTTCGCAGCAAGGGCAGAAAAGCCCGTTTGAAAATCTGTATGTGCATGCACCGCCTGATAAGGTCCCGTTTGCTTAATCGTCTTCGTCAACGTTTTGACAAACGTCCATGGAGAGGACGCTCCAATACTTGGGACATAAAAAATCCGCCCGCCAAGCTGACGAATTTCCTCATCGTAATCACAGACATCCTCTCGGTGGGTAATGAAATCAAATTGAAGAACATTTCGGTCGATTGCACGATAGATGTTCATGATCATCGTTTCTGCACCGCCTCTGTTCATTCCGCCCACAACATGAAGTACACGCTTTGGCTCACTCATCCCGAATCGTCCTCCTTTTCACCATAGATCCTCCAAGTTTCCGCTGATGATAAAACCTCATGATCTTTGGTGACATACAGGCACGGATGACCGGCTTAAGCGCAAAGAGATAATCAAACGGCGACAATTTTAATTGCTTGCATGCTTTTAACACAAGCCAGGCATTGTCCATTGAGTATCGGAATTTCCGGCGCTGAAAGGCCGCTTCATCCTCCCTTACAAGGTATAAGGGCTCTTGCAGATTAAAGCCTTTTCTCCCCGCAGCAAAAAAACGAATCCAAAGATCGATATCTTCCATCCGTCTGGTTGTTTTGACAGAACGATAGCCATTTAAAGCCTTGTAGGCAGACGCTCTCATCATAATCGTCCCATGACAAAAAGGCGTTCCTCTTGCTAGTACCCTTCGATCAGGCTCTGAGACAAGTGCTCGAACGCCCTTCGTCCCTGACTCATCAAACACCGTCATCGCCGTACCAACTACATCATATTCCGGATGTGCATCAAGGAAACGAACCTGTTTTTCTAATCGTGTAGACACCGATATATCGTCGCCATCCTGTCTTGCAATCAGTTCTCCATTCGTTTCAGTGAGACAACGATTTAAACTGGCGGCAAGTCTTTGATTGTGTTCATTTCGGATGAGGCGAATTCTATCGGGTTCACGCATGGTATAGTGCAGCACTTTTTCATAGGTGCCATCTGTTGATGCATCATCACATATGATGAGCTCCCAGTTTTCATAGGTTTGACGGAGAATCGATTCAATGCTTTCTTCTACTGTCTCTTGGCAATTGTAAACACCCATGATAATCGATACTTTCGGCTGACGCATGCTCACATCACCTTCTCTGTTTGATCCATATACGTTGTGTAAATTTCCTCCATTGCACTCACCGTTTGCTCCTGTGCAAATGCGTGAGCCATAGACCGTCCCGCTTTCCCCATCAGATGGAGCTGGTCCTTTTTATGATAGAGCTGCTGTAAATAAACGGCTAAACCATTCACATCATGCGGTTTGACTAAAAAGCCGTTCACTCCATGTTTGACGAGCTCACAATGCCCTCTATTTTCTGTTGCAATCACCGGCTTTTCAGCAGACATCGCTTCAAGAAGATTCATCCCAAGTCCTTCTCTCAAGCTGGTTGATACACATACATCGCTCATATGCATCCAATCTTCGATGTGTTTGCAAAATCCCGCAAACTGTACATGTTCCTCAAGATTCAGCTGACAGACCAGCTTTTCATAGGACGACCGACTTGTCCCTTCTCCAGCAAATACAATTTTCACTTGTGGTATATTCCGATACACCTGCGCGCAAGCTTTGATGAGCATTCCTTGATTTTTATTGTCATTTAATTCACCAGCACACAGCACGATAAAATCTTGCGTGGTAAAACCATATGCTTTGCGAAGGCGGTCTTTTTCTGTGTCATCAACTGGTGCAAACCGCTTCATATCGACACCCATACCGGGAACATAATGCACAGCTGCCTTCTCTTTTGACAGACGATCGGCTCTTTCATAGTCTTCTCCATTAATGGTGATGAGTGCATCTGTATATTGAACGAGCCATCTCTCAACTGGATAATAAAGCAGCCAATTTTGAAGCGGTGCCCCCTTCCAAAAGTGAAAGCCATGCGCTGTGTAAAGAACTTTCGTCCCTTTTTTGCGTGTTGTTTTCGCCGCTAGCCTGCCAATGACACTCCCCATCGGTGTGTGACAATGGATGAACTGATAATGCTCTTTTTCTAACAGCTTTTTCAGCTCCACATAAGCAAGCCGGTTGTGCAAATGAAAAGGGGAACGCTGAATCGGAATGGAATGCGCTTGATCCACATACGGCAGCTCCAGCTGGCCATTTGCCGCTGTATGCACTTCCCATCCTTGTTCCTGAAACCACCTGAAATACGGGAGATGGAACGCCTTAAAATGATAATCAACCGTTGCGCAAAACAAGACTTTTTTCTTCATTAGCAAGTGGCTCCTCCTCTCGTTGCATCGGTTCAGGCAATACATCATGCGACTCAATGGCGGCAAACAAGGCCTGTCTTAATTGATCGTCACTCATCATGTTAAATTCGTGAATAAAGCGGTTCAGCACATACGGATCACCATCCAAGGCATGGCCGATATGGATTTTCGGGAAAATTTGCTCCTGTGCTTTTTCATGCTGGTTGAGTAACTCCTCGTACATTTTCTCTCCGGGACGAATACCCGTAAATGTGATGGGAATCTGGTCTGTGGTGTAGCCTGAGAGGTGAATGAGGTTTTCTGCGAGGTCGACAATTTTGACTGGCTCCCCCATATCTAAAACAAAAATCTGCCTTCCTTCTGCTAGTGCACCAGCTTGAATAACAAGCCTTGATGCTTCTGGTATCGTCATAAAATATCTTGTCATGGCTGGGTGCGTGACGGTCACTGGCCCGCCTTTTTCAATTTGTTTTTTAAAGATTGGAATGACACTCCCCCTGCTCCCGAGTACATTCCCAAACCGAACGGCGACAAATTTCGTTTCACTGCTTGCCCCCATTTGCATAATCACCATTTCAGCAAACCGCTTTGTGGCTCCCATCACATTGGCAGGGTTGACCGCTTTGTCAGATGAGATGAGGACAAATGTTTCAACTCCGTGCTCATGTGCAGCTTCTGCCACATTTTTTGTCCCGATAATATTGTTTTTCACCGCTTCTTTCGGGCTAATTTCCATGAGCGGGACATGTTTATGAGCGGCGGCATGATAAATCATATCCGGCTGAAAATGACCAACGATTTCACTCATTTTTTGTTTATCTTGAATATCCGCAATTTGTGGATATAGGCTAATGCTATCTCCATACAATTCTTTCAGCTCTAGTAAAATAGAATGAATGCTAAATTCTCCATGTCCCACAAGCACGATCGCCCGAGGGGCAAATACACAAATTTGACGACAGATTTCTGACCCGATAGACCCGCCAGCTCCTGTCACCATAATCGTTTTTCCTTTTAGGTGAACGGATAGACGGCTTGTATCTAATTGAATCGGCTCTCTTCCAAGCAAATCCTCTGGCTGTACATCCCGCAATTGATTCAGCGCATGGGTTCCTTTTAAAATCTGTTCCATTTCCGGCATAATCTGTGTTTTGATTCCAGTCGCTACACATTCCTTATACAGTCCTTTTAATGTGTGACTGCTTTTGGATGGAATGGCGATAATGATTTTTTGAATATCCATCATCACAACAGCCGTTTGAATATGTTCTTTTCCCCCAAGAACAGGCAGCCCCATAATTTCAAGCTTATGCTTTGTTTTGTCATCATCAATGAAAGCGACCGGCTCAATATGTACATCACTCGACTGCTGAAGCTGACGAACGATAATGGTCCCGGCTGATCCAGCGCCAATGATTAGTGCCCGCTCCTTTTCAACTTGATACCGCTTCGCACCATCATGAAACAGCCTGGATGCCATACGAGATGCACCGATGAATAACACATGGAAAAGCCAGACAATAAATAAAAAGCGAAATGGCCATGTCTGCACAAAAATGTACAGCATCGTCATGGAAAATAAAAATGAACACGCAAAGGTCTTCATTAAAGAAAATAGCTCTCTAACCCCTGTATAGGCCCATACTTGCTTGTACACGTGAAAAATATACGAAAACAAATGGTGCCCGATCAGTAGACTGAGCGAAGAAATGACGAGCATTTCAAATGTATATACGGTTAACGCTGCCTCTTGAACAAATTGAAAGCCAAAAAAGACGGCTACTAAAATGAGATATGAATCTAGTGCCACGATGATTGATAATCTTTGGGCGTAAGTCAACGCTCCTCCCCCTTTTTAATGCATCACTATTCTTACATAAAATGGGCATCAAACCCGTCCTCACATCCCACTACCGATGACGAGCATCTAAGGCATATGTCATGCCCACAGCAGGATCGAGTGCCTCCGTTGTTAAAGATTAGGAGACATCACCTATCAATCTCTTTAATACATATAGTGCCTTCCCTTTTTCACTTTCTTGCCATTTAGCATCGCCCCAAGCAGTTTCCCTGTCGTCCCCTCTAATACTTCTTTTGATTTCTTCACAGCGGCAATCTTCGTTTTACCGCTTAACACCACAAGAATGCTTCCATCCGTTCGGTTCGCTAATATTTTTGCATCGGCTACAGGCAGAAGCGGTGTGGAATCAACAATCACCATGTCATACTGCTGTTCAATCTCGTAAAATAGCTGCTTCATCACAGAGGAGGAAAGCAGCTCAGCGGGATTTGGCGGAATGGTCCCACTCGGAAGCAGCTCTAAATGCTCAATCGGTGTAGGCAAAATGGCTTCCTCCAAACTGCAATTATTTAATAGCACATTGGTCAAACCGGTGTGCGGACTCAGATCAAAATATTCATGAATGGCTGGTTTACGTAAATCAGCATCCATGAGCAAAACCCGTTTTTTCTGCTGTGCAAAAACAGCTGCCAAGTTTGCAGCCGTAAATGATTTTCCTTCCTTCGGCAAGGAGGATGTGACCAATATCGACTTCAGCCTCGTTTGAATCGACGTGAATTCGATGTTCGTTCGGATCGTTCGGAATTGTTCCGCAATGACAGAGTGAGGATTTAATACAGAAATACAGGATAAATCTCTTTTTTCTCTTTTTTTCCTCTTAAAAATCAATGTTCTGTCCTCCCGTTATGACGGACTGCTTGTCTTTTTTTGCCCTCCTGTCTGCATGCATCTGATAGACACTGCCGAGCGACGGCAATCCGATCTCTTCTCTTATTTGATGTGTTCGTTTCACCGTATCATCGAGTAAATTCATTAAGAAAATGAGTGTCATTCCCCCTAATACAGAGGCGCCTAGTGCCAGAACAATGTGAACGAATTTACGTGAGTTCATCAGTATCGTGTTGGACAGCTTGGCTTCAGACAAAACATTAATGCGATCCATATTCATGGTTTTTTTGATTTCTTCTTGCAGCACCTCTGTGGCTGTATTCGCAATGGCTACTGCCTTCGCTCGGTCCTCATCTTGTACAGAAATATTTATGACCTCTGACTCATTTTCTGTACTTGTGGCAATTTTGTGTTTTAATCCTTCAGCCGATTCTGTAAGATTGAGTGTTTCTTTTACTTTTTCAATAACGATTGGACTTTTTAATAGGACTTGAAAGGTACGTGTATATTGAAGGTTCATCTGAATATCGTTTAAATTCGCTTGTGCATCACTGCTTCGTTTATGAACAAGAATTTGAGTGGTTGCCTGATATACAGGAGTCGAGACATAGAACTGATAGTAGGCTGAAATGCCCGTTACGATCAGGACAATCAGGATCAGAAGGGCCATTTTCTCTTTTATGACAGAAAACAGCTGCTTAAAACCTATATTCTCATTCATAGATACCTCCCGATTTCATCATAAAAAGGTTATATATGGTTTCTTTTTGTTAATGATTGGATTATAAAAGATAATACCCGCAAAGAAAAATGTCATAATAGGTCTTATAGTTCTTTTTAAAGAACGAAATCGTTCGTTTTCTTTTGTTTACTTCCTGTTTCTTACGTTTTTGAATTTTATAAAGAACAATTTATTTCTTATAATGAACGAAAAGGTCGCAGAACGATTCGCCGGGGAGAAGGGAGATCATATATCGAATGATAGGAAAGGTGATACGCATTTACCGAAAGAGGAAAGGATACTCAATTCAGCAGTTGGCTGAAGATGCCCATGTCTCTAAATCGTATTTGAGTAAGATTGAGCGTGGTGTCCATCGTAATCCATCTGTCCAGTTTTTAAAAAAGGTATCCTCATCACTAGACATTGATTTACAAGAGCTGTTTGATGCAGAAACGATGATGTTTCATTACGCTGAGGGCGGTGAACAGGAGTGGCGGGATCATATCGTTCATGCCGTCCAATCCGGCATGCCTAAAGAAGAACTGTATCAGCTGCTCCAAACCTACAGAAAGGAGCAGGAAGGAAAGACGTTGCATGTCAATCAGAGAAAGCTGACCGACTCAAATATGTCAGAATGGAAACGTCTCATGAGTGAAGCAAAGGCCATTGGCTTAACCATCGAGGAAGTGAAAGCGTTTCTTACCAATATGGGAGAACACCGGGCGTAAGCCACTGAGATAAAACCAATTTGCGGGGAGAAGCGCTTGTCGCTTCGATGAAATAGAGCCTTTTTGCATGAAAAGGCTCTATTCAGTTTATGGACAAAAAGCTAAAATGAACTTGATTTTAGCCCTTTGTCTTCTTTTCAGCGTGATAGAAAACCTTTGCAGTCTAGGAAGGACGAGCACCGGAGCGGAGCGAATTTGACATTCGTGAGCACCGAAGCGCAGGACTGACACCGAATGCGAGGGTTTTTCTACACGCTGATAGCCTTTTTGCATGAAAAGGCTCTGTTTTCTGTTATTCTTCTTTTTTGGTTCGTGCTTTTTTCGTAATATCATTGTTCTTCCAATAGGCCCATAGTGATGTGATGCCAAGAAAAGCTAACGTAATGAATTGCTGCACACCTTCTTCATCAATTGGAATTGGGCTTTTTCCTGCAGCGGTGAGAGCGCTGTTCACAAGTGCCAATAAAAGCAGCACAAGCCTCGCAATAGTGCCTGCACTAATTTTTTGAACCTTCAACTGTAACCCCTCCCCTTGGACGATACTGCTCGTTCCCTCTCATATGTATGCAAAAAGCGAATGAATAGAAGAATGAATCAAAAAAAGAGACATCATGCCTAGATGCGGAATGATGCCTTGATTTATGTGCTGATTATTTAGAGAACATCTTTTTTGCTTCATCCATTGCCATTTTGTTGCCTAGAGCTGAATAATCTAGCCAGGGCTGATCGGCAATCGGATACACTTGGTTTTTCTTCACAGCTTTTAGGCCTTTCCAAATCGGCGTCTGCTCTAACTGTTTGAATGCCTGTTGCGCCTTATCATCACGATTCACGACGACAAAAATAGCATCTGCATCAAAGTCAGGAAGCACTTCTTGAGAAATGACTTCAAATGGACGTTTGCTGTCCAGTTTTTTCACACCATCTACAGGTGTCAGTCCTAAATCATCGTATAAAATTGGCCCCATCGGACGTTTCATACTAAATACTCGAAGCTCTTTTGCTGTTACACGAATCGCCATCACTTTTCCATTTCCAATCTTTTTCTGGATGAGTGATTTGACTTCTTTTGCTTCTTGATTGTAGTCCTTAATATATTGATCGGCTTCTTTTTCTTTATTGACGAGCTTGCCGATTTTTTTCAAATGATCACGCCATGTGCCATCATTTAAATTAAACACTTCGGTTTTGGCAATTTTTTTGTATTTTGATAAGTCTTGTCCAGCTAGTTCTTCATCGACGTAAATGACATCTGGTTTTAAAGCAAGCAACGACTCCATATCAGGATCTGCTGCAATGCCCAGCTTTTTCGTCTGGCTGAGCTGCTTCTTCGCATGTGGAAGGAAATCTTTTAAGTCTCCCCCTACAACAGAGCCAGCAGGTTTTATACCGAGTGCTAATAAATCATTTGTTAAATGAATCGACAAGGATGCAATCTTAGGTGTTCCGTTTTCATCTTGATTTGTTGTCTTCTTTGTTTCCTGTTGACCACAAGCGGCAAGAATCAAGAAACAGAGCGTTAAACCAAACACAAGTACTTTTTTCATGATGAGTTCCTCTTTCTTATTTTGTTTTTGTTAATAAATAGAGAAAATAAGGTGCTCCGATAAAAGCCACAACCACACCTGCTGGGATGGCATTTGGGGCAAATATGGAACGTCCGATTGTATCGGCACTGACCAGAATCAACAGCCCAAGCAGGGCACTTACTGGTAAAAAATATTGGTGCAGTGAGCCGACAAGACGCCTCGCCAAATGAGGTGCAACAAGGCCAATAAAACCAATTCCGCCTGTCATCGATACACTTGCACTCGCTAGACCTACAGCTAAGGTGAGTAACAACAGACGTTTACGCTGTACACGTATTCCGACACTTGAGGCGACGGCATCACCTAACGTTAACGCATTGAGTGTGCTGGACTGCATGAGCGTAAGCGGGACAAGACATACGATCCAAGGCAGGAGCGCAAGTACATGAATCCAGTCTCTTCCCCATACATTTCCCACAAGCCACCTTGAAGCGAAGGTATATGTATCTTCATCCAGTTTCAATGACAAATATAACGTCAATGCACTAAACCCCGCAGCTACGGCAATTCCAACAAGAATCAGCCGGATAGGTACAAGCCCTTCATGCCTGTCGTACGCAAGAAGAACGATGACTGACGCCGCAAGTAGGCCTCCACCAAATGTAAAGAGCGGAATGAGTAAAGATGGATTTCCTTCTAGTACGTGAAAATACGTCACAAAGATGATTAAGCCGAATGCGGCTCCTGCATTCAGACCAATAATCCCAGGATCAGCCAGTGGATTGCGGGATAAACTCTGCAAAATGCCACCTGCGATGCCTAGACCTATTCCAGCTAGTATCGTCACGACGATTCGAGGCAGACGATAATCAAACAGCACCGTCTCACTTTGGAAATCTCCAAAGCCAAATAACGTTTTGACGACAACGAGAGGACTGAGTTTCAGCGTGCCGGTATTTAAACTATACAGCACGACAGCCGCACTCAGACAAAGCAAAACGGCTGTCACGACAAGAGCACGCCGTTTCTCTTTCATGACAGGTTCCTCCCTTCTTTTCTGGCAATATATAAGAAGAAAGGAACACCAACAAGTGCCACCATAACGCCAATGGCAAGCTCTCTTGGCGGATTTACTGTCCGGCTGGCAAGATCAGCGAAGACGAGAAGCATTGCGCCTAAAATCGCTGACATCGGAATGACGAAACGATAATTGACCCCAACCAGCTTTCGTGCAATATGTGGAATGACAAGCCCGACAAACCCAATAGACCCAACCGCCGATACAGACACGCCTGCCAGCAGAACCGCAGCAGCCATACCTAGTATTCGCACTTGCCTGGTTTTCACCCCTAAATTCGCAGCTACATCTTCACCAAGTGATAATAACGAGAGGGATCGTCCTAATAACATCGCCCAAACGATGACAATGAGAATGACTGGAGCAAGGATCATCAGCTGCGGCCATTTGACACCTGCCACACCCCCTGCATACCAAAAAGCCAGATCCTGACTGAGATCAAAGTAAATGGCGATACCCGAGCTTAGCGCATGCAGCAATGCGGCAACAACAGCTCCAGCTACAGTGAGCCGAAGTGGGGTCAGCACGCCGCCAGCCGCCCCAATGGCAAAGATCAGCAGTGTACTGAGAACGGCACCAAAAAAAGAAAATAACATCAATGCGGAATAAGGCATTCCTGGAAAAAAAGCAAAACAGAGAGCGACTACAAACATCGCACCGCCGTTAATGCCTAATATCCCCGCATCTGCCAGCGGATTTCTTGTAATGCCTTGCATCAGCGCACCTGCCACAGCAAACGCCGCTCCAACAAGCGCCGCTCCTAGCACACGAGGAAGCCTTAATTCATGAATGATCTGCTGCTCTGTCACATGAGAGTGATAGTCAAACACAGCTGTCCAGACCGTTTGCAAAGACAATGACTTTGCACCGTAGGAAACAGCCAAAAACATAGCCGCCAATAAACCAATGACAGCGAGAAAAAACAATAAAAAGAACAAAATAGGTGATGATCGTTTTTGTTGAGATGTTCGCTTATCCGGCAAAATCGGTGTCATCCTTTTCTTCATTAAAAGTCAGTTTGAAAATGAGAATCATAATCATCAAAATTATAGCCGTCAGCCTCTGAAAAATCAATGTACGGCTCAATTTTTTAATTATTGAAGGTATTGGTAGACGGCAAATAAGAGAATTCTTTCCTTCTGCTTTTTTTCGTTCTGAAAGACCTATCATTTTTTACAGTAGTTTAATAGGAAAATAGTTGACATTCCGCATGAAAATCCCCTAAAATTACAAAAGTAAGTCAAATGTTATAAAAATATTACAAACAGATGTCAAAGAAATAAAGAATGACCCGTCATGAGAGGAGAATTGAAAGTTGTGTCAGTAAAGGGAAAATGGAGTATCATCCTATTTGCGCTTGCCATCGTCATTGGAGCAGTTGCATTCTTTCAAAATCAGCAAGCAAGCGGTACAGAGAAGAAAAATGTGAAGCAGGATACGAATTATAAAAATGTTGAAATTGTCACTCTTGTAAATGACGGGAAGTTTATGAGATATGCGGTGAACTATCCACTTTTTCATCAAAAAAAGCTAGATGACAAGATTCAAAGCTATGCGAATTCAGCATTAGAGCATTTCAAAAAGACATTTAGTGAAGCAAAGGACATTGATGAAAACAAACGGTTTGAACTGAATATTGACTATGACATGGTGCACTATGCAAAACAATCTGCGGCCATTTATTTTACGACCTACACATATACAGGTCAGCAAAATGGGACCACTCATCACGTCACAATCAATTTTGATTTTCAGAAAAAAGACTTTCTTGACACAAAAGATTTATTTCAACCCAAAAAGGACTATTTGAAAAAATTATCCTATATTACATACACGGAGCTTAAAAAAGATAAAACCTTGTCTAAGGATCTATCACTCCTTCAAAAAGGAACAGCCCCTACTGATCAAAACTTCAGTCAATTCGCCTTAAAAGAGAAATATATAGAGTTCTATTTCCCAGCTTCTCAAGTAGCTGCAAAGGACTTAGGTCCGCAAACGCTGGCGATCAAAAAGACGCTGCTAAAAGATATCTTGAAGCCGGAATACATGAATAAGACCAAAAATCAGAATGAAATCAAAGAACCGAATCCAAAAAGAAAAGCCGTCAAGCTGCCGCAAAAGCCAAAGCTTGATCCGAATAAAAAAGCCATCGCACTCACATTTGATGACGGTCCAAACCCAGCCACAACTTCAACCATTTTAGCAGCGCTGAAGGAAAATAAAGGACACGCCACCTTTTTCGTATTAGGAAGCAGGGTGCAGTATTATCCTGGAATGCTTGCCGACATTTTAAAGGGCGGAAATGAGATCGGAAACCATTCATATAACCATCCTTTATTAACGAGACTCCCTCTAAAAGAAGCGGTCAAACAAGTAAAAGACACGCAGAATCTGATTGAAAAGGCCAGCGGTTATACTCCTACGCACTTTAGACCGCCATATGGAGGAACAAATCCCGACATCAATCAAGCGGTTGGCATGAACGTTTCATTGTGGGATGTCGATCCTGAAGACTGGAAAATTCGCAACAGCCAGCAGATCACAAACCATGTTCTCTCACATGCAGCAGATGGCAAAACCGTACTCATGCACGATATTTATGACAGCTCTGCTCGAGCAGCAGTGAAGATCATACATGAACTGACCAAACAAGGCTACCAGCTTGTCACAGTCAGCGAACTTGAACAATTGAAAAAAGAACGAAACGAACAGACCCCTGTGCAGTAAACACAGGGGCTTTTTTTATGACTCTAACAACTTCTTTCTTTTTAACAATGCTTGAAACGTCTCTTCAAGCTCATGAGAAGGCTCGATGCTTAAACGACTGAGCACTTCAGACAGTTGCATATCAATCAGCAGGAGCTCTTCTTCTTTCTTTGTAGCAGCTGGCTTTTCTTCCTTTTGTTTATATTCTTCATAGGTGCCATCAAAGCGTTCAATGGTCCCCTCGTGCACATGAAGAATACGATTAGCCACCTGCTCAATGAGCCGCCTGTCGTGGGAGACAAACACAACTGTGCCCGGGTAATCTTTTAAAAGTCCTTCAAGCGCTTCTACTGCCGCAAGGTCTAAAAAGTTCGTCGGTTCATCAAGCATCAGAACATTGGCATCACTGACGAGCAGCTTGGCAAGCATCGTCTTCACCCGTTCCCCGCCGCTTAATACGTTCGTCAGCTTATACACATCGTCTCCCCGAAACCCAAGTCTCGCTAAAACGGTGCGAACGATTGTCTCATCTTGAATCGCCTGTTCCAGTGCATTTTGTAAGATCGATTCATCTAGATTCAATCCTGAAAGATCTTGGCTGAAATAACCAATCTTCACGGCTTCTGAACGAAAAATCCCGGGATGACCGTTTACAAGCATTCGGAGAAATGTCGTTTTACCGCTCCCATTCTTTCCAATGATCGCGACTTTGTCTCCGCCTCTTACTTCTACATTCGCCTTTTTCCAAAGGACTTTATCTCCTGCCTTGCCATCTACATGTTCGACACGAAAAATGGTGCGGCTTGCCACTTCCTTCATGGTGTGCTGCGTCATTTGAAGAGGCTGGGCTTCCTTTACCTTCTCCACCTTTTCTAATTTTTCCATTCTTGTTTCAATAGATTTGGCTGTTTTTTGAAGCTTTTTTTGCTTGTTTGCATAATAAGGCTTTGCAATTTTAGGCCCTGAGGATTTCAGCTTTGGAGATGGCTTTGTCGCTTTGTCGGCTTTTTTCATTTTCTTTTGCAGTGCATGTTCTAACTGTTTTTTCTTCTGGGTATACGCCTCGTACGCCTCCACTTGCTGGCGATGTTCGAGTTCTTTTTGCCGGGCAAAATCGCTGTAGTTGCCTTTGTATGGTTTGAGTTTCCCATCCTCCAATTCCCAAATGTCTGTACATAACGCATCTAAAAAAGCACGGTCATGCGAGACGACAATCAGAGCACCTTGATGATAACGAAGCTTTTCTTCTAGCCACTCAATATGCTCCGTATCTAAGTGAGTCGTGGGTTCATCGGCTAATAAAAGGGCAGAAGGCCGGCTTAAAGCTCTTTCAATATAAGCTTGTGTCATCTCTCCGCCACTTTGTCTGCCATCTCCTGTCTTTAGTTGAGGAAGCAGGGTACAAGTTGTAGTGTGTGCAAATGTGCCGCTGTCTGGTTTTTCCCTCCCCGCCAGTACATGGAGCAATGTCGTTTTCCCACTGCCATTTGTCCCTACAAGGCCGATTCGGTCCCCTTGATGAATGGCAAGCTCCTCTATATCAAATAACAAACGATCCTTTCGAAATACTTTTAATTGGTGGGCTCTCAGTAACATCCAACCCTCTCCTTTCGTATCAGGAGACATGAAAAAGCCTCCCATTCTCAGAATAGGAGGCAAAATGGTGTACAAAAATAAGCGTATCGATACAGAATGACATGCGGTTCATCAAATGAGCACACATCTCCCCCGTATCCATCACTTCAATCTTTGATTCCCAAGCTGTACCATCCTATTCCGAAGCTAAAAAATGAAAACGCAGCAAACATAGCAACACATATCGTTTGCTCACTGCCTTCGTTCTTTCATTTTGCTTACAGGTCATAGGATTAGTACTTCATTGCATTGGGTCACCCTTCCGTCGTTTGTTACGTATACGATAAAAGATTGGTTATTTTTTGTCAAGCTGAAAAGGCATGAGTGAGTCTATTAGCTTGAGCGTAAATGGATGAGTCGCTTCAAACAGCTGGTCACTTTTACATTCTTCCACAAGTTTTCCCTCATGTAAAAAAAGAAGTCGATCACATAAAAAAACGGTTGCCTCTAGATCATGGGTAATCATGAGAATGGTCATATCTAACTCTTGCTTTAATGTTTCAAGAAGCTCCAATATTTGAACTTGGACAGAAACGTCAAGTGAGCTAAGGACTTCATCTAAGATGAGAATGGCTGGATTCGTCGATATGGCCCTTGCTATGCATACACGCTGGAGCTGACCGCCGCTTAGCTGATGAGCATATTGATTTAGCAAAGACGATGGAAGTCTTACTTGCTTGAGCAGGGACAACACTTTTTGATTCACATCCATGTTTCGCTTTATTATTTGCATGGGTTCTGCTATGATCTCTTTCACTGTAAAGGAAGGATGGACAGAAGATAGATAATCCTGAAAAACAACACTCATTTTCCCCCGGTTCATCTTACGCCATGTATGAGCTGGCCATCCATCTATCTTTATCTCTCCGCCGTCTAATGTTTCTAAACCAAGCAGTGTACGTGCTATTGTACTTTTACCACTGCCACTCTCACCGACTACCCCGACACATTCACCCTCTCCAATCTGAAATGAAACCTGAGCTATGCGTGCTATGGATTCCTCTTTATGAAAAAAGCGTCCTTTATCTTCTCCATGTTTAAGTAGTTGATTTGCTGTGATCAGCATGGGAATGCCCTCACTCTCTTCTGCTGCCTCAGTGCTTCAAGGGGGGTCGATAAGCGAAGCCTCGTTTCTAGTAAATGCCTCGTTTGAGGATGCTCAGGTGATGTAAATATCTCTTTTGCATGACGATGCTCAAGCATCTTCCCTTGGTGCATCACCAACAATTCATCAGCGATTGCCTGAACGACGCCTAAATCATGCGAAATGATGATCAAGGCAGCTCCTGTTTCTTCTTTCAGCCTCTGTAATTGTGTGATGACTTCGCGCCGGTTATATGCATCTAATGATGCTGTAGGCTCATCGGCAATGATCACGTCAGGAGAAAGCATGATCGTAATGGCAATCACGACACGTTGAAGCATTCCTCCCGACAGCTCATGAGGATATTTTTTCATTAACATATGCGGATTGTTTAAATGGACACGTTCTAGCCCAGTGATCGCATGTGCTGTCCCTTCTTTTCCACGTAAACCCAAATGCCGCTGGAACGTTTCAAGTATTTGATGACCAATTGTTTCAATTGGATTGAACGCATTCATAGCATCTTGTGGAATGTAGCCAATTCGCTTTCCTCTCCACTGCTGTGAAGCCTGACTTGTCAATTTTTCACCGTCAAACAAAATGGTCCCAATCATCTCTAGCGAAGGAGGGATAAGGCCAATTAATGCTTTTGCAACGGTTGATTTTCCGCTTCCACTTTCTCCAATAACGCCTAAACAACGTTGTCTATGTAATGTAAACGTGATATTTGCCACTAAATCCTTTTGTTGAATCGGATCATGTACGGACAGATTTTTTATCTCGATGAAAGGCAAACCGTCTCCCCCCTTTTTTGTTGGTAAGGTGCATGGCAGGGTTCATGACCTGCTGAAGACTGTCTCCTAAAAAATTCAGTGCCATGACCACAAATAAGATCGCAAGTCCAGGCGGGAGCATATGAGCCGGGTGCGTCACCATGACATTCTTCGCCTCGTTGAGCATCATGCCCCATTCCGGTGTAGGTGCACTCACACCTAATCCAAGAAAAGACAGAGCAGAAATATTTAAAATGACCCAGCCTGCGTCAAGTGTAGCAAAGACAGCAATCTCTCCTGAGATGCGAGGAAATAGATGTTTTCGAAGGATATAAAAAGGTGAACCCCCAGATACTTTCGCAAACTGAACAGATGGTTCATTCGTATATTGCAGGACTGACGAACGAATCATCCTTGTATACCAAGCCCATTTTGCAAGGACATTGGCCAAAATAATATTGAAAAGCCCAGGTCCCATAATGCCCACAACGGCCAAAATCATCACCTCTGCTGGAAATGACAGCATGACATCACATATTCTCATTAGAGCTCCATCAACTTTCCCTCTAAAAAAGCCAGCTACAAGTCCAAGTATCGTACCAATGAACATCGTGATACACATTGTCAGCACGGCAGCAAGCATCGTTGTCCGAATACCATATAAGAGCCGGGACAATACGCATCTCCCCAGCTGATCGGTTCCGAGGGGATATGTTAGACTCACACCAGCATATTTTTGAAGAATGTTCGTGTCAGTTGGGTCATGCGGCGCTAGAAACGGTGCAAACAGCCCAGCTAATGTGACAAGTACCAAAAGCCAGATAGACAGAATAGCCATTCGATCTTTTCTTAATTGATTCCATACGATCAAATTTTTTAGACCTCCTTTCTTAACTGCGGGTTCATGATCATTTGTATGACATCAGCAACGAGGTTGCACACAACGAACAGGCATCCCATCACAAACAAATAGGCTTGAATAATAGGGAAATCGGCATGAAAAATAGCTGTTACACACAAACGGCCAACCCCTGGCCAAGCAAAGAGATTTTCAATAATGACGGTTCCTGCAATGAGCTTTGGTACTGACATACCGAGTGCTGTTACTGCTAGTTGAAGGGCATGTCTCATCACCTTCAATTGAATGGTTCGTTCCTTTAAACCACGAGCTCTTGCATAAAAAACAAAGGGCTCGTGCTGAAACTTTAGGATTTGATTTCGAATGAGTCTCACATAGGTCGATAAGTAGCCAAGTGATAAAGTCATCGCTGGCAAAAGAATCGATTTAAATCCTTCCATTCCACTCGTGTTGACCCAGTTAAATTTGACTGAAAAAAGCCAGATAAACAAAATGCCCAACCAAAAACTAGGCATGGAAGCTGCAATAAACACAAATGCTCTCACGATTCGATCCAACCATGTATGTGCCGCATATGCACATACCATTCCGAATAACAAACTCAGCACAATAATAAACAAAAGGGACATCCCTGCAAGCTGTAAAGTCGCAGGAAGTGCCTCCATCATCAGGTCAAGTACAGGCTCATGTGTGACATAACTACTGCCAAAATCACCTGTTAATCCGTCTTTAAGCCATGTGACATAGCGTATGAAAAACGGTTGATCTAAGCCTAGCTCTTGACGCATAGATTCAACCATCTCTTCCGTTGGGGTTACTTGGTTCACACGTAAAGCGACCTCAGCTGGATCACTCGCACGCATCGCAAGTAGCACAAACGCAAAAAACGTAATGAATACAATGAGCGGCAAAAGAAGCAATAATCGTTTTATGATATAGCGTGTCATGTCTCAGCCTCCGATTTATGACGAAAAATACATTCGATCAAAGGGAATTTCATACTGAGATACATGAAAATCTACACCTTTGAGGCGCTTATTATAAACGGCCTTTGTCACAGAATAGGAAATAGGGATATACACATTTTCATCATGAATATACGTCAAAATATCTCGGTACATTTGTGCCCTCTTTTGCTCATCCGGCTCCACCAATACTTTCGTAATGGTCTCATCCAGCCACTTTTTCTTTTTCAATCCTAACTGAGCTTGATAATCAGCATGGGATGCAACACGGAATGAAGAGACGTATGTTTGAGGGTCATAAGGAAGTCCCCAAGATAGAGAGTACATAAGATCAAACTTTCCTGTTTTTTGACGATCTAAAAATGCCTGTTTTTCTTCACCTCTAATATCCAGCTTGATTCCAACCTGCTTGAAGTCCTGCTGAATCGATTCACTAATCGTTCTTTCACCTGCATTATCCGAATTATAATAAATGGTCACGCTGAGCGGCTTGTCTTTTTGATAGCGATAGCCGTCTTCTTTTAGCTTCCAGCCTGCCTCATCTAATAATGCCTCTGCTTTCTTTTTTTGATAGGTTTTCTTTTTAAGCGGAATATCTGCGTAAGGGACTGATGGGGCGAGCAGTGTATGTGCCACCTGTTCAGTTCCATTTAAAATCCCTTCTGTAATCATCTCTTTTTGAATGGCATATTGAAATGCTTCTCTTACTTTTGGATCTTGTGTTATTGGTTGATTGGAGTTGATCACAATAGATCTTGATCCAACAGGAGGACTCACGGTTACCCCATATTGACCAGCTTCTTTTAAAGCCTGAAATGAATCTCCGTCGATCATGTCACCATCAGCTCCAAATAAGAGGTCGATCTCCCCTTTTTGCAGAGCGAGTAAAATCGTTTGGTGATCCGGCATGACCTTCCATTTCACTGTTGAAATCTTTGGCTTCTTTCCCCAATAGTGATGATTCACTTCAAAAATGGCATATTGATTTTTCTTATGTTCCTTTAACACATAAGGACCTGTACCTGCATAACCTTTGACGCCTTTTGATGTGGTGCCATCAATAAAGCTTTTGGGAGAAATAAAACGGAATGGACGTGTTAAACCAAGCTCTTCTAATGTTGGATAATAGGGCTCCTTCAATGTGAGAACAAATGTATGTTCATCTACAGCCTTTGTGGATTTAATTTCTGACACGAGATTGAGCCAAGCATTTTTTTCAATATTTTTGACAACTGCATCAATATTCATTTTGACAGCCTTCGCATTAAATGGCTCACCATCTGAAAAAGTCACGTTTTCTCGAAGATGAAATGTGTAGGTTTTTCCATCTTTAGAAATATCCCAGCTTTGGGCCAGGGCAGGTTGAATGCCTTTTTCCGTATTCACAACAAGCGATTCAAACACCATATTTTGAGCGGCCATCTCCCCGCCATATAGATGGGGATTAATGTCTCTTATATCTTTTGTACTTGCATACACCAGTTCATCATCTTCTCTTCCACTTAAACTGGAAGAGGTCTTATTTTCAGAACAAGATGCCAATAGAAAACAAGCCATGACTGAAAACAGCATCAAGGTATATGTCACAAAGGACTGCTTTTTCTCGTCCTTTTTCTTTATGTAAACAGGTTGATGATTCATATGTACTTCCCCCAAATGTTCATTTTATCGTAATCATTACGATTATCAATCGAAATGATTACGAATTGAATATTAGCATACAGATCTGGGAAATACAATGTCTTTTTTCACCGAAAAAACAGACTCATGATTGAGTCTGTCAGGTTGTTGACAAAGAGCTAAAATGATCTTTATTTTAGCTCTTTGTCTTCTTTTCAGCGTGAAAGAAAACCTTTGCAGTCTAGGAAGGGCGAGCACCAGCGCACAGACCTGCGGGCGAATTCGAGGGTTTGTCTACACGCTGAGAGACTCATGATTGAGTCTGTTTCGCTTGCATAAACTGATCAATGACACGTAATGCTTTTTCTGTTCCACCTGCTGTTTGGAAACTTTCTTCAATCTTTTCAATTCCAGCACGGTACGTGTCACTTCCCAGTACACTTTCTACAGTATCTCTCAACTGCTTTGCTGTCAGCTCGTCTTTATCGAGTGCACGAGCAGCAGAGAGATCCGTCAGTCTTTTTGCCACCATCGGCTGATCTTTGTCAACTGGGATGACAACCATTGGAACATGATAATGAATACCTTCATTGACACTATTCATCCCGCCGTGGGTCACAAACACATCTGTCAGTTCAAGGACTTCAAGCTGCGGCACATAAGGCTCGATGAGAAAATGAGATGGCGCTTCTTTTAGGAGAGACATGTCGATTTTTTCACCAGTTGCGAGAATCACTTTTCCATCAAAGTCGGCAAAGGCATCAATACACATATTAAAGAATGCTTCAGTATCTCCAAGAACCGTTCCCATTGAAATAAAGACAACCTTCTCCCGCTCAAGCGCTTCTAATGGGAAATCGTGCTGGTCAGCACGTTTTAGAAAACTCGGTCCAATGAAAACAAACGAATCATCCAATGCATCAACAGACGGCTGAAAATATTCACTTGTATACACCATATTCAGCTCTCCACGGTTTTTCATGAATTGCATCAAATGCTTTGGCTGAACGCCAAAACGTTCATGTATTTCTTCTAACAGATGAGCCGCCTTCTCATCTTTTCTGTATAGAGGTGTATCAAAATGCGCCTCCTGCAGCACAAAAGAAGGATTCGAACCAATGCCTGGAATCTGTAAGTAATCCCGCACAAGCTCACCTGCTCCAAACATATCAAAATAGACCAAATCAAATGAATGCTGTTGAGAAAGAGTTTCCACCACTTCTAAAATGTCTAATGACGTTTGCAGCATGGCATGGAAAAATGGCTGCATGGACTCTAAATCGCTTTCTTCGACACTTAATGTGCGAATATAATCTGGATGTATATGTACGTGAGCGCCTAAGCGTTTGATCCGCTTTTGATAATGGACAGTTGTGACCACATGCACTTCATCACCTCGATCAACAAATGCTCTTATCATTCCTAACATTGGGTTCACATGTCCTTCAGCTGGGAACGTAATCATTAAAACCTTCGCCACAAGAATCCTCTCCTTATTGTCAATTCCCTTCCATGTTAATCATATACAGTGATCGGGCTCAACAAATACGCCTGAAAAGGGCAGAAATGAGTCTTATGGCTAGTATTTTAAGAGGATAGCAGAAAAAAAGACAAAGCCTCCTGTTTAAGTGCTTTATCTTTTTTCTATTAATTTTTGATCAGCATTTGTTTAAACGCAGCAGACTGTTTTTCAATTGAGATTGGATCAGCATAGATAAATTCATTGATTGAATAGGATAAAACATGTCCTTGTTTCACTGCTTTATTCTTCTTCCATACACCGCTGCTTGTAATATCAGGATTCGGTGCTTTTCCATCCTTTGTTGGTACAAGTAAATAGTCACCTGTATACTCATTCATCTCTTCTAATGAAATACCGAGATACCCTTCTTTTGGTAGGGCTTTCTCTGCTTTTTCAGGCAAACTGAATCCATACCCTTGATAGATAACCTCTCCTCCACGACCAAAGTCTGTACCAAATAAGTACACCTGCTTAGGCTGCACATCCATAATGGAAAACGTCTTGTCTTCACCAATTTTTGCTTTGACCTCTTTGCCGTCTTTTTTCAGCTGCTCGTCCATTTCTTGTATTTGTTTTTTCGCTAACGATTCTTTTCCAAGAATCTTTCCGATTTCAATATGCATCTCTTTGAAGCTATGCTCACTTGTTGTGAAAGTAATTGTTTTTGCGATCTTTTTATATTTCTCAACTTGATCATTTTGTGAATAAGCAATGATGAGATCAGGCTTCAGTTTGGCGATTGCCTCCACATTTTCTATCGGCACCCTCTTCACACCTGTTTCATCTAAAAAGGATGATTTAGGATAAACATCTGTCATGCCAACAGGTGTCACACCTAACTTTTTAAAATTTCCAAGCTGCGCTGTTAACACAACAATACGCTTTGGCTTGTCAGGAATGGTGATCTTTTCACCCGTTTCAGTTGTATATGTACGAGTATTTGATTCTTGTTCTTTATTGTCTTTCTGCCCGCAAGCCACCAACAATACTGCCAGCAGACTCATAAGCCAAATCATTTTTTTTCACTGACGAAACCACCTTTAATTGAGAATGATTATTAATTATAGCATAAATAGTTTGGTATAGATGTAAAGTTTTAGAAGTGAACGCCACTCTTAATGGAGAAGGGTTTGAGAGACCTTGTTCTATTGTGAACTAGGTCGAGCATGAACTCGAAGAACGTATAATTGACATTACTTGAACCAACACGATGGATGGTTATTTGAATTGAGGACAGTTATTCAAACATAGAAATTTTAGGGTCTTTATCGTAACAGTGAACAAGCATAGCGTGTACTTGCCCCCTATGATGATAAACATGTGCTAATATCTCTAACAACCATTCATACCTTGTATATGTCACACCCCAATAGGAAGTGGTACGAGACAGTAGTTCTGTGTCCGATAATTTCATATAATTATTTTTTAATGAATGAAAATTAGTCATTAAGCCATTTTCTATCGACTTTACAGTTTTATATGATACATTAGCATAAAATGTTTCCATCTCTTCTTGGGTCGCCTCATTCGCAATACGCCAGTCAGCTTCACAAATGATCGCAATGTGTTCCAGCAACTCTCCGATAGACTGCTTATGAGGTGTTGGTCTTTTTTGTAAATCAGTTTCTTCTAATTGCCTTACTATTTTTATCAATGTTTTAACAGCTACTTCAATTTGATGTAAAACACTTTCACAATTCATTAGTGCCTCCTTATGAATGAATTCTGCCCTTTTCGTTGAACAAGCTTTGAGAATATTGTTGATGCAATGATTTTACACCAATTAAACTTTATTTGATCGCTATCATAAAGAAAATTTGTCTTTTTAACAATTGTAATCTGTGTTTTTCGATAAAAAATGAACTACTTCACTTAAACGCTGATACATAGTGAAGAGTTCCTCTCAATTTACTCACACAACACCACTCATAAAAAACAAAAAACCCTTTATTTCAAAGGGTTTTCAGCTTCTTTCATAAATGATCAATCGAATCCTATCGGATACTATAGACGCGCTCGGAGGGATTCGAACCCCCGGCAGACGTGGTACCGGAAACCTATTGCGGAATTTAATACGATTCTTATTACGAAAGCCTTACGTACACTTATTTCGGATAACGGTCCGTATTATTTCGGACACGAATCCGGAATGTAATCAATGCGATTATACACCGGATTTTACATATGGTCAATTACGTTTGCCACACGATGTGGCGATCAATCCGCTTCAAGAAACGCCTCGAACGCCTCTAATTTACCACGCATTTTCCTACGTTTTGCCTCGCTTGCTGCCCGCTGGAACGAAATATACACGTAGTCATCAAAACGCATAATTTCGTTCAATTTCGCTTTGAGTATCGTCTTATGCCACGCATCTACGAAAGGCTCCGGATCATGCTCGATCATTAACGAAGGATCTACGGAAGCCTTAGCACGCAATAACAAGCCGTAATATTTATAGATTTCTGCTGCGTCAAAGTAACGACTCATAGCGTTGTAGATTTCCGTTGGCAACGAGTTTTTCAGCGCTTCAGCCGGCACCGCAGCCGTATCTTTAACGTGCTTTTGATATTTAAGATTAATAGAATCCGATGGTTCATTTTCGATTTTTGCCGTCTCAACCGTTGGTGCATCGGCATTTTCCTGCGCTGGTCGACTGGTCATTGTCGACTGGTCATTCGCAGCTAACGGTAAGATGACGATTATGTTGGCGCCCTTGCCTCCGTTGATTTTACGAGTCGTCGCGACTTTCTTTACGATGTTCAACGAGGCTAATTGATTAAGAACGCGGCGTGCCGTCTTAACGGATTTACCGATTAGGTCGGCGAGCGTTTCCGCTTTGAGATGCGCTGCGCCTGCGAACTTGACCGCATAACGTGCGATCTGCTTAAGTGCGGTTCGTGCCGTGTCGGATAGGTCGTATGAGTTTCGTTTGATGTGTTCGTAGACGGCCGTGTTTAGGGCCTGCGTCGATGAGAACGTTTGATGTTCCGCTAAGTAATGCATTTCGATTCCGCCTTTCGTAATTTACTGTTAACGTAATTATAGTTACGGAAAACAGAATTGTCAATTACGTATTGCGTAATAAATAAAAAAAGATTATACTTAGCGTAATGAATATCGGAGGTGGCTTACGTTGAGGCTTCGCATTAACGAGTTATTGCAAAAGCACGGATACACCCAGCAGAAGGATTTCGCGGAAAAGACCGGACTGTCAACACGCACTGTGAGCGAAATGTGTTCCGGAAAGATGAAAAGATACCCGAAGGATGTTCTCGAGAAGGTAATAAAAGAGTTCGAACTAACGGACGCGAACGATTTGTTTGATATTTCCGATTGATAAACGAACATATATTCGGTTATAATTTAACCGGAGGTGTCGCCTATGTGGGACGAACGGAAGGATCAGAACCGCTGGCAAATGAAGTTTATATTGCCGGAGCACAACGAAGCTTTGCGTCAGTTGCATCTTGCGAAGCAGAAAATAGAACGGCCTGTATTGAGCGAAGAACAAGTCGAAGAATTTGAGTTCGCTATTTCTTCGGCGGTGAGCGAAGACCTGCCGCTGGATTTCGAGTTATACGATGACGGCTTCATTCGCGAAGTAATTGGGCGCGTTATATACGTGGATCATCTACGGAAGGAATTTCGTGTGAAGGATAATCGAGGCGATACTAATTTCGTTAAGTTTGCGGATATACTAAACGTAAAAAACGCCCCATCCGGCTAGGGACGGGGCTTTTCGTTCAAAAGGTAATTTTTCGTTTGAAGTTTATCAAAGACTCATCAGAGGAACCGGAATCATCAAAGATAGTCACTTGTAAATCAATTTCTTTAATATTTTTATAGTCAACATCTTCCAGCGACCAGTACGTCAGACTCTCAAAAGCATCCCCTTCGTGAGCCAATTTCCGGTAACTTTTATCGTAATCAATGTAAGAAAGGTCTCTCGGGCCTAACGAAGTTTTTGAGTTCACACGTATAGCACGCGTAGCAGCAGCGATCGTATATGTATTATCTTTAGATTTATTTTGAAAAGACAAACTAACCCCTATGAGGCCCTTCGCGAAATGTACCTTATCAATAGTTATTTCCACGCCATTAATTTCACTTTTATAATTCACTTCAATAATGTGTAAATCTTTGGGTAGATCGAAATTAAGCTTACCCACCGTGCTGTCACTGAAGTCATAGCCTATATCTTCATTGAACTCAGATACTTTTACGCCTCCACACCCTGTTAGAAGTATTAGTAAACTAGTAAAAATCAAAAAATATACGGAAATCTTCTTTATATCCTCCGCCTCCCCTCCGTTTAATTATACGTTATTGTTATGTAAGACGGCTACCTACGATTTATACGTAAGCAACCGCCGAAAGTTCCGCTTATTTCTTGCCGACCTCATCTAGCGCTTTTCTTTCGCGCGCCTTCTTAGATACGTCGTTGTTTTTCCAGTACGCTAATAGCGAAGTTGCCCCGAGAAACAGCAACGCAATAAAGTCGGACACTGCCGCTTCATCTACCGGAATCGTCTGCACGCCAAACATCGTCAGCCCGCTGTTTACGAGAGCCAACGCAAGCAAAATAAATCGAGTCACCGTTCCTGCGCTAATATTCGTCTTCATACGCTATACCCCGCTTTCTTTAATGCCGCCACCAGTTTGGCGCGTGTTGCCGGTCCGTAGATGCCATCGTTTGCAATGCCGGCCTGCGTCGACTGGAATCGCTTAACTGCGTCTGCCGTTTTCGGACCGTAGATGCCGTCAATTCCATTATTCTTCGCCCCTTTGTTCGGGTAGAAATAAACGGCTGCCAGTGCGTTCTGAAGTTGCGTAACGGATGACCCACGACCACCTTGACGGATGACGCCAGTAGGTACCGTTAGTTTTTTAGCCGACGCCTTTGGTTTAGACGTTTTCACCGGCTTAGTCGCTGCGCCCGTTTTAGATGGCGCTTTGCTTCCGTTTAGCGCAGCGAGTTCTTTAGCAATCGCTTCTTTCACCGCTCCCCAACGACCTTCATCGAGTACACGGTGCGGACAATGCTTTCCGCTCCAATCTTCGTGCTTCTTCACGCGATCAACGCCCCAGCCGCGCTCTTTTAGAAGCTGCGCAATGAATTTGATCGCTAATGCTTCCGCTTTTTTGTACCGCTCGCCGCCGGATTTTGAATAACAAACCTCGACGCCAATTGACGTTCTGTTTCCGCTATTAGCGCCGCTACCGTCTCCGCAATGCCAAGCGTTTCTATTTACCGGAATCCCCTGACGAACCTCTACGTCATCCACTGCGAAATGATACGAGACCTGATTACTGTTACCGTTCATATACGAAATCTCGTTTTTTGCCGAGGCATCATTTGCAGTATTGTGGAACGTGATATACTTTGCGTCCATTGAATTCGGGCATTTAATGCCGTATTTACTCGGAGATACAAGATCCTGCGTAACTTTAATCGTCATATAATCGTCTCCCTTTTCGTTTTATCTATTTAAAAAGCGCAATGCCAACCGATAGCAATAAACCTACCACCGTCAGCATCACGCCCCATACCCATTTCGTATTTGCGCGCATGTCTGCTATGTCTGCGCGGTTTTCCTTCGCCAATGCCAGCGCTTCGTCTGCTTTCTCGTCCGCTTGGTCTGCTTTTGTTTTAACATCGTTGAAATAATCGACCTTCGTGTCAATACGAACGAGCCACTCACGAATATCCGAAATCTTTTCGTTTAATTCGGTATTGCTCGGCTCCGCCATAAGAACGTCTCTCCTTCCAAAATAAAAAGCCTACGCTTCTACGTAAGGCTCACCCGTAATTTCTTCGTATTGATCCGGCGTAATTTTCTTCATGACGACCGCGGCTGCGACTTGTTCCTTCGTCCAATCTCCGTCTGCATAAAACTTCTTGATGATCGCGAACCAATTCATTAAATCACCCCTCCCATCATTAGCGTAAAAACCAACTCGGCATGCTGCTGTCGTAGAACTTCGATTTCAGACGGCGCTGCTTCCGGAAATAGGCTGTCGATGTACTCTTGCGTTGCACCCTCGAACCACTCTTCCGTCTCCGGATCGAATGTCGCGATAAACAGACCGTCTTGTGGTTTGACGGGCGTGTATCCTTCCGGAATTTCTTCGCCGTTTTCTATATCAACGAGTATTTCTCCGGCTGCTTGCCATACATAATTTTCATCGTATTTATATACGCGTATCATTAAAGCACCTCCTATACTTTCGCCGCCCTAAAACGGAAGCCAAACGTTATAAAATCGTTCGGATTAGCCGTATTAGAACACGATTGAATGCAAACCTTGCCGTCTGTTCCGATATACGTACGGTGGTACTGCGGGACGTTTGTCGTTCCTACACTCGAAGCTACTCCGATAAAATGCATTGATTGGATCGGAAAATAATCCGGTAGCAACGTGAACGCCGCAACGTTATTGCCAAGCGCCCCACCTGCGATTGAACCGATAATCTCAACGATACCGAATGCGTCTTTCGTGTAGCGCAACGTGTGAGGAAATCCGTCCGGCGATACGTATTGCTTCCACCCATTGCCTAACGACGGCGTTTCCCAAACAACGGCGGTGTCTTTCGTATCTAAAAGGCGCCTCCATCCGCGGAAAGTGCCTGAACCGAAGGTATTGCGCCAAGTAGTTCCGTCGTTACCCATCGCCAATACTTCGCCGACATTATCCTCCGCGATCTGAAATCCGCGAAGCGAGGCCGAGTTAGGTCCGTTTGCTGACGTACTATTTCCGTAGAAAGTAGCCGTCCGAGCCGTTAGTAAATCCGTATATAAGTCCTTGCCGGCTAGGTTGAGTTTAAAAGAACCGGTATCAGCCGTTAGCTTCCGGAGCTGCCCCGCATTCCACTTCGTCTTATCGTCTGCGGTAACGTGCAGATCTAGATTGTTCGCGTGAAGATCGACTTTCTGTTGGGACCCCGACGTAGTTTCCTTCGAGTTCCATGTCGACCGCTCTTCGTTAGTTACGTGCTTTACTGCATCATTTGCGTGTGCGGTTACTTTCGCTTGGGCGCCGACCGTCGTCTCCTTGGCGTCCCACTCCGCTTTCTTCTGAGGCGTTACGTGAACATCTGTGTTTTCTGCATGCGCATCGACCTTTTCCTGCGCACCAACCTTCGTTTCAACGTTATCCAGGTCTTCAAACTTCGCTTCGATTTCCGCAACGGTTGCAACAACGTCGTCGTAAAGATCATTAATCTGACCGCGCAGTGTTTCAAAGTCATCGATGTAGTACTCCGCGACGGGGACGATGTCTTGGTCGATGAGTGACTGCTCGATGTTGAAGCCGAATTTATGAATCGAAAGCGCCTGCCCGTCCGTGTAATACAGAACCAGCTCAGCTTTTACTGCGCCGTAATGACGAATTTCGTCCGCACCTAAAACATATTCGGCTAGTCCTTCCGGCTTATTAACTAGTGTGATTGCTCGAATAAAACGGCTTCCATCCGCCATCGCAAGCACCAATTTACCTACGACCGCAGACAACGGCAAAGGGACGCCATCTTTCGTGAGTTTAAAGGACAGGCGTGCCGTGTTTATATCTTGCGTGCTGAATTGTATGGCGGCATTGATAGGCCGCTTTGTTTGCGCATTGACGTCGAAAGACAAAGCGCCATCTTTTGCTAACATCCGTTTTCCTCCCTTTAAATAACGTTCGCAGTCGAAGTGATCGGGTCGATGCTGTTGTCGTTATAGCTGTCGTCAAAGCCCGCACCTTTTACGTAATTTCCGTACGATGAAATTTGCGAGCATGTATTCGTCAGATAAATACCGTGACGCATTCCTAGACCGGTTATGTCGTTAAATGCGCACATAGATCGGGCTACGCCGGATAAGAAAATGATTCCGTCATAACCATCGCTTTCGGTCGCCCTCGTTCCGACATCTACGAGCGTATTAAAAAAGACGCGTACTCTTCGCGATTCTCCTGATACGGAGATCCCGGAAAAGCCTACGTCTTTCAGAATGTTATTTGCGACCGTTACGTTATTGCATAGGCCTTCTTCGATACGAATTCCGTTTCCTTTGACGCCCCGCAGCGTATTTGCCGTAGCCGATCCGTAGGTGCTGCGCGTTATAAGAATGCCGTGGTGTCCAACGTTATCGACTATGTTATTTCCGATCGTATAGTTGTAAACGTCGGAGATGTGTATACCGTGTCGTTCAACAACGCCGTCAATTACGTTTCCTGAGATAACTACGTCATCAATCGTCTGATAACCTTTACGGCCATATACTTGAATCGCGTGATTCTTCGTGATGTTCGTGATTGTATTTTCGGTGATAATGTGGTGCTTCGTTTTATTAACGCGCCCCGTCGGATTTCCGTTTGCATCCTGCGTATACTGCGACGTGACTCGCGGTAGTAGGATTCGGATTCCTGACGCGCAGTTGTTCAGTCTGTTTCCGCTGATTCGCGTATCATGCCACTTGTTCCCGCTTATTGCGTACTCAGTCGTGTCCTCAATCACGTTGTCTAAGATACGGATAACCGAATACCAAACGCCGTCAGTTGACGTATGAGAATCGACTGCACGAGCCCAGCCGCCGAGTTTGTTAGATTTTCCGAAATAGTTTCCACGAATGACGATGTTTCTTGTGACAGTCTGATCGTATGACCCGAACGCGCCGAAGTTTGCGGATGAGCGCATTAAATCGAGCTGAATAGCTGCCGAGAACCACCGATCGCCTACGTAGTCCGCATAGCCTTTAAATTTAACGTTCTCGATCAAGACGTTTTGGTTGCCGGCGCAGTCAAATGCATGCCCACCTACGACATCAAGTACGGTAATATCTCGAATGATAATTCCGTCAGCATGCGCAAACCCGAATACGGAGCACTGCTGCTTGATTACCGCGCCGTTACTATCGAAGGTGCCGCCGCCCTCAATTACGATGTTTCCGTGGCCGTTATAGCCGCTGAAATTATCCGTTTCAAGTCCGTTGACTAGCATAGATCCTACGAAGTTCCGTTTGATAACTGCGCCGGCCTGGACGATTAACCGCGTATTTCTGAAAATCCGAAGCGTTCGCGTTTGCGTATAGTTCCCGGGCGGAACCACAAGCGTAATAGGCGTTGATTTCGATAGGTCAAGCGCCGCTTGCATTGCGTCGTCAAAGTTTCCGTATTTCTCTAAGTACGGACGCAACGAAATAAATACGGCCATGTCTTCGATCTTTTTCAGTAGTTTAGCGAAATCATAATCGAAGCGATCTTTCGCCGTCGGGTGCGTAGATGCGTCAAGTGCCACACGCAGATCAACGACTTCTTTGACGTCCTCACCGTCATGATTAACGACTAGATTCGCAAAGCGAGCGTTTAAGTTATCAAAGCGATTAGCAGCCGTAAAAAGCCCGTGCTGTATTTGCTCGGACTTGTGTGCGGGCGATGCGTTTTTATGGGCGTTTAGCTCGGCGGTCGCTTTCGTAAAACCCTGTTCGATACTGTCGAAGTTATCGTTCAAGTTATTACGTGCAATACGATCCCAAGCCGATGCGATCCGCTTTAAAAATACGTTAGCCATTTAGTGCCTCCTTTATTTTGATTCTAGCGCGGCCACTCTCGCAGTAAGCGCCGATAAATCCGATACAAGTTTGTTAAGGTCTACGTTTGCGCCGGAAGAACTGACGATGACTTTCGATAGTTTAATGAAATCTGCCGAAGACATTAGGCCGGCTTTTGATGCGCTAGCCATGTCTACTTGCGGCTTACCGTCCGGACCGACTACAATGCTTTGTAGCTTCTGATAATCGTTCGACGTCATCAATCCGTCTGAAACCGCCGTCGCCGGTCCGTATTTCGGAATAGTTGTCGGGTCATAACCGTCGTCAAAGTTCGCATCGCTTCCGATACGTATTCCGGAACCTACCGATGTCCCTTTTACTTTTCCGGACGCATCAATCAACTTGGATACGCGCTTCTCAGTCTTCCGAAAGTTTTTCATGTCCGTTTTAATATCGCGTTTCAGCTTTCCGAATGTGTAAACTGGGGACTTATTCGGATCTGAATAGCGTTCAACTCCGACAACTTTAATCCGCTTGTTGATTCCGAACGGATCGATCATGCACCATACGTAGTCGCCTTTGCGGATGTCTTGGACGCCGAAATGTCGAAGCTCCGTATACGTCAGCGTCAAAGATAGCTCGATCGTATCCGTTAGTTCTTCCTGTAAGCGGAGTTCTAATTCGTCGGCATTCTTGTCGGTGTAAGCATCATCGCGAATAGGGGCAGCGTGCTTAATTCCGTAGATTTCGGCCAGCGGACTCGTATATTCAAGTTCGACCGCATATGCTTTCGTTTTGTCGTTCTGTTTACCGAAGCCGCGGATATACGTCTTCAACGAACTTGTATCGATCTCAACCGATTCGTCGCGCGAATTGAATTTATAACGAATCTGATAATCGGTGTCTCGAGCCAATTCCTTCGCAATGACAACCGTTTTGCCTTCGAAGGCGTATTCCGCTTTGTATTTATCGAGTATGTCTCGCAGTAAGTCGTTAGAGAAACCATCGCCGAAATCTTCGAGTTCGAACGTAGCGTCAAGGCCTTCCGGTGATATGTCGTATGAATAGCCGGACCCTTCGAGGGCGATCGCAACCATATCACCTATGGTCATCTTCTTTTTCTTGCCGGATTTGCTATAAACGTAATTGTCGGCGAGGTCAATTAACGGCTTATAGACGCCTGATGCTTCGATCTTTATCGTTTCATTAACCGTGACTGGACGCGTCTTCTTGATGACATATTCTTCGCCGTCACAAACGAGTATGTTTTCGTTCTCGATCAACCCGAATGAGTGTTCGTTGTTTCTCGTACTCAAAACCGACACGTCAAGCGATTTCTCATTCTCGGCCGTTTCCCGAACCGTACAATCGTAGTCGGTGAGCGCCTCAACTTCGCCTCTTACCGTTTTTATAAGTAGCTCCATCGCGCCACCTCCTAGAAATAATAGAATCGGAAATCGAATTTGATTTCGAAGGACCCGCTCGTTCCCGATAGTATAAATTCGTTCCAGCCCGGCTCGAGTCGAATCGTCTGCCGGTTTGTATCTCCGAAAATGCTTACACCCTCTTTTCGTGCCTTGACGCCGTCCAATACGATCGTCTCTTTAGCCGTCGAATCTCCGGTATATTGCCACGCATCCCCCGTCGTTTTGTTCGTGATCTTCAACTTAGACGAAGCGCCCTTATACGAAATGACGAACGGTAGCTCTAACGGATCAATACGAATAGCCCCCGCATTGTAAATACGGAAGCTCTTTGATGTATGTTTGTAAGTCGGAATAGTATCCGTTAGGTTTTCGCCAAACTGCCAAAGACTCGTGTCAAATGTGAACGGGTCCTGCGTCGTTCCGACCGATTCGCAATAAGGAGATGCGCTTTCGAACGTCAGTGTAAAATCGGCCACGCTTCCGCTTCTTTCCGGATCAAAAGAATCGCTCAATTCGACTCGCCATCGTTTTTTCGGATTGCCTTCCGCGACTAGATAAAACTCGGATTCCTGATAAAGAGCGTTATATATTTCGTCGCGCAGCAAGTAGAAGTCGGCTGCGTCTTCGGCATACATCGTACATTCGGCTGTGATGCGCCGATTTCCGAAATCTTTGCCTGTTCGATAAGAACCGTTTTTCCCCGGTATGTTCTCGTAGGTAATGTTTGGGGCCGGCGCCGATACAACCAAGCTACGTACTAAAACCGATAGATCCCTAGCCATATCAATGATCGTTCCATTGCGATACTGAATACGGAAGTTTGCATCCGAACGCGGGATCGCTGAAGATCGCCCGAAAACAATATCCGGCGAGAACGCATCTTCATTAAAGTTTTCGTCTATATCAACTACGGACGGTTCCGGCTTTGGTTGCGCTGGCTTATCAACGTCGGTGCTCGTATCCGTTGTCTTTTTCGTGTCATACTTCGTTAAGTTATGCGTCGCGATAATGTTGTTCAGTTTCGTCGCGTATGCTGGGTCCGTCGCATACCCGGCCTTAACGAGAGCCGCCGTCGCTTTGCGATAGTTCGTCTGACCGACGACGGCTTTATAGTGATTCGGGTCCCAACTCGTTCCGTTAATGTATAGTTTCGCGAGGTCCTGCATGGATTCGTACCAAGACGGATACTTACGGAAGTCGGCGTAAACTTGCACGTTTCTTCCGTTATACACTTCCCACGTCAACATTCGAATAGATGCGCCTTTGTACGAGCCTTTAACACCGAATAGGTTTTTCCCTTTCGTAGCCAAGCCCGAATTTCCGTAGCCGGATTCTAGGCAACCTTGCGCAATGACAAGCGACGCAAGTATATTGTAATTCCGGTATATTTTCTGCGCGTCCGGCGCTATCGCTTTAATAAAACTAGCGTTGCTCAACCGCTCACCTCCTTCCTAATAACTGCTTCGATCTATTTCGTCCATTTGCCGTCGGCTTACGTGCGGCTCGACGATACGTCCAACCACTTCGCCCTCCATGACTACCGATAGTCCTTTAAGCGACTCGATAGCAGATGCGAGGTTTGAAAGGTTCGTTTGCATTTGCGGACTATGGCCGCCGGCTGCTGAAGTTATTCGCGCCGTGTGTCCTGCATCGATGAGTCGGAATAGGTTCGCTTGCTGCGCTTCCGTTAAATACATTTCGTTTCTGAGCGCACGAATATCAACTTCGCGACTCATCGGACGATCGATAAACTTCGATGCCATTCCGCCTGAGTGAAGCTTGCCCGCTGGCTTACCAACGATTCCCCCAACATGATACTCGCCGACTGCGCGCCCACCTCCGCTGTGTACGCTAACGTCTTTGCCTCCGCCTCTATTTTGAACCGTAACAAATTCAGTTTTATTAAGCGTGATCTGCTTCGAGATGTCTTTCGCGAGTTCAGCGTTCATATTACGAGCTTCTCCGGTGATCTCTGCGACTTTAGCGCGTGCCGCTTCGAGCTTGGCGATTTCTTCTTCAATCTTTTGGACCGCACGTTTATACTCTTCACTCTTCTTCTGACCGGCTGACGTCGTGCTTATAAGCTTCTGCTTCGCCGCCTCTTGTTTTGCGATTTCTCTATCGATGACACTGACCGCTTGCTCGCGTTTGGCTTTAAGGCCAACTTGGCGCAGTTCTATATCAATTAGTTTTTTATCGACTTGGCCTAGTTTAGCTAGTTCTTTTTGGACCTCCGCTAGATTCGCTTTTTTACTCTGAAGAAGTTCCGTACTTTTAATCAATTCATTACGCATATGCTCTAGGCGTTGTTTCTCCGAGTTAAGAGTGACTAGATGTGATTGTGCCTGCGCCTCGTTCCCGCTTTTTTTAGCTTCCGCAATTCTCGATTCAATATCTTTAACTCTCGCTAGTTGTTCAGTAACGGCCTTTTCTTTCTCGACCCGCTGAGCCGCCGCTTCGTTAATATCTTTCTTTAACTGCGCCTCTTTCGCGAGGTTCCCTTCCATGTTCCGTTCGGCGATCGTCTGCTGTTTTTCGAGTTCCAAACGTAGTTCTTCGTATTTCTCCTTACTCAATGCCTTCATAGCTTCGGTATTCTTTGCGATTGCGTTACCCTGCGCAGAAAAAGCCGCTTCTGTTTCCGGCGACTTCTTGATGATTTGATCGTTTAGACGTAAAAATTCGTCGAACTCAGCGTTCGTCAGACCGGACTTTTTACGGAGTTCTTCTTGTTCCGCGTTGAGCTTCTTGATCGCTTTCGAGTCTTTTTCGTTGGCTAATTCGTCCTGTATATCTAGATAGCGCAATAACTCGTCGTTGCTCAACTGAATACGCGCTTTGAGGTCGTCGTACCCTTTGATCGTTTTGTTGATACCTTCGACTTCTTTTTGCTTCGCGTTTGCTGCTTCTAAGTTAACGGTGTTCATCGCTTTATAGCCGGCACTGACCCCGACTAATAAGCCGCCAAGTACCGAAAGGCCCGTTATGATCCATCCGGCCGGACCCATCGCTGCGAATAAGCCGCGCAATGCAAAGCCGAGTTTGACTGCCGAAGAAGCCGTCAGAGCGATCGCCGCCGACGTCCCTACCATCGCAAGACCTGTCGCTACGACGCTAGGGTTGACCTTACTGAATACTCCGACCAACTTCGTACCTTGATCGACGATTGACCGTATATGCGGTAAGAATTCGTTTCCGAGCTTAATGCCGACGCCTTCTAGTGCCGATTTAAGTTCTTCGAACGATCCCTTAAGGTTATCCATCTGCGTCTTTGCTACACGATCCGCCGTTCCGCCCGATTCTTCGAGTGCCTTCGTATATCTTCGAATCTCATCCGATCCAACCGCAAGCAACGAAACGAAGCCTGATGCCGCCTCCGTACCGACTAATGACGCAATAGCTGCAGTCTTTTCCGCCTGACCTAGATCGCCAAACTTCGAGTTTAAGTGATCGATAATGTCCGGCAACGACTTCATCTTACCATCGGCCGTTTCGACTTCGATTCCGTACCTCTGCATTACTTTGGCTGCGCGCCCTACTGGATTGGCAAGCCGCAACATGCCCGCTCTTAAAGCCGTACCTGCCATCGAACCTTGAATACCTGCGTCAGACATCTTCGCAACGGCGGCCGCTGTTTCTTCGAATGAAAATCCAAGCGCAGTAGATACCGGTGCTACGTATTTCATTGCGTCTCCGAGCTGTAATAAGTCCGTGTTGGCCGTCGTCATCGTTTTAACTAACACGTCAACTGCGTACGTTGAATCTTCCGACGCAATCCCAAAGCCGGTCATGATATTCGATACGATGTCTGCCGATGTTCCCATATCAACCGAAGCCGCAGCCGCCATGTTTAAAACGGCCGGCAGCGAGCCGACTTGATCTTTAACGCTGAATCCAGCCATCGCTAAGTATTGAAGGCCTTGCGCCGCTTCTGTCGCCGTGAATTTCGTCGTTTCACCGAGTTTCATCGCAATTTTCTGAAGGTCTTGGAAGTCCTGTCCGGTAGCGCCCGAAATCGACTGAACCTTCGACATTGCTTGCTCGAAGTCGGCTGCGGTCTTGACCGATACACCGATGCCTGCGACTACTGCGCCACCTACCGCTAGGGCTGCCGTTTGGATAAGTCCCATTTGTTTACTAAGCGACTGCGCCGAATTCCCCATCTGCTGCATTTGGTTCTCGGCCTGAGAGACGCCGGCACTAAATTGGCTTGATTCTAACGTTAAACGGGCGACGATTTCGCCTACTGTAGTACCCGACATTCGTTTTCCTCCTTTCTTCCGTTATTAAAAGAAGTTCCGCAATTGCTCGAACTTATCTCGGTCGAATTCGTTACGTTCTACATAACCGGCTTGTTTGCGAAGGTCTTTTAACATGCGTTGATAATCCGCGTCTTCCATAGCGCGCCCTTCAGTGCCGACGAGTGTCGATATCATAGAGAGCCGTTCAATTGCGTTAGACTTCGTCTTTGAACGTAGGAACTTCGGAATGTCGACCATGAAATAATCGTTTTCGATCTGTCGCTGAGTAACGCCCAGCAAGACCGCCGCGTCTATTAAGTAATCATCGATCGTGTACTCGCCTTCATCCGTTATTCTGTCGGTGCTTTCGGAAGAAGGCTTTTCAGGTTTTTTGCTACGGATTGCAGGCGGTTCTTCTCAACTACTGCGATTAGAAAATCGATTATTTCGTCAGTGCCGACGTTTTCGAGAATGTAATCTTCGTCAAGGCCGGAAAGAACCGCGACAATTTTAGCGACTTCATCCATCGCCAATTTAGCTGCGGCAACTAACGTAGAAGCGAAGTCTTCTTGTCCGCTGGTGCTTAAAACCGTAATAAATAAGTGCGGCAGACGATCGACCACCTCGAATAGCGCCTTCCATTTGACTGGCGTCAGCTTCGGAATTTGCACCGTTTTATCACCGAGTATAAGTTCGCTTGATACCTTTTTCGTTCCGATACCAAATAAGCTCATTGCGTAACCTCCTTTCAAAATAAAAAGACACCGCCGGTAAGCGATGCCTTCCGTTGTTATTCCGCCGTTTCGTCTCCCATAATAAATAGGTCGCCGTCGTTGTCCGTGTCCGGGTACGCTTTAAACGTCAGATTGGCGATACGCTCGTCGTCTGAGTTATACGTATACTCCGGATCTGACATAGCTCCCGCAAGTGGAATCGTGATGTAATCGTTTGGTGTAGTTCCGGTAGCCGTCGGCTTGATAACGAGCTTCTTGGCTGCTGCTAACATATCAAAGCCGGCTTTACCGGATACAACTAGCTTCATCTTCGCAGGGTCCGTACTATCTTTTACGAGTCGGCTATTCGGCATTGCTGCGGCTAGTCGCTCTAAGTCATGTAACGCGAACGGTACCGTCACTTCCGCATTACGGCCTTTCATCGTTGATTTAACCGGCGTGTCGCCATATTGATCAACCGTGGTATCTTGAATCGACGTTTCTGCCTTAAAGACGATGCCGCCTTTCGTGATATCAAACGTAACTAGCTCGGAACCTTCGCCAAACTCGACGATTGCCGGACCGATAGGAACGTTAATTCCTCTAATTCCTGCCGCCATCTATTTTCCTCCTTTTATATTTGCGCAAAATAAAAAGCGTCCCTAAGGACGCTCTACGCAATCGAAATTTAATGAATATATTGGACGATCGGATTCGTCGTCTCCTAAATACAATGGCGCCGAGTTATTGCAGCGCATCTGTACGATCGAGCTTTCGCCGATCTGCACTTCGGTCAAATTCGTAAGCGCATCGTATAATTCGAACGCTTTGTCTTCCGTGCCTGCGCCGTCTCTCGCTTCGCCCCGCACGAGTATTTGAAAGGACGGCCGCTTTAGTCCGGTGTACTTCGACGTCGGAAATCCACCCGTCAACTTAACCGAAATTGCGGCGCCTTTACTATCTACCGGAAATTTATTTACGTAATATTTCCCGTCGACTTTCGACTCAATGAAATCGATAAGCTCCCCCACCCGCATCAGCTCAACCCCCTATGGACTCCTTCCGCAATCCAGCGTACGTACTTCTCGGCGTTACCTTTCAACGGACGTTCAAGGTATTTGTTTCCGACTTCGTAGCCGTCGATGCCGCCTGCCGCTTGCGATGCCGGTCCAAGGTTGTAGTCCATTTCGTGGGTCCATATCGCATAGTTGAACCCACCTTCTACCGCTCGGAAAGAAACGTCCACGACCGCTTTGCCTTTCGCCAGCTTATAGTTCTTCTTGATACTCGCGCGTAAGGTTCCTTTGTCAATCGGCGCGATATTCTGCGCAATCCTGCCAAGATCGTCGCCGGAGTCACCTAGTGCCTGCGCAGCGCTTTCTAAGGCGCTTCGACTTGCGTTGTTAATGCCGGTAATGAAACTACTCGCATCAAACGTAAAACTCATAGATACACCTCCGTCAGTAACGCCTTACCGTCGATATGTCTCTTAACGTTGATTTCTTTCGGTCTCTTTTCCATCGTTTCTCCGAGTTCATTCGTATAAGAGATTACGTCGGTATAACGCACATCCGCCAGGCGATCTAATAGAATACGAGCCGATGCGACGGCTTCTTCGGATTTAACGACGCCATTGTTGCGCGCCTTGACTGCGGACGACCCTTCGTCGATACGGCATTTAAGCGTAAATTCGGCGCTGTCTGTGGTCGGATTTCCCCACCGGTCTAGCTCGTCAGATGGACGTTTTACCGTAATAGTTTGACGCATTGGAAACATCGCCATTTACAGCACCGTCCTTCTGATTCGCTTGCCGCCGAATTTGACGTCGTTTTCTTCTTCTATAGCTACGATCGATTCTTTCGGAATCAAGTCTTCGTCATCAACTCGTAAGGTATCCTTATAGTTAAACGAGCCGACTCCGGTTATCGAGAACGAGGAAATTCCGTGCTTGTTAAGTCGGTTTGTATCGTTGTACGCGATAGCCAATACGTTAACAAACTCGTAAACTGCTTTGTCGGGTATGATGTACTTAGAAAAGACGCGCGTCAAAGTCGAAGAGGCCCGATTCAATAACCGCTCCTTCTTCGCCTCGTCTGCGCCGGTCCAATCCTCGATGTCTACTAACATCGTATTGATATAATCGTTTGCACCTTCGACTGTAGCCACCATTCGCCTCACCTCCTGTTATTTTGCGGAGGATTTCTTGGCGGGCTTTTTAGCTGAAGCCGGCTTCGGTTTATCCTCCGTTTTCGGTTCGTCTACAGCAGTACAAACGGCGTCGACGAGTGCGGTTAGTACATCGATCTCTTCCGGATCTGTAGTCGTATAGACGCCGTCTGAGAACTTCCGAGGCGCACCGCCTACATAAAACGTTAATTCTTTATAGCGTGATTCAAACGTTGCCAAGTTCGCATTACCTCCGTTCTATCAAAAAAGTAAAGCCCGCGAGTGCGGGCCGTTATTACTTAGCGCCTTTGATACGTGCGTGAGCCGGTTCTTGTTGAAACTCTAGCGTGTACTCACCGACGATCATTCCTTGGAAGTAGTCGCCTTTTTTGCCGAGATACTCGTGGCTCATATCGCGAGTCTGTAAAGGACGGATTGCGATACGGTTTTTATCAACGATAAGCACTTCGTCAGCCGCCAAGTTGTCGTTGATAGATACCGGGAACTCGCCGAAGTCAGTCGTCAAGAAGTTAACAACAGTTCCACGGCTTGCTTCGCCCTGGTTAAGTCTGACTAACGTCTTATCGAATTTAGAGATTACGCGTTTTTGTTTCGCGGGCACGATGATTTCGTATTGACCGCCGGACTTGAAGCCGCCTTTAGAGTAGATCGCCTGCACAGCGTCATTGATAGCTTCTAATGAAAGCTCTTGACCCGCAAGATCAGTAACGTTAGTTTTAATGAAGCTGCGGATACCGTCCATCTGACGTACCAAGCCGTTCTCATAACGAATGCCGCCGATGAACGCTTTTTCCATTTGAAGCGCTAGTTCAAGCTGTTTCTTTTGCTTTTCATACTCGTACATATCCGCGATGCCGTAATTGGCAACAGCCGCAGCCGTACCCGAAATTTCTACAGTTTCGTCAAAGATTTGCGTAATGTTCGATACGCGCTTACGTGGCTTGTAGCGACCTTGTCTAGCGTCAGCGCCTTCCGAACCTTCTACGAATTGAACTTCGACTTTCTCATTCGCAGTAACAGCAGCCGCAGTAGTGTTAGCATAGCCTCGAACGACCGTTAACTCCTTAGCTGACTTATTTACCGCAGTAACAAGCGCTAGTTCTTCCCCAAGTTTAATAACGTGTCCATTACGGAACGGCTCAACGGAAGATACTTTTAGGACGGTCGCATCTGCTGCTGCATCGTCAGTGACGTTACCTTCATACGCAAACATTTCGTCCTCGAACCATTGGTGCTCAGTTTGCGTTACTGGATTAGAAAAGCCGAGCATCGCAAGCAACGGAGTTTGATGTGGATTTAAAAGAAGTAATTCGTCTTGTACCGATTCTGTTTTACCAATCAAATCATTAGAGAAAATCTGTGACATAAAAATATGTCCCCCTTTTTTGTTTGTATTAAAAAAGACCCCTAATTAAAGGAGTCTCATTTTCTTAACTGTCTTTTTAATTGAGCAACCGCAGCGCGATCTTCTGTACGACCGCTTTTACGTGCTTTTTCCTCGGCTTCTTTAATAAGCTGATCCGGCGTTTTGTCGATCTTATCCGTCCCCGAATTCGTACTTTGACCGATAGGTTTCGGCTTCTGCGCAATAAGAAACGGCTTTTCTTCAACTAGCGCCTTTACTATGTCATCGACTCCGACAACTTTTCCGTCTTCTACCGAAACGCCACTTAAATCAGCCAAGCGCAAGGCATCGTCAATATACGCGATACTTTCCGACGTTGCCGCCTTGATGAATGCGTTCGTAATCTTTTCTTGTTCGCTTGCCTTTTTAAGTTCCTCGATCTGCTGCGTAAGTGATTGCTCAACTTCCGACTTTGCTTCGAGTTCCTTTTTGATGCGGTCTAGTTCCGTTAGCTCTGCATCTGCCTTTTCTTGCTCCGCTTTTTCGTACGCGCTCAGCTTCTCTTTTAGCTCGCCGTAATCTGCGTATTTAGATTCCGTACGGCTAATGCGTTTGGTAATCATCGCGTCTAGTTCTTCTTGCGTAAGCTCAATTTTCTTCGGCTGATCATCGCCGTTTGGTTGCTCCGTCACTTGCTCATCGACTTGACCTCCGCCTGCTTGA
Source organism: Bacillus sp. UNC125MFCrub1.1 (assembly GCF_000701305.1). Classification (NCBI taxonomy): domain Bacteria; kingdom Bacillati; phylum Bacillota; class Bacilli; order Caryophanales; family Bacillaceae; genus Bacillus; species Bacillus sp. UNC125MFCrub1.1. Next base: position 359,627 of record NZ_JNIG01000009.1, read on the forward strand.
CCATCTGCGTCAAATAACGGCATAAATCGTTTTACAAACATATCGTCCTCCAACCGTTTTAAGGCCGTCGCCTATTAGTTAAAACAGCCGTTTAGTTTAACGTCTTAACGTTCGGACAATAAATCCTCGCTTCTGATCGGCGAATATACGTGCTTGCATCGCGGATGAAATATTTCGCCCGTCGCCTGCAATTCGTCGTAAGTTAAATAAGGACCCGGTGCATCTAGCGTAAGTTTCATGATTTCGCCCTCGTGAAATCGGCAGTAATCCGAAGCCCCATGTGATGATATTTGCGCATACAAAACGCCGCGAATAACGGCTTCATTGCTCGTTGCTTCGCGGTATGTCTGCATCATTTTCGTTCGAGTCACCATGTCGGCGTATACTTCCGGTTTCCAGCGACGTCCTTTTGCGTCGACGATTCCGGTCACGACGGATTCTTTGAGCCGCTTTTTGATATCGTCCCTGATCGTCCGTCGTCCGTTTGTACCCGCCGCCATGTTGTATTTAATAGAATCGGAAACGGCACGTCTAACCGCGGCTTTTGTTTTCCGGTCTACGTTCTGCGTGACCGCTAGAAGATCCGCTTGTGTATCCGCAATAGCAGCCGCGACCATTGCTTCGTTTAGCTCGTTGAACTTTACGATAAGAGCCGCTTGCTCTAGCGATTCAGCGACCTTAAGCGCAACTAGCGTATTAATTACGCCATCGTTTGCGGCTATAGGTACGTTTTCACTAACCCACCGCGCCGATTTCCTATCAAGGTCGGCTAAAATACTGCTGATCGACTGAAGCGTAGCGAGCGCATTGGCTCGTCGGAAGTTCGTAATATCAACGCGATCGAGCTCGGCGAGAATGTCTTTGATGGCGGAACGATAATAGCCGGCAAGCTGCTTCGTTTGATAATCGTAGTTAGGTGCCGGTACTTTTGCCATTACTCATCGTCCTCAGGTTCCGGCGGCGCTTCCGGCTCATTAAAGATCGACGCATCTACGAAGCCATTTGCGGATGTTTCGTCTTCTTCAATGCGGCGCATGATTTCGTCCGCCTTTTCATCATCGACGTCATCCATCGCTTTAATTGCGTCCCGAACGTCAAGTGTCGGCTTGCCCGCCGTTCTAATCTCCATGATCTCAGCAAGCTCTTTTTCATTCCGCGGAATACCATCGTTCCAAATAGCCCGCGGGTAAACGGCTTCGTCAATCTTGATTCGTTTGACCGCCTTCTCTAAAAGCATGCACGTCCAAAGCGCATCTCGGACCGCTTTGTCGTAGTGCGCTCGTATTCGCTTAACTTTTGATAGAATCGGCATGAACCGCGCTTTAATCGCGGCACCGTCGGTATGAGACGTTCCGGTTCCGCCGGAGTTATCGCCCGACATCGTAGTTCCGAAAAGCCACTGTGGCGTTTCCGACATCATGAATACGGTACTCAAAAGAACGTCTAATTCTTTAAAGGCCGCATCTAATTGCGCCTGCCACACCATATATCCAGGCGTCGGATCGTCTTTTGATACTGGAATATAAGCTCCACCGAAGCGAACGGTATCTCCATCGTCTTGAATCTCCGGACCATACGCTGTAGGGTCGCTGTGTTTCCATAGAATGTAGTCGATCTGCACTAAACGGTCGTTAATCGCAGCAAAGGTCGTCTCTAACTTCTCTAAGCCACCGATGCCAAAGAACTCGTCGTCAATCGACTTATACGGAACATGAAATACCGGAATATGCGGCAAATGAGTTTCTTCTATATCTTCTTCGCGACCTGTCGGCAGTTGTTCGCCAATGGTATATACGGATAAAGACATGCCAGTTGAGGTATCAACCCCGTTTTCGTACAAACGATATCGCGAGTAAAGGATATAACCTGGTACATGACGTTCGACGTTTAAAAACGGAATCTCCGTCTTCTCCGTCTCAACCCATTCAACTTGCGCAATATTGACCGCTTTTAACTTCTTAACGTTTCCGACACTAAACTCCGGAAAGACTGCGCCAGCGCTAACGTGTTCAATGATCGCTTCCATCTCGGCATCTGCCGGCACCGGTAAGCCGAGTTTCTCCACTTCCGTATAGTCTTGACGGTATCCGTAGCGCACCTTAAACCACGAATCGCCACGGAAGCCGTTCGCCGTTGCGCTTTCGTGAAGAAGCTGATTAATATCGTTCTCTTCTACGTAGCGATTGAGCGCTTTTTGTTCTTCGCTGTCATCGGGTAGGCCGCTTTCGAACTGAACCGGTTCTCCTACGAGAAGATCAGCCGGTTTCGTTACGAGAATGTCGGCAAGATTGACCGCGATATATAGCTTCTTTAATTGCTCGGCTTGCGGCGAATCCTTCAGAACGTCAGTCGCACGCTCATAGACGTCTCGTTGCTTTCCTTCGAATAGCTTTTTCATACGCCGATATTTTGCCAGACGCTCGATTGAGTCAGCCGGAGGAAATTGCGCGCCAGGTCGGATGATGCTATACGTTTTAGTATGCGATCCGTCGTCGGGTTCATGGTTGCGGTGCTTAAATAAGTCCGTAAAACCCATCGCTTATTCCTCCTTCAAAAGATCGTCTAATTCGTTAGTTAAGGCGTTTATATCCTCGATTGTTTGATTATCCGATGTGTTGTCGGTGATAATCTGTCTATCCGCTAACTTACCGATTAATTTCGTGTAAATTTCGATAGCCTTCATCGAAGGTTGTTTCCCTCGTATTGAGCGCATTAACTGACCGTAGACTTCCGCTTGGTGACTCGCTAACATCTCGTCAGCTAATAGACCCATATATTCGATGAACACGGGGTCCTGTGTTCGCCAACGATATAATCCCATACGCGACATCCCTAGTTCTTCGGCTAGTTCCGCTTGCGTTTTCTTCGCGCCGTCTTCCGGCATTATTTCATTCGTGGCACATGCAAGGGCCGCTTTCCTTTTTTCATACGATAGCTTTGCTTCTAGTTTCTTTTTTAACGACATTTAACGTCCTCCTTCCGTTACATATACTTAGGCTTCGATTGAAGCAATGTCTTAGCTCGTTTACTGACACTCACCGCCATTTCTAACGCATCAGGTAAATCATCGTGCCAGTTCGAACCATAGCGCTCAAACTGTTCGAGTAAAAGCGCCTGACTGCGATGGAATTCGATTTCCCCTTTTTCAATCTGCGGCATAAGGGCTTCTATGCGAAGTGCTTTCCGAGAACGTTGATTGATCTTGGAAACGCGTGTAGTTGCCGGATACCCTTTTAACGCTAATTCACGTTTTATAGCGTCAACGAACCATTCTTGTGCGTTTTGAGACTCCGCAGCGATACGATCCGGCTGATACTCCATAACTTTCTCGACAATTACCTTGAGAAATTTGTCAGGATGAAGTCGTTCTCCGTAAGCGTCGATGACGTGTATTTTTCCAGTCTTTTTATGCTTTGCTATCGTAACAATCGCGGAAAAGTCGCCTTTCTCTTTCCCCATCGCAAAGTCAATTCCCATATAAATAGAGAATTCTTTATGGCTAAGTCTGAAATCCGTCCAATACGAAAAGGACTCCGGTTTAAATATCTGCGAATCCTCATCGATTGGGTTATTCATAAACTCGGTATTGAAAGCCTTTGTGCCGATATTGACCTTTTCGATCATCAGCGCAGCTATAGGAAATCGTCCAGGCCACAAAACCTCGGCGCCTTCGTCCATTTCCGCTTTGTGTTCTTTGTAGAATCGCATTGCAGCGCGGGCATTTGGCGTAGACATCGTGTCTTCTGATTCCGCCTGCATCATTTCTTCGACTTCTTCATCGCTTGGTACGTATTCTTTGTAAATACGTTCGAACTCCGCCCACAAATCGGTTCTATTCGGCGGTTTGATGATCGCCGGAAAACTATTCTTAATAAAATCGCGACGTTCGTTCAATACGTAGTTCAGCAAACTATCGAAGTGTACAAGTGTTCCCATGAAAATAAACGCAGTTTTCGTAGGATCACCCGCAGGCATAAGGTCTTGGTTAAGCCAATCCTTAGCCTTCTGACGCAGTTCAGGCGTATTGTTCGAGTCAAGCGACTCCAAGTCGTCCAATAGAATTAAATCCGGCCGCTGAGAACCATTACGGAAACCACGGATCTGTGTTCCGAGCGACGTCGCTTCCATTTTGATGCCGGTCGTTGTAATAAAAGCCGTTTCGGAATCCTTTTCGTTGCGCGTTTTCTGCTCGTACAGGACTTCGCCAAAGTCTTCGCGTAGCTTTTGGTTGTATTTAAGCTGACCGGCGACCCATTTAATGAACTTGATCGATCCGGCGTTCGTTTCCGAGATAATCAAGATCATACGCCGCTTTTTATAGACGATCTCATGCACCGGAAACGCGTTCGATAGGTAAGCCGACTTTGCGTGCCCCCTCGACGCAGCCCATGCGATACGGGCCGTTTTATTACGGTTCGATACCGAGTCGAGGATAGACGATAGTTTCCGGTGAAAGTCCGGCGCATCGTCCATATCTACTGCGGTCGTCGGTACGAGATTATCCGGATTGCCCGGGTTCCGTGCCTCCGAAAAGTATTCGTAAAAGAAATACAGCATATCGGTCTCGGCGCGGTGGACCCGTTTTAGCTTTATTAGTTCGTCGCGATCCTTCCGCATAAGATCGACGTGATATTCGGTATGCTTGCCCGCTTGAATAATATCGCGTAGTTTTTTCAGCCGCTCCGTTACGGCCTCTATCCGCGCTTGCCGTTCTTCACGTTCTGAAAACTTGCCGTTAATAAACGCCAAATTACCGCCTCCTTCCCGTATATTTTCCGTTGACTCACCGAATTTGATATCGTATAATGAATATAACTTAAAAATAATTAAAGTACATTGGAGTGAAGACGTATGGCTAACGAAGTGAACCCGATCAAAAGTAAACGCGATTTCAATAAACTAAAAAACGCCCTCAAACCGGGGCGCGACCGTCTGTTATTGCAACTAGGTACGGCTTTTGGACTTCGTATTTCCGATTTACTTTCGCTAAAGGTCGGCGATCTTCGCGGCCAAACGTCTCTTAAAATAACCGAAGCCAAACGCAAGAAAACGCGTGTCATTACGTTCTCGGCATCCGTCAAAAAGCTCGTCAATGAACTCGAAGGCACTGACGATGACTACGTATTCGCAAGCCGCAAGGGCGCCAAGCCGATCAGTCGCGTTCAGGCCTACCGCATTCTAAACGAAGCCGCCGAGCGCGCTGAAATCGCTAAAAAGATCGGCAACATCGGTACTCATACACTTAGAAAAACGTTCGGCTACCGTTTGTATGAAATGAATATCGCGGTCGACCGGATCATGGCGATTCTTGGTCATTCTTCCGAAAAAGATACGCTGAAATATATTGGAATCACAGCCGACGAGATTTCGGTCGCATACGAGAGCATCGCAATTTAAGTCGTGGTGCTTTTTTATTCCGGAGGATCTTCGTAGACTCGGTCGCCCCCTTCGGCTGTGTCCAATAGAGCCCTCAATGCTTTCCCGACTTCATAACCGTTAGCTATCGTCTTCTCACCGAGACATTCAGTTATGTCCCGAAACTCAGCCAGCGCCTTTGTGGCTGCCTTCGCTTCGCGCTGAACCGCTTTAAGGCCTTTGATAGCCTCCGAAACATCTACGTCTACCTTTACGTTTAAATTGCCGACTGATTCGCGTTTGTTTTCCGCCATTCACGTCATCCCCTTTGTCCGTTTTCTTGCTGCGCATTTGAACGCAAGCACAAAAAGACCTCCGGCGCTGACCGGAAGCCTCGTTCTGATTGCGTCTATTCGTTTACCTTTTCGTATGTCTCCTCGAAAATCTCCTTTTCAACCGGATAGCGCTCGCCACGAACTCCGGTGACGATGTAATGCTTACCGACTTCAACCTCGTACCATCCTTCGAGGGTTTTGATCGCCGGCTTGTTATTCGCCTTAGGTATCGGTCCGCTTTTCGGATAAAACCCGATCAATTTGTCCGAAAACACCTGATAACTAGCGTAGCCATCTTCCATACCGCTCTCAAAAAGAACCGCTTCGACTACGACAGGCTTTTTGCGATACTTCGTCATATATCCGTCCTCCTTAAAAATCACACGAAATCAGCGCTTTTCACCGTCTGCCCTTACGAATACCCCAGTCGGCTACCGAAACGTCTAATTTCGTGCATTTTACGTGTTAAAATCGTTATGCTAGTCCGTATCGTTCCCGCAATACTTTCATATCGGCGGTTATTTCCGCTTTGAGTGCATCGATTGATTCCGTCTCTGAGCCGTCCGTAAGCCGTAGGTGCTTCAGCGCCTCAATTTTCGTTCTTAACGCGCTGTTCGTGATCGCAGTCGGGTAGTGCGTACCACAGACGATACAGTCAAAGTATGTTTCGACGACGCCTTTTCGTATGGCCCGTTCTTTTAATACGATGGCGGTGCGTTGATTGCATGCGTCGCAGGTGGAGAAAGTAGGTAGCGTGGTCATGGCCGGTCGCCTCCAACGTATCTGAAAAAGAAGACGCCTTCTTCATCCGGAAGCAACGGTATTTCTTGTGGAGTACTGTCGGAGCTTTTCGCGACTAGACGGTAATTAGCAAGAGCTGACGTCGCACCGAACGGAATAGTGTACGGATCTCTTACAAGTATGTAATCGGTCAGCTCCGTTAGATCGTCCGAATTTTCAATACCGAGTAGTTCTCGAACTCTATCGCTCGTCTCTTTCGTCAAATAGCCGTCTTCAATAAACTTGATACAGCCGTTGATTTCTTCGTTCATGATAACGCCCTCCTTGTCGTTTTTTTTTCGTCGTCCACTACTCGGCAGGACCTCTCCGTTTTGAAATTCACCTAACACCCCGAGTTTAAAAAATTGTGCGCAAGTTCTGTTCGTCAGATCCGGCGGTTTTGGACGGGGCGCTTGGGGGCGGGCGGCTTTCGTTTATTTTTCGCGATTATTATTGAATAACGCATTCATAACGTTGCATAACGAAAGTAACAAAAAGACTTTCTGTTACATTCGCGTTCATGACAAACGTTGATGTGTCGCAGTTGGCAGCCGTTCGACCAACGCAACGAAACGTATTAACTTTATGCATCGTACCAGCCCTGCCATGCCGCCATTCGTGCGGGCTACCTATGCCGGCCGTCATGCATACGATCGTGCATAAACGGATGAGCTTCGGCTTTCAACCCCCTGAGTTTTCGGAGACCTCGTCCGCCAGCGCTGTCTGCTTGGTTACGGATGTCTTCGCCTGTCTCTAGCCGTCACCCTATCGTCCGCCTTCGTACTATATTATATACACCGTCTGTGCCTGCCGTTACATAGCGGCTGTATGACGGTACCCTAATCGCTGCTCACCGTCTGCTTACCGTTAGTATGTTACGGTGCGTTACGTCTCTCTATAACGTAAGACAGCATATCCGTATGTTACACAAGTATATCTACGCAGTCCTTAACGATTAGCGACCGGTTATATGTCCGTCCTATTAACGTTATCCTTTTCGTATGTATTTAAGTACAGCGCCCTCGGCTCCGCCTCGTCCGCAAATAATAAGCCGCCGTCCTTCTATATGTATTCTATTGCGTTATCTGCGGAACGGAGTGACGCTAGGTCTTCCCTAAGAATAAGACAACGTTAACGCCTAAAAACGGCTGTATCCCACGTGGCTCTAAGCGTCAAGGCGATTTTGACGTGTTCTGTTTTCGCCACACTGAAAGGCTGTTTTGTTCTGTTTTCGCCACACTGAAACGTCGGCTCCCCGTTTTTAGACGCAAAAAAAAGAGACGCTCGCCTTGAACGTCCCTACTTTTCGTCGCTACCGTCCTCTATTTCGAACAGATCTTCGTACTTCCATCCGCCTGCTTTCATAAGCGCAACGACCTGCCAATCTTCGTGGCGCCCATTCGAATCGAACCGCGAGATAGAACCCTGTGGAACGCCCGATGCTTCCGACAGCCTTGTTTGCGTCCATCCATCAGCCTTCATAAGTTCCTTCAGACGCGGCCTTACGTTTATGCGCTTGCCCATCCGCATCACCTCCGTATTTATATAAGTAATTATACGATATCGGATATTATTTCGCAATATCCGTTGACATACGTTATACGATATCGTATAATAAAGGTACAGAAAGGAGGTGCACACGATTGATTGAACTAGCTACTAAAATATCCGTCTTGCTTGCGTCGTGGTTGGCGATCATCAAAACCGCGATGGAAATCAAGGCAATGAAAAAGCGACGGTCTCCCTCCAAGAAGAAACGTCGCAAGTAAACGGACGGGGCGATAAGCCCCGGTTCAATCAATTATACCACACATGCGCAAAATTAATACGCTTGATACGTTGCTCATCGTCGTATTGATCGCCTGGATTGCGTTCACGGATTACGCTAAATGGCAGCCGATTGACTGCGCAGCCGTTGCAACGCTAATCATTTTCGGCTTTACGGTCGCCTTAAAATCGCTAATGAAATAAGACGTCAAGCAGCCGTCCCTACCTACGCCCTAAGACGCTAATTAGACGGCGCTGACGTACTAAAAACGAGGAGGAATCGTTGAATATGATCGAGTATAACTGCCCGGACTGTTCATTTGCCCGGCTAGACGTAGAAATCGAAACGGCCGCTAAATGTCCGAATTGCGGTGGCCTTCTAAATATCGAGGAGGAGATCGCCTAGTGGACGTAAAATTGACGGCTTTAGGCGATACACAAGCGGCAGCCGATCCGCTACAGCGCGCCGCCGAACTATTTAAAAGAGAACGCGACGATGCACCTGCCGGCTTTGACTTCGGCTTTAGACTCGCTCTGATCGCGTTCGGATACGATATAAAACTCGAAGGAGATGTTGAATAATGAAACGTTTTATTACGATAACAATCGCGGTGATTCTAATGGCTCTCGGATTAACAACGCCAGCAAGCGCGGCATCGATTACGGTTAAGGTTGACGCTCCATACTACACGCCTAAAGCGACGTCAGTGGACGTTGTGGCATCGAAAAGCAGCGGTAGCCGTGTATATTACACGATGACTTTGCAGCAACAGTATACAGACGGATGGAAGTCGAAGCAATCGTTGAGCGGCGAATTCGTTAAAAGTACGCCGACCAAACGATTCTACACAGCGGCCATGACAAACGGCCAATACCGGATTAAATTGACGGCTTATAGCAACGCAGGCAAGACGAAGAAAATCGGCACTTACTACTCGAAAGACTTCGCAGTGACGAGGTGGTAGGCGCCTAAAATACGAAGGAGGACGACGATATGAAATTCCGCAGATTCTTGTACGGATGGGCACGTTTCTTAGGCGACGTGAACGCGGTGAAAAAGAACGACGTAGGCGGCCGTATCATGCGACGCAGCGTCGGAAGGGCTTTCGGAAGATTGTTTAAATAAGCGTGGAGATACGTTATAATACGAAGGTTGTGAGGTGAAAGACGTGAATAGACCGCAGCCAGGCGATTATGACGTATCTGTCGTTTATGATGTTCGCGAGATGCCCGACGTTAAGAGCGGCAGGTGCGATAATTGCGATACGTCGAAGTTTAACAGTTCGATTAAAGGCGGAGTTTTCCTCCGTAAATGTTCGAAGTGCGGAATGACTAAGCGAATATAACGCAAAAATAAAGACGCCCTCGGAGGCGTCCTTTTTCGTTTATTTAGACGCAGAACCGCCCGGCTTTACTTCGCCTGTCTTAGTGATCGCTTTGAGCATTCGGCTCACCTCCCGCTCTCATAGGATACCACTTTAAATCACTCAAAAACGAAATTATACAACCACGTACTTCGTTAGGTTCCAAAAAATCCATTTCATTTTGCAGGACAAACTCATCAAGATCCACCATCGCTATAAATTTTTCCTGATCAGTTATTTTGCTAAAATCGAGGGAACATATTTGAGTTAGGCCTTTTTCTATCAACCAATCTAAGAATAAGACATCTCCTGAGTTCTTATCCGTTATTTTAGCCGCTCGAATTAGATCATAAATATCACCGCGGTCATCTACCGACAAATATTGGACTAAAGCCTCTCTATGCAATGACAACACTCGATCTAGGGCGGATTGAGCCGCTGTCTTTTCTGAATATGGAATCATACCGAACCATTCTCTAATATTCATACTATCAACCTCCGTTTTATCGCGCTTTCTTAGCGTGGTCATCGAATAACTTTCGTACAGCCACCGTCCATTCCGTTTTAAAGCCCTCAGGCTGACGGAACATCAAATCCGGGTGCACTAAATAACGTACCTCGTTGCGGGTTCCGGTGACTAATACGGCTCCCACGCCTTGCAGCCGTCCCATTATTTTCGAAACGGTCGATGAGTCATGTCCGATTAATTCGGCGAGCGTTTCACGTCCGATGTAGTCGATGTCCGCCTTTCCTGCGTTAGGATCTGCGCAAAGGTAATACTCGCTATAATGAAAGAACGGAATGATCTTGTATAGCATGCCGATTTCGTTCAGGCGCAGGTTAGCGATGGTCTGACGAGCCTTAACCGTATACACTTTCGTAAATACTTCGTTTTTGATGCGGCCACCCATCGTATGAAAACGGCTGCTGACGTAAATGCCGTCGTCTTTCAGTTCGATCAGGCCGAGTTCAGCCAACCGACCGACCAACGCATTAGCATTCGAGCGGCTACGGTCAAGCAAACGCGCTATATCCGACTTATTCATCGGGTCTCCGGCCGCACCTTTTACGAGCTTGCCGTCGCTTTTGATACGTAGCTGAAGCATGATTTTAACCATTGCGCCAGCTTCCGTAAGTGATAGGTCGCGAATAATAGCGCTAAGCGTGTCGTTGTAAGATACGATGTAATTGCGTCCATGATGAAACCGTTTCTTTGGCGCTAGGGTCGCTCGCAGCCTTGCCTTTTCAAGTTCTTCCGGCGTTCTAATGACGGCTTTTATGGCGTCCGGAACAAATACGCCGAGTTCTCCGTCCTCATTTACTACGCGATCATACTTCATCATACCGCCCCTTTCGTATTTATCGCAAAACAAAAGACGCCTATTGAGCGTCTGACCTTACCGTTTTGATGCCGGTTGCTATATTTACGGTGAATTGTCCGCTAGACTTTCCGTTGACGAAATCGTTGTATCGTTTGCGAGCCATTTTATTACGTGCTTTTGCGTGACGGTCCGTGAATAGATTATCGTATGGCGATCGCGTTCGTCGTTTCGGTACACCGTGATTGGTGCCGGTGATATCGTATTCTTCGGCCATCTTGTCGGACGCTTCGCCGGTCTTGCGTGTCTTTTCCATACGTTCGGACATGATCGGATATTCTTCGGCCGACATTTTATTGCGGCGTGTATCCGACAGTTCTTCGTATAAAATTAAGTCGGACAGACGTTCCAACGCGTTTGATGGTGGCGTGTCGTCGTATTTCGCGATCAAGGCGCTAATTGCTGCGATACGTTCTTCGCGCTCTAAGGCGCCGGATTTTGTGCGTTCGTATAGAGCCGTAATGGCTTCGTGCAGTTCTTCCTTCGTCAATTAGGCGTCCTCCTTTACCATAAAACTAATTCACTTTTGATGATATCTACTGTGTCGCGATTAAAGCCTCCTATAATAAACATAAATAAAATGATAGGCCAAGAAGCTGGATGTAGAGCACGCAGTTTAATATCGTAACGCATCTTACCTCGAAATGGGCTGTAGCACTCAATCAGTTTTATGCTACCGACAATGTATAGAATCGTTGTAATAAGAGGTTGCCCCTCTAAGCATTCCGATTTAGTTTCGTGTTTCATTCCGACGCCTCCTCCGTATATGCGTTCAGTAAAATCGACAATACTCTCGGCGAGATTCTCGGATGGTTCATAGTGTCGTAGCACCACCGTAAGTAATCTCGTAATTGATCGATTTCTTTCTTCGTTAATTCATCCGGCATCAAACCGCCCCTTTCGTAGTTCCGTAGCCTTCGCCATGTGACGCCCAATAATAGTAGATATCGACGATCTTATTTACCGCAGCATTAATCGCATAGTCAACGGCTTGCTGCGTAATACCTAGCGCCGAGCCCGCCTGTGTTTGCGATAGGTCATCGAAATAGACTAAACGTAGGGCCTCGTATTGCTTTCCGGTCAGTGCCGCCAATTCGATGGCACGGACTAAGTCGATTAGAATATCGCAAGCAGCCGTATCCCCTAAGAAGCGCCGCTGTCTGAGCGTTGTATAATCGGCTAGAAGCGCCTTGACGCCGTCAGGTCCGTCGAGTTTGTATTGCGTATCATATCGTAAATGCTGGTCGGGCTTGTTCGTCGATGCGCCCAATAATATCGCCTCCTTCGTTTGCTTTCCGCCTATAAATCGTCTATAATCGTCTTATAATATAAGCGAGGTGTGTCCGTATGGCATTAGAATGGATTTCCGCGGTAAATGATACCGCATATATTTCGTTAGATAAGCAAGGCCGCATATACGTTAATTCGGCCGCTAGGTCTTTGATCGGCCTACCGACTAATGCGCCGTTTCAGCTTACGATCGGTTATGACACAACCGAATCGTGCTTAGTCGTTGCAAAACCGGAAAAGGTAAAGACGGACGCGCAGCCGTTTAAATTCGATAAACGCGCATACAGCAAGGCGGCTCGACGTGTTCTAGAAGGTTCCGGTATTGAAGAACGCGAATTGCCGTTACGATTCTATTTAATCGGCGACGGCGAGGCGTCTAAACAGCCGCATCTAGCCTACCCGAAAGGTACCTACGCGTTCTCTTTGAGCTGATCGGCCATAATTTCGTCTAACCGCGCGTATAGATCGCCAAGCGTGCCGTCATTTACAATCTCATAATCGACTTCGAATCCGTCAAGCGCGGTTTCTGTCGGATGGTCTAAGTCAGCCGGCTTGAATTTGTCGCCACGCCGTTTGGCACGCTCGATACGTAGTTCATCCGGTGCAGTAATACGGAGTACCTTAAAACCTTCCGCCTTGGCTCGTTCATACTCCGCAGGCTTCCGAATGTCTGTGATCAATATGCGGCTATCTCGGCAGCATCGCAGTTTCTCGTGTGCTTTTATGCGGCGGAACAGATAATCGACCCATACGTCTTTTGCGCCAGGCACGTCTAATTCGGTAATGCCGTTAATGAAATCACGCATAGGCTGGCGCTGTTTGGCGTCTCCGCGCAGTTCCGGAAACAGTTCGTAGAAGAGCGCCTTACCTTTTGCGGAAAATGTGAACGGAAAGAATTCGTACATTGCGACAAGATAATCGACAGCCACGTCTTTGCCGGCGCCTAGCTTACCCGTGATTGCGAGTTTCATAGGCCGGCCCTCGATAGACTTACGATTATCTGCGCAAGTTCATCCGTAGTAATCGCCAAGGATTTCGGGTCGTCTGCCGCCACCTTTGCGAGCTGTTCGCCGAGACGGACTTTATCTTCGTGAAGGGCGTTGATTTCCGCTTGGTGACGTGCTGCAGTACGTTTTAATTCCGCCACCTCTACGCCTAAGTCGGCAAGGACGTTGATGACGTCGGATTCTTTCGGTTCCTCTTCCTCGCGATCATCGGTGACTGGCGTTAGTTTGTACGTTTCGCCTCCACCGGAAATAATAGGAACATGCGACGCAGTCCACGGCTCGATATTGACAGGATTCCCGCCGATTTCCATAGTGAATTTAATCGCGTCCTTTTCCGGATCTTCTAAACGGTAGCGCTCGCCGTCAATGTGAACGATGTCGGTCGGTTCGAGTACGTGGTATTCACTGCGTACGATTACGCCGTCTTCGTTATAATCAGGATCTGAAACGGCCTTATCGCTTTCTACAGCTCCCCCAACTTCGCCCCATAGACGGTCCACAGTAAACACGTCGCCTTCGGAATAAACATCTCTATCACTGGGCTTTTCCACAATTACGATCTTTTCGCCGACCTCTGCGTTTCTATCCACCGCAACATATTCGCGATCAACACCGAGCTTTTCGTCCTTTAGTACGTGTATCATGTACAACCGCCTCCCTATTTCGTTATGATTTCCGCCTTTAGCCGCTGACGTCCGAATGCCTGCGCCTCAGTCACGCCCGCAACGTACAGATCGATATGTCCTTCCGTAATTGCGCCGCCTCGGTCTTCGCAAGTTCGGACGCCGATGCCCTCAATGTTTAGCCGAGTCCCAAACGCCATTGAAGGCGGACAGGCGATCGTATGGCCCGTTTTGGTACGTGCGCCGCTTGCCGTGATGCCGTAGTCGGGATGGCCGGCTGACTTACCGGTTGACTCGGCGCCGTTTGTGTACGCAGTCACTTCGTATGTTTGCGCTAGTTTTGTCGCCGCCTTCTTGCGCTTGACTGCGTGCTTCGGCGGCTTCTTAAGCGCCTTTACTTCGCTCTCTAACGTCTTGATGCGTTGATTGGCTCGCTGCAAGGCCGCTTGATCAGCCGTTAATATAGGCGCAGGCTTTTCCGTCGCTGGTTGCTGCGTACATAATAATCCGCACGCAAGCGTCATGGTCGTCATTATACCGATGCAGACACCCCCTCGAAGAATTGCGCAGTCCACGGTTCTACTTCGGTTACTTCTCGGCGTAAGGCTTCTGCTAGGTCGGCGATTTCCGCCTGCGCGCCGTTACCCTTCCGTCTTTTAGCGTAGAAGTCTAATAGAGCGCGCAGGTTAACCTTCATTACGATATTAGTGGACGCGCCTTGCGGTAAGACGGCTCTTGCATCTTCGGCTGGAACGCCCATTTCGCGAAGATCGTCGTAAACGTCTTGTAGATATTCCATCGCATTACTGAACGCAATTTGCGGAGAATAAGTTTCGGTAGTATGACCGTTCTCCGGATCGAAGAAATCGTTGTTATCCTCGTAAGTACTGTTCGCAACCTTTTCCGGCACGACGTAATCGAAACCGCCCGACCTATCATCGCTACCTAATCGTACATAACGCTGTGATTGGACGCTGAAACTAAAGCCGACACGGTGTCTCGTTAACTGCGCTAATAAGGCGCGGCTTACGCCCTCGATCGCGAAGTTGAACGTAATTCCTTCTAAAGTAGACGTATGTTTCGACGCAACAATCTGCCGAATAAGCCTATCCGCGTCTGAGCCGGAGTCGCCATCCGATGCGGCTGATCCGAAATACTTGGCGCCCTCTTTAATCGCAATTTCAGACGGCTTATTTGCGCTATAACAAGTACGGATGGCGGTCAGCGCGAGAATCTTTCCGTCAGGGGCTTCGGCAAGTTGTTCGGATGCCTTCCGTAATTTCTCTTTGAATTTCGCGCTCAATTGCGTGTGAAACATTAGCTCGACGTTCATTTTGGTTTCCGCCATCTATTCGTCCTCCTAAAATATCACTTGACTCCTATAGGATCCTATAGTAATCTATTAGTATCTTATAGAAATGGGTGATTAATAATGACAAAGAAATTCTTTCCGACTGATTGGGTAACGATTAAAGCTACTAGAGAAAATACAACTAAAACTATTGAATATAAAGCATCCGTAGGTATGGAAGAATGGAAGGATGGCGTTCATCAAAGAGTATATAAAGTACAAATGGTTATAGATGGTAAAATAAATGGAAGACAGGCACCTTCTTTTCCGTCAGATACTGACGATCTTGAAAGAGTATATGAAGCGCTTCTAGGATTGAAGAAGAAACACGGGGACGCTTAAACTCCGCTGCTCCCGAAGCCGCCCGAACCTCGCTCCGTATCTTCCAACGCATCCACAATCGTAAAGGTCGCTTGCTCTACCGGTTTAATGACCGCTTGGGCTATGCGATCTCCTTTGCGGATGATGTATCTTCCAATTCCACCCGTACTAAGTCGACGTCGATAATTACCGCCGCCCTGCGATATATTATCAACGATCACGCCGACCTCGCCCGCATATCCGCTATCTACCGTACCTAATTGAACGCGCAGTGGCGTCTTAAGCGTAATGCCTGAGCGCGGCCTGATCTGCATTTCGTAGCCTGAAGGAATCTCGAACGCGAGGCCCGTCGGTACTAATGCCGTCTCTCCCGGCTCGATAATGACGTCGGCCGCCGCGTATAAATCGAAGCAGGCGTCCGTCGAATGTGCGTATGTTGGCGTAGTTGCGTCGGCTGATAGCCGTTTAATATTTACGTTCATTTCGATTCCTCCTCCTCAACTTTTCCGTAAGAATAGGCCGAAATTTCACTTCGCTTAAAAACGAGGGTTCTTTTTGTCTTGGCACACTTTACTTCTGCGTAGTCACGTTCGTAGTACGTTACGTCGTCTTTAAACTCGTCTAGTTCGGAATCAGTTGCGTGCGCACAGTAATGAATACCGTTCTTAGTTTCGATATTTAACTTATTCATCTACTCGCCCTCCAATAGTTCGAAATCGACTGATTCCGAGTAATAGCCGTTAGATGATCCGAACCAACGAATAGTCACGTCGCCTTTGATGGTCGCGAACTTGTAAAAAGTCCACGTATATGATCCGTGATGATCTTCTTCCGGCGGCTCTTTTTCGTTAGTAACTTCCTCCGCCATCAATAACGGATGACCGATTAAGTCGGAAAGGTCCCCGCAAATATCGTTTATATGGACGTCTTCGCAACAGTTCTGATAGTGGTACATGCGGTACTCTTTTCCGCATTCTGTAACGAAAAATAATACGTCGTCTCCGTGCTGCGTAACCTCAACGAGGGTCTTACCAAGTAGGTCGGATACTTCTGCGTCGATAGCGCTCATCTACTCGCCCTCCTCCGCCTTCTTACCGTCCTCAAACGGTAGCGTCATTACGTATAGTAAGAACGGCGCACCTGCCGCCACGAACCACCAAAAGCCCGCTGCATGTGCATACCAAAAGGCCGGCACGATTGACGCCGCAATTAAAGCGCCTCGGTTAATCGTCTGTCGCATACGATCAGCTCCTTATTTTCGCTTTCACTTATACAGTCGCATGTGGGCGGCGGAAATCGGGACATTAATCGGCAGGAAAATAAAAATACCCGATTATCAGGCGCTTTTACTTCGTCCCCAATTAGACTCGCGGATGAGTTCGAAAGTCCAACCGTTGTAATCTGTGCGTTCACCACGAAGACATTTCTTAATGATCGGACGATGTAGCCCGTGTTTGGCTGCGAAGGGTCGTAGGCCGGAAACCGTAAATGATTCTCCGGAAGGCGACGTTGCTTTGAATAGTAGTTTTGTTGCCGAAACATCTCGATATTTTCTATTAATCTCTCTTGTCACGAAGCAGCACGTAGACGCTGAGTACACTCGTTTAGATTTACATAAATCGAACTGTTTTATGTCCTTATCTAACTCAAGTTTCCCTTGATCGAAAAGTTCCCTGTCGAACCCTTCAATGCCCGTAATATCATTCAAAAATAATTCGAAGGAATGCCAACGTTCACAGACGGAAACGCCAGCCCCTCCGTAGTTAGGATAGCCGCTGCTAGATTTGTCATAACAACGTTCTAATATACCCGCCCACACGCTATACTCGCGCTTATATCCAACCATCTTCGTATCTCCCAAATAACCAGTCCCGAAGACTGAACGCTGGAATCGGTCTTTTATTTTGCCTCGCTTTATCTCGACTTTTTCTACGTCTCTTTCGTAGCCAGTTTCAATAAAACGAATACGAAATACTGAAGTTCCGTTCTTTTTCCTCCCGACGAAACGCACAACTTGATACGATTGATCAGCATTGTTTTTGAAGAACCTACCGACTAACTCATCGCTAATCATCGAAAAAGAAGTCCTCGTCGCGAATTGCTTCAGCCGTAGCCTTTTTGTATCCGTTCCCTTTTAAACTAAACATATCAAAGGATTTCGTTTTCGTACTCAGTCCGTTAATCACGATCGGATTGACCGGTTCATCCGGAAAATGCGCATCAAATCCGAGGTTCATAAGCGCCTTATTCGCGTTGTACCTAACGAAAGCCTTAACATCGTGCGCCAAGCCGACCGCGCCGTAAACATCGTCCGTATATGCGACTTCGTTCTTGTACAGATCCGCTAATAACCCGACCGCCCATTCGTGTAGATCCGCCTTCGTAGCGTCCGTCTGCCGGTTATAAATTTCCTGCGCGAGCAAACCGACGTAAACGCCGTGGATCGCTTCATCACGAATGATAAGCCCGATAATCTCGCCGCTCTGCATCATGCGCCCCTGCCCGTAGAAATACAACGGGTAGTAAAAGCCGCTGTAGAATAGGAAACTTTCGAGGTACACCGAAGCCACCATCGCTTTATACAGCGAAATATCGTCGCCTTCCTTAATACCGCGATAAAGGTCAGTGATCAGCTTCGCTTTGCGCTGCAAATACCGGTTTTCTTTAACCCACTCGAAGACGGCCGTAATAGTTTCCGAAGGCGCCAACGTTAGAAAGATATTCGAATAGGACTTCGCATGGACTGCGTTCTCCATCATCGCCATGAAATTAAGGACGGCCTTGCGTTGGTGCCCGTCTACGTGCGCCATAATCGCAGGCATGCCGGTGTTGCCTTGCTCCGTATCTAATAAAGTCAGGCCGGCGAGCACTTTCATATACGTATCGCGTTCGGCCGGTTTGAGTTCGTGCCACGCGAGGAGGTCGCCATTTAGCGAAATCTCCTCTGGTAGCCAAAACTGCTTAACGTTCTGATCGTAGAACATCTGCGTGAATCCGTCGTCTTGTTGCGACCAGTTGGCCGCTGTGAATGTCGTCAATTATTCGTCCTCCATTTCGTCTTTATTCTCGCGATGATAGGCGAGCGCTAGATTCTTCATCCGATCTAAGTCCGCGATAAATTCGTCTAACATCTCCGCATCATAGAAACACTCCCCGTGATCTACGCTACACGAAATCTGACACGCTAAGTCCTCAACTTCACGTCTTATACTGCGCATGACAAGCACCCCTCCTGCCCCGTATCTTTAGTGCGCGCATAATAAAGCGTCTTGATTCCCTTGTGATGCGCGTATAGGTCAATCCGATTCAGATCACGCGTCGTCATCGTATCTTTTAAGAACAGCGTAAATGAGATACCTTGGTCGACGTGCTGCTGAATTGTTGCGATCATATCGACGACCTTAAACATATCCATGTCGTACGCTTCCTTGTAGAAGAACCAGTTTTGCGGCGATAATCCCGGCATTGGGTAGTACGTCTTCGAATTTCCGTAAGTTCGTTCCTCAATGCGCTCCATAATCGGCATGACCGAAGCCGTCGCCGACTGCACATACGAAATAGATCCGTTAGGCGCAATCGCAAGTCTATAGGCGTGGTAGAGTCCGTAGTCCTTAACACATTGCGCGAGATAGGACCAGTTCTGCTCATCCGGAAGCCAAATACGACTAAATAGCGATTTTACTTTATCCGTTTTTGGACGGTAATTTCCGTTAACGTACTTATTGAAGTAACTTCCGTCTGAGTACGAAGATCCCTCGTAGCCCTCGAACGTTGTTCCCGTCTTACGCGCTAATTCATTCGAACTCACTAACGTCCAAAAGTTAACAGTCGCGAAGAATACGTTGGCAAAGTCCCGCGCTTCTTCCGATTCATAGGCGATTCCGTTCTGCGCTAGATAGCCGTGCAGATTCATCGCGCCCAGCCCGATAGAACGCATCTCGCGGTTAGCCTTTGCGACGGCTGGCGCGTTTTTAATATTCGTAGATTCTGAGACAACCGTAAGCGCATCGACGGCCAATTTGACGGCGTTTTCGATTGAGCCACCCGCCATCACATTCGCGATATTGAGTGAGCCGAGGTTGCACGAAATGTCTAAGCCGATGTCGTCCGGTTCTCCATAGTCGGTGTACTGCGATACTTTACTGCTCTGAAGCACCTCAGAACAGAGATTAGAGAATTTAACGCGGCTGATATGATTCAACGCATGTTCACGGTTAACGTTGTCTTGAAACATCATGTACGGATATCCTGACTCGGAGCGCAGTACGGCCATTTTTTCGAGTAGCTGACGTGGGTTAATCCGTTCTTTACGCACCGCCGGATTATTTACGAGCTCATCGTACATTGCGCCAATATCCATCTCGTCAAGATGCGTGCCGTATGCTTTGTAGACCGTGTGCGGGTAGAAAACGTAAGCCGGACGATCTTCTCGCGCTAGTTCGATGAACTTATCGGGCACAACGACGCCAATCGATAACGTTTTGACTCGGACGTCTTCATCTGCCGAGATTTTTTTCGTATCTAGGAAATCGTTTATATCCGCGTGGAATACGTTTAGATACGCTGCGCCCGCACCTTGCCGCTGGCCCATCTGATCCGCATATCGGAACGCATTATCGAGCAGCTTCATTACGCCGACTACGCCTTTTGTCGCTCCGGCAACGTCCTTAATCGCCTCGCCTTTTGCGCGGATTTTTGAAAGATTAAGCGATACGCCTCCGCCTGACTTCGATAGCTGCATCGAAATGTCGATTGCGCGTGAAATATCGTTCAGCGAATCACCCACCTCAAGCAGAAAACACGACACCATCTCGCCTCTGCGTTTGCGTCCGGCATTCAAGAACGTAGGCGTCGCCGGCTGATATTCCTGGCGAATCATTAGTTTTGCGAATTCGATCGCTTTGGCGCCGTCTCCTTTTCCGAAATACAGCGCACAGCAAGCGATGCGGTCTTCGTAGCGTTCGAGGATCTTTTTGCGATCGTTCGTCTTCAGCGCGTAGTCGTTATAGAATTTGAATGCGCTCATGAACGAAGGGAATCGGAACTTTGCGGCATAGGCCGTTTTATAGACCGTTTTGATTTCCTCAAATGTATAGGCGTCTAGGAATTCCGTCTCGTAGTAATCGTTATCGCGTAGATAGTCGAGCTTCTCGCGTAAGTCGTGGAAAAATACGGTGTTTTGATTTACGTAGTCTATAAAATAAGCACGGACGGCCTCTTCGTCTTTTTCGAATTGAAACCGCCCGTCTTTTTGAATCATAATTTCGTTATTTAACTCGATGTGTCGCTTCAAAGCGCCTTCACCCTTTCCGTGAATAATCTAACGTCCTCTTCCGTCCCTGCTAATTCGAATTTTCCGATCACCGGCACGTTATAAAGCGTCGCAATAACGTCGGCAGCCGCGCCAAAGCCGTCGCCCCAATTGCGATTTCCCGACGCCATTACCCCGACCATCAAGTCGCCGTTATCCTTAAGCCATTCGCTGACCGTTGCGGGCGGTTGACCGAAGTCGTAAGTTGGCGTTACGAGTACGAACGGTTCCTCAACGACCTCGCCCGTCTTTAGTTCACGTGCCTGGCCGCCTAGTCCGGTCTTCGCGATGAATCGTCGCACGTTTCCCGTCAGCGAGTAGAAATATACGATCATATATTAGCTCCGGCTACGTGCGCTAGTAATACCGCAATCGGGATAAAAAGGAGTACGTAATAGAGTAAGCATCCCAAAATTTCATCGTAAGTCATCGGTGGTTTTTTCGCTAAAGCAAGAATCGCGAGGCAGAATAGCGCAATGTACGTAATCATTCGTCCTCACCTTCCGATTCATCTAGCGCGGAAAGTTCGGCTTCGAGTTCGATTAATACATCAAGTAAGCGACTTAATTCACGTTCTGAATCATCTAGTTCGTTTTTAACCGTTTCAACTCCGTCGTAAATTTCGAAAAGTTCCGTCTCTATTTCTTCTCTCGTCCTCATCTGCGTCCACCTCTCCGTTCAATTTCCGCTTCTAATTCCGCAATCCTAGCAGCCGTCCGGTCACGTTCGATTTCCGTCTCAATCCGTTTAGATTCGAGTCGACTTAGGCGGTACTCATGATCGATCAAATCGACTTCTAAGCGACGCTTCATATCGGTTAAATTTGCGATAGGCACTTTGTACATTTCCGCATACTCAGCCGCGCTAACTTTGTGTTTATCCGCCGCTTCAATCACGTCTCCATATCGTTCATTAACGACCTTTAACGTCTCTTTTGAATACGAGAAGAACGCGTTAGCAAACTCGGCTTCTTCAGGCGTAATGACCGCCGTTTTATCCGCTTCTTTTTGCCGCAACTGATTGACCAGCGCAACCGAAGCGTTTATCAGATTATCGTATGACTCCTGCGATATAGTAACGTTAGGCGTATCTTCCATCGTTATTTACCTCCGATCGTGTCGAGGATTTCTTTGATTGCGTAGTATTCCGGACTCAGCATTTTCATGACACCGATAGGTATCGTCACCATTCCGGTAATTAAAGTCGCGACGGTGACGACGATGATTACGATAAACAAACCTCCGTCACCCACATTCCGCAGCTTATAGTAAAACGACTCATCTTCACCCCACGCAGGCCGTTCTCCATTTGCGATGATTAAATATGTCAGGCGAACTAAAGCCGCAAATATCACGAACGAGGCAACGCCTACGGCCACGTTGACGATTCCGAAGACGTGTTGCTGCTTAACGAGCACCCCGTAAACATGTTCCGCCGCCACTCCGAGCTTTGCGGCTAATTTGTCGATGTAAGCCATCGCTTTATCCATTTGCGCCCGCCTCCTTTACCGTCATTATGTTTTCGTATTTAGATAAAAACGGAATACGGAAACCTATCGTCTTAAACTCGTAAGTCTTGCCGACTTCAATCTTCGCGTAGAGATCACTAGAATTAAACTTACGAGCAAACAGAGCGTCGGTATTTTCGAAAACTTTTTCGTTCCCTTCGTCGTCAATGCCGAAAATCAGATACTTAGAGGACTCTTTGGAATTCTTCGTTTCTTTTTCCGTCACCTTAATTTCGTACGAGTTCTTATTGGCGTAGGAAGCAATCGTATATACTGGCGCTACAATTACGACAAAAAACAGAACTAGCGCAATCCACACAACGACCCCGATATTTAGCAAACGGTCCATCTATTTCGCCCCTTTCGGTTTCTCAATTACACCCGCATCGATCAGCCACGCCAGCCCAATCGCAGCCGCATCCGATTCATCGAAGTTTGCGAAGGCGCCCTCGTAGCCTGTTAGCCGTCTTACGCCCGCCTCTACTTCGTCTTTTTCTGCGTTGCCCGATCCGGCGACTAACGACTTGACCCGCGTCGCAGATATGCCGAGGTCTTCCGTCTTCTTGCCCGGCTTCTTATATTTATCGAAGGTCAGCCCGAAGCGCGACGTCGCTCGTTCACACGCGTTCCATGCGCTGAGTACCGGATAATTCGACCGCGATGTCTTGCCGGCAAAGTCTTCGCGCACCACGTAATCAAAGCCGGACGCGCTTACGTGTTTGTCGAGAAACATCATCGCCCATCCTTCGATGACCTCGGCCCTGTGCGCATGTGACCGACTCGTATTCGGCTTGACGTGGCCTAGCGCCTTGATTGTCGGCTTACCTTTGCGGACTTCTATGATCGCGACGCCCGGACAGGTCATCGATGTGTCGAACGCAAGGCACCGGATAGGCTTGGAGGCGGTCATGCGGATTCTCCTTCTCGTACTCTTTCGATAAACGCAAGTGCTTCCGCGTACTGTTGCTTCGTGCTCGCGTACATGCCCGACCTACGTACTTGCGCTACTTTTTCGCGGATGGTCTGTAGTTCCTCGTCCTTCAGCGACTTAGCAATCGTCGTCTTATAGTTGTTGAACGTCCATGCTCCTAGATCAAGCGCTGGCGGCGTACCCGCATCGACCGCGTTTCGGATATCTACGAATCTATCAAGAATCGCGTCGATGTCGTGCGGTTTGATTTCGATGCCGAATGCTCGGATGTCCGGCGACTTCTCGAACTCGCCTTCCGGATACACCCACGATTTCTTGGACGCATTGACGTACAAAATAACGTAGTAATCGACGCCATACATCGGTCCGTAAGTCACGCATTGTGCTACGTGTTTTGCTTCCGGTTCACGCATCGAGTGTAGCGATGTCTTGGCTGCGGTCGTTTGCTTCGACTTGATTTCGAGGCCAACCCGTAAGATTTCGCCGTCTACCGTCACGTACCGCAGAATACCGTCGCAGGTCCCGTATAGATAAAACGTCTGCCCGCCGCGCTCGATCTTATGATTCCGTTTGGCGAAGTCCTCAAATACCGGCGTTCCGTCTTCGTTGCGTTCGAAGTCAAACGGACACACGCGACCGGTCTTTTTACCGAAGTGCTTCGCCATAAATAAGATATCTCGCTGGATCATATCGCCTATCGCCGTCCCTAGACGCGTCCATCGTCCTTGATATGGCGGCTTGGCTTCGACGTCCTTCTTCGCGTTCAATGCCTTGTGATATAGTTCGCGCGGACATGCGTTTGCTGCCGACGGTGAGAAATACGGGCGCTTCGGAAATACGTTTGGTGCTTCCGAATACCATCGGTGAATATCTGCGTCTAGTTGGTTATCCCACGTCTCAGGCAGCGAGTGCCATTCGTTAAGATACGATACAAGTTCATCCGCGATTGATTGCGCAAATGATGGCTCGGAAGAACCGTCGTTACTAAGTAATTGAGCCGCTAATTTTCGTTTGTCTGCCGTCAATTAATCACGTCCCTTCATATTGCGCTCGATGATAGAACCGATCTTTAACGACATCGCTTCGTTATCTCTTAGCGCCTGGTAAATACGCAACAGATCCGCTTTAGCTAGCGCAACCATCTGAACCTCCCAAACGATGGCGTGCTTGGGAACGAATTTCAACGGTCGGTCCGGCGCCTCCATAACTACGTTCGCAAATTCGTTATATTCCTCGGCTACTCGCGGCAAATACCTACGGAAAACTTCGATCGTTGCTTCTACGTCATTTAGCGCACGATGATGTCCGGCTAGTGAAATGCCGTTTCGTTTAGTAACGTCTTTTAAAGACGCCGATAATTCCGGTTCTACAAAGCGCGCCATAGCTCTCGTACAATAGAAGCGTTCCGGCTCGATGCCGCCGCGACTAATGAACGAAAGATCAAACGGTGCGTTCTGCGCAACAACGATAGCGTCTCCGATGAAGTTTTGTAATTCGTCCAGCGCGTCCCACTCTTCCGGGGAGTCTTCGAGGTCGGTCTCGGTGATCCCAGTTAAATTCGTAATGAATTCGGGTAGATCGCGACCTTCTTCTAATGCGACCATCGTATGAAAACGGCTTACTTCTTCGAATGCACATAGTCGCCCGCCAAGTCGAATTTTAATTGCTCCGATCTCGATAATCTGATCCTTTTTATGATCGAGTCCTGTCGTTTCTAAATCGAGCACTACGTATGTTTGTGGAATCATTAAACCGCCCCTTTTCCTTGCCAGCCTTCGCCGACAATCCGTTTTTGTTTTTCGTAATCTTCCACGTTCGGATAATCTCCGCGACTTACCTCACCGCTGAAAAACTCGTCGATCTTCAAACCCTCGCCCCATCTACGGCTTATCTCGATGTCCGTCTTATTCGGTATGTTTCCGAAAACATACGTATTGACCATTACATCCTCGAAGTCTTTTACGTCTTGCTGCGTAAGTGTATCCGGCACTAATAAAAGCGCCTCGTCATGAACAACGCACCATAAGCGCCATTCTCCCCGTCCTTCAGCCGTCTTTCTATCGCATAGCTCCTGAAGCGCAATCATGGTCGCCTTTGTTTGAATCGCGGCCGATCCTTGAACACGTGCATTCGTTGACTGCGTAAATACCGCCGAGTAGTGCCCTTTTGCACCTCGATCTTTTGCGTCAGGCAGGCGTCGCTTCCGCTGTAAATGATCCATCCAAACGAAGCCGTGTTTTTTCACGAACGCCTGGTTCGATTCGACCCATTCCTTTACGACCGGAAATCTCTCGAAGAAGCTGTCGAGGAACTTTTGCGCCTCATGCTTTTCTACGCCGATCGCGTCTTTTAACATGTTCGCACCGCCTCCGTAAGCAACCGCAAGCATAATTACCTTCGCCTGTTTACGATAGACTGAACCATCTCCGCATTCTTCGATTGGCTTGCCGAATACTTCTGCCGCGATAGATGCGTATAAATCGTCACCGCGGAAATAGTTATCGACCAACTTCGGATCTTGCGTAAAGTACGCTAGGCATCGGTATTCTTGTTGGCTCCAGTCACCGCCTAGTATTGCGTAGCCTTTAGGTGCCACGAATAACTTACGAGCTTTTTTCGGCTGATTCTGAAGGTTAACGCCTGTGCCGCCGGAACTGAACCGACCCGTCTTCGCTCCATTCGGATTGAAGTTCGTGTACAGCTTGCCGGTCTTTTGATCGATTAGCTCCGGCAATGCGTTGATATACGTTGAATACAACTTAAAGCTGTCTTTATATTCGAGTAGCTTCTTAACTACCGGATACTTTTTCGCGAGTGGTTTAAGTACCTTTTTCGCATCGGTTGACGCTAGTGATTCACCAGTCACCCGTTCAAGTGCCGGCTTTAACTGCGCCGGAGAATTTATGTTGACGTCGCCTAAAGCTGCGATTAATTCATCGTATAAACGGTCTAAGCCGTCCTTTAATTCGCGCCCATATTCCTCGGCGTATTCTAAATCAATATCGAAGCCGGTCGTCTCCATCTGCTGAACTACGCCAATCAACGGAACTTCTACTGTTTTGTAATAACACAGCACTTCCGGCATCTTTGCGAGGTATGCTCGTTGGAAATCCCGCAGTTTAAGCGTCACGTCACCGTCTTTAGCCGCATAGGAAAGCGCAATATCTAAGTCGTCTACTTCGTCAAAGCCAATCTTTCCGAATAAATCCCCGTAAGTGCTCGACTCGATGCGTAGGTACTTTGTAACGAGATTCTTTAGCGCAAATGACGGTTCGTTTTCGTTTAGAAGTCGCATAGCTTCCTGCGTATCCCACGTAAGTCCGCGCAGATTAATGCCTTCGCGATCAAGCATATGAATATCGAACTTAGCGTTGTGGGCGAGTTTGCCGACGGTCGGATCTTCGTAGTAAGGTCGTAGCGCTTCGTTTACTAGGTCTCGGCTCAATTGCGGTCGATCCGTTTTATGTCGCGTTGGAATATAAGCGTGTACGTCCGCTTTGATCGCCGTGATCACATGGCCGACAATATAATCGTTCCACACGTCTACGCCGGTCGTTTCTACGTCAAATACGATTTCTTCTTCGTTTTTGAGCAGCGCGACAAATTCTGCGAGCCGCTTTTCATCCGTTATTAACCAGTAATTATCTGGCGTCTCTTCGACCATCTTGCGCAGTTTTTCCTCGCGGGCCTGCGCTTGCACCGTTTTCCAAAGACGCAGCGCTTCCGCCTTGCTGAATTTCTTCGGCTTGCCCGCCTTATTAACGCAGTCAGAAGGATCGCGCGCCAAGCGTCCGTCCTCCATAGCCGCCTTGACTTCGTCTAATTTCTGCCGGTCCGAATCGCTAAGTTTGCTTGCGTAGATGCGACGCCATGCATCCTCGATTGGCTCGACGGCGTTGGCCGCTTGCTTACGTTTAGCAACTTCGGTCGCCGGCGCCGCTTTGCCCGCATTTACGTTTAGTTTTAACGGCTTGATTTCCACGTCGCGTCCTCCCTTCTTCGTTAAAAGTCGATAGTTTCCGTCCACTTCCGTCTATGATCCGTTTCATTTTCCGCATAAAACTCCGACCAGCAATCGCCGTCGCAACAATATACATCGTAAAGTGAGTCGTAAACGGCGGACTGGCCTTCGTTAATGGGCGCTTGGCAGTCGGCGCATTTAGCTGCGATCAAAACGTGCCTCGACCGGAGTGATTAGCGTTAGTTTTTCCGGATCTAAGCAGTAATTAAGGCGTGTTCCTCTGCTATTTGTCGCATCTACGCGGGTGTAGTTATTTTCGTTAGTAGCCTCGGTTACTTCTCCGATGCCTGAATTACCGAACCAAGCCTGGTCATCATACGCAACAATATCGCCGACTTTATACTCGTCAACTTTACGTCCGATCTTCGCCCATTTCGCTTCGATAGATCGTTTTGCTTCCGCTTCTTTGGCGGCTGCGACTTCGTCTTCGGTTGCGAGGACTAGCTCGGATTCACATGCCCAGAACCAGTCTCCGGTTCTACGGCCTGTAATAACGTCACATCTATAAGGAATATTACCGTGATCATCAGCCGAAATCTTAACGATATTTCCCGCATCACCGATAATACATCCGTCAACTACCTTCGCATAATCACCGACTTTTAGCCGTACGTGCTTCTTACGGAATAGCTCATACAACCCGGCCGTCCAACGATGATGATTACCGCAGTTCTCCATAACAATTACATCTCTATCAATAACCGAGATTACGGCGTAGAATCCGCCGGGAATTGCATGTTTATACGAATTACCTGGTAGACGAATAATATCGCCAACCTCCGCCTCCCCCTCAACGCGCTCATACTCCGCACCTTCATACGCAACTTTCGTAATTTCACCGTCCACCATATCGAGCGTCTTTACGCCTTTTAATGCCGCCATCGTTTCGTCCTCCTTTTATTGACCGTCCGACCCGTTTAGGTCAAACCGCCTCCGCTTCGTTTTCTAATGCCGCCAGGTATGCGCGGTCTAAGTTAAGTTTAAGTTCGTGCCATGCCCGGACGCCTTCGTTCTTACGCGGCATCCAATAGTCCGTAATATTTCGACATTCAAACATATACGCTTTAGTCTCGTTGTCTTCGATCAGCACGCCGATAAAATAATCCGTATCAGATTTCGTATAAGCCTGACCGGTGTTCTTCCGTCCGCTGACCGTTAAGCACCCGCGGCTGTCCCGACGGTCACGAATCGTCTTTACCTGGATACGTTTGATTGCGCCCGTGATCGGCTCGGCTGCGAGAATATCATACGGCTCTTCGGTTTCCGGCTTACTAACGCCTGACCAGCCGGCCGCCATTAAGGCAGCGCGTGCGATCAGTTCGGCGAATTTGCCGATCGTTTCTTCTTTGTGCGCCATCTATTCGTCCTCCTTCAGAGGCAGATAATTACGTAAAATACCGTCTGCATTATCCATTAATTCATGCGTTTTCGGAATATTCCCCGCAATTAGGTCGGCTACGCGGTTATAAGGGCCGCACGTTGCGATAGCCTCCTCCACATCGTCTTGTGCGCATTCATATAGTGAAGCGGAAATTACGATCAACTCCGCCAACGAAACTTCTACGGTGACCTTTTTCGATAAATCTAACGTCTGCGCTTCCGTTTTAATTTCTCGCATCTATGCGTCCTCCTTAAAATTCGAATTTTTCTTCGGCTGGTAGTTCTTCGTCTACTGCGCTGCCATCAAGCGATTCGCCGATCAACGCCAAGTTAAAGCCGGCCGCGACAAGGTTTTCGAGCATTTCCTTTTCGTCAGCTTCGTAAATTAAGCCGTCAAATAAAGCCATATCGAATTCTTTACCGTCTTGGTTCGCAAAATGCTTGCGTTCAGCTTCCGTCAAGTCTTCTTCCATATCGATAAGAGGCGTTAATGAAACGACTGTGTTCGTGCCTGAACCGGACTTCTCCAATTCAAACGCGATGCGACCGAGTTTCTTTTCCTGCTTTTTAATAACCGCATGAACCGTCGTAGCCTGCGTTTTAGAAAGGTCGACGATGATCGGTTGGCCTGTTTCAAGGTTAATAAAACCGAGCGCATATCGTTCTTTGACGCGATACTTGGCCGCCTCTTGCTTAGCTGCCTCTTCCGCTTTGGCGTCGCCTCGATCAGCCGCCGCTTTCTTTTGGTCTTGGTAATACTTCCACGCGCGATCCCATGACGTTAGATTCGACTCAGGAAAGCCGTTTTTGTTTAGCGTACTTGGATTAGCCGCTGAGAACGAATTTACTTTCTTATAGATTCCGTATGAAAAGAAGCGAATTAGATCGAAAGCACTCATAACGCGTACCTTATAAACCGTGCCCGTCTTGAAGCTCGCAAACTCGGCGCTATTACCTCCGCCGCCTCCTTCATTTGTTGCGTTCAATGCGTTTAGAGCGTCAGCTCCGCTAGTGTACTTTGTCATCCGATTACCTCCGTTAATTTGTTTTAGGGTTTGACCCTCGCAAAACACCGGTATCTGCGCCCGAGACGCCGCCAGCGCACGGCATAGCGACGCGACAGTTTTACTTAACGAACGCCCCGGTATTCTCCGAGCGTCGGCGGTCACTTGCCGCCTTTATGCCGTCTTTCTTCGCGCACAATCGACCAATACATGCCGCCGATAATAAAGGCCGAGATGCTACCGACGAATGCGAAGTACATTAGGAAGTCGTCAAACATACGCGGCAACTCCTCTCGCATAGCGTGTTACCTTGCGCTTGATTTCGAGCGATTCGGTAGGCAGTTCGTTGAAGCGCATCTGAACGGCGTTAATTCGAGCTTGTAGCGCCATTCTTTTGGCTTTCGATCGCGTACGTTTGAGTTCTTCGTCTAGCCAGCGTATTTCTTCGTCTAATTCAGCCGAAAATGATTCGTATTGACTAATCGTTTCAGTTGCGTTCTTTTGTACGATATTATAGGCGTCAATAAGTAAATGCTTGGCTTTTGATCCGGCATTATCTTTTTCCTTATAAACGGTAATAACGACGTTTGAATCTACCGCAAAATGAAAAACTACGCCTTTACTCGCGTACATACGAGCCTCTTTTCCGGATTCATCTACGGTAATTCCAAGATACCGAGCGTGTTCCATCTTCTGCGCGATCCAATTGCATGCGACGTGTTGGTTATCGATGCCAAACCGTTCTCTAAATCGCTTCTTTGCGTGGTGGGTTATGGTTATTTCGGAAGGTTTCATCCGACGCGCACCGCCTTAATGGTCGCAGGACGATAAAAGTCAGCCGGATCATCTTCGCGGTTCAATGAACCTTCGTATTGTAATTCCGTTAATTTTTGGATATTGATTGCGGGTGGGAAATCGTTTGTAGGTTGTTTCATAGTACGTTAGTCTCCTTTTTGATTAGGTTAAACGTACTAGACGAAGGGTTGTTCGCATGGTGTTCGCTTGAAATTCGATTCTCAATCGATTATCATTAAAATACGTAGCGAAGCCCTCGTGCCTAGATACGTGGTTATGCTGTTAGTTCGCGCTGGCAGTGTAAACGGAAACGACGGATGAACTTGCGATGTGCTTCGAAATTTCCTCCAATACGTTGCGTCAACAACGTGGAGATTTCGGCCATATTCGTACATCCTTCGCTCCAACACTTGAGTATTAATTCTTTGCGGAGATCGCCTTGCGTCAACAGGGCGGTCTTTTCTTTTAACAAAACTTCGCCTTCGACGTCCGTCAAAACGTCTTGAGGCTCCCACGAGACATTACCGTCATCTCGCATTCCTTCTATTGATAGTGCCACTTCTTTTCGTGATGCCTTCAGGTACTTATTTCGTTCCCTTACGATAATGCGCTGAATTAGCGCTTTTTTATCGCGGCCATTTCCTTCGTACCGTTCCAGCCAGTAGCCTATTGAGTTTAAGCAACGCTGCTCGAACGATGTTTGGTCGGGAACTAAGTGTGCGATTCGTTGCGATTCTCTTTGTACATACGGAATCGCTCCGTAATCTGCGGCTAATTGAAGTCTATTAAATTTTTGTTTATTCAAGTGTTTTTCTCCTCCCGTCCCTTACACTTATACAGTCGCATATGGTCTGTTAGAATCGGGACATTTGATTTAAAGTTTTTTATAATTTTTCTTCCATGTCCATATAGTACCAAAAGCAACTATGTAATATTTGAAAGTTGAAAAACTAAAAAAAGATTTTGATTTTAAACTAGATTCTATTTTTAGACAAAAAAAAAGAAGCCTAATGGCCTCGTTATCCTCCTGGACGAATGTCTGCTGTTTTGTATGGTTGCTCTGCTTCTAGCGCCCCGTCCGTTCCTTTGTTAAGCTGTACAGTTGATACCGCGATTGCTGAAATCAATAAAACACTCAATAAAATCTTCTTCAAAATAAAGCATCCCCTTTTTCGTGTAGTTGTAGTTTGAAAATGTATCAATTAGGTACTTAGGCACCCCAGCGTCTTTAAAATCTCTCATTACCAACGCTGAAAAGAAAAAGTCTGAATTGAATAGAAATTGACGATGGCATTCGAATAGCCCTTCGACACTACCTTTTTTATATTTTTCGAGGTATATGTAAAAGTCGTCCGTTCTCTCTTCGTATATCACCTCCTTTAATTGATCTAGTAATGCTGACAGTTTATCGGGGTCTTTTCTATTAACATACGCTTCTGCAAGTAGGAAGTTGTTTTTTGCGTTTGTAATAACGAAATCAACACCTGTTTTATAAGCGTATTTATAACTCTCTTCAAATATGGCCATCGCATCTCTTTTACCTTTTGACATCGCAATCATGCCTAAAATATAGTTCGCGTCAGAAACGGATTTATTCGAGATGTTTCCGTTCTTAATTATGGTTGCGTAGTGTTTGGCTGCGCCGAGATTATTTAAACGTAAGTACACAGGCGACATCAACTCAGCGAATCGATGCACGTAGCACTCTTTTATGAATAGCTTCTTCTTATCGCCTAATGACTTGATGCTGTCTCCGATTGAAGGCGCCAGCTCTAGGATCGAGTGAATCTGACCCTTTCCATAATAACCATAACACATATAGATCGAAGATAATATTCGTAATTCTTTGTGCTTACTCTTTGAAAAAAGGCTCATTGTTTCGATCATATCATCAATACTAATTTCCGCATTAATGTAATTCAAGATAGTTTTGTAAATTTGAACATGGTCTTCTAAACCGAATGTCTTTTTGTGAACATTGATTAACGAGTTTAATAAATTTGTGTTTCTCGTAACTGCTGCGTACTCCATCATTTGTTTTAAGTAATCATTGTTATCAGTCTTTTGAATCGACAAACACCATTCGGAAATTTTTTTATTTGAGTTGTTCGGAAAAAGGAAGTGTGCGAGGATTACAAGTGCTCTAAAGCTAATAGTTCCATTATTCCGGAAGTGCGTCATGGTTGATTTATCTGCTCGAATGATTTTTGCGATTTCGTTATACTTCAAATCATTGTCTTCAATCAAACTACATAATTCTCTTCTGATCGATTCCAAAAGCTCTGACCCCCTTCGTTTGTTCTTGTCTTTTTATATAGGTTGAGTATAATTGAAGTATACAATAAATGTTCGCGTACGTAAACATTTATTTTAAATATTTTTCCAATAAAATACGGAGGTGGTTGAATTGGTTGATTTCTCGCCGCTTTTTGACACTTTAAAAGAACAAGGCAAATCAAAAAGTTATTTGCGCAATTTTATGTCGTCGTCTACTCAGGCTAAGATTACAAAGGAACCTGCGATGAATGGCGCTAACTTAGAGTTTCGAGTACTGGAACGTATTTGCCTCGAATTGGACGTGCCTATCGAAAAGGTTGTCCGTATTCTTCCAAATCCGCCCGAATGACCATTTAATCGGCGCGGTTATGTGGTATAATTTCCTTCGTAAAGCACGCGTCATTTTGCTTTGCGGAGGTGTTTATCTCGCAGTATTCGGTCGTCAATTGCCGGATAAAGGAACTGTGTTATAGACGTGGTTATACGCTTATCCAACTCGCAGAAATGGTCGGTATCTCAAAAACGCAGCTTTCCGATTACATAGCGCTTAGAAACGTCCCTAACGTTGAAATGGCGTATTCTATTGCGCGCTGCCTCGACTGCCCGGTCGAAGCCTTATATAATTGGCGTCCTTTATCCGGTAGCAACACGGAGGGTTAAGACAACCTCCGCCGACCGAAAGTTCGGATATTCCCGAACCTCACGTTAATACTTACCGCCTCCGCACGATCAACAACTCGCTTAAGAGCGTCCTCACCTTCCGCTATTAATAATTCATTTGCGTCTTTGTACTTCGTTATATAACCGTGCGCAAGCCTGACTTTGCCGCGCATCTTTAGCTCGACCTCCTTCCGCAATTTCTCACCGGCTTCGTCGTTGTCAGATACTACTATTAAATATTCGATCGGTGACTGCGCAATTATGTCCGCCTTTCGGTCGGAAAATTTACTTCCGCCTGTCGCAATGCCGCAAAAGCCCGCCGTTCGCCACGAATGCGCATCGATTTCGGCCTCGGCTAGTACTGCTGCTTTAGCGTGATCAGTATAAACGGTGTCTATGCCGTATATTAATTCGCGAATCGGCAAACCGTCTTTGGCGTACCAAAACGCTTTATTGCGAGTCGATCGGTATTTTACGTTTGCCAGGCGCTTATTAGGCAGCCGCCACGGTATCACTACCGTTTGTCCGATTAGACCTACGCCTGATTTGCGCTGGACTTCTTCGCTTATTCCGCGATTAGACAGATACTCATTTGGCCCAATTTTAACGTCGTCCAATAAATCCTCGGCTAATGGCC
Organism: Bacillus sp. UNC125MFCrub1.1; assembly: GCF_000701305.1. Lineage (NCBI taxonomy): Bacteria > Bacillati > Bacillota > Bacilli > Caryophanales > Bacillaceae > Bacillus > Bacillus sp. UNC125MFCrub1.1. Next base: position 393,722 of record NZ_JNIG01000009.1, read on the forward strand.
GTCTAGGCTCAACGATTTTTAAACGAGGAACACGGAGTTTTAGGCGTTCTTCGCCTTCGCGGGTACCATAAGTCTCGGCGAGGTACAAAACCGTTTCTTCTTCGGTTTCTTCGCGCAGAAACGCAAGCAGTTTAATAAATCCGCCGCGTTCTCCCGTGCCGCTATCTCCGAAATAGCCGGCTTTTGCGGTCGGAGTGTCTTCGTAGTAAACGTAAAAACTAGGAGTCCGATCGTCGCGAAAAGGGCTTGCCGCCGTTAAACGGTCAGCGTGCCACGTTGGACGATCCCATTCGTATTGTTCTAATTCTTCTCGAATATCTACGTCCGTAGGGACGCCATTGATCGTAAGAATCGACATGTATATACGGCTCCTTTCGTTATATTACACTATTCTTATGTGTTTTTCCGTCGTAATTTGTCGAAAATATTCAGATATTTATGGTGTAATTCATGGTATTGGTTCCATTTAAAACCATTTATCTAGAATCCAAAAGCATCTAGTGCAGTCTCTCCGGCCGCCACTTGCTTGATTAGTCCGACTTGCGGCAGATAAACGATCTCTACGACTTCATCCTCGCCGCCATCGCGTCCCTTATTTACACCAATCAAGCCGCGTCCTTCTCTTGCATTCGTATCAACCGGAATTAATACCGCCGCATCTTCCAGCAACGCGGACGTTTTCTTTACGTCTTTTCGTTTCGGCAGCTTAATTTCACGATTTCCGCCCTCGTCCTCAGTCGCGTCATCTTCTCCCGCTTGCGTAATTGCGAAAATGACAACGTCCATCGTTCCGGCTAAACGGCGCATCTTTTTAGACGTATCGGCAGCCGCACCGCCCGTCGTTTTATTCGAGTTTGATTCGTAGTCGAGATAGTAGAACGGATCGATCATAACAACGTCTGCTTTCGTTTGTTCAATGTCCGCTTTAATGTCTTTTAACGAACGAGAATCGAAGTCTTTGTCGTCCACAGCACGAACCGTAATAGAACCGGCTATTAGCGTATTCAGCGTCGCGATAAATTCCATAAAGCCCGCCTCGAACTCTTCCGGTAACTTGCCTTGGCGGACGTCCCTCGAATCAAATCCGGCTTCCATTTGTTGACCGTCGATTTCGGTTAAAGCAACGCCTTGATCACCCGAAAGTGATACGTAGATTCGTACGAGGACCTCAAACCATCCCATCTCCATCGACCAAATAAGAACGTTAGCGCCTTGGATTGCGCAATTAATAACTTCTTCGAGCGTAATGGCCGACTTGCCGCGTCCTGACTTTCCGTACACAACGTACATGTTCGAGCTGACGTAGCCGCCGATCGCTTTGTTAAGCGCCGGAAACTTGCTATTCCATATGCGGAAAGACTCGCCAGCCTTGCGTTTTTCGTATTCGGCACGGAACTTATCGACGTCTGTCACGACGTTTGTTCCTACCGTTTTACGAACTCTTGTTCTCATTATATTCTGTTCTGCGATGATTTTCAACCAATCAAAAAATTCCTGCGGATTTCCGTTTTCCTGCGCTTGATTGAACCGTTTTGCCAGCTCGGAATCTGCCGTATTAGCAAAGTCATTCATAGCAGCCGTTTCCTTCGCCTTCTTAGCTAAGTACTCGAACGTTGCGTCGATACTGAACTCCGGCTGGAAGGTCGGAACTTCAGTCGCTACCATCTCGGCGGTTGGCGCTTGGTTTCCGTTCTTTTCCGCGTAGGCGCTGATGTACTCGAAGGCTGCCCGTTCGCCGTCCGTTTGGAAATCCTTGCGTGTTAGGCCATACCGCAATAAAGCCGACGGGTCGTTTGCTTCGATTACTTTCGATAATAAACTGGTCCCGAAACTCATCGGCGTTCAGCTCCCTCGCCGTTCAATTTCGCCATTACTTCGCCCATCTTCGCCTTAAACGCTAAGTCACCCGTCTTGACATACTGTGCCTCGTTCCAGTTGTAAATGTCGAGTAGGTTATCGGTTTGGGCCGCCGCCTCTTTACGTTCCTGCTTACGCTTTTCCGCTTCAATCGCGCTTAACTGTCTCGGTGTTTTCGGCTGTTCTTTTGCCGCCATAGTAGCCGCCTCCTTTTCGTAGTTTATTAGATAAACGGTACTTCTTGCTGGCGGATAGTCTTCGAGGTTGAAGTCCGCCAAGAAATCCTCCGCAACAAGCGCATCTGCAATGAGCGCCATATCCGCCTCGAACGCTTCGAGCCATTCGCCGTTGATTGCGTCGTACAGGTCATATTCAATAAAATTAAAGACGGCCTCTTTCGACGTTTCCTCGATGTACCTAGCGCAGTCAATGTAGAAGACGCGTCCTTTATAGCCTTCGACGGAAACTAGGTCGCCAGTTTTATAGACTGGCGTATGATCCGCAAATTCAAGCGCATCTAGTTTATCGAAAATGGCGAGCTTGGCGGTGCCCTCTCCGTTAGCCAACGAATCCGCAACGAGTAGGTCACGTAAGTATTGAATTTCCGTCAATGATAATCCGCTCATTTACAACCGCCTCCTTTTTGATCCGCCTGCGAAGACGATTTCTTTGCACTGGTCGGCGATACGGTCCGCCAGTCGCCCTTCTCCGAATACTTCCGGTAGATCCGCCATTTTTATGTTCGACGTATAAACGGTCGGCATACGGTTCGTCACGCGGTAGTTGATTATCGTGTGTAAATCGCCGCGGAATCCGTCCGTTGCGTCTCGTACGCCTATATCATCCAGGACAGCGAACGGCGCCCGTTTGGCTGCTTCTAGCGCGGCATAATATCGTTTGGCTGCCGGCTCTGCGATTGCGTCCGGAACTCGCGGTCTATTAAACTCGTTGTATTCGTTTTGCCACGCATTAACATCGAGAAAATAAGCCGGACGCTGGTCGGGTTGTATGCCGCGCTTTAGTGAGCCGATGTAATGGACCGTTAAATATTCGTTTAGAAGAGCCGCCGTCGTCGTAGTTTTGCCGGTCCCTGGCGAATTACTGTAGAGATACAACGATTTAATGCGATCAGCTTCTGCGTCGAATTGGCGTTCGAATGTCTGCGCATAAGAATCGGCAGCTCGGTAAACTTCGTATTGATCTGCGCGTGCCGGCGAGTTTTGAAGCGTCACTAGACGATAATCTTCCGCCAAGCCAGCCGCCCCCGACCGTCCGCCGCCGCCATCTAAGCCGTGCAAGCCGAGGTACAGTTCGCAGTGTTTCGTACAATTAACACCGCCAGCTTGGGCGCATTTGCTTGCGAGTAGGCATCGTGATTCATTCGTCATTCATAGTCGCCTCCTTTCGGTTTAGTTTTCTACGATGTTGAGAACGTGAGCCTTTCCGTTAATTTTCTCAACGAAAATATAAACGACACAATTAGTACCTTCGACTACCCGTAACGTCCCTTCCGTATAATCTAAATACGGTTCGATGGTTTTATGGTCGAAAATCATTCGCCCTCACCCGCTCTCGAATCGTCAATGATTACGTAGCCACCACCGGAGCCTTGTAGTGCGCTAATTCTTATAGTTGATACTGGTTTTGCGCCCGGTATATGACTGTCATCAACGACTTCAAGAACGTAGGCATTACGATAATTAACAACGTCACCCACACGAACATCTGTCGGCTGCGGCACGTTTAAGTACTCCGATGGCACTTCGAGACCTAACGCACGTCTTAGCGCAATAGCCTTACCGATGTGTGCGTTGAAGCAGTCGTCAGGGTCGCATTTGGCGATTCCTTTAGAGATTACGCGACCGTCCCTAAGCATCTTACGCAATGATACGACGGTTCTTTTTTCAGCATTTACGATAAATTCGGTTCTAGCTGTGGAGCATCGTCTGACCACATATTCTACGTCCTCTTTCGCCTGCTTTACGACCTCATCCCGTTTATGCTGATTGGACTTCTCATACGTACCGTGCACCGCCTCAATTTCCGCATCAAAACGTCCTTGATCGTAGCCGTTCTTATATGAGCGTGTTCTTATCGTCTTCATTACGGCTTCGCTTAGCGAAACTAATTCGTCATAGCTCAATTCGTCTAGGTTCGGTGCTGGCGATTGTTCTCCGATGATGACTTCGTATTCGTGGTGCCAAATTATCGGCTCTGTACCTACCATTACCCCACTAATACCGACGCTATTTACGGTAAATACATCACCGTTTTCATACGATGACCATGCGTATTCAGCACGTGTAATCAAGATCCGCTCTCCGACTTTGGCGTTTCGAATTTCCGTCTTATATTGCGTCATACTAAAACAACTCCCCGTAGTTTATTTGCGACTGTGCAGCCGCCCTTTGATCGTCTTCTTCCGACTGCTTAACCGTCTTTTGCTTTAAGAGTAACGGCGGCAGGTGACGGTCTCGCATATACGAAAACATAAAGCCGAAGTTGCAACCGGGCCATTGAGCCGTCGGCTTCTTATACGCAAAGCAGGCGTCGATGAAGTCCCGTACAATACCCGCCCCATGTTCGTCGATCATCGTCTTTAGGTTCCGTGCTTCCATGCCGCGATTATTGGCGACGTACTTAATGCCGTAGACTTCGAGATGGCGATCGTGCAGATAGACGATGAAGTCGCGCGCCGTCCATTTTTCGATGGGTTTATTTATTTCGGTCATTCTCCCGTTCCTCCTTACGTTTGGCGTCCGGGTTATATTCGAGCTTCAATCGGCATAGGCCTCGCGTTGAGATCGTAACTTCACCGTGACAAGTCCGATAATTATCGTTCCAAGTCGTATCAAACGTTATGAAGGCGCGATTTATTAAACGTTCGGTACCTACCGCCTTCAGTCGTTTATATTCCTCTTCGGTCGTATAGTACGAAAAGTTTCCGCCTACTCGATATGAACCTTTTACGATATATAACGGTGTATCGTACATTACGCATTCACCCCTTCGATTTTGATGCCGAGATGGTTAAGCGTTTGTCTGATTCCCCAATCGGTTCCCGCCGTATAATGGTCCTCGGGACTTAGCGCCTCAGATCGTTCATGTTTTTCGTGATTATAATCGTAAAACTCCCGCACCTTTTGCTCCGGCGACTTTTCGATCTCATATCCGTTGATTAATGCGGCCGCTAACGATACGAGACTTAATTTGTTTAGTACCGCGCAATTCATAATATATTCGCGATGGTTACGCAAAATATATTCGTCGTCCCTGCTGAGTCCTCTTAAATACGTTATAGCTTCCGCCTGCTTTTTCGTGATTTCAGGCTTCATTTTAACGCCTCCATTAGATTAAGTGTTTTCCAAAACGTATCCTTATTCTCTTCCGTTAGTGCGTGTTCGAAATGATCTTCGGCAGTAGTTTCCTCGCTTATCACAACGAATAAATCTCCCGTGTTTTCATTAATCGCAACGGTTTGGATATCGTTCGTCCAGTCGTCTCCGTCCCATTTCACGTGAATATATTCGTATCCGCCGTCTTTGTAAGTAACGTCTACAGCAACTATGTCGGAATTTTCTCGAAGTCGATCGAATGGGGTAGTTGTTTGATCGTCCCACGTATCCTCGTACGCACTCATTACGTTGGCCTTCTCCGAAATCTGCAAAAACACCGCTTCCGCTTCTAAATGGTCGCTTATACTATTTGAAGCACTTCTGAAAATCGATCGTGAAACGTTTGCCATACGAAATCGTCCGATATGCTGTCGTTCTATTTTTATAACTTCGCAATTTTCGGTTACGAGTTCGATAAAAGCTAATTCACGCCCCATTCTAACTCCTCCTTCATTCGGTCTAGTATGAATTTAACGTAATCCTTAACGTGCTCAGGCGAGCTGATCGCGAGTAAATGTTCGGTCGCATCCCGATCATCAAATTCCTCCGGCTTCATTTTAGCGCCTCCTTTGCGTGTAAGTTAATTTCATATAGAATAATTATCGAAAAGGTATCGACGTCTTCGTCAACTACATCCGACTTCCATTCGATTAATTTCAGTAGGCGCTCCATACGCTCATTTTCCGCAATAAGCGCCGCCATTGCCTGACGTAATTCTGCGATTTCTTGATCCTTCGTTTTAGGCATTACGCACCTCTCAGTTATTAATATATAACTTAGCTAGATTCGCCCGCATTTCATCCGGCGTTAAGGCACTGTAGTATTGCGGATAATATAGCTTGCTCTTCTTCCGTCCTGCGTAATTGTACGCAGTTTCGAGAAGTCCTACCGCCTCTAAGACTTTCGATAGATGGTTAATGCGGTTCTTCCCGATCATTAAGTCGGCTGCTATCTTATCGACTGGTGTAGGTGCCGCCATATACCAACCGCTTCCCTTTTGACCGTTTGTGTGCGCCAATAGGTACGTATAAAATGATCCGATGGATACGTTCTTCTTATCGAATTCACGCGCGATAGGTACGATAGTTCTCCAAAGATCATGCGTCACTGGCGCACTCCATGAATGGCCGTCCTCTGTCTGAAGTACAGACGCTTTTAACTTCCGTATTTCTGCGTTTTCTTGCATCTTCGTCCTTTCCACGTTTTAACCGCCTCCTAGCCGTTTTATTTGTCGGTAGTATTAGCGCCCTCGATCGTCAGTGCCGCCGCTAATTCCCTGCGAAATTCCCGTACCATTTGCGCGATCTCCGCCAGTGTTTCCGCATCCGACGTTTTGATCTGTCGGTTCATTACGTCCAAGACGGCGCGATCAACCGTAGCGTGATACGAGACTTCTCGCCAGCGCTCGACGGGCGTTGGGTCGGCGTTAGGGTTCTCGGCCAGTTTCTTCGCCCAGCCAGGCGCTTTGGTCGGGTCGGTGAAATAGCGTTCATTTACGATGATGTTGTGGACGTCAGATGTAAGTCGGTAATCGGGTGATATCGGAATGTTAATCGCCATGATTATCGGACTCCTTTTCGTTTATTGATTTCCGTGACTGTTCCGTCTTTATAGAAAATGCGCGCGTCAGGCGTTGTCCATCCGTATTCGTCAGCCAAAAACTGTGCGTATTCTTCGATATTGCGGAATTTAATCTTTCCGCTGAATTTACGGAAGATTGTTTTTTGCCAATTAGGCTCCGTATGAATTTCGTAAGCTCCGTAGCCATCACGCCAAACTTTCTCCGCGTCGCCTAACCCGTCGTAAACCGAAACCTCGTATCCATTCTCATTGATTTCTGATAGATCGACTTCATCTCCGGAATACCAACGATCTCCACAACAGCCGCAGTCAAACCCGTCATCTACTCCGTTAAAATAAACGCCTAGGTCCTCCGCAATAGATTCGGATTCAGAGTAACTATCCGCTTCGATAAATAATCGGTGACATAACTTTTCGCTTACTTCGAAATGTCCTCCGCTGTTATTCTGCGTGTACTCATAAAACGTCATATTACCGCCTTCTTTCCGTTTATTATTTAAAATCGTAGCAATTCGTTCGCTTACGCTCACTCTTTGCAGATAACTTTATCGCGATAGATATATCATTTAAGTATTTATTTGCGCGAAAGATTTTATTTGAGCGCTATTATTAGTCTAGTTAAATAAGTATAGTTAAGTGAGTTTAGTTCGTCTTCAAACTGTGAAGTACCTTACTTCAAATCTTGCAGGGGGCTATTATCGTTTTTTGAAGTGCCGGTCTCAACGAACCATTCCGGCGGCTCCCACAACGTATATTCATTCGATGTCTGACCGTTTGCATTTTTACGTTCTTTGACGTCAATGAGATCGAGTTCCTTCAACCTACGCAATGCTGCCCGCACCGTATTCGTTGAGCAACGACATTTGTCTGCGATAGTTTGAACGCTTGGGTGCGACTTCTTACTCGTGTTGTCTGCGTAGAAACAAAGAACGGAGTATACGAGTTTCTGAATCGGCTTATCTAAATACGTTTCATCTGCGATAACCGACTTCGTTACTCGGACGAACCTGTGGTCGTGAAAGTCGATCGGACGCTTGGCGTTTGTCATGTTAAGATTTCTTCCGTTTCTTCTGGAATGTATTCGATCGTAATAATCTCAGCAGCGTTAATCCCGCCTTCAACAAACCACAGAACACCTGATTTGTTGCGAAGAACCCAGTTCCACAATCTCATGAGGTCGCCTGTATCTTCTTTAACTGTCCATTCATGAATGGTGCCGTTTTGTAATGTGATTTTTACTTTTTCCAAACTGCCCACCCTCTTCTTTTTAATTAATCTTTTCGGTTGATGGATGATATCTCGCAAAATTTCCGAATCATTTTCGCTTTCATAAGTACAGTCGCATATGACCGTTCGAAATCGGGACATTTAAAATAAAAAAAAATAACCCCGCCTATTTAGACGAGGTTTTCTTTTACACTTCGAGAGTGTCGTTTTTATTAGCTTTGTTAAATTGCTCTACGACAACATCGTCAACATAGTCGAGATATACTTGCGTAGATTCTAAGTCAGCGTGGCCAAGTATCTTTTGTAACGAACGGATATCCCCGCCATTACGTAGATAGTTGATCGCAAATGTATGACGCAGGCTATGAATACTCGCGCGGCATTCTCCTTTAAGGTTCGCCAATCCAGCGTACTTGGCCGCACGTTTACGTAAGTGCTCCTTCGCCATCTCGTCTCCGTACTGATTTACGAATACCTTTTTTGCCTCTCCAAAATAGTCTTCCGTTTCTAATAGAAGTTGATGGAGATTTTCGGCAACTTTTTCGGTCATCGGGACCATACGGTTTTTACGATTCTTGTTGATTGCGCCTGGTAACATAAGAACCTTATTATCGAAATCAACATCGGTCGGCTCGAGGCCTTCTAGTTCATTCGACCTTAATCCGCATTTTAATGAAAGATAAAACGCCACGTAGTCTCTGAATCCCGCAAAAGTATCCTTATCGATGACGCTGAAGAATCGCTTTACCTGCGAATCAGTAAGACTTTTAACGACGGTCTGATCGGTACGTAGCTTTGTCACACGACCGCAAGGACTCTCGTTAATAAGGCCGCGCTCTACCATCTTACTGAATAACGATTTAATACCGCCTAGCCGAATGTTAATCGTTACCGGCGATAGACCGCGCTTCTTTAACATTATCGTAATATAAGAATGGAAATGATCTTCGGTGACCGCCGTAATTGGCATCGCAGGATCTAACGCAGTCTCGTCTAAAAATTCGCCGAAATGGGCGCAGTAGTCACCGATGGTTCTTTCTCTAAAATTCTGCGCAGTCATAACGGTAACTACCGTATCTAATGCGTCTTTTATTGTCGTGAATGAGGATCGAATTCGATCGCTACTTACATCGCGCCTATTGCGCACGCCTTGCCGTCTTCTTATAATCGCCATAATAAAAAGCCTCCCGGAAATTATTCCGCAAGGCTTCGTAGAGAATCGGTCTAGTTTGTCCGCTAAGACACGAAATCGGGTAAAAACGAATGTCCGTTTCTTCCTAGATCGCGCCCTTCCGTACACTTATCGCATTAACGGACCGTTGGAAAACGTTGATATAACGGCGTTAAAACGTTGTTACGCGCTCGGAGGGATTCGAACCCCCGGCAGACGTGGTACCGGAAACCACCGCTCTATCCAACTGAGCTACGAGCGCACGATATGTTTTTAAACGTCAGCATATCAAATTATAAGGGAAATGCTGCAAGAAAGCAATGATTAATCGCTATCCCTGTCGATGCATTTTCTTCATTCCCATACATATACTCATATGATGGTTTGAAGTGGAAGAGTTTTGGGGAAAATGGATAGGGGTATTTGATTTTAGGTCAGCATTTTGTTTGACCTTTATTGACCAAAAATGTATCATTGAATTACATACTTACCTAAAAGGTGAAGGAGGAACATTATGAATTTAATACCTACAGTCATTGAGCAAACAAATCGTGGGGAAAGAGCTTACGACATTTATTCTCGTCTTTTAAAAGACCGTATTATCATGCTTGGTTCTGCGATCGATGACAATGTTGCCAACTCCATCGTATCACAGCTTCTCTTCTTAGAAGCCGAGGATCCAGAAAAAGATATCTCTATCTACATTAACAGCCCTGGCGGTTCGATCACAGCTGGTATGGCCATTTATGATACGATGCAATTTATTAAACCAAAGGTATCAACTATTTGTATTGGTATGGCTGCATCTATGGGTGCGTTCCTGCTTGCTGCTGGTGAAAAAGGTAAGCGTTATGCCCTTCCAAATAGTGAAGTGATGATTCACCAACCACTAGGTGGTGCGCAAGGTCAAGCAACAGAAATTGAAATTGCGGCAAAACGAATCCTTTCTTTACGCGATAAACTGAACCAAGTACTTGCTGAACGTACTGGTCAGCCAATTGAAGTCATTGAGCGTGATACAGATCGTGACAACTTCAAAACAGCGGAAGAAGCACTTCAATACGGACTCATTGACAAAGTCTTGACCCGTAATACAGAAGAACAAAAATAATCACAAAACAAACCGTCTGCTCTTTGAACAGACGGTTTTTTGTTATGCATCTATTTTAAGACAGCTCCGTCCATTTCTGTTGAAGAGTTGGTGTTTGATAGGAAGCCATCTGTGAAATCAATTCTTTCGGTTCTCCAGAGGCATGTAGTAATTGAAGGTGTGATTCATTCGAAAAACCTTCCTGTACACTAAACTTCACCATGTCTATGAGCGGATTGAAATAGTCATTCACTTGATACAATCCGATTGGCTTTTGATGGATGCCAATTTGCGACCAACATAGCACCTCAAATAATTCTTCATATGTACCAAAACCACCTGGCATGGCAATAAACCCATCGGCCAGCTCGCTCATTTTCGCTTTTCGTTCATGCATCCCTTTGACTTCAATCAATTCGGTTAGCTCTTGATGCACAACCTCTCCTCTAAAAAGCCCTTTTGGCATGACTCCGATCACTTGCCCGCCGTTTTTCAATACCTCATCCGCTATAGCTCCCATTAAGCCAATTCGTGAGCCACCGTATACAAGGCGGATTCCTTGCTCTGCCATATAAGCCCCTAGCTCGACAGCTTTTTGTTTGTAGATGTCATTCACACCTGGATTCGAACCAGCAAACACACAAATCGTTTTCATCAAAACAGCTCCATCTCTCTCTATGATTTCTTCACCCACTCATTCTACTATAATTCATTGTAAAGAAACAGCCGCTCTATCTATATATAGTGTAAAATCAGAAGGTGAACACCATATAAGGAGCTGTATAAAGAGAATGCAAACAACTGAAATGGAAAAATGGATCAAAGATTTCTACAAAATGAGAAATTGGACAGAATACGGGCCGTTTATCAGGTTAGGTTTCCTGATGGAAGAAACAGGTGAACTCGCTCGCGCAGTCAGGGCGGTCGAAATTGGACGCGATCGACCTGATGAGAAAACACAGGAGGACGCCGCGTTAAGAAAGGACCTTATTGAAGAAATGGGAGATGTCTTAGGAAATCTACTTGTTCTAGCTGATCTCTATGATGTAACAGTAGAAGAGGTCTTCTCTTCCCATCAACAGAAACTCACACAACGGTTTTCTAGTGAAAAAGAGCAGGTAAAAAGCCCGTGACCGACATGTCACGGGCTTTGACAAAGGGCTAAAATGAACTTGATTTTAGCCCTTTGTCTTCTTTTCAGCGTGATAGAAAACCTTTGCAGTCTAGGAAGGACGAGTACCGGCGCGGAGCGAATTTGACATTCGTGAGCACCGGCACGCAGAACTGACAAAGAATGCGAGGGTTTGTCTATACGCTGAAGCACGTGACCGACATGTCACGTGCTTTTTTTAGCCTTTTATAGCTGCTGTGGTGAAATATCATCCGTTCGTTCAAAGAAATGCTGCTTTCCAATGTGATGGAAAAGACCGGTACGATGTAAAAGCTCTTTTGGCTGTGATTGAAGCCCTACAATCATCAATTTTCCATTGTGATGCTTTAATCGATTGGAAATGTTCATCAGAACCGCTTCTGCTGAGGTGTCCATATAATTCACTTTGTTCATAAGCAAAATGAGTGTTTTCGGCTTTGTCTGAACATGATCCAAAATCGAATTTTCCAATGAATCGGTTGTACCGAAAAAGAGTGGCCCTTCAATCGAATACATACTAATCCCTTTCTGATCTGTCTCCCTTTCTAAGGCAGCTGCGGTTTCGATTTGAGGAACAGCGACATTTGTGTGGATATTCGTTGTCTGACTCATTTTCTTGATAAAGGCGATAAACGCTAAAATGAGACCTGCAGTCACGCCAATAATCAAATCACCGATGACCGTCAGCAGGAAGGTCACGACAAGCACAAGGGAATCCGCATTTTTGACTTTGACAATATTGATAAACTCTTTTTTCTCACTCATATTCCACGCCACAAACATCAAAATCGGTGCCATGGCAGCAAGTGGAATCATCGATGCATATGGTGCAAATAACATTAAGATGAGCAAAACAACGACACCATGCACGACTCCTGAAATGGGGCTTGCTCCACCATTTTTAATGTTTGTTGCCGTACGAGCAATCGCTCCAGTCGCTGGGATCCCTCCAAAAAGCGGTGCCGCCATATTGGCAATTCCTTGTCCGACGAGTTCTTTATTGCTGTCATGTTTAGAACCTTTCATATTATCAGCTACCATCGCGGACAAGATCGACTCCACGCCGCCCAAAAGCGCAATGACAATAGCCGGCGGCAGCAAATAAATCATTTTTTCAATCGTCAATTCAGGAAAAGCGAAAGTTGGTAGCTGACGAGGGATTTCGCCATATGCAGAGCCGATGGTTTCAACTTGTCCTTGAAAAAAGAGAACAGCTATAAATGTTGAAACGAGTAGACCTAATAGAGCACCAGGTATTTTGGGAATGTATTTTTGTGCCGCCAAAATCACGATGAGCCCAACAATCGCTGTGAGAATGGCGAAACTGTTTGCGGTACCGAGATGGACCACGATCTCTCTCATATTGAGGAAAAAGCTTTCATGCTTTTCAACACCCTTTAATCCGAGGAAGTTGGCAATCTGTCCTGAAAAAATAATGACAGCAATGCCAGCAGTAAAGCCGATGATAACCGGACGAGGAATAAATTTCATGAGCTTTCCTAGTTTGAATATTCCGAATAAGACAAGCATACAGCCTGCCATAAAACCAGCAATGAGTAAGTTTTCAATACCGTACTGGCTGACGATCCCGAATAAAATTGGAACAAATGCCCCGGTCGGTCCGCCAATCTGATACTTTGAACCACCAAACAATGAAATCAAAATGCCGGCAACGATGACTGTGTATAATCCGTATTCTGGTCCGACACCAGATGCAATGGCAAAAGCCATGCCTAAAGGAATTGCCACAACGCCCACGACAAGCCCAGCGATTAAATCGCGTCTAAACTTTGATGAATCATAACCTTCAAATCTTCCATAAAAACGCATGGTATGTGTTGGCCTCCTTCAAGTATGTGTAGATGATTTAGGTATATTGCGGGTCAATCTGTTTATCTTTTATAACGACATCCAGCTTTCCTGTTGCCGGATGAATCACTAGTCCATGAACAGCTACATCACTTGGCATGAGCGGGTGTTCTTTGACTAATTTCACACTTTGGGATACGCTCTCTTCCACTGAATCAAAGCCTGTCAGCCAGCCCTTTAAATCAACACCTGCGCTTTTCACAATGCTCAAACACTTTTCCTCAATTCCCCGTGCTTTTGCCTTTTCAAGTAAAGGGTCTGCCGCAAGGCCTGCCATTCCGCATTCATGATGGCCGACAATGCATACTTCCTCTGCTTTCAGCTCATAAATGGCTAGTAAAATACTCCGCATGACACTACCAAATGGATGTGTGACGATGGCTCCTGCATTTTTAATGATCTTCGCATCACCATTACGAAGCCCCATGGATTGCGGTAATAATTCCAACAGGCGTGTGTCCATACAAGTTAATATAACCAATTTCTTCTCAGGAAATTTCCCCGCCTTGAAAGGCTCATACTGTCTCTCTTTCACAAAATCTGCATTGTGCTGAAGAATCTGTTCTAATGTTGATCCCATCCTGTCATCTCCTATCTTTTTTAAGTGATTGTAACGCCTTACCTGGCCTCCTTTTCCCTTGTGTGTTCTCAAGCATAGAGAAGAAAAATGATAGAAAAAAAAGAAAAAAATGAGAAAACGATGAGAGAATATGTAAGCATTTTCTCTATTTTGCTCTTTGTTCCGCTTCAGCACAGGGGATATGCGGCTTTTGCTTACAAACGATAGCTCTCATTTCACCAAAAGACGATGAAAAGGTTTAGTAGAAAATGACCATCCCGTTTAATACACTGCAAATATAATAAATTTTCTATCAAAAAGTCTCGATCTATTTTCCAGTTTGTCAGATTATCTCTCGAAACATCTAGCATTTTTCTATGACTCATCTACTAATCACTCGTTTTTCTACATCATAAAAAGACATCAGATGGCCATGTCATTTACTCTTTCACTATAAAAATCTCTTCTTTTCCGTTATTTCAGTATATTAAATATTGAGCAGCTCATATTCAAACGTGTACTGCCAAAATGGTTGCTTTATAATAAAAAGAGAAAGATGACCATGTGAAAGGAGCGAGTTGATGATGAAACCACATATTTTTGTCGCCAAACCCTTACCTGCCTCTTTTGAAGACATGTTAAAAGAACATTGTACATATGAGGTATGGCAGTCAAAGGATCCGATCCCAAGAGATCTGTTATTTGAGAAGCTGCAGAAGGCTGATGGTCTTTTAACATCTGGTACAAAAATTGATCAAGATTTATTAGATCACGCACCCCAACTCAAGGTGGTGAGCAATAATTCAGTCGGCTATGACAATTTTGATCTAGAAGCCATGAGACAAAGAGGCGTGATTGGTACGCACACGCCTTATACACTCGATCATACCGTTGCTGATCTTGCCTTTTCGCTCATTCTCTCTTCTGCGAGGAGAATTGCCGAGCTTGATCGTTTTATCCGCAAGGGAAAATGGACAAAATTTGTTCAAGAGGAAGATATATTCGGCATTGATGTCCATCATCAAACGCTTGGGATCATTGGGATGGGACGAATCGGTGAGCAAGTAGCCAAACGAGCCGCTCATGGTTTTGATATGAACGTTCTCTATCACAACCGGAGCCGAAACGAGAAAGCCGAATCGGCATATGGCGCTGTATATTGTGCACTGGATGACTTGCTGAAGCAAGCTGATATCATTGTGTTAATCACACCGCTGACTGATGAGACGTACCATATGATAGGAGAGCGGGAATTGAAATTAATGAAGCCGACAGCTTTATTCGTGAACATCTCCCGCGGAAAAACCGTCGATGAGAAAAGCCTCATTCAAGCACTGCAGGAAGGGTGGATTAAAGGAGCTGGTCTGGATGTGTACGAGCAAGAACCGCTTCAGGAAGATCATCCTTTCAAAGAGATGGACAATGTCACACTTGCCCCGCATATCGGTTCCGCTACTGAAACGACAAGAGACCTTATGCTGAAACGAGCCATTCATAATGTGATTCATGGAATTGACGGCAAAGCCCCTGTTGATATTGTGAAGGAGCTTGCCTCATCTTAATTGAAAAAAGGCGCAGGGAACTGCGTCTTTTTGTTTACGTCATCTAGAGACAGTAGGTCAAAAAGCCTCATTTTCACCAATCTTCTGATTCTTTACATTCTCTTCATATGCCGATGCTATAATATGAGATAGACAAGCATCAAGAGGACGGCATCCCATTTCCTTTTGAGGAGGATCAAGATGAAAAAAATAAGTTCGATTTTTACTCTGTTCGCTCTGATTGCTGCCATTCTGTTTTCTGGATTTATCCCGCAGCAAGTCCATGCAGAAACACCACTTACACCAACAGCCACAAATGAGACTGCTTCCGTACAGCTTGCACCAGACCTTCGTACCCTTGCCGTCATTAATACCTTTGATGGTGTAGCAGATTACTTAATCCGCTATAAACGACTACCTGATAATTACATCACCAAATCACAAGCGAGCGCCCTCGGATGGGTGGCATCAAAAGGAAATTTAGCTGAAGTCGCGCCGGGCAAAAGCATCGGTGGAGACGTATTCTCTAATCGGGAGGGACGCCTTCCATCAGCTAGTGGCCGTACATGGCGTGAAGCTGACATCAACTACGTCTCCGGTTTCCGTAATGCTGACCGCCTAGTATACTCAAGTGACTGGCTCATTTATAAAACAACCGATCACTATGCGACATTTACGAGGATTCGTTAATCATTGTAAAAAGACAGCCCTAAGTCAAAAGGGCTGTCTTTTTTCATACTGTTTACGGAAGCAGTTTTTGTACGTACTCCTCAAACGGTTGTGAGAGTGGTTTCTTCGATACTTCGTCCTGTTCATGTATCGTGACATGATCCTCTGTCACGATCACACGACCTGTTGGTGTCAGTTTGGATGCAAGCGGTCTTTTGTTAAAAGGAGAGGCTTCATTTTCATAAATCTCATGCCTCAATTGCACAAGTGTATCTTCACCGACTTCTTTCAATGTGAAAGCATAACCTGTTTCAGCACCCGCTCCCCTATCCAATTGGAGTAGATGGGTTCCTTTTTCTGTTTCCTCTTCGTTCACTCGAAAACGAAGGGACGGTGCTTCCACCCATTCACCTGTAAAAGGGACGGGCTGAAGGGGTAAATTCACACCAAATCCTGCATCAATGAGGTAGCGCTCATGGTGATGTTGAAGGACGATGGCTACATGCGTCCCATCCAGTGCCCACTTCTCTGCTTCTTTGTTATATACGGTCCCTTGAACGAGCTTTACGGCGAGACCTGCCTCTTTTAAGACATAATATAAGAGCGGATTGAGATCATAGCAAAGCCCACCTCTGCTGCCTTCCAGAAGATGATGCTTCAAACCTTCTTGATCCAAAGCATAAGCGTGTTTACCCACCACAGATCTATTTTCAAAAGGAAAGGTATAAGCCATCTTCCTTAGTAAATCAGGCAATTGTTCAAAGGTAATGGACGAAGCTTCGTATCCAATTTTCTGTAAAAAGGCTGATTGAATCACAACTTTCCCTCCTAAAAAAACTGAGCCCTTGAAGAGACTCAGTTTTCTTGATTGATAAAATCCGTTAACGCATCGATGGCTTCTTGTTCATCTGCTCCATCAGCTATTAGTTTGACGGTGACCCCAGAGCTGATCGCAAGGCTCATCAGTCCCATAATACTCTTCGCATTGACTTTTTTCCCATCTTTCTCTAGAAAAATATCAGCACCAAAACGATTGGCTTCTTGAACGAACAAAGCAGCCGGACGTGCCTGCAAACCCGTTTTCAGCTGAATTGTGACCGTTTTTTCCACCATATGATCTGCCTCCCTTTTTTATTTCCCTATTTGAGTGTAACAGCTTGTCCGTTTCTTAATTGTTCTGCAATCTGATCTAGCTTTCTTAAACGGTGATTAATGCCTGATTTGCTGATCTTGCCGCTTTCCACCATTTCGCCAAGTTCCTTTAGTGTGACTTCTTGGTAGTCAATACGCAGTTGCGCAATTTCACGCAGCTTATCTGGCAGGGCGTCTAGTCCAATCTTTTCGTCAATGAATTGAATATTTTCAACTTGGCGCAGTGAGGCACCGATCGTTTTATTCAAGTTTGCTGTTTCACAATTGACGAGCCGGTTCACAGAATTCCTCATATCTCGGACGATGCGCACGTCTTCAAAACGAAGCAATGAGTTATGAGCACCCACAACACTTAAGAATTCCGTAATTTTCTCCGCTTCCTTCATGTATGTGATAAAGCCTTTTTTGCGTTCAAGTGTTTTACTATTAAGATGGAATTGATTCATGAGCTCACAAAGGGCATCATTGTGTTCTTTGTATAGTGAAAAAATCTCAAGGTGATACGAAGAGGTTTCTGGATTATTCACAGAACCTCCTGCTAAAAAAGCACCTCTCATATAGGAACGCTTGCAGCATCTTTTCTTCACAAGTTCTTCTGAAATGTTGCGTTCAAATACAAATTGTTCACCTAATATCTTTAGGTCCTCTAAAATGGTTTTCGCTCGTTCTACCAGTCTGACAATA
This sequence comes from Bacillus sp. UNC125MFCrub1.1, assembly GCF_000701305.1. Classification (NCBI taxonomy): domain Bacteria; kingdom Bacillati; phylum Bacillota; class Bacilli; order Caryophanales; family Bacillaceae; genus Bacillus; species Bacillus sp. UNC125MFCrub1.1. Next base: position 411,667 of record NZ_JNIG01000009.1, read on the forward strand.
TACACATTATTCTTTTTTAATCTCATTTTTTTACGAACGAGCAGCTCGACAGTCACATCGTATTTCTTTTTCAAAAGGGTATAAATACGTCTTGCAATGGCTGCGTTCTCTGTCTGTATATCTAAAATCAATTTTCGATTAGAAAAAGATAATGAACCGTTCATACGGATGAGGGCAGAAAGCTCTGCTTTTGTGCAGCAGTCCTTCACTTCCAGATTAGTCAGCTCTTTTTTTGTTTCGGATGCAAATGACATCCTTGCCACCCCCATTCCTATTTTTTCTGATGCAGCAAATCGACGAGCAGCGAAGCTACTTTCAGCGTATCATGACGAATCACATGCTGGTCATATGTAATAATTTCCCCTGGGATGACTTCTAGTCCCATGGCTTTGAGTACATCTGTGTCGAATTGTACAGGCTGCGCCTGTTCTTCTGCATATTTTGCTTTGATTTCTTCTGGAATTTCTTTATTGTTCACAAATATCGTATCGATAAATGGTCGGTCCATATGATCGTTTAGTGCCTGCACATGATCAGCTGCACTGTAGGAAAGCGTTTCCCCCGGCTGTGTCATGACATTGCAAATATAGACTTTTTTTGCCTTAGATCGAATCACTTCTTCTCCAATATGCGGTACAAGCAGGTTGGGCAAAATACTGGTATACAAGCTGCCAGGTCCAATAACGATTAAATCAGCCTCTCGAATGACTTGAATGGATTCTGGGAGCGGCTCAATCGTATCGGGTGTAAGAAAGACTCGTTTAATTCTTTCACCGTAGGTCGGGATCTTTGATTCTCCTGTTACCACTTGCCCATTTTCTAATTCAGCATGAAGAACAACACTTGAATTCGCTGCTGGCAATACTTTTCCTCTCACATTTAAGACCTTGCTCATTTCTGTGACGGCATGAAAAAAATCACCGGTTATATTCGTCATAGCCGCAAGAATGAGATTGCCGAGAGAGTGGCCTGTTAAGTCATTTCCTTTATTAAAACGGTGCTGAAATAAATCTTCTACAAGCGGTTCGACATCAGAGAGTGCCGCAAGTACATTTCGAATATCGCCTGGAGGCGGAATATTCAAATCATGTCGCAGTCTGCCTGAGCTGCCTCCATCATCAGCTACCGTCACAATAGCGGTAATATCCACTGGCTTTGTTTTTAGCCCTCTGAGCAAAACAGATAAGCCAGTGCCCCCGCCAAGAATGACCACCTTTGGAAGTGTCGTCATCTATTTTCTGCTTCTCTTTTCAATGTCCCGGTGAGTGACATGAGTATAGTAGTCATTTTTAAAATACTCCGATAAGTAGTTCGCTAGCGTCACTGATCGGTGCTGTCCGCCCGTACAGCCAATAGCGATCACCAGCTGACTTTTCCCTTCTCGTTTATAGGACGGAAGCATAAAGCTGAGAAGGTCGATTAATTTCTCTGTGAACTTTTGCGTTTCACTCCACTTCATGACATAGGAGCGTACTTCTTCATCATTTCCAGTCTGTGGACGCATGCTCTCAATATAGTAAGGATTCGGCAGAAATCTCACATCAAATACAAGATCAGCATCAATTGGCAAGCCGTACTTAAAGCCAAATGACATCACATTCACTGTAAACACTTGCCCCTGATTCGTAGCAAAGTGTGTGACAATCTTTTCTCGAAGCTGTTTCGGTTTCAAATCCGATGTATCAAAAATCATTTGAGCTCGGCCTTTTAACTCTTCTAACAGATCGCGTTCCATCGCGATTCCTTCGAGCGGCAAACCTGTTGTCGCAAGAGGATGCGAACGTCTCGTTTCTTTGTATCTTGAGACAAGTACCTTATCGTTTGCATCTAAGAATAATATTCTTGGTGTGATCCAACCAAGATCACTCATTTCATCTAAGGCTGCAATTAAGCTATCAAAGAATTCGCGTCCGCGCAAATCCATCACAAGGGCCACCTTGCTCATCTTTGAATTGGATTCCTTCATGAGCTCTAGAAACTTCGGTAAAAGTGATGGCGGTAAGTTATCCACACAAAAGTAACCTAAGTCTTCAAAGCTTTGGATGGCAACGGTTTTCCCCGCACCTGACATCCCTGTAATAATCACAAGCTGAATATCATCTTGTTTGTGCGTATTCATGCCTGCTCCCTCTCCTTCTTTATGAAAACGGTTCATTTATTAGTCTCCTTGAGGATCTAATCGATAAGCAATCAGCTCAAAGTCTGGTGTATACGTAAAAGTGCCGTGGAGAAGTCCTTTCCCTTTCAACATGAAGTCAAGAATATGGGAATCTCCTGGAGCCATCGGCAAGCTGGGTACATCTTTTACATCATGCCATTTTAAAATGCCTTCCTCCGACTCTGATACGTTTTTTCCTGTAAAGGAATCTGCCATAAAGGTGAACATCATCCACTCTTGAACGATTTGATCGCCTTCTTTTATGATAAAGGTAAACACGCCTTTTAGCTGCGGATTTAAAATATAAATGCCTGTTTCTTCTCTAAATTCTCGAACGACTGAATCCTTGACCGATTCTCCGCTCTCCATTTTGCCGCCAGGTGCTACCCACCAGCCTCGTCTTGGCTTTTGCAGCAAGAGAACTTGATCTTCGTGATGCAGCACACAATTGGTTACTCGTTGCATCCGCTGTCACCTACTCTTTTATGTCTTTTTCTTATTATACAGGTTCATCATGACTCCCACAATGAACATGCCCGTTCTTCACTGAAAACAGACAGGTTTTCGTATGAATATGGTGACGGGCACTTTCTCTATTCTTTATTTTACAACATCTAACGGTTCTCCATGCGTCATTTGTGAACATCTCGTGAATTTCTGATTTTAAGCAAAAAAAAGGACACGGATTCACATCCGTGCCAAACATGTATTCCTTATAAAAGGGGGTCAATTACTAGTTTTATCATAACGGATAATTATTTCACCCGTGTTACATTCCAGTTAAAAGCCCGTGACGCAATATTAAGGATTTACGACATCTGTTTATTTCATTGCTTTTAGCTTTTCAGCAAGCTCTTCTACATAATGCTGTGCACTCTGTGCTGCAATACTTCCATCACCTGTTGCTGTGACGATTTGACGAAGTGTTTTCTCACGAATGTCTCCAGCTGCGAAGATTCCTTCAACTTTTGTTTCCATTCTTTCGTTCGTCTCAATGTAGCCCTCTGCATTTGTAATCCCTAGATTTTCAAATGGTTTAGACAGCGGCAGCATACCGATGTAGATAAAGACGCCATCTGTTTTGAAGTCTTCTTCCTCACCTGTCACGGTATCAATTAATGTCACACTGCCGACTTTCCCGTTCTCTTCATTGATTTCTTTAACGGTTTTGTTCCACATAAAGTCGATTTTTTCATTATCAAATGCACGTGCTTGTAAGATGCTTTGGGCACGAAGTTTGTCGCGTCTATGGACAATTGTGACTTTAGACGCAAAGCGAGTGAGGTAAACACCCTCTTCTACTGCTGAGTCTCCTCCGCCAATCACGACAAGCTCTTTGTTTTTAAAGAAGGCACCGTCACATACAGCGCAGTATGATACGCCGCGGCCGCCAAGTTCTTTTTCGCCTGGTGCACCGATTTTTTTGTATTCAGCACCTGCCGCAATAATGACAGAGCGTCCTTTGTATTCTTTGGAACCAGCTTTGACGATTTTGTACTCTTCTCCATCTACAATTTCTTTAATATCGCCATACGCATACTCGGCACCGAATTTCTTTGCATGCTCAAACATTTTATTTGAAAGTTCCGGCCCTAAGATGCTTTCAAAGCCCGGATAGTTCTCGACATCTTCCGTATTCGCCATTTGGCCGCCTGGAATTCCTCTTTCAATCATCAGTGTTGAAAGATTTCCCCTTGATGTATAAACAGCGGCTGTCATTCCGGCAGGACCCGCTCCAATGATGATCGTATCGTAGATTTTTTCTTCTGACACAACTGTCACTCCCTCTTCAATTGCTGCTAGCATTTCTTATTAGAATGCCCTTGGGTGATGCTTCCATTCATGACAGAGAGCATCAATTCCACTCTTAGCTTTTATGCCTTACCCATATCCTATTAAATCTGCGGATAATAAGCGAATCATTTGCTCATATCTTCAAAAAAAGAAAAAGCTTCCTTAAACTGCTGTTTAAGGAAGCCTGTTTACGGTTATATAGTAAGTAATGATTTATTCAACGACTCTTCTTACAACGCCTTTGAATGCTTTTTTCCAGTAAACGTTGCTCATTGAGTCAACTGAAACACCGCGAGAGCTGTTATCGTTCAAGAATGTACCGTTTCCTAAGTAAATACCAACGTGGCCATTTACTTTGTACGTATCAAAGAACACAAGGTCTCCGCGTTTCATGTCAGATGCACTTACAGCTCTTCCTTTACCTACAAGCGTATCTGTTGTTGTACCGCCAACTGGTCCAAGGTTGATGCCTGCTGATGCAAATGCCCAGCGAACGAATGAAGAACAGTCAAAACGACGTGCGTCAATATCGGCTTGTGATCTGCCGCCGCCCCATTTATATGGAGATTGTCCTACAATCGTAGAACCTGTGCTGATTGCACCTTCGATTCCGCCTACGTTATTGCTAACAGGTGATCCACCGCCAGAAGATGGCTTTTTGCTTGGTGAACTGCTGTTGTTGTTATTATTTGAAGATCCACTGTTATTTGAAGAAGAACCGCTGTCGTTATTAGAGCTGTTGTCTTCTGCTTGAACACTAGCTTGACGTTGCTGTTGTCTTTGTGCTTTTTCTTCTTTTGCTTGTTGAGCAGCTTCTCTTGCTTCTTTTTCAGCTTGTTTTTGAGCAGCGATTGTTGCGTCTTTTTCAGATGCAATGCTGTTTGCCTCAGTGTTTAACTCGCTGATTTGAGAAGAGGCACTTCCTTTTTGCTTTTTCACTTGCTTGAATAGCTTGTCTTTCTCATCAAGCTGTTTATTTAAGTCTGTTTGAAGTGTTTCAAGCTTTGCAAGCGTCTTTTGAACATCTTCAAGCTTTGTGTTTAATTCGTTTTCAGACTTTTGTAATTCCGCTTTGTCTCTTTCTTGTTCTTTAATGATTTCGCTGTCTGCGTTGATTAATGTAGATACAGCACCTGCACGGCTGATGAAATCGCTAAAGCTTTTTGCTCCTAGTAATACATCTATGTATTTCGTAGAACCACCGCTTTCTTGAAGCGCACGTACACGCTTTTTCAAGAATTCGTTTCTTTCTTCGATACGTTTTTCTGTATCAGCAATTTCTTTTTTCAGTGCTTTGATTTCTTTTTTTGTTTTTTCGTTTTCTTTTTGTTTTTCTTCGATTTGATCACTTGTTTTTAAAGCTTTTTCGTCAATTTCTTTTAGCTTTAGCGCAAGTGCCTCTTGTTTTGCCTCAAGCTTTGAAAGCTCTTCTTTTTTCTTTTGAAGATTCTTGTTTACCTCTGACTGCTTGCTGTCTAGTTCTTGTTTCTTTTGTTCAAAGTTCTGTGCATTTGCTTCATGAGTAAATGGAATAAATAAACCGCTCGCTCCAATCACCGAAGCTAAACCGAAAGTAATAAACTTTTTCACGTATAGTTCCTCCTTTGACAATTTCCCAAGCGACATGAGAAAGCAGCAAATTCTCTGCGACCAATCTGTGCTTCCTGTGTCTTTCTTCCTGATGATTCAGTCAGATGTTGACCAGATTGTTTCTATCACTAGGTGTTGCATTATGTATAGTAAAATATTTAAATATATATCTTTGTTTTAATCCACGAGTTTCATTATACATGACACATCGACAAAATGAGCTAATATTTTTATTACATTTATGTTTCAAATAGATGTCGAGATTGTCATACTTCGCCAAATCCTAGCAAATCCCACCTTTTTATCCAAGAAAAAAGCATGACCTTTTCGGCCATGCTGCTGTTATCTGATTCTATTTACCTATTCAAACCATGAACGCACAAATAACATTCTCATATTTTGACAGCGTTTGAACGCTGATCTGAAAAGAAGCTGCGATCTCTTTTTTGCTGACAGCTGATTCTTCTTGTTCATTCATCCATAGATAATAAGAAGCTGCTGCCCATGCAATGGCATTTTTCTTCTCTACGCCTGAAGCGCGTGCTTGCTGAATAATATGGAATAACCAAAAATATGGCATGTGGCTATCAGGCTGCACCGCTTCTTCCAAAGCAGATGCCGCCTGTTTTGCGAAGACCGCATCTTCTGAAAACGATCGTTCTTCCATTTGATCTTCATATAAAAGTAACTCAATAAACTGCTGTTCAAAGGCCGTTTTCGCAGCGCGGGAATCAAGAACAGATTGCAAGACGTCACGTTCACCTTTTTGTTTGCTGACATAGTAGGCAGTGAGTCGTTCCTCAATTGAAACCATTGGCTCAGACTCCTCTGGTTTGTCTTGCCACGGCTTGATTTCATCTGCATCAATATCTTCTTCCACCATCTTATCCCAGACGGTTTGCGCCAGCGTTTTGTGGCCCGTATAATAGGCTGCACTTGCCAGCCAGTATAAAAACGTACTATCACCTTGGAAACCTGTTTTATACAAAGAATAAAGCCATTTAAATGCCCATTCAAATTCTCCAACAAGGGCAAATGTTGCGCCAAGCTTATAACGCTGTTCACTTAATATTGGATACACGTGCGTTAATTGCTTCGCTAACAGATTGACCTTTTCTTCTTCTTTTTCATAATGATAGAAAACAAGCTGATTACAAAGGGCATGCAGATTACCGGGATTTTCATGAAGGACCCGGTTCAACATTTCTTTTGCCTGATCGATTTGGCCAGAATAAAAATAGGCCAAAGCGAGATTATTATACGCTGACCAAAACTCTGGATACTCAACAATCATCTGTTCCAGCATCTCGATTGCTTCATCCAGCCTGCCGCTTTCTAGCAAATGGTTGGCTTGATCCTGCTTTACAATCAGATCATCCTGATCATAAGGAAAATCTTCATCAACATCGTCACTCATATCAAGCAGATCGAGGAGATCGTCATTTTCATCTGCAAATTCCCCGTCTTCTTCCAGCGCAGCATAAGCAGTGGCGCATCTATATGCCTCTTGAAACAAACCGAGATTCGCATAATTATTGGCTTTAAAGTAGTGACACTCTGACATGTTCTCATCCAAGTGTTCAAGGATAAAATCAAGCAGTTCATTAGATTGTTGGTAATGACCCATTTCAGTATAAATAATGGCAAGCTGCGACAGCATTTCTACATTTTCAGGCTCAAGTACGATGGCCCGCTGTATCAACTTACTTGCCCTAGACAGATTTCTTTCTCTATATGCTTTTAGACCTTTATGAAAAAAGTAATGCCCATCTTGGAATAGCTGGACGACTTGTGTGTGATTATTTTGAGAAGTGTATTTACTCACCGATACCCTCCATTTCGAACAGTGTACCGTGTGTAGTATAACATACTTCATGAGTCGTCACATAGAACAAAAGGAAAGGAAGGATTTGTTTTTCATTTAAAAGCAAAAAGCTGGGGGTACCCCCAGCTTTTCATTCCCCTTGATGGCGCTTTTTCAATACCTTTAATACATCATCAAGAGGCAGCTGCTGTTCACGTAATAACACAAGAAGGTGATACAGGAGATCTGCTGTTTCCCATTTCAATTCTTCTTGATCTCGGTTCTTCGCTGCAATGATAACTTCAGAAGCTTCTTCCCCTACCTTTTTCAGGATTTTGTCGACTCCTTTTTCAAATAAATAGGTTGTATACGCTCCTTCTGGCATTTCCATCTGCCGTTTCGCAATGACCTGTTCCAGTTCATTTAAAATAGCAAAGCGGTCTTGTTCTCCCCTTTGCTGTTTCACGCCCTCTTCTGAAAAACAGCTATAGCTGCCTGTATGGCAGGCTGGGCCGCTTGGTGTCACTAGAACAAGCAGGGCATCTTGATCACAGTCATAGCGAATAGATGTAACACGCTGGGTATGTCCAGATGTGGCTCCTTTGTGCCAAAGCTCATTTCTCGACCGGCTAAAAAACCATGTTTCCCCTGTCTCTAATGTTTTTTCATAGGATTCTTGATTCATATACGCCAAAGTAAGAACTTCCTTGCTTTGAGCATCCTGTACAATGGCAGGAATGAGACCTGCATCATTAAAGGTTAATTCGTTTGCCTGTTTCATCTTACCTTCACCCCGTGTTCTCTCAAATATGTCTTCACCTCTTGAATTGAGGTTTCTTTATAATGGAAAATAGAGGCTGCGAGTGCGGCATCAGCTTCACCTTTCGTAAAAGCCTCCAGCATATGCTGCGCATTGCCAGCACCTCCTGAAGCAATAACTGGCACTGTGACTGCTTCTGATACAAGCCTCGTCAAACGATGCTCAAAGCCCGTTTTCTCACCATCGGCATCCATGCTAGTCAGCAAGATCTCGCCTGCTCCTCTTCGCACGGCTTCTTTCGCCCAGTCACTCACTTCTAAATCCGTTTGACGGCGTCCTCCGTGCGTATAGACCATGTATGCTTGTTTCTCTTCATCGTATTTCGCATCAATCGCAACAACGATGCACTGTGAACCAAAAAAGTCGGCTCCTTCTGTTATTAGCTCCGGTCTTAAAACAGCCGCTGTGTTCACAGACACCTTGTCTGCCCCCGCTCTTAATATACGCTTCATGTCATCAAGGTGGTTAATCCCGCCGCCCACCGTGAACGGGATAGCGAGAGTGGATGCCACTTGTTTGACCACATCCACCATCGTTTTTCGGCCTTCATGAGAGGCAGATATATCAAGAAAGACGAGTTCATCCGCACCTTCCTCGTCATAGATCTGCGCTAATTCGACCGGATCACCAGCATCCTTCAAACCTAGAAATTGGATCCCTTTGACAACACGCCCTTCCTTTACATCAAGACATGGAATGATTCGTTTTGTCATCATATGCTGTCAAGCCCTTCAAACGCTTCAGCTAAAGTAAATTGCTTTGTGTACAGCGCCTTGCCAATGATGGCACCAGACACACCTGTCTGCTTTTGGGCTGACAGCTTTTGCAGATCACTCACTGCACTGACACCACCTGAGGCAATGACTTGTTTGCCAGTTGCTTCTGCTAATCGAACCGTACTTTCCACATTTGGACCAGACAGCATGCCATCCATTTGAATATCCGTGAAAATGAAGACCTCTGCGCCTTCCTTTGCCAGTTCCTGACCAAGTTCCTCCGCCTTCACTTCCGACGTTTCAAGCCAGCCTTCAGTCGATACAAAACCGTTTCGTGCATCAATGCCAATGGCGATTTTCTCCCCATATTGCGCCAGCATTTTTTTCACAAAAACCGGGTTTGACACCGCTGAACTGCCAAGAATGACTCTTGATACGCCATTGTTTAAATAAAATGCAACATCTTCTTCTGTCCGAATGCCGCCGCCAATTTGGACATTCACATCTAATGAGGAAGCAATCGATAGCACATGCTCGTGATTCACGCGTTTTCCTGCTTTTGCGCCATCTAAATCAACGAGATGTATCCATTTCGCTCCTTCATTTGCAAACCGTCTCGCCATGTCTAACGGTGAATCTCCATAAATGGTTTCTTGGTCATAGTCTCCTTGCACAAGTCGTACACATTTGCCATTTCTCATATCAATTGCTGGATATAATGTAAAATCACTCATTTGCTCACCCTCTGTTCGTTTGCTAATTGAATAAACTGTTTCAACAGTGCCATTCCTGTTGTACTGCTTTTTTCAGGGTGAAACTGCGTTCCAAACACATTCCCCTTCCCAACAACGGCAGGTACTTGAACACCATAGGGCGCACTTGCCAATAGGTCTTCTGGATTCATGCCGTTCACATAATAAGAGTGAACAAAGTATGCAAATCCTTCCGGCACACCGTCAAATAATGGTGACGGCTGGTGAAATGCTAGCTCGTTCCAGCCCATATGAGGCACCTTCAGCCTTTGTCCATCCTGATCACGATCCTTCAAAAGAACGACACGTCCTTTTAAAAGGCCTAGCCCTTTTGTTTTTCCTGCTTCTTCACTTTCTTCAAACAACAACTGCATGCCAAGGCAAATGCCAAATAACAGCTTTCCTTCCTGCACGACTTGGTGGATAAACGCCTCAAGTCCTGTCTGTCTTAACAGCTGCATCGCATCACGAAATGAACCGACTCCTGGCAAAATGTACGCATCTGCCTTTTTCAGCTCCTCTGCTTCAGAAGACACGATATAAGACGCTCCTGCTCGTTCCAGTGCTTTTGATACGCTAAACAAATTTCCCATTCCATAGTCAATGACGCCAATCATTAGAGCATCCCCTTTGTCGACGGAATCCCTTTCACACGCGGATCAATGGTTGTTGCTTCATCTAAGGCGCGTGCCATCGCTTTAAAAATGGCTTCAATCATATGGTGGGTATTGGTTCCATAGTGAACGATCACATGCAGATTGATTCGTGCTTCAAGGGCAAATTTCCAAAGAAACTCATGAACCAGCTCCGTATCAAAGGTGCCGACCTTCTGACTCGGGAAATCCGCTCTCATTTCCAAATGAGGACGATTACTTAAATCCACGACGACTTGGGCGAGAGTTTCATCCATTGGAACAAAACTAGAGCCGTAGCGCTTAATTCCTTTCTTATCCCCGAGCGCTTCTTTCAACATCTGCCCAAGCACAATGCCAATATCTTCTGTTGTGTGGTGATCATCGACATCTGTGTCTCCTTTTGCATCTACAGTTAAGTTAAAGTGTCCGTGCTTCGTGAATAAGTCGAGCATGTGCGTCATAAAAGGGACATCGGTCTGAATATCCGCTTTTCCTTCACCATCAATCTCTAGCGCTAACGAAATGTTCGTTTCATTTGTCTGTCTCGCTGTTTCCGCCTGTCTCATTTTGATTCCTCCCGCTTTCTCGCTTCAATCGATCTTGCATGTGCTTCAAGCCCTTCTAATCTTGCAAAAGCCGCAATGCTTTCCTTATGTGTTTCGAAGGCTTCTTTGCTATATGAAATGATGCTCGTTTTCTTTTGGAAATCCGTGACACCAAGCGGACTGGAGAATCTTGCCGTCCCGTTTGTTGGTAGCACATGGTTCGGTCCTGCGAAGTAATCCCCTACCGGCTCTGGGCTGTAACGCCCTAAGAAAATTGCTCCAGCATGCTTGATTTGACCAAGTAGTGATTCTGGATACGCCGTCAGCACTTCTAAATGCTCTGGGGCTAACTGGTTCACGATATCAACTGCACGATCCAAAGATTCTGTCACGTAAATATAACCATGGTCTTGAATAGATTGTGCTGCGATTGATTTCCTTGGCAAATTATCAAGCTGCGCTTGCACCTCTGCTTGCACTGCTTCAGCCAATCCTTTAGATGGTGTCACCAAAATACTAGATGCCAATGCATCATGCTCTGCCTGTGAAAGCAAATCAGCTGCCACCTCATGTGCAGTTGCCGTTTCATCTGCTAAAACAGCAATTTCACTTGGGCCCGCAATCATATCAATGTCTACTTGACCAAATACTTCCCGTTTGGCAAGTGCTACATAAATGTTTCCTGGACCGGTGATTTTATCAACAGGCTGGATACTGTCCGTTCCATATGCAAGAGCGGCTATCGCCTGAGCACCACCCATTTTGTACATTTCTGAAATGCCCAGCTCCTTCGCTGCTACTAGTACAGCGTCAGATAGACGACCGTCTTTTCCTGGCGGTGTCACAAGGACAATTCGCTCAACGCCGGCAACAAGTGCCGGGATCACATTCATTAAAACAGATGATGGATAGGCGGCCGTTCCGCCTGGGACATATACACCGACCGCATCGAGCGGTGTTACTTTCTGACCTAGCATTGAGCCGTCCTTTTGGTGATAAAACCAAGAGGAGGTTAGCTGACGCTCGTGGTATGTTCGAATATTCCGGATCGCCGTTTTGATGATTTGGATCATCTCCGGGTCCAAACGTTCGTAGGCTTTTGTCTTTTCATCCTCCGTCACAAGTGGCTGTTCAATAGAGACACCGTCAAATTGCTTCGTGAAAGACCGTACGGCTTCGTCACCATTTTTTCTCACTTCTTCGATAATCCGCTGAACAGCCAGTCGCTGCTCTTCCGTTCCTGTATCTAGAGAACGCTTGAGTGAGAGAGTGTCTGTCTCACCTTCTTGTATGTAGGTGATGTTCATGATGTTTCCTCCCCTTCTCCTTCGATGATTCTTGCCAGACGCTGCGCCATTTCATCGATTACCGCATCCTTCATTCGATAGCTCACAGGATTGACAATAAAACGTGACGTAATGTCACAAATATGTTCCGTTTCGACAAGTCCATTTTCCTTAAGTGTTTGACCGGTGGAGACAATGTCAACAATTCGATCGGCAAGTCCGATGAGCGGTGCTAATTCAATGGAACCATTTAGCTTAATGATCTCCACCTGCTCACCTTGTTCTCTAAAATAAGAAGAAGCGACATTTGGGTACTTTGTGGCCACACGCGGTGCGACACCGCCCCAGCTGGCTCCCGGCAAGCCCGCTACAGCTAAATGACATTTGCTAATGTTTAAATCGAGCACTTCGTACACATCCCGTGCTTCTTCAAGCATGACGTCTTTGCCTGCAATGCCCACATCCGCTACACCGTGCTCTACATATGTCGTCACATCCATTGGCTTCGCTAAAATAAAGCGGAGATTTTCTTCCGGTACATCAATGATTAATTTTCTTGAATCTTCGAATTCCTCCGGCAGCTGATATCCAGCCTGTCTTAATAGCCCTGCTGCTTCTTCAAATATCCGTCCCTTTGGCATTGCCATTGTCAACACTTTACCCATTTTGCTCTTCCTTTCTAGCGCCGATAAAATAAGTCACTTGTTCAAATGCCTTGGTCATGGCATCGATATTTTCAATACCTGCTAAGTCTTGGAGAACAATCCTTTTGCCCTTTGTCCGCTCTTTTTCTGCAAAATCAAATGCTTCAAGCCGTTGTTCTTTACTAAAAATCACAGCCTCTTGGGGCTCATTTATTTCTTTTGCGTCGAGCGCCTCAAGAAGACGGTCTAATCGAAGTCCGAAGCCTGTAGCGGGTGCGGGTGCATCAAAGTGAGCAAGCAATTGATCATACCTTCCTCCACTTCCGATCACAGACCCAACATGATCTGCAAATACTTCAAACAAAATTCCCGTATAGTAGCTCATATGACTGACCATGCTTAAATCCAAACGGATATATTCTGTACAGCCGTAATCTTCAAGTGTCTCCCACAGCGCCTTTAACTCCGCCAGCACTTCTTTGCCCTCTTGTGAGACCACAATTTCTTCAGCCTGCTGGGTCACTTCTTGACCGCCGCGCAGCTCTAATAGCTGGAGCAGCCTTGTTTTATCGATGGATGAGAGAGGCAATTGTTTGACATGCTGCCTGTATCCCACATAATTCTTTTCATATAAAAATCGGCGCAATACGTTCGCCCGCTCTGTATTCCCTAGTACATCTAAAAACAAGGTCTCAGCCAAAGCCACATGCCCAATCGCAATTTTGAAGGATTGAAGTCCGGCATTTTTTAATGCAAACACGACAAGCGCTATGACTTCAGCATCTGCACTAATCGAACCATCACCGATCAATTCAATACCGACCTGCTCAAATTCAGAAGGTCTTCCGCCTTCTCTTTCCTGTGCCCGAAACACGTTGGTTGCATAACCGACTCGAAGCGGATATGCCTGTTCGTGAAGCTTTGAGGCCGCCACTCTCGCAATTGGTCCCGTCATATCAGGTCTAAGCACAAGGGTTTGACCATTTTGATCAAGAAGCTTAAACAACTGCGTATCTGTAATCGCTGATTGAACACCGACTGTATCGTAAAATTCAAGCGTTGGCGTTTCCATTAAACGATAACCCCAACCATTCATGACCTCTGTTAAAGAATGCCTAACCCTTTTCTTCGTCTCATACAATCCTGGTAATGAATCTCGCATACCATATGGTTTTTCAAACATGAACATGTTCCGCACCTCCAACACATTAAAACAAAAAATTCCGAATCCTTTAGTTCGCTAATATGATAATATGCTAACAAAATAAAGTGATTAAATCAATCATTTTTATTTTCCCCTTTTTTCCTTAATCATTTGTTCATATATTACATTAAAATGACACCTAATCCTTTTTGATCTCTTTGCTTTAGGAACATGCTATAATACTTAAAAATATTGAATAACACAGGAGATTACAGTGAAATTCATCCAGACATTAATCTTAACTTTGTTGTGCGCATGTCTTGTTTATTTCGGCTTTATTTTCATTTCACAATTCGACCAAGTCAAGAAAACAACGTCACCGCAAGAAGCCAAAGAAAAAGAAAATGATACCGCACTAGCAGCAGAAGAAACACGTTCTACGAAAAAAACAGAAACGACACATTCTAGTTTAAAAGGAAATAAAAAAGCCATGGACGTCATCCTCTTTAATCAAATGGATGCACCAAAGCTTTATAACGGATGCGAAGTCACGAGCTTAGCCATGCTTCTTCATTACAGCGGCTATGAGCATATAACGAAAAACGCATTGGCAAACGAGATTAAGCGTGTCCCGCTCAATTATGAGAATGGCTTAAAAGGAGACCCTCATGACGGGTTTGTAGGCGATATGGAGAATGGGCCAGGTCTTGGTGTGTATCATGAACCCATTTATCAGCTTGCGAAAAAATATGTAGGTAATCAAGCCGTTGACTTAACCGGCAAGCCAGTCAAAAAGGCCATCTATCAATCACTTGAAAAAGGTTATCCTGTCTGGGTCATTACCACTTCGACCTTTGCCAAAACAGATAATATTGAAACATGGAATACACCAAATGGGAAAATAGATATCAGCTTTAATATGCACAGCGTGGTCATCACTGGCTATGACAAAGATCACGTCTACTTAAATAACCCATACGGAGAGAAGAATCAAAAAGTCGATCGTGAACAGTTTGAGGATTCTTGGAAACAGATGGGCAGCCAGGCGATTATCATTAAAGCATAAAACCCCGCTAAATAGCGGGGTTTTTATATTCTTATTCTGCTTCAGAAACCACAGTAAAACGTTCTCCAACATGAGCAGCTTGTTCTATCTCATCGACAAGCGCAACGGCGTAGTCAGCATAACTCACATAGCTGTCACCCTTCGAATTAACGATAAGATGGTCTTTGCCTTTCACATAAGCACCTGTCCGTTTGCCTGCTGGATTAAAGAAGGCTGCTGGACTTAAAAATGTCCATTTTAATCCTTCGGTCTTTTGAAGATCTTTTAAGTTTTCTCCTTGGTGTGAAGCAGTAGCAAAGTATTCCTTTGGAAACTCCGGTGTGTCCATCAGTCTAGTTGTTTTGGCCTCATCTACAAATAAACTTCCAGCGCCTCCCACAACGATTAAACGCGTTTCTGGTGTCTCTTTTAAGAGATGAATGAGTTTTTTTCCTGCTTCTACATGAAGGTGCTCTTGTCCTGCTGGGGCACCAAATGCATTTACGATCACATCAAAACCTTTGACGTCTCCTGCCTCTAAGTGAAAAACATCCTTTTCTAAAACAGCTGCTGATGAATTGGTCACTTTTTGCGCATCTCGAACGATTGCCGTTACTTCGTGCCCTCTCGATTGAGCTTCTTTTAAAATGTGTTGTCCTGCTTTACCTGTTGCGCCAATGATTCCAATGTTCATGTAAATTCCTCCTACAATATATTGTTATTTTGATCACTTAAGATGTAACCGAAATAGTTACAACAGAGGTAAAAAAAATTGAATAGATCATCCAATTTTTTTGATTAAAACCTGCGTTAGTTCACTTAATTTAATCTCAGCAAGCACTTGCTCCATCGCACTTTGAGCACGGCACAAAATTAATTCTAGTACAGCTTGAATATTGGCACCGATCGGACAGTCAGGGTTTGGGCTTTCATGAATTTGAAACAACTCTCCCTCATCCACCACTTCAACCGCTTTATACACATCGAGCAGTGTGATGTCATCCTCACTTCGGTTCAATTGAGAACCGCCTTTGCCAAGACTCGTTGAGATTAGGCCTGCTTTTTTGAGCTTACTCATGATACGGCGAATCACCACTGGATTTGTATTGACACTTCCTGCGATATCCTCCGATGTCTGTAAAGAACCTTTTTCAAGTGATAGCAAGGCCAGAATATGGACAGCGACAGTAAATCTGCTGCTGATTTTCATGTTTTCTCACCTCTGTTGTAATCATTATAGTTACACCATGTTAGAATGTCAACAAAAAAGTCTGCCGAGCTACTCAGCAGACGAAGATTGACGTGCTTCCATTTCCTCTTTCGTATAAATCATCCGCATTGGATTTCCTCCAACAAAGGAGCCTGCCGGAACATCTTTGTTCACAAGAGTTCCCGCCGATACAATCGCACCATCACCAATTGTCACTCCAGGTAGGATCGTTGAATTTGCTCCAATTAACACTTCATCACCAATATAGACTTCCCCAAGCCTATACTCTTTAATCAAATACTCATGGGACAAAATGGTTGTGTTATAGCCAATCACACTATTTCGACCGACAGTGATTTTCTCAGGAAACATGAGATCGACCATCACCATTAAAGCAAACGCCGTATCCTCCCCGACTTTCATTCGAAGGAAGGTGCGATAAATCCAATTTTTCATTCCCATAAAAGGCGTATACCTTGCCAGTTGAATAAAGATGAAGTTTTTCACAACCTTGAGAAAGGGGACCGTCCGATAGACTTGTCTAAGCGAATTAACCCCTTTGACAGCATAACGATCTGTTTTTCTCAACTTAATCAGCTCCAACAATCGCCAAGAGATCACTCATTTTCTGCAGCATATAATCTGGGCGATGCTTTAACAGGGCTTCTTCTCCCTTAATAGACCAAGCAACACCTGCTGTTTTCGTCCCTGCCGCTTGACCAGATAAAATGTCGTGATAATTATCACCAACCATGATCGCCTCATGCGGATCACTGCCGAGCTTGGATAATGCCAGTTGAACTGGTTCTGGATGCGGCTTTTCATTTTGTACATCATCAAGTGTGACAATGACCTCAAAAAATGGCTCCAATCCAGTCAGCTTTAATCCCATTAAGACCGTATCACGGATTTTTGTTGTCACAATACCAAGCTTAAATCCCTGATCCTGAAGAATTTTCAACGTGTCTAACACCGTCTCATACTCCGTCACAAGCAGATCATGCTGTTCATGATTAAACGTTCGATACATCTGGATCATATCATCTGTCAGATTCGGATCCATTGCAGAGAATGTACCAAATAATGATGGACCAATGAAATGAAGGATATCCTCACGGCTGTATTGACCAGGGTAATAATGATCAAGCGTATGCTGAAATGAAGCAATAATTAATTCATTTGTATTGATTAATGTGCCATCTAAATCAAATAGCACTGTGTTAATAGTTGATTGGTTCATATAGCTTCCTTTCTAACAGCTGCATGTTCCCGCCTCCGCCAAATATAGCTGATGGCAGCTGTCAATAAAATAGCAGAAATAAGGCGAATAAGAAGAAGCGGCCATACTGGAATACCTAATGGAATGAAAATGAGTGTATCTTCGACCACCGCATGACACGCCACAAGGAAAATGAAAGCAAGCGTTAAATCCTTTTTGCTGACACCGTCCTCTTCCACTGCCTTCATCATGACGCCTGCCCCGTAGGCAAGACCAATGGTTAAACCAGCCACCATCGTCATAGACGTATTTTCTTTCATTCCAAGCATTCTCGTAAAAGGAGACAGCCACTTAGACAGCGTATGGAGCCACCCTAAGTCTCTCATGAATTGAATGATGATCATGAGAGGAATGACAATACAAGCTAGCTGCAGCACACCAAGAACAGCTTTCTGTAAAGCAAGAAGTACGATCATATACCAGCTAGAAGGCACATCAGCCGACTGAGCAGCTGTCAGCAAACCATATTGCGCCGGCTCCTCGCCTCCCTGCCATACGAGATGAATGACAACTGCTGACACGACGGCAAGACTGATTCTGACTAGCAAAATGACAGACACCCGCAGCCCAACCTTCGCCGCCACTGTTGATTCGATGATCAAGTTGTGACAAAAAGAGAGCATGACCGCTAAAATGAACACTTCCTTCACCGGGAGCTCTAATGTCAAGATGGCTGCAATACCCGCATACAAGTTCAGCATATTTCCTAAAACAAGCGGAATGGCCGCTTCCCCTGAAAGACCAAACAGACCCATAAATGGACGGATGAATTGTATCATCCAATCCATCACAGGTGTATGCTGCAAGATACTAACGAGAATGGTAACCGGAAAAATGACTTTTCCAAGTGTCCAAGTTGTCGATAACCCTGCTTTCAAGCCGTTTTTCCATGTCTCCCCCATCTCTTATCCCCCTTGCTCTTAATTTGATGAGTTGTTCTCTTTATACGGTATAGATGCATATCCCTTGATTCTTCTAAACACAATCAGCAAAACAGCCACTGCAAATATAGCAATTGAAATCATCTGTGCAATTCGAAGGTGCTCAGTCAGCATTAAGCTGTCTGTTCTCATTCCTTCAATGAAGAAACGACCGATTGAATACCAGATTAAATACGACAAGAACATTTCGCCTCGACGCAATGATGTTCTACGTAATAAGATTAATATCAAAACGCCTGCGATATTCCATAATGATTCATATAAGAACGTAGGGTGATAGTAGGTCCCGTCAATGTACATCTGATTAATAATAAACTCAGGCAGGTGCAAATTTTCTAAAAAGGCTCTTGAAACAGCCTCACCATGTGCTTCCTGATTAATAAAGTTCCCCCAGCGCCCGATGGCTTGCCCTAGTAAAATACTAGGCGCTGCGACATCGGCGATTTTCCAAAAGGACACCTTTCTCACTTTAGTAAAGACAATCGCTGTCAGCACCGCCCCTATCAGTCCACCATGTATGGCAATTCCGCCATTCCAAATCTTGATGATTTCATTTGTGTGCTGCTGATAATAATCCCATTCAAAGGATACATAATAAATTCGTGCACAAATAATGGCGATAGGAATGGCAAATAAGATGAGATCAATAAACATATCTTTATTGATGCCTCTTTTTTCACACTCCCTTAATGCGAGCCAGAGTCCAAGCAGCGCTCCGACCCCAATAATCACACCATACCAATGAACCGAAATAGGTCCGAGCTGAAAAGCAATCGGATCAATTGGTTGAATTGCTTCATTCATATAGACAGCTCCTATTCATCCTGGCCATTGTCTTCAATGACATCGGCAAGTTTACTTGTAAATTGTTCCGCTGCATTATGTCCCATTCGTTTCAATCTGAAGTTCATAGCAGCTACCTCGATGATGACCGCTAAATTTCGTCCCGGACGTACAGGGATGGTCAGCTTGGGTACATCTGTATCGATGATCCGCATTTTTTCTTCCTCAAGTCCTAAACGGTCATACTGTTTGCCTTGTTCCCAAAGCTCAAGGTTCATAACAATCGTAATTCTCTTATAGCTTCTGACAGCGCCCGCTCCAAATAAGGTCATCACATTAATAATGCCTAATCCACGGATTTCTAGAAGGTGCTCAATCAGCTCTGGTGCGCTTCCAACTAACGTATCCTGATCCTCTTGCCTGATTTCCACGCAATCGTCTGCAACCAGCCTGTGTCCTCTCTTCACTAGTTCTAAAGCCGTTTCACTTTTACCTACGCCACTTTTTCCAATTAACAGCACACCTACACCATATACATCCACGAGTACGCCATGAATCGCAGTCGTTGGTGCAAGCTTGCTTTCTAAGAAGTTCGTTAATCGACTCGAAAGTCTTGTCGTCTTTAAGCTTGAGCGTAAAACCGGCACTCCATTTTCGTTTGAAGCTTCGATCAATTCCTTTGGTACTTCACGATCTCGTGACAAAATGATGGCAGGGGTAATATCTGTACAAAGAGACATCATCCTCTGCTTCCGTTCGCGTTCTGGGAGCTGTTCAAAAAAAGAAAGCTCTGTCTTCCCTAAAAGTTGAACTCTTTCTTTTGGGTAATATGTAAAATATCCAGCCATTTCAATACCTGGTCTGGAAAGATCACTGATTGTAATGGGACGATTAATCCCTTCTTCCCCACTTACCAGTTCAAGATGAAATTGTTCCATTATGTCCTTCGTACGAACTTTCGGCACGCTTCTTCCTCCTTTTATCGCAGGCGTTTCAGAAATACAGCTCTATTTTATCACTTTCAATGATGAACCCAAAATAGTATTTTATCCTGATCCTGTTTCTTCACATTTACTGGTATAGACAACTATACTTAAAAAAGGTAAACTGAATCTAACGACGAGAATAAGGGGGCACAATCATGAGCAGTTCTTTATTGCTCTCCAATATTCATATTGTGACAAAGACAGAAATCATTGAAAACGGTTTTGTCGGTTTACGCGATGGCAAAATCGACTATATTTCAACATCACCGCCGACAGGAAATTATGAAAAAGTATATATTTCCCGGGAAAACTTTTATTTACTCCCCGGAATGATTGATATTCACATCCATGGGGGATATGGTGCAGATATGATGGATGCCACACCAGAAGCCATGAATACACTTGCTGATCACTTACCCGCAGAAGGAACGACAAGCTTTTTAGCAACAACCATTACACAAAATCACCAAGAGATTGAGCAAGCACTTAAAAATGTCGCACAGTGGAGACCCTATAATAAAAAGCAAGCTGGAAGTCAGGCACAATGTTTAGGCATTCATCTAGAAGGTCCTTTTATTTCTAAAGATAAAGCTGGAGCGCAGCCTGCTCAATGGATTACACAGGCTAACCTTCCTCTTTTTGAGAAATGGCTGAGTGCATCTGATCAGCTGATTCGAATTGTCACTTTTGCACCTGAGGAAGATACTGATTTTGCATTTCTTTCCCTGCTAAAAGAAAAAAATATCATTCCTTCTATTGGACATACAAATGCTCCTCATGACATGATTGAACTAGCAGCAAAGCACGGCGCGCGTCATGTCACGCATCTTTATAATGCGATGAGTTCATTTCAGCATCGTGAGCCAAATGTTGCAGGGGCTGCGCTTACAAACGAAAAGCTTTTGACTGAGCTGATTACAGATGGCATTCATTCACATCCTCTTTCCGTAAAGCTTGCGTATTTGGCAAAGAGTAGTGAACGTTTGATCATGATTACAGACTCAATGCGTGCAAAAGGACTTGGAGAGGGAACCTACGAATTTGGCGGACAGACTGTGACAGTCAGCGGTGAAAAAGCATTGCTAGCAGATGGAACACTTGCAGGATCGATTTTACAAATGAAAGATGGGGTAAAACGTATGAGACAGATCACACAATGTGGATGGATAGAAATTGCTCAAATGACCTCAACAAATGCAGCCACTCAGCTCGGGATCGATCATCAGCTCGGTTCGATCGAAGTTGGAAAACTGGCAGACTTGGTCATTTGGGATGAAGCTGGCGAACTCATGATGACGATCTGCCATGGACAAATCGTTTATGAAAAAAAGGAGGCCACACACTGATGAACATCATCGAATTTGCAGATAAAGATCAATTAGGAAAAGCAGCAGCTGCTTTCATTGCACGTACCATTAAATCAAAAACAGATGCGGTTCTCGGTCTGGCAACTGGCGGTACACCAATTGATACTTATAAAGAGTTAATTCAGTTGCATCAAACAGAACAATTGTCTTTCAAACAAGCAAGAACAGTGAATCTGGATGAGTACGTGGGAATTGATCCAAATCATGAAAATAGTTATATGACTTACATGAAGCGTCATTTATTCGACCATATTGATCTCCCATCAGATCAATATTTCCTCCCCAATGGTGCTGCTGCTCACTTGGAAGAAGAGTGCTTAAGGTATGATCAGCTCATTGAAGATTTAGGGGGTATTGATCTTCAGCTACTTGGTATCGGACAAAATGGACATATCGGGTTTAATGAACCTGGTACTCCTTTTGACTCAAAGACGCATGTCGTCCAATTAGATGAACACACTCGCCAAGCCAATGCAAGGTACTTTTCTTCTATAGATGAGGTACCTACACATGCCATTACAATGGGAATTGCAAGCATTCTTTCAAGTAAAAAAATTCTCCTTCTCGCATCAGGAAAATCAAAAGCGGACGTGATACAATATTTAGAACGAACTGAAATTCACCCAGACTTCCCTGCATCTGCTCTGAAACTTCATGAAGATGTGACGATTTTTATTGATCGAGAAGCTGGTTCACTACGCTAAACACGAGAGGATTTTCACATGTTTATTGATAAGCAGTCACCTATCCCCATGTACCATCAGATTATGGAGAACTTGAAAAAGCAGATTGAGGATGGAACGTTAGCACCTGATACACTCATTCCTTCTGAAAGAGAATATGCCGAACGCTTTGGTATTAGCCGAATGACTGTCAGACAAGCCTTATCGAACCTTGTGAACGAAGGATATTTATACCGGCAAAAAGGAAAAGGAACATTTGTTAGCCGAAAGAAATTTGAACAACCGCTTCAGGGCTTAACAAGCTTTACAGAAGATATGCGTCAACGTGGGCTTAAAGCTTCAAGTCAGTTGATTGATTTCAAAAAAGTCGCATGCCCAGAGCACTTGCTGCAATCATTACAGCTGTCGAACAGTGAAGATGTCTATGAATTAAAACGAATCCGCCTTGCAAACGATGAACCAATGGCTATTGAAACGAGTTATATTCCTGAAAAATTTGCTGGCGAGCTCACAAAGGAACATTTAACTGGATCTTTATATGAATATATAGAAGCGAACACAGGTCTAACCATCGCCCATGCCAAGCAGGAGCTTGAAGCCAATGTTGCATCAAAGGAAGAAGCTAACGTGCTGTCTATTTCATTAGGGGACCCTGTTCTCTCCATTGCAAGAACAACTTATTTTCAAAATGACCTTCCATTCGAGTATGTCATGTCCGTTTATAGAGGGGATCGATACAAGCTCACTCACACAATGGAAAGATAAAACTGTGCTCTTGAAAGCACAGTTTTTTATTTCCTAAGAAATGTTGATTGATCATCATTTTTTGTATGAATTTTCCATATAGGAGAAATCGCTTTCCCTTCGAAACGGTCTTTTGCGACAGTGTACCAATAATATTCTTGATTTGGCTTTAACCCTTTCCATTCAAAGGTTGCTTTTTTACCACTTTTCACACCTTTGACTTCTCCAAGAAGAACGTTTGTGTAGACATTCAATTCAAAATAATTGGTTTTAACGGATTTCATTTTTGGTGTTAAATCGACATCAATTGAAAATTCATCTTGATCTCCATACGTTTTTGGATCATAAAAATGTTCTTGATTCAAGTAGGGTGAGTATGTGGTGAAATGAAGTTTATTTTTTTCTTGATCTGCAGTGATCAGCCGCATAAAACCTTGACCGCCTTCAGGACCTGACTGGTAATCTGCAAGGATTTGATATACTTTTCTGTCCACTTTTCCATCATGATCATCGTCAATCTCATCTACTTTTCGACTGGCTCCGTGGTAGTGGCCACTAAATACTGCGACAATATTCGGGTGACGTTTTACCACTTGATGGAAGATCAAATCTCCAATTGGGCTTCGATTGCCGCTCACTAACAAATACTCATGGAAATTTAAAATGACAATTCGATCTGGATGTTCAGAAATGACTCGATTTAACCAGTCAATCTCATTTTGCTTGATCCCCCAGCCCATATACACCATCATATAATCATTGCCACCAGCAGAGATAAGATCATAATGACCTCGATTGTTTTGATAGGGTTCACCGTAATACGGCTTGTCTTCAAAGCGTTTCGCTCCAAAATATCTCCCATATTCCCTATAATGGCCGTCTTTGTGCCTGACATCATGATTACCAGCTAATACACCGTAAGGAATATGATGCTGATCTAACACACGCATAAATGTATCGGCACGATTCCACTGCTTATCCTTTGAATCATCCACAATATCACCTGTATGGAACACATATTGAATATTTAATGGGTCCCTTTGATCTCTGATCCACTCGACCATTTTTTTGAAGATATGAGGATAACTTCTGGCATAATATTGAGTATCAGACATCCACACCATCTTATAAGGCTTTAACGTCTTACTGATCTCATCTTGTACAAGCAAATCAAACGTTTGATTTTTCATATACTGTCTGACTGACAGCAGCCCTTTCAGGTAAAATTCCTTTTCATCCTTGGCAAAGTGATGAGTGATTTTATCCCACTTTTCTTGCTGATGATTCCAAGCGTACATCGTTACCTTTCTCCCTGATAATGAGCTTCCTTTCCATACAGCCTCGACAACATCCTTTTCACGTACATCGTGATGAACCTTGATTTGAAAGCGATGATAAGGAAAATGCTGTAGATCTTTCGTTTCCACTGATTTACCATCAGCAAATGCAATGCGATTTCTTTCTCGATTAGAAAAAATCATTTCACCTGTTTCATTTAAATGTTTTGGCGGCTCTGTTTCCGCTGCATATTTGAAAATCTTCATGGACGGATGCAGCGATGTATATTGATAGGCACGGTAAAAGGAGTAATCTAACTGATCATTAGTAGGATCATTGGTTAGCACTGTTTGCTTAGATGATTCCTTTTTTGTCCTATCTGACACTCTCTCTGGCGTTTCAGGGTGTTCATGTACCGTCTTAAAAACCTTTTTCAAAGTTGATTTGTTTCCAGCGGCATCTTTTGCTTTTATCTTCAACGTGTGCTCCCCAGGTTCTAATTCGCTAGAGGACGTTTGATAAGGCAAAGAGATCGGTTTTCCATCTAAATATGCCTTCATCTCCGCTATGTCACTCCAACGATCCGTCACCTTTGCCTTTAACGTAAAGACGCCTTTATATTGGTCATTTGCCTGTATATTACTCTTGATTTTCGGACCCGTGTTATCGACTTTCACACGTACAGATTGAGATTCGTCTGCGGTTTTAGCCTGAACAACATGTACTCCTTCTTTCAGCCTTCTTGTATCCCACTGAATATAGCTTGAAGCATATGCTTGCTTCGGGATTTGAAACTGAAATGCTCTTACTTTCTTAGCGCTTCCACCGTCGCCCATTTTCCATTCCTCATGCTGGCTCGCATTTAGAGGCAGAATTTGAGTTCCATTCGATAAAATCATCTGGACATTTTTCAATTCAAAATCATCGTGATTTTCTCCAGGAAATCGGTCAAACGGCGATGACTTCGTCCCAGCATGGAATGATATCGTTTGTGGACCTGCCTTTTCTAAGTGTTTTTCTGGTATTGGTATCGTATAGGTGCGATACACTTTTGTCGAATCATCAAAAATGGAAAGTAAGTGCTTACCTATAGACACACCATTCTTAAAATATAAATTTGTCCCTTTGACATCAAATGCAAGATATGGATCTGCTTCAAGTGCAGGGAATACTTGTCGAATCGGTTTTCCATCTATCATTAATTTTATACTTTTTTTCTGATCTGCTGTTGCTTTTAAGTGAAATACGCCAGAAACCGTATCTCCTTCTTCTACATTCAATCGAAGGCCGTGAGCTTTGCTTACTTGTTCCACATCAATTGTTTTTTTCATTGTCATTGCTTGATTTTCGCCGTCTGACGCTTCAATCTGATATTCCAATCGTTCTTTACCGATGAGCTCAGGTGAATAAATAATATGGTGAAACAGCCGATCATTATGATCCTTTTGAAGCAGCACCTCTTTAAAATCTTCATGACGATTGGTTCGATATCGCAATTTGACCGTTTTGACGGACTGATCATCCTGCACATCTGCTCTCATTTCAATGCCTTCAGTTGGTTTTATCGGTTGATTGTCTGTCATATCTTCGATCACAGGTTTATGAACATCTTGTGATATTTCTTTTTTTTCAGTTGGAATTTGTGCTTTTAACACTTTTCCGGGTGTCGGCTCTTCCTCCACTTTCGAGATCAGCTTCATTTGTGTCGTACCATCCATTGGATACTTGAACAGTAACGATCTGTGCTCGCTAAACAATGAAGGCTTTAAACGATAGGATGCTGACGATACCTCTTCTCCTATATTTGTTGTGATAGAGACAAGGCGTGATTTAGAATTGGACAATCCTTTACTCTCAATGACCGATAGATGCTCGCCCTCTTTTAAATGGCTTTTGTACATCGCATTAAAGTCCGCTACCGTTAAATGCTCCTGCCCTTTTTTTCTAAGCCAAAATACGTACGGTTTCCCAGGAGAAATGGTGATCGGACTTGTGTGAAATGAATATATATCATCCATCTCCACGCCTTGCGCTGGATTGCGATAGCGAAGCTGGTAATGTCGAAGTGAAATGGGTGCATGTGTTGTGTTATACACCTCGATGAATTCAAAAGCATCCTTGCCTTTGCGGTTTTTTGAATTCACGACGATTTCTGTCATCAATAGCTCAGGAATTTGTGAGAGATCCTCTTCAAATCCGTTTAAGTGAACTGCTTGTTCGGTTGTTTTGATGACAGACTTCTGCGTCAAGAATTCTGTATAGTAATGAACTGTTGGATTCCACAATTGATCTGTCGGGATTTTCGCTGTAAATTCTGGTTTCATCCCCGGCAATCGTTCCATTGGGATCAATCGATATCCTAGCTCATCACTCTGTTTATAGTACAAGTTTGCAGACAAAATTTGCTCTGACTGACTAATAGATGCCCGAAATTGAAGATCACGTTTTTTTCCTTGAACCGGACGGACATCAACTTGAAATTGATCAAAGATAAAAGGTGAAAAGGGCTTATTTCGTATGTTCACTTGTGTTTGTGTCAAAGATCCTGCTGAAGCAGGCTGACTGAAACAAAAAAGAATGCTCAAAAAAAGCAAAAGAATGATTTGTCTGCTCACATTCACCATCGTGCACCGCCTCCCTTCGAATATTGTGTCTCCTGAAGACGGTTTTTATGACAGATGGAACGGGGAAACGATATAAATTCACACAAAAAAACCGTTAGCTTTTTTTCGCTAACGGTTCCACGATTCCTTTCTGTATGAGCAGATGGAAAATGGATAAAATGACAGCCATCCAAATGGCCGTTCCAAACCCATCAATGTTAAAACTATCTCCCATAAAGCTTGAGGTCATCATCAGTGTGATGGCATTAATGACAAAGAGGAACAATCCTAGTGAAAGTACTGTCACTGGCAGCGTTAAAATGATCAAAAACGGCTTCACTAAAATATTGAGCAAGGACAAAATAATACTTGCTACAATCGCTGCGCCAAAACCTTCAATATACACACTACCAAGGCCTGGCAGAATGCCTGAATCAAAATATCCAGCAATGACGATTAAAAGTAATGCATTGACGAAAATACTTACGATCCATCTAAGCATTTAGTTAGTGCCTTCTTCCGGAACAACAAAATACCAGATGAAGTAGATCAAGAATATCGGCATAAATGCTGTCATAAATCCGATGATCACCGTTAAAATACGAAGCAGGGATGCATCGACACTTAAGTATTCAGCAAGTCCACCGACAACACCCGCTATTTTTTTATCTGTCGCTGAACGATAAAGCTTCTTCATGTAGAATCACTCCTTGTCTGATTGGTGCTTTACTTGGATTGAGCCTGTTTTTGTTTCTGCAAAAATGGATATATTGTGCTCCGCCTGTTGATTGGCTTTGATCATTTTCTCTTTTTGCAGCGTTTCATTTTTCTCTTTAATCATATTTGCATCAAGCAGCTCATGAGAGATCGATCCGAGATTGCTTTTCAGCTCCGCAGTCACTGCACAAGCACGCGGAATCTGAACGTCCACACTGCCTGTTGTCGTTTTTGCATAGATCGAACGGCATTTCTCATCTGACAGCTGAACAGCAATGTTCCCATTGAAGCTCTGTGCATCAATTGATTCACTTTTCCCGCGCAGGTCAATGAGCCCATTAATGGTTTCTACTTCAATCATACCACACTCGTGATCAGCCAGTTTGATTTGTCCATTTGCTGTTTCAATTCCGACTTTTTCTGCTTGTAAAGAGGCAAAAGAGACGACGCCATTTGTTGTTTTTGCAGCCAGTTCTTTTGTCTTTAGCTTTTCCCCGCGAATCGGTCCATTAAACAGTTTGACTTTGATCTTATCGTATTGGATACGTGGTACATACAGGGTGACATTGACCTTCATGGTCTTCTTTTCAGTTCGGATAAAAAATTTGTCCCCTTCAAGCCCGCAATCCAGATGTTGAAGAAATTGCTGTCTGGCCTGCTCTCCATCCTCTGCACGGTAAATTTTCGCATGACACTCTGCCCGAACATCCCCATCATCCCAAGGCATCAAATTGAGACTGCCGTTTGCCAATTGAATATCTAAATGAGATAGTGCCGCGTCTTTGAATTGAAAAATGTGTTCAACGTCGACGGACTGTCCAAAGTTCAAATCAAGATCGACATCTTTGACCTTTTTCACCGCCGAATCTAACCATCCAAACAGCTTTGCACCGAGGTTTTCAGTACCAGTTCCTTTATTCTCTGTGCCAGCTTTTTCTTCATGAAAGGTATGATCAGCCGTTGATTTTTCTAGTGAAATGGACTGATTTTCTTCTAATTTTTCAAGTAGCGTAATTGCTTCTTTTGCAGATAATGTCCCGTCTTCTACTAATTTTAAAATGCGTTCTTTTTCATTCATACAAAGCCCTCCTACGATTTGATGGATTGAAGCACTTTAATACCTTGAATGATATTCCAAATGACAGAGATCAAAAAGCCAATGGCGACTAAAAAGGACAAGATAAGTACGGTGAACACTGGAACGAGTGAGTCGCTTGCCTGTGTCGTCAATAAAAAGGGGATAGCTCCAAAAACCAGCAGCACACACGCTGCGACTGGCAAAACATGTGACCACAATGCACGCAGCGAATGCCGTTTCGTTTCCTTTTGATCCACTACAAAATATGCCACGATCGGCACAATAAACGGCATGAAAAATACACTAAAATAACAAATAGATGCAATGATCGACTGATCTCTGTTCATATATATTCGCTCCTTCATGATGAAAATTCCTTTCTAACTCATACGTTTATGGCGTATAAAAAGTTTCAAACTCATTCGATTTACATATGACCTTAGACACAAATTATTTCTTTTTGCACCTAAGTGTAGATTCTTCATGGATTACCCTTTAAAATATGTTGAAAAGATGGTGATTATCATTATAGGGGGTAATTATTTTGACAGATCATCATAATGCTAACCACACGGCACAAACGCTTTTAGACCTTATACAGAAACAGAAAAGCATGAACAGCGATATGATCAAGGAGCTAGAGGCCATTCATCCGTCTCATCCGAAGTATGGTGATATCCGTTATTTAAAAGTACTGCTCGATAGTAGCAGCACTCATATTTTAAAGGATTTAACGCACCTCAGTAACTTAATGCCAAAGGAAGATGTGCAATAAAAGGAAAACCCCTCTTTCCGAGGGGTTTTTCTTTATGAGGATGTCACACTTTCTGTTTCTTTGACTAACTGTTTCATTCGCTCACGATCACGATCTAAAATCGGTTTTAAGTATCGACCGGTGTAAGAAGCTTCTTCTTTAGCAATGTGTTCAGGTGTTCCTGAAGCAATAATCGTTCCTCCACCAGCACCGCCTTCTGGTCCTAGATCAACAAGGTAATCGGCAGCCTTAATAATATCAAGGTTGTGCTCAATGACCAATACCGTATCCCCGTTTTCGACCAAGCGCTGGAGCACTTTTAACAACCTAGCAATATCATCCACATGAAGACCGGTTGTCGGTTCATCTAAAATATACAAGGATCTTCCGTTTGAACGGCGATGAAGCTCAGATGCCAATTTCACGCGCTGCGCCTCTCCACCAGACAATGTCGTGGCAGGTTGCCCAAGTGTAATGTATCCTAATCCAACATCAAAGATCGTTTGCAGCTTCCGCTTAATTTTCGGGATATTCTCGAAAAATTGAAGTGCGTCCTCTACCGTCATTTCAAGAACATCGGAAATATTTTTCCCTTTATACGTGACCTCTAACGTCTCACGGTTATAACGTTTCCCGTGACACACTTCACAAGGCACGTATACATCAGGTAAAAAGTGCATTTCAATTTTAATAATGCCATCTCCACGACATGCTTCGCAGCGTCCACCTTTCACGTTAAAGCTGAATCTCCCTTTTTTATAGCCTCGTACCTTCGCTTCATTGGTTTGCGCAAAGACATCCCGCACGTCATCAAATACACCTGTATACGTAGCAGGATTGGATCTTGGTGTACGGCCAATTGGAGATTGATCAATATCAATGACTTTGTCTAAGTGATCCATTCCTTTGATTTCTTTGTGCTGTCCTGGCTTCGCTTTTGCTCTGTGCAGTTTTTGGGCAAGGGATTTCAATAAAATTTCATTCACAAGTGTACTTTTCCCTGATCCTGACACACCCGTCACAGCGGTAAAGACACCTAAAGGAAATTTCGCATTCACGTTTTTAAGGTTGTTTTCTTTTGCCCCTTTAATTTCAATGAAGCGGCCGTCAGGCTTTCGTCTCTCAATCGGAAGCGGGATGAATTTCTCACCAGATAAATATTGTCCAGTCAACGATTTTGGGTCCTTCATGACTTCTTCTGGCGTTCCAGCTGAAATCACTTCTCCTCCATGAACCCCTGCACCTGGTCCAATATCAATGAGATAATCAGCGGCAAGCATCGTATCTTCATCATGTTCTACGACAATCAGTGTGTTTCCGATATCACGCATGTTTTTCAATGTCCCAATCAACCGGTCATTATCCCGTTGATGCAGACCAATCGATGGTTCATCTAAAATATAAAGAACGCCTGTCAGTCTTGATCCGATTTGTGTCGCCAAACGAATCCGCTGCGCCTCCCCGCCTGATAATGTGCCAGCAGACCGGCTTAATGTCAGATAATCTAACCCCACATTATTCAAGAAGGACAAGCGCTCTTTGATTTCACGTAAAATGAGCTGGGCAATCTGCAAATCTTTCTCAGACAACTCAATTTTCTCATAGAAATCAAGGGCATCAGATACAGACAAATCGGTCATTTCTCCGATATGTTTGCCATTGATGAGAACCGCAAGCGTTTCTTTTTTCAGGCGATACCCTTTACAGGTCGGGCATGGCTGATTGGCCATATATTTTTCCATTTGCTCCCGAATATAATCGGAGCTCGTTTCCTTGTAGCGCCGTTCAATGTTACGAAGCACACCTTCAAACTCGATTTCATTTTCACGGACCTGGCCAAAATCATTTTCATATTTAAAATAAATCAGCTCAGAGCCGCTGCCATATAAAATTTTATCAAATAAATGCGTCGGAATATCTTTTACTGGAATATCCATGTCAATTCCATAGTGTGTACATACCGCCTCAAGAAGCTGCGGGTAATATTGTGAGCTTTGAGGCTCCCATGGGGCAATGGCATGCTGACGTAAAGTCAAATCCTTATTCGGAATCACAAGCTCTGGATCTACTTCTAGTTTAGAACCAAGCCCATCACAGCTTGGGCAGGCACCGAAAGGGCTATTAAACGAGAACATTCTTGGTTCAAGTTCCCCAATAGAGAATCCGCAGTGCGGACAAGCATGATGCTCACTAAATAACAGCTCCTCTTGTCCAATCACATCAATCATCACACGACCTTCACCAAGTCGGAGTGCCGTTTCAAGAGAATCAGACAACCGTGCCGCCACGCCTTCTTTCACGACAATTCGATCAATCACCACTTCAATGGAATGCTTTTTATTCTTTTCAAGCTCAATCTCTTCTGACAGGTCCTCCATCTCGCCATCAACTCTGACTCGAACGTAGCCCTGCTTCCGAATTTGATCAAGTACTTTCACGTGTGTTCCCTTACGTCCAGATACGATCGGAGCAAGCACTTGTAGTTTCGTTCGTTCTGGATACTCTAAAATACGGTCTGTCATTTGCTCAATCGTCTGTGATGTAATTTCGATCCCATGAATAGGACAAATCGGTTTTCCGACTCGAGCATATAATAGACGCAAGTAATCATAAATTTCTGTAACTGTCCCAACGGTTGATCGAGGGTTCCTGCTTGTCGTTTTCTGGTCAATACTAATCGCTGGAGAAAGCCCTTCAATCGCATCTACATCTGGTTTGTCCATTTGACCGAGAAATTGACGTGCATAGGCCGACAGTGATTCAACATACCTACGCTGACCTTCTGCATAAATGGTATCGAAGGCAAGCGACGATTTTCCCGAACCAGATAAACCTGTAATGACCACTAGCTGATCGCGCGGGATATTGACATCAATATTTTTAAGGTTGTGGGCTCTTGCCCCTTTCACCTCTATTCGTTCCATAGCCATCTGGCATTCATCCTTCCGCTTTTAGCTCTAGCAATAGATCTCTTAATTCTGCTGCTTTTTCAAAATCAAGCGCTTTTGCTGCATCTTTCATTTCCATCTCGACGTTTTCGATCACTTTTTCTCGTTCTTTTTTGCTCATTTTTGACAACTTTGGTGCTGCTTTTGTTTCGTATTCTTCTGAATCCTCATGTACTTTTGTTGCCTTGATCACATCTCGAATCTTCTTATGGATCGTTTGCGGAGTGATACCAAATTTCTCATTATACGCTTCTTGCTGCTCACGTCTCCGCTTTGTTTCTTGTATGGCAATGTCCATTGATTTCGTCATATTGTCTGCATACATGATAACTCGGCCTTCTGCATTTCTTGCAGCACGACCAATCGTCTGGATGAGGGATCTTTCTGAACGTAAAAAGCCTTCTTTATCCGCATCTAAAATCGCCACGAGCGACACCTCTGGAATATCCAAGCCTTCTCGAAGAAGGTTGATCCCTACAAGCACATCATATTTTCCGAGACGTAAATCACGAATAATCTCAATCCGTTCTAGTGTCTTAATTTCTGAGTGCAGATAATTGACCTTGATTCCGATTTCTTTCAGATAATCTGTCAGATCCTCAGACATTTTCTTCGTTAAAGTCGTCACAAGCACACGCTCATTTTTCTCAACTCTTGCATGAATTTCCCCAATTAAGTCATCGATTTGTCCTTCAATCGGACGGACTTCAATGATTGGATCAAGCAAACCGGTTGGACGAATAATTTGTTCCACGACCTCTGGCGTTTTCTCAAGCTCGTATGGGCCAGGTGTTGCGGATACATGCACAATATGGTTAATGTGCTTTTCAAACTCATCAAATGTGAGTGGTCTATTATCAAGTGCTGACGGCAGACGGAATCCGTGATCAACAAGCACTTGTTTTCTTGCCTGGTCCCCATTGTACATGGCGCGAATTTGCGGGATGGTCACGTGTGACTCATCGACAACAATCATAAAATCATCCGGAAAATAATCAAGCAATGTATAAGGTGTTGAACCAGGCGGACGTAAGGTGAGATGTCTTGAGTAGTTCTCAATCCCTGAACAAAAGCCCATCTCTCTCATCATCTCAAGGTCATACCTTGTCCGCTGCTCAAGACGCTGTGCTTCAAGCAGTTTCCCGTTTTCACGAAGCTTTTCCAACTGTTCCTCAAGCTCTTTTTCAATATTAATAATCGCTTTTTCCATCTTTTCTTCTCTTGTGACGAAGTGAGATGCTGGGAAAATAGCAACGTGGTCACGATCACCGAGAATTTCTCCAGTGAGAGCATCTACTTCACGAATACGTTCAATTTCATCACCGAAAAACTCCACTCTGATACAATGCTCATCTCGTGAAGCAGGAAAAATTTCAACGACGTCTCCTCGAACTCTGAAGGTTCCGCGCTGAAAATCTATATCATTACGAGAATACTGAATATCCACAAGCTTACGCAGCAGCTGATTGCGTTCAATTTCCATTTCAGTTCGTAAAGACAGCACAAGCTCTCTGTATTCTTCAGGAGAACCTAAGCCATAAATACAGGACACACTGGCAATGATGATGACATCTCTCCGCTCAAATAATGAGGATGTGGCGGAGTGCCTTAGCTTATCGATCTCATCATTAATGCTGGCATCCTTTTCAATAAATGTATCAGTTTGAGGAACATACGCCTCAGGCTGGTAATAATCATAATAACTCACAAAATATTCGACAGCATTATTCGGAAAGAATTCCTTAAACTCGCTGTATAATTGTCCGGCAAGTGTCTTGTTATGCGCAATGACAAGTGTTGGTTTGTTCACTTCTTTGATCAGGTTGGATACAGTAAAGGTCTTTCCCGTACCTGTAGCACCTAACAGCGTTTGATGCTGTTTCCCCTGATGGATGCCCTCCACAAGCTTTTCAATGGCTTTTGGCTGATCTCCTTGGGGCTGATAGTTAGAAACTAATTCAAAGCGGTCACTCACATCAAAGCCTCCGTTTCGTTACGAAATCTATCTAATGAATATATTATCATAAAAGAACACAAAAATACGAACTAAAGTTCGTGTCTGACTTGATTTTTATTTCCAATACAACCATACCCTCTCTGCCGTGGCTCATAACCCTCTAAAGAAACCTTCCTTTCAGTATGGAACATTTTGGAGCGAGATATTCGATCAGCAGAAAAACCACAAAAAAGAAAGCTGCACTCACTAGAATCGTAAGCACAGCTCCTGTATCAAAAACATTTTCTTTTCATCAAGAGGGATCACATCAATGATGTTTTTCAGCCTTCTCTCTTTTTTCGACTTCTTTCTTGGCCATAAACAATGCCCCGGCCACTAAAGAAATAATATCTAATCCTACGATAAAGTAGGTTTCTGTATAGCCTTTCATATACGAAGCAAATAAAAGCGCTGCTGTTAATGCAATGCCAACGTAATGATTATAAGTAACCTTTGAAAATAAAATAACGAGCAAGAAAGGAAAAACAAGTGCAAATATGGCTTTTGTAATCACAAAAACCCTCCCTCTACATGGTCTACTCCCTTGATTATAGTAAAGATTGGCATAATGAACAATTCACAGTTTTCGATTTCAGCTTTTTTTCTTCTCGGGTGAAGACTTTTGATATAGATGAGGAGGAAAATTAGTGAAAACGTCCCCTTTCTAAAGATAGGTCTTTACGTCTTTGACAGTTACATCCAATAAATTCTATGATGAAAATGATAGTGCGCACTATCATTCAAAAAAACAAAAAGAGACAAATGAAACCATTGGCTATTTGGATAAGGGGGCATTCCCATGTATTCAGTATTATTTCATGCGGCTGAAGAATCCGCATCACTCGCAGGGGCAAAAGGCGTGAATTTAATTAAATTAAACAATCACGGACTGCCAGTTCCAGATGGATTTATTATTAAAACGAACAGCTTTGCAAGCTTTCTTTCATATCACAATTTCCATCCAACTGATCAAAACCTTGCCCGAAAAATCACAGAAGCTTCGTTTCCTTCACAAATGGAGACAGAATTACTTTCATCCTTTCAATCATTGTTGAAAACATATCCATCCGTTGCAGTGCGATCCTCTTCTGTTGCGGAAGATCTCGAAGGCGCCTCCTTTGCAGGTCAATACGAGACCTATTTAAATATCAAAACAAATGAAGAATTCTTGCAAGCCGTCAAAGAATGTTGGTCGTCTTACTTCGCAGCAAGAGTCACAGAATATAAGGAAGAAATGATTGAGAACGAGGAAGAGATACCGCTCATGGCTGTTGTTGTACAAGGATTGATCCATTCTGACATCTCTGGTGTCATCTTTAGTGAGAATCCTGTATCAGGAAAAACAAACGAAGTCATGATGACTGCAAGCTATGGACTAGGAGAAGCCATCGTCTCCGGCCTTGTGACGCCAGATACATTTATTGTAAACAAAGAAACGTACTCTATTGAAAAATCACTAGGAACAAAAGAACTGCAAATTGTCCCCTGTCAAGAGGGCGTCATTGAACAACCCGTAGGTGAAGAGATGGCTGGCCAATTTTGTCTTCGAGATGATCAATTGATCCAAATCACGAAAATGACAAAACAAGTAGAAGAACTTTATGGACATGGAGTAGATATCGAATTCGGCATGTCAAATGGTACTTTTTATTTACTTCAAGCAAGACCGATTACTGCTGCTTTTACCAATACAGCAAATGGCTCCTCAGGTGCATCCTTTCAAATGAAACCTGAAGAGCTGCAAGACTTCTGGATTTCAATGGACGATCATATGCCTGGACCCACAAGTCCTCTTTTTTCAAGTTTGATCATACCTGCTTTAAAAAACGGGATGAAGAAAAACGGAGAGAAGTATCAAGTACCAGACCTTAATATTAAAGATATCAAGCTTTATAGAGGCCATTTGTATTCTTCACCGTCTATGCCAGAAGCAGAAGTGGCAGCCGAACCAGTTTTTGACGAGAGCCTATTCGAACTGTTTCCTCGTTTAAGCGAAAGAATGTATCGCATTTTAGAGCAAAACTTGTTCCCATTATACGAAAAACTTGATCGGCAAATCACTCAATCGCTGACAATTGATGAAGCCATTAATGGCTTTCAAGAATTAAAAGAGATTTATCTAAGAGCGTATGACGACCATTTTGACATTGTCATACCTCAAGTCATTCTATCAGCAATCATTGAAGACATGCTTGTCTCATATGATGGCGATCAAACACAAGTCGTCCTGTTGCATGAAATGATGATAGGTGTGATGAACAAGTCTCTTGAAACAGATCAAAAGCTATTTCACTTGGCAAAAGACGTCCTTCAAGATTCGGAACTTCTTCAGGCATTTACAGATCATTCAGCGAATGCTGAACTATTATATGCACTCAATCATACAGAAAAAGGGAAAAACTTCATTTCCAAAGTAGAAGATTTTCTCCAAGTCTATGGTTGGCGGTCTGTTAAAAGCCATGATTTCACAGAGGAAACATGGGTGGAAAATCCTGAATTTGTCTTGGACATCATTAGAAACAACATTCGGTACCAATCTGATTTTGATGAAGAATTTGCACAAGCCGTGATCAAAAGGCAAGAAACGTATGAACAGTTTATCAGTCAAGTGACAGATGAAGCGTTTAAAACAAAATTTGAAGAACTTTATCATTTTGCACTCCATGCAGCCAATATTCGAGATGATCATCACTTTTACATTGATGCCATGTTAGATGCAAAAGCGAGACTCTATCTCTTAAAGATTGGTGAACTTCTTGTTCAAAAAGGAGCGATCCCTCATCAAGAAGACCTTTGGTATCTTTACGATGATGAAGTACTCAATGCGCTCACAACTTCGACCACATACGATTCGATCATTCAGCAAAGAAAAATTGAAATGAAGGAAAATGAATCCATCCAACCACCAGCTTATACAGGAACGCCTTCTGAAGCTGAATTACAGCAAGTAGAAAGAATGCTCGGTTCGCTAAGGGAAAATGAAAACAACACAGACGATTCAATCTATGGAATTGGTGCATCTAGCGGCATTACTTCTGGAAGAGTCAGAGTCATTACATCTGCTGATGAATTTTCACAATTTGAAAAAGATGACATTTTAGTTTGTAAAACAACGACACCTTTATGGACCAGCTTATTTAGAGACGCAAAAGCAGTCATCACCGATTCTGGCGGCATTTTGTCCCATTCCGCTATTATCGCTAGAGAATATATGATACCGGCTGTCCTAGGTACACGGATCGCAACTGAAAAACTAAAATCCGGTGACCTCGTGACAGTAGATGGAGCCAATGGGCGTATCCAGTTATTAAATCAGCATTCACGGGCATAGTCGTCACTGTTTGAATCATATTGGCGGTCACAGATTTTATCGGTATACTTACTTTGTTGCAAACACATTCATAACCTGAGGTGAGTATGCTTGTTAAAATCAACAAATCAACGGATCATTCGCGCAACAATGGAATTATTGTCTGAAAAGGGCTATCAAAAAACAACGACAAAAGAAATTGCGACAAAAGCGAATGTAAGTGAAGCGACAATTTTTCGTAACTTTAAAAACAAACGCGGCGTGATTGCTGCCATTATGAAAATGAAATCAACACCGACCAAAACCCTTGAAGCAGAATTTAAAGACGATTTATACACCGATTTAAAATTTCTCGGTAGCTATTTCCTTGAAGATTTGACTTCAAAAAAAGAATTTATCTATATCAGCATGAGAGAACCCGCTATGTTTAAAGATTTAACAGACCATGAAAAAATTTATCCTCAAGAATTGAGAGACATGCTGATTCATTATTTCAAAAAAATGGGCGCTCAGCATCGTGTATTAGAAGGAAAAGAAGACATCTATGCAGATATATTTATTAGCACGTATTTTGGCTTTTTCATTCAACAGCTAGAGCAAGACATTCAGCTTGTTTTAACAAAAAAAGAAGACTTTATTGAGACATGCACACACATTTTCATGAGAGGAATTTCCCCCACTTAATTGGGTGAAATTCTTCTTTTTTACAAAGGTGGTAAACACATTGAATCTTAAAAAAGAGAACTTGATCATTTATTCTTTGCTGCTTGGAGCTATTTTAGTTCCAGTCAATTCAACCATGATCGCAGTCGCTCTATCATCTATATCAACTTATTACGATCAATCCATATCAAACATTACTTGGGTGGTCACGATTTATCTAATTGTCATGGCAGTCACTCAACCTATTGCGGGTAAGCTGGGAGATATATACGGCCACCGCAGCATGTATTTAGCTGGTGTGATACTCTTTTTGATTGGCTCCATTGGATGTGCTTTCGCACCTAATCTTGCTTTTCTTATTAGCTTCCGATCAATTCAAGCGGCAGGCGGAGCTATATTAACGCCGAACAGCATTGCTTTAATTCGTGCAACAGTATCACATGAAAAGCTTTCTAAAACTATGGGTTTTTTCGGTTTTGGAGCGGGAATTGGTGCCGCACTTGGACCTTTTATCGGCTCTATTCTCATTCAGAGCTTTGACTGGCATTCCATTTTCCTAGTGAATATACCATTTTTGATTCTCACACTTGTGACAGGCGTTTTTATGATTCCGAAGATGAAACATACACGTTTACAAGCCAATGTAGATATCATCGGTTCGTTATACTTAACAATCGGGATCGCCACACTCATTTTGTTTACTAAAAGCCAAGTATTAAACGAATACATGATCTATGGCGTTCTAGCGGTCATTTCCATTCCTTTATTTTTCAAACACGTACGGAAAGTTACAAATCCCATCATTGATTTGACATTATTTAAAAACAGTGCCTTTACGAACGCTAACCTTTCTATCATGCTTAGTAATTTTGTGATGTACGCGATTCTTCTCATTATGCCGCTGTTTATGGAGCAAAAACTCGCGCTTTCTCATACACAAAGCGGGATTTTCCTTTCGATCTTTTCACTCTGTATGTCTATTAGTGGATTACTCGGGGCAAAGCTCCATCCAATAAAAGGTGCCAAAAAAATGATTCGATTTTCATTTCTCTGTCTTACTTTATCCGGTGTTATGCTGATCACACTAAGCAGCTACCCAAATTTACCACTCCTTATCATCACATTAGTCGCTGGGGGGATCTCATCAGGTATTGGCATGACTAGCATGCAGATGGCTTCTTTAACATCTGTTGATCAGAGTTTATCTGGTTCTGCATCTGGGATTTTTTCTACCTTTAGATATTTCGGAAGTATCATTTCATCTACTTTAATTGGTATATTAAGTGGTTTTCAATCTTTATTTATCGTATTAATGGGCGCAGGTATTCTTGGTTTCCTCCTCTCTCATCGTCTAAAAACGAAATCCACTTCTCATTCATCTGAACACTCTGCTTAACGACTCCCTTCGCTCTATTTAGGGCGGGGGAGCTATGATTATTTGTTACTGTAACCAATTATGAATACAATGATCAAACTGTGAAAATGATCTTTTACTCATGAAAAAATGTCATATGAATAAACGAAAAAGAAATTTCAGCTTTCATTTACCTCTACTTCCCCACCTAAAAACTTCTTTTCATTTCTTCCAGCATTCATAACTTCGATTTTTTTTCACAATTTTTGTGTTATGCTTTTTGAAAATAGAGCACCAAAGGAGCAGAAGGATGAAACGAGTGAAATATTTTTTAATATGCTTGTCAGTTCTACTATTTTTCCTAGCAGGCTGCGGAAAAGACCAGCAATTTACGCCCCCTGGCAGCTCTCAATCAATTGCTGTCATTTCTCAACTAAAAAAAGCCTCCTTTTCAATCGTTGATTTACAAAAAAATAAAATTGTCTCTTCCGTTGATTTAAAACATCCTCTCACTGATCTTGTTCACATCAACAAAGACGTGATCATTGCATCAAGTAAGGAAGGACAATCTCTTATAGAAATCAATTTAAAAAAAGGAACAGCAGCGGACTATATGGATGTGAATAAAGGTCTGACTTCACTCGCGTATGATGCGGATACCAACACTTTACTTGTGACCGATTCAGAGAAAAATGTCGTTTATTTTATCGATACAGTGCACAAGAAAATAAAAGCAACTGTGAAGACCGGGACATTACCCTCTTCTATGGCGTTGTCTTCTTCTGGAACGTTGTTTGTTTTAAATGCAAAAAGTCATTCTGTTTCAGTCATTGATATTGAAAAGAAAAAAAAGATACGAACGATTTCCGTCCTAGAACGGCCATCTGGCATTCATTTTGATGGGCATTCCATTTGGGTTGGAGGACATGGTAAACCGGGCACATTAAATAAGAGCATTTTTGCTTACGACCCTAAAACAGGTAAAAAACAGCGAGAAATCAAACTAGGTGTTATGCCAGTCGCATTTTTTTCAGAAAAAAACTCTTCTACTTTATATGTATTATGTCATGGAGACCATACACTATATAAAGTAAATACCGATAAAAACAAACTACTTTCCTCTGTTGAGACCGGTCAAAATCCGAATTATATCACTGCTGATTCCTCATCTATATATGTCAGTAACTTAGATGACAATTCAGTATCCGTCATTGACAAACATACATTTATGTTGAAGAACCGACTGAACATCCCAGCAGGACCTTATGCTATCATGTTGGAGGAAAAGAAATGAAAGAACAGATGAATATTTTAATAGTAGATGATGAATTAGATATGCTTGAGTTAATCGGATCCTTTTTGCAGAGACAAGGCTTTCACGTGATAACTGCAAATAATGGCACGGGCGCCTTACATCAGCTTGAAAAAGAGGCCATTGACCTTGTTGTATTGGATATTATGATGCCAGATATGGATGGATTCGAAGTCTGCCAGCGCATCAGGCAAACCTCCCAAATCCCCATTTTATTTTTAACAGCTAGAAGTTATGAAGAGGATCGCATTAAGGGGCTGGAAATTGGCGCAGACGACTACATCATGAAGCCTTTTAGTCTACGTGAGCTTGCAGCTAGAATTGAAACGACATTAAGACGAATTAGAGGTCTTTCTTTAAAGCGCAGTCGAATCATGATTGGTGACTTGGAGATCGATCAAGACGGCAGACAAGTCTATCTCAAGCAAAAGCCCATCAATTTAACAAGAAGAGAATTTGATTTACTTATGTTTCTTCTGCTCAATCAAGGCCAAGTCTTTTCCCGTGAACAGCTCTATCAAAAATTGTGGGAATCACACTCACCTAGTGGCTCTTTAAGAACAGTCGATACACATATTAAAACACTAAGACTGAAATTAAAGGAAGCGGAACGGTATATTAAGACCGTTTGGGGTGTAGGCTATAAGTTTGAGGAGGACAAATGAAGCCATTATCTATTAAAAGGAAAGTGCTTTTCTTAATCCTTTCCGTTATAGGCATCGTTGCTGCCTCAGCTCTTGCCCTGACTTATTACTTATACCAGCACTTATATATAGATAAACAGATTGACTCTTTAAGTTTACAAGGAAAGAAGCTGGCAGAAATCTATCACAAACACGGGAAAGACACGTATTTTACTGACAGAATGAAGTGGGCAAATGACTCAAGTCAGGCAAGTGTTATTTTTACTGATGATCCTATGGAGCTTTCAAGCGGTATTCCTTTCGATACGAATACAAACGATAACCTCATTACGTTTAAAGAACGCCAAAAGCTTCTTCAGGGGAAAACAGTTGTGTTAATTAGAGAACACCCCCAGTTTCATCAAGATATTCTCGGGATTGCCATCCCTGTGTTCTCAAACAAAAATGATTTATCAGGAACCATTTTCCTCTCTATGCCTTTATCTGATGTGTATGAACCGTTTGTTCAAATTCGATTAACGCTTGGCATCTCTATTTTAATTATCCTGCTTTTGATTTTCTTTATTGGATATAAAAGTTCTAATAAAGTCGTAAGGACGATCAATCAAATGAAAGAAATTGCAATGGAAATGGAATCTGGTGATTTTTCAAAACGCATGGCTGTGACCAAAAAAGGGGATGAGTTAAATCAGCTGAGCCGTTCCTTTAATAAACTGTCCTCTACGTTAGAAAAAGTTGAACAGCATCGCAGAGAGTTCCTTGCTAATGTCTCCCACGAACTGAGAACGCCTTTAAGTTATATGAAAGGCTATGCTGAAGGAATTGAAGAAGGCATTATTGATCAAAAGAAAGGCATGCAGATTATTCAAGACGAATCCACACGATTAAGCCGGCTCGTACATGACCTTCTTGATCTCGCACAGTTAGAGGGGGAATCTTACCCACTAACGATGGAGCCGATCGTCTTTGCGCAGCTTATTCATGATGTTCTTGATCAAATGACATTCATTGCTAGTCAAAAGAAAATCTCGTTCATCCGAGAACTCGAAGAGGATTGTATTATTTATGGTGATAGCGATCGACTTGAGCAAGTCGTTCGTAATTTATTGGACAATGCCATCCATTACACGCCTTCAGGAAAATCGATTTCGATTGAATTATTCGTTCACCAACAAACTGCTGAATTGAGAATTACAGATAAAGGCAGCGGAATTCCAAAAGGAGATCTCCCTCATGTCTCTGAGCGTTTTTATCGAGTGAATAAAGCCCGCACAAGAAAAGATGGCGGCTCTGGTCTTGGACTAGCCATTGTTTATCAAATTATAAAAAAACATCGTGGCACGTTCGTTCTTCAATCTGAACAAGGCCTAGGTACGTCCGCTATTATACAATTACCAAGTGCAGAGACCACTGAAACTCCGCCTGTCTCCTCATAAAATAAGATGACATCTTTTAAACAAAACAGCTCTTTTCTAGAGCTGTTTTTATTCAACAGAAAAATAAAGAATTGGCCTTTTTTTATTAACAATTTATTCATATTTGCTTGTTACACTTTTTTCAAGTTAAGAAAAAGGAGTGACAAGCTTTTGATTAGACGCTTTCAGAAATTTGATCTTTATTTATTTTTCATATTGATTTTATCTGCCATTTTAAACATTTATAACATTTGGAACGACGATACGGTGAACGCTTATTATACAGCGGCGGTCACAAGTATGATGCAAAGCTGGCATAATTTCTTCTTTGCTTCGTTCGATCCCTCAGGTTATGTCACGGTGGATAAACCACCGCTCGCCTTCTGGCTGCAAACGATCAGTGCCAAAATTTTTGGCTTGCATGGCTGGAGTGTGATCTTACCCCAAGCTTTAGCTGGCATTGGATCTGTTTATTTAAT
This sequence comes from Bacillus sp. UNC125MFCrub1.1, assembly GCF_000701305.1. Lineage (NCBI taxonomy): Bacteria > Bacillati > Bacillota > Bacilli > Caryophanales > Bacillaceae > Bacillus > Bacillus sp. UNC125MFCrub1.1. The sequence continues at coordinate 455,144 of NZ_JNIG01000009.1, forward strand.
CTACCGCCTAGTCAAACCTACATTTGGCCTGGCTGCTGCAAGAGTGTCAGCGCTCATTATGGCGTGTACACCAATCGCAGTTGCTGTATCTCGTACAAATAACATTGACAGCTTACTCGTCTTTATTCTTTTACTCGCAACAGCCATGATGTTCAAGGCTGTGAAACAGCAAAAAGTGCTTTGGGCGATTGCTTCTTTTGCAATGATCGGTGTCGGTTTTAATACAAAAATGCTACAAGCGTATATGATTGTACCGGCTCTTGTCCTGTTTTACATCATTGCCTATCGAACGACATGGAAGAAAAAGTTGTTATCGCTGATGATTTCGATGATTGTTCTTTTAGGTGTATCTGCTTCATGGTCTATAGCGGTTGATCTCACTTCCAAAGACAATCGTCCTTATATGGGATCAAGCCAATCGAACTCAGCACTAGAATTAGCCTTTGGTTACAATGGTCTGCAGCGGTTGACTGGTCAACAGTCTGGCGGAGGAGGCGGCACAAATCAGGGTGAGGGACAGCCACCTTCACAGCAGGGTGATCAGCAAAATGACAATAATTCATCCACCATGCCTCAGCCGCCATCAAATGGAACTCAAAACAACTCAGATAATTCAAACCAATCATCCAGTCAGGAACAGCCTTCAATGCAAGGACCACCAAGCAATGCAAACGGCACAACACCACCTGATATGCCTTCAGGCGGTAATGGTGATGGACCGCCAAATGGCGGGGGCGGAAAAATGGGAAATGGTTCTGGCATGTTTGGAACAGGAACAAAAGGGCCATTACGTCTGTTCCAATCTGAACTGTCCGATCAAATCAGCTGGCTGCTTCCATTTGCGCTCTTTGGTGCGATTGGTATCTTCTTCTCGACAGCCTTTGAAAGAAGACGTCTCAATACAAAACAAAAAGAAACACTATTTTGGTTAGCTTGGCTTATACCTGTTGCTGCATTCTTCAGTGTAGCTGGATTTTTCCATCACTATTATTTAATCATGCTGGCACCGCCAATTGCTGTATTAGCAGGAGCCGGATGGGTTTCTATGACTCAATTGTTTCAAACGGGAACTGGCTTTAAAAAATGGCTACTGCCAATTGCGATATTCGTCACAACCGCATTTGAAATCTTTATCCTATCCACTTTTACAAGCACGATCGGTCTTGGACTAAGCATTGCAGTCGGTATCATTGGTGTTGGAAGCACCCTTTCTCTACTCTTGGTAAAAGGGAAAGAAAAACTAAAACAATTCATGTCTCTCATTGCCATCCTTGGGATGCTGATCGCACCACTATACTGGGCAAGCACACCTCTTCTTTACGGAGGAAACAGTATGCTGCCAGAGGCTGGTCCTCAGCTTGCAACTTCAAGTGGCAGCATGAGTTCACAAGTCAATGAAAAGCTGATCAGCTATCTTGAGAAAAACAATACGGGAGAAGAATTCCTATTCGGGACAACAGATGCAACCACTGCTTCGCCTTACATTATTAAAACAGGAAAAGCTGTTATGGCATTAGGTGGATTTAGTGGATCTGATAACATTCTCACGCTTAATGAATTCAAACAGCTCGTTAAAGACGGCAAAATCAAATACTTCTATCTTTCTGGTATGAGAGGCGGCAGCTCTGACATTCTTACTTGGATTCAAAAAAATGGCAAAGAAGTAACTGCTTCTAAATGGCAGAATAGCTCTACATCTAAAACGAACCAGCAAACAGGCAGCCAACAATCCGAACAAAATGATCAGTCAAATGGACGAATGGGCGGAATGGAGAGCGGTACTCTTTATGAACTATCCGTTGATTAATTCATCTATTAAAAGGGAGGAACGATGACTGATGGAAAAGAACATACAATACTCTGTTGTAGTCCCAGTGTATAATGAAGAACTTGTGATCCATGAATCGTATCAGCGCCTCAAGACCGTCATGGATTCGACGGGAGAAGCATATGAGCTTCTCTTCGTCAATGACGGCAGTATGGATCGAACAGCTGAACTGATTAAAGGGTACTGCCAGACTGATCCGCATGTGAGACTTATTGATTTTTCTCGTAACTTTGGGCATCAAATTGCCATTACAGCGGGAATGGATTATGCAAAGGGAGAAGCTGTCGTAGTGATTGATGCGGATTTACAAGATCCACCTGAATTGATTTTAGACATGATTGAAAAATGGAAGGAAGGCTATGAGGTCGTATACGCGGTCCGCACGCAACGAAAAGGCGAAACAGCTTTCAAAAAGTACACGGCTTCCCTTTTCTACCGAGTGCTACGTCAAATCACCGAAGTAGATATTCCTATTGACACCGGCGACTTTAGATTGATGGATCGTAAAGTGTGTCATGAAATGAGAAAAATACGCGAGAAAAACCCATTTGTCCGCGGATTAGTGAGCTGGGTTGGCTTCAAACAGATTGCGGTAGAATATGTTCGGGATGAGCGGTTGGCAGGAGAAACAAAGTACCCTCTCAAAAAGATGCTCAAGCTCTCGATGGATGGGATCACATCTTTTTCTTACAAACCTTTAAAGCTGGCCAGCCTGGCAGGCATTGTCCTTTCAGCTATTGGCTTCATTTCGATGTTTCTTGTCTTATATTTAAAGCTTTTTACTAACAGCACCATCACCGGCTGGAGTTCATTAATTGTCATTCAGCTATTCTTTAGCGGGATCATCCTCTTTATGTTAGGCATGATCGGAGAGTATATCGGCCGAATCTACGATGAAGCCAAGGACCGGCCGCTTTATATCGTCAGGGAGAGCTATGGCCTTCAGGCAAAGCCACATCCCGTTCAATCCCCTGTCCATTTCAAGCAATATAAACAGCATTAAAAAAAGCGTGCGAGACCCTTCAGAAGGTCCTGCACGCTTTTTAATAAATTAGACGGCTGTTTCAAACCGTTTTCTGTTAATAAAGAAAGAAAGTGTAATGATTAAATAAATGCCCATTGTGACCAGCGTTTGAACAATTGGTGTATTGAATACAACGCCGACAAAAATGGCCATGATCGCAATAACGGAAAACCACGTTGTGAAAGGATACAGCTTCACGCGATATCCGCCTGGCTGTGCGATGCTTCGAGATTTCAAATGACCGACGGCAATGATAAACCAGATGAATAGAACTGTGTAACTTAAAGAGCCCATCAAGTAATTAAACGTTTGACTTCCTACAAAAAGAGAAATCAATACAGCTGCATACAAAGTAGATGTACATACAAGGATGGCTCGAACAGGCACCTGCTGTTTTGACAGCTTGGAGAATCCTTTCCATACACGGCCATCCATTGCCTGTGTATAAAGCACCCGTGATGAAGCATACAAGCCAGAGTTCATAGAAGACAAAATCGCTAGTAAGATAATACCATTCATGATGTCACTGGCATACGGTACTCCGATCGTTGCAAACACTGTCACAAATGGACTTACTTGCTCATTGTTTACTTGATTCCAAGGGATTAAGCTGACAATGATAAAGAACGGCAGTACATAAAAACCGATGATGCGTACAAACGTACTTTGAATGGCCTTTGGTATGACTTTTTCAGGGTTTTTTGTTTCTGCTAAAGTGACCCCAATCATCTCCGTCCCACCATATGAATACACGACAACCAGCATTGCTGCAATTAATCCGCCAGTACCATTTGGGAAAAATCCACCGTGATCCGTTAAGTTAGACAATCCAGGTGCTGCATGCTGTCCGAATGAGACAAATAGCATGGTGAATCCAATGATAATAAATAAGATGATGACAGCAATTTTAATAGAAGCTAACCAATACTCTGTCTCAGCAAACATTTTGACTGAGCAAACATTAATGATTGTGACTACAAGTGAAATGATTAACACAAGCATCCAGATTGGCACTTGTGGGAACCAGTACTGAATAAAAATGGCCGACACAATCGCTTCTGCTGCAATGTTCAGCACCCACATCTTCCAATAGATCCAGTCTAAGAAATAGGCCGGATATTTTCCTAACACAGGTTCAATCAAGTCACGGAATGTTCTTGCTCCAGGTCGTGCAACGGTCATTTCGGCAAGTCCTTGCATAATAAATAATAAAATAAGACCACCAATCATGTATGCCAAAATGACAGCAGGACCCGCAATATCAATGGCAGAACTGCTTCCTTTAAACAGACCAGCACCGATGGCACCGCCAAGCGCAAGCATCATAATATGCCTTGATGTCATTGTTCGTTTTAACTGCACATGTTCCTTTTCCATTTTCTATAGCTCCTTTAAATTTGAATCTTCAGACAAATATGAGATAAAAGCATATAAAAAGGCCAGCCATCTCCTGGAAGAGACGACTGACCTTGCAACCGCGTTACCACTCTTATTGATTCAGCCATGGCTGAATCCAACTTAAAACCCGATAACGGAGGTCACACGTAAAGACTTACTATTCATTCAGTCTTACCGCTCTTTGAGCGAGTTCAATGATTCGTTTTACTGCGTTGCACCGACCCGCAGCTCTCTTAAAAAACGGATGTTCATTTACTATTCTCAAGTCAAAGCGTTTATAGTCAAATTTGTATATTCGTCAAAGATTTTATTTTTTAAATATACTGACTAACCACGCAATTGTCAACAGCCTTTTTCAGACAAACAGCGATTAACGAATCCAAACAGCTACTTCATCCATCGGGCGACGTGTTTTGCCGCGTTTTGGCTCAGTGACACGATAACCAAAGGCTGCCATGACAGAGATGTCGTATTGACCATCCTCCAGTAACCCTTCTTCTTCTAAGATACGATGGATGTGATCGTAGCTAAATCCTTCAACTGGGCATGAATCAATGCCGATCTGTGCCGCAGCTGTCATCATGTTACCTAAGGCAATATACGTTTGTTTTGAAGCCCAATCAAATAATGTACGGTCATTTTCTAGCAGATGAAGATCGTTCTCTTGGAATTCTCTGTAGCGCCCCTTGACCATTTCAAACGTTTCGTCTGTCATTCCTTTGATTTGCTTGTTGATGTATTCTGCATATGCTGAATCATAGCGGGCATCTGTTCTTGCCAAGATGATCACAAAATGGCTGGCAGTTGGAAGCTGCTTTTGCGCCCCCCATGTATACTCTTTTAATTTTTCTCTGAATGCTTCATTTTGAACAACGAGGAACTTCCAAGGCTCAAACCCTACAGAGCTTGGAGAAAGTCTTCCTGTTTCTAAAATAAATGCAAAATCATCCTCTGGAATCTTTTTCGCTGGGTCAAACTCTTTTGTCGCATGACGGAATTCATACGCCTCAATGATTTCTTTTTTTAACTGCTCTTTGTCTCGCATTTTATTCATCCTTTCTAATGAACAGGTGTGTTCTCACAATCCAATTTCTTTCCATTCCCTCATAGAAATTGTTATGATAGGAAAACAAACAACCCGAATGTGTGATGTCCTATCTCTATGGTAAAAGAAAAGCTTCCATTGATTCAAGTACGCACATTTTTGTTCGTTAGGTACAAACATGTTCGTTTATGACCATTTTCGTTTAAGAAAGGAATGTTGAGATGAGTGCACCATCCAATCCAGTCAGTATTGTGAATCATGGCTGTCCCGTGTCTATCACTACAAATGTCATCGGAGGGAAATGGAAAGGCGTCATCCTTTATCATTTGACTTGCGGTCCAAAGCGTTACAACGAAATACGCCGGCTTCTGCCAAGAATTTCGCAGCGTGTCCTGACGTTGCAATTACGAGAACTTGAACAAGACGGGATTGTTCACCGTGAAGTCTATGAGGAAGTTCCTCCTCGTGTCGAGTATTCACTGACTTCTCTTGGAAATACGTTAAAGCCCATTATCTTTGCCATGCGTGAATGGGGCGAATCCTATGGGAGAGAAACGCGCCCAAAAGAAAAAAGCTGCCATCTCTAGCAGCTTTTTTTAAGATGAAATCGCCGTTGGCTCTTGCTGTGGATCGTCCTTCACAAACAAGATACCAAGCTGGTGATGCTCCCCTTCGTAAGAGGCGCGTTTCTCAAACCTTGTCTGACCATTGAGACCAATGATCTCAAGCTTTGTCAGAGCACGATTGGTTTGTAGTGCTTCATAAAATTCTGAAACGGTTTTGATCTCGATTCCATTGACCTTTGTAATCATTTCTCCGATCTCAAGCTTTAAATCAGCCGCAGGGGTATTCGGAATGATACCAAGCACCATAAGCCCTTGATTCCGCTTAGAGAAAAAGAATGGTGCAGCGTTGTCATTCGCCCTCTGCTTCCATGATAAAAAGGCTCTTCCTGCAATCGCTAGAACAACAGCTCCCCACGCAATCGGCTCAAACCAAATACTTGCCGCACCTACTGCAGCAACAGCTAGACCGAGCATCATAATTCGGCGTGACGTAATTTGAATACTCACAATTGGCAGCGATCCTTGAATACGCTGGCCAAAGCCGATGATGTACGGGATCACAATAAATGAAAAGCTTTGATCGTGCACTTGAAGCACAGGCCACCATGGCAGAGAAGAAGTCCATTCACCTGCCGGCATCAGCAAAACAAGTGGTAGAAGCCACAGACGGTTTGCTCGCTGCTGGCCGATCAAAAGTCCTCTCGCACTCATCACCATTGCAGGCGATGTACGTAAATGCGCCGTTCGATAGGCTAACATGCCTTCAGTCATTAACAGTAGCCCTAACAGGATCACAACGGCTGATGCATTCATCATTGAAAGCTGCGGCAGCCAGGAATGGCTCACTTGAACAGACATCAATCCAAATGCCGCAATAAAACTGAAACCGAGTGTGTATGCAGACGAAAGCGCACTCGCCTTAAAGAATAGAGAGAAAACGATGGTCATCGCTGCAATCAGCACGATGAATCCAGGCGGAAGGGAAATCCCTAAGCCTACAGATATGATCGATAGACAAATTCCTGGAACCCATCCCTTTGAATATGTAAATTTCAGTTCATCGTAAACATCTTCTATTCTTGTTTGAAACGCTTTTCTCTCCCGCTTTACGCGGATGTAGCCATATAATAGGCTGATTAATACCATAAAATAAAAAAGAGGATGGATTAAAAACAGACCGACCGCTTTTAATCCGGCTCCCATCCACTCCGAGCTCATTATCGTTCACCGCCCAAGTCAAGCATTTTCTCTTATTCTATCAAATAAATCGATGCTTGACATCAGGTTTATTTCTCCTGATTCATCCAAAGTGTGACATTCGACAGTGAAAAATCTTTTAAATAGTGATTCACATCTACATCTAGTATGCCGCCGAGAAGCTGCATGGACCTCTTGATGTCGGTTAAGTTTATACCAAGTCTCTTATGATTATCCATTAAATAATTGAAGTATATCTCAGCACAGTCTTCATCGATCTCGTCGACTGATTCTACCGTTGTGTAATTGACCAAGTACCTGCTTAACAGCATGAGTAGACTTAATGCCTTTGTAGCCGAAAACGTCACATCTTTCGTACGACTCTTAAGCTCCTCTACCAACTCGTAATATTTTTTCTCTCTCACAATACTTGCCCTTTTCAATTGTGTACCCCCATTTACTAGTTCTTTTAAGAAAAGCGCAAACCTCGGTACAGCTCAATGCTTAAGCTGAATATCCGCAAAAAATAAAATATTTAAAATGAGTGCTACTTTTTATTGTAAGAATTATTTATGTAACATACAACTTTCAAAAGTTTCATTTTCATGACATGTTTAAATCAACAGAAAGTCTCTTATATAAATATGTTATCGGGTAAATTCGAAGGAATGTTATGTTTTTTGTAAAATAAATGAATATATTTCTCGATATAATATATTTTTAAGAATAAATTATTACATGTTCGTAACACTTATGAACCAAAAAAAAGAGGCATTTATTCGCCTCTTTATTTTTTGAGATATAGTGCTTTTAGTGCAGTTTGCAGCTGAAGATCATTCTTTTCATAAGATTTCACTTCATCTACCATCTTGTTCATCATTTTCGCTGTCTTTAAATCAATCACACCAGATTTATCGAGATTGTATGTGCTTTGAAATGCGAGTACAGCTTTTTTCGTTTCTTCGTCAAAATATCCATCTACTCTGCCAGGGTCAAATGATAACCCTTTTAACAATGTCTGTGCTTGTCTGACTTCTTCATTGTTCATATCAAGCTGAAGCGGTTCTTTCAGCTGGAGCGGGCCAACGGTGAAGTAATCTGGTTGATGAATCGCAATGGTCGGCACAACGCCTTTTTTGTGAATCCAATTCCCTTTCGGTGTCAGCCACTTATACAGCGTTAATTTAATGTTACTTCCATCTCCCATTGGTACCGCCTGCTGCACAGTTCCTTTACCAAAGGAAACGTCACCTACCACTTCATACTTCCCTGCTTCTTTCAAAGCACCAGCCAGAATTTCAGAAGCGGATGCACTTCCTTTATCAATTAAGACATTGACCGGGTATGGTTTTTGTTCTTTTCGTTTTGAAAAATATCGTTTTCGATCGCCATTCCGTTCTGCAATTTGAATATATGGCTGATCCTTTGTGATAAAATGTTTCAAAATATCTTCCACACTTTGTAGATAGCCGCCAGGATTTCCTCTCACGTCCAGCACAAGGCCTTCCATGCCCTTTTTCTCGAGCTTATTCAAGCTTGCCGTGAAATCCTTCGCCGTATCTTCAGAGAAGCTAGAGATCGCGATATAGCCTGTTTTATGACCATTGACCTCTTTCATTGAAGCCGTTACGGTTTCAAGCGGGATTTCTTCTCGTTTGATATGGAATGTTAGCTCTTTTTCAATTCCATTTCGTCTGATTTTCAAGGCGACAGACGTTCCTTTTTTTCCTCTTATTTTCAGTACAGCATCGTTTAGGCTTTTTTCTTTCATCGTCTCACCGTCAATGCTGATGATTTCATCTTTCGGTTTCAGACCCGCCTTTGCTGCAGGGGATTTTTTAAAGGCAGAGACAATGATAATCTTTCCTTCATCCATTCCAACTTCTGCCCCAATTCCTTCAAATGAGGAATCAAGTGAATCCGAAAATTGCTTTGCGGTTTGCTTGTCCATGTATACTGAATACGGATCATTTAAGGTTGAAAGCATTCCTTGTATGGCACCTTCAAGCAGCTTTTGACGATCCACTTCCTCTACATATTCATTCGAAATGAGGTCATAGGCTTTCTCAATTTTCTCCATTCCGTTTTCCTTCGCTCGATCACTTGATTGAGCTTGTCCAGCCACTGCAGCCGCTTTCGGTGACTCCGCTTGAGTCGCCTCTTTATGCGTCATAACCCCTGCACTGATGATGAGAATGACACTTGCCATGATGGATGCGATTTGTTTTTTCATATTTGGCCTCCTTCTTCAACTCTTCCTGATGACCTGAGTTATTATATGCCAGAAGAAGGGATTTCATGTAAAGACATTCTCCTAAGGAGGCTTGACTAATCATTTCATTAGGTGTAATTTTTATTTTGTTACGATCGAGAAGGAGTCTTCGCTATGTATATTATATTGACGATGCTTTTATTAGGAATTTTACTAGGGTTTGTAGGAGCTGGCGGGGCTGGTTTTGTCATCGCATTGCTGACGTTAATCTTTGATGTACCAATCCATACTGCACTTGGTACATCTTTAGCTGCTATGGCATTTACGACTTTATCTGGTGCATACAGCCACTACCGGGAAGGAAATATTCAGCTCAAATCAGGTTTGATTGTCGGTGCACTAGCATGTATTGCTTCATTTGCCGGAGCAAAAGTGGCTCCTTTTATTCCAGAGGATAGCCTGCACTATTTAACAGCTGGTATGCTCTTTTTATCTGCTGTTTTTATGATGATCAAATTGTTTGTCCTAAAAGAAGATGCTGAACAGCAGCCGCTTTCTTCACGCCAATTGCTGATCAGGGGCATTATATTAGGCCTTGTATCAGGGATGCTTTCAGGGATGTTCGGTATCGGATCAGCACCATTTATTCAAGTGGGGCTTTTGATTTTGCTGAAGCTGTCTATTAGACAAGCTGTTGGCACAACGATGCTAGTGATTATTCCAATCTCTATTGGCGGTGGAATTGGTTATATTTCAGAAGGCTATGTTGACTTTATCCTGCTCGTTCAGATCTTAATCGGTACCGTATTAGGGGCTTTTATTGGGGCAAAATTTACACGCCTTGCGCCGAAACCTCTCTTAAAATCCGCTGTGCTTTTAACACCTATTATTGCCGGATTACTGCTGTTATTTTAATTTCATCTACATGAAAAAAGCCGATAACATGCTGTTATCGGCTTTTTGTCAGCGGATATATTGCGCTGGATTGACTGCATTTGATTTCGCGCCATTCCATAATCCTTTATGAATTTCAAAATGAAGATGCTGGCCATAAGACTGACCTGTGTTGCCCATATATCCAAGGAATTGACCTTGCTCGACTCTTTGACCTGTTGACACACTTCTTGTTGAAAGATGAGCGTATACCGTTTGATACGTTTGGCCATTGATGTTATGTGTAATGAACACCACGTTCCCATAACTCGACGAGTAGCTTGAGTTCGTGACTGTTCCAGATGCGGCTGCAACGACAGATACAGTGCCTTTTGCAGCGATATCTAATCCGTAATGCTGTCCGCCAGAACGTCCGCCAAAGCCTGATGAGAAACGGCCTGCAGCTGGTTTAATGAAACCTGAGCTACTTGCTGGTGTATCTGACACTTGATCAGATCCTCCACTTGGTGCAGGTGCACTTTTTTCAGCAGCTGCTTGTTCTGCTTTCTTCGCTTCTTCTTTTTGACGACGTGCCTCTTCAGACTTTACCGCCGCTTTTTGATTCGCTAGAATTTCTTGTTCATTTTCAAGCTTTCCTAGTTCATCATGTGCATGTTCTTTTTCTTCCGTTACATGACCAAGGACTTTTCCTTTTTCTTTTTGCTGTTTAGATAGGTCCTTTTTCAACGTTTCAAGCTCTTTCAAAGATGTTTCAAGTCCACTTAGCTGTTTATTTAGCTCTGCTTCTTTTTGCTCCACTAGCTCCAAATCATTTTCGTGTTCTGTAATCATGTCTTTATCTGCTTCGACGATGGTTGTAACAGCTCCCACACGACTGACAAAATCACTAAAGCTACGAGCACCTAGCAGCACATCTAAATAGTTGATTGTACCGCCACTTTTTTGCATAGAACGAATTCGATCTTTGAAAATCGCTTTTCTCTTTTCAATTCGCTCGTTGATGACTTCAATCTCTTTTTTTAGTTTTTTGATCTCTTGTTTCGTCTGTTTGACCTCTTTTTCTTTTTCAGCGACTTTTTCAGTTGCGGCACTTACTTTTTGGTCAATTTTTTCAATTTCTTGCTTTAGCTTTGATTCTTTCTTTTCAAGCTTTGCCAGTTCTGATTTCTTTTTCTTCAAGGTTGATTCAGTCTTCGATGTTTTCTCTTCAATTTGTTGACGTTTTTGATCTAGGTCTTCGTATGCGAATGCACGATTTTCGTTCCCTGGAATGTATAGCCACGTTGTTCCAATAAACGCTGCCATTCCAGCCATCATCAGCTTTCTTTTCAAAACGATATTCCCCTCCCATGACAACTGCCTGCATGAAGAGTCGACCGGATGAATTGGATCAACCGGTCACATCTTCTATAGAATCCTCGAGTGCTGCCATCAATATAAATAGATTTATACTTTCAAGAATTTACGGATGGACGTTAAACTTCCCCACACACCGATAATGGCACCGATCAATAGAAGGACCAGTGATACTTGATAGACAAACGGATTGTATGGAAGCATTGAAATAAATGAACCTTGTACCCTTGGCGCCACCCAGCCGACAGCATATTGATACGTGCCAAGCAATACAGCGATTGGTATAATCGAGCCAAATACACCAAGTAGTAATCCTTCGATGAAGAACGGCCAGCGGATAAACCAGTTCGTTGCACCTACTAGTTTCATAATCTCAATTTCTTTACGTCTAGCAAAAATAGTAATTTTGATCGTATTGGAAATCAAGAACATCGCTGTAAATAAAAGCCCAATAATAAGTGCGATGCCGACATTACGCGCCACTCCGACAACATTAAAGAGTCGGCTGACCTCTTCTTTTCCATAAGTGACTTTATACGTCCCTTTTAGGTTTTCTAATTTCTTCGCTACTTTTGGTGTATCGTGGGGATCTGTTGTTTTCACAATAAACGCATCATTCAATGGATTTTCTTGATCAACCAATCCCATAGATTGTCCATTTTCACCAAAGCTTTTAATCAGTGCTTTTAGTTCATCATCCTTGGATGAGTATTTCACATCACTGATTTCAGGAATCTTCTCAATTTCTGCTTTTAATTCATCCTGCTGCTTTTGATTCGCAGTTAAATCGATGAGAACTTTTACTTCTACTTCTTTCTCAGCGTTCGATGCCATGTTATTCAAGTTGAGCATAATGACAAGAAAAACCCCAACTAAAATCAATGTGACAGTGACCGCACTAATTGATGCAAATGTCATCCACGTGTTTCTTCCAAGTGAACGGAAGCTCTCACGTAAATGCCGCGAGAGAGTTTTAATCATAAATTCCGTACTCCCCTCTTGCTTCGTCACGTACAATCATTCCATCTTCGATTGCGATGACGCGTTTCTTCATGCTGTTTACAATCTCTTTGTTGTGTGTCGCCATGACGACTGTTGTTCCGCGGTTATTAATCTCTTCGAGTGTCTTCATGATTTCCCATGAAGTATCTGGATCAAGGTTTCCTGTCGGTTCGTCTGCAATGACAACCTCAGGATGATTGACGATCGAACGAGCGATCGATACACGCTGCTGTTCACCGCCGGAAAGCTGATCTGGAAATTGACGAGCTTTGTGCTTTAATTGCACCAAATCAAGTACCTCAAGCACTTTTTTCTTAATAATACTTGGCTGTTCACCAATGACTTCAAGAGCAAATGCCACGTTCTCAAAGACCGTGAGACTTGGAAGCAGTTTGAAATCTTGGAATACTACGCCAATTTCTCTTCTCACATAAGGAATTTCTTTTTCCTTCATCGAGCCTAAATCTTTGTTATTAATTAAGATTTTCCCTTTGGTTGGCTTCTCTTCACGATACATCATTTTAATGAACGTGGATTTACCAGCACCACTGGGACCAACAACATACACAAACTCTCCTGGATGGATAGAGACATTGATTCCATTGATCGCCTTTACACCATTAGGATAGATCTTATAGACTTCCTTCATTTCAATCATGTAATCACCTAATCTTTTCTTATTCGCTGTCAAACAGCTTATCATGATGTTCTGACACTTCTCGTCAAAAAACGTTATGTATGGTCACGCACATACCCTTCGATACGCACAAGCAATTTATGTCCTTTTCATCCAAAAAGATGAAAAAATTGAATCGTCTAAATTTCAACAACTCCAATTATACGTCATGAATCGACGCAATGGTATTACATTTATATTTCAAAACTTATAAATAAAAGGTAAATAGAGCAACTAAAACCGAAAAACGTGTCTTTTTACCCTTATTTTTTAAATAAAATTTAATATAATACGTTTTCATACTATTCAAAAGTCTTTTTCTACAAATAGAAAATAAAAAAACCTTGTCGATTAGACAAAGGTTTTATTTTTTCTCTGCAAGCCATTTGGCGACTTCTTTTGCTTGTTTTTCATCTACCATTCCACTTGGCATAGATCCTTTACCGTTCTGGGCAATATCTGCAATTTGGCTTTCATTATATTTCTTTCCGACTTCTTTCAGGCTTGGGCCGCCTCCGCCAGATAAGTCTTTTCCATGACAGCCAATACAGTTTTGCTGATAAATCTCTTCACCACTGCTCACACTTGAAGCACTTTTACTGCCTTCTTTGTCACTGCTGCTTGAATTTCCTCCACAGGCCGCAAGTACAAAAAGCATAGCGACAAAAAGAAGCGTTAATCCGCTCTTTTTCATGTATTTCCCTCCCTTACAATCATTTGGTCAACGTTATTATATCCTTGTTTATGCCCTTTTAAAACCCTCACCAAGCACCTCTTTTGCATCCATGACGATGACAAACGCTGATGCATCGATTGCTTTTACCACTTGTTTCAACTTTGTGAATTGTGACTGCCCTACAACACACATTAAAATAGGCCGGTCATGGTCGGTGTACCCACCTACTGCTGAAATCTTCGTTACACCACGATCAATTTGATCAAACACCGCCTGTCTGACCTCATCCTCATGACCCGTAATAATCATGGCCATCTTCGAGTGACTAAAGCCAGCCTGCACGACATCAATCGTCTTACTAGAAATGAACACTCCGATCACAGCGTACAGTCCTTCTTCAATCCCAAAAACAGTCATGGCCGCCAAAACAATCAAACCGTCCATCATCGCTAAACAAGTACCTAACGTCAGCCCTGTATATTTATTGATGATTTTGGCCGCAAGTGCCGTTCCTCCCGTTGAACCATTGCCGAGGAAAACGAGCCCAATTCCGATCCCAATCACTACACCGCCAAATATTGCGGCGAGCAGTGCTTCATGGGTGACAGGAGCAATGTGTCTTGTTAAGAACACCATTAAAGGTAAAAAGACAGAACCAACGAGCGTTTTTACCCCAAATGTTCCACCTAATAAATAAAAGCCTGCGATAAAGAGCGGAATATTGAGGCCCCATTGTACATATGCAGCTTCAAAACCGAATGACTGCATAATGGTACTGATTCCACTCACACCGCCAGCAGCAATCTGATTTGGTAATAATAACGTATTAAAGCCAACCGCCACGATGGCTGATCCTATTAAAATGAGTACATAATTTTTCACTTCAATCCAAAGTTGAGAATGTTCCTGCTTCATGTCTTTCTTCCTCCGTTACTTCTGAATGCACACCTATTTTAAGCCCTCTCATTCAGATTGTAAATAACAGCCAAATGCAGTGCTAATGGATTAATACTTTATCACACAGCCGGATCAGCGTACTTGCCGTTTGGCAGAAGAGTAAATGATGGTATATTTAATATGTACATGAGAAAGAAGGGACATACGATGAAGAAAATATTGAAGATCACCGGTATTACATTACTTGCACTCATCATCTTAGCTTTTGGTGCTTTCTATACATGGAGCCGTTTTACATATGGACCATCGGAAGCGTTAAAAAAGCAGATGAACATTGAGCAGGTCGATCATAAAAACGGGGTATATTCATTTGAAGCATCGAAAAGCGATACTGGCATCATTCTCTATCCTGGGGCAAAAGTTGAACCTCTTGCGTATGCCTATCTTGGGAATGCGCTGATGAAGAAAGGCTATTCAGTCTTTATCCCAGACATGCCATTTTCCTTCGCGATTTTTAATACGAAGAAGGCAGAGGAGATCCTCAAAAGTCATCCGGCCATCAAGCATTGGTACATTGGCGGACATTCACTAGGCGGGACAGCTGCCGCTATGTATGCAGAGAAAAATCAAAGCAAGCTGGACGGCCTCTTTTTCCTTGCCTCCTATCCTGCATCAGATGATTTGAAACAGGCTTCCTTGCAAGTATTATCTATTTCAGGCGAAAAAGATGGTCTCGCAACACGAGAAAAAATCAAAAAATCGAAAAAGCAGCTGCCTTCTCAAACGGTGTATCATGAGATAAAAGGTGGTAATCATGCTCAATTTGGCATGTATGGCAAACAAAAAGGGGATCAGCCTGCAGACATTCCAGTCCTCACGCAACAAAAAGACATCGTTCAGACGATGCTGGAATGGGTAAAACCAGCAAAAAAGCTCCCGTAATGGGAGCTGCAAGATTGTTGACAAAGGGCTAAAATGAACTTGATTTTAGCCCTTTGTCTTCTTTTCAGCGTGATAGAAAACCTTTGCAGTCTAGGAAGGACGAGCATCGGCGCGGAGCGAATTTGACATTCGTGAGCACCGAAGCGCAGGACTGACAACGAATGCGAGGGTTTGTCTACACGCTGAAGCTCCCATAATGGGAGCTTTTCATTTTTTATGCCTTCGTCGCTTCTAAAAACTCTTCAGCATCTGCCACAGCCAGTGAAATGGCCTCTTCCCAAAATGCTTTTTGAGTAAGGTCGACACCTAGGTGCTTATATGCCAAATCTTCTACAGTCATTGACGCTGTATCTTTTAATAGCGCAATATATTTCTCTTCAAATGATGCCCCAGCCTGCAATGCTTTTGCGTAAATACCTAGCGAGAACATGTACCCGAAGGTGTAAGGGAAGTTATAAAACGGGACACCTGTAATATGGAAATGCAGTTTAGACGCCCAGAAATGCGGATGGTATTCATCTAAAGAGTCGCCAAAGGCTTCCTTCTGTGCTTCTACCATCAACTCATTCAAGCGGTCAGCTGGCACTTCTCCTTGTTTGCGCTCTTCATAAAAACGTTGTTCAAATAAGAAGCGTGATTGAATATTCATAAAGAATGCCACACTGCGCTGCAGCTTATCCTCTAGCAAACTGAGACGCTCTTCTTCATTGGCCGCCTCTTTTAATGAAGCATCTGCCACAATCATTTCAGCGAATGTCGACGCAGTTTCAGCTACATTCATCGCATATTTACGATTCAACATCCGAACATCCTGCATGACTTCCTGATGGAACGAATGACCAAGCTCATGTGCTAGTGTCGCTACATTGGATGGAGTCCCTGAGAAGGTCATAAAAATACGTGATTCTCCGCTATCAGGGAAATTCGTACAGAAACCGCCCACTCGTTTGTTTGGGCGATTCTCAGCTTCTACCCAGCGTTCATTAAAAGCTTTTTCAGTAAAAGCAGCAAGCTCTTTTCCAAACCCTGCGAAATGCTTGATAATAAAAGCGGCTGCGTCTTGATAAGAATAGGTCTTTGTCTCACTTCCAATAGGTGCTCCCACATCAAACCAGCTCAGTTTATCAACCCCAAGCATGTCAGCTTTACGTTGTAAATATTCAATGAATGGCTGTTTATGTTCATCAATGACAGACCACATTGTATCGAGCGTCTCTTGTTTCATCCGGCAAATATCAAGAGGCTCTTTTAATATATGATCCCATCCTCTGGCTTCATATACTTGTAGACGAAAACCAGCGAGATGATTGAGTGTGCTTGCAAACAAATGTTCATCCTGTGTCCATGCATGTTCTAAATTATGATAGACGGCTTTTCTCACTTCACGGTCTGAATCATCCATCGCATTTTCTGCTTGGCCTACAGAGATCATTTGTGTTTCACCATTTTGCTCAAATGGAATGGTAATTTTGTTCACCAAGCTAGAATAAAGTTCATCCCACGCATGATACCCATCTACTGCTAGCTTTTGAATGAGTGTTTCCTGTTCAACAGGCAGTTGATCTTTCACATGTTCTCTTCGTTCATTTAATATGTAACGAACATCTGAAAAAGCGGCTGAATCCATTAATTCTTCCCACTGGCTAGTAGGAATCTCAGCAAGTGATTGATCAAACCCTGCTAGAATGGTTCCTAATTCAGCTTCCAGCTTGGCAATGGACCCCCGGAGGCTGCCCGCCTTCATATCCTTTGTATTTTGAGATTGTAGACAAGATACAAATGAACCTGCTTGTGCTAATTTTTTATATGTGATTTCATACGTTTCAAGGACAGCTGTTAACTTTTTTTCAATTTGTGTATCTTCTTTTGAAAAGGAATCTACCTTTTGTCGTAACTCATCTAATAGCTGCTGTATATGCTCTAAGTATGTGATAAATTCTGATGAAGAACTGCCTCCTTTAAAAAAGGCATCTAAATCCCACGTCTCTTGTAATGGTTTTAATCCCAAATTATTTCCCCCTTTAATTGCTAATTTCATCATACAAAGGATATAGAGTCAGTATGGCATATGTATTCCTTTATATTCATTATATTTTCTCACAATTAAAAAAACCCGGCAAGAAGCCGAGTTTTTATGATAATTTTGAACGTAAATACGCATCGATAAAGGAATCTAAATCTCCATCCATCACCGCTTGAACATTTCCCATCTCCGTGTTGGTACGATGGTCTTTCACAAGGGAATATGGGTGGAAGACATACGAGCGAATTTGGCTTCCCCAGCCAATTTCTTTCTGTTCTCCTCTGATTTCATCCAATTCCGCCTGTTGTTCTTCGATCCGTTTTTGATAAAGCTTAGATTTCAGCATTTTCATTGCACGTTCTCTGTTTTTGATTTGGGATCTTTCCGTTTGGCACGTCACGACGACATTTGTTGGGATGTGTGTGATACGAACCGCAGAGTCCGTCGTATTGACGTGCTGACCCCCTGCACCACTTGCACGATACGTATCCACCTTAATATCCTCTGTACGAATATCGATATCAATTTCTTCATTAAATTCTGGCATGACATCACAGGAAACGAAAGATGTGTGTCTACGGCCAGATGAATCAAATGGAGAAATACGGACTAAACGATGGACACCTTTTTCTGCTTTTAAGTAACCGTAAGCGTTATGTCCTTTAATCAGCAATGTCACAGACTTAATTCCCGCTTCATCCCCTGGAAGATAATCAAGGGTTTCAACCTTAAAGCCTCTGCGCTCTGCCCAGCGGGTATACATTCTGAGGAGCATCGATCCCCAGTCCTGTGATTCCGTTCCACCTGCACCCGGGTGAAGCTCAAGAATGGCATTGTTTTTGTCATACGGTTCACTTAAAAGAAGCTGCAATTCAAACTCGTTAAATTGTTTTGTTAAGTTCTTCAGCTCTTTTTCAAGCTCTGCATGAAGATCCTCATCGTAGTCTTCTTTTAATAAATCATGCGTCATTTGCAGCTCATCATGAGATTCACTGAGCTCATGATATGTATTCACATAATCCTTCAGTGCATTGGCTTCATTAATGACACCTTGCGCTTTTTGCTGGTCATTCCAAAAGTCAGCCTCTGACATCGTGGCCTCAAGCTCTGCAATTTTCGCTTCTTTTGTATCGAGGTCAAAGAGACCCCCTAAAATCAGCTAGCCTGCTAGCCATATTTTCAAGCTCTTGTCTAATTTCTACTAATTCCATATCCTTCACCTCATAGATGTATGGGGGCTGACATGAATAGAAAGAGGTTTTCACCTCTTTCCATTACTTATTCTGTCTTCCCATGACAATTTTTATATTTCTTGCCGCTTCCGCAGTGACATGGTGAGTTTCTTCCGATATCCACCACTTTACGCACCGGCTTTTTTTTCACTGTTTTCTCCTCATCGCCTTCTTGAGGCTGATGAGCAGTTGTTTGTCCTTGAACGACTTCTTCACGTTCTAGGTTGTTTTGGATTTCTGATTTTAGCACATATTTAGCGACGTCATCTTCAATTGAAGCGACCATATGCTCAAACATCGCAAATCCTTCCATTTGATACTCACGAAGCGGATTGGTTTGTGCATATGCACGTAAATGGATTCCTTGACGCAACTGATCCATTGCATCGATATGATCCATCCACTTCGAATCTACTGCACGAAGAACGATGACTTTTTCAAATTCACGCATTTGTTCATCGCCAAATGTCTCTTCTTTTGCATCATATTTCTCTTTAATCCGCTCCATGATGAATTCGGTGATCTCATCTGCTTCTTTACCGAAGATATCTTTGACCGAAATGGCACCTTCATCTAAATAGTTCGTGTTGATTAATTCAACAAGACCATCTAGTTTCCATTCTTCTGGAAGTTCTTCTTTCGGCGTGTAAGATCCAACAGCCCGCTCAATAGACGATTGAATCATATTGATCACAATCGATTTCAAGTTATCAGAATCGATGACTTCAAAACGCTGTTTGTAAATGACTTCACGCTGTTGACGAAGAACATCATCATATTGCAGAAGCTGCTTACGGGAATCAAAGTTATTCCCCTCAACACGTTTTTGAGAAGATTCAACAGCTTTTGAGACCATTTTACTTTGAATTGGAGTAGAGTCATCCATACCGAATCGATCAAGCATCGCCATTGTCCGCTCTGCACCAAATCGGCGCATCAATTCATCTTCCATTGAGAGATAGAATTGAGTAATCCCTGGGTCTCCTTGACGACCAGAACGACCACGGAGCTGGTTATCGATACGGCGTGATTCATGACGCTCTGTCCCAATAACAGCAAGACCGCCTAGTTCTTTCACACCTTCGCCAAGCTTGATGTCTGTTCCACGTCCCGCCATGTTTGTCGCAATTGTGACGGCACCTTTTTGTCCAGCTTCCTCAATAATTTGTGCTTCACGCTCATGGTTTTTCGCGTTTAACACTTGATGTGGGATGCCTTTATTTTTAAGCAGTTTTGAAATTAATTCAGATGTCTCAACCGCAACAGTTCCGACAAGGACCGGCTGTCCTGTCATATAACGCTGTGCGACGTCTTCAGCTACTGCTTTAAATTTGCCATCCATCGTGCGGTAAATTAAATCAGGTCTGTCATCACGCACAACCGGTTTATTGGTTGGGATTGTGACAACCTGCATATTGTAAATGTTACGGAATTCCTCTTCTTCCGTTTTCGCTGTACCTGTCATACCAGATAGCTTTTCATACATACGGAAGTAGTTCTGGAACGTAATGGTTGCAAGTGTCATGCTTTCATTCTGCACTTCAAGACCTTCTTTTGCTTCAATGGCTTGGTGCAGACCTTCACTATAGCGGCGTCCTTTCATTAAACGTCCTGTGAAGGAGTCAACGATGACGACTTGGCCATCTTCCACAACATAATCAACATCTTTTTGCATCGCAACATGCGCCTTAAGAGCCTGCGCGATATGGTGGTTAAGAGCGACATGTTTGACATCAAACAAGTTCTCAATGCCGAATGCTTTTTCCGCCTTCGTCATTCCGCTTTCCGTCAGCTGTACACTTTTTGTTTTAATATCATAAGTGAAATCGTCTTCTATTTTTAACGTACGAACAAAGGCATTTGCTTGTACGTAAAGTTTCGTCGATTTTGCAGCTTGTCCAGAAATAATAAGAGGTGTTCTCGCTTCATCAATTAAGATGGAGTCAACTTCATCGATGACGGCATAATGAAGTGGTCTTTGAACCATTTGCTCTTTATACAGCACCATGTTATCTCGTAAATAATCAAAGCCAAGCTCATTGTTTGTTGAATACGTGATATCAGCAGCGTACGCTTCTCTTTTTTCATCTTTGTCTAAACTGTTTAAGTTCAAGCCAACCGTTAATCCAAGAAATTCGAAAATCTTGCCCATTTCCTGTGCATCACGGCTTGCCAAATATTCGTTGACTGTTACAATGTGCACGCCTTTCCCAGAAAGAGCATTCAAATAAACAGGCATCGTTGATGT
Organism: Bacillus sp. UNC125MFCrub1.1; assembly: GCF_000701305.1. Lineage (NCBI taxonomy): Bacteria > Bacillati > Bacillota > Bacilli > Caryophanales > Bacillaceae > Bacillus > Bacillus sp. UNC125MFCrub1.1. The sequence goes on from NZ_JNIG01000009.1 coordinate 476,360, forward strand.
CAACGTTTTACCTTCACCTGTTTTCATCTCAGAGATATTCCCTTCATGTAGGGCAATCCCCCCCATGAGCTGCACCTTAAATGGGAACATTCCTGTCACGCGGCGGGAAGCCTCACGAACCGTTGCAAACGCTTCAACCAAAAGGTCGTCTACAGATTGTCCTTTTTCAAGTTTTTCTTTAAATTCGATCGTTTTATTTCGTAAAGCCTCGTCAGATAATTTCTCAAAATCTTGAGCGAGAGCTTCGATTTCATTTGCCTTTTTTTCATATCGGCTGATCGTACGTTTCGTAGGATCAAACACTTTGTTTAAGATTCCAAGCATATAATAACGCTCCTCTATTTCATGCAATTTTTCGGCATGTCCAAAAGTTTGACAGGTCCATATTTACCTGCATTTATCATACCATACCTTCCTTGATTTCCAAAGAATTTGCAATGATTTAGCACAAAAAACCCGCCCCTTATGAAGGGAACGGGTTTACTTTTTTTAGGTCATTTTCGGATCAAAAGGAACGGATGATTAAGCGTTCGGCTCAATGAGTCCATATTTACCGTCATTTCGGCGGTATACCACATTGGTCAAATTTGTCTCAGCATTTGTGAAGACAAAGAAACTGTGACCTAACATGTTCATTTGAAGAATGGCCTCTTCGCTATCCATTGGTTTTAAATTGAAGCGTTTTTGTCTGACGATTTCTGTTTCATCAATTTCTTCGTCATCTTGAACTGCTACTTCAGAAGCACCGTTTCCTCCAGCAAATAAATGCTTTTTCGCACCTTGCTCACGGAATTTACGGTTCACTTTCGTTTTATGTTTTCTAATTTGACGTTCTAATTTACTGGTTGCTAGGTCTACTGCATTGTACATATCCTCATTATGCACCTCTGCTCGAAGTGCTAGATCAGTCATTGGAATGGTAACCTCAACTTTAGATTCTTGATCGTTGTAAAATTTCAAGTTCACGTTGACTGAAGCATCAACATCTGACTCAAAATAACGCTCCAACTTTCCAATTTTTTTCTCGACATGATCTCTTAGTGCAGGTGTTACTTCGATGTTTTCTCCTCGGACATTGTAATTCATGTAAAGAACGCCTCCTTTAAAATTAAGGATATGTAAACTTATTTCTACTTTTCCCTCCTTTTCTCCTGCTCAAACGTAAAAAAAATGTGAATTTTTATTGAAATTTGTCGAATCCTGCGGTGCTTCAGCTTTTACTTGATAGGTGATGAATATATATTCGATTGATTCTTGAAAAAGACCATGGCGCTGTTAAATCTTGAAAGATGAAATAGATGTTTTCAGTGATTGAGACAAAGTTTTTAAATCTTCCGCTGCTGCTTTCATTTCCTCATTCGCTGCTAGTGATTCTTCAACAGCCGCCGACATGTACTCTGTTTCCTCAGAATTCCGCTTAGCACCTTCTTCAATAACACCAATTGTTTGAGAAATTTCTTCTGTACTAGCTGAGATTTGCTCTGTCGTAGCAGAAAGCTCCTCTGCTTTCATCGAGATATCACGTATGGATTCCAGAATTTCTTGGAAGCTCTGTTCAGACAATTGCGATACTTTCACACCTTCTGCTACATCTCGTTCCACTTTCGTCATAGATTGAGACGATCTTTCAGTATCTTTGTTCACGTTGGCGAGTAACTGACTAATTTGATCAGTCAGTTGACTTGATTCTTCTGCCAGCTTTCTGACTTCATCTGCAACAACCGCAAAACCTCGTCCATGTTCCCCAGCCCTTGCTGCTTCAATGGCTGCGTTTAAAGCAAGTAAATTTGTCTGATCTGCAATGGCATGAATATTCCCCAGCAGGTCTTGAATGCCGGTAAACTGTACTTGTACATTGGCCATTGTAGAATGATGTTCATTCACAGATTCCTTAATAGAACTCATTTGTTTCACAAATTGTTGAATGAGGGATGCGCCCTCTTCAGCCTTTTCAGTCACTGAAATTGAGTGACCCGAAACATCAGACGTATGTTCAGCCGCATTATGCATACCAGTCGAAACTTCTTGAATTGAAGAAGCTACTTTTCCTACTGCATCCGATTGTTCACGTGAAGCTTCACTGACCTGTTCAATCGAGCTAGACGTCTGTTCACTAGCCGATATGGTTTGACTGATGGTTTCTTCAAATTGAGTAGCTGAATCGGCTAATTGCCTTGACCCGTTTTGCACCTGTAAGATGAGCTGACGCAAATGAGCAGTCATTTGGTTAAAAGCTGTACCGAGCTGGCCAATTTCATTTTTAGAGGTCACTTCAACCTCTTCAAGTGTGAGGTCACCATCTGCCATTCTTCTTGCTGCATGTGTGACAGAGACAATCGGTTTTGTCATACGATGAACAAACCTTGTGCCAATGACTAAAAAGCCGACTATAATCGCTGCGCTAACGAGAATGAGTGTCAGCAATAATTGGTTACTTTCTTCATTGAGCTGACTGATTTTTTGATCACGCTGTTTCAATTGTGTTTGAGCAAATTCTTTTGTAAAAGTATGTATTTCTTGTTCGATAGGTTGTAATTCTTGACTGAGGCGGGTGTTGAATTCTTTTTGATTGTTGGTATTCAATGAGATAAATAGCCTTTTCGTGGATTCATAGTAAAGCTCATTCTTCTGAGAAATCTTTTCTAACAATTTTTTTGCTTGTTTGACTGTACTCAGTTTTAAAGCATCACCTGTTTTTTTATTAATATCAACATAGGTATCTTCAATATTTTGTGAGACTTTCCTATCCTGCACAACCACATACGTTTTAATTTGTGCTTCCTGTTTTTGCAGCAGTGCTTCTAATTCCAGCGAGGTCTGGTACAGCTTCACTTCTTTGGTGAGGAGTGCTTTATACGATTGATCTGTTTTGTAGTAGATAAAGCTAGAAAATCCTAAAATACTGACAAACAATATACATATGACAATAAGCCCAAATAAAAATTGATTTTTTAGTCTCATAAATTCCTCCGAATGGTCTGAATTGAACAAAAATTAATGAATGACATACGGCCTCATACAGGCATGTATTTCATCCATCCACTTTCTATATTCAGGTATAAAATACGATGTAAGGAATGATTGGAAGTGATTTGAAGGGAATGTATAGAAAGCTAGTATATCGAAACTTAAAAAAATTTGGTCAAACGATCGAATCGTCTTGGCAAAGTGCTCATTTTCAATAATTGAAAGAAGAAGCGGGTGTGTTGTCTCTAAATGAAAGAAGGCATGGATCAGATCATTAAAGATCCGATCCCCTTCTGTTTTAGCGAAATCCTTCTCAATTTCATCTAAATATTTTAGACTCTCTTCTATCGTATATAGAAGGTCATAATATGTGGTTAATAAAATATAGTCATCTGAACGATACGCCACAGGTCTCACCTATTTATTTCCGTTTATCGTAGTATACGCCGTCACTTGTCATGGGCTGATACGGATTTTGATAATTCAGCTGTTTTGTTTTCTTACGTTGAATGGCTTGTATATCTGCCTTGATCCCATTTTGAATTTCCGTTAATTGCTTGGCCATCAGTTGATCTGTTTGAATGATTTCTTTGATTTTCTCTTTTTCTTGAACGGAAAGCTCATGTTGAATGTCTCTCATTAGTTCGTCTCTCTCAACTAAAAAAGCATCAAAGTCTTCAACGAGTGTTTCGCTTTGCGGGTTGGCCTCTATTTCCGCTGCCATTTTTAACGTTTGGTCATGCAGTTGGTCCACAATACTCATAGAGATCCCCCAATAGAGTGGTGACGCCCTTTTCGATCGGTTTGAATGACTTCCTTCCAAGCATCTCGGAAATCAGTCACATATTGCTCTACTTCATTCAGGATCTCTTCGTCATTTTGCAGATTGGCTTCAATCAGTCTTCGATAGATGTAGTCATACATACTTGCCATGCTCTTTGATACATCATACGTACGATTTAAGGTAACATTTAATTCTTGGATGATGTTTTGAGCCTTTTTCAGGTTCAAGTTTCTCATTTCAGCATCTTCTTTTTGAATGCCATGCTTTGCTAGTCTAATAAACTTTAAGCATCCTTCATAAAGCATAAGCGTTAACTCGGCCGGTGTTGCGGTCTCAATAGAATTTTTCTGATAGGCGGCATAAGGGTTCTGAATTGCCATATGTTATAAACCTCCAATTATTGTCCAAGCAGTTGAGAAAGATAGCCAGATTGGTTGTTTAGCTTTTGAATCGCACTATCCATGGCGTTAAACTTTTTGTAGTAACGAGCTTCCACTAATTTTAAACGATCTTGGAATGTATCCATTCGTTTTGTCAAAGAATCTAAATCCTTACCAAGTCCATATTCTTTTAGCTCCATTGTTGTACTACCAGCTTTTGTTTGAATACTCTTCGTGAAGGCTGATAAGGAATTTTTGACGCGATAGATGATTCCTTGTTCTTTATATTGCTGCTGTGCTTTGTCTTTGTCTTTAGAATCAACATTTAAAGAACCAGAGATAAACATTTGTCTTACCTTTTCTGGGTCTTCTTCAATGGCTTTTTTTAATTTCTCTACTCCATTAATATTAATTAATTCAAGCTTCCCGCCATCTTTATACGAGGATGAAGTAGAAATACCGATTTGTGTCATGTGAATTTTATTCCCATCACTTGTCGTAATATCAGCATAAAAATCACTTCTTATTTTAGAGGCACCAGCTCGTAAAATAGAATCACTTCTCAGTAAGCCAGACTTAGCGGTTGTTTCCCATAACTCAATTTCTTTTTCAGACATGGCTTTTTTCTCTTCAGCCGTTAATGGTTGATAGTCTCTATTTCGCTTTTCATTCACTTTACCATTGACCAGTTCAACGAGTTCGTTGTATTTATCAACAAATTGTTTAATTTTATCAAAGATGGCATCGACATCTGTTGAAACGTTCAAGCTGACAGGCTTATCTGTTGTTCCTTTCAGCTCATATGTGATACCAGCCTGCGTGAAGGTATTATTGTTATTTTCCATTTTGAGACCATTAATTTCGTATTGCGCTTTCTGCCCTTGAGTAGTCGCAACTAATTTATTATCTCCATCCACTTGGAAGCCTAATTGCGTTAAAAATGAAGCGGAATTGCCATCTGCTGCCTTAATACTGACACCTTCACCAGTCGTACGCGAAGTCAGAGCGATCGTATCTACGTAGTTGGTTCCATCAAAGATCTGGCCTTTATAAGCCGTGACACCTAGTTGAGCATTGTTCAATTTTGACACGATTGAATCAAGGGTATCTGTATCAGTTGTATTAATGGTCACTGTTTTAGGTGTTGTAGAATCTGGTGTCGTCACCTCAAACGTGAACGTACCGTTTGCAGCAGTAAATCCAGATGTGCCAGAAGATTTGAATACGGATGCTGTCGCTAGTTGGGTCACATTAATCGAGCCAGAGGTAGCATTTGTTGAGCCAGTTGCTGTGACAGCAGATTCATTGGAGCTGGTGACCTTTTTTGCGCCATAAGTACTCGGATATGTTAAATTTAGTTTGGCAATGAGATCATCTAATTCTTTGACCTTTGAATTGACCTCGCGGTAGCTGTCTCTTTGCCATTCAAGTGTTTGTTTCTGTCGTGTCATTTTATCAAGTGGTGCTTGCTCAGTTTTCATTAGCTTTGAGACGATTTCATCAATATCAAATACATTTGAAAATCCAGTAATTCGATTAACCATGGTTTATGTTCTCCCTTCAATTACATTCTTTTATCGACAAATAAACCGACAATTTCTGTCATTGCCGCATAGAAATCAAGCCATTCTTTGGAAGGAATCTCTCTAATGACTTCTTCGGTTTGGTTATCTACGACTTTGACATAATATTCATTGAGTTTTTCATGCAATTCAAATTGAAGATGAAATTGAGTAGGTTCAATCAGCTTATTTGCTCCTTGAAGCGTTTTCTCAATTTCTTCTTTTGAAACGACTTTTCCATTTGCTTGTAAATCAGTGTTTGCATTGTCATTTTGATGATTCGTAACACGGGTTTGAAATGCATCAATCAGTGGCTCTAGCGAAGTCAACTTACCAACAGACATAGTTATTCAGCTCCTGTGCTTTAATCTATCTTTTATATCGGCTTTGAATTATTAAATTAAATATAGATGGACCGATTTGTTAAAGTTTCATATAGATGGTGTACTTCTACGGTTTCACACGGAGGAGGATCGACAAATAGGATAAAAAAATCCTCACTTTTTTTGTGAGGATAATTGAGAAAGTAAATCGAAGGACAAGCTAGCAGCACGGCTGTTTTCTTCTTGAATAGACAGGTATACTTCCTTCCTGTGAATATCAATATGCTTAGGAGCCTCAATTCCGACTTTTACTTGATCGCCTTCGATCGCAATAATTTTGACTTCAATATCGTCGCCTATTTGAATCGATTGATTTAATTTACGAGATAGAACTAACATGAGGAAGCCACCTCTAGCAAATGTTTTGTATGATAGGCTGAATCATGCAAAATGACCTGCTTGGCTTTCATGTTTTTCCGATTTACAATAATAGGCGCTCTTAAATTGGCTGTCGTTTTTTCAATAGAAGATCCCATTGTTAAAATAACCATGACTTCCACATCATTGGCATCTTCCACCCCAAGAATGTCTACAACCGATTCTTCTAAGTCAAATTCATATTGATTGAAGAACAAAAATGGGCTGCTGACAATAAAGCCTAGTTCCGCATTTTCCAAAGATTGGAGAACTAAAAATGGGGATTCCTCTGATAAAGGTAAAATGACAAATTGTTTTTGATCCAGAAATCCTGGTATCCCATTAGAGAAGTGAATGATTTGCTCCTCTTTAATCGTCACTTCACCATGGTATTTTGTTTGAATGATCATAATTCACGACCTTTTTCATTTTTCTTAACTATACCTTATCACCATTTTGACCTGTTTCGTCAACTTCTATTTTTAATTCTGGGTATTGTAACATATCAATATGAACTTTACCTGGCTGGTAGTTAACAATTGGTTTATGAGGTGTTGCCTCTATAATAGCTTTTTGCGGCTCCACATTAATTTTAAGTTCAGATGGCTCATAATGAATTTTCACACTAAAAAATGAAGGAATCACACCGATGTTGAATTGTTTTGCTGGAGGACTGCCATTGATTTTCGCAAACTCAGCAATCGCATTCCCACCATTCTCGATCTTGATGAGTTCACTTCCTTCTTCCGCTCTACGCCCCATTCCTTCTCCAATCGCACGTTTCCCCTCAGCAGCCCATTCCTCTGAACGTCTAAAAATCGATTTAATATCCATATCGGCAAATGCCTCGGTTTGATCTATGGTTAATTTCGACGGTGTCCTTGTGATATTCATGACAGCTCTTGGCTGCTGAATCTCAAGCTCGGCTCTTGGCTGCTCTACTTCTTGCTTGGAAGGGGTTGTCGACATTTGCAGCTTTGCATAACTTTGCTCTATTAACAATCTAGGGATTTGCATAGGTTCACCTCCATGATGCAAAAAAGCACCCAACGGATGCTTTTTCTTATCTTAAGAAATCGACAAGGGATGGCTGAATCACTTTAGCTGTCGTCGCTAAAGCAGCTCTATTCACAGTCTCTTGTTGAAGAAGATCAAGAATGGCTTTTTCACTTTCTACATCTTCGGCATCTGATTTAGCCTTTTTCAGCACTTCAAATTGCGAAGTCAAACGGCTTCCGACTAAGTCGATACGATTAGATCTAGCCCCAAGGTCTGAACGCTCAGCACTCATCACTTCTTTAAACTGATCGATATTTCCTAATGCATCATCAGAATTTGTAAACGTTCCATTTTTTAATGAGTTTTCTAAATCAGTCAGCATTTCAATGACATTTTGACCACTGGCAGATTGCCCACCAAAAGCTGAAAGAGGATTTGAATTCACATTTAATGTGATTCCATCAGAAATGTTCGATTGAACCACGTTTGCATCTGTATAGTTTTCAAAGTTAAATGTAAACGTACCATCTGCATTCTCTACAACTGGTTTAACATTTGTATTCGTCCCATTAAAAACAAACTTACCTAACATCTGCGTGTTCATTGCATCAATGATTTGATTCTTCATCTGACCAATTTCCACTCCGATAGCAGCTAAATCTTCTGGCTGTTTTGTTCCATTGGCTGCATCGAGTACTTTATCTCGTATATTTGACATGATATCAATTATTTCAGTGACACTTGTTTCAGATGTATCAATCCAGTTTCGTGCCTCATTTAAATTAGTTTGGTATTGCTCATTTCGAAACATGGCTGTACTATACTGAAGACTTTTCACTGCTGCAACAGGATCATCAGACGTTTTTGTGAAACGTTTTCCAGACTGTGCCTGCTCATTAATTTTAGAGAGTTTTTCATAACTTTTACTAATATTTCGAAGTGAATTTTGAGAAATCATACCTTGCGTGACTCGCATCAGTTACCCTACCTTCCTACGACTCCCATGCCGTTTATTATTTTATCTAATACTTCGTCTTGTAACGTCATAATTCTTGCAGCTGCATTATACGCATGCTGAAATTGGATCATGTTCGTCATTTCTTCATCAATAGATACAGAACTAGTTGACATCCTGCGTTCATTGGCTGAATTCACAAGAGCTGCTGAACTGCTTTCAAGGGTCATGTTCTTTTTAGCTTGTATCCCCATTTCGGCAATGACATTCTGATAGTAATCCTGAATCGTTGTGGTAGTTCCGCCGATTGGCAGCTTTAAGTTTTGAATATTAGCTAATTTCGTAGCATTCGAACCATCACCTTGCGTTTGATTAAGAGATGCAGCAATGTTATCTGTCGATGCTAAAATCACGTCACTCACTTTGATACGTGCTGCCAAGCCTTTATTCAAATCATTGTTATTCTCAATATCGAAAAAGTCTTGTCCACTTGTGCCGTTTAACGTGTACCCTTGCTTATGGACATCGTTAAAAGTATCCATAAATACTTTTGCTACTTCATCCAGCTCAGCAAGCATATCTGGGTACATGCCTTTTTCAGCTCCATTAGACATGTAGCCATACGCCTCAACAAGTGCTTTTACTTTACCATTCACTTGTAATTGATCAGCTGCGATGGTTGTCGTTCCAAATTGGAGTGAGTTAACAAGTCCTGTCGTATTATCATAGGAAAGTTGTAATTCAGATTTTTCATTGGTAATGCCATTTAAAATTGTACCAGCAGATTGTCCATTAGCACCGATAATGTCGATGTTAACGGTTCCTTCAGCAATTTCCAGAGCATTTCCTCCAGAAGGGTTGTAGCTCACTTTAATATCAACAAGTGAGGAAAGCTGATCTATAAGAGCGTCTCGGGTATCATAAAGATCATTGGGAAGATAACCATTTGGCTCAACTGTTGCAATCTGTTTATTCACTTCATCAATTTGAGTTAATAGGGTGTTCACATTTTTTGCCGTTGAATCGAGTTCAGTTTTCAAATTCTTTTGTATCGTTGTTAAAGAAGAATTTAGCAGGCGGAATTGATCTACTAAAGCCTGAGCACTTGTCTTAACAACTGTACGGGCTGAAGCAGTATCAGCATTTTTCGATTCTGATAAGACTTGTAATGATTTCCAGAGATTATCAAAGGCTCTATTCAAGCCTTCATCTGTCAAATCATTCATCACTCCTTCCATTTGTGAAAGAGCATCAGACTTCGTCGCATAATAAGACAAGTTATTGTTATGATCTCTATACTGAAGATCTAAAAAGCTGTCTCGAATTCTTTCAACAGTTCCAACTTGGACACCTGTCCCCATTTGGCCGTATGTCTTGCCATCATAAACTGAAATCACTGGGTAAGGATTCTCTGCTTTAAAGGTAACTCTCTGTCTTGAGTAGCCATCAGTATTTGCATTGGATACGTTGTTTGATGTGACATACAGCCCTGCACGCTGGGCTGTGATTCCTCTTTTTGCCGTTTCTAGTCCCATGAATGTAGAACCCATAGATATCCTCCTTGTTTACGCCTTTGAATCAAACAAAGCCCTATGCTGTTTAGGCTTTGAACTCTCAAGACCATTTTGTCCGTAATTCATATTTTCTTTGTTAGGATTCACAAGATCGAATGTCAGTGAAATAAATTGAAGTGACTGCTGAATAAGCTGTTTGTTCAGTTCGTTTACATCTTTCAGTTCCACCATGATGTCATTCAGCTTCTCATATAACGAAATAAGCTCTTCTTGATCCGTTCCTGTAGCTTTTTCGATACATGCGGTGATTGTCGGCGATTGATCACTTTGTAAAAATTGAACTGCTGCTTCAATCCGCTTTTCTTCTAATTGTGAAATGGCCTGAATATATTTTTGCTCAAGGTTCAGAACCTCTGAAAGAGCATCGATCTCGTTATTTTTCAGCATTTCTGTTTTATTCTTAGACAGCTTTAGAAGCTGTTCATGTAATCCGTAGAGACGGTGCAGTTCTTCAATCATTATTTTTACTGACATTCACGCTACTCCCTTTTGTTATTGTTGTTTATAAAAATTCAGCATTTTATCTGCAATGCCTTTTGTATCTACTTGATATGTTCCGGCTTCAATACTTTTTTTAATTTGGTCTATTTTATCTTGACGTTCTTTCATGATATTCGGCACCTTTTGCATTTCGATTGCCTTTTTAGAAATTTCGACTTTGTCAGTTGATTTTGCTTGATTCGATTGCAACGTTTGTTTCTCATATGTTTTCTTGTAAGGATTTACTGGTTGTGTTCCATATCGATTAATTTTCACGGGATTCCTCTCGCTTTCCGTTACAGTCTGTCTTGATTCTATCCATTTTATCGACCAAACTGCAACTTAGTTTAGGGAATCAGTCGTTTTTAGGATTAATGGCATAATAGGTGTCTTTTTTCCTAGATTCAATCTCCCTTTTACGCTCTTCTTCTTGGTCCATTTGGCTGATTTGCGTCTTTATATCCTTTTCACAATGGCTACACAGCTTGTTTTTCCTGATCGGTTGGCCGCATCTTTCACAAGGATAATTGATATTCGGGAATTGACTAATTTGAAGTCTTTTCAAACGGATAAATTTCAGGATTAATTCTTCATCAACTTCTGTTGCGTCTACTATTTCAGCAATGGTTGATTGTCTATTACTTTGCTTACGCAAGAATTTATAAACGATATCAAAAGAACGTTCTTCTTCTTCAAAGCATTTGTTACAAACCGTTTGGATGGTGGTTTTTAAAAATAACTGATTACATTGTGGACAGTTTGCCAATTGATTCATAACCAAAACCCCTTACGTTATTTTCTTTTCTTAATATCGGTTGATTGTCATGATTTTTAACTACGAATCAACGTAAAAGAGGAAACACTTTTGGCGCCTGCTTCTTTTAAAATTTTTGCTGCATGATAGACTGTCGCCCCAGTTGTATAAATGTCATCGATTAATACGACATCCTTTAGAACGATCGGGTTTGACTGCCTTAATTGGAACAAATTCTGTTGATGTAAACGTTCATTTTTTCTTTTCTTAGACTGCTTACTTTGATGTACTTTTATAAGTGGCTCCAATATAGGTCCGCCAATCATGGAAGCAAGCATCATTGACTGATTGAATCCTCTTTCCTTTAATCTCTCTTTACTCAAAGGAATTGGGACAAGCACCGGTTCTTTGATTGAAAAAGAACGTTTAAACGCTGACTGTACATCTTTTTTAAATAGATCAGCTAAAGCCGTATCACCTCGAAATTTAAATCGAGCTAGAATATCTTTCATAAAGTCGTTGTAAGCATAAACAGACCGATTCATTACAAGAATCTCAGCAAAATCCCGTCGTTTATTCCATCTTGAACAATCTTGACACAATTGATCATTTGATTGCGCTCTTCCGCATTTGGGACAAGTAGGACCTTGAATCTTCACCAGGTGGTTCTTACATGCTACACATAAACGATCTTCATTTAATAGTAGGAATGATTTCCATGTAAAAGCAGCCACAAAATGGCTCTCACAAATTGGACAAATCAATGCTTTTCTTTGTTCAACGGCAAATGATTTTCGCACCTTGGATATGTAGTGACCGTTGAAGCAGCTTCTGTCAGAATGACGAGCATCGCTGTATTTTTCTGTTTATCCACCATCTCGGATTTACTGTAGGATATTTTATCGATATCTGTTATATATTGCGGTTTCACTTGATTTAGAGAAATGGCTAATACATCTTCTATACATTTTTCACAATGACAAATCATGTTTAATTGGTTGAGATATTGATAGAGAATTTCTTTAAGTAGTATTTCTTTTGCGTTGAGTAGCATATTTTGTCTCTCCTGCCATTTGTGTTTTGTGAATATAATGTACCATGTTTTAGTTGAACCCACACTATTTTTCAGAAAACTCTTTTTCAGCTGTATTATTCATTTTTACGATATGTTTCTTTGCTTGTTTCATACTTCTCGTTAAACCAAAATGAAAAAAGTACACGTCTCCGTTAAAAAAATCTGGATGTCTCCCTGCTCTACCAGAAATTTGAACAAGTGCACTTTCTGTAAAAATAGGAGATTCCGCACCTAATACGCCCACTTGAACATCTTGAATGGTAACGCCTCTTTCTAGAATAGTTGTTGTAACCAATACATCGTATCTATGATCTCTGAAATGCTGGACTTTTTGCTTCCTTTCTTGATCATCCGCAGAAACACCCTGTACATTTACATCTTGACCTTGAAGAATATGAGTTACCTTCTTCATAGTAGAAATAGAAGGAACAAAGAGTAACACTCTTTTTTTCTTTGTGATATGTTCATGCAGCCAGTTCATTGTAGATGCTGGAAGCCGATTTCTTTTTAATCTCTTTTTCCAATCTCCAACCCATTGAAATGTTGGGACAGGTAACGGTTTTTGGTGGAAGCGCAGAGGAATTTTGATCGCTTCTAATTGTCTACGAGCAACATCTTTTTGCATTTTTTTAGATGGTGTGGCACTTAAGTAAATTCTAACTCCTGTTTTTTTCATTGACTTTAAAACAGCAAACTGAAGCCGTTCATCGATTGAATAAGGAAAAGCATCGACTTCGTCTACAATGAGGACATCAAAGGCGTTTTTATATCTCATTAGCTGATGGGTTGTAGCGATCATAAGCGGCGCCATTTGAAATCTTTGAGAACTCCCGCCATAAAGTGCAGCTATATTCAGTCCTTGAAATGCCTTTCTCATTCGAGGTTCAAGCTCAAGTACAACATCGGTTCTAGGCGTCGCAATACAAACACTCATTCCGTTATTTAGCGCATATTTTATTCCATGAAAAAGCACCTCCGTTTTCCCCGCACCACAAACAGCCCAAACGAGCAGATCAAATTTGTTTTGGATTGCTTCTACTAGCCTATCGGACGCTCTCTTTTGCCCTTTAGAAAGCTCTCCCTGCCATGTTAATTCAACTTGTCTTGTTTCTTTCTTTTGTGGACCCGTCCATTCGTAGAGAAAGCCACATTCGCTTACTTTTCCCAGCATGATGCAGGATCTACAGTATACACAGTCTTTTTTACATGTTTCACACGGAGAGAGGGCAAAGTAGCGCTTGTTTGATACACCGCACCGGCAGCAGATCAAACCACTCGCCAACCTATCGACTGCAGGTGTTCTATGGATAAATCCTTGATTCTCAAGCCACTCCAATTCGGACTGTGTACATTGACATTCAACAGGAAGAAGGTGCCTTGATTGTAGCTTGTGACTGAGTTCCATTGCTTTTTCCAGATTCAATTTCACGCACTACCTTTCCATTCATGTTGACCCATTATGTACAAAGAGAAGGCCTTTCGTCTAATTGTAAAAATAGAAAAACAAATCCCCTTTTCCATGAGAAAAGGGGATTTTGATATCTACCTAATGATCCAGCCAAGTGCTAAAGAGCCTTCGCCTAGATGAGTGCCAATCACGGCACCAAAGTAGCTTTTATAAAATTCAACATGAGGATACTTTTCTAATAAGTGCGCAATTAATTCATCTGCTTCTTCTTCTCTATTACCATGTATCAGAGTTGCTCTCATTGGAACACCACGTGATGCATCTTCATCAAATAATTCAAAAATACGTGAAATGGCTTTTTTGCGTGTACGAATCTTCTCAAAAGGGACAATTAGCTTGTTGTCAAAATGCAAGATAGGCTTTACCTTTAAGAGGCTTCCAATAAAAGCCTGAGCACCATTTAATCTGCCGCCACGTTGTAAATGAGTTAAATCGTCTACCATAAAATAAGCTCTTTGATTTTCTTTTAGATAATTGAGATGGGAAATCACTTCTTCTGGAGAAGCACCACCTTGGATTTTTTCAGCAGCTTCTAACACATAAAAACCTTGCGCCATACAGCTAGTCTCTGTATCAAACGGATAAATGTCGATTCCGTCAACTAGTTCATTCGCTGAGGCCGCACTATTGTATGTTCCACTAATTCCGCTTGACAGATGTATACTAATCACAGCATCATATGTTTCGCTAAGTTTTTCATATAATTCTATAAGTTCACCGAAAGCAGGCTGAGAGGTTGTTGGAAGATCTTTATGTTTCTTGACTTCTTCATAATATGTCTTCCAATCCATTTCTACTTCTTCACGGTATGATTCAGTACCAAAGATGACATTCAGAGGGATCATATGAATATGATGTTTATCACGTAGTTCTTTTGGTATATAAGCAGTACTGTCTGTTACAACGGCTATTTTCATTCTTAAATACCTTCCTTATCCGTTAAGTTGCTTTTTAAAAAAGAATGATCATTGTTTTTCACTAGATTTATAATACTAATCAAAAAAGCTTGCCTAATCAATAGGCAAGCCCGCTATATCCGAAAAAGACTCCTTACCTGCCTATCATTGCTCTCTAACTTGAATGTGAGAGAACTAAAAACAGGCGAAAAAGGAGTACTTGTCCGGAACATTATCTCATTTCTACCCAGCCGTTTTTAATTGCTACAACAACAGCTTGAGTACGGTCATTTACATTCATTTTTTGCAAAATGTTACTCACGTGGTTTTTGACTGTTTTCTCACTAATAAAGAGCGACTCACCAATACCTCTGTTGCTCTTTCCGTCAGCTAACATTTGAAGAACTTCACATTCACGTCTTGTTAAGATATGAAGTGGTCTGCGAATTTCAGGATATACCTCGTGCTGTGGATGTGCTGAAACGCCGCTTGTTGCTAAGCGTCGGAATTCATTTACTAAGTTATGAGTGACTTTCGGATGTAAATAAGAGCCTCCGTCAGCTACTACTTTTACTGCTTCAATGAGGGTATCTGCATCCATTTCTTTTAACAAGTAGCCTCTTGCTCCTGTTTTTAATGCGTGTGTCACATAGTTTTCATCGTCATGAATAGATAGGATAATGACTTTTGATTCGGGATAAAGCTCTACTAGCTGTTTTGTAGCCTCCACACCATTTACATTCGGCATATTAATGTCCATAATGACAACATCCGGATGATAGTGTTCTACGATACGTGCAGCTTCGTCACCGTCGTCTCCTTCTGCAACTACTTCAAAAGTAGGTTCAAAATCTAAAATCCGTTTGACACCTTCACGGAATAATTGGTGGTCATCGATAATTACAATATTTACTTTAGTCACAAGCTACGCCTCCCCATGTTTATTGTTCTACACCTGAACTTTATGGTCAATATGTCTTTTGTCTCTATTTTACAATTTTATTTTGTAATGTTAACGGTACTCTAATCATGACGAATGTCCCTAGACCTATTTTTGAGTCTATGGTCATTTTACCTTCTAGTAAGTCTACGCGCTCTTTCATACCTAGTAACCCAAAGGATTTGTTTTTATTTGTTTTAACATCCTTCATATCAAAGCCTTTTCCATCGTCTTTGATAATTAAGGTTACAAAGTCTTTCGTCACTTCAACCTTCACAGAGATTTCTTCAGCTTCAGAATGCTTTAAAGAGTTTGTGACAGCTTCTTGAGCTAGTCTAAATAGTGCCACTTCAAATTGAGAAGCAATTCTTTCGCTTTCTGTATCACCTATGCACTGGAACGTAATTTTGGTTTTTCCATCATATTCTTCAATTGTGTTTAAGTATTTTCGAAGTGTCGGAATGAGACCCAAATCATCTAAAGCCATCGGTCTTAAATCATAAATGATTCTTCTCACTTCGTACAGTGCATTTCGCACATTCTGCCTTAGACTTCTAATTTCTTTAAAGCCTTCTTCTGTTCCACGGTCTCTAAAAATCCGTTCAATTAGCTCTGAACGCATCATCACGTTTGCCAGCATCTGAGCAGGTCCATCATGGATTTCTCGTGATACCCTTTTGCGCTCTTCTTCTTGGGCTTCAATAATTCTTAGTCCAAAATCTTGTTTTGCCTGAGCATCTTCAAGTAAAACACCGACCTGACGTAAATCTTGGTTCAAGTAGTTGAGGACGACCGTGATCTGGCTCACAAGCGTTTCTGAACGTTCAATGACGTCTTGTAAGCTTAACAATCGTCTTTCGAGATCATCTCTTCTTTCCCTCAGCTGTTTTTCGCGCTGCTGGATCATGGTCAATTCTACTTGCAGGTTATGTGCTTTTTCATAGGCTTCTCGTATTTCTTCTTCGCTGAATTTGTTGAAGTTTCTGCTGACCTCAGATAATCGATTTCTAGCATGTCTCGTATGTACTTCTAGTTTATCCCCAAAATCAATTACTTCGTTGACTTGCTGTTTAATTTGCTTAAGCTCTTCTACCAGGCTTTCATATTGTTGACGGGACTGTTCGCCGATTCTAAATACTTCGTCCTTACTGCCATCAACTGTACTTAGCATTTTCATGATGATTGAATCCAATAACTTCGGATCCATTTTAGGTGTTGTCATGGCTTTTCCCTCCCGTAACAGTGATGTCATCTTTTTTTATTATAAATGTCATTGATCTGCATTTTATGTCGAATTATAATGAAAGAATGCGTATAAATCATGAAATTTTTATGACGACCCTTTTTCCGCTGCTATCATCATAACAAAATACGCTGTAAAATTCTAAAACCAATGCAAATTTTCTCTAGCCTTACAATTTGCTTGTCAGGAGGGTATGTCTTTTGCTGAACCGCTATCTCACAGTAAAAAGCCGTGGCGAGCATGAGATCGTCATTGAAAAATCACGTTTTATTTGTCATATACAACGTGCTGTCTCAGAAGAAGAAGCACAAGCCTTTATACAATCCATAAAAAAACAACATTGGAACGCCACTCATAATTGTTCCGCCTATTTGATCGGTGAACATGATCTGATTCAAAAAGCAAATGATGATGGTGAACCAAGCGGTACGGCAGGGGTACCAATGCTTGAAGTGCTAAAAAAACGCAAGCTGAAAGATACAGTTGTTGTCGTCACTCGTTATTTCGGCGGTATTAAGCTAGGTGCCGGTGGTTTAATTCGCGCGTACGGAAAATCTGTGTCTGAAGCAATTAATCATGTTGGTATGGTAGAACGCTGTTTAATGCGTACGATGCACACAACAATAGATTATACATGGCTTGGAAAGGTAGAGAATGAGCTTAGAGCCTCATCTTTTCAGCTAAAAGACATCCATTATGCAGAAGATGTGATTTTTGAAACGTATGTAGAAGAAACACAAACAGAGCAGTTCATTGAATGGATGACTGAGTTGACTAATGGAAAGAGTGTTACTAAAGAAGGCGAATTGATTTATTTAGAAAAGGACGTTGGTCCGATAAAGGAGACAGATGAATGGCACAACGAGTAAAAGTGCGTGTACGAAAGAAAAAGAGTAAGAAGAAAAAGATTTTCAAACGGATTCTGGTCTTATTTTTGCTTCTCTTCATCTGCATGGGCGGATTTGCAGTTTATAAGATTGTGAATACACTCCAAGCTGCTGACAAAACTTATGATGAATTAGAGCGCGGGGAGAAATCGAAACTCCGTGATGCTGTCATTGATATAAAGAAAAAACCTTTCTCTGTCCTATTTGTTGGTATAGAGGATTACGCCACAAATGGTGATCACGGCCGTTCAGATTCACTCATCGTCGCAACGATTAATCCTCAGGATAAAACGATGAAGATGGTCAGTATCCCCCGTGACACACGAGTACAGCTTGCTAGTGACACAACGGGAAATAAAGTAAAGATCAATGCGGCATTTGCTAAAGGTGGTAAAGACGAAACGATTGAAACTGTCGAACAATTCTTGCATATCCCAATTGACAAATATGCAACAGTGGACTTTGACGGTTTTAAGGATGTCATTGATGAAGTTGGGGGAATCGATATAGACGTTCCATTTGACTTCAATGAAAAAAGTGACGTCAAAAAATCGAAAAAGATTTACTTTAAAAAAGGGAATATGCATTTAAACGGGGAAGAGGCACTTGCTTACGCGCGAATGAGAAAACAAGATCCACGTGGTGATTTCGGGCGTAACGATCGTCAGAAACAAATCTTACGTGCCATGATTGATCAAATGGCGAAACCTCATAACATTGCAAACGTGGATAATATCGCAAAAGAAGTAAGTGATCATATAACAACCAACTTCCGCATCACAGAAGGACTTGCTCTACAGCAAATTTACAGTGGTTTCAAAGGAGACGATACTGAAACATTATCTATTAAAGGATCAGACCTTTATCTAGGACCAAATCGAACATACTTCTTTGAGCCAGATCAAACCAACTTGGCTGAGGTGCAAAATGAGTTAAGGACACATTTAAAGCTTCCTGCTGAGTCATCATCTGAAACAGATTCACAAACAAATCCAGCCTCTGGTGAAACAGGAACAACTGATACCACGACTCCTTCGAGCAATACAACAGGACAATAATAAAAACAGCCCGCCTTCCGAGGAACGGGCTGTTTTTATTATTGTCTTTTGACCATACGTTTGTAGAATTTCGTAAATGGTTTAAACTCTTCGTTCACCAAACCAGTGACTTCAGCAATAACTTGCATAAACATGACCAGTAAAAAGATGATGATCAATGACAGCCAAATGGTGGCACTTGTCAACAAAATTGCGCTTAAGCTGAAGACTAAGCCAATCATGTAAATCACAATCACTGCCATTCGATGAGATAAGCCAAAGGCCATCAGTCGATGATGGATGTGTGATTTGTCAGGTGCTGAGATAGGCTGTTTATTCAATATTCGTCTTATGATCGCAAAGGTCGTATCAAAAATAGGCACGCCTAAAATAATCACAGGGACAACAACACTAAACAAAGTAACACTTTTGTACAATCCTAAAAGTGACAGGACCGAGATCATATAGCCTAAAAATAACGAACCTGTATCACCCATAAATATTTTTGCTGGATGGAAGTTATAAAAAAGAAAACCGATGGTACTGCCAATGACGACAAGAGATAACGAAAGAATCAGGATCTTGTCCGCAGAAAATGCCATGACGGCAATCGTGGTTAAACCGATAACTGATATTCCGGCAGCCAGTCCATCTAATCCGTCAATTAAATTGATCGCATTTGTAATCCCAACAATCCATAGTACAGTCAGGGGATACGCCATCCATCCTAACTCCAGTCGATCTGTTAAGAAAGGAACAGAGAAAAAGTCCATTTTTAAGCCCGTGCTCACGATTAAGCAAGCAACGAGAACTTGCACAAGAAATTTAAATTTTGCACTTAAATTATATTTATCATCAAATATACCTAAAATGACGATGAGTACAGCGCCAACTGATATAGCTGTAATTTTATTATGTAGAAACAGCCCGCCTGCTAGTGCTCCAGCCGCTACCCCAATAAAAATCGCCAAACCGCCCATTCGAGGCATTACTCTATCATGAACTTTTCGTTTATTCGGCTGGTCCACTGCACCAATCTTAATTGCAAACTTTTTGACGATTGGTGTCACAATTAAAACTGTAGCCAGAGAGACAAAAAACGCTAATAAGGCGCGTTCGTAATCCATAGGTCAGTCTCCTTCTAAATTGAAATCTGTATTTTGTATATTGGCCGCTCTTTCCATTATACAATTGAATATAGGATGATCACAAGCTCCCCCTAAGAAGAAGAAACAAATAAAAACGCACAATCCTGAATGAATTATGCGTTTTCTTTAATATTCGTTAATTCCACCATGTTTGTGAACAGTGCGTGCCAATCTTTTTTCTTTGCCCGGCTTTGTCTTAGATGTCTGCATTTCATGTCATCTTTTTTACTGATCACTTTCTGGCAGGCTTCTACGAAGAGAGCTGGATCTTCGCCCTCTACATATTCATACACATCATTCTCTTTTAGCCTTTCCGTTGATGGAAGATTTAAACCAACAACAGGGATTCCGGCAGCTAAAAATTCATACAGCTTGAGCGGAAAAACCGCTTGATTGTAGGGAGACTGTTTGTATGGCATCATCCCTACATCAATTAATTTCATATAAGCAGGCACTTCTTCTGGTGCGACTGCTCCTGTCCATATGACATTGGGCAGTTTGAGTGCATGCTGAAAAGATGGATCTCCATTCGTTCCATCCGGACCAACAAATAAAAATGTCCAATCTGGCTGCATGCGAGCAGCTTGAGCGATCATGTCAAAATCGAGCTTCGGCTTGATCCCACCTATAAAGCCAAGAACCGTTCCCTCTCTTCCCTCTAGCACGTCTTCCCTGCTAGGGAGGTTGCTTTTTGCAAACACATCATACTCGACGCCATTTTCGACTGTAAAGACATCTTTCGGTTCACCCATGAGCCTTTTTTTGATTTGATCATGTAAGTATTGTGAAGAGCACGTAATGCTGTGTGCATATTTAATAATGCGGTTTTCTGCTTTTACAATGACTCGCTGTCTCATATAAGAGAGAATGTTGTTTTTTCCGCTGATGGGCTCTCCCCACAGGTCACTACAATCATACACAATATGTTTCCATTCAAATAAAGAAGATAAGAGCGGAAATCCCGGAAACGTATACCATAAACAGACGGCTATGCCCTGCTTTTCTTCTTGACGCAAATGCTCAAGAAGAGGAGATAATTTATGGAAATAAAACATATCTTGATAACGGCCAAAGCGAAAAAACTTGCTCTTGAGCACATCAGGAATGGTCATTTGCTTCATTCGATCCGTTATAGGCTGAAAGGGAGTTGAATGACGAGTGGAAGATGGGCATACCCAGATGACCTCTTTCGTTTCTGGATCAGATGCAAGAAATTCCGCCAGTCGATGCCGTCTGTACCTTAAGCCATCGTGGCCCCATTCTCCCGTTGCGACAATCACATGTATGATCGAGTCTGCTTTCACCTTTATCACCTTTTTTCCCTTCTGTTTATAAACGCTTTTTGACAGCATTTGTGGCATAGTGCATAAAACACCAAGATGCTTTCACAAAATGAAGCTGCTCAATTTCTCTATAGACAAACCATGTTTTTTTCGCTGCTTTCCACTTGTTACTAGAAATCGAGTTTCCCACGATGCGATATTCACTGAGCGGCTCACTCATTCCATAGGCAGTAAATCCTTTTTTTAAAATAGAGAGCCATGTGGCTAAGTCCTGCCTTGTTCGAATGTTTGGCATTTCCACGTGTCCTACTTGTTGAAGATCGAGCATCACCGTCAAACAGCCGATAATCGTATTTTTTAAAGCTTCATTGTAGTTCAACTGAGCCGGCGCTGTGACGGTTTTTTGTAACGGCTCTCCATTTTCTGAAATGATGTCATATGCCGTGAAAGTAAAGGCATGATCATTTTCTAACATAAACTTGACCTGCTTTTCGAGCTTTGTCTGTTTCCACATATCATCGCTATCTAAAAAAGCGATAAAGCGGCCTTTCGCCTGTTTGATGGCGGTGTTTCTAGCAATAGCGGCTCCCCCGTTTTCCTCTAAATAAATGACGTTGATTCTGTCGTCCGTCTGACTTAATTCCCCTAACAACTTCCTTGTGCCATCTGTTGAGCAATCATCTGCAATGATCAGCTCCCAGTTGGAATAGGTTTGGGCAAGGACGGAATGAACTGTATCCGTTAAATAACGTTCCGCATTATACGCCGGTGTAATAATTGATACTAACGGTTGATTGTTCACCTAAGACTCATCTCCAGTTCATCATTAAGATTCTTTGAACACTTCAGGTAACACCACAAACATAAGCGAGATGCTAAGGCCAATGACAAGTCCAAGCAGTGCTCGTTTTTTCGCTGACATCCCTTTGTTCCCTTCATCAAGCACTTGGGCAGGATCGACAATCTTTGCCTGCTTCATACCCAGCTTTGTCGATTCCAATTCATATAAAAATCGTTCTTTATCGACTTTGGAGTCATTGCTGACAGATTCATCTTCAAGAGCGGATAGTCTTCTTTCAATGACTTGCTGTCTTTTCGTAAATAAGGCTTTGTCCTGCTTTAAAAATGTATCTGACACTTGTTTCACTACCGCCAAAGCTCGAGCTTGATCAGCATCTGTAAACGACAACTGCAATTGTGTATCGGACTGGTTCGTGAGAATCAAACGATTTTTCACATCCTGCCTTTCTTCTTCCTTTACATCACGGAGTGCTTGATTCAGAAATGCATCACTTTTTAATAGAGATGTCACTTCTTCCATATTGTTATACACACCGTCGTCATATTTCCCAAGCGTCAAGGTCACAGCAGCTGTGTAACTTGACTGTTCTACTGTCCCCTTGGCAAAAAAGAAACCAAAAGCAGCCAATACAACGGGCAGCAGCACAAGCCATACGATATATTTTTTCATTCGCTTCCCTATTCTTAACATAAAACCAGACATGCTCATTCTCCCAACATTGACGTATTTGCTTTTTCACTAGTGTAGCCATACAAACTCAGCATCACACGTTTGCCCACGGCTTGAAGCGCTGTTTATTTTTCATGATATTGACCGCTGCGATCACTAGACCTAGAAACACCCAGTGGAAATATAAATTCGAGACCGAACTCGGACTGATACTTGAGACGAGAAAGCTCAGCATGGCAGCAAATAGACCTTCAATGATCATCTTGGCTGATCTCGTGTCAGCCAATTGGTATTGTTTGTACAGTGAGAACATGAGATAGGCATACACTGAGATATAACCTAGCATGACGGCAAACCCAAAATTCGTCATCACCTCTAGCAGCCAATTGTGAACTTCCACGACCTGATCTGTATCAAAGATAGAAAAGTGAGCTAAGTAATAAGACACATTGCCCGCTCCGACTCCGAAACCGTATGAATTCGTAAAGAAATGCCAGGCGTTTTTGATTAAATTCGCACGGGCAATGTTGGACGGAAGTGGTTCGCTAAAAGAATGAGCGACCTGAGAAGCGAGAAACAAGTCATCAAAGACAGAATAGATTTTGGCTGAAAAAATGGCGATACAGATGAATCCAAGCCCGCCTGCTGCCATGATAGACCACTTTTTTAAAAAGCGAGGCATCAGTAGCCATACATAGATTGCCGCTCCAGCTAATATGCCAAGCAAGCTGGCGCGCGATTCTGTTAACAAAATAAGATACAGCGCTAAGATGGCTCCTAGTAATCCGAACGCTTTGATATAACCATTTTTCATTTGGCGCATGCACGCCACATATAAGAAAAAGCTAATAGATAAAAACGTCGCAAAGTCATTTTGGTTAAAGAAGACAGCCGTAGGATAGTGCTGTTTGTACGCTGGTCCAAGATATAATGAGGTATTCGGTAAATGATTCAAGGTCAAGTGATTATAGAACCCGATTCCCATCACAAATACAGTCATGACTAGCCAAATACTATAAAAAGTCACGATCTGATCCATTCGCTGAATGTACATGACCACAAGAAAGACAAAACCCATTCCCATCGCAAGAAGAGACATATATTTCAGGCCGTCTGTGACCGAATGAGCCCAAAGCAGTGAGATGAGTCCGTAAAGAAACCATGCAGCGAAAAAACCAAGAATGCCTTTAACACGAATTTGCTGCCACTGGGATATGTACGTTCCTTTGTCTCTCATCCGCCATATGAATAAAGCAAAGACAGCCAAGAGCATGATGCGGTAGAGAAAGAGACTAAAGAACCCAACACTAATAGAGAAAAAAGCATTATTGAGAAATGTTAATGCAATTAAAAGGTAAATGGCTGACATGAATATGTGTTCACCATTCATGTAGAGCTTCATACATATAGCAGCCGCCATGAGCACCACAAGTAAAACCGGAATGACCACCATCTTCTTTAACCCGATAGGCTGTGCGGATGCCATTTGTACAAGCCCGATACCTGCTGCTAATAAAATACATCCGATTATGATTTGCCATGCTGTTTGTTTCACACTCATACCTATTTTCCTCCTAAGCAACCCATCCGATTTGAGGGATTAAGCCTTTACTTCCTGTTCATAGTAGGAAATGGTACGAGCCAAACCTTCTTGTAAAGTCACAACAGGCTCCCATGCTAAGACTTGTTTCGTTTCCTCATTTGCCAATGTACTATGCACAATATCTCCTGCACGCTGCGGCTTATAAATCGGTTCAAGATCTGATCTCGTGACTCGCTTCATCGTTTGAAACAGCTCATTCACCGTGATGGAATGACCACATGAGATATTTAAACAAACGTTTGATTGAGCGGTTAAAGCTGCAACATTCGCTGCGGCTAGATCGCCTACATAGATGAAATCTCTTGTTTGTTCCCCGTTTCCGAAGATGAAAGGTGCCTCATGTTTTGCAAACTTATCAGAAAAAATTGAGACAACACCGCCTTCACCAAGTGCGTCTTGGCGCGGACCATATACATTGCTGTACCGCATAATACAATAGTCCACATCATAGAGTGATTTTGCCATGTGTAAGTATCGTTCAACTGTCAGTTTTGACAAGCCATAAGGTGAACCAGGCTGCAGTGGATGAGCTGTGTCGACCGGCAGATAGACTGGGTCTCCATAAACTGCTGCCGATGAGGCAAACACCACTTTCTCCACCCCGGCTTCAGCCGCTGCTTTGATCACATGCAGCGAACCTTTAATATTGACCTCTTCGTCGTAGACGAAATGTTGAACCGAAACGGCTACACTCACTTGGGCTGCAAGATGAATGATATAATCTGGTGCAATGTGTTTGATCAAATCGACCGTTTCTGATTTTGTGACATCTGCTTCAATGCATTGTACGGAAAGATGAGCGATATTTTCCTTCGATCCAGTTGAAAAGTTATCAAGAACGATGGGCTCATAACCTTTCTCTAATAAAGCCTCTACCGTATGAGATCCTATAAATCCACTTCCCCCAGTGACCAATACTTTCTTCATCCAAGTTCCCCCTATTATTGTGCCTTCGATACCAATTCTGTTTCCCATACGCCTGGGCGGCCGATGGACTGGTAAATAAATCCTCTCTCTTTCATTTCTGCTGGATCAAACAAATTCCTTCCATCAATTAAAATGGGAGAACGAAGTAGCTGCTTGATCTGATCCTTATCCATCTTCTGTACGTCATCCCATTCCGTTAAGATGAGACAAGCATCTGTATCTTTCACTGTTTCATAGAGATCATTGCTGAAGATCGCCTGCGGGCCAAGCTCTCTTTCTGCTTCTACATAAGCAATTGGATCATAGGCTTTGACAAAAGCTCCGAGCTCTCTCAGCATTGGGATAATATCTAGTGCTGGCGCTGAACGCATATCGTTTGTATTTGGTTTAAATGCGAGCCCTAAAACGGAAATCGTTTTTCCTTTAATATCACCGAACACACTCATCAGTTTGCTGACAAGATGGGCTCTTTGGTGGTTGTTTGTTTCAATGACAGATTCGATCAGCTTGAACCGGTAGCCGGCTGTTTCGGCAATTTTGAGAAGAGCCATCGTATCTTTTGGGAAACAAGAACCGCCAAATCCAATGCCTGCTTTTAAAAATTTATGCCCGATACGGCTATCTAACCCAACGCCTTCGCTGACTTTTTCCACATCAGCACCAACTCTCTCGCAAATGTTCGCAATATCATTGATGAATGAGATTTTTGTGGCGAGCATGGCATTTGCCGCATACTTAATCATTTCTGCACTTTCTAGATTGGTCTCAACCACTTCTGTTTGAAACGGATCATGCAATTTTTTAATGATCGTGGATGCATGTGCGCTTGTAGAGCCAATGACCGCTCTCTCCATATTCATCGTATCTTGAATAGCTGAACCTTCCCGCAGAAACTCTGGATTGGAGACGACGTCAAATGGATATTTACTGCGTGAAGCCTTTTGAACAATGGCTTGAACAAGACGTCCTGTTCCAACTGGCACTGTGCTCTTATTCACGATGATTTTGTAGCCATTCAGGTGTTCTCCAACCGTTTGAGCCACAGCTTTCACGAATGTTAAATCCGCTTCCCCCTGAGGTGTCATTGGTGTTCCTACCGCAATATAAATAATCTCTGATTCTCGAATTGCAGCGGGAATATTGGTTGTAAAACACAATCTTCCCTCTTCTGTATTCTTCTCAATCAATTCCTTTAAGCCCGGTTCATAAATTGGAACGAGACCGCTTTTTAAGCTGTTGATTTTTGATTCGTCGATGTCACAACAAATGACGCGATTTCCGATATCAGCAAAACAAGTACCCGATACTAATCCGACATATCCTGTTCCAATCACAGCAATTTTCTTCAACATGTTTCATCCTCTCAGTAAAAGCATATTGGTCGTTCCAAACTGTTTATCTATCAGTCTTTGCACATTTCACCCTGTTTAAACGGTGGATGTTGATTGATTCAGCACCTTTTCATATTGCTGAATCAGGAGCTTAGCATTATGTGATGATGAATAATCTGTATGGACGATGTGGTGAAGATCGGTCTTCACTTGCTCGTTCCATCTGTTTTCATAAAGATAAGCGTGAATCGCTTCTTTTAGCTGACTCGTTGAACGCGGTTCAATGAGCAGATGTTGATAGGTAGAAAATAGTGATGGGAGACCACCAACCCGTGTTGCGATGACAGGCAGTTTTAAAGCGAGCGCCTCAAGGACGACAGTCGGCATTCCTTCACTGTAGGATGGAAGGGCAAACAGGTCAGCTGCCATTAAATAATGTTTGACTTGTTTATTCGGCACCTGCCCCGGGAGTATAATGGATTCTCCCGCCCGTTCGGCCAGCTCCTTTGCGAGGGGGCCTTTTCCGACAAAGACGGCTTTTACACCCTCCATCCCGCTGACAGCTTCCGCTAATTCAAGCAAACCTTTCTCTTTGACTAAACGGCCGACAAAAACGACGAGCTTGTCGTGAAGCGGTAAACCGATCTGCTTTCTGATAGCTGTTTGATCCCCTGGTGTTCTAGAAAATGACTTGAGCGGAATTCCCAGCGGGAGACATTGTGCATCCACCTCTGTCATGTCATGTGTTTTCTTTGCCAGCTCTTCACTCACTGTGAGAACAGCAGACGCCTGTTTTACTGCTGCTTTAAAGGCTGCAAGCGCCCCTTGGCTATAGGTTGGATAGACGTTCACATCACTGCCGTGTAAGGTCAGAAGATAAGGGATGTTTGCTTCCTTTTTGATCACAGCTGCTGCGCCGCCAGACGGCATGGCAAAGTGCGCATGGATGAAATCCGGTGACAGTTCATAACGCTCCATTGTGCGTAGGACAGAAGCTGCGATTCGTTTACTCGGCTGAGCCCATTTTAGCTGTCCAGGCAGTGCTGTATAAGGCGGTCTGTAAACCGGTACTCCGCACCTCACTTCCTGCTGGGGAAGATCTTTTCTCTGACGATAGGAAGCTTTAAGCATCCGTAAGATGGGCGGATTGACAGGGGTAGGACAAATCACGCTCACTTCTACGCCTTGTTTGACCAGCTCCTGCACTTGCGTTTCATGGAAGACGCCTTCACTTGGATGTTTTTCACTAGGATATACACTTGTCAGCCATAGCACCTTCATGACGAACGACCTCTTCTCCATAATTTCCCTGTCACCTGCGGATACATTTTGACAAGCAGCAAGCTATATAAAGCCGCACTTAAACAAATTGTCAGTAGTAATTGAAGCAGTATATCCGCTGATATCAGCTTCATCCCTTGATGAACAGCCACTGCGCAGCCGGCCATTAACAACGTCATGACAGCAGGCTTTACGAGTGATTTTACATACACCTTCATATCTAGCTGAATGACATAAGCCATCAGCCACCTGCCGACAATGAAGTTCAGCAGGCTGACCCCTGAGTAGACCCAAGCTACAGTCAATAGACTGCCGGTATGGACTCCTGCATATAAGGCGCATCCATATACGATGAACATGCCTGTATCCCAATAAAAAGCTAAGTCCGCTCTTCCTTTTGCAAGAAGGATGGAACCATTTGGATTCATCAGCACACGGAGTAGACCAACAATGCACAAAATATTCAAAACCGGGACCGCCACTAGCCATTTCTCTCCAAACACCACTTCTATAAAGCTATCTGATACGGCAGCAAGACCGATGAGGAGTGGAAAACTAATGAGTGCGAGCATATTCGTCATACTGAGGAAGCCCTCACGCAGCCTAGAATGATCACGCTGACTTTTTGCGAAAACTGGGAAAGCCACTCTCGTCACAATCGGGTTAATTTTTAGCACCGGGATTGTGACGATTTGATAAGCCAGGCTGTAAATCCCTAAAGCTTCTGCTCCAAGAAACCGTCCTATTAAAATCATGTCGATGTTTGAGCCTGCCCGATTGACAAGCCTTGACGCAAGCTGGAAAGCCCCGAAGGAGAAAAACTCTTTCACTTCCCCTAATGCGAAAACGGGTGCTGGGCGCCACTTCTTCCAATAAGCCGCTGCATACATGAGACCTTTTCCTGATTGAAGCAGCACTTGAGAGATCACATAGGCCACAATTGGATTGATAAAAAAGGCTAGGATCAGTAGAACAATCAGCGAAATGATCGTCGCTATCGTCTCAATCGTACTTAAGGTTTTAAAGGCTAAATCTTTCTGCATCATGTATTGGTATTGCTGACCAATTGGTGCAATGAGAAACATAATGGATAATAACTTGAGCAAGCCTTCCAGCTCAGGTCTGGCATAAAAGGCGGCAATCAAGGGACTTGCAAGGATCAATACACAAAACAAGAGAATTCCCGTCAGCAAGTTGATCCAATATAATGTAGATAATTGACGTTCCGTCGTTTGTTCCTTTTGAATGATCGCAGCACCGATGCCTAGATCAAGTAAAATCTGTGTAAATATTGTGACCGTTGTGATCATGCCAACGAGTCCAAATTCTTTCAGTGACATTACGTTTCCTAAAAAGGCGAACTGTGCAATTTGGATGATGGTAATGATCAATGCGGACAAGCTTGTCCATTTTGCTCCGCCCAGCAGGCGATTTTTCATACTTGCCATTTCTCTTCCCTACTTTACTTATCTGGCTCCGTCACCAGTCACGATGACTTTTAACGTTTTTACCATAATCTTCGTGTCGAGAGAAAATGTCAAGTTTTGAATATACTGTAAGTCGTGTGATAATTTCTCACTTGGACTCATTTCATATCCCCCATTTACTTGAGCAAGACCTGTCAGCCCTGGCTTCACTGTCAGTCTTTTTGTAAAGCCTGGAATCGTCCGATTAAATTCGGCAGTAAACATTGGTCTTTCAGGACGTGGACCTACAATACTCATTTCTCCTTTTAACACGTTGATAAACTGCGGCAGTTCATCAATTCTTGTTTTTCTGATGAATGCCCCCACTTTGGTGATACGAGGGTCATTTTTTTGCGCCCATTTCGCTCCTCCGCTTTCTGCGTTGGTTCTCATCGATCTGAGCTTCCATAATTTAAAGTAGACACCGTCTTTTCCGACCCTTTCCTGCATATAAAAGGCTGGCCCTGGTGTTTCTAGCTTAATTAAAAGGGCAAACAGTAAAATGATTGGCGTACTCAACATCAATCCGATGAACGAGAACACGACATCTATGAAACGTTTTGCAAATAAATATCGAACCATATGTTCTGTTAAAGCAAAAGAGTGGTTTCGTCTCACTTCATATTCTCTGTAAAGGTTCATCGCTTTCTCTGCGCTCACTGACCTGCACCTCACCATTCAAAGTAGTTGTTGTGTAAAGAGATGTTCTATGAAAGTCAGTTTAGCAGAGCAACATTAAGCAAATGTAAATAGGCTGTTAAGTCTTGTAAAAGTGTGTTAAGAATGTGCCCTTATATCAAGTTATGCCCTTTTAAACGTAAAAAAGACCCGCATTTCTGCGGGTCTACGTGTCTTTTTTTATTTTGCCTTTACGGATTCGATCGTCTTCAGTCTAAGCGTTCCGTTTGCATCTTTTGTATAAGTTACTTTCACTTTTGACTCTTCTTTTAGGCTGTTCACTTGTTTAGAAAATGTATTTCCGAATTGAATGGCTACTTCTTTTCCATCAATGTTGACAGCAATTGTATGTCCATCAGCCAAACCGACATATGTGCCTTCTTTGGTGATTTCATTTTTCTTCGTTGTAGATTCTTTTTTTGTTTTAGATTCAGCTTTTGACTGATCATTTGTCGTTTCTTCTTTTGTGATTTCCTTACTTGAGCTTTCTTTTGCATCTTCATCAGATTGACCTGCTTGGTCTTCTGTTTGAGCAGCTGTTTCTTTGCTTTCATCATCTGCTTTTTCACTTGCAGACTTGTCTTCCGTCTTTTCATCTGTTGCATTTTCTTTCTTTTGATCTGCTGCTTCAGTTGTTTCTTTTTTGCTGTTATCCGTATTGTTATCGTTTGACTGATTTGATGTGCCGCATGCTGTGAGCATTACACCTAGAAGTAAGACTAAAAACGGCATTGTGATTAATTTTTTCAAGATCGTCACCTCTTCATGATTTGTCGATTTGCTGTCATTGGAAGGCAAATACGTGAAAAATCCACCCTCTATGTTTCGATTATAACAAAAATAACCTGAAATGAAATGTATTTTTAACTTGACATATCATTCATCCGATCTATTTTATTCAAAATATTGAGATACACCTGCTGCGATTCCTGAAGCCAGCCGCTCATTGGCAGTCGTTGATTTTAATATACTGGCATCAATCGGACTAGTTACGAACCCCGTTTCAAGCAAGATGCTGGGCATTTTTGAATACTTGATCACGTAGAATCCTGCTGTCTTCACACCGCGATCTCTTGTGCCAAGGGCTTTCACCATCTGGGGCTGTACCTTTTGTGCCAGCCTTAAACTATTGGCCGAAGCATACGTCGCATCATAATACGTTTCTGTTCCATTTGCACCGCTATGATCATTTGCATTGGCATGGATGCTGATGAACACATCCGCACCAGCCTGTGATCCTTTGCTTACACGTGTTTGCAAGGAATCAAATGTATCAGATGTTCTAGACATGACCGTCAGCGCACCCGCTTGTTTGAGCCTTGCTTGCAGTTTTAACGCGACATCCAGATTAACATTTTTTTCAAACAGCCCATTTCCTACCGCTCCAGCATCCTGTGCACCATGACCTGGATCAATAAAGATGGTTTCACCTAACACATGATTTTTCAGCTGTGTGATCACACTGGTTCGTATGGTTGATGTTCCGCCCAACACTGTAAATGTTGAAATCTTTTTAGACCCAATGACACGACGAATCGCATCTGGCACTGATTGAGCGTCTGTAAGAAGAAGGGTTTGCCCTTGCTTGGCTGCCGTACTTGCCGCAGCTGCCGCATCGGCATATGCATAGCCGTTACTCATATACGTTTGGGTTGTCTTCATCGGGTATGTGTTCGCAATTCGGGCTGCCACTTCATACCGATTGGCTCCGCTGATTCTCACGGGTGATGGCAGCTTTTGATAGGCTGCTTGATTGACACTTGTTTCCCCGCCAATCACAATCGTCCGTTTCACCGCTTTGCTTTTTAATAGATTGGCTGTTTCCTGCCGCAGCCCTTTTGCATCGGTTAATAAAATAGGAAAGCCCTGTTTTGCAGCATACGGAGCAATCGCCACAGCGTCTGCATAAGCAGAACCATTCACAATCACAGCTGTATCAGCACTCTTCATTTGCTTAGCAACGTTTGCCGCCAATTCATATCGATTCTTTCCTTGTATTCGCGATACGGATAGATTCATTGCTTTTAGCTGCGCTACGACTTTTTGCGAAATGCTTGCGGTTCCGCCAAGAATGATAACACGCTTCGTTTTCAACTGCTGAAGACCTGACTTAGTTGCACCTGAAAGACTGCTAGTATTCGTTAACAGCACTGGGGCTCCTTGCTGAAAGGCATACGGCACAGCACTTAGCGCATCTGCATAAGCTTCACCGCCTACTAAAACAACTGTAGGTGCTGTCGACCAGCCTCGTTTTGCAGCGTTAACTGCCACCTCATATCGATTACTTCCCTCAATTTTCGATACATTGTGCTGCGCAAATGCTGTTGGTGCATATAAACATAGTGAAACCACAATTAAAACAAAACATTTGATATAAGAATGCATGAAGTCAACCTCCTTGGTTTTGAACCCTTCATCCTGGAACCCATGGAAACACTTCATGTACTTTTGAAAAAAGGCTGCCGAGAGTCGTTTCTCGAGCAGCCTAAGAGGTGTATCCAGCACCCCTCATCTGTATGTTTTCTTATCTAAAATAGCCTGAAACACCGCTTGAAATACCTGACGCCAATCGATCTTTATAAGTAGCGGATTTCAAAATATTTGAATCAACTGGACTGGAAACAAAACCAGTTTCTAAGAGAACACTTGGCATCTTAGAATATTTAATGACGTAGAAGGCAGCTGTCTTCACGCCACGGTCTCTTGTGCCTAATGCACTGACCATTTTAGGCTGAATATTTTGCGCGAGCTTCAAGCTGTTTGTTGCCGCATATGTTTTGTCATAATACGTTTCAGTTCCATTTGCACTGCTGTTATCATTTGAGTTCGCATGGACACTGATGAAGATATCTGCATTTGCTGACGCACCTTTGCTCACCCGTGTTTGAAGACTGTCGAATGTGTCTGATGTTCTTGACATCGTCACAAGTGCACCTGCGTTGTTTAACTTTGTATTTAGACGTTTGGCTACATCTAAGTTTAAGTTCTTCTCATATAATCCGTAGCCTACCGCTCCTGAATCATGAGCGCCATGACCTGGGTCAATGAATACTTTTTTGCCAACGACAGGATTTTTCAATTGATTCACGACAGTTGGTGTCACTGTATTTGTACTGCCAACGACAGTAAATTTGGTGATTTTTTTGCTGCTAATCGTCGCTCTTGTTACCTTTGGCAGCGTCTTTTCATTCGTTAGGAGCAATGCTTTGTTTTGCTTTGCTGCAATTCCTGCCGCAGAAGATGAAGTGGCATAGCCAAACCCTCTTCCTACATAGGTATTATTTGTGCTCATATTGTATTTTTTCACAATATTCGCAGCCACGTCATAACGAGTAGAGCCTTTGATTCGCGTTGGAGATTTTAATTGATTATAAGCTGCTTTTGTGACGTAATTCTCTCCGCCTACGACAATGGTTTGTTTCACATTGCTTGCTTTTGCAACAGAAGCGATTTCAGAACGAAGGCCCTTTTTATCTGTATATAGAATTGGGAACCCTTTTTGTGCCGCTACAGGTGCAATGGCAATTCCATGTGCATAGAATGACCCTTCAACCACAACGACGCCAGCTGGCGTTTTCATTTTTTTCGCGATATTTGCCGATAGCTCATATCGGTTTTTTCCTGAAATACGTTGTGTAGAGATGCCCATTTTCTTTACTTGATTGACCACGTTGTTTGACACACTTGATGTGCTGCCTAAAACAATAACTGTCTTCGTTTTTAAAGCCGTTAAGGCTTTTTTTGTATCTCCAGAAAGGCTTGTACTATTTGTGTAAAGAACTGGTCCATTTTTTTGATGTGCCAGTGGAATTCCTGCTGTTGCATCTGCATATGCAGTTTTCCCCACTAAAACAACTGTACTTGCTGTTCCCCATCCTTTTTTCGCTACGTTTGCTGCTACAGCATACCGGCTCCCACCATCAATTCGGGAGACCGAGTTATCTGCTGAAGCTGTTGGAACAATAACGAAAATGGCGATGAGGCTGAGGATGGCTGTTTTGATCATTGAGCGCATCTTCTAAGTCCTCCTTTTATTCTTAATAGTTTGTTAGTTTTGTACCTGTATAGTAGAACGAAAGTATAGAAGAATACGAGTTTCCAGATTCAGCTCTAGCTTTGGCGCCGTATTGACTCATCCCAATGCCGTGACCATAACCTTTTCCTGAAATCGTGAAATCATTTGTATTATTCTTTACTGACGCAAACGTACTTTTCACCTTTGTTGCGCCCATGACTGTTCTAAACTCTGTCATTTTCATACTTGCCGTTGTACTTTTGTTCACTGTATACGTACCTGTTTTGTTTTTCAGATGGTAATTCAGCTTGATTGAAACGGTCTTCGCACGCTGACCTTTTGTTTTTCCTGAGAATGTTAGGCTTGAAATAGATGCAATTCTCATGTCAGATGCAGCTGTTTCTTTATTTTTCAACAGCCATGATTTTAGACCAGCAAGGTCGGCAGCATTGGCTTCTTTTGCCTTAGACCACTCAGAAGCTGCTTTACTTGCAGTCAACGTAGTGCCTAATTGCTTTTTAGACAACTTCAGTGTCCACGCATTGACAGGATCTTTTGTGTCCTGCTTGGCGACTAAGTATGGCAGTGCATTTCCCCATACTTCTTCACTCGCCTCAGTGTATCCGCCATTACTAGAATAATAGGTGGCTGAAATAAGTTGATTGTTGTATTTCAGAACCTTGCCTTTTGTGGCATCCACAGCTTTTGTCGAATTTGTGTACCAGTTATATCCTCCATATACTTGGAAGGCTGTTGTATCAGGTACGACTTTTCCAATACTTTTCACTGAATACGTTCTAGCGGCAACAGCTTGTGCTTTTAATGCCTCAACATGCCAGCTCGCAGGCATTTCGTTTGGCACAACACCTTTTAGATAGTCTTCAAATGGAATATTTTCATTAGTCGGCCTGATATATCCTGATTCAATGGCAAAGTTGACGTTACCTAAGTAAGGCTTCCCTGCGATTTTAAGGACATTTTTGGTTGAATATTTCTCAGGAACAACTCTTAATGTGTTATACGTCTTAATGCCTTTTAATGAAATTTTTCCGTT
The DNA here is from genome assembly GCF_000701305.1 of Bacillus sp. UNC125MFCrub1.1. Lineage (NCBI taxonomy): Bacteria > Bacillati > Bacillota > Bacilli > Caryophanales > Bacillaceae > Bacillus > Bacillus sp. UNC125MFCrub1.1. The sequence continues at coordinate 511,358 of NZ_JNIG01000009.1, forward strand.
AGAAATATTCAATTGGTAGTTTTGATTTTTTTTCAGATAGACTTGTTTGGCTAAAGAATTTTTTAAACTATCTGTAATCGCACTTGTGCTACCAGCAAGATGGTAAGCATATGTACCTTTTTCTTTCAGCAATGCTTTTAATGACGCTGTGACAGAATCCGGCTTCACATACACAACGGTACTGTTAGATTTTGCAGCCAATTGCGACAAAGGCATTGCATAAATATAGCTAGAGGCTTTTGCCAAGTACACTTTATCTGCATTAATGTTTAATTTTTTAATGATATTCACAGATAATTCGTAGCGATTGGCACCACTGATTCGTGTCACCTGTGAGGTTTTCTTGATTTGATTTTCTACTTTTTGTCCCGTACTTTTTGTACTGCCGATGATAATGACTTTACTTGGCATTTTATATGACGGAATGGAATCTTTTTTTGTTAATAGGATTGGGTATCCTTTTCTCGATGCATAGGATGCAATTGCAATCCCATTCATGAATGAATTCCCGCCGACAACAATTGCTTGCTTATAGTTACCCATTTCTTTGGCGATTTTTTGGGAAATTTCAAATTTGTCTTTCCCACTAATGCGTCTCACTTTTCCATACTTTTTGATTGATTTCTCAGCAGCTGTTGAAATACTTTTTGTATTCCCGACAATTAAGATGTTATCAGGATTCATTTTTTTCAACTGCTTTTCGGTTGTTTTCGTTAGCTTTTCAATGTTCGTGTACAAAATTGGCGCGCCTAATTTGTATGCTAACGGCGATACAGAAATGGCATGATCAAATGCATCTCGGCTCACAATCACAACAGTTGAAGGATTTTTCCAGCCTGCAGAAGCGATACTATTGGCTACTTCGTAACGATTTTTGCCGTCGTATCTTTTCGTCACAGCGACATTTGATCCTGATAGTTTGTATTCCCCCGTTGTTGAGAAATCCATGCTGTTTTTGTTTCCGATATAGTTAGACAGTTTTACTGAAATTGTCGAGCTGGCCATGGCAGACTGAAAAGGTGCAATTAGTAGTGTCAGTGTCATGAGAACGATAAGTGTAATGCCTGTTTTCTTCAATTTTGTTCATCCCGCCCATCTTTTTTTACTTCTGTTTTTCAATCTTTTGAATTTCTTTTTGACCTTTGTCATTGATAAAGTAAGAGATTTCTACTTTGTCACCTGGTTTAAATTCATTTAATACATCTTTAAAATTATCCGTAAATTCATAGCTTAAAGTCGTATTCACTTTTTTCACTTCGACTGTATGTGCATCAGCCATTCCAATAAATTCAGCTTTTTCTTCCAGCACCTGAGGAGTTGAACTGCTTGTCTTGTTTTCTCCTGAGGATTGCTCAGCCGTTCCACATGCTGTGAGCACGATACCTAGTAGTAGTATTAAGAACGGTAAAACGACGATTTTCTTCATTTTTTTCACCTCATGTCTTTGTATCGTCTTATAACTTAATATTTTAAGGTAAATTTAAGGTTTTTTGAAACCTTTTTTTTGTTACAACGTCTATATCTAGGTTCAGAGTAAAAAAATAACTTGTTTATCAAGATTCGTAAACCTATAATCATGGAAGAATGATAGAAAAGGTGAGGGACATTATGAGAGCTGAGAGAAAAAGAAAGAAAAAGAAGGTTCTTTGGATTGTTTTATCGATTATTGGCTTATTCGTATTAGCCACTGGCGGATACGCGTATCATCTTTGGAATACAGCCGCATCCACTGTCGCAGGCATTCAAGAGAACTTAAAGAAGTCAGATAAGCGTGACAAAGATGTCGATTTAAGTAAAAAAGACCCGATCTCCATTTTAGTCATGGGTGTCGATGAAAGAAAGAATGACCGAGGCCGTGCAGATACATTAATATACATGACAGTGAATCCGAAAACGAAAACAACTGAAATGGTGAGTATCCCCCGTGATACGTATACAAAAATTGTCGGAAAAGGCACAATGGATAAAATCAACCACTCTTATGCTTTCGGTGGTACACAAATGGCTGCAGATACAGTAGAGGAACTGCTTGATGTACCTGTGGATTACTTTGTGAAAGTGAATATGGAAAGTTTCAAAGACATTGTCGATACACTTGGCGGCATTACGGTGAACAGCACGTTTGCTTTCAGCTATGATGGCCATTCATTTGGTACAGGAGAAATTAACCTGAACGGCGATCAAGCCCTTGCCTATACAAGAATGAGAAAGCAAGATCCTAAAGGTGATTTCGGCCGTCAGCAAAGACAGCGTCAAGTCATTGAAGGCATCATTGCAAAAGGCGCTAACATTTCATCTATTACGAAATTCGGCGATATGTTTAAAGTCGTTGAAAACAACATGAAAACGAATATGTCCTTTGACGACATGTGGACGATGATGAATGATTATCGTGATGCAAGACAAAATGTGAAACAGCACGAGCTGAAAGGTACAGGCGCACGAATCAATAATATTTATTACTATCAGCTTGATGACAACAGTTTAGCGAAAGTGAAGAAGGAATTGAAGGATAGTTTGGAGCAGTAAAAAAGAAGACTACAGGAATGTAGTCTTCTTTTTTTATGATTGGAATGGGGCTGGTTTTTCATCACTTAAACCATAACGATGGAGAAGCTCTTCGACAATTCGTTTTGACGCTTGTCCATCACCATATGGATTAGACGCCTTTGACATGTTGTCGTACTCTTTCTGATCGACTAGAAGCTGTTTTGCCATGTTGTAAATGGTCTCTTCATCTGTACCTGCGAGCTTCAGCGTACCAGCTTTCACACCTTCAGGGCGTTCTGTTGTATCGCGCAGCACTAGTACTGGCTTCCCTAGAGAAGGCGCCTCCTCTTGCACACCGCCAGAATCCGTTAGAATAAAGTGCGAGGCAGCAGCAAAGTTATGGAAATCAACTACTTCAAGCGGCTCAATTAAGTGCACACGATCAAGATCACTGAATTCTGTCTGTGCCGCATCACGAACAGCAGGATTTAAATGGACAGGGTATACGACTTGAACACCTTCAAATTCTTCGACAACACGGCGAATCGCTCTAAACATGTTCTTCATCGGCTGACCAAGATTTTCTCTGCGATGAGCCGTTAATAAGATCATTTTATCTGAACCGATCTTCTCTAAAATTGGATGTTGATATTGTTCTGTGACTGTTGTTTGCAGGGCATCAATGGCCGTATTCCCTGTCACACAGATGGTCTCTTCTTTTTTATTTTCTACTAAAAGATTCTGCTTCGCCTCAGCCGTAGGGGCAAAATGAATGTCAGCAATAGTGCCTGTCATTTGGCGGTTCAATTCCTCAGGGAACGGTGAGTATTTATTGTGAGTTCTTAAACCCGCTTCGACGTGGCCGACAGAAATTTGGTGGTAGAATGCGGCCAAGCTTCCTGCAAAGGTTGTAGTGGTGTCTCCATGAACAAGGACAATATCAGGTTTTTCCTCTTGGAATAATTGATCTAGTTTCAACAATGCATTTGATGTGATTTCAGATAATGTCTGGCGCTGCTTCATGATGTTTAGATCATGGTCTGGCGTAATAGAAAATGCCTCAAGAACTTGATCTAGCATTTCTCTATGCTGAGCTGTTACAGTGACAATTGAATTTATTTGTGGATGTTTATTAAGTTCAAGGACAAGTGGAGCCATTTTGATTGCTTCAGGTCTAGTACCGAAAATAGTCATTACATTTAGTTTTTTCACTTGTTTATGCCTCTTTCCTAGTATAATACTTTCAATTATACACAATTTGGAGGATAAATTTAATGATATAAAAAAGAAATTTACATTGAATTAACGTTATCATTCACCCTCCTTTACATTTAACATATAAAATGTAAACTATCTAAAAATCATTTTTAGTGAAATCATTTGTCTTTCCTATGATTTGTAAGTTACACTTTATAAAGACGACCAAGAACTAACATTGATTATTAAATCGGTTATCTATGTAAGGAAGGTGCAAAGTTCATTGAAAAAAGTACGTAAAGCCATAATACCAGCAGCAGGCCTCGGAACACGTTTCCTCCCTGCCACAAAGGCTATGCCTAAAGAAATGCTGCCAATCGTTGATAAACCAACCATTCAATATATTATTGAAGAAGCTGTTGAATCAGGAATTGAAGACATTATTATTGTCACTGGAAAAGGAAAAAGAGCCATTGAGGATCATTTTGATTTTGCGCCAGAGCTTGAGCGCAACCTTGAAGAAAAAGGAAAAAGTGAACTTTTAGAAAAAGTGAGAAAGTCCTCTAATATTGCTGATATTCATTACATCCGCCAAAAGGAACCTAAAGGACTCGGACATGCCGTTTGGTGCGCACGCAACTTTATCGGTGATGAACCCTTTGCTGTTTTATTAGGTGATGATATTGTCCAAGCCGAAACACCTGGACTTCGCCAGCTGATGGATGAATATGAAAAAACCCTTTCGTCCGTGATCGGCGTTCAGCAGGTAGCGGACAGCGATACGCATCGCTACGGGATCATTGACCCTCTTACCCAAGAAGGGCGCCGCTACCAAGTGAAAAACTTTGTTGAAAAGCCGCCGCAAGGAACCGCACCATCCAATTTAGCCATTTTAGGGCGCTACATTTTCACGCCGGAGATCTTTATGTACCTTGATCAACAAGAAATTGGTGCAGGCGGAGAAATTCAGCTGACAGATGCCATTCAAAAGCTCAATGACATCCAGCGTGTATTTGCCTATGATTTTGAAGGAAAACGATATGATGTCGGAGAGAAGCAAGGTTTCATTGAAACGACGCTAGAGTTTGCCCTTCAAGATGAAGAGCTCAAGAAAAAACTCATTCCATTTATGAAACAACTTCTTGAAAAAGAAGAAGTGAATTAAAAAAAGCTGCCGGCATCGGCAGCTTTTTTATTTGGTCGCTGAAACGGTCAGCGTATGCTGTTCATTATCAATGACAAACAGGTTATGTTCGCCCTTTACTGCGAACTTCGTTTGTTTCTCATTCATCCAGACATTCTGTTCTGTCAGTCCAAGTGTTGAAGGAGAGATAGGCATGATCTCGCGGAACACCATCGTATTTGCCTGGCCATTTTGAATCACATAATCGGTTTTCTCAGTGGTCAGCCGCTCAACGGTATCACCTTGCTCACTTTTGACCGAGCTAAGTGTTTGCATTCTTTGCTTCAGCACAGACTCTTCTTTTCCAAGGAAAGAAAGTAAGTACTCATACGAACCCGCAGATGCGGGTGATACGTAGGAATTGAACTGTGCTGGTCCGATGGATAATGGTTTCAATTCATCTGCGTTTTGTAGCGCATCAGGTTTCACATAATACGTCTCTGATGCTGTTTTGATTTGAATGGCTTTTTTATTTTTAGCCACAGCCTTTACTTCTTGTCCAAACGATAATGTGACGTCTGCCTTTTCTTTCATGGCCCTGTCTGTATAAACCGTCATTGGATCTGCCTTAACTATGGCCTGTTGATCAATCTTTTTCATATCATCAGGGGCACCTTTCGTCTCATGGTTCGTTGACTGGGGCGCCTCTGTTTTACCTGAAGGAATTGCACCAAATGTCGCAAGTGTACGAAGCGGGCGATCCGAAAACATTGAAAGGGCAAGTAAGATGGTTAAAACAGCTATCATGGTCACTTGAAACGCTGGTCCAAAAAATGAACGTCGTTTCTCGTTCTCATGATAACGAGACACCTTCTCTGTCTTTTGTACGCCTTTTCGACCTTCTTTGTGCTTCAATTGGTATTCCTTTTTTTCTTTCTTGGAAAGCTTGTTAAACCAATCAACAAACTCCTTATACTCTTTCACAACCTTTTTCGTATCATCAAACATACGAAGTTCACCATAATGCATCCAAGCAACCCGATCACAGATTTTTTGGATTTGACTAATGGAGTGACTGACAAAAAAGATCGTCTTTCCTTGTTCTTTGAATTCGGTGATGCGATCCACACATTTTTGATAGAAGGTTTGGTCTCCTACAGACAGTGCCTCATCAATAATGAGGATATCTGGATCTATATGTGCTGAAATAGCAAAACCAAGACGGGATTTCATTCCGCTTGAATAGCTCTTTACAGGCTGGTCTATAAAGTCTCCAATATCCGCAAACTCTACGATTTTTTCATAAAGATCGTCAATTTCCTTATTTGTCAGACCCATCATTAAGCATTTTAAACGAATGTTGTCTTTACCGCTTAACTGATTGTTCAGCCCTGCCGCAATGGCAATTAACGATGGCTGGCCGTCCATATCAATCTCACCACTTGTCGGTGGAATGATTTTCGCTAGAAGGTTCGACATCGTGGATTTCCCAGAACCGTTGATCCCTACAAAACCAATCGTCTCTCCTTCATAGACATCAAACGACACATCACGAACGGCAAAGAAACCTTTTTCATTTTTATTAGGAAAAAACAGCCCTTTGATCTTGTCAGACTGCTTTTTATATAAGACGTACTGCTTGGATACGTTTCGAAACGAAACCTTTAGTTTCATCGTATAATCTCCTTACTTTTTAAAGAAAATCGACAAATTTATCCCTAAATTTCATATGAAGCAATGAACCGACTGTTAAAAAAAGAAGCGTAATCAGCCAGAAATAAAGCGTATATTTCACATCATGGAAGAACCATTCTCCCTTTAACAAGCTATTTCTGAAACCATCAATAATGTAGAAAAGAGGATTTAATCTTAAAATATCTCCTATCCATGCTTTGTCTCCAGTGAGCTTCTCTGAGATATTCCAAAAAATCGGCAGCAAAAAGAAAAGTAAACGTGTCACTGATTGTAAAAGAAATTGATAGTCCCTTACGAGTACACTAATTGTTGAATTAAATAAACTAAACGAAAACATAAACGCGATCATACAAATAAGGTAGTAAATATATTGTAGCCAATGCGCGTCAGGATATATGCCATAAGAAATCAGCACAATCAGATAGACACCCATCATGACAAAATAGCTGAACAAGTTGGACATGATGACCACAGACGGCAGCGCACTAATCGGAAAATTCATTTTTGACACCATATTAATGCGTTTAAACACACTGTTTGATCCATCAAGGATCGTCGGACTAATGAAGAACCAAGGTATTAATCCAGCAAGCATCCAGATGATAAATGGAACCTCCATGCCTCCAATGACAATCGGCTGTCCTCCACGAATGCCTAAACCAAAAACAAACCAGTAAGCCAGCATTTGAATCAATGGATTTAAAAACTGCCATAAAACACCTAAATAATTCATCTGATATTTTGATTTTGTTTCATAAACAGCAAGTCGCATAATCAGCGAAAATGAGCTGATTTGCTCCTTCAGTATCGTCAACATTGCGTTCATTCTAATCTTCCTTAGATATAAGTTTTTGGGATCACTTTTTTAAAAAGCACCGCTCATAATTGTAACAGATAACGATTCACATTTCATCTTATAACAAAAGTCGTATCATTTATTCAAGAAACTAAAAATCCCCCTGAATCCTTGCGATCGTAGATTCAGGGGGCCCCTCAGATGTTAGATGATTTGATGCTCTTTTAAGAAATCAGTAATTCTTTTTGTATTTTGATTATCGTTAAAGCTATTGATCTTCAAATATTTTTCTTTATACTCATCTTCTACCACATACTGATGATCGATTGCATGTTTGACAATACGAATCAGGTCTTGAGTGTTATATGCAATTGGACCTGGTGCATTCTCTTCGTTCACAGGCGGAATGGCCTTGTACTGTCTAATTAAGTAATCTTTCTCTTCCCAATAAAAGATCGGGTAGGCTCCTCTATATTGCGCATCATAAATAGCAGAAGAATAATCTGTAATAAACACTTTCGACACTTTTAGCGCTTCTGAAGGGTTATCAGAAATAATATGTTTATACTGCGGTAAATTCTGATACACATATTGTGAAAATTTATTATGCGGTACAAGTAAAAGACGATCAAGCAAGCCTGCTTCTTCAAAGCTTTTAATGATTTTAATTAGAACTCTATAATAAGAGGTTTCCTCAATTCTATTCGTATAAATAAGCCCCTCTTCCCAATATCGGTAAGTTGGCATGAAGGCAATCTTATCTGCACCCTTTACTAACTTTGCATGGTCAAAGGTCGCAAGCCCGGTCAAAATTAAATCATCACGGTCATAGTTCATTTTATAAAACTCACCGGCTTCTAATTCAGAGCTGATGACTGATTTATAAATATTGTATTGGTTCTTGTCTTTATGGAATCCAAAAGCCATTGGATTATCAACTGGCTTAGCAAACATAATGCCATGCTGTAAAAATACGAGCGGAACACTCATGATTCTCTCTCTAAGATGATCAATATATAGTCTATCATTCAGAACATGGTTAGATAGCTCACTTGAAATAAAATAACTGGCATTAAAAATACTTAAATAGTGTCTCAGACTATATTTCGGAATGATTCCTTTTCCATATTTCGCCTTCAATGCTGGATATGCACTGGATTTCTTATTGAGAATAAAGTAATTCTTTGAGTCTGTTTGACAATTCTCTTGAACATAGTCATAAACCCTAATAGCTGATTCATCTGCTTTGTCACTCTTTTTCTCAAAAAACAAATTGACACCATATTTTTTGTCTTTATAAAACGATGATAAAATGCTCGCTACTTTTATTTTGACCTTACTAAATAAAGAATATTCCTCAGAATAAGGAATAATAGTTGACGTGACATTTCCAAAAAGATTTGTTCTTAGTACTTGTAGCTTGTCCCCATTCTTTTTCGTGATATATGTCTTAACCTTTTTATCTCTTTTTTTCAATCTTAAACTATGGATAATCCGGTGATCATTTCCTACGAACAAGTTATTGTGGATTCTGCTATCTAAATCAAGATCATTTAACGAAATTTTAAAGAAGCCATATCTTTTCAGAAACTTGATCTTTCTAAATGGTCTTGTAAATTTCGCCAATTGGTGCTCAGAGTTTCTAATATAAAGATATTCATACTTCTGGTCTGAATTATATGCGTAATGAGTCAGTCTTCCATAAACATAGAAGCTATTAAACAAACTAAAAATACGTAATCTAGAAGTGTGTTTTGTGACAAGATATGGATTTCCTCTTACTAAATAAACACCATTTGTTCTTACATATATGTAATATCTTTGTTTATTTATCACTAGAATATTAAGAATGTTATCTTCTTTGAATTGCTCTAATGTATCTTTACCGAAAATCTTAAGCGGCTGATATGTAGGAACGAGTCTAAAGTTGACGATTTTCTTTTGCTCAGTTACCTTATTTAGAATTTTGATTTGATTACGGTTATTTACAGTCACTTCAATCTCTTTATGTTCCTGCATCACATCAAACAAGATTTTTCTAACATTTAGTTCTTTATTTTGACAATCGTACGTAATAACAAAGTGGAAAAGACCATATATGATAAAGGAGATGTCCACAAATCTTTTTTCTTCTCCATCAATGGCTAAATCCATTTTGTAATTTTGATTGATCTCATCTACATTTAGCAGCCCTGAGAATAACAACAGTTCCTTTTCTCCACTGTACAAGCCATAGCGGTCTAATCCTAATTGTTTAACATAGATTTTTTCAAATTGATTGTTAATTTCAATTGAATGTATTTGTTTTGGCTGAATCATGTCAGAGCTTTCTTTCAAGATATACAAATTTTGATCCTTAGCATAGAGATAAATCATTTCATTAGAATGATCTATTGTGGATTCAAAAATCATTTGATCCTTTACATCAATTTTACAAATCCACTTTGAATCGTTTACATTTAACTCTTTAAATTCAAAAGTTGACAACTTCTCTATTTCGTCAATATATATTACTAGCTTATTTTCATCTAAATTTAGAATTTCTATAAAATTATGATAAAGTTTGTACATTGAAGCACCTCTATATTATTTTCAGCATATTTACAATACCGGATAATCTTATCTAAATTTAGCATGTTTACTGTTAAATTTCTATGTTTTTTTATTTTTACCATTACTTTTAAATATGTGTACAATGGAATAAAAAAAACAAAAAAGTACCGTTCTACATGAGAGGAACGGTACTTTTTTTACTATTTTTCAGAAAACACTACTTCCACCACACGCTTCGATGACTCTCCGCTCTCTAGGTAGCAGAATTTTTCATAAAACGGCGTAAATGAAGGTGGTAATGTAAATGTCGGCTGTTCTGTTTCTCTTACCCATTCAATCACGCGTGATGTTTCTTTTACAAGTGGTCCTGGTGCTTCTTGTTCAAAGTCGAAGTAGAATCCTCTGAGCTTGTCACGATATGTTTCGATGTCTGGTACATAGAACAGCATCGGACGTTTAAGGTTTGCATAATCAAAGAACACGGAAGAGTAATCTGTAATGAGTAGGTCGGAAATCATATAAAGGTCTCGAATGTCTTCGTAATGAGAGAAGTCATAGGCAAAGCCTTCATATGGTCCGAGATCAAAGTTTTCCGCTACTAAATAGTGCATACGAAGGATGATGATATATTCTTCTCCGATAGATGCTCGTAGCTCATGCAGATCAAGGTCTAAATCAAATTTGTACTGCCCTTTTTTATAAAATTGATCGTCTCTCCATGTCGGTGCATATAAAATCAATTTTTTATCAAGCGGCAAGTTCATTTTTTGTTTGAGCGCTCTCATTGTTTCTTCATTGTTTTGATTGTGAAGGAAATCATTTCTCGGATATCCTGACTCAATCATGGTCTTTTGGAATTGGAACGCACGGGTAAAAATTTCGGTCGAGTATGCATTAGGAGAAATCAGATAATCCCAATTCGATGCTTCTTTCGTGAAATTCTTTTTGTACTTCTTCGTGTTTGTTCCAGGCATATGCACTTCGTCCATGTCCATCGCCAGTCGTTTTAATGGCGTGCCGTGCCATGTTTGTAAGTATTGGGTGTGTTCTGGTTTTGGAACCCATAGCGGCAAACGACTGTTTACGACCCAATACTCAGCTCTTGCCATTGCAAAAATCCATTTCAATGACAGACGATTGATATAGTAGATGCCTTTTTCTTTAAATGGTGCTTCATGACCTTTTTTAACACTCCAGATCAGCGTATATTCAGGGTGATTTTCTTTCATATATTCATAAATAGCACGCGGGTTACAGCTGAATTGTTTCCCATTAAAGCTCTCAAAAATAACGGTTTTCTTTTTGACAGACAGTTTACTCGCCAGTGTAAAGGTCGTTTGGAAAGTACTTGTCACAAGGCGATTGCGAACTTTTTTAATCTTACCCACTTGCTTCTTGAATTTCTTCCACTTGCTTTTTACGTAGTACTTAGCACGTGTCTTCATGGTGTAATCATTAATTCGGATGCCTAAAGTTTGTCTTTTTTTCTTTCTGTACACTTCATATCGAATCGGTACATCGTTTCTTTTATGAATTTGAACAAGTCCTTTGAGTTTGTTTGAACGATCTCCAAGCACTAAAGAAGTTGTTGTTAACGTTTCTTCCACTCCGTTAACATCGCAAATAAACTCAAAATAGAAGCGATAGACAAACCGTTTGTTTAAGGAATAAGTTAACTCCTCTAAAGGAACTTCTGCTGAAAATTGATACAGTTGTGGTGTTTGATGGTCGTCACGATATTGAATGACTTCATCTTTTTTATGTGTCATCTTGACAGGAAAACGATGCTCAACTGGTTCCTCACCATTTTTCTTCAATAGAAGCTTTACTTCTTTGATCTGATAAGGATGCTCTGCACTTAGAACGCCTGCATACCCAGATAAAGATAGCGTGCATTCTTTGTTGAGCTCGATATGATGGAATTTCACAACTTTGAGCTCCCGTTTGATTTTCAATGAAGCATTGCCTTTGTCTGTACGATATGGAATAACATACAACAGCGCTTCTTTATTTTCTAAAAATGTCAGCTCTGGCGTTTCAATTTCCATTTTCAAACGACGTTTATAATATGGTGTTTTTTCTTCTATTTCGGAAGTCGCGCTGGTATCCGCTTCTTTTGCGTCTTCATCCTCTTCTTCCGAATCAGAATCATAGGCTGAGTCTTCGAGCTCGTCTTCGTCCTCTTCTTTGTTTGCGCTCAGATAGTCGGTGACATATAAGTTGTATGTCTGGCCTTGCTCTAACGCAAGCGGAAGCGATGCTTCACTCAGTACCAATTTGAATAGATTCTCTTCTTGATGAACAAGCGGGAGGAATAGTTCTTGTTTTGAGACCCTTTCCCTCATAAACAGATAAAACTCTCTATCTGCTAATGGCATGTCATCGTAGATGCGAACGAGCATTTCCAATTTTTCATGATGATTTTTTAAACCTTCAACGACACTCTTCTTATGGATTCCCTCTTCAATCATTAATCGTTAATCTCCTCTGTTCAAAAATCTTACCGTTATTTGTATCATTATTTTACTTTCCAAGAATAGTTCCCCTGTTTCGTTTGATACGACCAACCATCAATTGAAGATGGTTTATTGGTAAGGAGCTCTCCCTCTACTTCTAGACGTTGCAAAACTTCTTGAAGTTCTTCTGTTTTAAAGCGGATGTAAAAATCCACAAATTTTGTTTGGTTGGTTTCGATGTTTTTCTTTGTTTGAAAATGACCAATTGGGAAACTGACTTGATCATTCTCATCAATTGTTTGAGAAATGATTTTAGCTCCATTCACTCGATCATATCCTGCAAAATCAATTTCCACATGATCCGCTTGGCTCATTTCGTCTGTCATCTTAAGCTGAAGATGAAGAACATGGTGTTCAGAGCTAAGATCATGCAGCACCCATTTCGTGCGATCCACGATCTTTCTCAGCTCATCTTTACGTATACGGTTTTCCAGCATCTGATGAAGTACTGTTTTCCAAGCTGACATTTCATCAGAAGGCACATGGTAGAAATAAGTTTGTTCTCCTAAAACCTTCTCAACATCTTCTTTATGCTTAGTATCGCCAAAGAAGACGGCATCCACTTGCTGTTTTCTTATTTGTTTGAATAATTCTCCATATTGAGAATTGATATGGTGCGGATTTTCCTCATAATGGGCTTCATGCACAAAAGCAGCATAATAAGTTGATTCCGGTTGATCTATTTTAAACAAATGGCGGTCCTGGTCCCGGTCCTCTGTGACCATCAGTTTTAACCGGTCATTTTGTAATTGAATGCTGGATAGCCATTGTTGTTTTATATCCGTCTTCTTTGTAAATGTTTGAATTCCTGTTTTTTTATACCAATTAATGTGACGGACTGGATTCTTTTTTGCATCACCAGCATAGATGATCTCCATAAAAATGCTGCCATCGTCCTTGATCAATTCTTCTAAATAGAGAGCACCTGTATGAGGAACAAAGCTTTGAACTCTGCGTAAAGCTCCCTGCCAATTGTATTCTTCTCTCTTCACTAATTGCTGCTCTTCATTATATTGATCAATCATACAGATTGGGGAAGAAGGCAGTTCATATCTCGTCACCTGAATGGTCGATGTATCTGCCGGGATAACTGCTTCATTGATGGATTGAGGTACTTCACCCGCAATAAACTCCGAATAATACCTTTTACTTCCGCTCTCTGGCAGAATGTAATGTTCAAATACATTCAGGATGTCAATTTGAGGATGAAAGGTCTCCTCCAAGCGGCGAATACGTTCCTTCACATTTACATCGAAATTCAAAGTTAACATCGCAGTACGTTTATGTTTCTCAGCCAATGGCTCTATTCTTGCTTTTAAAGACTTCGTTAAGCCGTCTTCCTCATTTGGTACGTCACCTACAATAAAGTAGTAGTCCATGTCAGGAATTTCAACTAATGTCATCGTTTCATTTTGTTCAGGTTGATCCAATGTATCTTCAACTTTTTTCTTCATCCAATTTTGAAACAAAGGAAGCTCTCCTTAAAAATCATGATAACTTGCTCATTGTATTTTACATGAAAAAGCACTTCTCACCAAAAGATAAGAAGTACTTTTTTTCGATCTATTAAAGTCCCGCAATTTCTTCCTTAATTTGAGTTGTCGAGATACCTTCTGTTCTCTTCAAGTAAACGACTTCGCAATGCTCTTTCAAGAAATCGAATTTACCTTCCCAGTCATCTCCCATGACAAAGACATCAATGTCATGCTCTTGTACATCGCGGACTTTTTGATCCCAGCTGTTTTCTGGAATGACTTCGTCTACATAACGAATGGTTTCTAAAATCAGCTTTCGATGCTCGTAGCTATGATAAGCCTTTTTGGATTTTTGTAAATTAAATTCATCTGTCGAGATGGCTACCACTAAGTAATCTCCAAGCTGCTTTGCACGCTCTAGCAGCTTAATGTGCCCCCAGTGTAATAAATCAAATGTACCGTAAGTAATAACTTTCTTCATTGCAAACATAAACTCCTTTCTTCATTCCTTATTCGACTGCTTCAAGCAGTAATGTTTATCCGTAATCCTATTATCTTCGATCGTGTTTTTCGCTCTTCGGAACCTCATTATATCACAGCGCCTAACAAACGTTAAGCAGATGTAAAGACAAACTATTTCCAATTTAATGGGCACGGAACGTAAAGTCCGAAAAATCAATGTTTTATGAAGCACCTTCCATATGAAGTTATCAAAATGTCACGAAATTTAAAGGATTGTAAAGTTATTGTTAATATTTCATGGAGCAACTGTGATAAAATGATGAGTAGGCGAAGAATGAATTTACAATGAACGTTTCATAGATAACAAAATGAAAAAGGAGGTCTGAACAATGCAAACAGAAGTGGTCTCTAACCTTTCTTATGTTAATGGTGACTTAGATGAATTTATTAGCTATATCAACCAGCATCATATTTCCCAGAGAAGAGGCGCCATGATTGCGACAGTGAATCCAGAGATCGGCTATGCTGTCATGAAGGATGATGCATATCATCAAGTGGTTTCTTCCGCGGATTATGTACTGCCGGATGGTGTAGGTGTTGTGTTGATGTCACGCATGACGCAAAGTCCATTGAAATCAAGAATTGCAGGTTTTGATGTGTTCATGTCTATGCTTGATCTCGCAAACAAGCAATCTAAAAGTATCTTTTTATATGGGGCGAAAAAAGAAGTGCTCGAGGCTGTCAAACAGCGAATTGATACGGAATATCCGAATGTGGTGATTGCAGGCAGCTGTGATGGTTATCAAGCGGATAAACGATTTGTGGCAAAACAAATTGCTCGTTCAAAAGCAGATATGGTGTTTGTTGCTTTAGGTTATCCAAACCAAGAGAACTTTATTTATGAATACCGTCATTTGTTCCCGCAAGCTGTTTGCATCGGTTTAGGTGGAAGCTTTGATGTATTTAGCGGAACGGTGAAGCGTGCACCACGCTGGATGATTAAAACAAATACGGAATGGCTGTACAGACTCATTGTCAATCCGTGGAGATGGAAACGAATGCTGAATATCCCAAAGTACGCTTTTGCCGTATTAAAAGAAAACAAAGGGAAAAAGCGCTACTATCCTGAGCAAGTAAAAGATCAGACGAAGCAGCTGTGAGAGACTGATACATGATGAATATACACTCAATGATCATCTCATGCTATGCAGCTTTTGTTTCTTTTGCTGGATGGCTCATGAGCGGCGTGAAACCTCGTGATAATCAGGTGACGCTGCTTGTTTCATTCCAAGAGAATGCAGCTGCTCTCATTGATACTTATCAACAACAGGCGAATATGACAATGAAGCTCACTGTCCTCTATACGAAGCATGCTTCCGTGATAGAAAAGGACGTGCCTCATGTGTCATTTCGCTATTTTCATGAAAAAAATCCCTTTCATCTCATTCAATGTATCTATACGATGCTAAAAAGCAAAGTTGTCGTCACAGATAATTATTTTCTGATGACAAGTGTGCTAAGAAATAGACCTTCTACCACTTGTATTCAAGTGTGGCACGCCAATGGTGCTTTGAAAAAGTTCGGTCTTGAAGACGCTTCAAATCATCACCGTAGTTCTCGTGATCTGCAGCGTTTCAAGCGGGTCTATGCGTCTTTCGATTATATCGTTACTGGCTCAGATCACATGCGCGAGATTTTCAAAACTTCATTTGGCGTCAACGACGATCGTTTTTTGCCAACAGGTGTCCCCTTCACAGATGCGTACTATGATGAGCGCCCTATTTCCTTTCAGACGGATATTTTTCCAAAAGGCAAAAAAGTGCTGCTGTATGCGCCGACCTACCGGGACTTTGCAATGGACGGTCTTGTCTTACCTTTTTCTAAAGAACAATTGCAGAGAGAGCTGAATGGTGACTATATCCTGCTCGTCAAACTTCATCCTGCAGTGAAACACCTAGCCAAAGCAGAAACAGATGGTGAGTGGATATTTGATGTGTCCGATCAGCCGCTCTTTCCATTGCTCTCTGTATGCGATGTCCTGATTACAGATTATTCGTCCATTGTGTTTGAATATGCGCTGCTCCAAAAGCCTGTGCTGTTCTTCACTTACGATCTAGAGACTTATCGCACAAAACGCGGCTTAGTCGAACGTTATGAAGACATCATTCCAGGAAAGGCTTGCGTCACTCAAGATATGCTCTTAACGGAGCTTAAGGGGCTAAACGAATCAACCAATCAAGACTTATTGAAAACCTTTGCTGAGGAATGGAACCAATATTCAAAAGGGAAATCAAGTCAGCAGCTTCTTTCCTTTATTGAACATCAGCTCTTACACAAAAAACGTCCGGCTTCTCATTAAGAAGCACGGACGTTTTTTTATTTGTTATACACGGGGATATCATAATACAGCGTATAGTTATCAAGTAAGTTATACAAACTATACATACGAGTGACCTGTTTAGAAGCCCAGCCAATATCTGTTGCATATTGGTGAGTGGCTGTCGCAGACCAGCGCATTTTATAAATGGTATCTTGTTTGTATGTGGCATTATTGATGTAGCTGTTGCCAATGAATTTTGCCCCGCCAATAATGGCTGCCTCTGGTGTGAACCATTGCTGTTCATACGCATATTTTGCTCCGAGATAATTCGGGTTACTGTCATATGCACCAATGCCATACATGTTATATACTTTTTTCCCATTAAACATCGTACCATTCGCTAAAATGGAATTTCCGTTACCTGTTTCAAGCAGCGCATGAGAAATGAGATAAATTTCGTTAATATGATACGTTTTCGCTGCTGTGATAAAGGCTTGTCCTTTTCCGGCAAGAATACCTTTCCCTGCTAAAATCTTCGTATTCACTTCAGTCGGATTGAGATTTGCAGCTTCAGAGAGTTTGAGAAATTGAAAATAAGATTGAGTGCCCTCTGTGATATTCGCTGGGTCTACATATTTTAATACTTCTGCTGAACTAGCATTTCTCCAGCCGAGGCTAATCTTGATCCAGTTGCCTTCTTTTCCAAGCTGCTTCACTTTTGTCCCTTTGTTCAGCTGTGCGACGATGTTGCTAGCCGAACTTGAATCAGGTGTAGAACGTACATTTAGCCCGTCTGTATTCACTGTGGACGTCGCTGGGTCTACATATGTCGCATAGACATAGGCTGCACCATCTGTCTGCGGTGACACCTTCATTTGTTTGTTTACCATCTCATTGACTGTGAGGTTATAATTCGTCTGCATCACCATTGGACCATTTTTGATTTTGGTCGCAGTGGCTGTCCAGCCGTATTGGCTTTTCACAAAAGCAATGGCCGCATTCGCATTTGGTAACCCTGTAAACTGCTGTGTGATGTTGATTTTATATGCCGGTTTTGTCGTTGTTGTATAAGTAGCTGGTTCATTTCGCTTTTTGAAGAATGTCATGCCTTGATCTCTTAACGTAGCAGTCGAAATGACCCCTGTTTTGATCTGATATTGACCATAATCAGTTGCTCCCGTTTTTTGAGCGGCTGCTTTCATTTTTTGTTTGGTTAAATAACTTAAGGCTTGATTCAGTTTTGTCTGATTCACTGTCGCCTCTGTCGTAATACGGTATTGCTTAACAGCTTCTGTTAATGTTTTTGTACTGCTGGCAACTCCATTTTTCTTGATGATCTCTTGCGCTTGCTTTACTTTGCTTTGATCATATACAGGGGTTGTCATTAGGCTGTATGCTTTACTGACGGCTTGTCCCTTGCCTGTTGTGATGCTGCTTGTCACCTTTTGTGCTTTTAAGTATGCAGCACCTTTATTTACTTTTGTCTGATCTGTTGCTTGATTCACAACAAGTCGATACGTGCTGTCAGATGCTTTGCCTGTTTTTTTCGTTGTGGCGGATACTTTTTTCTTTTGGAAAAATGCCGTTGCTTTTTTCGCTTGATCATCGCCCAAAAGATTCCCAGTCACTACTTGATATGGCTGTGTAGAGGAGATCTTTTTAGATGTATAGCGCCATTTCTTTTTCTTGAAAAAGGCAACTGTTTTTGCGTAAGTTGTGTCATTTAATTGATTGAGCTTTACGATATAATTTTTCGTTTTTCCTACTCGCTGCACAGTACCTGACGCACCAGCTTGTTTCTTAATCTGAGCCGCCGCTGAGGCTGCTTGCTTACTGTCTTTGAAATAGCCTGATTCCATGCTATATACATTTTTAACAGCTCCAGCCTTCTGAATCTTTCCGCTGATTTTCGCTTCTTTTTGCAGCTGGGTCAGAAGGGTTTGCGCTTTAGACTGATTCGTTTGTGCAGCAGATGTGACGATGTAATACGGTTTGCCTGCTGCTACCGTTTGGAGTACTGCTTTTAAACCAGATTCCTTTTGAAAACCTTGCAGGATGGTATTTGCCTTACTCTGTCCGACCATATTGCCTGAGATCAGCTGATACACGGTGCCAGCTTTGTTTTCGGTTTGATATGTACTAGTGACTCCAGCCTGTTTTTGTAGTTCGGTTTGAATATTTTTGACTTTCGTTTCAGAATCAATGGCTCCTGATATGACCTGATATGATGGTCTGCTTTGATTGATAGCTTCATACGTGCTATTGAGTCCTGATGTTTTCGTCAGCTCGAGCGTCAGTTTTTTCGCCTGACTTTCATCGTTGATTGGATCAGATACGATTTTCTGTAAAGGAAGGCGGTCACCTACTGGAGACACCGTACTGCTCATGCCTAACTCTTTTTTTAATGCAGCGGCACTTGCACTCGCTGCTGCTTGTGAGTCATATCCTGAGGCAGTCAGTTGATAAGTCGATGTATTTCCTGACGTTTGATAAGTGGCTGTCCACTTCTTATCCTTTTTCAACGTGTCAACCGCTTTTTTCACTTCTGCTTCTGTTGTAAATACTTTTGAGGTGCTAATCGTATAAATGGATTGATCGACATAGGAGGCTGCTTGCGCTTCTTTGCCTGTGTGTAATGTCATACCAAAGGCAGCTGCGAGTAACATAATCTTGATGGTTTTTTTCACGGTCCCTGTCCCTCTCTTAACTTTGCATAATAGTCTACTAATCTCTTTATCGACAAAAACAAGTCTCTTTCAAGTCCTTTATGCAATAGAAAAATAGAGGACTCCCTCGAAGTCCTCTTTATCTTTATATATGTGACACAATCAGTTCACAAGATCCTTCAATGGTGAAGTTCCCAGTTTCAGCCGGCAGGATAAAATGAGCTCCTTTTGGTAGCGGATATGTATGTCCATTATGCTCTAAGGACCCTTCCCCATTAATAACGCTGCACAGCAAAAACGGATAATCTTGCGATAGCTCTACTTTTTGATCAATTTCCCATTTATACACAGAGAAATATTCTGCCTCTACAAATGTTCTAATGGTCACCCCTGGACGAGTTTCTACTGATTCATCTGCATAACCGTCTACATGAGGAACCGTGGTAACATCAATAGCCTGCGTGAAGTGAAGTTCACGTTCATGGCCATTTTGGTCTTTTCGTTCATAATCATACACCCGATAGGTCGTATCTGAACTTTGCTGCGTTTCAAGAACCAGTGTGCCTTCACATAGCGCATGAATGGTACCGCTTGGCACATAATAAAAATCGCCCGGCTTAATTTTCACTCGCCGCAAAAGGCCTTCCCAATCTCCGCTGTTCATCATGGTCACAAGCTCAGTTCTCGTCCTTGCATTATGACCATAGATCATTTCTGCGCCTTCTTTGCAGTCAATGATATACCAGCACTCTGTTTTCCCAAGCTCGCCATTTTCATGTCTTTCCGCATAATCATCATCTGGATGAACTTGAACGGATAAATCTTGGTTTGCATCTAAAATTTTGGTTAAGAGCGGGAAGCGATCGCCTTCTATTCCCCCAAACAATTCTCTGTGATTGTCCCATAGTTCGATCAGCGTTTTCCCTTTATATGGACCGTCTTGCACGACACTTGGTCCGTTTGGATGAGCAGAAATTGCCCAGCATTCTCCCGTTTGATCAGAAGGAATATCATAGCCAAATTGATCCCTTAAGGCTGTACCTCCCCATATTCTCTCCTTCAATTCAGGCAGTAAAAAAATTGGTGACTGCTTCATTCAGGATGACTCCTCCCTTTGCTACCCTTTGATAATCCTTGCCTAGCATGATGAAAACTAGCAAGTCTCAACTTTTATTATGACGCTATCTAAAGAGAAGTCAATCCTTTCAGTACACCGAATGAAAACGATAACAAGAAAATCAATTTACCCTTTGACAGAGCCTGCAAGAAGCCCTTTCACAAAGTATTTTCCGAGTAGAATATAGACCAAAAGTGTCGGCAGCGCAGCCAAGATGGCACCTGCCATTTGAACATTCCATTGCACAATTTGACTGCCTGATAAATTTTGCAACGCAACCATGACCGGCTGATTCTCTGCCGTGGTCATAGTAACCGCAAATAGAAACTCATTCCACACATTTGTGAACTGCCAAATGGCAACCACAACAAACCCTGTGATGGAAAGTGGCAGAATCATATGTCTGAAGATCCCGATAAATCCGGCCCCATCCATCTTCGCTGATTCAATCATTTCATCAGGAATGCTCACGTAGAAATTGCGGAACATGAGTGTTGTAATTGGCAGGCCATATACGACATGGACAAGCACAAGTCCCGGAATAGAGTTATACAAGCCGATTTCACGTAAAAATTGAATAAGTGGAATGAGGATACTTTGGTATGGAATAAACATACCGAACAACATGAAGGTAAACACCACTTCTGATCCTTTAAAGCGCCATTTAGACAGCACATAGCCATTCATCGCACCTAATACAGCTGACAATAAGGTAGCAGGAATGACTAGATAAAGAGAGTTCATTAAATTGGGTGATAACTTTTCAAAAGCGATTTTGTAGCTTGAGAAATCTAGTGTAGATGGAAGCGACCACATTCGCTCAAGGGTCACTTCACCTAATGGCTTTAAGCTTGTGACGAGCATGACATAAACAGGCATGAGAAAAAACAAACTGCACAGTATTAATAAAGCATAAAGAACTGGACGGACAAACCCTCTTGCGGTCATGATGAAGCCCCCTTCCGGCTAGACAGGAGATACGGCACGATAAAGACCGCAACAGAAATCAGCATAACGATCGCAATGGCGGCACCACCTGCATAATGGTTTCCTCTAAAGGTCATTTCAAACATATAAACACCTGGCACATCGGTGACAAAGTTCGCACCTGGTCCTGTCATCGAGTAAATCAAATCGAAGATCTTTAAAGAAATATGTGCCATAATAATGACGACACTCGCTGTGATTGGTTTTAACAGCGGGAAAATGATTTTCCAGTAGATTTGCCACTCGGTTGCGCCATCCATTCTAGCAGCCTCTCTCACTTCCTCTGGAATGCCTCTAAGACCAGCCAAATACATCGCAAGTGAGAACCCTGTCATCTGCCACACAGCAGCGATGACAACTGCAATCATTGCTGCCGGTACACCAAACTCAATTTTCCCCCAGACAAATCCAGCTAAAATGTTCGTATCCGTGTACCACTTGGGCTGGATGCCGAGAGTTTTTAAAAACAGATTCACCCCAGTTGATGGATTTAGGATCCATTGCCACACAACACCTGTGACAACAAAAGAAAGGGCCATCGGAAAGAAAAAGAGATTCCGAAAAAGTGATTCCCCCTTGATCTTCTGGTCTAGTAAAATGGCCAGTACAAGCCCAGAAGCAATGACTGCTCCAATAAAGAATAATGTAAAAAAGACCGTGTTTCGAAGATCTGACTGAAAGCGAAAATCTTGAAACAGCATGACATAATTTTTCATACCTGCGAAAGAAAAATCAGGAACAAGCGAGGTCCAGTTCGATAATGAAACATATCCTGTCCAGCCAATAAATCCATAAACAAAAATGAATAATAAAACAGCTGACGGTGCTAAAAATAGCAGGGCAAGCAGCTGGTCTCCATTCCATTTTTTCCGAACACGTTTCACTTTTGCTGCTGGTGTTTTTGTGATCGGCGATGTGTCCATGCGCATGAAGCTACACTCCTTTTTTTAAAAAAGAGGCGGTGCCTAACGGCCGCCTCTTTCATCTTTATTTCATTGAATCTTTTAAAGAAGAAACGAACTGGCTGCTGTCTTTTTGTGTCACAAAAATATTGACGGCTTGGTTCGCCTTCGTGACAAAACCTTCTTCAGCAGCTGAGCCATGCGCAAGAGACGGTGCCAGCTTTGACTCTTTAAACGCCTTCATTGCTGATTTTCCGTATTCATCATATTTCGATACGTCTGCATCCACACGTGCCGGTATTGACCCTTTCAGCGGATTAAACGCATCCTGTCCTTCCACAGATCCTAAGACAGATAAGAATTTTTTTACGTTTTCTGGCTGTTTGACACCCTTCGGCAGTCCGAATGTATCCGTGATAACCATAAAGCTACCCTCCGTACCAGGAGTTGCCACGTATCCAAAGTCTTTATTTACCTTCAAATCTAGATCATTTACAAAGTATCCTTTTGCCCAGTCGCCCATGACATTCATTGCAGCTTCCCCTTTTGCCACGAGCTGTGAGGCATCCTGCCAGTTACGCGAGCTATGATCGTCGTTGACGTATTCGAGCATACGTCCAAAGATGTCTGCCGCTTCCTTCACTTTTGCATCATCCATTTTTAAGTCGCCCGCCCAAAGTTTTTGATAGTCATCTGCACCTAGTACACCTAGAAGAACGCTTTCAAACAAATGAGTCGCTGCCCAAGGTTCTTTATCCCCAAGCGCAAGTGGAGTAATCCCTTTTTTCTTTAAGGCATCGGCTGTTTTGAAAAATTCATCAAACGTCGTTGGCGGTTCTAAGCCCTGATCTTCAAATACTTTTTTGTTATACCAAAGCACATTGCCTCTATGAATATTCACTGGAACGGAATAGATTTTCCCGTCTTTGCTCACAAGGTCAATCAGTGATTCTGGAAATTTATCCTTCCAGCCTTCTTTCTCATAAAGGTCATCCAGCGGCTCCATTTTACCTGCGGCTACCCAGCTCTCATTCAGCTCTGCTCCCCCGTGTACTTGGAAAGTAGCTGGCGGATCATCTCCTTGCATCCGGCTTGTTAGAACAGCCTTTGCATTCGTACCAGCGCCACCAGCGACAGCTGCATTTTCAATTGGAATGTCTTTATTTTTCTCTTCAAACAATTGAATGAGTGCCTTCAGCCCGTCTTCCTCACCTGCACCAGTCCACCAAGAGAAAATTTCTAGTTTCTCCGCTCCGCCCTCTTTTTTTGCATCTGAGTTCGTCGATGAACTGCAAGCAGAGACGACCAGCATACAGAGTGCCAATAAAGTAAAGCCTAATTTAAACTTCATCATGGATCCCCCATCTCTATTTTGTAAGCGTTATCAAAATAAGTATACTGGCAGATCCTTGCCTTTTTTCAGGCAAACTTCTTCACTTTTTTATGAAATTCTTCATTTTTTTACGACCTGTTTTCGATATTCCTTCGGTGAACAGCCAATCATTTTTTTAAACACACGACTGACGTAATTTGGATCAGTATATCCAGCTTGATAGGTGATTTCTTTTAAACTAAGCGAACTCTCTTTCAGTAGCTTCTTCATTTTATCCATCCTACAGATCGTCACATATTCTTTAAACGTCAGACCTGTCTCATCTTTAAAGCGTTTGGTGAAATACGTCGGGCTTAAATCAACATAGGCGGCCGTTTGCTCCAGCGTAATATGTTCGCAAAAATGTGTTTGAATGTATCGTTTCGCCCGTTCTATATCATTCACCGTCTGGGTTCTTGCTTCATACAGATCAAATAAATGTTCACAGCATTGGCGGCATTCTGTTTCTGTGGTGATAGCTAGAATCGGCACATCTGCACGAAGTCGTGATTTGAGTAAAATGAGCAGCTCTTTCACATGAGAAATGGTTGCCCCTTCTAATTGGAAGGCATCATAGTAAGCAAGAGCATCATCTCTTCTCCCTTCTTCTAGTGCCAGCATCATGTCATCGGCAAGCTCAGGCAAGTTGATCAATACGTAAGGTTGTCTATCTGTATAGTAAAAGCCATAACGAACCGCACCGTCATCTTTTTTTCGCTGATAATAGGAAAGCTTCGCTTCTGCCGCACTTTTCTGAAGTTGAAGTGGATTTGAGACAGGATGACCCATGCCAACAATGACAGGGGAATGCCGTTCGCTTGTCATAGCAGCGCGAATGGCTTGCAGTACATTCGCCTTTAGATGACCAGGTGATTGACGGCTGTAAATCAAGCATGTAAACAGCTCACCGCTCACTTTGATAGGCACTGCTTGAAAAAGAGCAGACTCCTGCAAATGATTCAGGAGTTGATCCCCACCTGTCCGCTGAACAGCGATCACTAGACCTGCTTGAAAATCATGAAACAGCCGCTCAAACGCTGTGGAGGAATAAGATTGACCGTTTAACACATGAGCTTCCAGCCATTTTGACTGCTGATTGACTTTCTCCGCCTGCCGCAGGGAGACCTCCTGCTGAATTTCTGCCGCAACAGAACGAATCGCTGTAATGGTTTCGTCTTTATCAGCTGGTTTGACAAGGTATTGTTTGACCCCTTCCTGCATGGCTTGCTTGGCATAATCAAACGTATCGTAGGCTGTCAGCATAATAAATTTAGTATGAGGACAGCTTGCTTTGATCTGTTTGATCGCTGTGAGTCCATCCATGCCTGGCATTTGAATATCCATGAGCACAAGGTCAATTGGCTTAGACCGCGCCAATTCCACCGCCTTTTTTCCATTCGCAGCTTCCCCTGCAATATGACAGTCTGGCAGCCATTCGGTCATGAACTTACGCATCGCCATTCGTTCAATTTTTTCATCATCCACAATCAGCACGTTCAGCATGCTCGTTCCTCCTTGATTGGTATTGTCAATTGAATAGTGGTCCCTTCGTTTGGCTTTGAATCAATTTGAAGGGCATCCTGCACTCCGTAAAACAAACGCAGCCTCGACATCACATTTCGAAGTCCAATTCCTGTCGAGTGACCTTTACTACGTGTGTCTGAAAGATCTTCTTCCTCTTGCGATAGCAATCTCTTTTTCTCTTGATCACTGATGCCAAGTCCATTATCCCGAATCCGAATCATGACAAAGCCATCATCTCGATCAATAGAGAGCTCTACAAGCCCACCCTCCTCTTTTGGTTCTACCCCATGAATAAAGGCATTTTCGACAAGCGGCTGCAATGTAAGGCTCGGAATGTGAACAGATAGACACGACTCATCTATGGTCGTTTTGCATGTAATACGATCGGAAAATCTTGTTTCTTGTATATGAAAATATTCTTTTACCACTTTCACTTCTTGTTCTAACGTAACAGATGCGCTGAGAGGAGATAGCGAATACCGCATCAGCGTAGAAACGGATTGTATCAATCTCGATGTCGCATCAGCTGATTCTAAGTACGCCATACGTGAAACGATGTTTAATGTATTAAATAAAAAATGTGGATTCATTTGGTTTTGTAGTGTTTTCAGCTTCATGTCTTTAATTTTCTGATCTAAAGCGGCCTTTTGTTTCATCTCTTCAATCATGACCTTCATCTCTCGCCGCATTCGCTCAAAGGCATGATTTAACACAGAGATTTCGTCCTTTGATGACACATGCAAATTCGGACCATCAAAATTTCCTTCTGATACTTCTTTGGCACTTCGAGACAGATGAACGATCGGTCTTGAAATTCCACCCGCAATGATATAGGCCATCCATAAAGCGATGCCTATCGATAATGTAAACAGACATAGAGTAAAAAGCGCATACGTTTGATGTCTTTTTTGAAGGGATTGGTAGAGTACTTGATACTCAGATAATTCATCATCCAAAAGAGTCATTGTCTGTTCTTGGATATAAGAGGACACGGTTCTTACTTCCTTCACACCTGCAGCATATTCTTTGATTTTCCCTTTTTTGACATGATTCATTGTCGCATCACTTTCGTTTATGAGCGTCCGCATCATATATTGATATTTTTCAATGGAGGGGATGGCGGCATGAAGCCCTGCATCTTTGAGTAATGCTTGGTCATATGATGTCATTTTCTGTTTTGATTCAGCATAGCCCTTGGCAAACGCCTGATCCTTTTCGATGGCAAAGGCGTTGACCTTTTCATACATCGTTTTTGCCTCTGTCGAAATATCATTCAGCAGGAGAAAGGAACGAAAGCTCTTGCTATATTCTGATGTGATTTTTGAACTGCTCCAATACACAAAAAAAGCGGCCACATTGCCAAGGAGCACAAGAATTAAAAAAGCCAATAATAACTTACTTCGAATTCTCTTCATGGCTGAACCCCCTGTGGTCTTTCCGTTTGATGAAGGGGCAGGTCTCCTCGCCGAATCACACTCGTCCCTGTGTACTGCAGCGGTTCTTGTTTATCCCCTTGTTGCAAACGAACAAGAGATTCAACCGCTTGATAGCCCATTTCATAAGGGTGCTGTACAACCACTGCATCAATTTCCCCATCATCCAGCGCTTGAATCGTATCAGGCAGAGTATCAAATGCGAGCACATAAACATCTTTAGACGAATGATATTGCTCTGTTGCTTGAATAATGCCGACACCGTCTAATGCACTTGTTCCATAAAATGCGGTGAGCTGCGTATGATCATTTAACAATTTATACGCAGCACCGGAAGCACCTGATTTCGTAATCGCCGACTCTTCTATTCCAGCAATATGAATGCGTTTCTCACCAGAAACGGCATCTCGAAACCCCTTCACGCGAAGCTTCTGGTGAATCGCATCAAGCCGTCCCGTCACAATGCCCACATACTGTTCACCTTTTGTATCGGCGATGAGTGCCTGTCCGGCGATAAAGCCAGAATAATAGTTATCTGTTCCGACATACACTTGACGCTTGCTCCCCTCTGCATCGGTATCGACTGTGACGACATCTATACCTTTCTCTCTTGCTTTTTGAAAGAGCGGTTTGTATCTCTTTGCATCAAGTCCTTGCGTCATAATGCCATCCACATGACCAGCAATCGCCATATCAATGGTTTTCAGGTGATCATCCAAATCAGCCTGCTTTGGACCTAGGTATTCAAGATACACCCGATGAACTTCCGCCGCATCAGCAGCTCCCTTTTGCACCAATTGCCAATATTCATTATCAAGTTCCTCCGGTACAAGAACAAAGTGATATTGGTAAGTTGATACCGCCTCATCGGAAGCGCTTTCAATTTTAACTAAATCTTGACCTAATACAGATAAAAAAAGAACAGATACGACACAAAATGTGAGAAATGCGCCTATTCCGAACAACTTCGACCTTTTCATTCACATCCGCCTCCTTCCATTGTTGCCGCATAAAAAAAGAGCTGCTTATAAAAGCATACTCTCTCGACCTCTATAATTCCTTTGTCATAAATAAACTGTTTGGATCTTCTTGGTATGAACCAAAAGGCGGACAATATTGAAATCCAAAGCTCTCATATAATCTTCTTGCTGGTTCAAAGAAAGCAATCGCACCTGTTTCAAGGCTGACTCTTTTATACCCCCGCCGCTTCGCCTCTTGGAGAAGGTGGGTCAACAGATGCTTCGCCACGCCTTTTCGCATATGGGCTGCTGCCGTCCTCATCGATTTGAGTTCACCATGTTCACTCGATAGCTCCTTGATGGCTCCGCAGCCAAGAAGCACCTCGCCATCCCTTGCACTCCATACTGTGACATCTTGTTTTTTCAGATCGTCTAACGGAAGGGCATGAATGCTTTCTGGCGGTGAATGTTTTTTCATCTCTTCTAAATGAGCTTGAATCAATTGTTCAATTTGACCATCTTTTAGTTCATCTTGTTGAATGTACATATCGACCTCTCCTTTATGCTCATTTTACGTGAAAAGAAGTGCCTTCCCATCTTTTATGTCAGATAAACGAACAAACAACCGGCAGTCATCCGCCGGTTGTTTATGTGAACTACATGATGGTGGAAGAAAGAACAGCCTGTAATTCTTCTGCTGTACTGCTTTCAAGCTGGCTGCCGACACCTACTGCCACGGCTCCTGCTTCAAGCCACTTTGGCACATCGACTGGATGAATGCCTCCTGTTGGGATGAACTCAATCTCTGGAAACGGGCCTTGCAAATTTTTCATATAAGACAAACCGAAAGAGCCGCTCGGAAAAAGCTTTAACACGCTGTATCCATTTGCTTTTGCTTGCATAATTTCACTCGGGGTCAAAACACCAGGAACGTAAAGTGTATCGTGAAAAGATAGGTGCTCTCCGATGACAGGAAGGTATCCCGGGCTGACGATAAATTGAGAGCCGGCTTCAATGGCTGATTGTGCCTGCTCAAGCGTTGTAATCGTTCCGGCTCCGACAATCAAGTCGTGGTCATGTTTGTAAGATGCAATGATCCGCTCTGCATTGGGCGTGGTATATGTCACTTCGATGGCCCGCACCCCTTTTTTCTTTAAACGACCAATCATCTCTATCCCGTCTGCTTCACTACCTGCTCTGACCACCGCAATGAGTTTACAAGCTGCGAGCTTCTCTTTAACGCTCATACTTGCTGACTTTCCCATACCTCTCATCTCCCTTCATATCGTGTCGCCTTTGATATCGTTTGGCTTCTTTTATAAATGCCTGAAGCTCTTCCCGAGTCGGCAGTCCCTCGTGATCTCCTGGGGACATGACTGCAAGTGCTCCAATGGCATTGCCTCTTGTCACCGATTTTTCATATGATAATCCGTCCAGCAGACCGCTCATCACTCCCACTGCAAATCCATCACCAGCTCCGACTGTATCCACGACATGAGACACATGGAAACCATCCACTACACCTTGGCCGGATGCACTTTTGAAATAGGCTCCTTCCGCTCCCAGTTTAATGACCACAAGCTTGACGCCTTTTTGTAAATAAACATCCGCAATTGCTTCCGGCTCATGACACCCCGTGAGTCTTTGACCTTCTGCAAGCCCTGGGAAAAACCAATCTACTTGAGCAGCCATCTGATTCACCGTATGAATCATGTCTTCTTCCTCTTCCCATAGTTGAAGTCTCAGGTTCGGGTCAAAGGAAATGGTTTTTCCTGCTTTCTTCATTTCTTTAAGGGCATGAAAAGAAAACGCTCTCATTTCACTAGACACAGCAGGCGGGATTCCGGTCATATGAAGATGTCCTGCCTGCTGAAAATAAGTGGACGGGAAATCGCTTGGGTTCAATGTACTCGCAGCAGAGTCTTTTCGGTAGTACGTCACATCAGGGTCTCCATCGATGACTTTTGATTTAAGCAATATCCCTGTTTTGGCTCCATCATTTGAACGGAGTACTGCCTTCGTATCGACCCCTTCTTTTTGAAGCTCTTCTAAAATAAATGTACCAAGTGAGTCCGCCCCGACCTTGCTCATCCAGCCAACGCTAAAGCCTAATCTTGCCAAGCCGACCGCAACATTACTCTCTGCACCAGCAAGTGCTTTTTGAAACGTATGCACTTGGTGAAGCTCGCCAATTTCTTTTGCATAAAACATCGCCATTGATTCCCCAAATGTGATCACATCCAATGCTTTCACTGATTTCTCCCCTTTCTTGGTACCGGTTTCAAAACAGTTGAAAAAGAGAGAGCATGCACGTATGTATACTCTTCTCTGCCTGACGTTTATAAAGATTTTCTCACAATGATTTCACCATCAAGTTGAATGGTCTGGGGTGCACTCTTATCCCCTTCAAGACGCGTCTTGATTTTTTGCATCGCCGCTTTCCCCATCTCATGAGATGGCTGCGCCACCGTAGTGATGCCTGGCCCAATCAGCTTATACCATTCTGTATCATCAAATCCGGCAATGCCTATCTCATCAGGAATCTTCACCCCAAGATCGACGAGTTCACTGATGAGCTTCAGCATGAGTAATCCATTGCCTGCTAAAATCGCTTTTTTCTGATGGTTTGATTGTAAAAAACGACAAATCTCATCTCGCATTTGTTCCTTTTGCTTCAAATTGATTTCTGCAATCATAGGTTTCTTATGTTGACTCATCGCCGTCTGTTCATAGGCTTCTTTTCGTTCTTCACGAGGACTAATCCCATCGACCGGCTCAGTAAAGAAAGCGATATGTTCGTAGCCTTTTTCATACATTTGATGAAGTAGACGAGCCGTGATGTCACGGTTATTCGTTGTGACGGTATCGACCTTGAGTTCAGGTAACTTACGGTCAACAAGAACAATCGGTACACCGTTTTGCTTAAAGTCTTGCAAAATGTCATTGTTTTGACCGGTCGTATTAATGATCAGCCCTTCAATATAATGCGCATTCAGCTTCAGAAGCATTTCTCGTTCTTTTTCCGGACGATTATCTGTGTTGCACACCATGATGCTGTATCCATATTCATCACAAATCTCTTCCACACCACGAAGTGTCGCAACAGAGAATGGATTCGTAATATCAGCCACAATAAAACCAATGACCTTGCTCTTTCTTACTTTCAATCCTTGGGCAAGCTGACTCGGACGGTAATGGAGCTCCTCAATGGCTTTTTTAATCTTTTTTACCTTTTCAGGAGAAATCTCATTTGTTCTGCCATTGATGTATCTGGATACCGTTGATTTTGAGACACCTGCATATGCTGCAACTTCGTTAATGGTGACTTTCGTTTGCTTTTTCTCTTTCATACAAAAAACTCCCAAGATCGATCTTCTTATTCATTTCGAAACCGATTTCAAATAAACTTAAAAAAAGCATACCACAAGTTGAACTGTATCAGAAGATTTTTTTCATGAACATGAAGAAAAAAAAGCTTTTATACAAATAAAGAAAGCGATTTCAAATTAACGGTTGACGCCGCTCTCTTTTTCCTCTAGAATTTTCCTTGAAACCGATACCAAATAAAACAATCATATGTTTCAGATGGAAAGGGAGGCTTATCTCAAATGGAAAATCGTTATGCTGTACATCCTGAGCAGGTCAAGCGTTTTACAACAGAGGAACTTCGTCGTCATTTTCATATTCCGACACTCTTTGTCAGTGGTGAATTGAAGCTATATTATTCGCATGAGGACCGTGTGGTGATTGGCGGTGTTATGCCGACATCAGAACCGATCAAGCTAGATGCCGGCGACTTTTTACGTACAGAATATTTCCTTGAAAGACGGGAAATTGGCATTGTGAATGTCGGCGGCCAAGGTACGGTTACAGTCGATGGTGAGTCATTTGTGCTGGAGCATAAAGATTTCTTATATATTGGACTTGGACACGAACATGTACAGTTTGCTAGTTCATCAGGTGAGCAGGCCAAATTTTATCTTGTGTCAGCCACAGCTCATAGAGCGTATCCGACACAAAAGGCTGCGATTGCTGAATTAACACCGAATCATTTAGGGGAAGCATCCGCCTCGAACGTACGGAATCTGTATCAGGTCATTCATGCAGACGGCATCCAAAGCTGCCAGCTTATGATGGGCATCACTCAGCTTGAAACCAATAACACATGGAACACGATGCCTGCTCATATACATGACCGGCGGATGGAAGTGTACTTATATCTTGATATAGAGGAAGACGCACGTGTCTTTCATTTTATGGGGGAGCCATCTGAAACGAGACATCTCGTTGTGGCAAATGAAGAAGCCGTCATCTCACCTGCCTGGTCCATTCATTCAGGCTCAGGTACAGCAAATTATTCATTTATTTGGGCAATGGCGGGAGAAAACTATACGTTTAAAGATATGGACTTTGTCCCGATGGACCAGCTGAGGTAATGAGATGACGACGACATCATATGTAGCGTCCCTCTTTTCCCTCGAAGGCAAAACAGCTCTTGTCACAGGTCCTGGAACTGGTATTGGGCAAGGGATTGCCGTAGCGCTTGCCCGTTCAGGTGCAGATATCATCGGCACCTACCACCATACGCCGCTTGATGAAACAAAAGAACTTGTCGAACAGACCGGCAGATCATTTCATGCGATTCAAGTAGACTTTTCAGATCCTAAGTCCGCAAAGAGGGATGTTGATGCCCTTTTAAAGCAGCATTCAATTGATATTTTAATCAATAATGCTGGGACCATTAAAAGAGAAGAGGCCGCTCAATATTCAGAGGAAAACTGGCATACTGTGATGGATGTGAATATCAACAGTCTCTTTTTCCTCACGCAAAAGGTCGGACAGCAGATGCTGAAAAAAGGGCAAGGGAAAATTGTCAATATCGCTTCCCTTCTATCATTTCAAGGTGGTGTCTTTGTTCCCGCTTATACAGCAAGTAAGCATGCTGTCGCAGGTTTGACGAAAGCTTTTGCAAATGAATGGGCAAGTCAGCATATTCAGGTCAATGCGATCGCGCCTGGTTATATTGCAACCAATAACACGCAAGCCATTCGTGACGATGCGAACCGGAATGAAGAGATTCTGAAACGAATCCCCGCTGGACGCTGGGGACGGCCTGAAGATCTAGCAGGTGCCGCCGTCTTTCTCAGCTCCCCTGCCTCTGATTATATGAACGGTCATATTTTAGCCGTAGATGGCGGCTGGCTGGCGAGATAAACATGTGAAGAGAATTCCTATTTTAGGGGATTCTCTTTTTTCTATTTGCATAATTCTTCTCCTTTCGAGTCACTCTATAAAAAAAGACATGAGGGTGAGGTATTATGAAAAGTCGTATTGAACAAGATATAGAGTCCGTCATTCAGCGTGTCAAAAGCTTTGCCGGCAAAAGTGATGATATCGTGTTCCACTCTTTTTCATTTGGTCCTTCCGCTGTCTCTGCATGTCTCGTGTACGTTGAAGGACTCACAGAATTTGAGATGCTTTCCAAACAAATCATTTCACCTATGCAAAAGGAACTGACCATTACCGAGGTCGACCACACCACACTTTCTTCCCTTTCTAAAACGTTCTTTGGTATTCAAAATGATGTGCTGGAAGATATGAACCTTGCCATCGAGCAGTTATACAGCGGCAGGGCTATTTTATTTGTGGATAGGGCCACTCAAGCGCTTGCGCTCCATACGAATCTTTTTCAATTTAGAGAAGTAGAGGAGCCGCAATCAGAAGTCCTTGTTAGAGGACCAAGGATTGGATTCATTGAGAATCTTGAAAAAAACACGGCATTGCTTCGTGAACGGGCAAACGATCCGAATCTTGTCATTCAAAAGGTGAACATAGGTACTCGTAACAAGAAATCTGCTGCTCTTGTGTATGTTCGTGATATCGCAGACCCCAAACTAGTAGATGATGTATTCTCTCGTATGAAGCAAATCAAAATGGATGATATTCCTGAGAGCGGCTACATAGAACAGCTGATTGAAGACAGTCATGTCTCTATTTTTCCGCAGATTCAAAATACAGAACGTCCTGATCGGGTGATTGCCTCTGTGCTAGAAGGAAAGGTGTCTATTTTGCTCGATGGGACGCCCTTTGCCCTCATTATGCCGATGACTCTCACTGCCTTGATGCAATCACCGGAGGATTATTATCAAAGATGGACAAGTGCGACTCTTTTGCGTTTGCTCCGTTATATTGCCGTGCTTTTGACGATCTTTTTACCGGGACTCTATATCGCCCTTGTTTCCTATCATCCTGGTTTATTACCAACACGAATGGCACTTACCATCGCAGGCAGCCGGCAAAATGTGCCCTTTCCTCCTGTAGTGGAAGCCATTTTGATGTCGTTTACGATTGAACTGCTGCGGGAAGCTGGACTTCGTCTTCCTAGGGCGATTGGGCAGACGATTGGACTGATTGGCGGCGTCATTATTGGACAGGCGGCTGTCCAAGCCAATATTGTCAGTGCTTTAATGGTGATTATTGTGTCTCTGACGGCACTAGCCGATTTTACTGCTCCATCATATGATTTCAGCTTTCCCTTACGCATCCTGCGGTTTATGGCGATCTTCAGTTCAGCCATGTTTGGATTATACGGCCTCATCATGTGTTATTTATTTGTACTTTGTCACTTGATGCAGCTAAAGACCTTTGGTTTTGACTATTTCACACCTGTTTTGTCTTCACCGTTTTCAGATTTAAAAGATACGTACGTTCGTTTACCAATAGGGCTATTTAAATCGAGACCGAAAACAGCCAAGACAAAAAATCTCAAAAGACAAGGAGAGTAAACGATGTACAGAGCTGAGAAGCTATCATTGTTACAAGTCACCATTCTGTGCAGTTCTACAATGATAGGCGCTGGAATTTTAACCATTCCTCGCAGTTCTGCCAATTCAGGATTCCCTGATGGCTGGATCATTGTATTAATACAGGGAGTCATCTTTGCTTTCGTTGCTTTTTTGCTAGGTTGGATTGCGGAGAAGAATGCACCGGATACCATTTTTGAATCGAATACAAAAGGAGCCGGTGCCTTCTTTGGTACGATCTTTAACCTAATGCTGATCGGTTATTTACTAGCCATTGTTGGCTTTGAGGCGCGTGTACTGGGGGAAGTGGTTCAATTTTTCCTGTTGCAATCGACCCCGATGACCGTGATTGTGATGATTTTTTTACTGGTGGCCACCTATCATTTAAAAAGTGGCATTTTTCCGGTAGTGAAAATGGTGACATATATTTATCCGATGACCATGATCATTTATATTGGGCTCATGCTGTTTAGTTTGAAAATATTTGATTTTGATTACTTACGCCCGGTAATGAATCACGGTTTTAAAGATTTTAGTAATTTGTTCTCTCAAACATTTATTCAATTTACAGGCTTTGAAGTCATTTTGTTTGTCGTACCGCTTATCTATAAAGACAAATGGTCAAAAGCGAAATGGGCCGCAGCGATCGGTGTAGGGATCACCACACTTATTTACTCCCTCACGCTCTTTATTGTGATTGGTTCCATGACGGTTGGAGAAACGAAATCACTCACCTGGCCCACTGTCTCCCTCATTCAAGCGCTAGAACTAGAAGGGGTCTTCATTGAACGCTTTGATATTTTCTTACTGACGATCTGGACGTGCCAGCAGTTTATTTGTATGCTTGGCTTTTTCCAATTTGCTATTAAAGGCTGTCAAACGGTGTTTAAGACAACCAATTTAACGAGACTGCTATGGTTGCTGTTTTTGCTGACCTCAGCTCTCTCTCTTTTTCCGAGAAATATCAATGAAGTCTTTTACTACTCGACTTTACTCGGCTATGCATTATTTGCTGTTTTAGCGATTCCTTTTATAACAGCTATTCTGCTCATGATACGTAAAAAATGGGGAGGTCGATCTGCATGAAAGGGCGGCGTTTATGGCTCATCTTTCTGTCTTTCTGCCTTTTGCTTTTATCGACAGGTTGCTGGGACTTAAAAGATATTGAGAAATTATCGTTTGTGCGCGGTGTTGGCATTGACGAGGAAGATGATAACGGAGTCAAACTCACCTATCAAAACCTTGTCCCTAAAATGGGCGGAACACAAGAAGCAGATTCCCCTGGCTATGTGAATGTCGTCTCAAAGGGGAAAAATGTACTGGAAGCAGTCAGCAATGTCGCTTTGAAGGACCCGCCGATTTACAGTGATCACCTTAAAATCTTTTTGTTTGGCAAAGATCAAGCTGAACATCATGATATTCAAGGGACACTCAACCACTTTATACGAGATGATGAGGTTCGAAGAAGCAGCTACCTCTTAGTGTCACGCCATGAGGCTTCAAAAGTCATCAATCAAAAATTAAAATCACAACAGAGGGTTCCAGTCGAGCATATTTTTGAAACATCAAAAAACCGGAGCTTTAACGGGAAGATTTTACTGCCAACACGTATTGGCCGAGCGTCGGATTACTTTCAGATGGGTACAAGCTTTCTTGTCCAAAGTGTGGATGTCGTAAACGGAGAACTCACCTATGATGGTGCAGGCATTATCCATGGGAAAACGCGAAAACTGATAGGATTCATACCAGCAAAGGATGTCCAATCTTTAAACTGGGTCATGAATCGCATCTCAGGCGGAGTCGTACCCGCCACCTACAAAGGCTTTCCGATTACGTATGAAATCAAGAAAGCAAAGTCCAAGATTGAACCCTATCTGAAGAACGGAAAGATTTCCTTTAAAATTAGTGTACAAACAAACGGGAAACTATCAGAAGATCAATATCCCCCTGAAAACTCATACGATGAGCAATACATCAAACGATTTGAGCGCATTTTTGAACGCAAAATCAAAGAGCGCATTCAAAAAGCTGTCAATCACATGCAAAAAGATGTGGGCGTTGACCCGATCTTTTTAAACCGGCAGGTGCGCATCAAGTATCCAGACTTTTGGGATCAGCACCGCAACGAATGGGATACACTATTTCAAGAAGTAGACATTGCATATGACGTAAAAGTGAGCATTTTGAACTTTGGTGCAGAAGGCGCAACGAAAAGCTTTAAATGGTAGCACAAAAGGCGGTCATCCGCCTTAGATGGTTGACAAAGGACTAAAATGAACTTTGTTTTAGCCCTTTGTCTTCTTTTCAGCGTGATAGAAAACCTTTGCAGTCTAGGAAGGACGAGTACCGGAGCAGAGCGAATGAAGGATTCGCGAGCACCGGCGCACAGGACTGACAAAGTATGCGAGGGTTTTCCTACACGCTGAGGTGGATTACCCGGAGGGGGAACCGCCTTTTTTACGTGCAACGATCAAAAGCTGATAGAGCGTCACTTGATCAGATAATGCTTTTGTTTGAAAGCCAAGTGACTCTCCTACTCTCGCCACTTCGTCAAAAAACAATTGAACGTTTTGATCAATTGGCACATTGATGGGCTGTTCAATCACGCGATGAAACAAATGGTCTGGAAAGAGCGCCCGCATTGTATTTGGTGTGAAAAATCTCATATGTGTTCGATCTAAAATCCCCACATCTTGATACGTAAAATCACCTGTCATTAAAGGCAGCAGTACTTCCGCATGCATTATATTAGGTAAGCAGCAAATGATCACGCCACCTGGTTTTAAAGACGCATGCGCTTGAGCAATCATCTGCCATGGATCTGACACATGCTCTAACACATCAGAAAAGATCACAGCATCAAAAAAAGCTTCTTTCTCTGACCAAGGATACGCTTCCGCTTTTGTCTCAATCACTTCTTTGTAATACGCCTTTGCCATCTCTGCTTTTAATGCATCCGCCTCTACTCCGTACATGTCAACGGACTGCCGGTTGATCAGTTCAAGCCCTGTCGCCCCAGCACCACAGCCAACATCCAGCACACATCCGGCATCCTCAGGGAGCAGTGCTGCAAAATATGGATGGGGCGTTATCAAGTTTAAATCAATGCCCCATTTATCTAAAAAACGAAGCCTGTTCTCCGCAAACAACGTAGAGATGTTCGTTTCTTCATTGGCATTGAAGGTAGCATGACCGTGATGATGCACAAAAGAATCATGGACGATTTGCAGTTGGTACCCCTTCAGCAATGAGCGCAGACAAAGGTCATCATCCTCAAATGATCCATATACAAACCGCTCATCAAATAACCCTACATCCTCGATCAGCTCTCTTTTGACCAGCAAACAAAAACCAACAAGTCTATGCACATATGTTCTTTGACCTTTTTTCGAAGCCGTATATGCCTTCGCAAAGGCAGGAAGCTCCTTCACATCTGTGTAAGATGGCTGAACGAGCTGAGGACCACTTACATAATTGGAGACAGGCCCTACCATGCCAATACGCTTTGATGCAAAAAGGGCTTCTCTTAAAGGCAACAGCCAGTTTTCGGTCACAATCGTGTCGTTATTTAAAAAAAGAAGACTATCTCCTGTTGCCTTTTTCGCCCCTTGGTTACAGCCCTTGGCAAAGCCTTGATTCTTCTCGTTGTCAATCAACACGACATCTTCCAGTTGTCTCACATATTCCTTTGTTCCGTCTGATGAAGCATTATCCACGATAATGAGTTCATATTCATCACGCCGAGTATGCTCCTTGATACTGTCGATACATTTTTTCGTTAGGTGCAGTTCATTGTACGTCAGCATCACAATGCTCGTTTTCCCTTTCATCTCATTTCCACCTTTCGCCCGCCTGTTCCATATGTATGTCATAGGCAGCACGTTCAGAAGATGAGTGATTGTCCTTTCTTGATTAAACGTTTGTTTAACAAAGGGCTAAAATGAATTTTTTAGCCCTTTGTCTTCTTTTCAGCGTGATAGAAAACCTTTGCAGTCTAGGAAGGACGAGCATCGGCGCGGAGCGAATGAGAGATTCGTGAGCACCGACACACAGGACTGACACCGAATGCGAGGGTTTGTCTACACGCTGAGACCAGCTGCCTCATGCAGCTGGTCTTTTTTCATACCGTTTCCCCTTCGTCATTCACGACGGCACGGTTTCTCTTTTTTAAATCTTCTTCAATCTCTTCAAGA
Organism: Bacillus sp. UNC125MFCrub1.1; assembly: GCF_000701305.1. Taxonomy (NCBI): domain Bacteria; kingdom Bacillati; phylum Bacillota; class Bacilli; order Caryophanales; family Bacillaceae; genus Bacillus; species Bacillus sp. UNC125MFCrub1.1. Next base: position 549,941 of record NZ_JNIG01000009.1, read on the forward strand.
CTTTTTCCTTTCGTTTCTGTGACTAAATATTTCACAAATAAGAAGGCACCTATGCCGATGGCTGCATAAATAAGGAAAAGGTTACTGATGCCAATTGCACTTAACAAGGTTGGGAATGTGAGCGAGATGATCAAATTCCCTGTATGCAGTAGGAAGGTCGATACCCCCGTACCGATTCCCCGGACATGTACTGGGAACAGCTCCGGCAGCATCACCCATACGACCGGGCCCCAGCTGACAGCAAAAATGACGATGAAAAGTCCTAAACATATAATTGTCGTCCACCCTGCAGCTGTTGATCCCTCGAAAAAACGATTGACCACTGCTAGAACAATCAAACTAAGAACCATCCCTACATTTCCAAATAGGAGTAACGCTTTCCGCCCGACACGATCAATGATTTTAATCGCAACAAACGTCATGACAACATTGACTGCACCAATTCCTACAGTTCCTAAAATGGCTGCTGAATCGCCAAAGCCGACACTTGTAAATGTTTTTGGTGCATAATAAATGATCGTATTTGTCCCAATAAACTGCTGTAAAAAGGCTAAACCGACACCAGCAATTAAAGCGGGGCGCACCCATGGTTCGAGTAATTCCTTAAGACCGCCTTTTTCTTCACTTTCTGCTTTTTGAATATCCGCAATTTCGTCTTCAACTTCTTGCTTACTTTGTCTAAGTTTTGACAATATTTCTTTCGCCCGGTCCGCCTGTCCTTGGACAAACAGCCAGCGAGGACTTTCTGGCATAAACAAAATACCACATAACAAGAGCACAGAAGGAACAACGGCAATTCCAAGCATCAGACGCCATGCCTCTGCATCCGCTAAAACGTAGTTCACAATATAGGCAAGAAGAATACCAAATGTGATCATGAGTTGGTTTAATGAGGAAAGTGCCCCTCTTGATTCCTTTGGCGCAAGTTCAGATAAATACAATGGAACAATCGTCGTCGAGCATCCGACAGCAAGTCCTAGCACGATTCGAAATAAGACCATGACCTCCGTATTCGGTGCAAGGGCTGTTCCAAATCCGCCGATAATAAATAAAATGGCTGCGGCGATTATCGCTTTTTTCCGTCCGAATTGATCTGTCAGTTTTCCAGAAAGAGAAGACCCGAGCATCGCCCCGATTAAAATCGAGCTGACCACAAGTCCCTCTGTAAATGCATTTAAACCTAAATCCTCTTTCATAAATAAGATAGCGCCAGAAATGACACCTGTATCATAACCATATAAGGCGCCTCCAAGTGCGCCGAAGAAATAAAGCCACCCATTCCGATTTTTCATGATCATAACCCCTCTTTTATCTATGTAATGACTGGATGTTTCTCTATGAAAAATCATTTTCCTCACTTCCTGTCATTTCAAACATTTCGATGTTTTATGACAAATATATTTCATTTGCGTATCATTGAAACTTTTTTAGATAAGGAAACGTCAATTAAGCGTTAGTGAAAAAAATGTCGCACTATATCCCGTTTTAAGGTATATTTGTTTTAGTTTGTAAGCATGAAGAAGGACATCTTTACTATAAAATCATAGCGAGGGTTTAAAATATATGGATCAAACAAGAAGTAAACGCAAAGGCAAAAAGCGTTTAAAACCATGGGTGAAAGTCACTCTTTTTATTTTTGGTATTCTTTTACTGACAACCGCTTCTGTCACCGGCTATGCCTACTATAAAGTGACAACAGCTGCGAAAAAAGCACAAGTCTCTCTAGACCGCGGTGCACAATCTGTCAAACGGATTGAAGCATTTGATCCTGGGAAAGACAGCTTTTCTGTCTTGCTGCTTGGCATTGACAGCAGACCAGGCGAAACCGTCAAACAAGCACGAAGCGATGCTATGGTATTAGCGACAGTAAATCGAACGAATAAAACCGTGAAATTATTAAGTATTCCAAGGGACTCATATGTTAATATTCCAGGTCATGGTTATGACAAAATTACACATGCACACGCATTTGGTGATGCAGACCTCACGGTGAGTACAGTTGAGAATTTACTAGATATCCCTGTCGACTTTGTGATTGAAAGTAATTTCAAAGCGTTTAAGGAAATTGTGAACGAATTAAACGGTGTTTCCGTTAACATTAAAGATGAATATGTTGTGAAACAGATTCTCAAAGATACAAAGGGCAAAGTTCAGCTGCAAACGGGCACTCACACACTAGATGGTAATCAAGCTCTCGCTTATGTGAGAACAAGAAAAGCAGACAGTGATCTCATGCGTGGACAGCGTCAAATGGAAGTATTAAAAGCCATTTTCGATAAATCAAAATCAGTAACATCTATTCCGTCTTATGACAATATCATAGATACTCTAGGCGATAACGTCTCAACTAACCTGTCAATGAAAGAACTAGTCGGTCTTTTCCCACTACTCACTTCATTGAAATCTGTTGATACGATTCAACTAAAAGGATCTGATTACCAGCCAAATGGCGTTTATTATTACCAATTGGATCAAAACCAACTGAACGAAGTCAAAACGGAATTGAAGAAACAGCTTGAATTATCATAAACACAGAAAGCGTCCTTTTGGGCGCTTTTTATGTGTTGAAAAAGGTGTTTGCCCTTTTTCTTCTTTTCAGCGTGATAGAAAACCTTTGCAGTCTAGGAAGAACGAGCACCGGAGCAGAGCGAATTTGATATTCGTGAGCACCGGAGCGCAGGACTGACAAAGAATGCGAGGGTTTGTCTACACGCTAAAAGCGTCCTTTTGGGCGCTTTTTCTTATATCCTTGATCAATTGACCATTTTTGTTTAGCCTTAAAGAGAGGAATCCACGATCCGACTCTTTCATGAGAATGAAGGAAATCGTACATACTTTGAAGAGGCTATTGCATGAATGAAGGAGGATATAACAGCAATGAAAAAAATGATTGCGATTGATTTAGACGGTACACTCTTAAATACGAAAAGTGAAATATCCGCTCAAAACCGGCAGGCATTGATTCGTGCGAAGGAAGCTGGATATATTGTGACCATTTGTACAGGGCGCGCGACTTTTGATGTAAAAGAGCTTCTCGAGGATTTGGATATTCCCATCATTGCGGCAAACGGAGGAACTGTCCATACAGAAGGGTACAAGCTCTTCAGCAGAATCACCCTTGATCAAGAAGCTGGTAGACGTGCTGCAAAGGAATTAGTGGAACGGAACATTTATTTCGAGGTCTATACAGACGATGCCCTCCTTTCCCCATTTGATGGAAAAGATAAGCTCAAAGCTGAATTTGATATGATCAAAAGCGCCAATCCTAACGAGGATGTAGCTGATTTATGGGAAGGGGCGATGACTCAATTTAAACAGTTTGGCATCAAACCTGTCGATGACATCCGTCAAATTTTTGAGTCGAATGAACCAACTTATAAATTACTATGCTTCTCATTTGATATGAATAAGCTGCAAGAAGCACGAGATCTTCTTTCTAAGATGCCTGAGCTCTCCTTGACCTCATCTGGAGAACATATCATTGAGGTACTGCCAAAAGAGTCAGGCAAAGGACATGCCCTCAAGAAACTTGCAGCCCATTATGGCGTTGACCGATCCAATATTTATGCGATCGGTGACAGCCCTAATGATCTATCCATGTTCGATGAAGCAGGACACAGGATAGCGATGGGGAATGCGGTGGATGTCATTAAAGAAAAAAGCACCTATATCACAAAAGGCAACCATGAAGATGGCGTCGCCTATTTTATTGATCTGCTTTTGCAGAATCAATTTCAAGAAAAAAAGACGCTTGTCTGATCAGCGCCTAGTGAGAAGTCGAGAAGTCCGATCTGAGCATTGATCGGGCTTTTTCTTTATTTTTTGATTCTAACAGCCGTCTCATATTTATCCTTCCAATACGTACTTGTTTTCATATTGGTAATGACAACGCCATTTGAAACCGTCACATGAATGACTTGATTTGAACCAGCATAAATGGCTGGCATCAACGAAGTCCCTTTAAAAAAGACAAGATCTCCTGGCTTTAGTTCCGATCGTTTCACAGGTGTACCTGCTTTAACTTGTCCCGGCGCATAGCGAGGCATCTCCATTCCAAGCACTTCTTGATAGATATACTGCGTGAATCCTGCTGTATCAAAGCCTTGCTTTGGGCTCGCACCACCTTTTACATAGGGTACTTCTCCAATATACGTGGCAGCTTTTGATACGACTGGGTCTTCTTTCGCTAGTTTCAGCTCAGTTAATCGTTTCGCACCTGTCCATTTCTCACGCCAATACGATTCAGACAAATAAGAAATCGTCACACTTTCCGAACGGCTCGCATGAATAAAGCGGTCTCCTCCGATGTACATGCCTACATGTGAAATTCCTTTTTTATACGTGTTGCTAAAAAAAACAAAGTCTCCAGGGCGAATATCGTCTCGTGCTACTTTCTCTCCAACCATCCATTGCTGCTCAGCACTTCTTGGTAAATAAATCCCAAGTGATTTTTCAAATAAATATTGTAAAAAACCTGAACAATCGAAGCCTACTTTTGGATCTGATGCCCCGAATACATAAGGGATTCCTAAATATTTCATCGCATCTTTCACCAGTTGATCATCCGACATCTCTTGGGAGACAGGCAGCCGTTTGACCGCATAGAACCGATCGGTCCAATATTTACTTTTGCTGACATCTGTTTTCACCACCCCTTGACTGAGTGTGATGTGGATCACTTGATCATTTCCAGCGTACAAAGCAACATGTGTCGGGATGTCTTTTGTTTCTTCAAGACTGCGAAAATAGACAAGGTCTCCAGGCTTCGCTTTTTCCCATGATACGTTTTCACCGATTTGGTATTGATCAATCACCTTTCGCGGCAAATCAAATGCACCGGTTGTTTTATATACATATTGTATAAAGCCAGACGCATCAAAGCCCGTTTTCGGATCGATTCCTCCTTTATGATAAGGCGTACCTATCAGCGTTTCCGCTTGTTTTAAAGGAGATGTTGTTTGAGCAGACACCTCTGTTTGAGACATAAACATGAGTCCTACAATGGCACATCCTCCAAGCAGTATTCCTTTCCATTTCATCCTCTCTTCCTCCTTTCTTTTATAGTTTCGACATGACCCCTTTCATTTTACACCTTTTTCCGTCAAAAAAGAGCACGCCTCGCGTGCTCTTTTCATCATCATTTCTTTATTTACTCGCTTCCGCTTTTGACTGCTTTTGCTGTTCAATTTTCTGCATTTCAACCGAGATCTTTTGTTTCTCATGATCGGTGAGGCTGTCACTAAATTTAAAAGCAGACATAAAGACAAAGACTAAAATTAACGCAACAAACGGCCAGCTTGCTTTAAGGAATTTCATTTTTTATCCTCCCCCTCGTTTTCTTTTAATGTTTGAACTTTATCAGAATGATCGACTTCAAAGAAAATATGTCCGTCTTTTTCTTTCCAATCCGCATTCGTGCCATTTGTCAGCATACGGATAATCGATTTTGATTCAAGAGATCCTGCCTTGACTGGAGCAGGTGTCGCTTCTTTGATGTACATTGGAACCACTTCAAATGTCGCTTTTCCATCTTCATTCAGATGATACTGAACAATGGCAGAATCACGTGTTCTTGACCAGCCTTGGTCAAAAATAAAGTTCCCCAAGCTATAGAAAATCGCTGTTCCGTTATAGACTTCCATCGGCTCAAGAACGTGCGGGTGTGCACCGATAATGATATCAGCACCTGCCTTTGACATCGCTCTTGCCAGCTCTCTTTGTCTGTCGTTTACTTCATTGTTATATTCCTGTCCCCAGTGCGCATGAACAACAACGATATCTGCCTTTTCAGCAGCTTGTGAAATCATCGGAATAAAGATAGATGGATCAGCTGGTAGAATACCTGCCTTGCGATTTGTTGCTTTAAAATCTTTTCCATATACATCTGTAAAACCAAGGGTAGCGATTTTAACGCCATTCACTTCTTTGTATGAAATGTTCTGCTTCGCATCATTGACGTTGCGCCCTGCCCCTGTATAATCCATGTCAGCTTTTTCAAAGGCATCAATCGTGTTATTTAAGCCTTTTTCACCGTAGTCTGCTGCATGGTTATTCGCAAAGTTTAGTACAGAGAAATTCAAATCCTTTAACGCTTGTACAGAATCTTCATCTGTTTTCAAATGAATATTCTTTTGTGCTGCCTGTTCCTTATCTGAAGCCACTGGATGCTCAAAATTCCCAGTTACATAATCTGATACATCAAAATACGGCTTCGCATAGCGGAACAGGTGCTGCTTTCCATAACGGTCTGTTACTTTCTCTACATTTCTTCCAAACATAATATCTCCGACAAACGAAGCGGTCAGGATGTTTTCTGGATTCTTTTCTACAGTTGGTACTTGTGCTTTCCCGATAAATGTAAATAGAAATGTACATGCAATGACAATCGGTAAAGCAATCAGTACGTGTTTATTCGTCTTTTTCTTTTGGTTCTTTGTGATTTTCAGCAGCTTTTCCTGAAAGCTCAATTTTTTATTCATCATTGGACACACCTTATCTTAAAATAGATAGTAAACATACATGATGGCAAATGTTGCACCACTTAGAAGTAATGTGCTTCCAAGGGTAATCGTAAGACCTTGCTTTTGAATCGTATTCGCAATCAATCCAGGCACGATGATTCCGATTCCGCGGAATTCTGCTATTTCAAACGGAACCACTGGATAGAAGAAATCAAATATGAGCTTTAAGGCAATCCCTGTAATCAGCATCGCCGCAAACTTTCTGCGTCCGTACAAAATCATAAATTTCGATAGACCAAAACGAACGATCACATATGTCAGCAAGCTGACAGATAAAACAACTAAAATGAAGACTGGCTGGTTAAAGACGAGTGCCAGATAACCTGGAACAACCAACCCAGCTGGTACGATTCCTGTTTTTTCTGCAAAAATTAAACTGAGTAGAACACCTAAAATTAACGAGATATAAAGATCTGATCCGAACATTTTCTATATTTCCTCCTAGCTGACAAGCTGCTTAATTTTGTATTCTTGAATTTTTTCGATTAAAGGTTCAGCGGCGCCGTGAATATTGCCGACTCCATAAACCACTCGATTATGAAGCTTTTTCTCAAGCATGTTCATAATTTGTTCTGTAGATTGATATTCAAGGTTGTGTAAGTGGTCAGCCGGAATTTTTCCATCCTCAAATGCCTTCACAATTGGATCTGTCGTTTCACCAATTAAGACAAGATCACTTGCTTCAATATAAGGAAGTACATCCTCCGCAAACTGGATCGTTCTATCTACACGATCCGCACGACAGTTCATGATAATAATCGGTTCATCTGTTGGATACCCAATTTCCTTCACACGCTTCCAAATGTTCAATGTAGATGCTGCGTCATTAGCCGCAAATCCATTTACAAAATGTCCAGGTGTTTTTGCATCCATTAATGGAAGAATTCTCATCGCTCCTGGATCAGGCGGCGCATTTAACATGCCTCTGAATGCCGTATCTTCATCAATTCCCAATGCTTGTGCGACACCAAGTGCAAGTGAAGCATTATCCGGGAACACCATATACTCAAATTTCCGTAAATACTCATCGGTAATCTTGGAATTATCTGCAACAATCACTTCAGTATTGCGTTTTTTCGCAATCTCTTTAAAGAAATCTGTATATTCACTATCCGTAATAACCAAGTGCCCATTGTAAGGAATTGTCGCTGTAAAGGCTTCAGCTATTTCATCAAGAGTTGGCCCCATCACATCCATATGATCTTCAAGAACGTTTACGATCACGCCAATATTCGCTTGAAGCAGCTCTTCCTGAAAGATAATTTGGTAATCTGGATTCACCGCCATACATTCACTGACGATGGCATTTGCTCCTCTTTCAACGGTTTCTCTCATAACTTCTTTCTGCTCTCCGATATTTGGTCCTTGCGGTTTCCTTTTAATCGGTTTCTCTTCTGGCGTATCCCAATAAATCATTCTTGCATCCGTTCCTGTTGTTTTGCCGACAGTTTTATAACCTGCCTCCATTAAGATACCGGTTGTCAATCTTGTAACGGTAGACTTTCCGCGTATACCATTAATATTGACGCGTACCGGCAGGGCATCGATATTTTTCTGATGACGCTTCTTTTCAATAAAGCCAATCCCTAACATGATGACACAGGCTATAACGATTAACCACATCGCTTATCTACATCTCCTTTTTTTATGAGTGTGATATGTAAATTCAATCAACAGTATATAGGTTCAGCATAAAATCACAATCGGTATTATGTAACATAATCTTTCACTTCCTCGTATGCCAAATTCCTCTAAACAGAAGGCGTAATTGCCTATCTCACGCTCAAATGAAAAGGCCAAAAGACGGACAAAATGACGCCTGATTTTCTGCTCAGAACAAGAGAAAGCGTTACCATCAAACAGTGAAAAATCTTTTGTCCTTTTCTCCCTAAATTTTTCGACAATTATTAAGATGTATTTTGAATCAATGTTTTAAAGTCCTTTCATCTCTACGAAATCAGTCATATCAGTGCTTTAAATGAATAGTGCGTGTTTTAGAATATTTTATATTTTTAAATGAACAGGTTAGAAAGTCATCCTCATTGGTCAGAACGCTATGTGTTGACCTATGACAAAGGTCACCTGTCAAAAAATCAAGTCATCTGCTTATTTCCAGGTCACAAAAAATTGGGATAAGATGTCAAATATTAATCATTTTGTTATAGCCTCTCTTTACGATATTCACTCCTTATGACCTAAACAATGAAACATTATTCATTTCTTTTTATCAAGATTCATCATTTCTTAACATTTTTAATGTGATTTTAGTTGAAAGTTGTCGGTGCATGTCATGCTTTCCCCAAAGATGACGCATAAAATCATCTTCTCGGCTTACACTATGGTTAAAAAATCTGTGAGAGGAGGCTAAAGATGCCAAATACGAATGAGCAAACACGCTTACACTTTTTATCAGGCGGTTTTGAGGAAAAGATTCGGATTCTGAAAAAAGCATTTCAACAAAGCGCTGATTTTGAATACCGGGAATTGATGGTGAATGAAACGAAATCAGTGCTGTTTTTTATTAAAACAAGAGTGGATGAAAGTAAATTAAACAACTTCATTATTGGCAACTTGCTTGGCCCTCCTGGAAAACAGGACTATGCAAAATCTCTTAGTTCACTCGAAACAGGTGACTTGACGCTGATTGTCGACAGCATTATTGCCGGAAGTATTGCCTTCCTTGATGAAAAATCCGCACAGATCAAAATATTTGCTGTTGGGCAGCCGCCTCTGCGTTCCATTTCTGAACCTTCTTCTGAAAGTATTATTGCAGGCGCACATGATGGGTTTGTTGAGAGCTTAGATACCAATTTATATTTGCTGCGTTCACACTTAAATGATCGAAAACTTGCAATCCAGTATCATAAGGTCGGTACAAAATCTGAAACAAAGGTTGCGACGGTTTATATTTCTGATATTGCCAATCAAGAAAAGATAGATGAGGTTAACAAACGAATTTCTTCTATTAAAGTAGACACGCTGCTTAGCCCCGGTTCTATTGTAGAGGCGATTGAGGATGATTCATATTCCATCTTCCCGCAGCTCATTGATACAGAACGACCTGACAAAGTGAGATCTGCCATTCTTGAGGGGAGAATTGTTGTGCTGATGGATGGCAGTCCAATGGCTATCATTCTGCCTATTACATTCTTTAGCTTCTTTCAATCACCAGATGACTACAATAGTCGCTGGATTCCAGCTACGTTTATTCGTATTCTTCGTTATATTGCCTGTATCATCGCTGTGATTTTGCCTTCTTTTTATATTGCAGTCATCGGCTTTCATTATGAGGTAGTCCCGGATGAATTAGCGATTACGATGAAAAATTCCATTATCGGCATTCCTTTTCCGCCTTTAATAGAAGCTATGCTGATGGAGATTACAATTGAGCTCATACGCGAAGCTGGGGTGCGTCTGCCAAAACCAATTGGACAGACCATTGGGATCGTAGGCGGTTTGGTCATTGGAGATGCGGTAGTAAAAGCTGGGCTCATTTCCAATGTTCTTATCGTTGTGGTCGCCGTGACCGCTGTTGCTTCCTTTGTTCTTCCTTCGTTTGAAATGACGTCTACCATCAGGATGCTGCGTTTTCCGCTCATGTTCATGGCATCGATGTTTGGGTTTATTGGCATTTCATTCGGTCTGTCGATCGTCCTGATGAATTTATGCCGCCTTGAATCACTAGGTGTCCCGTATTTATCTCCAGTAACTCCATTTAACTGGCAGGATTTAAAAGACACTGTGATTCGATTACCAATGTGGATGTATAAAAATCGCCCTGTTTACTTAAACCCAAAAAAGAAAGGGCAAATTGAAAATTTGAGAGGATGGAAAAATCAAGATGAAAAATAAAATATCTCCATCTCAAGCTGTCTTTTTTATCATTCAATCTCAAATTGGTGTCGGTATTTTAGCCCTGCCTCATTTGCTCATGAAAGATATGGGGCATGATGGCTGGATGGCTATCATTTTGGCCTGTTTTTTTATCCAAATCATCAATACCATTTTTATATATATCATTCACAAATATCCTGAGACATCATTTTTCGAGGCATTAATTGAGGTTTTTGGAAAATGGGTTGGGCGAATCTTAGTGGCTCTTTATACAATTTATTTCGCCTCAGTCTGTATTGTCGTTCTATCTATTTTCACGAGAATTCTGGGTATATGGGTTTTACCACTTACACCCAATTGGGTCATCAACCTACTACTCATGATATCCATCCTTTACATCGCCAAGGAACAGATTACAGCGATTGTCAGATTCAACTTTATTCTGACTCCTTTTTTACTCTTGTTGTCTCTCATCATGCTCTATTCATTAAAAGGAACCAATATCGACTACCTTATGCCCTTTTTCCAAACGGACTTCTCTCAATTTCAGCTCGGATTAAAGGATGTTGTATTATCTATGAATGGATTTGAGATGATTCTGATCATCTCTCCACTGATGAAAGGCACCATTAAAGCGCGATACAAGGTCATGACCATTGCCAATATATGCACGACACTTTACTACCTATTTATCACAGTGATTTGTTTTATGTTCTTCAGCCCGATTGAGCTCAATATCATTCCAAATCCTGTTCTTTATCTGTTAAAAACCATTTCGTTCGGTGTGATTGAACGGACAGATTTAATTTTTCTTAGTTTCTGGGTATTTGTCATTTTAGCCACACTCAGTAACTATCTCTACTTCTGTGCAAATGGCGTAGCAAGTATTCTCAAGAAAAAAGACCACAAAAAATACGTCTTTTATTTTGCCATTTTGATCTATGCGGCTAGCTGTTACCTTGCAACCGATAATTTTAGAATTCAGCGTTTTAATGATTTTACCACCATCGCTCAATATTCATTTATTTACACACTCCCAATCTTTATGGCCATTATCATCTTTATCAAACATCGCAAAGGGAAGGTGAAATCACATGCGTCATAAGTACATACTGACGTTGCTCATGTGTGTTTCTCTCATATTCATGCCTGGCTGCTGGGATCAAAATTTATTAAAGAACATCTCTCTTGTGTTAACCTCCGCTGTTGATCAAGGAGAGGATGACAATGCGAAATACTCAATCACTTATCGAAAAGTGCAGCAGTCTCAAAGTATGGAGCAAGGAAATACTGGCAGCTTTTTAACCACTCTTCTCACAACGGAAGCACCTACTTTAAGAAAAGCAAGAACCAACTTCAGCCGGATAGTGGATCAAAAAATAGACATGTCGAAAATGCGGGTGATGCTGATCGGTGATGAATTTGCCCAAAATCGTCTTCTGCCCTACTTAGATATGTTTTATCGTGATCCAAAAAGTCCCCTCCTCGCAAATCTTGCCGTTGTTCAAGGGGGGACCTGTGAAGAAGTGATTAACTCGCTGCTAAAGGAAAAACTCATTGTGAGTGACTATTTAAATAACTTAATCACAACCGCATCACGCTCCTCCCAAGTAGCACCTAAAAACATTCAAAGTATTCGATCTAAAATGCTCCAAACTGGAGAGGACTTCACACTGCCGTTAATCTATTTTGATCAATCGAAGAAATTAATCAGTGTAAAAGGTGTTGCACTATTTGATAATGAGAAAAAGAAAGGCGAGCTGTATGGTCAAGATGCGATCTTGCTCACCGTCATGGACGGAAAAATGGGCAAGTATGCCAACTTCACAAAAAAAGTGAGAAGCGATATGAAGTCTAAAGAAAACAATTACATCACCATCCAAGTCACTGATGTGAAGAGAGACATTGAGATTCTGAATCCTGATCATCGAAACTTAACATACTCACTCAAATTTGAATTTAATACTTCTGTCCTTGAGTACCCAAAAGATAATCTAGATACAGACAAAAAAATTGAAATGCTCAATAAAAGACTTTCAACCATCTTGACAAAAGAAGCAGAAAAAATTGTTGCTACATTACAAGAAGCAAATTCTGACGTCTTAAGCCTCGGCAGAAAATACCGGGTCAGACATTATGATGAGTATATGAAAATGAATTGGGTCACCGATTATCCAAAAGTGAAAATCATTCCAAAAATCAAAGTAAACATTACACAAACAGGCATTATTAGTTAAGAAAAGGAAGAAGTCATCTTTCTTTTCTTTTTTTATTTTTTTAAGATTGTCTTTTTAATGCTTTCGTGATAATCTATCTGTGTAAACGGTTACACATTGACGAAGGGAGGCACTCCATTGGCTACAATTAAAGATGTTGCAAAAGCTGCTCAAGTATCTGTTGCGACTGTTTCACGCGTGCTCAACGATACTGGATACGTCCATATTGATACGAAAACCCGTGTGACACAAGCGATGCAGGAGCTGAACTACTTCCCCAATGAAGTGGCACGATCCCTTTTTAAAAGAGAATCAAGATTAGTTGGTCTCATCTTACCTGATATCACAAACCCCTTCTTCCCTCAGCTGGCTAGAGGCGTTGAGGATGAGATTCATGCACACGGCTTTCGGTTATTATTCGGAAACAGTGATGAAGATCGGGAGAAGGAAATGGCCTATTTACAAACCTTTAAGCAAAACCAGGTGGTCGGTGTCATCGCTGTCACAAACGAACCTGAATCGGATTTGTACAATGATGATGAACTGCCTGTTGTCTTCTTAGATCGTACCGTTCCAAATGCGCCTTCTGTGTTTGCAGATGCTACGGCAGGCGGGAAAATGGCTGCAATGGAATTAATCAAACGCGGCAGTCAGCAGATCACATTGCTAAAAGGGCCCGCTCATCTTCAAACGGCGCGGCAAAGATTCAAAGGCGCACTTGATGTTCTGACTGAAGAAGGTGCTAACTTTCATGTGATGTCTAACGCTTCTTTTTCTTTTCAGGAAGCGCGAAAAAGCGCCAAGGCTCTTTTCAAGCTGTACCCTGAAACAGATGGCATCATTGCCAGCAATGACATCGTCGCAGCAGCCGTCGTACACGAAGCACTTCGAATTGGAAAAGCCATTCCAGAAGACGTCCAAATCATTGGATTTGATGATATTCCGCAAAGCGAACTGCTCTTCCCTTCTTTATCAACGATTCGGCAGCCTGCCTATGATATGGGGAAAGAAGCCGCAAAGCTGATCATTAAAGCCATTCAAAAACAGCCAATAGATCAAGCAGTTATTCAAATGCCCGTCTCTTTTATTGAACGAGAGACCACAAGAAAGGTGGATTCACAATGAGTCAAATAGTTGTCGTAGGAAGTTGTTCCATGGATTTAGTTGTTACATCGAATAAACGTCCTAGTGCAGGAGAAACCGTCCTAGGCGAATCATTTAAAACGGTCCCTGGGGGAAAAGGAGCCAATCAAGCAGTAGCAAGCGCAAGGCTCGGTGCAGATGTATATATGATCGGCCGAATTGGTGATGACGCGTATGGTCAGGACATTATGAGCAATTTGCAAGCACAAGGTGTTCGCACCACCTATATGAAACCGGTTACCGAAATGGAAAGCGGAACAGCTCATATCATTTTAGCTGAAGGAGATAACAGCATTGTTGTCGTCAAAGGAGCAAACAATGAGGTAACACCTCATTATGTAAAAGATGCTCTTTCTTCTATTGAAAATATCGGAATCGTCCTCATCCAGCAGGAAATTCCTGAAGAAACAGTCGAAGCCGTCTGCGCCATTTGCAGCGAAAAAGGGATTCCAGTCATCTTAAATCCCGCACCAGCTCGCAAAGTCTCTCAGCAAATATTAGATCAAGCTGCCTATATCACGCCAAACGAACACGAAGCAGCTCTTATGTTTGATGGACTCACCATAGCAGAAGCTTTGCGCCAATATCCAAACAAATTACTCATTACAGAAGGAAAAAATGGTGTTCGTTACTTTGATGGATCAAAAGAAGTGTTGGTACCGGGCTATCCTGTGAAAGCCGTCGACACTACAGGCGCTGGTGATACTTTTAACGGCGCTCTAGCTGTAGCACTGACAGAAGGAAAATCCCTATACGACGCACTTGCTTTTGCCAACTTAGCTGCGTCTATCTCAGTCACAAAATTTGGTGCCCAAGGCGGCATGCCAGCAAGAGAAGAATTGGAGAATAAGAAATGAAGAAAAATGGTATTTTAAATAGTCATATCGCCAAGGTGCTTGCTGACCTTGGTCATACAGATACGATTGTCATTGCAGACTGCGGCCTGCCCATTCCAGAAGGCCCGGTCAAAATCGACCTTGCATTATCCATCGGCACACCATCCTTTCAGGAGGTTACTTCCCTCCTTCTTGAGGAAATGGCCGTTGAACACATCACAATCGCCAGTGAAATCAAACAAGCCAATGAGAGAGATCATTTATTTCTAAAGAAAGCGTTCTCACATCCGTTAAATGAAGTCGATCACGAGACGTTCAAAGACATGACCAAACAGGCAAAAGCAGTGATTCGCACGGGTGAAGCCACCCCATACGCAAACTGCATTCTTCATGCCGGTGTCATCTTTTAAAAGGAGGAGCCACTTATGAACATTGAAATGCATAACATCCATAAGGCCTTTGGAAAAAACACCGTTCTCGCCGGGGTCTCCTTTGACCTCGTCACAGGTGAAGTCCACGCACTTATGGGTGAAAACGGGGCAGGAAAATCAACGTTAATGAATCTGCTGACAGGACTCTATTCACTGGATCAAGGAACGATTCAAATCGACGGAAAAGAAACGGCTTTCAAGAATCCGAAAGAAGCCGAGCAGAACGGGATTGCCTTCATTCATCAGGAACTGAATATATGGCCTGATATGACGGTACTCGAGAATTTATTTATCGGGAAAGAAATCTATACAAAACTTGGTCTCCTAGACACCAAGAAAATGAAAGCCCTCGCCCAAGCGCAGCTCGACCGATTATCTGTCAACCTATCTCTCGATCAAGAGGCAGGAAGCTGTTCTGTCGGCCAAAAGCAGATGATTGAGATTGCGAAAGCGTTAATGACCGATGCAAAGGTCATTATTATGGATGAACCAACAGCTGCTCTCACAGACCGTGAGATTGAAAAGCTATTTCAGGTCATTGAATCACTCAAAAAAGAAGGCGTTTCCATCGTCTACATTTCTCACCGGATGGAAGAAATCTTCGCCATCTGTGACCGAATAACCATCATGCGTGACGGGAAAACGGTCGATACGAAAGCGATACCGGACACGAATTTCCATGAAGTCGTCAAAAAAATGGTCGGCCGCGAATTAACCGATCGTTACCCTGAACGCACACCTTCTACTGGTGATACCGTCCTAGAAGTGAAGCAAGCAACGAGGAAAGGCCGCTTTCAAGATGTCAGTTTTTCCGTCAAAGCTGGAGAAATTGTCGGTGTTGCAGGCTTAATGGGCGCTGGCCGGACGGAAATGATGCGGTCGCTCTTTGGACTCGATCCCCTGGATCAAGGAGAAATTTGGGTTCATGGGAAAAAGGCTGTCATTAAAAAACCAAGTGATGCAGTCAAACTTGGCATCGGTTTTATCACGGAGGATCGTAAAGATGAAGGACTGATGCTGGATGCATCCATCCGGGAAAACATCGGCTTGCCTAACTTAGACAGCTTCTCTCCAAAGGGGCTGATCGATAAGAAAAACGAGCAGGACTTTGTTGACCTTCTCATCAAACGACTCACGATCAAAACCGCTTCATCTGAAATTTCTGCACGCAGCCTGTCCGGTGGAAATCAGCAAAAGGTCGTCATCGCCAAATGGATCGGCATTCAGCCGAAGGTGCTGATTTTAGATGAACCGACAAGAGGTGTCGACGTCGGGGCGAAACGAGAAATTTATCAGCTGATGAACGAGCTGACGGATCGAGGCGTTGCAATTTTGATGGTCTCCTCTGAGCTCCCAGAAGTTCTTGGGATGAGCGATCGAGTGCTTGTCATTCATGAAGGAACCATCAGCGGAGAATTATGTAAAACAGAAGCTACACAAGAACGAATTATGACACTAGCTACAGGAGGGAAGTAACATGAAACCACTTACTTCAAATGGACGATTTGACAACATCATGCAAAAGCTTGGGCCATTCTTAGGACTCATCATCCTTGTTGCCATTGTTTCTATTTTAAATCCGGCCTTTTTAGAACCATTAAACATTTTAAACTTACTCAGACAAATCTCCATTAACGCCCTCATTGCCTTTGGCATGACGTTTGTTATTTTAACCGGAGGAATTGATTTGTCTGTCGGTGCCATTCTAGCGCTGTCTAGTGCTCTGACTGCCGGCTTTATTGTATCTGGTTTGGACCCGATTCTTGCCATCATTGTTGGATGTATCATCGGTGCCATCCTTGGAATGATCAACGGTCTTTTAATCACAAAAGGAAAAATGGCTCCTTTTATCGCAACACTTGCGACGATGACGATTTTCAGAGGATTGACGCTTGTTTATACAGACGGAAACCCAATTACAGGGCTTGGCTCTAACTATGCATTTCAGCTATTTGGCCGTGGATATTTCTTAGGCATTCCTGTTCCAGCGATCACCATGCTTCTCACCTTTATCGTTCTTTGGGTCTTGCTTCATAAAACACCTTTTGGCAGAAGAACGTATGCCATTGGCGGAAATGAAAAAGCAGCCCTCATCTCAGGTATTAAAGTACCACGCGTCAAAATCATGATTTACTCATTAGCCGGCTTTATGTCTGCTTTAGCAGGTGCGATCTTAACATCTCGTCTCAACTCAGCCCAGCCAACAGCTGGTACGTCGTATGAACTTGATGCAATTGCTGCCGTTGTACTTGGCGGGACAAGCCTATCCGGCGGAAGAGGGCGAATTGTCGGCACACTCATCGGGGTACTCATTATCGGGGTCTTGAACAATGGTATGAACTTACTTGGTGTTTCATCATTCTATCAGTCTGTTGTGAAAGGGATTGTCATCTTGATTGCAGTCCTACTCGACAGAAAGAAATCTGCTTAAGGAGGCAGCTGCTATGAAAAAATATGTAATCCTGATCGTGACTCTCTCATTATTCATGCTTTCTGCCTGCTCGCTTGAACCGCCAGAGTGGGCCAAATCAACAAAGGATGGCAAGAAAAAAGACATGAAAATCGGACTGTCGATCTCGACTTTAAATAACCCATTCTTCGTTTCTCTTAAAAACGGCGTGACAAAAGAAGCGAAAAAGCTTGGCATTGAAGTTGTCATTGCCGATGCACAAAATGATTCAGCCAAACAAACAAGTGATGTAGAAGATTTAATTCAACAAGGGGTCGATGCATTACTCATTAACCCAGCCGATTCCTCTGCCATATCAACGGCTGTCGAATCTGCGAATGCTTCAGACATACCGGTCATCACATTAGACCGCTCGGCAGAAAGCGGAAAGGTTGAAGCGCTTGTTGCTTCTGATAACATCAAAGGCGGCGAAATGGCAGCTAACTTTATTATCGACAAAGTCGGTAAAGGAGCAAAAGTGGCTGAACTGGAAGGTGTACCAGGTGCTTCTGCGACACGTGAACGAGGAAAAGGTTTCCATCAAATTGCAGACAAAAAGTTAGATGTCACAGCAAAACAAGCCGCTGACTTCGACCGGACAAAAGGGCTCAACGTGATGGAAAACCTTCTTCAAGGAAACCCTGACATCAAAGCCGTTTTTGCCCACAACGATGAAATGGCACTTGGCGCACTAGAGGCCATCCAAAGCTCTGGAAAAGACATTCTTGTCGTCGGTTTCGATGGTAATGAAGATGCACTCAACTCGATCAAAGCAGGAAAACTATCTGCAACAGTCGCGCAGCAGCCAGAGCTGATCGGTCAACTGGCAGTCGGTGCTGCTGACGATGTATTAAAAGGAAAAAAGGTAGAAAAAAATATCGCCGCACCATTGAAACTAGAACAAAAGAAATAAACACTAAACCCCCGATAGCCTCGGGGGTTTAGATTGTAGACAAAGTGCTGAAATGAACTTTATTTTAGCCCTTTGTCTTCTTTTCAGCGTGATAGAAAACCTTTGCAGTCTAGGAAGGACGAGCACCGGAGCAGAGCGAATTGACATTCGTGAGCACCGAAGCGCAGGACTGACAAAGAATGCGAGGGTTTGTCTGCACGCTGGACCCCCGATAGCCTCGGGGGTTTTAGATGTTATTCCGGTCTCTTCAGTACAAATGGCGTACCTAAATGGGCATAATCATTCCCCGCTAAACGCGCAACTGGCTTTAATTCATTCGTAAAAATATATCCTTTTTCCGAATCATAGACGGATTCATCTAAATGCGCACACACCACCCGGCCAATGATATGATCGACTGTGATCTCCCCTTCATCATTTTGAAAGGTCAGATGTTTTTCCAGCTGACATTCAAAGCGAATGCGTGCTTCCTTGATTCCTGGCACTGACACCACGCTGCTCTTCACTTGATGAAGACCGGTACGAGTCAGCTCACTCTCTTCCTCTGGCAATGTAGCAGCTGTTTCATTAATATCTTCAATCATCGCTTCATCACTCACATGGACAACAAATTCTTCCCTGTCGATGATATGTTTTGCTGTATCTTTCATCTCTCCTTGACGACGTCCAATAGAAACAGCGATCAGCGGAGGATGGCCGCTAATGACATTAAAGAAACTAAATGGTGCAGCATTGACGACTTCTTCTTTAGAAAGGCTTGTAATAAATGCAATGGGTCTTGGAACGACGGAACCAGATAATACTTTATATGCTTCTTTTCGTGACAACTGATCCATTTGTAATGTAATCACTTCAGACATGCCTCCTCTTGTATGTAACGACATCATACCATACCCCGTTCTCTCTTCCCTTATTCCGGCTCAGCACGATGGAGAATATGATGGACAAGATGAAACAATGCCGGATTATGATTTTCTCGCCTATAAGAAATGGTCCATTCCGCGAGTAGCTGCTCACCTTCAATTGACCGATACACCACATCTAAATTAAATAAACGCCGGGCCGATGTTGGAATGATAGCAATTCCGATTCCCGCTGTGACAAGACCAATGACCATTTGATATTCTGCTGCTTCCTGCACGATATTGGGTGAAAATCCGTACTTTTCACAAAGTAGGACAAAATGCTGATAAAGGGACGGCCATGATTCCTTTGATAAAGAAATAATCGGCTCATCACGAATATCTTCAATCGTGACCGCTTCTTTTTCCGCCAGCGGATGGTTTTTCGGAATCGCAAAAATACATTCACTTTGCTTCATTAAACGACTGACCAATTCTTCTTGCGGTGATGTAGGATGCAAAAAACCAATATCAATCTCACCATTCAAAAGCGCCTCAAGCTGCTGCGGGACAGAGAGCTGTTGCAGCTCAATACTGACAGAGGGGTACAGCTCTCTGAATTCACGGACAACTGGCGGCAGAATATCATATGTCGCTGTACCAACGAAACCGATGATAATCTTCCCAAGCTCCCCTCTTGCCGTATGCCGGGCATGATCAACGGCTTTATCAAGCTGATGCAGCACCCCCCGGACCTCATGTAAAAAAACCTTTCCAGCAGCTGTTAACTCCACCACCCGTTTAGACCGGTGAAACAAAGGAAATCCCAATTCTTCCTCAAACTGCTTAATTTGCTGACTAAGTGGAGGCTGTGTCATGTTCAATCGTGCGGCCGCTCTGCCGAAATGCAGCTCCTCCGCGACTGTGACAAAATACTGCAAATGTCTCAGTTCCATCCTTTCACTCCTCAAACACTTATTCGTGAAACATATTAAAACTACGTTAAACATATATTGGAAAATTTATTTTGTGAAATGTATAGTAAATCATATCATGAAAATATATTTTCATAAAAAATTTTACTTGCCGAAAGGAGTGCGGGGTAAATGAATTCTCAAACACAACCCCTAACAAAACGAGGAGCAGAGTTGATTGTCGATACGCTCATTGCCCAAGGTGTGACCCATGTTTTTGCGATTCCAGGTGCAAAAATTGATGCAGTATTTGATGTATTAAAAGACAGAGGTCCAGAGCTTGTGCTATGCAGACACGAACAAAATGCGGCATTCATGGCAGCAGCTGTCGGTCGTTTAACTGGCAAACCAGGCGTTTGTCTCGTCACATCAGGTCCTGGCGCATCCAATTTAGCGACAGGTCTATTAACAGCCAATACAGAAGGTGACCCTGTTGTTGCAATTGCTGGAAACGTCATCCGTGCGGATCGACTCAAACGAACACATCAATCACTCGACAATGCGGCATTATTCAAACCAGTGACAAAATATAGCGTTGAAGTACAAGACGTAAACAATATACCAGAAGCATTAACAAATGCTTTTCGCGCGGCACAAAGAGGTCAAGCTGGAGCAGCATTTATCAGCTTTCCACAAGATGTCGTGACCGAACACACCACACAAACACCAGTGTCTGCTCACCCTTCTCCAGAACTAGGTCCTGCACCGGATGCTCTCATCAGTTCGGCCATCGCCAAAATTCAAAATGCGCACTTACCTGTTGCAATTGTGGGAATGAAAGCTAGCCGTCCAGCTGCGGCAAATGCGACAAGAACATTATTAAAAACACTTGGTATCCCATTTGTCGAAACGTACCAAGGAGCCGGCGTTCTCTCAAGAGAGCTTGAGCCTCAATATGTGGGCAGAATCGGCTTATTCCGTAATCAGCCAGGGGACCTTCTCATTGAGAAAGCGGATGTGATTTTAAATATTGGCTTTGATCCAATCGAATACGATCCGAAGCATTGGAATTTGAAACCGCAGCAGCGTCACATCATCCATGTGGATGACATGCAGGCAGATATTGACCATTTCTATGAACCGACGCTTGAGCTTGTGGGCAATATATCTGAAACGGTGCAACATCTAGCCCACGACAGCGTTCCACTTTCATTATGCAAAAAGAACGTAGATCTGGTCACAGAATTACAAGAGCTGTTAAGTGATATCGAAAAAGCACCAGAAAGAGAAAGTCATTTATCACACCCGCTGGATGTCATTCATACGTTGAGACGTATCATCCCAGATGACACGAAAGTGACATGTGATATCGGATCTCATGCCATTTGGATGTCTCGCCACTTCCGTGTTTATGAACCGAACACGTTCCTAGTGAGTAACGGAATGCAAACACTTGGCGTGGCATTACCATGGGCAATTGCAGCCTCCATATTGAATCCAGATGAAAAGATCATTTCAGTCTCAGGTGATGGCGGTTTTCTCTTCTCCGCCATGGAATTAGAAACAGCCGTGCGCATGAAAACAAATCTCGTTCATCTCGTTTGGAACGACAGCACATACGATATGGTGGCATTCCAGCAGGAAATGAAGTATGACCGTACGTCTTGTGTTGAGTTCGGTCAGATCGACTTAGTGAAATATGCAGAAAGCTTTGGAGCAACTGGATTACGTGTCAACTCACCTGAAGAGCTTTCAACTGTCCTTCAAAAGGGTATAAACATAGAAGGACCCGTTATTATTGATATTCCGATAGACTATCAAGACAACCCAGACCTCGCCAGTCAAAAATGGCCAGAAGTCTTTCGTGAAAAACACACAACGAACGTCAGATAAGACTTCGATACATTACGTTAAAGGAGTGAGCGGATATGGGTATGATGCACCCAATGAATCAACAAAACAACACAATACCGCAGGACAAAAAGCAAGAGGTCTATCAAGTATCAACCATGACCTCCTTGCTGGAAGCCGTATACGATGGAGATTTCTCCCTATCACATATTCCCGAGCACGGTGATTTTGGCATTGGCACATTCAATCAATTAGATGGGGAACTAATCGGCTTTGATGGCGCTTTTTATCGACTGCGCTCTGATGGAACAGCCACACCAGTAACCGATCAAGATTATTCACCATTCTGCTCTCTAGCATTCTTTGAAACGGACATCGTTCATCGAATTGATGCACCGATGACGTCCAAAGAGCTAGAGGAAGAAATCGACCGAATCTTACCAAGCAAAAATGTCTTTTATGCGATCCGCATCGATGGGTCATTCAAAAAGGTTCAAACCCGTACGGTTGAAAAACAGGAAAAACCTTACGTTCCGATGGTGGAAGCAGTCAAGTCACAGCCTATTTTCGATTTTGAAAATATTCGCGGGACGATCGCAGGCTTCCGTACACCACAGTACGCACATGGCATTGCGGTAAGCGGATATCATCTCCACTTTATTGATGATGATCGCAGCGTAGGCGGGCATGTATTTGATTACACTGTGGATCAAGTGACCATTCGAATTTCCCAAAAACGTCACATGAATTTACACCTTCCAAATACGCAGGAGTTCTTCCAAGCAGACATTGATCGTGCTGACCTTGCACAACAAATTGCCAGTGCGGAAAGCAGCCCAGAAAAATAAAATGAACACACCCCGGTGATACTGGGGTGTTTTTTCATGCAAAAAGATATGTTATCTTCTTTTATTATTTCATTTCGTTACTCAATTAAAAATCAAACATTCTATTCGTAATAAAATATGATAGAATATCAACAGAAGAAAGGTGGTTATACGGTGGCACATGAATATCGCATTCCAAACTTAACATTAGATGAAAGAGATAAACAAATTCTTTCCTTATTACACGAGGACGGGCGTATGTCCTACACGGATCTAGGGAAACAAGTCGGCCTTTCCCGTGTTGCTGTACAAGCCCGTATTCAGCAGCTCATTGAAGCAGGTGTCATTGAACGATTCACCGCTGTCATTAATCCAGCAAAGATCGGCATTCATGTCTCTGTCTTTTTTAACGTAGAGGTTGAGCCGAAATGTTTAGAAACAGTCGCCCTTCAGCTTGAGCAGGAAACAGCCGTCACAAGCCTTTATCATATGACAGGACCAAGCAAACTGCATATGCATGGCATTTTTCAAAATGAACAGGAAATGGAGACGTTCCTGACAAAGAAGCTGTACCCGCTTGAAGGCGTCGTCAGTGTTGACTGTCAAATGCTCATTAAACGATACAAAAGCCGAATGGGCATGAAATTGTAGATAGGAGTTGAACCACTTGCAATCATATCTTGAACTCATGATCGCCATGGTGCGAACCGGTATTCTGGGATTTGGCGGAGGACCTTCTGTGATCCCGCTCATTCGCCATGAAGCGGTCGTCAAATACAAATGGATCAATGATGACGAATTTGGAGAAACACTCGCCATCGCCAACGCATTACCCGGACCGATTGCTACGAAAATGTCGGCATACCTCGGCTATCGATTAAAAGGTGTATCTGGCGCCATTGTTGCAACAGCTGCACATATTTTACCGACATGTCTCGCTATGGTGGCACTTGTTACACTTGTCAGCGTCTTAAGCTCTTCAGTCATCATTCAACATATGATCGGTGCTGTGACACCAGTGATTGCCGTTCTGTTAGGAATGATGGCATATGAATTTGGACAAAAAGCGTTGAAGGGCTTCGGCATGATCTTCGGAATCGCCCTATTCCTTTTGGCATTTGTTGGTCTTCAAGTACTCTCGATTCATCCAGGAATCATTGTCATCATCTTTTTATGTTATGGTGCCTTTCATTTTAGACTGAAAGATCGCTGGAATCGAACAAATAAAGAGAAAGGAGTGTCTTCGTGATGCTAATTCTCTTTTTATTCTGGGCATTCTTCTTATCCAATCTGTTAGGGTATGGCGGAGGACCTGCCTCCATTCCGCTCAATTATGAAGAAATCGTCAATCATTTTCATTGGATGACAAACGAAGGGTTCTCCAATATGCTCGCATTAGCCAACGCACTTCCAGGTCCAATCGCTACGAAAATTGCGGCTTATGTAGGCTATGATGTCATGGGATGGCCAGGCTTTATCGTTGCACTGCTTGCGACGGTCCTGCCGTCTGCGATTGGATTGATTTTATTGCTAAAACTCATTGATCGTTTTCGCCAATCTTCTGTCGTCAAAGGCATGACCTTATCTGTACAGCCTGTCATTGCGATGATGATGCTTTTATTAACATGGGAAATTGGCGGAGATGCCGTGAAAGCCATTGGCTGGACGCAATCACTCGCCATTGCTGCCATTTCATTTTTCTTTATGACCAAATTCAAATTGCACCCTGCCTTTCTGATTGTGGCTGCATTTTTATATGGCGGATTCATTCTTCCTCATTAACGAAAAAAACCGATAATCTCACTGTTATCGGTTTTTTTATTTACATATAAATAGGAGAAACAGGCCTACGTCCAATAGAATGATACTCGACCCCAGCTACTTCTGCCGCTTCAAGCGTATGACAATTCCGGCCATCAAAAATGATCGGCTGCCTCATGAAATCTTTATAAGCTGAAAGTGGAAATAACTGAATATCCGCCCACTCAGTTAATATACAGACAGCATCAGCATCCTTGATCGCCTCTTCAATCGTTTGAGCAAAAAGGACTTGATCAGGCAGTTCTTGAGCTGCATTGCGAGCGGCAGCAGGATCATAGGCTACGATCTCCGCTCCTAATTGATGGAGCTGATGAGCGATCGGGATTGACGGCGCCTCTCTCATGTCATCTGTATTCGGCTTAAAGGAAAGGCCAAGAAGAGCCATTCTCTTCCCTTCCAAGTTTTCTCCCATCCGCTCCTTCACACTTCGAATAAAACTTGCTCGCTGCTCATTGTTGACTTTGATGACAGCTTTCAATAGCTCAAAATCATGGGACACATGCCCTGCAATTTGGACAAGGGCATTTGTATCCTTCGGAAAACAGGAACCTCCGTAACCAATGCCTGCCCTAAGAAACGAAGCACCAATCCGCTGATCGAGTCCCATCCCCTCTGCAACTCTCTCAACATCAGCTCCCGTTTTTCCACAAATCGAAGCAATTTCATTCATAAAGCTGATTTTTGTGGCAAGAAATGCATTTGATGCGTATTTGATCATCTCTGCGCTTTTCCGATCTGTTCTCACGAATGGAATGTGGAAATCCGCATACATAGACTCTAGCTGATCTAATCCGTTCTTTGTTTCGGCTCCAATCACCAGCCGATCCGCTCGCAGCGTATCTGAGATGGCAGACCCTTCTCGTAAAAATTCTGGATTCGATGCGATAGATAATGGCTCCTTACGACCTAACACGTGATGAATCAAATGATCAATTTGATCGCCCGTTCCGACAGGCACTGTACTTTTCACGACAAGCACTGCGCCTGGCTTTGCTTGTAAGCCCATCTCCTTTGCCGCTTGAAAGACATACTGCAAATCTGCTTGACCGTCTGCCTGCTGCGGGGTACCGACAGCAATCATTAACACGTCAGCCTGCGAATAGGCTGACGCTCCATTAATATGAAAACGAATGCGTCCTTGCTCCATATTCCGTTTGAGCAGTTCTTTTAATCCCGGCTCGTACATCGGAGGCTTCCCTTGCTTCAGCTGCATGACTTTCCGCCGGTCAATATCCATACATGTCACATCATGTCCTGCCTCAGCTAAACACACCCCTGTGACAAGCCCTACATATCCACAGCCTGCAATCGCAACCTTCATGACACATCAGCTCCCCATACTCCTTATGCTTGTAATGTCATCGTATGCCGGGAATTTTCGTTCCATTCATAAAAGCATACAAAAACCCCCTGCTGAGAGAGCAGGGGGCTACTTTTATGAAACAAGGCCATTTCGAATATGAGCAATCAGATTTTCAAGCATTTCTTTTGTTGTGACATCATTGGAATTTTCACCAATATCATGAGCGTACATCAAAATCTTTAAAAACTCTTCTTGATTTAAACCCTTATTATCCATGTCTGTATCCTTTCGATTCCACTAATTTCATTATTATATGCTGTATGGTTGGTTTATGCAATACTCTAATACATCATTCGACAGCTTTTGAAATTTATGACCATTTTCATGAAAAACTTTTTTATAAATCACCATTGAGCTATAATAAAAGAATTGGAATCTTTTACTTGGTTAGGAGCGGATCAAATGCTTCAGCACAACATCAACGAAGAAGAAATCAAACAAACAGCCGAACAGATCAAAGAACTTCTTCCTGCAACAGATGAAAACAAGCAACTCATCAAAAAAGCATTGATTACTTATAGACAGGACAGCGTATATCGGCTCAAGCAAGAGTCTGATACCGAATGGTCAGCTTATGTACATGATGTCGTGGCAGCAAGAGCCCACCTTCATGTGCTGTTTCCAGTGAGAAGCAGCTGCTCATGTCCAGCTGATGGACTATGTAAACACATCCTCGCTGTCTTCTTTTCGCTATACGCTCAAGTAGAGAGTGTGACCGGCTTTACAGAAAATTGGTCAGAGAAGGATGAATTACAGCGCAGCAAAGAACTCATTCGTCAGCACTTCCAAGTGAAGCGCCCAGATGAACAATCACTTCAGAGCTGGCTGAATTTTTTCCAGGAGGAATTTCACCTCTGGCTGAAACGGACACCGAAGCACCAGCAAACACCACAGCATTTGTATTACGGCTATTTATCGATCCTGAAAAAACACGCACCCACTTCACCTGAATTCAAGAGTTTGTATGCGATTCATACGTCCATCGATGTGTGGTTAAGGCTCCATGAGCTAATCGACCTCGGCCGCCTTGATGCCGAAAAAGACTTTTATTCAATGAATCCATATGTAGAACAGCTCATGAACACCATTTTTGATTCAGTGGATCATTTGAGGACATACGCCCTTTCCTTTTCCCTCGATCCGTTTCTTGAAAACACACCAACTGCCGTTCGGACACTTCTTCAAATCAGCGGACCTTTCCAGCATGAACGAGTTGCGGTCTTTATGGAAATGTGGGGAACTATATTAAATAGAGGGAAATGGGTCAAAAAAGAAACAGAATTACTCAAGAGCGCCCAACAGCAGGAGCAAACGGTTGAGCGCACCATTGGGCTGATGCATATGGATTATTTGCTAAAAGAAGACGAAAGACTCTTCCAGCAATTAAAATTGCTCAATGCAGATATGCTGCCGAATGTGCTCAATTGGCTAAAGGATCTCACAAACCGCAAGGACTGGAAGCGTCTCAAACTTTGGTATCAAGAGATCACATATGTATTAGAAGAATATTGCCAGCTTGACCTATCTTATAGAGAACTGCGTGGAGCCGTCAGCGATTTCTTCTTTTATTTAGACGCGTACTTTAAACAGACGAAAGATCATTTCTTGTATGAACGCTATCTCCAAATCTGTATGCCTTATGCATTTACTGAATATAGTCAGCTCTTATATGCACAAGAACGCTATGCAGAATGGATTGAAATACACAGCCTCGTTGGTTTCTCTATCAGTGAGTTGGAGAAAGAATTAATCAAACAGATTGCAAAGGAAGAGCCTGAAGCACTCATTCCTTCATACCACCGGGAAATCTCACTGCTTCTCGATCAAAAGAATCGAAGTGCTTACCGGGAATCTGTGAAAATGCTCAAGAAACTGCGTACGCTTTATCATAAAACGAAGAAAAACGCGGTGTGGGAAAGATATGTACAGCAGCTGCAAGATTCAACAAAGCGGCTGCGTGCGTTCCAAGAGGAAATGAAGAAAGGAAAATTAATTGATGACACGCCATAAACAAATTGTCATTCATGCAGAACAAACCGAAGATTTCTCTTTCACCATTTCAGCGCAAGCAGAGGACGGACAGCCTGTACCGCTAAATGAAATGAAGAGGCAGCTTTTCCAATGGCACGAATCATCTTTTTACGGAACATTCTTAGAAGATGTGAGCTTTATTGGCACACCTGCCTTCCTGTTAAGTCCTTGGATGACCGTTGAATTGCTAGGGAAAAATTCATTCAATACTTTCAGCCATGTGACGTTAACGGATGAAACAGAGCCGCTTATGAAAACAGCCTCAACCATTTACGAATTCATCGAGGATGAAGATTTTGTCCCAGATTTCGAGGCATGGACAAAAGGAATGCTTCGCTTTAAAGACAAAGAAGGTCTGTTAGATGGCTACACAGCTGATTGGTTCTCCTTTGCCGTACAGGATTACATTCAATATGATGATGCCTTGCAGCACAAATGGAACCGAATGACTGCACAATCGCCTGCTCTTTCCTCCTTCCAAGGTCATTTTTTAGATGAACAGGATTTTTTGGAAACGATCGGCTGGATTGATGATGAAACGCCTTTCACTGTCGGCTTGCGTTTAAATGAGCCTGATTTCGACGGAGATGATTGGAAAATTGAACTGTTTTTGCGTGATAAGAAAAACAGTGATCTGCATTTCTTTGAAGGCATCCGTTCTTTAAAAAAATCATGGCGTCCGTTTCAAGAAAAAATCACCAGAGAGCTGGAGCGGTTCGGTCAGATTGTCCCTTGGCTCTCATTTACATCTGGTACCACCCTCATGTCAGAAGAAGAAGCGTGGCTCTTCCTGTCTGAAGCGAGTGAAACACTTGTGAACATGGGGATTGAGATCCTGCTCCCATCATGGTGGCAAATCGTCAAAGAAAGCACCATGATGCTAAAAGCACGGATTTCCTCCACACCACGAGGCGAATCGCACGTTGGAATGGATGCCCTTATGGACTTTAATTGGCGCTTTGCCACAAACGGGATTGAGCTGACAGAAGATGAATTCAACGAGCTTGTTCAAAGTAAACGTCGTCTTGTCAATATTCGTGGACAATGGATTAAAATCGATCCGACCTTTATCCAGCAAATGAAGAAATGGATGGAGCGCGCTGAGAACGAAGGACTTCATATGTCGGATATTTTGTCACGTGAACTCGCAGACCAAGAGGCCTCTTCTGAGTCGATTCCTGAGCTGCTAGACAGTTCGGCCTTTGCCCATATTCAATTTGAACTTTCGTCTCAACTACGAGGGCTTGTTCATCAGTTAAATGATACACAGGAGCTGCCATCCTACGAGATGAGTGAGTCCTTTAAGGGCACACTGCGGCCGTATCAGCAGCACGGTGTCAACTGGCTTCTGTTCTTAAGGTCTCATGGATTCGGGGCTTGTTTAGCAGATGATATGGGGCTTGGAAAAACGATTCAAATGATCGCTTATTTCACCTATTTGAAGGAGCATCAACAAGACACCGCTCCATCTCTCATCATTGCACCGACTTCCGTATTAGGGAACTGGCAAAGAGAGCTTGAAACATTCGCACCACATTTGAATGTCGCTCTGCATTATGGACCATCACGTCCACAAGGTGAGAACTTTACAAAAGCGTACGAATCAACAGATATCGTCCTCACTTCGTATGGTCTCTCACATTCTGACCGTGATGAATTAACAGCAGCCAAATGGAATACCATTTGCTTAGACGAAGCCCAGAACATTAAAAATGCCCATACGAAACAATCGAGAGCCATTAGGCAATTAAAAGGACAGCACCACATTGCCCTCAGCGGGACACCGATGGAGAACCGCTTGACAGAGCTTTGGTCTATTTTCGACTTCGTGAACAAAGGATATCTCGGCAGCCTGACCAGTTTTCATAAAAAGTTCGTCCTTCCGATTGAAAAAGACCGTGAAGAAAAAAGAATCCAACAGCTACAGCAGCTGATCAAGCCATTCTTATTAAGACGAACAAAACAAGATGAAGAAGTCGCACTCAATCTGCCAGAGAAACTAGAAGAAAAAGAATTCATCCCGTTATCTGCAGAGCAGGCATCATTATATGAACAGCTGGTCAAAGATACATTCGAACATATGGCCTCATTAACAGGGATGCAGCGGAAAGCCATCATTTTAAGTATGCTTGGCAGACTCAAACAAATTTGCGATCACCCTGCTCTTTATTTAAAAGAGAGCGGAACAGATGTGAAATTGTTGAAGCGTTCATTAAAAATGGATAAATTAGCAGAGCTGTTAAAAGCCATACACGAACAAGGAGAAAGCTGTCTCATTTTTACGCAGTATATTGAAATGGGCAACATGATCAAACAGCTCGCCGAAAAGATGTTTGGAGAACCAGTTCAATTTTTAAATGGGAGCTTATCCAAACATGATCGGGACAAAATGGTGGAACGCTTCCAGAAAAAAGAGTTCAACATCTTAATTCTTTCTTTAAAAGCAGGAGGAACCGGACTAAACTTAACCGCCGCCAATCATGTCATTCATTACGATAGATGGTGGAATCCTGCTGTAGAAAACCAAGCAACAGACCGTGCTTACCGCATCGGGCAAAAGCGGTTTGTTCATGTCCATAAGATGATCACAACCGGCACGATAGAGGAAAAAATTGATCAAATGCTCGAAACAAAACAAACGTTAAATGATCAAATTATCCAAAGTGAAAGCTGGATTACAGAGCTGTCAACGAACGAACTAGAAGATTTATTCACGTTAAGTGCAGCCGCTCAATCATCGTAATGACAGCAAAAAGAGGACTTTTCTCAGGGCGTGATGAAAAGTCCTCTTTTTTTAATCTCATCTAAAGGAATGCTTAAATTTGCAGCTTTTTCAATGCAGATTTCACATTCATATACGTGTTCAACTCACGGAAGTCCTCTCTCATTTCTCCCATTTTCATCGCAAGATTTGGTTTAATACCTGTCACGATCAGTTCTGTGCCAGTCATTAAAATCAAATCATTCAGCTTAAAGATCGCATCTGCCACAAATGAATCCACCTCTAATAAACCAGACAGATCCACAATGAAGTAATCGTCTTTGGATTGAGAGATATAAGTGGAGACTGTTGAGATGATTTTATCAAATCTTGGCGCTGTTAACGTACCAATGATCGGCAGTACAGAAATACCATCCTTCACCGGAACAATCGGGACAGAAATATTCAATACTTCATCAATGGATTGCTCAAGAAGCTCTTGCTGTTCCTTCTCTTTCGTAACATCCTTTTGCAGACCAACGAAATAAAGGCGTTTCCCTCCATTTTCATCAATCCATAGAGGCGCCACACTTAATTCGTTCCAAAACATTTGTCCGGATTTTTTATAGTTTTTCAACTGAACAGTGACAGCCTCTTTGTTCTCAATGGCTGCCCTAATTTGTTTGAGAGCAATCTGTTCAGTTTCATCTCCTTGAAGGAAACGACAGTTCTTTCCTAATACTTCGGTTTCTTGATAGCCTGTCATATCTAAAAAGCCCTTGTTCACATATATTAAAGGATTATCAGGTAAAGACGGGTCCGTCACCGTCAGGCCAACCTGAGTATAGTCTAAGGCTTCCTTGATTAAATGCAGATTGTCGGACTTATAAGATTCCAGCGCCATTCGTTTACTCTCCTTAACTTCCTTACAAGCGGGTTATATTCATAATTAAATTATATGATGTTCCATAGCAGGTGTAAATAGAAGTAGTTCTGAATTCCTCTTTTGTAGAATGCGCTTCATCCTATGTCATTTATACAAATACATACGATTCAATTATTTCAAAAGATGTTGAATCATATGTGCCACACCATGTTCATCATTTGTTAACGTGACGTGATCAGCTAATTCTTTTATATCCTTTCTCGCATTCCCCATTGCAATTCCAACCCCAGCTGCCCGAATCATCGATTCATCATTTAAACTGTCTCCTACAGCCGCTGTTTGGCTTAATGGAATACCGAGCTTTTCTGCCAGCCTGGTTAACGCCTGCCCTTTCGACGCTTCCTTTGCACCAATTTCAAAGTTATGATCAGCCGAACTAACCAATGTTAATTCAGAATCATGTCCAAACGCATCCCATCCGGCTTTCAATCTGTCTTGAAAAAATGAGAAACCTAAGATGTTATAAAACGAAAGATTCTGATCCTCACGAAACAATTCTTGATATGTATCAATATAAGCAAAACCTGACTGGCTGTATTGAACTTCAGCCGCTTGCTCAAGAACACGCTGATCCGTTTCTGGATTTGCACTCTTTAAGCGGTCCATTTCTATCGCCAGAAGCTCCCTGCCGCGGTTTGGTGTGTAAATGGCTTCATTCGTAAACACTTCATAGTAATAATCACGCTCTTCAAGCCATGATAAGATGTGTTTTGCTTTTTCTTCTTCTAGAACAGCCGAATGATATACTTGACCTTCTGGATCATGAATCACAGCTCCATTTGCACTAATGACCCACGTATTCATCCCAAGCTGATCAAAAATAGATTTCACATCAAAATACGCTCTGCCTGTTGAAACGACAACCTCAATCCCACTCGCTGCTGCTTCCTTTAACGCCTGCTCGTTTTCCTGACTCACTTTGTGCTCACTGTTCAATAAAGTTCCGTCTAAATCCGTTGCGATTAATTGAATGTTTGTCATCGGTCTCTCCTTTTTTGCCTTCATTTTCAGTTGACCTTCCGTTTATCAAATCCATCATCATTATGAAATGAGTATCCACTATTTGCAAGGGATGATCGGCTTATCAATGAATATAAGAGTACCCGGTCACGCTACATGACCGGATACTCGTAAGGGGATTCACAGGGGACACATGACTGATACAAATAAACCTTGGTTCTACTATTACGCAGTGAATATGTGTACAAGGCAAAGTCTATCAGCTATAGCTAGAGGGGGGCCGCGAGATGCTAGACCTTTGCCTTTTGCCTCCTTTCCTTTCAGCTAACCCTAGTCTACTGAGAAATAGCACAAGAGACAAAAAACGAAAATGACAAAATCGTTCTTCAAATTCTTTATTTTCTCAATCATTTTTACTTTTTACCGCTTGCGTATAAAACATCATCTTATTTTGTTTGACGAAATACTTATTTTTCATAAATTGATAAAAAACATCTGAATGAATCCAATTACTAGAAGGCATGTGAATATAGTCAGACCCGTCCCACGCAAACCAATAAAAACAAAGCCTTCCATCATGAATTGACAACTGAAATTCAAAACAGTCCATTTGATCGTCTGTCACGTATTGAAAAGTGAGGGACTCCCCTTCTTCCATATACACATCACAAAATGAGAGAATATCTCCCCATGTATAGACCCTCACATTGCTTTCCTTTTCCTCACCAATATGTATGTTTCGAAGTTGATAGGACTCCATAAAACATCTCCTTTCACTTATATGCAGCTAGTTCTGAGTAGGCAGCGGTTTCATTTATACAGATGTTGTATGCTATAATGATACTTACGAATAATGAACGCTTGTGAGGTGATAAATATGAAAACCTTTAGGCTGATTGATTTAAAAATCGAACTTGATCCAAAGCAAGATAAAATGTCCAGCATTCCCCTTCGTGACGGCTTAATCATTAATAAAGAAGATGGCGAAAATCACTGGATGATCGAGGCACTGATTCCAAAGAAGCATAGACAAGTGTTTGAGGTGCTCTTCCAGCAGCATACAGAAGTAAAGATTCTCGTGACGATTACAAAAGAAAACAACCGCCCTGTTCATCTATCGGTCCAAGTCAAAAACATCGTTGCCTTAGAAGAAAACATATCTGTATTACTCGACGGTAAAATGATCACAAATCGTTACAGAACAGAAACCGAAGAAGTATTAAAAGACCTCGTCAAAGAGGGGCTATCAGGAGAAAAACTGCTGGATGCTTTTAAACAGAACACATAAAAAAGAGCGGGATGAGCCGCTCTTTTTCTATTGCACATCTTTCGATTGGCTTTGTTTTTTCAATAAATCTCTAATCTCGGTTAACAACACTTCCGTTTGATCTGGCGTTTCAACCACTTCCTCTTCCTCTACCTTTTTCCGTTTTAATTTATTTAAATAACGAATAAAGATAAAAATGGAAAAGGAGATAATCAAGAAGTCGACCACTGTTTGAATGAAACTTCCATACAAAATTTGAGCAGAACCGATTTTAATAGACAATCCACTAAAATCATGCCCCCCAACAATAATACCAACAAGCGGCATAATTAAATCATTCACAAGAGAAGTGACAATTTTGCCAAATGCTCCCCCGATGATGACACCGACAGCAAGGTCAATCACATTCCCCTTGACGGCAAACTCTCTAAATTCTTTCAGCATTTTTATCACCTTCATCTTTTTTTGTCTAATATGACGTTTTTTTGTCAAAAAAGCAAGTCCTCATCCGCTCTGGCTGAATGTTTCCATATAAAAAACGGTTCATACAAGATGAACCGTCAGACACATTACGATACTTTCGGACCGATAGAAAATGTCAGTTCTGCTTCACATGCCACTTCGCCATCTACTGTTGCAACTGCTTTTCCTTTGGCAACTGGACCGCGAAGACGTGTGACTTCAACCTCTAAACGTAGCTGATCACCTGGCTTAACCTGTCTTTTGAATCGGCAGCTGTCAATCCCTGCAAACAAACCAATTTTCCCTTTGTTCTCTTCTTTACCTAACATGATGACCCCAAAAACTTGAGCAAGCGCTTCTACAATAAGCACACCCGGCATGACGGGGTATCCTGGGAAATGGCCATTAAAAAATTCTTCATTTACTGTGACATTTTTGATTCCAACCGCTCTTTTCTCACCATCAACTTCTAGAATACGGTCAACCAATAAAAATGGATAACGGTGTGGAATAATGTCTTGAATTTGCTGAGCATCAAGCATATCTTGATCTCTCCTTCTTTTCTATATCGCTGATCTTCATTTGATTCCTATTGAAGTATATTATGAATGCAATCATTTTTCAACGTCCAGCCAACATTTATGGTAAAAAATAGAATCTATCATTACCTATTGTCATGAAATATAATCCACTCTACACTCATCGTTTTTTCACAAATATGGTAATATATATTACATCATTGATTGAATAAGAGGGTAAAAATGAATTTTATAAGCGATAAATCCATTAAAAAACTTCTCCATTCGTGGTATACAATGCTAAAACATCGACATTTTTCGAAGGCTGAAGAGATCAAAACGTCCTTAACCAAATATAAACGTAGATTGTCAAAGAAACAGGAGCTTCATTTACATTATCAGCTTATGCTTTTTCGCCATCAGCTCTGGATGAACCAAACAGAAGACTTAGAAAAACTGAAGCATGAACTCATGCTCCACAAAGATCGAATGAACGATCAACTACAATATTATTTTTACTTTTTTCTCGGTTTATACGAATCTTTGAAGAGCGATCAAAATGATGCCATCCATTATCTTGAAAAAGCAGAAGAGAAACTGCCCTTGCTAGACGATGAGCTAGAGGAAGCAGAGTTTCATTTCCGTACAAGTGGTGTTTATTATAACAACCGCTATTCACTGTTATCCATTCGACATGTTGAAAAAGCCATGAATATCTTTGCAAAGCACGGGGATATCCACAGCATTTATCGGTGCAAAATTGTGCTCGCACTTAACTTTAGTGACCAAAAAAAATATGAAGAAGCAGAGGCTATTTTTATTGAAATTATCGAATACGTGAAAATGATTGATGACCAAGAACTGCTTGGTATCGTGTATTATGACGCTGGTTTTATCAAGTCAAGACAAAACCGTCATAAGGAAGCACTAGAATACTTTAAAAAAGCGCTTCGGCTCCCAGCATACCGGAAATCTGCCCACTCCTATGTATCGTGTCTCTATGAAACTGTGCGTTCCTGCTTTAAAGAGAATTTAACTGATGAAGGAATGAAATATATTCAAAAAGGGCTAAAAGAAGCCGTTGATGCCCAATTTGATCTATTAAGAATCAAGTTCCAAATTTTATTCCTTCTCTACAGCCAAACGCCCAAGGCAGATGAACAGATTGCTACACTCGTCACATGTCTTGAACGAAAAGAAGCCTGGATTGATCTTGAAGATCTGCTTGCAGATGTCTCAGATTTTTATAAAAAAAAGGGCGACTTTGAGCGAGCCGCCTTTTTTATCATGAGAGGCTGACATCCGCCTGCTCATTATCGAATGGTATTAATGAGTCCTAGCATCTGATCGCCCATCGTAATGGTTCTTGAGTTCATCTGATACGAACGCTGTGTTGTCATGAGGTCTGTTAATTCTTTAGACATGTCCACATTCGACGTTTCAAGTGCACCTTGCTGAAGTTGAATGGCCTGACGGTTTGCCCCATTCAGTGCCGTTAAAGCGCCTTGATAGTTGCCGTCGACTGAGAACAAATTTTCTCCTTCAGAGATGAGTGCTGAAGAATTATTCACTTGAACAACCCCAAGGTTCACCTGCTGATTCGGTTGATTGCCTCGAGAGATAGCTGTAAGCCGGCCATTTTTATCGATAGAAATATCACGGAAATTTGCATTTAAGACAATCTCATTCCCGTTTTCGTCAAGAATCGGATGGCCTTCGCTTGTCACCAGCTGGACTTGATTCCGATTATTTCCTGGCTGTAAATAAAGAGAGCCATCTCTTGTATACCGGATGTTACCGCCAGCATTGACCTGCAAATACTGAGATGGCGCACCAAATGCAACATCAAGGTCACGGCCTGTTTCTTTAATAGACCCTTGCAATGAGTTAATGGATGCATTGACCATCGTTCCAGTTCCAAGCCTTAAACCAGCAGGTGTCAGACGACTGTTTGCCACCTGCTCATTTTTTTCATCTACCTGATTAAACTGTTGTCTGACCAGCTCTGAAAAACGGGTGTTTTTCGCGCGATACCCTGTTGTTTCACTGTTTGCGATGTTATTACTAATGATATCAAGCTGTTTTTGCACCTCGTTCATCGACACAGCTGCATTGATCATCGTTCTAAGCATGAGAATCCTCCTCTCTCTTCATTTCTTCATTAATACACTCTTCCGATTTCGTTCACTGCTTTTTCTAAACTCTTATCATATGCCTGAACCACTTTTTGGTTTGTTTCAAATGCGCGGTAGGCTGTTGTCATTTCTGTATATGATTTCGTCACATCAACGTTCGACAGCTCTGATACACCTTGGCTTAATGTATAGGACATTTGACCGTTATTGACCGCACTTGGAAGAGGCTGATTATCAGCTGTACGGTATAAATCATTTCCTTCACGCGCAAGGTTTCTTGTATCCATTGCAACACGTACATCAATTTGTCCAAGGTTTTGTCCGTTTTCACTCACGGTTCCATCTGCGTTCACTTTGAAATTCTCACTTTGAACGGTAATCGGCTGGCCCGTCACGGAAAGGAGGGCACGTCCATTGATCGTCAGCTGATTTTGATCATTCAATGTAATGGAACTGCTTTTCGTATAACGAACGCCTTCTGGTGTATTCACAGCATAAAAAAGCGCTGACTTTTGATTTGTCTCCGGGTTGATGGGTACATTATTTTCTACTAATGCGATATCCGTTGTTTGATCCGTTGTTTTTAATGTTCCTTGTGTAAATTGAGGAATTAATTCCTGCATGTATGTTCCCGTATTAATTCCGCCAATCGCCGTTTGCTGCGGGATACTAAAGCCTTTGCCTGAAGATGTTTGGAAACGTCCTGATTCCATTCGGCTTAGCAGCATTTCTGGAAATGCGCGCATGGCCCCTTCATCTGCTTTATAGCCTGGAGTATTCGCATTTGCGATATTATTTGAAAGCATTTCTGTCCGCCGCTCTTGAGCGATCATGGCAGATGTTGCGGTGTATAGTCCTTTTAACACGTGCTCACCTCATTCAAATTCTTTCACATGACCTAAAATCATCAGTACACAATCTTCTATGAAATATATCGGCATATTGGCAGGCTTCTTTAATAAAAATCCCCCATTCTTTCTAAAAAGAATGAGGGAAATCATTAGCTGAGTTTACGCTTTGGCAGCTTGTCCATGTTATCAAGCATCACGCCAGTACCAACTGCTACACAATCCATTGGGTTTTCTGCAACGAAAACCGGTACTTTCAGCTCTTCTGCAAGCAATTGATCAAGCCCGTTTAGAAGCGCTCCGCCACCAGTAATGATGACGCCGCGGTCAATGATATCAGCTGATAATTCAGGTGGTGTTCTTTCAAGAACTTGTTTCGCAGCCTGAACAATGGCAGATACAGATTCACGTAATGCTTCTTCTACTTCTTTGCTTGTGACGGTAATCGTTCTTGGTAATCCTGTCACCATGTCTCGTCCACGAATCGAGATCTCTTCGTGACGTGCGTCTGGGAATACCGTTGCAACTTGGATCTTAATGTCCTCTGCAGTTCGCTCACCGATCAACAGCTTGTACTCTTTTTTAATGTAGTTTAGAATTTCCAGGTCAAATTTGTCTCCAGCCATTTTAATAGAAGAGGCGGTTACAATGTCACCCATCGAGATGACAGCGATATCTGTCGTTCCGCCTCCAATATCTACGACCATGTTTCCACTTGGCTGAAAAATATCCATACCAGCACCAATAGCTGCTACTTTTGGCTCTTCTTCAAGAAATACATGCTTCCCGCCGCTTTTTTCAGCAGCTTCTTTGATTGCCTTCTGCTCAACAGATGTAATGTTTGTCGGGCAGCAGATGAGCATACGCGGCTTAGAGAACAGCCCTTTCACATTCAATTTGTTAATAAAATGCTTGAGCATCGCTTCAGTTACTTCAAAATCAGCAATTACGCCATCTTTTAATGGACGAATCGCAACAATATTCCCAGGCGTACGTCCAACCATACGTCTCGCTTCTTCTCCAACAGCTAATACTTTCCCGCTGTTTTTATCAAGAGCGACAACAGATGGTTCATTTAACACAATTCCTTTTCCTTTGACATGAATCAGTACATTTGCAGTACCAAGATCAATTCCAATATCCCTAGCAAACATCTATATATATCCTCCTTGAAAATCTGTTTCCATAGCAAATACCACATTCTGCCCTAATTATATATTCTATCATAATTTGCAGAAAAAAAGATATTTCTTTACAAAAGTCTTTACAAAATTTGTGGTTAGAAACTACCGATAAGAGGAAGATATATATATCATGTTTATGAACAAAGAACTAAAGCTTACTGTTTTACAGGCTCACCTTCTAAAATTTCTTCTTTTTTATACTTTAACTTTGTGGCTTCTCCCCCTCGCAGATGACGGATTGATTTATGATAATCCAGTATCTCCTTCACTTCGTTAGCCAGATCTGGATTAATTTCTGGCAGTCTTTCTGTTAGATCCTTGTGTACAGTACTTTTAGAGACTCCAAATTCTTTCGCAATTACACGAACGGTTTTCTTTGTCTCCACGATATACTTTCCTATCTTGATTGTTCGCTCTTTGATGTAATCGTGCACACCACTCGACCTCCCTAAAATGGATGTGAGAAGTGTGAAATGAGATCCGTATCAATATTATCCATTTTCAGCGGCGCTTGTTCGTCTTAATTTCTCATCCATTAGGTAGTAAATGCCAAACACGATCCCTCACCTCAAACACTCTCTTTGTCAGGTTTGTAACAGTGTATTAGCATTGCATAGGGAATATGCTAAAAATGAAGATGGGACAAGGGATTTATCAGAAAAGACAAAACAAAAAATCATTTCGAGTGGCGAAAATTTTCACTTTACAAGCATCGGTGTAACACGTAAAATAGGAAAGGTGAATTTATTTACCTAGATAAATAACGAATAAAGGTGAGCCTATGGATACGTTAAACAGAGAGTGTTTACATCAAATACATCAAAGCGCGCGGCTGCTGTCTAAAAAAGCGAACGAAGCGCTTGCTGCTTATGACTTGTACATGTCCCAGTGGACTGTACTTTTTTGTTTGGATACATTCGGCCCTAAAACGCAAAAAGATATTTGGACCTATTTGAACGTCGAAGCACCGACGATTACCAGAACCGTGACGCGTCTAGAAGCAAACGGCTGGGTGAAACGAGTCCAAGGAAAAGACAAACGTGAGAATCTCATCGTCATGACAGACGATGCAAAAGCAAAGTTTAAAAAAATCAAACAGACGATGGAACAATTTGAAGAAGAATGTCTTTCAGATTTTACCTACGAAGAAAAACAACTCCTCCATACACTTTTACACAAATTATCAACTGAATAGGAAGTGACATACACCATGAACGAACGCATTTGGACAAAAGACTTTATCATGATTGTCCTGGTGAATTTATTTACATTCACCTCTTTTTATGCCCTTTTGACACTACTCCCCATTTACACAATGGATGAATTAAATGGAACAGAATCACAGGGCGGCCTCCTTGTGACGGTCTTCTTATTATCAGCAATTGTGACAAGACCATTTTCAGGGGCCATTATTGAGAAATTCGGCAAGAAACGCATGGCGATTTTTTCTTCAACGGCTTTTGCCCTGCTCACTTATTTATACATTCCAATTGATCAATTCCAAACACTTCTCATGCTGCGTTTCGTGCAAGGAATCTTCTTCAGCATTTTGACAACCGTAGCAAGTGCCATTGCTGCTGATATGATTCCGAAACATAAACGAGGAGAGGGTCTTGGATACTTTGTCATGTCGATGAACCTTGCCGTGGTCATCGGTCCGTTTATCGCACTGAATCAAGTCGGAAAAGTAGGATTCCATTCTTTATTTCTGCTCTTTTCCATCATCGTCTCCATCGGTGCAGCTTTCACGATGCTGATTAGACAGCCAGAGCCTGAAAACGGCGGAAGTGTCATCTTTCGATTCACTTTTTCTCACCTGTTTGAAAAAGGTGCTTTAAAAACGGCAGC
Source organism: Bacillus sp. UNC125MFCrub1.1 (assembly GCF_000701305.1). Taxonomy (NCBI): domain Bacteria; kingdom Bacillati; phylum Bacillota; class Bacilli; order Caryophanales; family Bacillaceae; genus Bacillus; species Bacillus sp. UNC125MFCrub1.1. The sequence continues at coordinate 590,802 of NZ_JNIG01000009.1, forward strand.
AGTTGGAATCATTATCTCCTTCTGTTACTCGCCGATCATTTCATTTATTTCAGTCTATGCCAATTCCCTGAACCTAATGGGTGCAAGCAGTTATTTCTTCATTGTTTTTGCAGCTGCGATGCTTGGATCACGTCCATTTACAGGCAGACTGTTTGACCGAGTCGGGCCTCATATAGTGATCTACCCATCGATCGCTCTCTTTGCGATTGGTTTATGGATGCTGACCGCTACCCAAACAGCCACCATGCTTCTTTTATCCGGCGCTGTCATCGGCCTTGGCTACGGCTCTTTGGTGCCATGTCTACAAACACTTGCGATACAGCACTCACCAGCACACCGTACAGGCTACGCCACAGCAACTTTCTTTACCCTGTATGATACGGGGATTGCCGCTGGATCATTTGTCTTCGGACTGCTTGTCAGCTTCACAGATTTTTCAAATGTATATCTCATTGCTGGCGTTGTCGTGTTACTCAGCATGGGCGTTTTTTATTGGAGCGAACGAAAACCGCAAGAAGCAAAAGCACAAAAGGTTTCCCTATCAGAATAGGATACTGTTTTAAACTTCACTGAAAACATGCTAAAATATAGGATATTTCAAATGAACAGATAGGTCTTTTGAAAAATAGTTGGCGTTAAGCGAAAGTATAGGTGATGTTTTGAATTACGAATTGTTTAAAGTCATACACGGGATGGCTCATCATTCTGAGTTTTTAGATCAGGCCATGATTTTCATTACGAAAAAGGCCATTCTCGTATATGCCCTCGTCTTATTGATTTGCTGGTTTTTAGGTAATCACAAATTTAAGAAGCATGTCTTCTTTTCTGGTGTAACAGGCATCGTGGCACTCATCGTCAATTTTGCTATTACGCTGTTTTATTATGAAGAGCGGCCGTTTGTGGCGCACAAAGTCGACACACTCATCCCGCACTCAGCAGACGCTTCCTTCCCAAGTGACCACACAACAGGTGCACTGGCTCTTTCACTAGCCATTCGATCCCGTAATAAAAAACTCGGCAATATTTTGCTTGTTTTTGGATTACTGACAGGGTTCTCCCGCATCTGGGTCGGTCATCATTATCCATTTGATGTATTAGGCAGCTTGATCGTATCGATTGTGGTTGTCTTTATCATGAATAAATTATGGAAGTTCTTTGACTCTCCAATTGACCGTATCGTGACATTTTACGAGAACATTGTGGGCAAAATTTTCAGAAGGAAGCAAAAGGACCAAGGATCAGACCTGTCCAACTCTTAAGCGGCTTGCGATAAAGTATGGAAGACCTCTCTTCTACTTTATCCCAGCCGCTTTTTTCATTGTTTGTTTTCCTCTGACCATACTCGAAAAATAAAGGCTGACGCTAATGCCGACAAGAGAAATCATGATCAATGTCCAGCCTAATTGTTCAAAATGAGAACCTGCAATTTCCTCACCAAACAGCATGCCAAGCACGGCAGATGACAGAATGGAACCAAGGTACCTGCATGTTTGAAAAAGCCCAGAGGTCGTGCCAATCATTTGTTGAGGGCTCGCTTTTAACATCGCAGCTTGAAGCGCAACATTTCCAATCCCGTAACTGAGTCCAAGCAAAGCAAGAACCAGTCCTTTCCCCCAGAATGGCGCAGGAATAAAAAAGAAAGTCATGGCGGAAGCGCCGGCCAGCATCAGCACAGCACTTGCCAAAACAGGGTGCCGTTCATCGCCGCGATCTACCCACTTGCCAGTCAGCGGCGATACCATAATGCTCACGCCAGACATGCAAAGCATAAAGAGACCCGTCATCTCCACACGCCAGCCCAATTCATCCTGAAAATAACTTGGCAAGCCAAAAAAGAGGCAATAGAAGAAAATATTCAAAATGATAAATTGCACATACACAAGCGAAAGCCGTTTCTCCTGCCTGAACATCCGAATTTGGATAAATGGCTCATCCACCTGATATTCCCACCATATAAAAGCACCTGCACTCACAAGACAGAGAATGCCCTGTACATACTGAATACCATCAGATAGTGATAATAAAAAAGAAAGCAAAAGGACAATACAAACTGTAAATAGAAACATCCCTGGCAAATCAAGCTTTCGGACAGTGTCTCCGATACGCAATTTTTTCTTTTTCTCCTTAGGAAACAAGGAAAGGCCTAGAAAAAAACTAATCAATATGAATGGCAGATTCACTAAAAAGATCGCCGGCCAGCTGCCGATTGTCATCAAAAACCCGCCAAGTGTCGGCCCGAGTGCTGTCATCGCTGAAGCAAAAATAGACAATACCGCTAAAGCAGAAGCTTGTCGTTCCTTCACATGATCCCGAATCAGTCCAACACCTGAAGGATAGATCGCACTGCTTCCAATCGCCTGAAGAAGCCGGATTACAATCAGCACCGCAAAAGTCGGGGCAAACGGCGCACAAATGGCTGAGACTGCCACTAGAACTAGTCCAAATAAAAATAAAGTTCTCCGGCTCATCACATGATCTCCAATTCGTCCACTCACCGGCTGCGTGACCGCGCTGGCCAAATAAAAGGTTGAAATGAGCCAAGATACCGTCGTAAACGACAAACCGAACTCATGCTGAATTTGATGCAAGGCTAAAGAAATCATTGAGGAATTCAATGGATTTAACATCGTGCCAAAAGCAATCGCCGTTAAAAAGACTTTTCTGTTGTTTTTCCATTTGATCATACACCCGCCCCCTTCTTTTGACATACACGTTCTTTGTCTATCTCCTCGTTATTATGAGATTCATTTCCCTTTTTTACCCTTAGCAATTCAAGTTCTCTCTCCGAAAAGCAAGACATACATTCTAAAAAGGGCAAGTGTTGGAAAAGCGCATATAAAATTGAGAATATGAGGAACAAATGGTAAGATGCTACACATATTTAAAAGCCTACTTTCTCCTTATACGGAGAACGGCTGAAAAGGAGGAGATAGCTTATTATTAAAAAAAGACGGTTTTGGGTCCCAGCCCTTTTCTCGGTTGCAGTATTACTTCTGTCTTCGTGCGGTTCAAATGAAACAAATGGGAACGGAGATAAACGTAATTCTACAGCGAAAGGGTCGCCGATTTTGGAGGATGGGAAATTTATTTTTGCAGCATCAGGTGAATTCCACCCATTCAGTTACATGGATGGAAACCAGATGTCCGGCTTTGATATTGATGTCGGCAATGCGATTAGTGACAAGATGGGCCTAGAGCCTGTACAGAAAAAATATAAATTCGCAGGCATCGTCGAAGGCGTCAAAGCAGGTAAATTTGATGCGGCCGTTGCAAGTCATACCATCAACGAGGAACGAAAAAAACACGTCCTTTTTTCTCAACCGTATTACTACTCCGGTCCGCAAATCTTCACAAGACCCGGCGCAGACATTCACAGTGCAGATGACTTAAAAGACAAAGAAATCGCTGTCTCTAAAGGTTCGTCTTATGCGGATATTGCCAAAGAACATAGCGGGCAGGAACCAAAATATTACGACAGTGATGTTGTCGCTTTAGAAGCACTAGCCAACGGCAAACACGATGCGGTCGTCACTGATTTTGCCACAGGTGCAGAAGCCATGAAGAAAAAACTTAAAATTGAAGCACAAGAAAGACTCGGGCAAAGTGAGCAAGCAATCGCTGTCTCTAAAGACAATAAAGAGCTCATAAAAGAAATCAACGATGCGATTGACGCACTTAGAAAAGACGGAACATTAAGACAAATTAGCGAAAAGTATTTTGACGAAGATATTACCGTCAAACAGGATTAAAACCACGATTGTGCGCCTTTCTCTAGGCGCACTTTCTTCAAATGGAGATGATTGTTTTGCCTACCTTATCACACTTTTTTCAAACGCTGATTGATTCTAGAGGCGTTTTCTTAGAAGGAATGCTGCTCACCTTACAACTCACTGTCATCAGTATTTTCATCGGCATGTTCATCGGGCTTTTCTTTGCCTTACTAAAAATATCCCACGTAGCCGTTTTCGGTTATATCGCAAATGCCTATATCTTCCTTGTACGCGGGACACCACTCATTGTGCAGATTTTTATCCTGTATTTTGGGCTGACAGAATTAAATATACCCGACTTTTGGGCAGCCTCTATTGCGCTTGCCTTCCATAACGGTGCCTATATAGCAGAAATATTCAGAGGGGCGATTCAATCAATCGATCAAGGTCAAAAAGAAGCAGGACGTTCTCTTGGCATGGGGCGATTTCTAACCATGAGACGTATCATTCTACCGCAAGCGATGCGGCGCGCCCTTCCCCCTCTCGGCAATCAGTTTATCATCGGCTTAAAAGATTCATCACTTGCTGCCTTCATCAGCGTCAATGAACTCTTTAACATAGCCACTACTCAAGGCTCCAACAGTTTTGACAACATGACGTACTTACTTGTCGTGGCTGTCTATTACTTAGTTCTTGTCCTGCTGTTAACATTCGCTGTGCAAACCGTTGAGAAGAAACTATCAGTCAGTGATCATTAGGAGGAGAAGCATGACAGAATCAAAAGAAATCATTCGTGTTGAAAAACTGAATAAATACTTTGGAGAGCTGCATGTCTTAAAAGATATCGATCTCACTGTATATGAAAATGATGTCGTCGTCTTAATTGGTGCAAGCGGCTCTGGGAAAAGCACCTTGCTCCGTTGTATGAATTTTTTAGAAATAAAAAATGACGGTCAGATCATCATTGATGGCAGTCCCGTTCATCCAAAACGAGATCAATTAAACGAAATGAGGCAGAAAATAGGCATGGTGTTTCAGCATTTTAATCTCTTTCCGCACAAAACCGTGCTTGAAAACATCATCGAAGCACCGGTCATGGTGAAAAAAACAAAGAAAGCACAAGCGATAACTGAAGCCAATATCTTATTAGAGAAAGTCGGACTAGCGGATAAAGCAAAAGTGTACCCTTCAAAGCTATCAGGCGGTCAAAAACAGCGCGTTGCCATCGCACGAGCTCTCGCCATGAAGCCCGATGTCATGTTATTTGACGAGCCTACTTCTGCGCTGGACCCAGAGCTTGTAGGCGAAGTGCTGCAAACCATGAAAAGTCTTGCCAAAGAAGGCATGACAATGGTCATCGTCACTCATGAAATGGGCTTCGCAAAAGAAGTAGCTGACCGAGTTGTTTATATGCATGAAGGACGAATTGTCGAACAAGGTACCCCATCAGAATTATTTGATTCTCCTCAAGAGGAGCGAACCAAATTGTTTCTCAGTTCGATTTTATAGGTCAAACGCCCTTTATTTTTCGTCGTTCATACACGTTTATTCTCATTTTTTACGAACTTTTCATCCATTTATATTGATAATGACCAAAAAACCATGTTAGATAAACTTACATGAATATGTTATATATGACTTTTCTCTCTATAATGAAGAATTAAGAAATCTATTAATTCTGAATGATTCGGGGGAATGCAGCATGCAAATGGGTGATACAGTATTTATGTTCTTCTGCGCACTACTCGTGTGGTTAATGACACCGGGTTTAGCCTTATTCTACGGAGGACTTGTGAGAAGTAAAAACGTGTTAAGTACGACAATGCACAGCTTAACCTCACTAGCCATTGTCTCTATCGTCTGGATCGTGTTTGGCTATTCACTGGCCTTTGCGCCAGGCAATGCATGGATCGGAGGCTTTGACTGGGTTGGACTAAAAGGCGTTGGCTTTGAACCTGGTTCATATAGTGATACGATTCCACATTCATTGTTCATGATGTTCCAAATGACCTTTGCCGTCCTCACAACAGCCATTATCTCTGGTGCCTTCGCTGAACGTATTCGTTACTCAGCGGTGGTCGTGTTTACACTCCTTTGGGTCACATTTGTATACGCTCCAGTCGCACACTGGGTATGGGGTGGCGGCTGGATTGGCGAAATGGGAGCACTTGACTTCGCCGGTGGAAACGTCGTCCACATATCATCCGGTGTGGCTGGTCTAGTCGTAGCCATTGTTCTCGGGAAGCGAAAAGAAGCGGCAAACTCTTCTCCGCATAACTTGATCTACACACTTCTTGGCGGAGCTGTGATTTGGTTTGGCTGGTTTGGGTTTAACGTAGGAAGTGCCCTCACATTAGATAGTGTCGCCATGTATGCCTTTATTAACACGAATACAGCAGCTGCTGCAGGAATCATCGGCTGGCTGTTAGTCGAATGGATGATCAACAAAAAACCAACGATGCTAGGTGCAATCTCTGGCGCCATTGCAGGCCTAGTAGCGATTACACCTGCCGCAGGTTTTGTCACACCATTCGCTTCGATCATCATCGGAATCATCGGCGGAATCGTTTGTTTCTGGGGCGTCTATTCACTCAAAGCCAAGTTCGGCTATGACGATGCACTGGATGCATTCGGTCTCCACGGAATCGGCGGTACGTGGGGAGGCATTGCTACAGGCCTTTTCGCCACTACATCTGTCAATGATGGCGGAGCCAACGGCTTATTTTACGGCGATCCAAGCTTACTTTGGAAACAAGTTGTCGCCATCGTGGCCACATACGTCTTTGTTGCAGTTGTCACATACGTGATCATCAAAGTCGTCAACATCTTCTTCAAGATCCGCGCAACTGAAGAAGAAGAATCAGTCGGTCTTGATTTAACGATGCACGGCGAAAAAGCATATCAAGATTAAAGAAAAAAGGGGTGTCTCTATGAGCAAAATGTATAAAGTGGAGATTGTCACACGTCCAGCTAATTTTGAAACATTAAAGGTGGAGCTTGGAAAGATTGGTGTCACCTCGATTACCTTTTCCAATGTGCACGGCTGCGGATTACAAAAGGGACATACGGAACTATACCGTGGCGTCAAAAAGGAAAGCAATGTGTACGAACGTTTAAAGATTGAAATCGTCTTAAGCAAAGTACCTGTTGAACAGGTCGTGGAAACAGCACAGAAAGTACTGCGTACAGGCGAACCAGGGGATGGGAAGATTTTTATATATGAGATAGAAAATACAATCAACATTCGGACAGGTGAAGAAGGACCTGCCGCCTTATAGCATCCCCTCCGCCATATGGCGGAGGTTTTTTTAAAGACAGAAAAAAACCTCTGTGCATTTATCTACACAGAGGATCTGACATGACATTAAGATTGTTTTGTTTCTTCTGACTGACTGCGGTCTTTAGAGGAATCAGAAGACTTTTCTTGATCAGAGGATTTCCCCTTCTCATCAGACTTATCTTCAGATTTTTCTTCAGCCGGCTCTTTTGCCTTATCGTCAGCAGCAGGTTCCTTCATTTTGTCATCAGCTTTTGGCTGAGCAGGTTCTTTTGCTTCTTCCGTCACTTCTTGCGCTGCTTTTTCAATGGAAGAAACAGGCTTATCAATGAAGCTAAGCGGATTAAGCGCTAAACCTTCCATACGAATTTCAAAGTGAACATGGTTGCCGCTTTCAGCACCATATAGATTCTTACCAGAAGCACCGATGACATCATTCTGTTTCACTTCATCGCCTTCTTTTACACTCACTTGAGACAACGATTGATACACAGTAGACAATCCATCTTCATGTTCAATTTCAACAACGTGACCGAGAACTGGATCTTTTTTCGCCTGAACGACTGTTCCACTAAGAGCAGCTGTGACATCAAACACTTTGCCATCTTTATCTGCAAGATCAATACCTTTGCTTAAGGTATAGGTGTTATTATAGTTTACAAGTGCTGCTTCTTTTTCTTTTTGATCAGCATCTGCTTCATAGAACTTTTTCACGACAGAAACATTCTCAGAATTCTGGACCGGCATAGCAACATTTTCAATTGGCTTTCCAACTTCAACGGCATCATCACGCTGTTCTTGTCCTGTTTGATTTCCATCAGATAGTTGGTCTTTCACATCTTTCGATACAGCTTGATACCAAAGAACGGCTGTTAACACGACCGCTGCGCTGACCAAGTAAATAGCAGGGAATACCCAGCGCTTACGGAAAAATTGCTGAACTTTTGTGATTTTGGAAGTACGTTTCTTTTCTTCCTCTCTCATTTTTCATCACCTCAGCAACATTCTGAACACTTTTCAAAAAATATATACACACGAAATCATTTTTCTTTTTATTTTGCGCAATCGCATCAATAATATGTATGATGAATGAAAAAAGATGGGGGTACATATGGTGAAAACTTTCAACCGCATGGCAACAGAAGATGACCTCAAAGAGATCGTCGATATCTACAATTCAACGATTGCTTCAAGAGAAGTAACGGCCGATACTGAACCTGTTACAGTAGAAGACCGCCGTCAGTGGTTTTTGAATCATTCAGAGAAACGTCCTCTCTATGTGAAAACAGATGAGGAAGGAAATATCTACGGCTGGCTCAGTTTTGAAACGTTTTACGGCAGTCCCGCATACAACGGTACGGTTGAAATGAGTATTTATTTGAACCAAAACTATCGAGGAAAAGGTTTAGGGTCAATGTTCTTACAAGAGGCGCTCGAATTGGCACCCTCATTAGGCATCCGAACGTTACTTGCCTTTATTTTTGGCCACAACGAAGCCAGCATCAAATTATTTAAGAAGCACGGCTTTGAGACTTGGGGACATTTACCACGCATCGCAGAAATGGACGGCAATCGGTACGACTTAGATATTTTAGGAAAAGAGTTATAAACGGAGCGTCTCTTGAAGAAAGAGACGCTTTGTCTTCTTTTCAGATTGATAGTTCGAAAATCATTTAATTATCATAAAAAGTAAATAAATGATGAAAAAAAATCAATTGATCAACATTCACTCTTCCTAAAGTACTACATGCTCCAGTATGATAAAGAATGAGTACATAAAGGAGTGAACACAATTGCAACAAACTGAGAAAATCATTCAATCTCTTCATTCAATAACAAAGTGGGGAAAGGTTGGGAGCATCTTTCTCTATATTTCAGGTGGTCTGTCCATCCTCAGTGGGTTTTGGCTTGTTCTTCCTGCTGCCATTGGCGTTTTTCTGATTATGATGGGAATTCATGTCCAAAAATCCGTGAAAGCAGCTGAACAATTGATTCAAGCGCCTGATACTTCTTACGAAGAATTATTGGTACAATATGCTAAGATGATGAAAATGCAAACACTGTTTGCGATTTCAAGTATTGCCGCCGTTATTCTCTCATTCATCGCTATCGTTTTGATGTTTATACTAGGCGGGCTAGCCTTTCTCCAAGAACTCCCTACTGATGTCCAACAGTACGAAGATTATTACGAAGAAGAACTTGGTGACTTTTATTAATGAAAAGGGGTATCAATGAAATACGATACCCCTTTTTTATTTGAGTTGGTATAGACTTGATACTAAACTTGACAATCAGCCTTTATCATTTTAAAATACAAATCGTAATCATTACGAAATAAAGGAGGATTATAGCAATTATGCGCGTGAAAATCACCTTAGCCTGTACTGAAACAGGTGACAGAAACTATATCACTACAAAAAATAAACGAACGAACCCAGACCGATTGGAGTTAAAAAAATATTCTCCACGATTAAAGAAATACACCCTTCATCGGGAAACAAAATAATTTTTAAGATTTAAATCGTAATCATTACTATATAAGTGAGGCGGCATACAAAATGAGCATGTTCAAAAGGACTAAAACAAATGGATAAAAGAATACCTGTCACAGTTCTAAGCGGCTTTTTAGGAGCTGGAAAAACCACGATATTGAATCATGTTCTTCAGAATCGTAAAGGGCTAAAAGTAGCTGTTATTGTCAATGACATGAGTGAAATAAACATTGATGCGGAATTAGTTAAGCAAGGCGGCGAACTCTCTCGATCAGATGAGAAACTGGTTGAACTATCTAATGGTTGTATTTGTTGCACATTGAGAGAAGATTTATTAATTGAAGTAGAACGCCTTTGTAAGGCTGGGAATATCGATTATATTGTTATTGAATCTACAGGTATTAGTGAACCAATTCCTGTCGCTCAAACTTTCTCTTACATTGATGAAGAAATGGGCATAGATTTGACACGTTTTTGCAGATTAGACACGATGGTAACGGTGGTAGATGCAAACCGTTTCTGGACAGATTTCCAGTCAGGAGAAAGTTTATTGGATCGTAAAGAAGCAGTTTCAGATGATGATGAACGAGAGATTTCCGATTTACTTATTGATCAAATTGAATTTTGTGATGTGCTCATTATCAATAAATGTGATCTTGTATCAGCATCAGAACTAGATCGGCTTGAGCATGTGTTAACCAAACTTCAACCAGAAGCAACCATTATTAGAACCTCTAAAGGTAATGTACAGCCTAGTGATATTTTGAATACTGGTTTATTCGATTTTGAAAAATCTAGTGCTTCTGCGGGCTGGATCAAAGAAATTAATGCTGGACACTCTCAGCATACGCCTGAAACAGAAGAATACCAAATCTCATCTTTTGTTTATGAAAGAAGGCTCCCTTTTCATACTGGCAGACTGAATTCATGGTTAGATCAAATGCCAGAGCAAATCGTTCGAGCGAAAGGATTTACATGGCTAGCGACACATCATGATTTAACCATTTTAATTTCACAAGCCGGAAAATCTGTGGCAATTGAACCAATCGCATACTGGATTGCTGCCTTGCCTGAGCAAGAACGATCACGGATCTTAAATCAGGAACCAGACATTCTAGATGAGTGGGATGTAGAGTTTGGTGATCGACATACAAAACTTGTATTTATCGGTGTAGATTTACCTAAAGCAGATATTATTCGTACACTAGATCAATGCTTACTTACACCTGAAGAATTTGATCAAGATTGGACAACGTTTGAAGACCCCTTTCAATGGAACATACACACTTAAACCAGGAGGGTTTTAAATGGCAAAGAAATCAAAGATAGCAAAAGAAAAAAAGCGGCAGCAGCTCGTTTTGAAATATGCACAATTAAGGAAAGAGCTAAAAGAAAAAGGTGACTATGAAGCTTTGCAGAAACTACCTAGAGACTCTTCACCCACTCGCTTAAAAAACCGCTGTGAATTAACTGGCCGTCCTAGAGGTTACTTGAGAAAATTTAAAATGTCTCGAATTGCTTTTCGTGAGCTTGCCTATAAAGGACAGATTCCAGGAGTGAAAAAATCGAGTTGGTAAAGATTGATTTGATCTTAGCATAGTTCCTATCAATGTAAAGCAGGACAAAATGAATAAAAATCTCTTTTTCATCCTTACTCCGTCAATTTTGAGGTACAAAATAGCATTTTAAAAAACAGCAGAATCTCTGCTGTTTTTTTATGGGGCCGAGCCTTATAGGAAAGATTGTCCTGATGTTAAAAGAAGATTTTCAACAGTGATTATAGCATTTTCTCTTCTTTTCAAAAATCGATGATCATGATACTTTGTTGTCATTACCCGCCGATGTAGGACATCTCAACTTTTTTCTGATCTTTCTTTTGCTCTCTCTCAGCTGAATATTGATCCTGTCTGTTTGACCAAAGTTCCTTCAATATGTTCACTAGGTATTCATCATTTTCTGAATTACGGATGAATCGTCTCAGATCAAAACCCGATGATGCAAAAAGACAGGTGAATAATTCGCCACGTGCAGATAGTCTAGCTCTATTACAAGATCCACAAAAAGCATCTGAAACGGAAGAAATAATACCAATCTCTCCTGACCCATCCTCATAAAAATAACGATTGGCTACTTCCCCTTGATATCGAGGAGGTTCTGGTTTGATAGGGTATTTTGAATGAATTAGCTCCATAATCTCTTTTTTCGTCAATACATGCTTGAGGTTCCATTTGTTCGTATTGCCAACATCCATGAATTCAATAAATCGTAGAATGTGTCCTTCTTTTTTAAAATAGGCTGCCATTGGTAAGATATCTTGATCATTCACACCTTTTTGGACAACCATATTGATCTTAATAGCAAGTCCAGCTTTTTTTGCAGCCTCTATCCCATCAAATACTTTTTGGATAGAAATGTGTCTTCCATTCATCTGCTTAAAACGATCTGGATTTAAAGAATCTAAACTAATGGTGACTCTATTCAGACCTGCTTTCTTTAGCTTATTTGCGTACAAAGGTAACAGCGTTCCATTGGTTGTCATCGCGATGTCTTCAATACCTGGAATTTTTGCGAGTTTTTCTATCAAAACGGGCAAATCTTTACGCATTAAAGGTTCACCGCCTGTAATACGTAATTTCACCACACCTAATTCCTTTGCAAAAAGCGCAGCAAGTCGTTCAATTTCCTCGAAGCTAAGCAGCTCTTCTTTATCTAAAAAAGGATAATCTGGTCCAAAGATTTCAGCAGGCATACAGTACGTACATCTAAAATTACAGCGATCTGTTACGGATATTCTTAAATCGCGCAATGGCCGATGTCTTTTATCCAAAATACTGACCATACTTAGCCTCCTATTCTGTAATACGCTGATGATGAGTATAGATATTAAAAGATTCTCCTCTTACGAATCCAACTGTTGTAATATTTAATTCTTCTGCCATTTTAAGTGCTAACTCAGTAGGAGCTGATTTTGATATGACGATTGATACTCCTAATTTTGCTGCCTTCAACAGAACTTCAGATGATATCCGGCCGCTAAATACAAGGATTTTATCTCTCAGTAGGATTTTATGAAGTAAACAATATCCATAGATTTTATCCAACGCATTATGCCGTCCTATATCCGTCCTAGTGATGAATAGCTTTTCTGTATCACACAGTCCAGCATTATGGACACCACCAGTATGTTGAAATAACTGACTTTCCTCCTGTAAACATTTCATTAAATGAATACAAGTTTCAGCAGAAATACTGATTCGGTCAATGGCTGTTTTTGCCGTCTTCACATCTTGGAGAAAATAAAAATGCCTTCCTTTCCCACAGCAAGATCCGATCACTCGTTTTGTAAAATCTGAGGATTGGAAATGAGTTGAGTGATGTAAGTCAACATATGCAAAACCCATACTTTCATCTATTGTAAACCTTTTAATCTCTTTTTCAAATCGAATGACTCCTTCTGAAGCTAAAAAACCGATCACCAATTCTTTCAAATGATCTGGTGAACAAACGAGTGTGACAAACTCTTCACCATTTACCAGCACGGTTAAAGGGAATTCTTCTACAACTTCATCTGTTTTACATGTCATTTGACCTTTGCGATATTGGTGTATGCGCCGTTTCGTTTTAACAGAAGGATTCATGATCTGATCTTCCTTTCAACACAAATTTAGTTATATGAACCAGACGAATTGTGATATTATTTTAAAAAGTCATAAAAATGTAACATATTTCTATCTTATCAAACTTTTTGTTTGCTTTATATGGAGGGAACACAATGAATAAAACAAAAAATCGTTGGCTGATCGCTACAAGTGCTGTGGGGATTCATTTATCTATCGGATCTGTTTATGCATGGAGTGTTTTTACGAATCCTTTACATCAAACCTTTCAATGGTCATTAACAGAAATAAGCCTGACATTTAGCATCGCTATTTTATTTTTAGGTTTATCAGCTGCCTTTATGGGGCATTTCGTTGAAAAGTATGGGCCGAGGGCATCAGGGCTCTTCTCAGCTATTTTCTTCGGCATTGGGATGACTGGATCAGGGTTTGCTGTCCACATGTCTTCATTACCTCTCCTCTATTTATTTTATGGTGTACTCGCTGGAATCGGATTAGGTGTAGGCTATATTGCTCCAGTATCAACATTAGTCAAATGGTTTCCAGATCGAAGAGGACTCGCAACGGGTTTAGCCATTATGGGTTTTGGATTTGCTTCTCTGATTTGCAGTCCCATTATTCAATTTCTCATTGAAAAAGTTGATATTGCAAATACCTTCTATATTCTCGGAATCTCTTATTTTATCATCATGGTCGTTTCATCTCTTTATTTATCACCACCAACACCTGATGATGTCAAACAATTTAACGTGCTAAAAACAAGCCAAAGGAAAATTCCTCAAGATTTATCACAGCTCACCGCAAATGAAGCCATTAAAACACGGCGTTTTTATTATTTGTGGGTCATGCTCTTTATTAATATCACATGCGGAATTGCTATTATTTCTGTAGCATCACCGCTTGCTCAAGAAAGTGTTGGTTTCACGGCGGGTGCAGCAGCTACTCTTGTTGGAATTTTAGGTGCTTTTAATGGGCTAGGACGGATCGGATGGGCATCCTTCTCTGATTATATCGGAAGGCCAAATACGTATACGATTTTCTTTACTATACAGCTCATTGCTTTTCCCTTACTTCCCTACTTAAAAGAACCGCTCATCTTTTCAATCGTGATGGCAATCATTTATACGTGTTACGGAGGAGGGTTTGCTTCAATTCCAGCCTATATCGGAGATTTATTTGGTACGAAGCAGCTAGGTGCCATACACGGTTATATTCTCACCGCTTGGGCCGCTGCTGGTTTAGCAGGACCTTTATTTTCCTCCTTTATTCGTGACATTACAGGCAATTACACACAAAGTCTCATGGTCTTCTCTGGCCTATTTTTCATTGCGTTTATCATATCTCTTCTCATTCGGAAGGACATTAAACAACTTCGTGAATCAAATCTTACTGCTCCTTCTTCTGTCACGGTCCGCTCTTAATATGAATTTGACAGAATGACAATCTACAGGTAATTTTTAGATATGAAAACGCTTTACAAAATGATAGGAGGGTGACGATATCATGGGAAAAACAAAACACAAGGGGCCTATTAAACTCAACAAAAAACCCTCACCAAAGCTATGGGCCTCTTTTGCTCCTATGGGGCTCGGAAAAGTAAAACCGAAACACATTCGAGACACGATGAAAGTGGCATGGGAGAACAAAGATAATCTCCCCTATGCGTACCGTATATTGACTCAGGGCGTTTGTGACGGCTGTGCTCTTGGTGTATCAGGTTTATACGATCAAACACTAGCAGGACCCCATATATGCACGACAAGACTGAATGTGTTACGACTTAACACAATGCCAGCTATTGATCCAAAATGGTTCGAAGATATTGAGCGGCTCAAACAAATGGATAGCACGTCTCTTCGAAAACTTGGGCGTATTCCTTATCCCCTGATTCGAAAAAAAGGTGAGAATGCCTTTACACGCATTTCTTGGGATAGTGCATTAGATCAAATCGCCGCTAAAATCAAATCGATTGATAAACGTCAGCTTGCTTTCTATTTAACGGCTAGAGGGATTACAAATGAAGTGTACTATACTGCGGCGAAAGCTGCGCGATTTATTGGAACAAATCATATCGATAATGCTTCTCGTATTTGCCATTCACCAAGCAAAACCGCTCTTAAACGCTCCCTTGGTATAGGTGCATCCAGCTGCAATTACAGTGATTGGATTGGAACAGATGTATTGATATTTTGGGGCTCTGTTGCAGCAAACAACCAGCCGGTTTCGACTAAATATATGTACGCCGCTAAAAAGAAAGGAACCAAGATCATTGTCATCAATCCATATAAAGAGCCTGCAATGGAAAAATATTGGGTCCCTTCTATCCCAGAAAGTGCTTTATTCGGCACAAAAATAGCGGATGATTTTTATCAAGTCAATATAGGCGGCGATATTGCGTTTATGAATGGTGTCATCAAACATTGGTTTGATATGGAGGAACAAGCGCCCCATTCCGCTCTTGACCATGAATTTATCCAAGCGCATACAACCGGCATAAAAGATGTAAAACAGCATGTCACTCAGTTAAAATGGTCGGATCTCGAAGCATCGTCAGGCTTATCTAAAGAAAGAATGAAGGAATTCGCTGTACTGCTTGCCAATGCCAATTCAGGGGTGTTTATTTGGAGTATGGGTCTCACTCAGCATCGCTTTGCAACTGATAATATATCACAAGTCGCAAACCTTGCCATGTTACGCGGATTTATTGGCAGAAAACATTGTGGCGTTATGCCTATTCGTGGCCATAGCGGTGTCCAAGGTTCAGGCGAAATGGGTGCCGATCCATTCGTATTGCCCGGCAGTGATTTTGATGAAGAGAATATTAAAAGAATCGAGAAGATATGGGGATTTGATATTCCAAAATGGCATGGTGACACGATTGGGCAATCATTTGAAAAAATGGCTCTTCCAAAAGAACACCCGCAAAAGCTGAAGATGCTGTTTACTAGCGGTGGAAACTTTTTAGAAACGATGCCAAATCCTGAAGCGATTGAAAAAGCACTATCCGAGCTTGAACTCCGTGTCCATCAAGATATTATTTTGAACACCTCTACACTGGTAGAAGCAGAAGAGACTGTGATTGTTCTGCCTGCAATGACAAGATATGAACAGCCAGGTGGCGGTACATCAACCAGTACGGAACGCATGGTGTATTTTAGTCCGGAAATTGAAGGACCTCGCATTGAAGAAGCTAGAGCTGAATGGGACATTTATATTGACCTAGCAAAAAGAGTTCGCCCAGAAGATGTGAAGCTGATTCATTTTGACCATGCTGAAGACATTCGTCGTGAGATTGCCATCGCAAATCGGAACTATGATGGGATCCAGCATTTGCGTCATAAAGGGGATGTCTTTCAATGGGGTGGCGCATGGCTTTGCGAAGATGGGGTGTGTCCAACACCGGATGGAAAAGGACACCTGCTTCCAGCACAGCTGCCTCAATATCGAAAAACTGAGGGGCATTTCAATATCACGACAAGACGAGGCAAGCAATTCAACTCTATGATTTACAGTGAAAAGGATGCCTTTAATGGTGGAAAGCGGCATTCTATCTTGATGAATGAAGAAGATGCGAAAGAGCTTTACGTCCAAGAAGGCGATCCCGTTGTCCTTTTTAATCAATATGGATCCTACCAAGGAGTTGCTCAATTCGGAGAGCTGAAACGTGGAAATATCGCAGTTTATTGGCCTGAAGGAAACGTGTTAATACCAAAAGGAGTTTACGAAAGCTATTCCCAGATTCCAGAATACAATACCACCGCAATATTAGAAAAAGCCGAAACCTTTCATGCAAGAAAAGATCAGCACTACGTGGAGAAACGGATTGATGAATTGGAAACGACTTTAAATTGATCCTTTATGAAAAAACAGCTGGGGGTTTCTCCCCAGCTGTCTATTCATATCCTATTGACCAAAAGAGTTCGCTTCTTTTTGAAGAATATGATTCAATTCTTCTGCATTTGCTGCTGGTTGATATTGTCCACCACCAGCTTTGGCAACAGATTTTAGACTTTTTGCTTCTTTTTCATTTACATCGAAGCCAATGATATTGACGATTGTGTCAATACCTTCTTCATGTAATTGCTTCGCTGCTTGTGATGGGCTTCCGCCACATGTTTCCTCACCATCGCTGACAACATATACAATATTTTTTCCTTTAGCTTGGTGATCTTCAAAATCTTGTTTCGTATCAGTTAATGCTTTGGCAAGTGGTGTCCATCCTGTTGGACCATACACATTTAGCGCTTGTTGAAAGGTTGCTTGCTCATATGTTCCAAATCCATAAACTGCTTCGGAACTTGCACAAGAAACGGCTTTTCCTGCATTTTTATTCGTTCCTTCATGACCAAAAACACGAAGCAAGACTTGTGTATCTTCTGATAAAATACTTGCGAAACTTTGGATCGAGCGTTTTGCGATATCGATTTTCTTTTCGCCTTCAACCGATTGTGCCATGCTTCCGCTTAAATCAAGTAAAATCACCACATGAGCAGGCTCCTTTTTCGTTACAGCATGAGCTGGTGAAGAAAGAAGCAGAACAAGACTCGCTAAAATGGTTAATATAATATTTCTTTTCATTAAAAAATCTCCCTTTTTTTCATTTGTACAGAAAAAGAGAAACGAAAGCATCAATCAATCGTTTCCCTTTTCTTCAGCAAGTTATTCGTGTAGTTTTAATGATTCTGCTGTAAGGATAGAACCCATTTCTTTCCCAGTGCTTGCTTGGTAGTAATGACCTTTACCAGCTTTAGCTACTTGCTTCAATTGACCTTCATAGCCATCGTTAAAGTCTAATCCAATCACATTGACTACAGTAGATCCTTTTGAGTTATGAAGCTCTTTCGCTACTTTCACTGGATCTCCACCACAAGTTTCTTCACCATCAGTAATTAAGTACACAATGTGTTTTGTTCCCTTATGAAGCTGTTTATCCGCTTGCTTTGCACTTTCAAGAGCACGTGCAATCGGTGTCCAGCCATTTGGTCCAAGACCGTTTAGAGAGTTTTCGAAACTATCCTTTTCATAAGGCTGAACGCCATAAACGCCTCTAATGACTTCACATGATTGAGCTTTACCTGAGTTTTTGTTGTTTCCTTCAGACCCAAACAAACTCATACGGATTTTAGCATCTTTCGGAAGAGACTGAGCAAATTTAAATACCTCTTGTTTTGCTAAATCGAATTTGCGCTCTCCATCCACTTTTCTTGCCATACTTCCACTTGCATCAAGTAAGATGGTCACTCTTACATCTTTCTTATGTTTTTTGGCTGATGCTGCTTCTGCAAATACTGGTGAAGAGATTGACATTGATAATGTCAATACAGCTAAGGTTACGAGTGTAAATACTTTTTTCAACATGCTTTTCCTTCCTCCTTATGTATTTGATTGAAACATCTTAATCGTAAAATATTCTGTCTTGGAATGGTATAGGACTCGATCCCTTTTTCTCTTTCATCAAAATCACTAAAATTCTGTCAGATGTCTAGATATATTCACCTAGCGACTCTTTTGTCACCCACGTTTTCTCATTCTTTCGAGGGGCTTTGTATCGGCCATCGGTTCTTGTCGGGATGTAAATGTTTAAGATTTCCTGAGGTGCGCCTTAAGTCGCAATTTGTCACATTCTGTTCATACCTCTTCACACATAAAAAAAGATGCCCCCATTTTGAGGCACCTTTGCTTTTATTTCTTAGCCATATATGTGTTCAGAAAGCGATCAGCTGATTCAATTTTTATCCCTTGATAATAATGTTTCACGATCGCCTCTACTTTTTTGCCTGACTGTGCCATATAATGTGCACCATACTGACTCATGCCCACACCATGACCATACCCTTTTGTCGTAATCACGATTTGCTGACCCTTTCGTTCCCATGTAAAGTCTGCAGAGTGCAATCCTAGTGATTCGCGAATGTCTCTGCCCGACAATGTTTTTCCGTTAATGACGGCTTTGGCTACTTGATTGCCTGGTGTTCGTTCTACAATTTCTCCCACCTGCTGCTGGCCAAGGATCACACCCAGTTTTTGCTGAAATTCGCTCACTGTGATGGTTTTCTTGTTTTGGAATTTGGGTGATTTTTCGTCCCATTTGCTTGAGACGCTTTTCAAATAAGGGATTTCATTTTTCCAATAAGCTTCTGCATTTTCGGTTTTCCCATTACTTGTTGAAAAGAAGGAAGCATCAATTGGTTTTTCGTCATACGTCAGTACTTTCCCTTGTGTACTGGCGACCGCTTCTGTGACCTTTTTTAATTTCCAATTGTACGCTTTTCCCCAAATTTTCTTCAGTTCCTGTTTATTTTTGTACACTTGGAACATTTGGGTGTCATCTACAAGAGAACCCTGTGGAGATTTGACGGTTTTATCAATGATCATTTGTCTGACGATATACGTTCTAGCGGCGAGTGCCTGTGCCTTGAGCGCCTCTATTTCAAA
Organism: Bacillus sp. UNC125MFCrub1.1; assembly: GCF_000701305.1. NCBI lineage: Bacteria > Bacillati > Bacillota > Bacilli > Caryophanales > Bacillaceae > Bacillus > Bacillus sp. UNC125MFCrub1.1. The sequence goes on from NZ_JNIG01000009.1 coordinate 610,333, forward strand.
ATCGGCTGGCATTTCAGAAGCGACGACACCGATCACATACTCTTCTAAGGGGATGTTTTCTACCTGCTGATGCGCTGAACGGTAGACGGGAATGGAGACGGGTGATTGTTTCAATTTGACTGAACCTTTCACTTCTTTTTTAACTGATGGTTCTGCTGCTACGTGTTGGCTGGCTGCTGGTTTTCCTTGGAACGTCGGCAACACGAGTAAGGTTGGAATCATTAAAATGATGATGCAAATTCCTGCGATTGTCCATATCATTGGTTTCATATTGGCTGCCCCCATTTGTCATTGAATCTCTTTTATCCTATGGGCAAGGACAAGCTAATATGACAGCTTCTTTCATTCATTGGACAAGTCTTTTGGTGATATGTTTGTGCTCTTCATCATTTGATTTACTGTTCGTCTTTATGAATAAAATTTAAAACGATTGGATACACTAATGATAAGCTTTTGAAAATGCAACCAGTCTATGATTCTAAAAAAAAATCAGCATGCCCAAATGGACACACTGATTTCTTTTATGATTATGCGTTTAGATCTGATACAACTTGTTCTTGTGTCACATCTGCTGATTCATCATTTACTCTTTCAATGTCTGCACCGATTGCTGCTAGTTTTTGGTGGAAGTTCACATATCCACGGTCAATATGCTTCAATTCAGTGACACGTGTATGACCTTCTGCCACTAATCCAGCAAGTACAAGTGCTGCTCCTGCTCTTAAATCAGTCGCTGCCACTTCAGCACCTTGAAGTTGAACAGGTCCATTGATTATCACAGAGCGACCCTCAATTTTAATATCGCCATTCATGCGGCGGAATTCTTCAGCATGCATAAAACGATTTTCAAACACAGTTTCTGTGATCATGCTTGTTCCGTTTGCACGAAGCAATAGCGCCATCATCTGAGATTGCATATCCGTTGGGAAACCAGGATGCGGCATTGTTTTTAGATCGATTGGCTTGAGCTCAGATGGTCCAATGACTCTTAAACCTTCTTCTTCTTCAATGATCTGAATACCCATTTCTTCCATTTTCGCCACAAGTGAAGTCATGTGCTCAGGCACAGCGCCTTTTACAAGAACATTCCCTTCAGTAATGGCTGCTGCCACCATAAACGTACCAGCTTCAATTCGGTCAGGGATGATGTTGTGTTTTGCACCGTGAAGTGTTTCTACACCTTCGATTTTGATTGTACCAGTTCCAGCACCGCGAACCTTACCGCCCATGGCATTAATGTAGTTTGCCAAATCAACAATTTCAGGTTCTTTTGCTACGTTTTCTAAAATCGTCGTTCCTTCAGCCAATGCTGCTGCCATGATGATGTTTTCAGTTGCCCCTACACTTGGGAAATCCAAATAGATTTTTGCACCTTTTAAACGGCCATTTACTTCAGCCTCGATGAAACCATTACCTACTTGAATTTTAGCTCCCATTGCTTCAAAGCCTTTTAAATGCTGATCAATTGGTCTTGAACCAATTGCACAACCACCAGGTAATGCAACTCTTGCATGACCTGTTCTAGCTAAAAGTGGTCCCATGACGAGCACAGATGCTCTCATTTTACGGACGTACTCAAACGGAGCCTCAGTTTCTAGTGCATGAGATGCATCTACTGATACTTCGTTATTTTCAAAATGTACTTCTGCTCCTAAATGACGTAACACTTCATTGATTGTATATACATCGGAGAGCGTAGGTACATCACAAATTACGCTTTTTTCTGTACTTGCTAACAAAGATGCAGCGATAACTGGTAAAACGGCATTTTTTGCGCCTTCTACTTTAACTGTGCCGTTTAACTTTTGACCGCCGCGGACGATGATTTTTTCCAAGGTCTTCCCCTCCGCGTCCCAAATTCTCTATATTAATATTCAGTCGTTACGATTGGTGTGCCAACCGTAATCGTATGATTTTCGTTCATTTCCGAACTTCTGATGGCAATTTGAACATTCATTTTATCATTTGAAGTCATAATGAACTGTTCCCACTTCTCTGTGTAAGCGGAAAGCGACACAAAATTAGACTCAACGAGATACTCAACAGGTTTTGCTTGAAATTCATTTGCTATCATTTCAGCTTTTTTTTGCAAAACAACATCCATCATACCATTTACATGACCATCGAGACAAGTAAAAATCACAAATTTTTCTTGTAATATGCTTTTTGCATGACGTACGAACTGATCATATGTATGCTCCCAGGTATTCAGTGGGCGAGCACCTTTTTGCTCATATAATAAATACGACTTTTGGTTTGATTTTGTGTCGGTCTTCACGAGTAAAATTTTCGATAATGTATCATTTTTTTCATCTTTGTAAATTCCTGTGACTTTGGTGACATGTTTCTCTTTTTTTTCGGTCCACTCATACTGTCGTAGTTCGTCTTTCAAACGTTTCACTTTTTTTGAAAATTGTTCGGATGAAATGTCTATATTTGTTTTGGCATGAAGCGTCCATCCACTTACTTCGATTTGCTGGTTTTTCATACCTTCTGCTATTTGGGCGAGCGTGGATGTTTCTTCCGCCCGAACACCTTGAATCATCAGAACAAAAAAAAGAATAAATGCAAATAATGGCCAACCTTTTAAACACTTTCTCACTTGTCATTCCCCCTTGCTACAAGTGTTGCCGCAAGGAGATCAATGCATACGTGGAAAAGTCATCAAAGGCCATATTTTTGACACTTCTTTTTACGTTCCCGCAGAAGGCAGTGACCAAACCTTTTATGTTAAAACATATAAGGGATTTGTCTGGAGAAATTTAAATAATCAAGGAAGAAATTGCTGACTGCCGATGCAATAGCAATCGTGATCAGCATCATGAGCAATCTAGCTTGAATAATTTTTCCTTTTTTAATCAGTGGATCGATATTCACCGCAAGCAATGCCCACCACGTAATGGCAATAAAAAATAGGTGGATCACAATACTAACAATTGCTTGTTGTCCTACGTCTTCCATACACTTGAATCCTCCTTTTATTGATTTCTGTAAAGGAAAACTCCCTTTCATTATATCCTCCAAAATCGGAAAGATGAATCATTTGGAAAAAAGAGCTACATTTAGAGTGAATCCCCTCTTATTCTGATGCGAAGGAGATGATATACTGCGGTGGAAGGAGCTGATCATATTTGAAAGATTCTTTTCCTGACTTTGTTGATTTGTACGGAGAACTGGTTCCCTCATTTGAACATGAATGGGAAGCCATTGCTTTCTACTTTGATTATAGACAGACACAGCTAGAAGAATTAGCACAATTGTGTCATTTTCATAACATTTCTTTGGATTACTCAGAGGAAAGCCTTTATCAGTTAGAGTCATTATACTTCGATGCCTTCCGTCAGCAGCTTTTTGCTGAGTGGAAAATGCCAATAGATGCATTAGAAGCGATGATGAGTGTGTATTTAGGAGAGGTTATCATCCGTCATCATTCAGATGCTGACTGGGTCGTGCGGCCTTATATGGACTCTTCGCACCAATATACGCTTGGCTTACGCAGAAATAATAAAACATGGCATTGCAGTACCCAATTTTGCGAGCAGTTATATCTAGAAAAGCAAGCATCTCATCCTTATGTGTCGATGTATCAATCTCTCATGTCATCCTAAAAAAAATCCTTCTTATCACAGTGATAAGAAGGATTTTCTGTTTTATTTCCCTGCTACATTTAAACGGTTTAATGCCCGTTTTAATGCGAGTTCCGCCCTGCGTACATCACTTTCATTCGGGTGGTTCAAATGCTCTTCAGCACGCTGTTTCGCTGATTTTGCACGATCGACATCAACTTTGTCTGATGTTTCAGCAGCCTGAGCAAGAATGGTTACTTTTTCGGGGCGAACTTCAACAAATCCACCGCTTACTGCAACCAATTCAGTTGATCCACTATGTTTTAAGCGAACTGCACCGATTTTTAGCGGAGCAACCATTGGAACGTGGCCAGCTAAAATCCCAAGCTCACCGCTTTCTGCTCTTACACTGACCATTTCCACATCCGCTTCATACACTGGGCCGTCGGGAGTAACGATATTGACTTGAACGGTCTTCATGCTTTTACCCTCCTAAGGACCAGATTAGGCCTCTACACCCATCTCTTTGGCTTTTTCAACCACTTCTTCAATGCGGCCGACTAAGCGGAATGCATCTTCTGGAAGGTGATCGTATTTACCAGATAAGATTTCCTTGAAGCCTTTAACAGTTTCTTGCAATGGCACATAAGAACCTTTTTGGCCAGTGAACTGTTCTGCTACGTGGAAGTTTTGAGATAGGAAGAATTGAACACGACGAGCTCTGTGTACCACAAGCTTATCGTCCTCAGATAATTCATCCATACCTAAAATGGCAATGATATCTTGCAATTCTTTATAACGTTGCAATGTTTGCTGAACTTCACGCGCGATCGCATAATGCTCTTCGCCAACAATCTCAGGTGCAAGGGCACGAGATGTTGAAGCAAGTGGATCTACCGCTGGGTAAATCCCCATCTCTGTCAACTTACGCTCAAGGTTTGTCGTTGCATCAAGGTGAGCGAACGTTGTAGCTGGAGCTGGATCTGTATAGTCATCCGCAGGTACATAGATCGCTTGAATCGATGTAACCGATCCTACGTTTGTAGACGTGATACGCTCTTGAAGCTGACCCATTTCTGTTGCAAGAGTTGGCTGATAACCTACCGCTGAAGGCATACGTCCAAGAAGGGCTGATACTTCAGAACCTGCTTGTGTAAAACGATAGATGTTATCGATGAAGAACAATACGTCTTGACCTTGTTCATCACGGAAATGCTCTGCCATTGTCAAACCAGTTAGAGCTACACGCATACGTGCACCTGGTGGCTCGTTCATTTGGCCGAAGACCATCGCTGTTTTTTCGATAACGCCAGAATCTTTCATTTCGTAGTAAAGGTCATTTCCTTCACGTGTACGCTCTCCAACACCAGCGAATACAGAAATACCGCCGTGTTCTTGTGCGATGTTGTTGATCAATTCTTGAATCAGAACGGTTTTACCAACACCGGCTCCACCGAATAGACCGATCTTTCCACCTTTGATGTAAGGAGCAAGAAGGTCAACAACTTTGATACCTGTTTCAAGAATTTCAACTTCTGTAGAAAGTTGATCAAAAGAAGGCGCTTGTCTGTGGATTGGGTCTCTTTGCGCTTCCACACCAAGTGGCTCATCTAAGTCAATGTTATCTCCCAGTACGTTGAATACACGTCCAAGTGTTACGTTACCAACTGGTACTGAAATTGGTTTTCCAAGGTCTACAGCTTCCATACCGCGCTTCACACCGTCTGTTGATGCCATTGCGATGGTTCTCACTGTATCATCACCTAAATGTAGTGCTACTTCTAAAGTTAAGTCGATATCAACTTCACTTTCGCTTTCCGCTTTATGCGAAACTTTGATCGCATTATAAATCTCAGGCAAGTGACCGTCTTCAAAACGAACGTCTACGACTGGTCCCATGATCTGACTGATGCGTCCTGTTTTCATTGCATTCCCTCCTGACAATTATTTCTATTCTAAGGCAGCTGCTCCGCCGACAATTTCTGTAATCTCTTGTGTAATCGCTGCTTGACGAGCACGGTTGTAAGAGAGTGTCAGGCTGTCGATCAATTCTTTTGCGTTGTCTGTTGCACTCTTCATTGCTGTCATCCTTGCAGCATGTTCACTTGCTTTGCTGTCAAGAAGCGCACCGAAAATCAAACTCTCTGCATATTGAGGAAGGAGAACTTCAAGAATTTCTTCTTCAGAAGGCTCAAACTCATAAGATGCGGAACGTTTATTTGGTGTCGCTGCGGCCGAAAGGTCCGTTAGCGGCAATAATTTTTTCTCTGTTACTTCTTGTGAAATGGCACTGACGAAATGGTTATAGAACATGTAAAGCTCATCAAACGCTTCATCAGAGAACATTTGCACTGTACTGCTTGCTAATTCTTTAATATCAGCAAACGCTACTTCGTCTCCAAGCCCTGTTACTTCAGAAATAACTGGAATACCACGCTTTTTGAAGAAGTCGCGTCCGATTTTACCAATCACAATCACCGCATATTCATCAGCAGATTGATGACGAGATTGAATGGCTTGGTAAGCGGCACGTAAAATCGAGCTGTTAAAAGGTCCTGCAAGTCCTCGATCAGATGTAATGACGAGATACCCTGTTTTCTTAACAGGTCTTGAAAGAAGCATTGGGTGCTTAGCACTTGTTCCAGTTGCGATTGCCGCAACGACTTCTTGGATTTTCTCCATGTATGGAACAAAGGACTTCGCATTATTTTCAGCACGATTCAGTTTCGCAGCTGATACCATTTGCATCGCTTTTGTGATCTGACTCGATTTTTTTGTTGACGTGATCCTTGACTTAATATCGCGTAATGAGGCCAAAGATTTCACCACCTTTTTTCAGGAATCCGTGTTCATTTACGTGAAAAGAGAGAAAAAGAGAATCTTTTTCTCTCGGAAAGATTACTAATTAGTTGCTTGGTGCAAACGTACGTTTAAAGCCTTCGATCGCTGTTTTCCACTCTTCATCAGCAGGCATGTTTCCTGTTTGAGAGATTGTGTCAAACAAGTCTTTATGGTTTTCTTCAATGTACATGAATAACTCAGCTTCAAAGCGTTTGACATCAGCAATCGCTACATCATCTAAGTATCCTCTTGTCAGTGCATAAAGAATCGCTACTTGTTTTTCAACTTTCAGCGGTTTGTTCAAGTCTTGTTTTAAGACCTCAACTGTTCTAGCACCACGGTTTAATTTGGCTTGAGTCGCTTGGTCTAGATCAGATCCAAACTGAGCGAATGCTTCAAGCTCACGATAAGAAGCAAGATCCAGACGAAGTGTACCTGCTACCTTTTTCATCGCTTTGATTTGTGCAGAACCACCTACACGAGATACAGACAATCCTGCGTTTACCGCTGGACGTACGCCTGAGAAGAAGAGATCAGATTGTAAGAAGATCTGTCCATCTGTGATTGAGATAACGTTTGTTGGGATATATGCAGAGATATCACCAGCTTGCGTTTCTACGAAAGGCAATGCTGTGATAGAACCGCCACCCTTTTCATCACTAAGCTTCGCTGCACGCTCTAATAAACGAGAGTGAAGATAGAAAACATCACCAGGGAATGCTTCACGGCCTGGAGGACGACGAAGCAATAATGAAAGCTCACGGTAAGCTGCCGCTTGTTTAGAAAGGTCATCATACACAACAAGCACATGCTTGCCGTTATACATGAATTCCTCACCCATCGTTACACCTGCATAAGGAGCAAGGTAAAGAAGTGGAGCTGGCTGTGATGCAGAAGCTGTGACAACGATTGTGTAGTCAAGCGCACCATGCTTACGAAGTGTTTCAACAACACCACGAACAGTTGATTCTTTTTGTCCGATCGCTACATAGATACAGATCATGTCTTGATCTTTTTGGTTAAGGATCGTATCGATTGCAACAGATGTTTTACCTGTTTGACGATCCCCAATGATCAATTCACGCTGTCCGCGTCCGATTGGAATCAAGGCATCAATTGCTTTAATTCCCGTTTGAAGCGGCTCATGTACCGATTTACGATCCATAACGCCTGGTGCTTCACTTTCGATTGGACGTGTTTTGCTTGTTAAAATTGGACCTAGTCCATCAACAGGCTGACCAAGTGGGTTCACAATACGTCCGATTAACTCTTCTCCTACTGGAACCTCCATGATACGACCTGTACGTTTTACGTCGTCACCTTCACGGATATCTTTGTAAGGTCCTAAGATTACGATACCTACGTTAGACTCCTCAAGGTTTTGAGCCATACCCATTACACCGTTAGAGAACTCAACAAGCTCTCCTGCCATAATGTTGTCAAGGCCATGTACACGCGCGATACCGTCCCCTACTTGAATGACTGTACCGACATCTTTTACTTCAATTTCAGATTGATAGTTTTGGATTTGCTGCTTTATCAGCGCGCTAATCTCTTCAGCTTTGATACTCACTAAGGTTTCACCCCTTCTAACGATTTTCGCCTGCAAGCTGACGTTCAATGCGGGAAAGCTTTCCGCTGACACTGCCGTCATAAATGCGGTTTCCGATACGGATTTTCACTCCGCCTATTAGATCCTTGTCAATCACGTTTTCAACACGCAGTGATGTGACTCCGGCTTTTTTGGCAAATACTTCAGATAAAGATTGAATTTCAGCTCCGCTGAGCGGTTTAACTGAATACACGATCGCATCGTCTATTTGTTTCGTACGGTTTGCAAGTTTCACAAACTCAGACGCCATTTCAGGAAAAATATTCGTGCGCCCGCGGTCAATCAGTAAATACATTGTGTGCAAAACATATGTCGAAACACCTTTGAAAGCTTCTGCAATCAGATGTTTCTTTTTGTCTGCCGTAATCTTCGGATGAACAAGAAAGTCATTTAATTCTTGGTCAGCCTTCAGAACTTTTTTGATCTCATTCAGCTCTTTTTCAGTTTCGTCTACTGCCGAAGAAGCAAGAACGATGTCAAAAAGAGCAGAAGCGTAACGCTTAGAGACAATAGTCACGCTCATCGGCTTTCGCCTGCCTCTTTAAGATACTCTTGAATCAATTTCTCTTGTGCTTGCTCATCAAGTTCTTTTTCAATCACTTTAGAAGCAATTAATACAGATAGTGATGCAACTTGCTCACGCAGTGCAGCCACAGCTTGTTCTTTTTCTTTCACGATTTCAGTTCTAGCAGACTCTTTCAAGCGCTCTGATTCTTGACGCGCTGCTTGAATGATATCTTCTTTTTGTTTCTCACCAATCTTTTTCGCATTTTCGATGAGTGTATGTGATTCTTCGCGTGCTTCTTTTAATAAGACACGTTGTTCTTCAAGAAGCTTTTCAGCTTGAACGTGCTTTTCTTCAGCACTTGAAATTTCATTTCCTATATAATCTTCACGCTGTTTCATAATCCCTAATAAAGGCTTAAGCGCAAATTTCTTTAAAAGTGCAAGCAGGATGAGCATAGCGATCAGCTGGAATATGATATCTCCGGTGTTTAGACCTGCTCCTAAAACTACTGGTAACTGAGACATTTAGTACGGCAACTCCCTTCTTTAAATAATATGTTAAGAAACAAAACATAAAGGAATGGCGAAGTTTCGAACTAATCTGATCTTCGCCATTAAAATTCATATTAGAACGCTTCTCACATATTAACCAAAGAATGCCAAGAATGCGATAACGACAGCGATAATTGGAAGTGCCTCAACTAAAGCTACCCCGATGAACATAAGAGTTCTTAGTTCTCTACCAGCTTCTGGCTGACGAGCGATTCCTTCAACTGTTTTAGATACGATTAGACCGTTACCAATACCTGCTCCTAGTGCTCCTAAACCGATTGCAATTGCTGCTGCTATTAAATTCATTAAAAAGCTCCTCCTTTAAAATAACGTCCTTTTTGGACTCTCAATTTTTTAGTGTTCGTCGCTGACTTTATGGGAGATATACACCATTGTCAGCATGGTGAAGATAAATGCCTGGATGGTTCCGACAAACAAACTGAATGCCTGCCATACAATCATCGGCACGATGGCACCTAATGTACCAATGATACCTAGTGCAAGGTTTTGCGAATAGAAATTAGTCGCAAGTCCTGCAAGTAAACCAAGAAGAATCTCTCCAGCGAAAATATTTCCATAAAGACGCAAACCAAGTGTTAATGTGTTTGCAAATTCTTCAATAATTTTCAGCGGTACTAAAAGTGGGATTGGTCTAAAGTAGTCTTTTGTATATTCCTTGACTCCTTTTGCTTTAACACCATAGTAGTGTGTCAATCCCATGACCATAACCGCTAGTGTCATTGTGATTGCAGGATCAGCAGTTGGTGATTTCCACCATAAGTTGTGATCGACCGTAATCGAGAATGGCAGTCCAAGCATGTTTGAAACAAATATGTACATGAGTAATGTAACGCCAAGCGCTAGAAATGGGGCTCCTGTTTTCATGTCCATCGAACTACCTATGATATTTCGAACAAAATCAACAATCCATTCCATGAAGTTCTGCGCCTTTGTCGGACGAATAGCCAGAACACGAGTAGTCAGCACCGCTATGAGAAGAACGATGATACTAGCAATCGTAATCATGAGAACATTGGATAAGTTGAACGTTAACCCTAAAAATTCTGTAGTTTTTGAACTGTGACCCAAAGAGTATTCACCTCTCTTCCATAGTAGAACGTTTAAGTTGAATGAAGGAATCTATCATAATGACAGGATATATTGTCATTAATCCTATAACAACACCTGCCAGATGAACTTCGTTAGGGTAACGCCAAGCAATCGCTACTGCGAGAATTGCGTTGGCCCACCTGGCTGTACTTCCCATTGAACGAATAGATTTTCCTTTTTTAACTGCTCGATCAAAAGCATGCATTCTCCGAATAAGCAGGAATAAATTAAAGAAAGCAAAAATTGTGCCGATAATGAAACCAAGAAACAGTGGTTTAAAACCAGGCATGGCATAGCCAAACACAAAAATTGCCAATAAATAGAACATATATTTACTCTGTCTGCGGAAAATGACGTTTGGATCGTTCATTCATCTGACTCCCGATGAAAAATATTGTAAAAAAGGTGATAAATGGTGATGAAAACTGCGTAGAAGACGCTTATGATAAGCCGTCCTGTTTGAAAAAAATCAATCACCCATCGGTCTAATTGTGCAATCAGACTTGAAATCTTTAGATCTATGGGATTCTGCTTCATTCGCTGATACAAACCCTGATTATTAAAGGGTTCACAATGAGGATTAGTAGAGTGCTATAGGCTATGAAAACCTTACCATAATACCCTCGTTTAGCATACAATAGCGTCTATGATGTGTCAATCCGTTGAAAGTTAAAAAACTTTTCTATAATGAGAGAGCACACAAAATGTTCACAATTTCATCAAACTTTAGGAGAGATGTGACATTCATTCAAAAAAACTGCTAATGTTCAGTATACATTGATTTTTCTAAGAACGATATCAACCGTTTGTCATATTTTTCAAAAAAGCCCACATGCACGTTTGCATGTGGGCTTTTCATGAATCATTCTTATTTTGTTCCATACATACGGTCACCAGCATCACCAAGACCTGGGATGATGTAACCTTTTTCGTTTAACTTCTCATCTAATGCTGCAATGTAGATATCAACATCTGGATGATGTTTTTGCATTTCTTCTACACCTTCTGGCGCAGCAATCAGACACATGAAGCGGATGTTTTTCGCACCGCGTTTTTTCAAGCTGTTTAATGCTTCTACTGCTGATCCGCCCGTTGCAAGCATTGGGTCTACTACGATAAATTCACGCTCTTCCACATCAGATGGAAGCTTCACATAATATTCAACAGGCTTTAATGTCTTCGGATCACGGTATAAACCGACATGTCCCACTTTGGCAGCTGGAATGAGTTTCAAAATCCCGTCTACCATTCCAAGACCTGCTCTTAAAATCGGCACAACTCCGAGTTTTTTACCTGAGATCACGTTTGATTTAGCGACTTGTACAGGTGTTTCTACATCTACCTCTTCAAGCGGTAAGTCTCTTGTGATTTCAAATGCCATTAATGTTGCGACTTCATCCACTAGCTCTCTAAATTCTTTTGTTCCTGTATGAACGTCACGAATATATGTAAGTTTGTGCTGAATAAGCGGGTGATCAAATACATAAACCTTTGCCATTGCTTGCTACAACTCCTTTTCTGTCATCTTCCGGTGAACTTTGCACACTTCCTACAATTCTACATAAAAAGACATCATCTTTCAATATGATTCGCAAATCCTACAAAAAAAACCCACATGCCAAAAATAGGCAAATGGGTCTGCATTTTAATAATCTAATTCATGATATAGAGGGAAACGAGCTGTCAGATCAGATACACGCTTTTTCGCCTCTTCTAATTTCGCTTCATCTTCATGATGTTTCAGAGCAAGCGCAATAATGGAACCGACTTCTTTCATCGCTTCTTGATCGAAGCCACGGCTTGTCACTGCTGCTGTACCTACACGTACACCACTTGTAACAAATGGTTTCTCTGGATCATATGGAATTGCATTTTTGTTCACCGTGATACCAATTTCATCAAGAACGTTTTCTGCAATTTTTCCTGTAATGCCAAGAGAGCGCAAGTCGATGAGAACAAGATGGTTGTCTGTTCCACCAGATACAAGCTGAATATCCTCAGATAAAAGTGTTTCAGCTAGTTGTTTTGCGTTATCAATCACGTTTTGTGCATATGTTTTGAAATCTCCGTTCAATACTTCACCGAAAGAAACAGCTTTTGCAGAGATCACATGCATGAGTGGTCCACCTTGAATACCAGGGAAGATCGATTTGTCGATCTTTTTACCAAACTCTTCACGGCATAGAATCATTCCGCCGCGAGGTCCGCGTAATGTTTTGTGAGTTGTCGTTGTCACAAAATCAGCGTAAGGAACTGGATTTGGATGAAGACCTGCTGCAACAAGACCCGCGATGTGAGCCATGTCCACCATAAAGTAAGCACCGACTTCATCGGCAATTTCACGGAACTTTTTGAAATCAATTTGACGTGGGTAAGCACTTGCCCCCGCTACGATTAGTTTCGGCTTATGCTCACGTGCTTTTTCAAGTACATCTTGGTAGTCGATATGCTGTGTTTCTTTATCTACACCGTATTCTACAAAGTTGTACTGTACGCCGCTAAAGTTTACAGGGCTTCCATGTGTTAAATGCCCGCCATGTGATAAGTTCATGCCTAGCACTGTATCGCCATGCTCAAGGATTGTAAAGTATACGGCCATATTCGCTTGAGCACCTGAGTGAGGCTGTACGTTCACATACTCAGCGCCAAAAATTTCTTTTGCGCGGTCACGTGCGATATCTTCTACAACGTCTACATGTTCACAGCCGCCATAGTAGCGTTTACCAGGGTAACCTTCTGCATATTTGTTTGTTAAGACAGAGCCCTGCGCTTCCATGACTGCTTCGCTTACGAAGTTTTCTGATGCAATTAATTCGATTTTGTCCTGCTGGCGTTTCCGCTCTAGTTGAATTGCTTTGAATACTTGTGCGTCTTGCTCAGGTAAATGTTTCATCAGCGAAATCCTCTCCAATCTATTTCCATTCGATGTTTTCACCATCTCATTGTACACGGTTTTTGAGTAAAATGTAAAAGTTTTTTTTGGAAAATCGACTTCTTTTTTATGAAAACCCGAATATTCAAGGGGTGAAGCGTCTTCATCATTCAACATTATATTAGAAATATATCCGAACTATGATCTTGTATAAACGGCTCGTTCTCCGCCAATCAGCTTTGGACGAGTTTTTGCAAACGTCACATGTGCTTGTCCTAATTGATGACGGCTGAGACGGACCGGTACGGCTACCCGCTTTAAGTGCATACCGATGAATGTATCACCGATATCAATCCCTGCATGCGCTGAAATGGATTCAACCAGCACAGGGTGTTCCATTTGCTGATACGCATGCGTCGCCATAGAACCACCCGCCTGACGGACAGGTACTGCCGCTACAATTTCTAAGTTAAGCCGGTACGCCACCTCTTCTTCCACAACGAGGGCACGATTCAAATGCTCGCAGCATTGGAAAGCCAATTCGATTCCTGTCTCGCGTCTCAGTTGATCGAGCTCTTGATAAATAGCTTCAGCAATTTGCTCACTTCCCGCTGTTCCAATGTGCTCGCCAGCCACTTCTGACGTACTGCAGCCAATCACTAAAATGTGGCCGGCTCGCAGTTCAACTGTTTGATGAAACTCTTTTAACATCTCAAGCCAATCTTGACCAATGTTCATGTTAAGCGCTCCTTACAGGTGCTTTTCTTCGTAATCAGCGATTTTACCAATCCGCACAGCATGACGTCCTGCAGTAAATTCTGTTGTCAGCCAAATGTGAGCAATCTCTCTTGCCAATCCTGGTCCAATGACTCGTTCTCCCATCGCAAGAACATTTGTATCGTTATGTTCTCTCGTCGCCTTTGCACTGAATGTATCATGCGCCAGTGCACAGCGGATGCCTTTCACTTTGTTTGCTGAAATGCTCATTCCGATACCTGTCCCGCAAATCAAAATGCCGCGATCGACTTCCCCGTTTGCCACCATATTGGCTACAGGAAAAGCATAGTCAGGGTAGTCTACAGAACCTGATCCACATTCACAACCCATATCAATGTATTCAATCTTTAATTCATCCATTAGTTGTTTGATTTCTTCACGAATATTCGTTCCGCCGTGATCGGATGCAATGGCTACTTTCATCGGGCAATTCCTCCTAAGGGTGAGTTAATCTGTCATGTCTTACATTCATTCTTTATTTACAGTTATATTTTAACCTCTGCCTAGTCATTTGCAAACAAAAGCAGAAAAACCGTTTACGCAACGGTTTTACAGGTTGTCCATTTATGAGGATTTGTGATCCTGTTTAAGCTTTTTAGCAAGTTGATACAATAGCGTTTCTAGTTCATCTCGTGTCTCCTGATAAATGGAGAGACTCCCTCCAAATGGATCCGACACGTCACCTTCTGATCCTGTCGCAAATTCTTTTAGAGTGAAGACCTTGTCTTTCACATGAGCATATTGCTCCACAATCAACTGCTTATGCTGAATCGTCATGGTGAAGACATAATCTGCTTCATGAAGAAGTTCTTCTGTTAGTTTAGACGACGAGTGATTCAGTGGAATGCTTTTCTCAAATAATGCTTCGACTGCTTGAGGAGAAGCCTTCTCTGCATCAGAGGCGAAGATGCCCGCTGATTTTACAGTGACCTGTAAGCCTTTTTCATCTGCAATGGAGGAAAAAAGGGCTTGAGCCATCGGACTTCTGCAAGTATTTCCCGTACAAACAAATAAGATATTCATCTTTCGACCTCCTTTTCTTCTATTATATAGCATTTCATTCAACATGTTATGTAAGGAGACTGGCTAGAGCGGAAATAATAATTTGATTCCAAAGGCTAGTAAAATCAATCCGCCAAGCGCCCCGCTGTATGAACCTACCCATGACCGAACCTGTTTACCGAGTAATAATCCAAGCCATGTGAGCATCATACTAAAAAAGCCAAACAATAAAATGGTCATCAACACCCGAGAACCGTAAATCCCCAGGCTTAAGCCAACGGAAAAACTATCTAAACTCACACTTGTTGCAAAAAGAACGAGACCGGCCCCAACAGGTGCGATAAATGGCTTATCTTCTTTTCGGATAGAAGCGATGATCATTTGCAGACCCAGCACCAAAAGCAGCGCCCCGCCTATATAGGTTGCTAGGAGCCCAAGCCAGCCAGATAAAAGCTGACCTGTTAGCATGCCAAAAAGAGGCATAAACATATGAAATATCCCAATGACAAGTCCAATATAAAGGATCTGGCGGAATCTCAGCTGAATCATCCCCATGCCGAGTCCAACCGAAAAGGCATCCATTCCAAGTGCAAAAGCCATGATACTGAGTGTCAGCAATTCGCCAGCTAGTTCATTCATGTAAATCCCCCTTGGACACGCATTCTCCTTTAACCTATGTTTGTCCAAGAGAGGTTAGAACTATTTGAATGAAGAGAGAGTGCGCCCTCCTGCCGCTTTTTGCAGACGGTTCATGATCGCAGAACCAACTCCCTGCTCTGAGAAGGCTTCTGAAATGATCAAGTCTACATCCGTTTCATCAAATTGTCTCAGCACACGATATAAGTTTGCCGCAACCGTTTCAGGCTTTTCTCTCCATCCACAGCTAAAGATAACATCTGCCGCAAACCATTCCTTCTTTTCTTCTGTTGTCAGCACACCTACTTTTAGCCCTTCAGCTCGGTACTTCTGAATGTGCAGCTGCATGTCTTCATCACTTCCATGAAATATATACATTTGTGCTTCAGGTGCATAATGTGTGTATTTCATTCCCGGCGATACTGGCGCCTCATCCTTTTTCGTCAACCCTGGATCCATGTTGACCGTTCCTACGACCTCTTCTAACGCTTCTTTTGTAATACCGCCCGGCCTTAAGATCACTGGAATCTCCTCTATACAGGATACAACCGTTGACTCCACGCCAATACCTGTTGAACCACCATCGACAATGCCAGCAATTTTCCCATCAAGATCACTCGCGACATGATCCGCAAGTGTCGGCGACGGTTTTCCCGAACGGTTGGCACTAGGCGCGGCAATTGGCAGACCAGCTGCTCGGATGAGTTCAAGCGCAACAGGATGATCAGGCATTCTTACGCCTACTGTCGTTAAACCTGCCGTCACCTGCTTTGATAATGTGCCCGGCTTACAAGGTAGAACAATGGTGAGAGCGCCTGGCCAAAAGGCATCCATCAGCGCTGTTACTTTTTCATTTTCTATTTGCGCAAATTCATGAAGCTGTTGAACGTCCGCAATGTGAACAATCAATGGATTATCACTTGGGCGTCCTTTCGCTTCATAAATTTTCTTCACAGCCTCTGTCTCTTTTGCATTTGCCCCTAGTCCATACACCGTTTCTGTCGGAAAAGCGACCACTTCATTCTGCCGCAACAACAGAGCTGCTTGTTCAATTTGTGGATAGTATGTGGATAAATCCTTTTTTAAATCCACAGACCACCTTTTTGTATTTAACATCATACAAACTCCTTTTAAAAAAGATAAAACTGTTGATATATCTCAATTATCCTTTTGAAAGTATAAAAGATGATGCTAAATAAAACAAGCGTTGTCCACAATTTGTGGATAACGCTTGTTTTACAGTGGATAAGTATGTGAATAAGTCCGGTGTTTTGTGATTAACTAGCTGTTTTTTGTAGCACAACCGCCTGCTCTTTTCCCAACGACTCTTTAGCATGCGCAGATACCCACACACTTTCTGGGATTTCCTCTATAGGCGTAAAACCCATCAGCGCTAAAAAATCATGCGAGGAGGAGTGATTGGGTACAACATAAAAGGTGTCCACACCTTGTTTTTCCCCTAGCGTTTGAACACTTTGGAACAAAGAAACGATATGCCCTTGGCCGAGTTTATCTGATATCACAAGTGATCTTAACAATCCTTCTTGTTCATTTAGTCGTTCAAGACCTAAACAGCCTGCAAGCTCACCGTCTGCATCTTCCATGACCACAAATGACGTACGCTCTGCAATCGTCACCCCGCCTTTTGCTTGGCCTTTTTCAAGAAAAGCATTAATGGCCGGGGCATCTTCTTCTGTCGCTATTCTTAATTGATAATACATGCTTTCACCTCTTTTTGTTCTCTTACTTCAACTCTATGAGGCAAAAACAGATTTAGACCTTTTTTAAGAGAAAAGACTAGAGACCCATTCGAACAGAAAGAATTTCACTTCACCCGTCTCTTCTTCTTTTACCACTTCATTGACAGATTCATTTGATGGCTCTGCGGCTACCTGCTCTTTATCATCTCCTTCTGGTGAGGCGATCGCTTCTCCGTTTGAAAAATCGATAAAGCAGAGAGGTGGGAATAACACACACCACCAATTGGCTCCGTCTCCTTCCCCTAACGTAATCAAAATGGCTTCATATTTCCCAGCAGGATAAACAAAGTTGCCATATAGCTTTGTTGGAAATGAGGCTTTTTGAAAGCTGACCGATACGGATTGATCAATGTGTTGTTCCTTTAATTTTGCTTTGGCAATACGATTGATGTCTGGAAGCTTTGAACGAATCACACGTCTAGCTTCTTCAATGGATGTGAGGTCTTTCACCCACTCCGTTATATTGGCATTGACCTCATCTCGAATACTTCGTTTCACATCTTGATCTGCCGACCGGTCACTGTTGGCTAAAATGCGTAAACGAATGGCTTCATCTGGAATCACAATAGGCTGATTGGCAGATGCAGCTGCCGTCTCCTCTTTTCCAAGGTTTGCAAAAGCACCACATAATAATAGAAACATATAAAGACAAATCATCATTTTACTTTTGAACATGATGTGTTCCCCCCACTTTTTCTCTTCGCTAAAAACATTGTGTCCAGGAAACGCATCTCGTAAACAGCAAAAATGATTTTTTTAATAGATTATGAGGTCAGCCTCTTTATGAGGGGAGCGAATCAACATTTCTCCTGCACGCAAAAAGCCGTTCAACTTATGAACGGCTTTTTAGTGAGGATTGGTAATCGGAAGGGTACAATCTCCCATCCCAATCTCGGCTGATTCTTAAACCCGAATCTGTTTTGATGACTGTCATTGCGCCTTTTTTCTCGATTTCCTTTTTGACCTTTCCTTTATGGTCAATAAATTGAATGATCATTTCATAGTCAAATTCAATCCTGTCATCGCTTTCATCTGAAGGTGTAAACGTAATTTTTTTCAGTTTAATTTGACAATCTTGATCTTTTGCTGCTTCTAATACACTTGGAAACATGCTGTCTTGTGTATATTCTTGATATTCATGCTCGGTTAAATAATCCTTCAACTTCTCCTTCATGTCAGATAGGTCATCCGTTCGATTCACTGTGTATTGTGCTTTTTTATAGTTTTCCCCAAATGCTGCTGCTTCTTTTTTAAAGCTCGGTTTACCGCAAGCACTCACAATCAATAGTACACTGACGATGACCAACACCATCGCATACCTTCTGTTCACACCATTCGCTCCTTCAAAACAAATTTATGTAAAAAATCATGATCAGAATGTTCATTCTTCTATATATACGTTTCCCTTTTACCATAAGTTTCATCTTTACATAATAAAATAGTCCGACTTTATTCAGCCGGACTTCCGTTTTGAATGTGTGCGCAAACCGCTCGATCCTTTCCGTTGATGTCCTTGATGATATGAACATCAGCTGAAGGGAACGCCTGCAAAAGAAGCGCTTTTACATCTTTTGCTTGTGTATGTCCTATTTCAAAGACAACCACCGCTTGCTGATGAAGTACCTTGTGGAGATCACAAGCGATACGCTCATAAAACCACAGGCCATCACGCCCATCTGTCAGCGCATTGACAGGTTCATGCTTTGTGACAACCTCTGATAAACCATCCATTTCTTCTGCCGCAATATAAGGAGGATTGGAAATAAACACATCGACTTTGATGCCTTGAGCCATAATCGGTTCAAGTAAATCCCCTTGGACAAAATGAACGTCTGCACCAAGCGCTTCTTGATTTCGCTTTGCTACTTCAAGTGCTTCATGTGAAATATCCGTCGCTGTCACAGTGAGAGATTCTTTTTCAAGAGCTAACGTAATCGCAATTGCACCGCTACCTGTTCCTACATCAACAGCTTTGAGCGGCTGATCATCAGGAAACACACGATTCATCATGTTTAATGCCGCCAGCACCACTTCCTCCGTTTCAGGACGAGGAATCAGAACGTGTTTGTTTACCTCAAAAGGACGCCCATAAAAAAATTCAACACCCGTTAAATGCTGCACAGGCACTCCACGCTTGTGCTGCGCGACGAACTCGCTGAATTGTGAATCTTGCTCCTCTGGCAGTGGATCATGAAAACGGGCAAGAAGTTCACTTCTGCTCCATCCAAGCACATGCATCAACATTAACTCTGCTGCGTTTTGGTCTCTGCCCGCTTCCGTTAACAAAGAAGAAGCCCATTTAAGGGCTTCAAAGATCGTTCGCTCTTTATTTTGCATTTTGAAGTTTTCTTGCTTGGTCTTCCATAATTAATGCATCAATGACCTCGTCAAGTTTCCCTTCTAAAATTTGATCAAGCTTTTGAATCGTCAATCCAATGCGGTGGTCCGTCACGCGGTTTTGCGGGAAATTGTACGTACGGATACGCTCTGAACGATCCCCTGTTCCAACAGCAGATTTACGGGTTTGGTCATATTCAGCTTGTGCTTCACGCTGGAATTTATCATAAATTCTCGCACGCAAAACTTTCATCGCTTTTTCTTTGTTTTTGATTTGTGATTTCTCATCCTGACAGGAAACCACTACACCTGTTGGAAGGTGAGTCAAACGAACAGCAGACATTGTGGTATTAACACTTTGTCCCCCTGGTCCGCTTGATGCGAATGTATCCACACGAATATCTTTTTCGTGGATATCAATTTCAACTTCCTCAGCCTCTGGTAATACAGCAACTGTCGCTGTTGATGTATGAATACGGCCGCCTGACTCAGTTTCAGGAACACGCTGCACGCGGTGTGCACCGTTTTCAAACTTTAGTTTAGAATATGCACCTTTACCGCTAATCATAAAGATGATCTCCTTATAACCGCCAGTTCCAGTGACACTCGCTTCCATGACTTCCGTTTTCCAGCCTTGCATTTCAGCATAACGGCTGTACATACGGTACAGGTTTCCTGCAAACAGCGCAGCCTCTTCTCCGCCCGCTGCACCACGAACCTCCACAATAACGTTCTTATCGTCATTCGGATCTTTCGGGATGAGTAAGATTTTTAGCTCGTCTTCTAAACGTTCTGTTTCCTCTGTGAGCTCTGAAATTTCTTCTTTGACCATGTCGCGCATATCGGCATCGAGCTTATCTTCCAGCATGGCTTTCGCATCACTTAGCTGATCATATGCCGCACGATATTGTCTATATACCTCAACAGTTTCTTGAATATCAGATTGTTCCTTCGAATATTCACGAAGCTTCTTAGGGTCGTTCACCACTTCAGGGTCACTTAAATATTCATTTAGCTTTTCATAGCGTTCTTCAATTGATTTTAAACGGTCTAACATGGTCTTCACCTCTGTTTTGTGCGTAACAGTCTAATTATAGTATAGCGGGGTATGACAGTCAAAAAAATTTCCAAAACAATTGATTTTCTGCAATTTTTCACTAGAAAACACGATCTTTGGCGATTGGTTACTTGTTTTGTCTAACGTGAAGGAACGGATGCTCACGAAAGAGAATGGTACTTGTAATTGAAAAAAGGGAGGGCATTTGGTTTGAATACAAATGAGGTTGCAAAGGAAATTGGTGTATCTTCAAAAACCATTCAGCGCTGGGTCAAACAGCTCAACATCCCTGTCGCCCGGAATGAACTAGGACATTATGAATTTCATGATGACATTGTCCAGCTGCTCAAAGAGGTCCAACACCAAATGAACGAAGGTGTGATTCTCCATGACATTAGACTGCCGATCCATGAAGAAACCGCCCAGCAATTATCACCTACTGTAGAAACTTCTGACTCATCAAAACGGATAGAAGCCTTAGAAGAACAAGTGAAACAGCTCCTTCAAGAGCAATCACATGTCAGTCATATTGAAGCCCGTTTTCAAGAATTAGAACGGAAACTCGCTAAGAAAGCAGATGAAGGCGTTTCCTACCAGCTCCTCCAGCACAGAAGAGAAATTGAAGAATTAACTGCAAAATTAGAACGCCTCACAGCCGCATTGACAAAACCAAAACCATCAAAAGAAGAAGAAAAGGAAAAGGCACACCCCGAAATGAAAAAAAAGCGTGCACTCTTCCCTCTGTTTCATTCATTTCGCTAAGAAAGGCTGCCTAACGAGGCAGCCTTTCTACTATATTATACGGTAAGTGCAATAATGATTGGTAATGTAATGAGTGACATGATCGCACTGATCACAAATGCGGATGCTGTTTCTGCTTCCTGTTTCTCAAATCGAGTGGCGATCATGGCCGCAACAGCTGAACCTGGGAAGGCAACAAGCAATACAGCTTTTGTAATTTCATCCGCCGAAAGACCCATAAGAATGGCGATGAAATACATAAGTAACGGTTGTACAGCTACTTTGAGCAATGCGATACTGAAAGCTGGTAAGCTCAGTTTAATCTTGCGGATACCGACTGTGACACCGACTGCAAAGAGCGCAACCCCTGATGTCACACTTCCAATTTCCTCTAGCATTTCATGTCCGATTTCAGGAAGTTTAAATCCTAAAAGAACAAGAATGATACTTGCTAACGGTGCAAGCGCAAGCGGCTCTGATAAGCCGTGTAAAATCGCTTTCGTCGTCATTTTTAGGAAACTTTCGCCGTCTTTGGCTTTTCCTTTTGTTTTTTCACCGACAGTTGACACAATAATAGCAATTGGATCAAGCAATGCATTTACAACTATTCCGGTAATAGCAATCGGAATTGCAACTTCTTGAGCCCCAAATAAACTGCCCAAGACCGGAATCCCCATAAATGCAAAGGTCGGTTGTGCTGAGTTTAATGAGAAAACAGATGAATCTGTTAAATCATATTTAAAAGCAAATTTCGTAACTAAAAGGATAATGATATAAAAGCCTACGATTCCGAGAATCAATGCAACGAAAAATGGAATTTGACTATAGAATTTATCTTTTGGTGTTGACAGAATGCTGGCGATAAAGTGCGCTGGTAAAGCATACTTTGTAACAAGTGTACTTACACCTTTTGCAGATTTAGCGTCATAGCTGCCGAAGTTCCCTGCGAACCAACCCAGCGCGATAACGAAAAAAATCGGTGCTAGGAGGATCAAAATATTTAAAAAGTCCATCTTACTATTCCTCCTTGAATCCTTTACATGTTTCTTATTTTATAGCGGCATTGCTTACATTACCCGAAACAATGCCGCGTTACACATTTTATTATGCTCTTACAATTTTTTTATATTCAGGAATCCACATAGCATCTTTCACAGCTTGTTCGATGTTGTCAGGTGTTCTTCTTGCGACACCATCTTTAATTGCTGCTTTTGCTACTTCAACAGCTACCTTGATTGATACTTCTTGCAATTTATCAATGCTTGGAAGCAGTCCAGCGCCTGGTTTTTCATGATCAACCATTTCAGCGATCGCATTTGCAGAAGCAACGAACATGCCTTTTGTGATAATTTTTGATTCCGTTACGATTGAACCAAGACCAAGTCCAGGGAAAACGAACGCATTGTTTGATTGTCCGATTTCATGTTCAATTCCGTTATACTCGACATTTTCGAATGGGCTTCCAGTTGCAACAAGCGCACGACCGTCTGTCCATTTGAATAGATCTTCCGGTACTGCTTCAGCAAGTGGAGTTGGGTTAGACATCGGCATGATCACTGGACGCTCTGTATGAGCTGCGATTTCTTTAATAATTTCTTCAGTGAATGCGCCGCCTTGACCTGATGTACCAATAAGAATGGTTGGCTTCACCTTGCGAACAGCTTCAGCAAATGAGATTTGTCCTTTTTCATCACGTGCCCAGCCTTCTACTTCATCAGAAGAACGAAGGTATGGTTTTTGGAAATCAAGCACTTCATCTTCAAACTGATCTGTTAGCAATCCTCTGTAGTCTAACGTCCAGAATGCATTGTTTGCTTCTTCTTCACTTAGACCTTCAAGAACCATTGTGTCACGCATTTGATCGGCGATTCCGATTCCAGCTGATCCAGCTCCGAAAATCATCACACGGTGATCTTTCAATTGAGTACCAGTTTTCTTGACAGCTGCAAGAACACCCGCTAAAGTAATGGCACCAGTACCTTGGATATCATCATTAAATGTTAAGATGTTGTCGTTGTATTTTTTCATGATGTTACGCGCATTTTTGTTTCCAAGGTCTTCCCAGTGAAGCAATGCTTTCGGGAAGAATTTAAGTGCTGCTTTGACATACGCATCAATGAACTCTTCGTATTTTTCACCTTGTACACGTTTGTGGTGGTTCCCGATGTACAATGGATCATTTAATAATTTCTCATTGTTAGTTCCAACATCTAATACAACTGGAATCACGCGGCTTGGATCAATCCCTGCTGCAGCCGTGTAAACAGCTAATTTACCAATTGCGATGTTGATACCACCAACACCCCAGTCACCAATTCCAAGAATACTCTCAGAGTCAGTTGCTACGATGAGGTCGATGTCGCCTGCTGTTGCATGTAAGTTTTCAAATGCTTTCTCAATACCGTCAATGTTGTCGATTGAAAGGTAGACACCATGAGGTCTTCTGTATTCATGGCTGTATTCTTGAATCGCTTCACCAACAGTTGGTGTGTAAACAACAGGAAGCATTTCACGAAGCTTGTCCGTTAGAAGCTTATAGAATAATACTTCGTTACGGTTTTGCAAATCACTTAAGTATACGTTTTGACGAAGACGATCTGGCTGAGCTAGAAATTGTTTGTATGCTCTCTCTGCTTGCTGTTCTAAAGTCAGAACAGTTGGAGGAAGTAATCCTTCTAGTCCAAGCTCTTGTCTTTCTTCTTCAGAGAAAGCAACGCCTTTGTTCAACGTTGGAATCGATAATACATCTTTACCTGTCAAAGTGGTTTCGAGGTACCCTTCTTTTGTTTTCTTCACGTTGTTCATCAAAAACTACCCTCTTTCTAAAATATAAATAAAGTGAACTATTAATACAAAGAACGATCAAGGAGAAAAATCCTTAATCAAAAAAATTATGACAAGAAATCGAACTTTTCGTTTAAATGCTTTACACTACAGTTAGTCATTTTATGCCTGCTTATACCAAAACGCAAGCGTTGAAAATTAGATAATTTTTTCGTAGCGTTATTTAATTTATTTAAGTACAAATGATGGGTGTTCAGCCAAAAACTCGAAAAACGAAACACAGCGGCATTTGCTATTTTTTTAATTGTCAAGTGTTGTACCAACATCTAGTTTTGGTACTTCATGGTGATGTCTGCATCGTGCTTCGTATGATTCCTGCGCACCTACTAAAATAATGGGATCATCATAGGATGCGGGTTTACCGTCGATCAAGCGTTGTGTTCTACTCGCTGGGGAGCCGCATACCGAACAAACTGCTTGAAGTTTTGTTACAAGCTCTGCACATGCCATTAAATGTGGAACAACACCAAATGGCTCTCCTCTGAAGTCTTGATCAAGGCCTGCAACAATGACTCGGTAGCCTTTATCAGCCAACTGAGTGACAATATCAATGATTGTCTCATCAAAAAATTGCACCTCATCAATGCCAATGACATCGGTTCGTTCTGATATGTGCGTTATTATGTCTTTTGGTGAGGTTACTGCAATCCCATCGACGGATGAACCGTTATGTGACACAACTGAGCTTGTGCTATACCGGTTATCAATCGCTGGTTTGAATATTTTTACTTCTTGTTTGGCAAAGGTGGCTCTTTTGGCTCTCCGAATCAATTCTTCCGACTTTCCAGAAAACATACTTCCGCAGATGACTTCAAGCCAACCGCTTTGTTTCATCACATACATAAGGTCTTCTCCCCCGTTTTAAAGTTCCATCAATCCACGTAAAAAAACAGGCAAGAACGGATTCCTGCCTGTTTATTGTATCTATTATTACTTAAGACCGTATTTTTTGTTAAAGCGGTCAACACGTCCATCAGCAGAAGCGAATTTTTGACGGCCTGTATAGAAAGGATGGCACTCAGAGCAAATCTCGATGCGTACCTCTTCTTTTACTGATCCAGTTTCAAACTCATTTCCACAAGCGCATTTGACTGTAGCTTTTTTGTAGTTAGGATGAATTCCTGTTTTCATCTACTGTCATCTCCTTCCGCCCTGAATCCAATTCGGAAACAGAGTTAATATCTCAGAATAAATTCTGAAACGCACATGATAAAATTATAACAGTGTGAGTCTATGATTGCAAATGTATTTTTTCAGGAAGCTATCTTCTTGATGCAGACATATTTGCTTGTTTCCACTCTTGCGTTAAAATATCGAAAAATTCTTGGTTTGTCTTTGTTTTTCTCATTTTGCGCATGAATTTCTCAGCGAAATCAGGTGTATCTGACATTGATTTTCTCATCGCCCATAGACGATCAAGATGTTCTTTAGGCACAAGCAGTTCTTCTTTTCTTGTACCGGAACGACGAATGTCGATGGCTGGGAAAATTCTTCTTTCTGCAAGAGAACGATCTAAATGGAGCTCCATGTTTCCTGTTCCTTTAAACTCTTCATAAATCACATCATCCATACGCGACCCCGTATCAACAAGTGCAGTAGCTAAAATGGTCAAGCTCCCACCTTCTTCGATGTTACGCGCAGCACCAAAGAAGCGTTTTGGACGGTGGAAAGCCGCTGGATCAATACCGCCGGAAAGCGTTCGACCGCTTGGCGGGATGACAAGGTTGTATGCACGAGCAAGCCTTGTGATGCTGTCCATTAAGATGATGACATCTTTTTTATGTTCAACTAGACGCATCGCACGCTCTAATACAAGCTCTGCTACTTTAATGTGGTTTTCCGGTACTTCGTCAAAGGTTGAGCTAACGACATCCCCTGCAACAGAACGTTCGATATCTGTTACTTCCTCTGGACGTTCGTCAATAAGAAGAACAATCAGTTCTGCCTCTGGATGATTTTCAGAGATGCTGTTGGCAATTTCTTTGAGCAAAATGGTTTTCCCAGCCTTAGGCGGTGCAACAATTAAACCACGCTGTCCAAACCCAACTGGTGCCATCATATCCATAATTCTAGTAGACAGGTGATTAGGCTGTGTTTCAAGAATCATTTGACGATCAGGGAATAGCGGCGTGAGTGCAGGAAAGTGAACACGTTCCTTAGCTGATTCTGGGTCGTCCCCATTTACCGCTTCGACATGAAGGAGGCCATAGTAGCGTTCATTCTCTTTTGGAGGTCGTACCTTTCCAGACACCTTATCACCATTTCTTAAATCAAAGCGTCTGATTTGTGAAGCAGAAATATAAATGTCTTCAGAGCTTGGGGAATAGTTAATTGGTCTTAAGAAACCAAATCCCTCTGACTGAATAATTTCTAGAACCCCTTCCATAAATAAGAGATCCTCTTGCTCAGCGTTTGCCTTTAAGATAGCAAAAATTAATTCTTTTTTTGTTAGTTTGCTGTAATAAGAGATTTTGTACTTTTTTGCTAACTCATACAGCTCTTTTAATTTCATATTTTCCAAAGATGAAATCGAAACATCTTTCAATATGGACACCACACTTTTCTAGTCAATGTATTTCATTACGAATGCATGACTATTGTATTTGATTAGCTTTTAATTCCGTTTTTGTTGGAATGACCTCGCTCTCATGGTAACGCTCACACTCGTTTTATCGTAAAGATAGGAACAATGTGAAATTGAGCTTTGTCAACATAGAGAAGGATAATGAGTATATCGTCATGATGCGGCAGTATTTAAACTTGTTGAAGCTTAAAAGAAGTAAATTCGCAGAAAATTTCGCAGCACTCTTTAGTTTTACCTCATTTGCAGGGAATATTCAACTTTAAAAAGAAAATGATATATATTTGACACCTATATGAAAAGCGGGTAAAGAATACCCGCTTTCAGATTACGGACGAATGACAAGATTCGGTTTTTTCTTTAAACTATGTCTGCCATCGACGAATCGAACAGTACCTGATTTCGCACGCATGACAACACTATGTGTTGTTCCAACAGAGCCTTTAAATTGAACACCTTTTAATAACTCGCCATCTGTTACACCTGTCGCTGCAAAAATGGCGTCATCGCCTTTCACGAGGTCTTCCATTCTGAGGACTTTTCCAACATCCAGCCCCATTTTCTCACAGCGTCTCAGCTCTTCTTCACTTTGTGGAAGAAGCTTACCGTGGATTTCTCCACCAAGTGCTTTAAGCGCAACAGCAGAAAGGACACCTTCAGGCGCTCCACCTGAACCAAATAGAATATCAACACCTGTGTGATCAAATGCTGTATTAATGGCTCCTGCAACGTCACCATCATCGATCAGCTTGATTCTTGCTCCAGCTTCTCTCAGCTCAGCAATGATCTTTTCATGTCGCTCTCTGTTTAAAATTGTCGCAACAACATCTTCAATATCTTTGTTTTTTGCTTTTGCAACAGCACGAAGATTGTCAATGACAGGCGCTTCAATGTCGATGCAGCCTACCGCTTCTGGACCTACTGCGATCTTATCCATGTACATATCAGGTGCATTCAGCAAGTTGCCATGATCAGCAACAGCGATAACAGCTAAAGCATTCCAGCCACCGCTTGCCACAATATTTGTTCCTTCCAATGGATCAACAGCAACATCCACGCGAGGTCCATATCCGTTTCCAAGCTTTTCCCCAATATAAAGCATTGGCGCTTCGTCCATTTCTCCCTCGCCGATGACCACAGTTCCCTTCATCGGAATCGTATCAAATACATCACGCATGGCACTTGTTGCAGCATCATCCGCTTCGTCTTTTAAACCTCTACCCATCCAACGAGCAGATTTTAATGCAGCTGCTTCTGTCACCCGTACTAGTTCCATCGATAAACTTCTTTCCATTTTTGTCCAAATCTCCTCTCACAGTCAAAGCCTTATGAATTTTGAAGTTCTTCTATTTCTTGGTCATTCAGCTTTTCACGCCAGATGGTTGCACCCAAGCCTTCAAGCTTCTCCTCAAGCATACTATATCCTCTGTCTATATGTTCAAGCCCTGTGATTTCGGTCACACCGTCTGCCATTAACCCTGCAACAACGAGACAAGCACCTGCTCGCAGATCACTTGCTTTGACCTTTGCACCTTGAAGCTGCGTTTGACCTGTAATAATGGCAGATCTTCCTTCCACCTTCATGTTAGCACCCATTCGACGCAATTCGTCAATGTGTTTAAAGCGGGCAGAGTAAATGGTATCTGTCACGACACTCGTGCCTTTCGCTTTTGTTAACAAAGCCGTCATCGGCTGTTGAAGATCAGTCGGAAAGCCCGGATACACAAGGGTTTTGATATCGACAGGCTTGAGTCCTTCATTTCTGCCAACGATCAGCATTTGATCGTTGCTTGTTTCAATTGTGAATCCCATCTCTCTAAGTTTCGCCGTAATTGATTCTAAATGAGTTGGGATCACATTATCAAGCACAACTTCATCCCCCATCGCTGCACCTGCAATTAAAAATGTACCTGCTTCTATGCGGTCAGGGATGATGGAATGCCTGCAGCCATGAAGAGATTCCACACCTTCGATCCGAATCACATCCGTCCCCGCACCTTTGATTTTAGCTCCCATGCTTGCAAGCAGTGTCGCTACATCAATAATTTCGGGTTCTTTTGCGGCATTTTCAATCACTGTTTTCCCTTCAGCAAGCACGGCTGCCAGCATGATGTTGATGGTCGCACCTACACTGACAACATCAAGATAAATACGGGCTCCGACTAATTTTTCAGCGCGCAAATAAATCGCACCCTGTTCGTTTGTCACCTCGGCTCCAAGTGCTTCAAAGCCTTTGATATGCTGATCGATCGGTCTAGGTCCTAAGTGACATCCTCCTGGTAATCCAATGACAGCCTGCTTGAATCTACCGAGCATGGCGCCCATTAAATAATAGGATGCTCGTAGTTTCTTCACTTTCCCATTAGGAAGCGGCATACTGATCATGGAGGCAGGATTGACAACCATCTCACCTTTTTCAAATGTGACCTTTCCGCCAATCTCTTCTAACAGATCTCGTAATGTGTCAATATCTGAAATATGCGGAAGGCCTTCAATGGTTACTGGAGAATCAGCGAGAATCGTGGCAGGAATCAGTGCCACAGCACTATTTTTCGCACCACTAATATGTACGGTCCCGCGCAAGGGGTCACCGCCGGCAATGTTTAACTTTTCCATATTTGTCTCCCTTCTTAAAGAAGATCACTGTTGGAGTTATACTGTTTGTGGATGTCGCGCTTTAAAAGGTCTTGTCCAAAATTTAGCCAATATCAAGAGAAAGAATACAGGTTAAACGAAATTTGTCGGAAGAAAAATAATCGAAGCTTTGCGAGGCTGTGATGTTCTCTTCTTTGCACAAAACATTTCTTAGCGTATTTAAGGAAAACTGCGGCAAACGGATGCGTATCCGTCTGCCACAATCACTTATTTATTCCAGTCTGCTAAAAATTGCTCAATGCCTGCATCCGTTAATGGGTGTTTTGTCAGCTGCTTGATGACTTTCAGCGGCATTGTGCCGATATGAGCACCTCTAAGCGCAGCTTCTGTCACATGTTGCGGGTGACGAATGGATGCAGCAATGATTTGTGTATCTAATCCATGAACATCAAAAATGGTTTTCACTTCACTAATGAGATCAAGACCATTTTGGCCAATGTCATCTAAGCGGCCGAGGAATGGAGAGACATACGTCGCACCAGCTCTAGCTGCAAGAAGTGCCTGGTTTGCACTAAAAATCAACGTGACGTTTGTTTTAATCCCAAGGTCTGTTAACGCTTTGACTGCTTTAAGACCGTCTGTTGTCATTGGGATTTTCACTGTGATATTTGGTGCAATAGCAGCCAGCTCTTTTCCTTCTTCAATCATTTCTTCTGCTTTGAGAGAAATGACTTCCGCACTAACTGAACCTGATACCACGTCAGTGATTTCACGAAGGCGGTCGTGGAACGATACGTCCTTTTCTTTCGCTACTAAACTAGGGTTTGTTGTCACGCCTGCTAAAATGCCAAGCTCGTGTGCCTCTTTGATGTCTGCGATATTCGCTGTGTCTACGAAAAATAACATAACTGTGCCACTCTCCTATCAATAAATTGTCTGAAATGTAAATTTGATTGCGCTTTCTCATGATATGGAGAAAACCGCCTGTGACTCAGGCGGCTTTCGGTTCTCATCAAATTATGCTTGGTTAGAAGAACCAAATTCACGCATTTTGCCGATAACAGTCGCTTTAATTGCGTCACGAGCTGGTCCAAGATATTTACGTGGATCATACTCTTCTGTTTTTGCAGCAAGTGTTTCGCGAACTGCTTTCGCAGAAGCAATTTGGTTTTCAGTGTTTACATTGATTTTTGCTGTACCAAGTGAAATCGCACGCTTGATGTCAGCAGTTGGGATACCTGTTCCGCCGTGAAGAACAAGTGGAAGTCCAGTTGTTTTACCGATTTCTTCCATTTCGGCGAAACCAAGGTTTGGTTCACCTTTGTATGGACCATGAACTGAACCTAGTGCAGGCGCAAGGCAGTCAATACCAGTACGTTCTACAAGCTCTTGGCACTCTTTTGGATCAGCATAAATAACGCCCTCAGCGATGACGTCGTCTTCTTGTCCACCAACAGTTCCAAGCTCAGCTTCTACAGATACACCGTGGAAATGTGCAAGCTCAACCACTTTTGCAGTTGTCGCTACGTTCTCATCAAATGGATGGTGAGAAGCATCAATCATCACAGAAGTAAATCCTGCATGAATCGCTTTTGCACAAGATTCAAAGCTTGAACCGTGATCTAAATGAATCGCAACAGGAACTGTTACATTATATTCTTCGATTAACGCTTTTACCATTGCGACAACTGTTTTGAAGCCGCCCATGTAGCGTCCTGCTCCTTCAGATACTCCTAAGATAACTGGAGATTTCTCTTCTTCAGCAGCTTGTAAAATCGCTTGCGTGAATTCTAAGTTATTTAAGTTAAACTGTCCAACAGCGTAACCTTTTTCCTTTGCGTCTTTCAACATTTCTGTCATTGAAACTAAAGGCATGATGAAAAATCCTCCCTATGTAGCTAATTTGCTTACTAAAAAAAGCTCTCCACCCTAGCATGACCAGAATTTCTCGCCATATGTAAACTTTCAAAGTCAGATCGCTTTCTTCTTCTTATCTAGAATACCAATTATTCGACAAATCGGCAACAGAATGACTTGATTCAATCATTTCCATCTAGCCATTTGTTTCGAGCGGCAAGTATTCTTTTACTGCATCACGGATTTCATCAATATCAAATGGTTTAGCAAAATGCGTTAATGCACCGAGCTCTTTAGACTCTTGAATCATATCTAGTTCGCCATAAGCTGTCATAATGATCACTCGAATGTCTTCATCAATTAATTTCATGCGTTTTAAAATCTCAATGCCATCCATTCCGGGAATCTTCATATCAAGCAGGACGAGGTTTGGTCTATGGTTTTTCACAATATCTAATGCCTGTAGTCCGTTAGCGGCTTGAAAGGTTTGATAGCCTTCTTTATGAAACACTTCATTCAGCAATATTCTAATACCGTACTGATCATCGACAATTAAAATTTTCTCATTCATCTGTTACACCCCATTGCTTTCATTTTTCGCCATAAAAAGAGCTGTTGTTAAATAATTCTGTTTGATTTTCACATTTCCTTTAATTATAATAGTTTACTTTACGACATTTTCTGAGCATTTTTCCTAATATTCTCTTTATATTCTATTATAAAATGATCTGACAGAAGGAGGAAATGAGTCTTGTTAAAAATTTTCACTACCCAATTATCAGGTATTTTTTCACGTATTGGAGATAAGCAGGCCGAAGCGATCGAAGACGGTGCACGCCTTCTTGCTCAGGCCGTTGTCAGTGGACATGCCGTGTATTTTCATGGCAAGAATGAACTGGCGGCTGTAGCCTTAGAGGCATCTGAGAGCAAGGAGCCGTTTCCGGGTGCGAAGGTTCTGCCGCTGGATCAAAAGGAGCGCAGCATACTTCATCCAAGTGACAGGGTGCTTTTATTTTATTCAGATCCAGAAGATCAAGAGATTCAATCCCTTGTCAAAGAGCTGCACGAACAAGGTACACCTATTGTCGGTGTCGGCCCTGCACAAAAGGAGACATCATTTATTGAAGAGCATTGTGATGTCCACATTGATTTTCAGCTCAAAAAACCACTTGTGCCTGCTGAAGATGGAACAAGGTTCGGCTATCCTGCACTGATGACCTGCTTATATGTCTACCATGCTCTATCGTTTACTGTGAAAGAAATCGTTGAGGAATATGAATAAAAAAAACTGCCGAGAAGATGATATTCTCGGCAGTTTTTTGTTTTATTTTGATTCAGATGCCTGTAGTGAAGCACCAACGAAATCTCTAAATAACGGCTGTGGTCTTGTTGGTCTTGAAATGAATTCTGGGTGGAACTGAGAAGCAAGGAACCATGGGTGATCCTTCAGTTCAATGATTTCAACAAGGCGTCCGTCTGGGCTTGTACCAGAGAAGACAAAACC
The DNA here is from genome assembly GCF_000701305.1 of Bacillus sp. UNC125MFCrub1.1. Classification (NCBI taxonomy): domain Bacteria; kingdom Bacillati; phylum Bacillota; class Bacilli; order Caryophanales; family Bacillaceae; genus Bacillus; species Bacillus sp. UNC125MFCrub1.1. The sequence goes on from NZ_JNIG01000009.1 coordinate 643,084, forward strand.
TGCTGCTTCCATTTGCTGTCTGAATTCGTTATTAAACTCATAGCGATGACGGTGGCGTTCGTACACGACTTCGTCATTGTATGCAGCAAATGCTTTTGAGTCTTCGTTTAATTTACAAGGGTATAGGCCGAGGCGAAGTGTTCCACCTAAGTCATCAACATCCTTCTGTTCTGGAAGAAGGTCGATGATTGGGAATGCTGTTTCTGGATCAATTTCAGCGGAATGTGCTCCCTCTAAACCTAGTACGTTTCTCGCATATTCGATAGATGCGACTTGCATACCTAAGCAGATTCCGAAGAATGGCACTTTGTTTTCGCGCGCATATTGTGTTGCAATGATTTTCCCTTCTACTCCGCGGTCTCCGAAGCCTCCAGGAACAATAATGCCGTCTACATCTTGAGCGAAATCAGCCATATTTTCTGCTGTGACTTCTTCTGCGTTGATCCATTTGATTTGAACATCCGCATCAAATGCATAGCCCGCATGACGAAGTGATTCAACGACAGAAATGTATGCATCTTGCAGCTCAACATATTTCCCTACTAGACCAATCGTAACTTGTTTTGAAAGGTTTTGCACTTTATCAACAAGCGCCGTCCACTCCGTCATGTCCGCATCTTGACAGTCAAGCTTCATGTGCTCACATACAAGCTTGTCTAATCCTTGTTTTTGTAAATCAAGCGGAATCGAATAAAGGGTATCTGCATCCTGACATTCGATGACTGCTTTCGTATCAATATCACAGAATAGCGCAATTTTGTCCTTCATGTCTTGTGCCAATGGCATTTCAGTTCTGACCACAATGACGTTTGGCTGAATACCAAGACTGCGAAGTTCTTTTACACTATGCTGTGTTGGTTTTGTTTTCAGTTCGCCTGCTGCACGGATGTAAGGAACAAGGGTACAATGAATGTACATCACGTTTTCACGGCCGATGTCACTCTTCATTTGACGAATCGCTTCAAGGAATGGAAGGGATTCGATGTCTCCTACTGTTCCACCGATTTCTGTAATGACCACATCTGCACCCGTTTCTTTTCCGGCACGGTACACACGGTCTTTGATTTCATTTGTAATGTGGGGAATAACCTGTACTGTTCCACCTAAGTAGTCGCCGCGACGCTCTTTCTTCAAAACAGTAGAGTAGATTTTACCTGTTGTAACGTTGCTGTACTTATTTAAGTTAATGTCAATGAAACGCTCGTAGTGACCTAAGTCAAGGTCTGTTTCAGCACCGTCGTCTGTAACAAATACCTCACCGTGCTGGTATGGACTCATTGTCCCTGGGTCTACGTTGATATATGGATCAAATTTTTGAATGGTGACATCCATCCCTCTATTTTTCAGAAGGCGGCCTAACGATGCAGCCGTGATCCCTTTTCCAAGTGAGGAAACAACTCCTCCTGTTACAAAAATATACTTTGTCATTTCGTATGCTCCTCTCTTTTTTACCCTTGCATGACTAGACATGCACAGCTTCATCCTTTTAGAGTGTATCCCTAAATCTCTTGAAAAATAAGAAAGCTCCCTTTCAAATAAATGAAAGGGAGCGTAAATGAACGTATCTTTACGTACTCTTTTTTAGAGAGCCCAAAATACATACTACATAGTTCGCTCTGGAAAGTCAAGACGGTTTTGTCCTGTTTTCAGGACCGGTTTGTGAGGGTTATTTGTCTTCCTCATCATCGTCTAAATCGTCTTCATCAATTTCCGTTAAGCCGTCATCATCTTCATCATCATCTTCGTCGAAGTCTTCTATCTCTTCATCGATTTCTTCATCATCTAGGTCAAGGTCCTCGTCGTCTTCAACAAGATCAAGATCTTCTTCAAGCTCGTCGATTTCTTCTTCCTCTTCAATATCATCGAAGTCTTCTTCAACGACAGCAGCTTTTGTTTTTTTCTTTTTCGCTTTTGTTTTCACAGCTGGCTGAACTTCTTCTTCGATTTGATCAACTGGATACCAGCTGCGAAGTCCCCATCTCTGATCACCTAACGAAATAAAGCGGCCATCTATATTTAAGTCTGTATAAAATTGAGCAAGTCGATCATCAAGATCTGATTTTTGTATCCCTTGCAAACGGACCATTTCATCTATTAACTCGGAAAACGTAATCGGTGTTTTGCTGTCTCTGAAAATTTCATAAGCAAGTTCAACTAAAGACATTTGTTTGAGCTGTTCCTGTGAGTATTCTTTCAAACTCAAGGTCAGACACTCCCTTTCTATTACATGTATGTATCCATTTATCAGTGAAATAATAAGTATTTATACCTTATTCTTACGACAAACCATACCTCTCATTATAAACAAATTAGGGGAGTTTATGCCACCTTTATTGATGTTAATTTTTGATTTTTTCACAAGAGGAGACTCTAGCGCTCAATCATGTGCGCCGAATTGGCATAATTCATGTGTGAAGCACACATTTTGCATGCTTTTTTGTCTTCTCTTTTGATGAATACAAAGCCATTTACTCTTCTTAAAAAAGGGGATTTATTCCTTCACAAAATGTTCACTTACGACGAATTGAAACAGAAATCTATAATAAATAGACTAATTTTGAGAGGTTGATCAAATTGCCAATGACAAAAAAAGAAGATATACAATTTGGTGTCTTGATGTGTTTTTGTATGTTTTCAGTGATGTTCTTTTATAACCTATTTTTAAATGGACGGCTTGGACATATGACATGGTTAGAAGGTGTACTCACCTATGTGATCGGTTTTGCCATCACGTTGTTGATTGAGATGTGTATTGTTGGGCCTTCAGCAAAAAAAGCAGCCAACCGTTTTGCCCCAAAAGGCAAGAAAATCTATTTTATTCTTACTCTTTCTATCTTTATCGTGTTTGGGATGGTGTGTCTCATGTCTTTATGCGGATATGTTGTTCAAAGCATCGGCACAGGATTTCAAACACAATCGATTCTATCTGATTACTTAACGATTTTCGGCCATAATGTCATGTTGGCGTTCCCTTTGCAGATGTTGATTATGGGACCACTCGTCCGTTTTGTTTTCTTCAAATGGATGAAATTAAAACAGACAGCAGCGGTTTAGTCGAAGGGATATGTTACAGCTGGATATTCTGAATGAGTGAAAAAACCAAAGGTACGGTGAATAAAGTGCCCGCAGACATGAGTACAATGAGTTTTCTGCGGCTGTTTTCTTTTTCTTCCTTCTTTTTTGGAGAATTTGAAAGCTCTGTGGAGACCATAATCCATATGATCATTGTGACGATTGCTAAAATGCCAATCAATGTTGTGTTCATCATGATAACCTCCATTTTGTTTTTCCTAATTTTACTTTAGTAATCAGGTGATATGAGATCATATTGGAGAGATTTCACATTTGATACAAAAACAGACCACCTCATATCAGGTGGTCTTTACTTCGTTTCTACATATCTAGCAGTTTCCGTGAGATGACCAGCCGCTGGATTTCTTGTGTACCTTCATAGATTTGAGTGATTTTCGCATCACGCATGTAGCGTTCGACTGGGTAATCCTTTGTATAGCCGTATCCGCCGAAGATTTGTACGGCTTCTGTCGCCACCTTCATGGCTGTATCACCAGCAAAGAGCTTGGACATAGCTGATTCTTTCCCATACGGAAGCCCTTTTGTTTCAAGCCATGCTGCCTGATAGGTGAGCAGTCTTGAGGCCTCAATTGCCGTTGCCATATCCGCTAACTTAAAAGCAATGCCTTGCTGCTGAATGATTGGTTTACCGAATTGTTTGCGCTCCTTTGCATAATTGACTGCTGCATCCAGAGCACCTTGAGCAATACCAACAGCTTGTGCGGCAATACCGTTTCTGCCGCCGTCAAGTGTCATCATCGCTATCTTAAAACCTTCGCCTTCTTGACCAAGCCGGTTCCTTTCGGGTATACGACAGTCTTCAAAGATGATTTCTGTCGTTGGCGATGAGCGTATGCCCAGTTTGCTTTCTTTTTTGCCGATTGAGAAGCCTTGCGTCTCTTTTTCTACAATAAAAGCGGTTGTATTGCGGGATGAAGCATCCTGGTCAGTAACAGCAAACACAATATAATAATCCGCAATGCCTCCATTGGTAATAAAAATCTTTGCACCGTTCAAGACGTATTCATTCCCTGCTTTTACTGCTGTTGTTTTCATTCCGCCGGCATCTGAGCCCGAGCCGCTCTCGGTCAGTGCGTATGCGCCGATCTTCTGACCCGCTGCAAGCGGCTTTAAATACGTCTCCTTTTGCTCATCTGTTCCGAATGTATAGATCGGCCATGAAGCGAGTGATGTGTGAGCAGACAGGGTGACACCTGTAGAGGCGCACACTCGCGAGAGCTCCTCAACCGCTATGACATAGGCCAAATAATCACTACCAATCCCTCCATTTTCTTCTGGCCAAGGGATTCCCGTTAAACCAAGCTCTGCCATTTGACGAAAAATAGCCGGATCATACGATTCTGTTTCATCTCGCTCTGCTGCTGTTGGCTCCACTTCATTTTTCGCAAAATCTCTCACCATTTTTTGTATCATTTCGTGTTCGTCACTTAATTGGAACTGCATCATGAGCCACCTCACTTCATATTAGCTGTTTACAAATAACCAGCCTTTGTATTTCACTTGTTCCTTCATAAATCTCACAAATTTTCGCATCACGAAAGTACCGCTCTGCTCGGTATTGCTTCGTGTAACCGGCTAGACCAAGCAAATGGATGACTTCTGTACTAATATCAACCGCTGTTTTAGATGCAAATAACTTCGCCATCGACGCTTCCTTCGTGACAGGGCGATTGGCCTCTTTATAAGAGGCGGCTTGATAGACAAGAAGTTTTGCCGCTTCCAGCTTGGTGCCCAGATCGCCCAACCGAATGGTCGTTTCAAGGCCAGCTGGGTGCTGCTTTAAATACGTCACCGCCTCATCTAATGCGGCTTCTGCAATGCCAAGGCTTTGAGCCGCAATGCCAATTCTCCCCGCATTTAAGCTAGACATGGCAATCCGAAAGCCTTCTCCTTCTGCACCGAGCAGCTGTTTTTTTGGAATTCGAACACCGTCAAAATGAAGTGTGACTGTTTTTGATCCATGAAGGCCCATCTTCTTCTCATCTTTTCCGATCGTAAATCCTGGTGTCCCTTTCTCCACAATAAACGCTGATATATTTTTCTTAGTAGAAGCAGGGTCTGTCACAGCAAATACAAGATACACTTCCGCTTCACCGCCGCTTGTGATAAAAATTTTCGTTCCATTTAACACATAGTGATCGTCTGCCCGCTCTGCTTTCAACTGAATACTAGAGGCATCTGATCCTGCCTTCGGTTCAGTTAGACAAAAGGCGCCCAGCTTCTGCCCGGACGCAAGCTTGGGAACGTAGGATTCTTTTTGTTCAGTTGTTCCAAACGCCAAAATCGGCATCGTCACAACGGATGTATGAACGGATACAATGACACCGATGGTTGCACTTACTTTGGATAATTCATGAATCGCCATGATATAGGTTGTAAAATCTGCCCCTAATCCGTGATACTTATCTGGGATCGGAATGCCTAAAAAGCCTTGCCGACCCATTTCAGCTAAAAGCGTTTTCGGGAACACGCCCTGTTCCATCGCTTCTACTTCTGGGAAGACATGCTGGCGTGCAAATTCTGCTACTTGTTTTCTCCAAAGACGTTGTTTTTCTGTCAGCAACACATCCATCTTGACTCCCCCTATGAGTGGTCGTGGTAAGTGTAAAAACCTCTCTTTGTCTTTTTGCCCAGCCAGCCTGCGTTCACATATTTTTTCAAAAGAGGACAAGGTCGATATTTGCTATCTCCAAGACCCTCGTGAAGGGTATTCATAATAAATAAACAAGTATCGAGCCCGATGAGGTCGGCGAGACGAAGCGGGCCCATTGGATGGTTCATTCCAAGCGTCATGATGCCGTCAATACTTTCTACATCTGCTACGCCTTCATAAAGGGTGTAAATGGCTTCATTGATCATCGGCATTAAAATGCGATTTGACACAAAACCGGGGAAGTCTTCCACTTCAATTGGCGTTTTGTCTAATGTCTTTGCGGTGTCAAAAACAACTTGGTACGTGGCATCATCCGTTTGCAGCGCACGGATCACTTCAACAAGTTTCATCACGGGAACTGGATTCATAAAATGCATGCCAATCACTTTCTCTGGCCTGTTCGTCACGGCTGCTAATTCTGTGATCGACAAGGAAGACGTATTTGTCGCAAATATCGTGTCATCAGGTGCAAATTGATCGAGGGTTTCAAAGATTTGTTTTTTGATCTTCATTTGTTCAGATGCGGCTTCAATCACTAAATGCGCCTGCTGTACATCCTTTAAATCTGTTGAAACAGCCAGCCGCTGTGTAATATCACGGACTGCCTGATGTGCCAGCTTTCCTTTTTCTGCTCGTTTCGTCAGTTGTTTGGTCATTGAGGAAATGGCTCGATGAATCTGCTCCTCTTCTGTATCATGGAGCAGGACTGTATAACCTGACTGTGCAAATACTTGGGCAATACCTGAGCCCATTTGCCCAGCCCCAACGACCATGACGGTCTCTTCTATACTCATGACAATGAACGCCTCCCTTTTAATCCACCTTGATCATGATCGCATCACCTTGACCCCCGCCGCTGCAAATCGCCGCAATGCCGATCCCGCCTCCTCTTTGTCTGAGTGCATGGATCAAGGTCAATATAATACGTGTTCCGCTTGCTCCAATCGGGTGACCAATCGCGACTGCCCCTCCGTTCACATTCATTTTCCGCCGATCCAGTCCAAGCATTTTTTCGCATGCCAATGCAACCGCTGAAAAAGCCTCATTGATTTCAAACAAATCGATATCCTCTACTCGCTTCCCTGTTTTCTTTAACACTTTTTCGATGGCATAGGCTGGTGTTTTCGGAAAATCCTTTGCCTCTACTGCTACTTGGGCATGCCCAAGCACAACTGCCATAGGTTTTTCACCTTGCTGCATGGCATATGTGTCTTTCATTAATAGAAGCGCACTTGCACCATCATTGACACCAGGTGCATTGCCAGCGGTGATCGTACCTGCCTGATTGAAAACGGGCATCAGTTTTGACAAACGTTCATATGACGTATCACGCCGCGGGGCTTCATCTTCTGAAATCAGCTGATCTCCTTTTTTATTCTTGACGGTAACGGGGATGATCTCATTTTTAAAAAAGCCGCTTTTTTGCGCCTCAATGGCTCGTTCATGACTTCTTAACGCCCAAAGGTCTTGTTCTTCTCGTGTGACGCCAAGCTCTTTCGCCGCCATGCTTCCATACTCACCCATATGAACACCTGTAAACGAACATGTTAATCCATCTAAAATCATGGCATCTTGTACAGCACCATCTCCCATTTTGTAACCCCATCGTGCTTTTTTCAGAAGATAAGGAGCATGAGACATGGATTCCATGCCGCCTGCCACGATCACCTTGGCATCTCCCGCTCGAATGATTTGATCGGCTGTCGTGACACTGCGCATTCCTGAAGCACAGACTTTGTTGATGGTTTGTGTCGGAACCGACCAAGGAAGATCTGCATGTCTAGCTGCCTGCCTTGAAGGATTTTGACCTTGTCCTCCTTGAAGGACACTGCCCATGATGACTTCATCCACTTCATGAACATTTGAGGCTCTTTCCAGCGCAGCTTTTATCGTCATCCCCCCTAATTCTGCAGCAGTCAAACGACTTAAAGTTCCACCTAGTTTTCCAAATGGTGTTCTCGCTCCAGATACAATGACCGTCGTGCTCATTTCTTTCCCCTCCTATTTGTTACCGCTTACATAAATGCTGCACAGCTCTTAAAACATCGGTATCTATCGGCCGATGAACAGTCGATTCATCGGCCTGACACCTTTATGAAGCCTGCGTTCTCGTTTCGCCAAACACTGATTTTTCAAGAAGTTCTGCGACATCAAATGTGCCGACCTGCTCTTCTACTTCCTTCGCTTTCGTCCCATCCCCAAGCATGGTTAAACAATATGGGCACCCTGAGCTGATGATGGACGGCTGTACCTGTAAGGCCTGCTCCGTTCTCGCTGTGTTAATCCGAGTACCTGTCTCTTCTTCCATCCACATTAAACCGCCGCCGGCACCGCAGCACATCCCGGATTCACGATTCCGTTCCATTTCTTTCAGTGTCACACCCGGAATAGATTTTAAAATATCTCTTGGCGGATCATAGACCTCGTTATATCTGCCTAGGTAGCAAGAATCGTGGAAAGTAATGACCTCGTTCACTTCATGAATAGGCGTTAATTTTCCCTCTTTTACTAGCTCTGCCAGTAATTCTGTATGATGGTACACCTCTGCCTCGAGCCCGAAGTCTGGGTATTCATTTTTAAATAAATTGTAAGCATGCGGATCGATCGTGACAATTTTGGTTACGTCATTTTTTTGGAATTCTTCGATGTTCTTTGCAGCAAGCTCTTGGAACAAAAATTCATTCCCAAGTCTTCTCGGTGTATCGCCTGAGTTTTTCTCTTTATTGCCTAGGATGGCAAAAGAAACCCCTGCTTCATTGAGCAGTTTTGCAAAGGCAAGAGCAATCTTTTGGCTTCTATTGTCATATGCACCCATCGATCCAACCCAGAATAAATAGTCAAAGGTCTGATCTGCTTTTTTCAGCTCTTTCACTGTCGGAACATGCACATCTTCTCTTAGTTCACGCCAGTTTTCTCTTTCTTTTCGGTTCAATCCCCATGGGTTCCCTTGGCGCTCGATGCTTGTCATCGCACGCTGTGCATCTGCGTCCATTTTTCCTTCAGTCAGCACTAAGTATCTGCGCATATCAATGATTTTGTCGACGTGTTCGTTCATGACAGGACACTGATCTTCACAGTTTCGGCATGTCGTGCATGCCCAGATTTCTTCTTCTGTAATGACCTCACCAATGAGAGAAGGATGATACATTGCGCTCGCCGCAGATTCTTCCGCTCCGGCTCCTCTTGCCTGTAATGCCAGCTGATTTCCTGTCGTCTGCTTGAAAGCAAGCTGCGGAACCCACGGTGTTTTTGATGTAATGGCAGCCCCTTTATTTGTTAAATGATCTCTTAATCGTAAAATCAAATCCATTGGAGACAGCATTTTCCCCGTCCCAGTCGCTGGACACATATTGGTACAGCGTCCGCATTCCACACAAGCGTAAAGATCGATCAGCTGAGATTGACGGAAATCTTCAATTTTCCCAACGCCGAACGTTTCTTGTGTCTCATCTTCAAAATCAATTTTTTGCAGTTTGCCTGGCGGGTCCAATCTGCTGACAAATACGTTGACCGGGCCAGCGATGAGATGGGCGTGCTTAGACTGCGGGACGTACACTAAGAACGTCAGTAAAATAAGAAGATGCACCCACCATGCGACATAGAAAACAATTGTTGCCGCAAGTGGTGACAGCCAGCCCAGCAAGAAAGCAATGCCGGAAGCAATTGGCTCAGTTGCTGATAGTGAGTGCCCATGCCAAATGATGTTCATTCCGTTTCCCAGTAATACGGTCAGCATCAATCCGCCAATAAACAAAAGGACAAGCCCTGACTTAAAGCCCCTTTTTAAACGTACTAACTTCTCGACATATCTTCTATGGAACGCCCAAACCACCGCCACTAAAATGAGAAGTGTGACTACCTCTTGGAAGAACGTAAAGACACCGTAAAGCGGACCTAATGGTAGCCCGCTGTCTGGAACAAGTCCCTTCATAATAAAATCAAGGGCTCCGAACTGCACTAAAATAAATCCATAGAAAAACAGCACATGAATGATGCCGCTCTTCTTGTCCTTGAGCAGTTTCTTTTGCCCAAACACATTCACCCAAACACGTTCTAAGCGTTTTTTCATGTCTTTTTGAAATTCTTCTTTTTTGCCAAGACGAATATACGCCGCTCGTGTTCGAATGAGATAAATAAACAAATACACAGCGTAAGCGGTCACTGCCGCAAATGCAATCAAGTTAACAATTAAAAGGCTATTCATCTTGCTCCCCCTTTCATTCCCCAAAACCCACTTTGTTCCGTTTCCATGTTGTACCTCTATCATAAATAATGAATGAGTATTCAGTCAATATTTTTTGCCCATTTGGGTACACTATCGTCATATGTAAAAAAGGAGGAACCTTCATGATCGCATTGATCATTCTACTCGTCGTCTTCGTCATTGTTCTACTCGTCAGGCTAGATCTTTATATAGGGAGAAAATATTTTTCTACCCATGCTTTTGAACGGTCTTTTGACCAAACAAGCGGCGATGCAGTTTTTTATCATGATGGCGAACCACTGTTTGATCAGCTGCTTACGGATATACAGCAAGCCTCTTCTTCTATTCATATGATGTTCTTTATTGTAAAGAACGACAAGATCGGGCAAAGGATTCTGCAAGCACTTAAAGCGAAAGCAGAGCAAGGTGTTTCGGTTTTTTTGCTCACTGATCGGTTAGGCTCCTATCCATTTGATCAAACATCCATTCAGATGCTAGAAAAAAGTGGCATTCAATTTTACTTTTTAAATAAACCACGCTTTCCTTTTTTCATTTATCGTTTAAACATGAGAAATCACCGAAAGATCACAGTGATCGATGGGAAGATCGGCTACATTGGCGGGTTTAATATTGGAGATGAATATGTAGGGAAAAACGGCAGGTTTGGCATTTGGAAAGACTATCACCTGCGAATGACAGGACAGGTTGTCGCAGACCTACAGCATGTGTTTCTGAATGATTTGTACCGGTCATCTGGTATTCACCAGCTGCAATACGAGGTTTTTCCTGCACTGGAACCGGGAACATTACAGTGCACTACACGTGCGACGGCAGGTTTTTCTTTAGAAGCCTTATTTCTTCACGATATTCAACAGGCGAAAAAGCAAATCACCATCTGCACGCCCTATTTTATTCCATCAGCTCCTCTTCTAAGCGCCCTTCTTGACGCACGGAAGCGAGGCGTGACTGTCGACATCATCATCCCAATGAAGGCGGATCACCCGCTTGTGAAAGAAGCTGGATTTCATTATTTGAAAGATCTGATCGCTGCTGGATGTCTTGTGTATCGTTTTTATAAAGGGTTTTATCATGCGAAAGCCATTCTCATCGATCATAGCCGTTGTATGATCAGTACGGCGAACTTTGATAAACGAAGTTTGTTTTTCAACGAAGAAGTGGATGTGGCCATTGATGATCCCGCCTTCACCTCACATGTAGAGGAAAAGATTCGTGAACACATGGAAGTGTCAGAACTGATGACTGAAGAAAAATACAAACAGCGCCCACTTCTCACGCGTCCAATTGAGTGGATAGGCGCCCTGTTCTCGTATTTTTTATAAAGGAGTTGACCTATGCGTTATCGATTTGGTTATGTATCCAACGCCGTCACTTTATGGGAAGCTTCACCTGCCAAGTCGCTGACCTTTGCAAGATACAGTAAACTCTCAAAGAAAGAGAGGACAGAGGCTCTATTGCGAACGACGAAAGCCAACCTCGTCAATACATTAAGAACGCTTTATTTTGCGATTGCCCATGATATTCCGCTTTACCGTTTTTCAAGCTCGATTGTCCCGCTCGCCACCCATCCTGAGGTGCGGTGGGACTTTGTGACACCCTTTCACAAAGAATTTCTAGAGATTGGTCAACTCGTAAAGCGGCACGGATTACGAGTGAGCTTTCACCCCAATCAATTTACTTTGTTCACAAGTCCAAAGCCATCTATTACAGAAAACGCCGTCATTGATATGACCTATCATTATGAAATGCTTGAGGCCATGAAGCTTGAAAAGGAAGGCTATATGAACATTCATGTCGGAGGTGCATATGGCGACAAGGCATCTGCTTTACAGCGTTTTGATGAAAATATAAAGCAGCTTCCTGCACATATCAAGGCGAGAATGACGCTTGAAAATGATGACAAAACCTATACGTCATTAGAAACGCTTGATGTTTGTGAAAAGCATGGCATCCCGTTTGTATTTGATTACCACCATCACATGGCAAACAAAGATGATGATGCGGCACTTGATGACATTTTGCCAAGAGTGTTTGACACGTGGGCAAACACTGGCATACCGCCTAAAGTCCACTTATCCTCACCAAAATCAGACAAGGCGATACGGAGCCATGCGGATGGTGTGGAGATGTCCTTTGTATTGCCACTTTTTCAAGCTTTAAAGCCGTATGGTCGTGATGTGGATTTTATGATTGAGGCAAAGAAAAAGGATCAGGCTTTGCTCCGTCTTGTTGAGGAGCTGTCAGCGATCAGAGGCAATCGGCGGACGGGCGGAGGCACCATTGAGTGGAAATCGTAGAGAAAGGTTTACCTCTATCACAACGGGGGTAACAAAGCTATTGTGAGAAAGTATTTAACAGGAGGATATGAAGATGTCACAAATCTATTCAATCCGAATTGCTGCGAAAGCATTGAATTTACATAAGCTTATTTCTCTATACGAAAAGTGCCAGCACGCTCAGCATCGTTTATATGTATATTCTAAAAAAACAATGTGCAACATTAAGAACATCGTAGAGCTAGAAACCTTTAGGCTTACTCATTTAGAATCAGACTATTTAATCGTGGTAGAAGGAAAAGAGGCACAAGACCTTCTACAGCCATTTGAAAAAGAACATGCTTCGTAAAGAAGAGCAGTATTAGAGCTGCTCTTTTTTCTATATCCACGCTTCTGTCAGCCAAACCTCGCGTGACGTTGCATTCATTTTTACTTGTGTACCGATTGGCATCGTGAGCATCGGATGCGTATGGGCACTGTCAAATTCTGCGATGAGCGGCCTCTTTGTATCTCCCAGTACTTCAAGTAAGAGATCGTGCGGCCTTTTGCCCGTTCCTTCATCATCAAACAGCTCATGTTTCCCTAAGAGGATACCAGATACCCGTTCAAACACACCATTTATCTTTAACAGAGAGAAGTTCTTTTCGACGATGGAGGCTGTTTTCATACAATCTTCAATGAGAAGGATATCGCCTTTTTGGATTTGAGGCATGAATTCACTTCCCCATATGCCATACATGGCATTTAGGTTCCCGCCGATCAGTCTGCCTTCTGCCTGCCCTTCAATGACGCACATCCACTCGTTTGGACGTTTTTCTTTTTCTCGTATTTTCTCTTCCCAGTTGATCCGTTCGTCCGTCCAGAAGGGCGGTTTTTTCACCTGATACGGGATGGGCTGCGGATGAATGAGAATGTCCTCGAAAGATTGATATGTATGATTGACAAATGGTTCAAACTCTCCAAAAGACGGCACAAGTGCAGGCCCGTAAAAAACAGGAAGACCCGTTTTTTCATAAGCCGCTAAAAGAATTGCCGTCGCATCTGAATAACCAATCATGATTTTCGGATGCTTCATCAGCAGCTCAAAGTCGAGATAAGGAAGCAAACTATTCGAGTTCGTCCCCCCAATCATCGACATGATACAGGACAAATCTTCTCTCGCCATCAGCTCATTCAGCTCAGCTGCTCGTTCTTGAATTGTTCCCGAACGATAGTGATCCTCTTTCCCTTTTAATGATCCTGGTACCACAATGAATCCTTTTTGTTCAAGCCATTCCTTCGCCCGCTCATACCTAAGAGGCGAGGTGGCAGATGCTGGACTTGAGGGAGAATAAATACCTATTTTATCGCCCTTCTGTAAACGCCGAAGCCCCTTCATTCCATCAGATCCTTCCTACACGAGTTTTTACTATCCTAGCAAAAAAAGCCCTTTTTCAAAAGGGCTCAGATTTAATATAAGAGCTTAAACACAGCCCAAACAATATGACAGCAAAACTGATGGCGAGCGTCACATAGTGAATGCTTTTGATCATGACTGTTTTTGCCGTTTCACTCAAGCCATCCTCTCCTTTTGAATCCAATTGCCTTATAGTATATCAACATTCCATTTAAATGGAAAAGAAGATTTTATTCTATCAAAAAGAGCCCAGCTTAATAACTGGACTCATTCAATCACTTCACTTCAATGACCAAACTGCGCTTCATGCAGTCTGCTATAGACACCGCCCATTTGGATTAAGTCTTGATGGCGGCCTTGTTCTTCAATGCCTTCCTCTGTCACGACGATGATTCGGTCTGCATGTTTAATTGTCGCAAGGCGGTGAGCAATGACGAGTGTCGTCCGGCCGACTGCCAGTTCGCTTAGTGCGTCTTGGATTGCTTTTTCTGTTTCTGTATCAAGTGCTGACGTCGCTTCATCCAAAATAAGAATAGACGGGTTTTTCAAAAACATCCGTGCAATTGACAGGCGTTGCTTTTGACCGCCGGATAGCTTAACGCCGCGTTCACCAATGACCGTATTCAACCCTTCTGGGAACCGCTGAACGAGCTCCTCTAAATGGGCACGTCGCACCGCCTCCCAAATGTCTGCATCACTCGCTTCTAGGTTGCCGTACGCAATATTCTCACGAATGGTGCCTGAGAATAAAAAGACATCCTGCTGCACAATGCCAATCTGCTGTCTTAAAGCGGACAAGGTCATCGATTTTGTGCTCACACCATCAATGGTGATGTCTCCTTCGTCCACATCATAAAAACGAGGCAGCAGACTACAAATAGTCGATTTCCCCGCTCCTGATGGCCCGACAAACGCAACCGTTTCCCCTTGTTTGATATTCAAGTTGATTTCCTTCAATACATGACTGTGCTCATCGTAGCCAAATGTCACGTTTCGATACTCAATTTCACCTTTCAAGCCGTAAATATCACGTGCACCTTCTGTATCCTTCACATCTGGCTCTGTTTCAAGCAAATCGACATAGCTTTTAAAACCGGCAATGCCTTTTGGATACATTTCAATCACCGTGTTGATCTTATCAATTGGTCTGAATAACACATTTGTGATCAAGACAAAGGCGATAAATCCGCCTGCCGTTAATTGACCTTGAAGAACAAACCATGTACCTGCCAGAAGGACAAACAGCGTCACAAGCCTTGTGAGAATATAGCTGATTGATCCGTTAACCGACATAATTTTATAGGAAAGAAGTTTCGCTTTTCGAAAGCGGTTGTTATTTTCAGCAAAGCGCTTTTTCTCAAAATGTTCATTTGCAAAGGCTTGAACAAGACGAATACCGCCAATATTGTTCTCAACCCTTGCATGAAAATCTCCAATGTCATTGTTGAGTTGTGTAATTGCCTGTGTCATTTTTTTATTAAAATGAAGGGCTAACCAGATGATGACTGGCATAATCAAGAACGTTAAAATGGCAAGCTGCCAGTTAATCATGAGCATAACGGCAAAAGCGCCAAGAATGGTCATAATCGCAATAAACAAATCCTCAGGTCCGTGATGCGCCACCTCACCAATGTACATGAGGTCATTGGTCATTCGAGACATAAGCTTACCCGTTTTGTTGTTATCAAAGAACTTAAATGAGAGACGCTGAAAATGATCAAACAGCTTCTTCCTCATATCTGTTTCAATATTGATGCCAAGCATGTGCCCCCAGTACGACACAATAAATTGCATCACTGAGCTGAGTGCGTAAATGACAAACAGCGCAAGTGCGGTCCAGGCAATGACCGTCCAGTTCCCTGTCGGCAGTAATGTATCAATGAAGTAGTTCACGATCAGCGGGAAACCTAGTTCCATGAGTCCGACGGCCACAGCGCAAAAGAAATCTAAAAAGAACAGACCACGATAGGGCCTGTAATAGGCAAAAAAGCGTTTTAGCATATGTAAAAGAACCTCACTTCCTCTATAATTGATAATCATTTTCAATTATAGAGGAATCATTATAGAAATACTAGATCAGGAAATGATTTCTTCCCCTGGATTCCCTCACAATACACCTGAAAACAACCGAGCAAACGATTCCTTTAAACGTTCCTTTAAGCCCCTTTTATAAAAATGAACCGGCCCCATTTGCTCACATTCCTTCATATCTTCCTCATAATGAGCCATCAATTGCTCGATCGGTTTCTTTGCCGCTGTAAAGACATTGACCTCAAAATTGAGTTGGAAGCTTCTCATATCAACATTGGCCGTTCCGACAGAGGCAAGCTCTCCGTCTGCAATCATGACCTTTTGATGCATGAATCCTTTTTGATAGTGATACACCTTGATGCCTTCTTTCAAAAGCTCAGAAAAATAAGATCGTGTGGCGTATTGCGTGAGAAAGCCATCGTTTATCTCAGGCACCATCACACGCACATCCACCCCTCTTGTGGCCGCAATTTTTAACGCTGTGCGAATGGATTCATTTGGGACAAAATAAGGCGTCGCAATCCAGACAAATTGCTGTGCATTCGAAATGAGTGCGTCATATAAATCACTCATACTTTCCTTCATATCAGGTCCAGTCGGCACGACCTGTATGACATCTTCTCCTGTCACAGGATGCGGGGTGTGATACTTGGGATCATCAATTAACACTTCATCTGATACATACTCCCAGTCCAGCATAAATATGGAGTGAAGTGTCTGAACGGCTTCACCCTTTAACATCGTATGCGTATCACGCCAAAAGCCGATGTTTTCATCGCGTCCTACATATTCCTTCCCCACATTGAGCCCACCAACAAATCCTGTTTCTCCATCAATAATCACGATTTTTCGGTGATTTCGGAAATTGAATTTTTGATTAAAGAATCCGTATTTTAATGGCAGAAAAGGAGCGACCTTTATCCCCGCCTGCTTCAATCGTTTAATATCTTTTCGTGAGAAGCGAATGCTGCCAGCCGCATCATAGATGAATCGAACCTCTACTCCTTCTTTCACTTTTTCAATCAAGATCTCCATCATCCGGTGACCGAGAAAATCAGATTTGAACATGTAATATTCTATATGGATGAACGTTTTTGCCTTTTTTAATTCTTCAAAAATACGTGGAAAGGTTTCCTCTCCATTCTTTAAAATCTCCATATCACTATTTGTATTTACATGCATCCCTGTTGCTTTTTCTGTGTAATGAAAAAAAGCACGCTGATTATCGGTTAAACGCGTCTCATCCGGCTTACTCTCAAGCTCTGATATTCTGCGTAATTTTTCTCGGTTATACATTCTCTTTGATTTAAACAAATGTCCTTTGACATAAAGCTGCCCCGAGAACAAATAAAACATATAGCCGATGATCGGGAAAAAGATCAGTACATACATCCATAACAGCGTGTGCTGTGATGTCCGGTTCTCTAGCATAAGCGAGATAATACTAAATAAAATGATGGCGATATAACTAGCTGCGTAAAGCTGAAAACCCCACGCTGGAACCGGCCACCAAAACACCACATATGCCCCAAATATCATGAAATATAAAAATAGAAATTCCAGTCTCCTCTTTTTCACATTCTCCGCCCTCATTCTGTCTTTTTCTTTTCCATACCCTTTGCACAGCTTGTCTGAAACGCACGGTTTGCTGCTTTCTTTTAGCTTTTACAGACTGGAGCGTTTTGATCCGATATAATGGAAAATATGTGAAGGAAAGGACGAATGACTTATGTGTACACCATCTGCTTTAAAAAAGGGAAGCCACATTCGGGTAATTGCTCCAAGCCGAAGTGCCAGCATTTTATCAGAAGAAGGAATGGCTCAGGCGAAAAAACGTTTAGAGGCATTAGGGTTCACTGTTTCTTTTGGACAACACGTGTTTGAATGTGATCTGCATTCCTCTTCTTCTATTGAATACCGTTTATCTGATCTACATGAGGCATTCTCAAATGATGAAGTCGACGGCATTTTGACAGCAATCGGTGGCTTTAACTGCAATGAGCTTTTGCCTTATATAGATTATGATTTGATCCGTCAGCACCCAAAAGTTCTTTGCGGCTACAGTGATATTACCGCACTTGCAAACGCCATTACCGCCAAATGTGACATGGTGACGTACTCAGGTCCTCATTTCTCCAGTTTCCAAATGGAACAAGGACAAGAGGAGCAGACAGCCATGTTTCAAGCGTGCGTGATGAGTAGCGAGCCATTTGATGTCACCCCTTCTACAAAGTGGAGTGATGATGCGTGGTATCTTGATCAAGCAAATAGGCAGTTTCATCCGACAACATGGGGGATTTATCAAGAAGGAACAGCTGAAGGCACCTTATATGGCGGAAACCTTTGTACACTGAACTTATTGCAAGGGACACCCTTTATGCCTCGCATCAAGGATGCCATCTTATTTGTGGAGGATGATGACTTGGTCTTTCCTGAAACATTCGCCAGAGACCTTGCCTCGCTTTTGCAGCATGCCGAATCCATTAAAGGGTTAATCATCGGACGTTTTCAAAAGAAATCCAAGATGACAGAGGAACATTTGAGGTTCATTCTAGATAAGCACCCAATGCTTCAACACATTCCAGTGATTTACGATGTCGATATCGGACATACACAGCCAGTCTTCACCTTGCCGATTGGCGGGAGTGCCGAGCTATCCTGCCAGGACGGAAAAATCCAATGGCGTGTTCATGCATAAATAAAACCTAAAAAGCCCCCTCATATGTGGGTGCTTTTTCTATGCCAACGATTCTTTTTTAAAATTTTTTTTAGAAAAAGTGATCCAACCCTTCATCCTCTTCGTTAAGTAGATGTAAAAAGAAAAGAGAGGAGGCAAAAACATGTTCTCTGATGTACTTAGCCAATTATTTGATTCTATCTCTAACATTATCAATACACTTGGATAATCCCATTAACGCACACATACTACATGCTTTCTGAAGGGAGGATACAAACTATGTTCTCTGATGTACTTAGCCAATTATTCGATTCTATTTCTAACATCATTAACACACTTGGGTAATTCCTATGACACGCACATACTACATGCTTTCTGAAAGGAGGATACGCTCATGTTCTCTGATGTACTTAGCCAATTATTCGATTCTATTTCTAACATTATTAATACGCTTGGTTAATGTTCAAAACCCGCTATCTCTCGAGAATAGCGGGTTTTTTTATATAAAGAAGCCCCGCTCATAAAATAGAGCGGGGCTTTGTGCATTACATTTTTTCCGGTGCAGATACGCCAATGAGTTTTAATGCGTTGGCTAGTGTAATTTGTGTCGCCTTCATTAGTGATAGGCGTGCTGTTGTTTTTGTTTCATTTTCAACATCAATGACCTTCTCGGCATTGTAGAAACTGTGAAGGGCTGATGCTAGATCATAGATATAGTTTGTGACGCGGTGCGGAATACGTTTTTCTGCTGCTTCTGCTACAACCTCTGGGAAGCTGCCGATGATTTTCAGAAGATCGTATTCTTTATCGGACTGAATGTGAGAGAAATCTGCTTTTTCAAGGTTTGGCTCGTAGCCTTTTTCTTCCCCTTGACGGAGCATGCTGCAAATTCTCGCATGTGCATATTGCGCGTAGTACACAGGGTTTTCGTTAGACGTAGAAATCGCTAAGTCTAAGTCAAAGTCCATATGTGTCGCCGCACTTCTCATCGCAAAGAAATAACGAGTGGCATCTAAGCCCACTTCTTCAATCAAGTCACGCATTGTGACGGCTTTACCTGTACGTTTACTCATCTTCATCTTTTCACCGTTTTTGTAAAGGTGAACGAGCTGAATGATTTCGACTTCCAGTTTGTCCTCTGGATATCCGAGTGCTTGGATCGCCGCTTTCATTCGAGGAATGTACCCGTGATGATCCGCTCCCCAAATGTTGATGAGCTGGTCAAAACCTCTGTCCAATTTGTCCTTGTGATATGCGATATCTGGAAGCAAGTACGTGAAGCTGCCGTCTTTTTTAATCAGGACACGGTCCTTGTCATCACCAAAATCAGTTGAACGTAACCATGTTGCGCCATCTTCTTCAAAGACATAGCCTTTAGCGCGAAGTGTTTCTAGCGCTGGTTCGATTTTTCCGTTTTCATATAAAGACGTTTCAGAATACCACACATCAAATGGGACACGGAAATTCTCTAGGTCGACACGTAGTTTTTCTAGTTCATATTTTAAACCGTACTCACGGAAGAATTTCATACGCTCTTCTTCTGATTCATGCACGAAACGGTCACCAAATTCATCAGCCAGTTTCTGCCCGATGCCTTTGATGTCTTCTCCTCTGTACCCGTCCTCTGGCATTTCTTTTTCAAGACCGAGCGCCTCAAAGTAACGTACTTCTACAGATAGAGCAAGGTTATTGATCTGATTGCCTGCATCGTTGATATAGTATTCACGGCTCACATCGAAGCCTGCTTTATCAAGGATGTTGCAAAGAGAATCTCCTACAGCTGCGCCGCGGGCATGTCCAAGGTGAAGGTCACCTGTTGGATTGGCTGAGACGAATTCGACTTGCACTTTTTGACCGCCGCCTGTATTCGTTTCGCCATAAGCCTCTTTTGCCTCAAGAACAGCTGGAATAAGCTTTGTTAAATATTGATTGTTCATATAAAAGTTGATGAATCCTGGACCTGCAATATCCAGTTTTTCGATTGACGCTTTGCCTTTATCAAAAGCTTTCACAATGTCCTCGGCGATTTGACGAGGTGCTTTTTTCGCAATGCGAGCAAGCTGCATCGCCATATTGGTGGAATAATCACCGTGAGTTTTGTCTTTTGGCACTTCCAAAAGAACATCCGGCACCTGGCTTTCATCAGCAAGTCCTGCTTTGACGACTGCCGCAATGATTTCTTCTTTTAACGCATCTTTGACCTGTTCTGCGATATTCATGAACGTAAATCCTCCTTATATGAAATCGATAATGTATGTAAATGCTTTTGATCTTCACCTGTCAGCATATCGTACGTAATGTGCAGAAGCCCATTGTCTACATCAAGATCAATGCCATGTGTGTGCACATCGAGCTGAAGTGTGCCAAATGGCATCGTGTAATGTGTCACGGTCGTTTCTCCAATGAGAAAGCGCTGCTTCATTTGAATTGCACCTGATCTCATGACAAAAATTTCTTTTTCACTTATTTTGACAACAGTTTTTACTTGACCCATTTCATGTTCTTCATGGTAAGTGAGATACGTTTTGTCATTCTTCTCTTGATACGTTCCAGTTGTTCGGAATTCGATCGTTTCAGCCGGTTCCGTCTCTGGTTTCATCACTGACTTTACATGAATTGAAATTTGGTTTTGTGTCATTTTGCACTTCCTTTGCTAAGACCCGTTTAACTAAAATAGTATACCATAATCCCGATTGCCTATCATCCCATCATTTCTCATCTTCGTGTGGATGAAACCCCATTTTTGATCTTCACCTGTCTCTTTAGAAAAAAAGAAAAATGAAGCTCACGCCTATCACGAGTCCAGTCTTGAGCCCTGCGCTTTTTCGATTGATGAGATAAAACAGTGCTTGGATACCTGAACTTGCCAAAAATGCCTGAAAGAAATCAAATGGGAGAAGATGCCCTTGCTTATAAACAAATAGCATAAACAGCGCGATGCCAGTGAGATAGAAAAAGCCTCGATCCTGAAACAGATGAACCATCTCATCCTTTGCCTCTTTTTTCGAGGTGAACGTGGGCGGACTCGCTGCAAGCTCTCTTTTCAGCGTAAGAAAGCCTGCCGCTAACACACATAAAGCGAGTAATACCATCAATACAGAAGAAAACACGACCTGCCTCCTTTATCATGTCACCAATGTAAAAAAAGAGCTTGTCCATGTGAGATGACAAGCTCCTCTATCAATGTTATTTCACAAATCCAAGCAGCATTTCTCGTAAAAGTTTGCTTGCTGTATTCGCCGTTTGATCGGAATGATCATATACAGGCGCTACCTCTACAAGGTCTGCACCGACGACATGCACATCAGAACCAGCAATGGCATGAATAGATGCCAGCAGTTCTTTTGACGTAATACCACCAGCATCCACCGTTCCAGTACCAGGCGCATGTGCCGGGTCGAGTACATCGATGTCAATTGTCACATAAACTGGGCGGCCTTTCAGCTTTGGTAATACTTGTTTCAATGGCTCCAGCACTTCAAATTTAGAAATGTGCATACCTGCTTCTTTTGCCCATTCAAATTCTTCTTTCATCCCTGAACGGATGCCGAAAGAGTATACATTTTCAGGTCCAATAAGTCCTGCAACTTTACGAATCGGTGTCGAATGTGAAAGCGGCTCACCCTCATATTCCTCACGAAGATCGGTATGTGCGTCCATATGGATGATGGCCAAATCAGGGTATTTCTTATACATCGAACGGAAAACCGGCCAAGACACAAGATGCTCTCCGCCCATTCCTAATGGAAACTTCCCTTTTTCTAAAATGCTGTCAACATACTCTTCAATTAAATCTAAGCTTTTCTGTGCATTGCCAAATGGAAGCGGGATGTCGCCAGCATCAAAGAATGGCACCTCGTGCAGTTCACGATCTAAATAAGGACTGTATTCCTCTAATCCAATGGATACTTCACGAATACGGTTCGGGCCAAAACGAGAACCTGGACGGTAACTGACGGTCCAATCCATCGGCATCCCGTATAAAATGACTTTCGCATCTTCCCATGTCGGATGACTTCCAATAAACACTTTTCCTGAGTAAGCCTCGTCGAATCTCATACAAGATTCCTCCTTTTACGCTTCAAAAAATGCGCAAACTGACATTTGCGCATTTCCATTTCGCTTGATTTATTTGATTAAATCGCTCACAAATTTCGGCAGAACGAATGCCGCTTTGTGCAATTCTTTTGTGTAATATTTCGTATCAATATCAAAGAAGCGGCTGTCTTCTACAGCTAGTGGATCATACTTCTTAGAACCAATGGTAAATGTCCAAAGACCGCTTGGATATGTTGGGATATTCGCTGTATATAGCTTGGTAATCGGGAAAATTTCTTTTACATCACGCTGTACATTTGTAATTAACTCAGGTGTGAACCAAGGGTTGTCCGTTTGTGCAACGAAAATACCGTCTTCTTTGAGTGCTTTTGAGATTCCTGCATAGAAACCTTTAGAGAACAGGTTTACAGCTGGTCCAACTGGCTCAGTTGAGTCAACCATGATCACGTCATATTCGTTGTCAGCTTCCGCAATGTGCATAAAGCCGTCTCCGACTTTCACCTCTACACGAGGATCGTCTAGTTTCCCAGCAATTGAAGGAAGGAACTTCTTCGAGTATTCAATGACCTTGCCATCAATATCAACAAGTGTCGCTTTTTTCACACTTGGATGCTTCAGGATTTCACGAATGACACCACCGTCTCCTCCGCCTACGACAAGAACATTTTCCGGATTTGGATGAGTGAAAAGAGGAACATGTGCCACCATTTCGTGGTATACAAACTCATCTTTCTCTGATGTCATCACCATACCGTCTAAAAACAGCATATTACCAAACTCTTCTGTTTCCACCATTTCTAAATGCTGAAAATCTGTTTGTTCTGTGTGAAGGGTTTTGTTCACCTTCAATGTAATGCCAAAATTCTTCGTTTGCTTCTCTGTATACCAAAGTTCGCTCATTGTTCATCTTCCTCTCATCCAATAATAAACAAACATCTATTGTTAGCGCCTTTTATCGGCTATGACTATATCGATTGTCCAAGAAAAAAGTATAGTGGATTCATATCAAATTGTAAAGAACCGCATGAGATAACTTCATTTTTAAAGCACACCCTTGCAGTCACCTGTTTAAAACGGTTTTCTTTGTCCCATACTGATAAAAAACCGTCAAAATGGGGGCTTTGCATGGACACAATCATGAGTAATAAAAAAATCCGCATGACCGTGAAAACGATTCGGGCCTGTTTTTTTATCGGCTTGCTCGCTTTTCTATTTGCTGGCACAGTCTTTTTGACGATTCTTTTACTAGCTAAGTGGCAAGGCGCTCCCTCTGTTCAAGTTCCCCAATCCACGACCATTTATGCAGCCAATGGATCTAAACTTGGCGAATCGAGCTTTGGAGAAAAGAGATACTGGGTTCCGTTAAAGGACATGTCCCCTCATATACAGCAGGCAGTGGTCGCGGTTGAGGATAAAACCTTTTATCAGCATCACGGCTTTGACGTGAAACGAATGGCAGGTGCTGCGGTGGCAGATATTCGTGCAATGGCAAAGGTACAAGGCGCCAGCACGATCACCCAGCAATACGCACGAAATTTATATTTAGATCATGATAAAACATGGAAGCGGAAGTGGAATGAAGCCTTTTACACGATCCGCTTAGAACAAAACTATACAAAAGATGAGATATTAGAAGGATACTTGAACACCATTTATTATGGCCACGGCGCATACGGCGTGGAAGCGGCATCCCGCCTTTACTTTGGAAAAAAAGCGAAGAACTTAACTTTAGCTGAGTCTGCCTTGCTTGCCGGGATTCCAAAGGGGCCTTCTCTCTACTCCCCTTATGTGAATGAGGAGAAAGCCAGCGCAAGAAAGAATATGATTCTGAGGCAAATGCAAGAGGATGGCATGATTACGAAAAAAGCGGTTGCTGATGCCAGCAAGGAAAAGCTGTCCTATCGCCCGCTCAAACAAAAGCAGCTACAAGCAAAGCAGGCCCCGTATTTTTATGATGATGTGATTCGCGAACTGAAACAAACGCTGGGTTTAACCGAGGAACAAATTGAAACGTATGGTCTTCATATCGAAACGACCTTACAACCTGAATTACAAAAAATCGCTGAAAAGACTTTAACCAACATCATGGATTCTGAATCAGATATCCAAATCGGCTTTGCTGCCATCCATCCCCAAACAGGGCATGTACTCGCCCTCATAGGCGGGAGAGATTACGAGAAAAGCCCATTCAATCGTGTCACACAAGCAAAAAGACAGCCGGGTTCAACAATGAAACCACTTCTCTATTACATGGCTTTGCAAAATGGGTTTACACCAGCAACCGTGATGCGCAGTGAAGAAACTGTTTTTGAACTCGATGAGCAAGGAAGCGGCGCCGCTTATTCACCAAGCAACTATCATGGCTATTACGCCAATGACGGTATTACGATGCTTCAGGCTTTGGCTCTATCTGATAACATTTATGCGGTCAAAACCCATCTATTTTTAGGAATGGAACAGCTTGTACGTGCAGGGAAAACGTTCGGGATTCACGAAAAACTAGATCAAGTGCCTTCACTTGCGCTAGGTACTTCACCTGTCAAACCAATCGAAATGACCAATGCTTACGCGATGCTGGTCAATGGAGGAAAACGTGTCAAGCCAACCTTTATTACGAAAGTAACGGACGCAAAGGGCAACTTACTCTTTGAGGAGAAACAAAAACGAGAGCAAGTACTAGATGAAAAAGCAGCATTTGTCACCACTGACATGATGTCAGGGATGTTCAATCATCAATTAAATGGCTATACAAGTGTCACAGGTCGTACCATTTCAAAAGATCTTACCAGAACGTATGGAGGGAAATCGGGGACGACAGGCGCTGACAGCTGGATGATCGGCTTCTCTCCTCAGCTCGTCACAGGTGTGTGGACCGGCTACGATAAAGGACGCACCATTGACTCGGTCACAGAAACCGCCTATGCGAAAAAGATATGGGCTTCCTTTATGGAATCAGCCCTCTCAAACCAGCCAGCCTCCTCCTTCATGCCGCCAGACGGTGTAAAAGGCGTATATATCAATCCAAAAACGGGTGATCTCGCAGGCCCAGGATGCGAATCAAAGGTATTTACCTATTTTATAGAAGGAACGGAGCCGACCGGTGTCTGCTACGGTGCCGAGAACAAAGCATCTGAGCAAGACACGGCTCAGGATCAACAGCCTAAGAAATGGTGGGAAAAGTGGCTGAAGCGTTAAAAATGGACATGAAAAACCCCGAGATCTGCATCTCGGGATTCTCCATGTCCTAGCTTTAACACCAGTTTACTGAAAAAACGACTGGAATTGGTATCCATTCATCATTCTTCACAAAAATTTCACAATTACTCAGGAACAGCCAATCCTTCTTTTAATTCATCTGTGGATGCTTCCCATAACGCCTCATTGTGACTCTTCAAGAAATCAGCGAGCACCTTTTTCGAACCATCATCCATATGACTGACAACGATTTTACGCTTCATGGATTTATCCATTAAATTCACATGCTCAGGAAGCGACTTATATCCTCTGCGAATCGAGCGGTCAACGGTCATTTCACAAGCTGTGACACCAGCATAATATGGCCCCTCTTCTCTACGGTCAATCGTCACCCATACGAGCCAGTAAGGTTTTCCGTTAGGTACCTCTTCTTTGGTTTTTAAAAATTTAATTCCTTTTTCGACGGCACTTCTTGCATGCATCGCACCAATATCAATGACGGCTTCCTTTTCCTCCACATCAATGATCACCGGCGAGATATTATCAAGGCTGAGGGCACCTGCTCCAAAACCTCCATGTCCATCCGTTGCATCTGTTTTTTTAATGATATTAAAACCAATTGGTTTCTTCTTTTTACCTTCCATTCATTAAACCTCCTAAAGCAGCGGCTTCAAAATAAGATTAAACCAGTATATGATTTGATCCCGCATTCCGATCAACGGAACAAAAACAAACTGACCTAGCGGTGTGATGACGAAGATGAGGAAAATGATGATTCCATACTGTTCAAATTGCGTCATCTTTGCACGGATGCCGGGACTGACAACATCCTCAATAATACGATATCCATCCAGCGGCGGGATCGGTAATAAGTTAAATAGGAACAAAATCACGTTCAAGTTAATAAAGATTTGGAAGAAATAATCGATCCCCGGCTCAAAGCGAATGAGCGACTCCCCGCCAAATTTCTGAAGAAGCGCATACACACAAAAGCCCAAAAATGCCAAAACCAAATTGCTTAAAGGTCCAGCGATCGACACACATATCCCTGCGAGACGTGGGTTTTTGAAATGGTACCGATTCACAGGTACAGGCCTCGCCCAGCCAAACCCAGCCACAAAGATCAAGATCGTCCCGAAAATATCAAGGTGCTTCAATGGATTGAGCGTCAGTCTCCCTTGATTTTTAGCTGTCGGATCTCCAAAACGATACGCAACATATGCATGCGCCAGCTCGTGCATCGTAAAAGCCACAACAAGCGTAATGGCGACATATGGAATCAGTTCTAATGGATAAACAAGAAATTGGTCCAAAGGCATGAATCCCTCTTTCTTTCTATACAATGATTTACTTCATTCAGTATACTATAAGAAGTCCCTTAAACTAAAGGGAAGCGTAGCATGAAAGGAAAAAGGAGGTTTTCGCCATGCCAATTATCACCGTTCAAATGCTTGAAGGAAGAACAGATGAGCAGAAAAGAGCTCTTGTGGAGAAAGTCACAGATGCCGTTGTTGAAACAACAGGCGCAGGTGCAGAAAAAGTCTCTGTCATTATTGAAGAAATGAAAAAAGAACATTATGCTGTAGCAGGAAAGCGAATGAGCGACCTGTAAGCATATAAAAAGGACAAACACTTTTTCGGTGTTTGTCCTTTTGTCTCTTACCTTATCTGTACCAAGCTTTATTACGGTTCACTTGATTTTTATGAGCCGCATCGAAGTAATCGACAGTGTAAGAATAATCATAATTCATTAAGCAGACAATTCCGCTGCCTTGAGGGTCATGCGGCAAACCAAAGTTATGGCCGTATTCATGTGTAGCCGCTTTTGCTGTATTCGCTGTTCCTTGATCAAGGTTGACACTGAATGCACTTCCGCTCGGTGCACTATTGTAAACATAAGCGATTCCGCCAGCATCAAAGTTTGGATTTGCTGTAAATCCTGTGACAAAATCGTATCCTCTGCCATCAAAGCTGCGCTGAAGGTTAGACAAAATTTGTGATGCATTTGATCCTGAAGACGTCCAAGACCCTACGGCTTGTACGACAAAGTCCACATCATGATCACGGTTAAATGTCACATCCGCTTGCTCAATGATGCTGACAATGCGTGTCTGCCAATCACTATATTTCGCACGATACTGCGCATCAGCTACTGCATAGACGGTCACTTTCTGACTGCCTGTACTAGCTTTTGTTGAAATCGAATCTCCTGTATTTGCTTTAAAGGTTCTAGACCCTACCTGTTTACCAGACTCATCTAAAATCTTTGTTGTCACATCTCTTTCAATAGGAGGTGCCTTTGTCAAATCTTTAAAATCGTTTGCCTTTGGCAACCCTTCACTAATATGTGTTTCAAACGGCGCATGACCATGATCATGCCCATGACCTGCACTTGCAACTGGTGCAGAAGCTGAACTTACCCCCGGTAACAAACTACCTACCAATAAAAATGACAAAAAGACTGAACGCTTTTTCATTCCTATCCCTCCTTTGTTTTTCACAAGGTTATATATTCACTGAAAATTCACCATTTTCCTTCTATTCAGTCAAAAACAGGGAATTGGATATACAGGAAGAAAGTCGAAACATGTCATTTTCACTAATTTTTCGGATATTTTGACACACATTTCATTCAAAAATAGCGCTTTCGGTCCGGGTCTTACAAAACAAAAAAAGCCCAAAAATTGGGCTTTTGCAAAGTTAGTTCAATTCCTTCAACTGATCAATATACGCAAGGGCTGCCTCAAATTCTTCGTCCGTATAGCGTTGCTTGCTTTTAATGGTGAAGACCTTTTCCTTTACCTCATCTTTTGGCAGATCATCAAAGTATAAAATCGTTGAGACAAGCTCTAGAAAACGAGACGATTGCTCATTCATCTGCTGCGTCAGCACTTTGAGGTCAGGCATGTCCACTTCACACTGATCGAGAAACTCTTTCCCATTGTCCGTCAGCGAATAGCGATATTGAAAGTATCCGCCCTTTTTTTCCTTCATTTCGTCCAAGAATCCAAGGTTGCACAGCTCTTCAATTCTGAGCGTCAACTCCTCTGAATAGGGGCCATAAAAATGAAAATCGTATTTCTCGTAAAATGGCAAATCTAGCTTTTTTGCTATGTAAATCATTTTTTGCAGCTTCTTCCGTCCAACGATTTCCCCAGATTCAGAGAACACCTTCATCAACTTTGCATGCTCTTTCAACAAATTCCCGACATCTCCTTTTTCAGTACTTCCTTATCCCAATCCAAGCAGCTTCATGATCGCCTTCTTTTCTTCAGCTTTTTCCGACATATCTACAATTAAGTCCATCGGGAAATAAAGTTTATGATCGGTTCTTCGTTTACCGGAAATGGCGTCAACAATATCTGACTGTCTCGACAGTTCTTTAATATGACCACTTTGCGTCAAGAGATGGATCGGCAGCCGTTCTTCTTCTTCGCCCGGTCTATAGAAGTCATAAGGCAAATCAGAGGAAGAGTCGACCACTAAATAATAGTCAGGATCAATTCCTGCTTCTTTGAACAAAGCCGTCAGCTTGAAATATTTCGTCATTTCTTCATTTGGATTAAACTCTGTATATTGGAATAAACGGCGGTTCATAAAACGGCGGCACAAATCAGCCAGCACGTGATCTTCTTCATCTTCCCACGCCTGAAAATAAAATAAGACAATGGATTCATCCAGCTTAATATAGTCCTCTGTGGTGACATTCCCTTCAAAAATCGAATAAAAATGCACAGGGGCATGTGTGAAAATATATCCCGTTTCATGCAGCTCTTTTGCACGATGGAGAATTTTCGTTAAAATGACTTCCGCACTGCGTGTCACTGGGTGGAAATAGACTTGCCAGTACATTTGATAGCGGCTCATAATATAATCCTCTACGGCATGCATCCCGCTCTGTTTCATCACAATCTGATCTTCTCTTGGACGCATCACGCGTAAAATACGTTCCATATCAAAGTGACCATAGCTGACGCCTGTATAGTAAGCATCACGCTGCAAGTAATCCATTCGGTCGGCATCAATTTGACTTGAAATCAAACTGACCACCTGTTTGTTTTGATACGTTTTGGCAATGACTTCTGCTACATGCTTTGGAAAATCGTCACTAACCCGGCGCAGCACTTCATTTACTTCCGTCTGCCCTAAAATGATATCTCTTGTAAACGATTCATGATCTAAATGAAAGACCTTTTCAAAGGAATGAGAAAACGGACCATGTCCAAGGTCATGAAGCAGGGCGGCACTCAGTACAAGCTCACGCTCCCCTTCATCCCATTCGGGTCTTCCTTTAAACACATCATCCACAATTCGTCTGACAATCTCGTATACACCGAGTGAATGATTAAATCGGCTGTGTTCTGCCCCATGAAACGTTAAATAAGTGGTGCCTAGCTGTTTAATTCGTCTAAGGCGCTGGAACTCTCTCGTTCCGATTAAATCCCATATCAATGCATCCCGTACGTGAACATAGCGGTGCACAGGATCTTTAAATACCTTTTCTTCGGATAATTTCCCTTTTGGATACGCCATCGTTTCGTCCCTCTTTTTTTAAGACGTGTTTCTATTATATCGGGTAACTTTTCCCGAAAACATCCTTGAATTTGCTAGCGAATGTGTTCTCATAGATTGAACGGACGTAAAAAGCCCGACCTGACAGGGACGGACCTCTTTTTAGGTCGACTGAACACATTCAGTGACATTTATTTGACTTTTTTTTGAACCTTTTCGAGTAACTCATCTTCTGTTGGTGCGGATAATGGGCGATTGTTCACAAACGCAAAAGCCTTTTTTCGTCCTGGACCGCAATACGATTGACAGCCAATCTCAATTTTTGCATCAGGGTCAACCGATTTAAGTCGAGGCAATAACGTTTTTAGGTTCGTCGCATCACAATCGTCACATACGCGAAACTCATTAGCCATGTTCTTACGCTTCCTTTCAATGATGAAACTTCATTCTATATGAAACAGTTGGACAACTAAGAGTGAATAATATACCACCCAACATTGTACATCGAAGCGACTGGAGTTGCAAGAAGCATTGTCAGCACAGAGACGTATTCACATAAAAGCTAGTATTTTCCACTATCCTTTTAGCAAACTTGTATAAACCTTCTTCAACTTGGCTAATCTAATACCATCAAATCTTATGGGGGTTTAAACACATGTCAAAACAAAGACAAGATGCTTGGTCAGAGGAAAATGATCTCCTTCTGGCAGAAACCGTCTTACGTCACGTCAGAGAGGGCAGTACACAACTGAACGCATTT
This sequence comes from Bacillus sp. UNC125MFCrub1.1, assembly GCF_000701305.1. Lineage (NCBI taxonomy): Bacteria > Bacillati > Bacillota > Bacilli > Caryophanales > Bacillaceae > Bacillus > Bacillus sp. UNC125MFCrub1.1. Next base: position 673,958 of record NZ_JNIG01000009.1, read on the forward strand.
GAAGAAGTTGGAGACAAGCTAAACCGTACCTCAGCGGCATGCGGATTTAGATGGAATGCTGTCGTGAGGCATCAATATGAAAAAGCATTGGCACTTGCCAAAAAACAGCGTAAACAACGCATGCGTGCACTCGGCAATGGACAGCCTGCGAAAAAACGTTTGCTCTATCAGCCGCAAGTTGAAGAAACGATCACACAGGAAGAGTTCTCTCAAGAACTGGAACCTGCGCAAGAAGAAACATTTGCACCTGCAGCCGAAACAGCCGAACAGCTTCAGTTTGTGGATCAAAGCTACAATGAAGAGTTAGCTAGTTTATCACATTTATTGTCACAGGCTTCTCAAGTGACAGAGAAAAAGCCAGAAGCCAATCCATTTGGGCAGCGCCAAGAGTTAACCATTGAGGATATCATTGATTTCTTACGCCGCTATGAAGGCGATGGACAGCAATCAGCTGCCTTACGGATGGAAAACAGCCGGTTAAAACGAGAAAACAACGAACTTTCACATAAAGTGTCTCAACTAGAAGCTGAAGTGAAAAAGCTTGAAAAGGATCAGCTCACCATTCAAGAAGATTATGAAACACTCGTCAAAATCATGAACCGTGCAAGAAAACTAGTTTTGTTTGAAGAGGACGACAGTGCCGCACCAACCTTTAAAATGGACCGGAACGGCAACCTTGAAAAAATGGCTGAATAACCAAAAAGTGCTCCCCACCTGCGGGAAGCACTTTTTTAAATATCCAAAAATAGCATCACGCTAAAAAGGACATTGATCAAGAAGACGAACATAAAAATATACCTAACTTGCCTCACCTGAAAATCACCAAAGATAAAAATATAAAGCCCTGCGATACCAAGCGTCAGTACAGGCTGAAGAAACGGCACGAAAAGCGAAATGCCGTAACCGGCTCCTATGATGACAGGAAGCCATAGTAAATAGAGGTAACCGCCATTTTTAGATTTCAAGAAACCACTCCCTCTCTTTCTTCTATCTGCTTGATTTCAGGCTGAACAAACTTGAGTCCAGCCATTGTACGTCTGCGTTTTTGTGATGTCCAAATCGCAATCGCCGGCTGATCCGTTAGAGATTCTGTGTCAATGGTGATCAGCACTTGCCCATTTAATTCAATTGAATCTTCAAACTCAATTTTGCACCCAGATAAACTGATATCATGTATGATCACCGGCACCTTCTCTTCTAGTCGGTCCTCATAGGCGATCGTGCCTGTCACACCTTGCAATGGCCTTCTCATCCATTTGCGACGCAGAGCCTTTGGTACCTTCTCCGTTTCTCTTAAAAAGCGGAGAAACGTCCGAACGGCATACGATTTTTTCTCACGATCCGTCATCGCTACATGCTCTCGTGTGAATAAGAAACGGATCAGTGATAAATACTCTGATTTTTGTGTGTCAGTAAAAGCAACACCAACCATCAGCTTGTCTCCCTCTGGATAGCTCCAAACCACATCACACGACACACTTTCATTCTCTGAAAAAAATAATTGCGTTTGTCCTTGATATAGAGAAGACGCTTGGTCCAATGGAATGGATAGACGTGCACCTGAATCACTCATATCTAGTAGAAAACAAGCCATCGACTGATCTTGATGATCAGAACGAAGATGCCCCTCTTTTTCAATGATAAATCGCTCTGATTTCCGATAACGCGGTCGATCAAACGCCACAAGCAGTGCCATGAATAAGCCTGCACCGTTATAAAGCACCCAAAAAATATTAATCAACATGAGATCAGCGTTCATCGTCCCATTTACCTTCACATCGTAACCTATTTTCACAAGGGCAAGCAATGAGAGCAGCAAGAAGATCAGATGGGGAATCATCGTTTTTAAATGGAAATGCCTTTTGTCCGTTTGAATTCCCTTCGGTGTCACCAGAAATTCAACCCGTTTTTTCAAGAACAGTTCACTGAGTGCCACACCAGCTAAGTGGAATGCCATTGAACTTTCATAAATATGACTCCAAAACATACTTCTTTTTTGATTCGACACAAGTTTAAAAGCTAAATACGAGCTAAAGAACGCCGGCAACCAAAACATGAAAACGGACTGGAAATCTGCCCAGAAACTTTGAATACCAAACAATAAAAACAAAATCGGTGTGAGAATGTAAATCATTTTAAACAAACCGTTAAACCAATACACAATGCCATCTAAATAAAGAACACGCTGCATCAGCGTTAAGCCGCGCACCTTCAAAGGATTAAACTTACGGGCACACTGAATGTTCCCTCTCGACCAGCGATCTCTCTGCTTTAACAGATCAAGCCAGCTTTCAGGTGCCAGACCGACGGCTAATACTTCTCCGACAGACACAGATTTGAATTTCCCTTGGAGAAGCATTCCTGTTGCCATGTCTTCTGTAATCACTCCAGTAGCAAATCCGCCAATTTCATCTAATGCCGTTCTTCTAAATACCGTATTACTCCCAACATACATGACGGCATTAAACCGATCCTTACCAGCTTGGAGAGTTTGCATGAAGAAGTCCTGCTCATTTGGAATTCGATCTTTCGAGAACATATTATATTGGAAAGGATCTTCGTTATAAAACGCCTGTGGAACTTGAACAAACGCAGTTGCCCCATCATGAAAATAGGGCACTGTTTTTTCTAAAAATGAAGGAAGAGGGACCATATCTGCATCAAGCGTCAGAATCAGCTCCCCATCCGTTTGAAACATCGCATGATTTAAATTACCTGCCTTAGCAAATCTGTTATCTGTTCTTGTCAGATAATGAACACCAAACTCAGAAGCAAGCTGCTCTACAACTTCCCTATTGCCATCATCACATAAATAAATTTGAACGCTTTCCTTCGGATAAGAGAGATTCAAACAACCTGCAACAGTGCGTTTCAGCACCTCAATCGGTTCATTATATGTAGCTATGAAAATATCAACTGTTGGCAGCCTGTCAAGATCACTGATCATGACTTGTTTCCGATTTGAAGGCTTCCAAACCAGTGTATAAAACACAAGCAACTGGATAAACCCAATGCATTCACAGGCAACAAGCAAAATGCCCATGACAATATTAAAAGTACCTTCATGCGGCAATGTAAAGAAGAGACGCCAGCAAATATAGGCAGCATTTGTTAACACACATAGCACAATGATGACTTTTTTCACAGTAGAGGCCATTGGCTGGATACGATATATCATATACAACAGAGACAAAATACAAAGCATAAACAGCGGGTAATACGTGGTGATGAGTGACAAAACATTTTCCTTCTTTCTTATGTCATAAAGGACGATCACATATAAAATGTCATAGCAAAGGAGGGGATTCTTCCATTACATTGCCCCTCCATGTCTATATAAATCATTTCCACAATCGATCTAACTGATTTGAATAAAAATCAATGGCCTTTCGATAACTCAAAATAGCAGGATCATTTGTCGTTTCAGTTAAACAGTTCAATAGTATTTCCATGGCTTTGCTATGTTCATTTAAATTATACAAAGTCATGGCATAAAACGTTTGAATGGCTTTATTATGCGGATAAGCTTCCATCGCATGGAGGAATATTTGTTTTGACTTTTCATATTCCCCTAAGGTTCTGTATGTACTTCCTAATCCTAAGAAAGCATCTTCTCTTTCTTCTGAAGACAAACCTAGTTCAAGGGCCCTCTCATAAAAAAAGACAGCTTGTTTTTCCTTCCCTAACACATCATAGCTCCAAGCACATTGATAGTGAATGGAGGCATGATCTGGATACTCTTCTACAAGACGGATGAGCATGTCATTGGATTCTTGAAGATGTCCATTTTCTCGAAGTTCAATCGCTTTCAGAAGTTTCGTTTCCATTACATCACCCCTATTTTTAAGATGGCTGGAAAGATATGTTTACGAGAACACTTTCTCATTCCGCTCAATCATCCGTGTCATGTTTTTCTCAAACTCCAGTTGTTCCTCGGTGGTCAACCCTGAAGCGGTCAGTTGCTCGCTCAGCTTTTGAAGTTCTTCTAGTAAAAGACGCATGAGAAGCGCACAGTCAATGGGTTCTCCAGTTAATTCTGATAGGGATGCCATCGTATCAGGCTGTATATCAGGGAATACCGCTTTCACCTCATGCCGTTTATCCTTTAAGGCCGCCTCATAAAAACGGCGAATCAAATCAGCTCGTTCCCGGCCGCTTCCATCTGCACACAAATAGATTTGCACAGCGACCCCTCCGCGTAATCTACGCTGAGAAATGCCGGCAAATTTCTTTCCATTGATGCTCAAATCGTAGCTACCTGGACAGTAAGAGCCGACAATTTCATAGGCTTCAATGTCCACCTCATACATCGACAGCATCCGGCGGATCAATTCCACCATCGCATCATATCCTCGGTCAATATCAATGCCCTTCTTTTGTTCCGCAAAGATTAAAGACACATTCAGTACGCCTTCATCCAGCACAACAGCAAGACCGCCTGAATTGCGCACAATCACGCGATATCCCTCTTTCGCAAGAAGCTTTACACCATCTTGGAGAAATGGAAGTCTTGTATCCTGAATCCCAAGAACGATCGTATTGTGGTGCACCCAAGAACGCGCTGTCGCTGGTGAGAGTCCTTTCCCGACCGACGCACAAAGCGTATCATCCATCGCAAAAGATTGCTTTGGGTCTACATAGAGACCAAGGCTCGATTGATCTATGATTCGCCATGTCGGCTGCGTCAATAACTCAATAGGTTCATTTTTCATGTCCTGCATATCCTCTCGTTCATAAACTGTGTTTATTATAACATGGAGGGAGAATGAGAGAGAAAAAAGCTCTATGACAAGGAACGTCACAGAGCTTTTCAACTGGATTTGGTTTTCTTGTTCTTCCTTTTCGAAATGAAATAAACAGCTGCAATCAAAACGACAGGAACCCCAACCACGAGGCATGCAGCGATCAATGTGTTCCACGGCAAATCGATCATCTCCTTAATAGACTAAACTTCTATGAAACAGCCGTGACTTACCCAGCTTAACAAGTCTTCAGCCACCAATTCCGCATGCTGAGGGTCCATCACACCAGCATCGACGATCCACACTTTTTTCTCTTCTTCTGCCTGCCGCATAAGAAATACTCGCCCGCCGCCATCGTCACCAATGGCTACATAGCCGCTGGCATAATGATGGACTTCCCATGTTTTATTGCGTTCTACTATGTCTTCAGTTCCGTATAAAAGCAGGTCGCCTCCAATGGAACATCCATTTGATTGTTTCAGTAAGACTTGATGGGCATGAGGAAACATCATATTTAGTTCAGCTTCTGCCTCTTTGATATGTATGTCACTTGCTGGTTCGTTCATGACCAAGTTGGGAATCTGAGAAAAATGAATCATTTTGAAAGCCTCCTAAAAGGTTGAACTAGCGTTTATTCAGCTGATTTTGTCATAATCCTTTTATACACCCGCAGGAGCACCTTTAATAGAAAATAGAAAATGATGACATCGAGTATAAAACCAAAAAATAGAAATTCAACACCATAATTTGAATGCAGGACTAGCCAATCAATGGGAAAACCTCGATAATCCGAACCGGCATGTGGGACATAAACCCCTCTCATAAAAGCTGTCCCAATGACGAGAAGAACACTGATGCTTAATAGCCAATTGACTGTTTTTTTGTTGATGTGTTTTTTCTGATTCATACGAATTCCTTTCTGTGTTTTTGTATCGCTTTCTAATACAAAGACTTCTACCTATCACTATATAATCAATACAACAATTCTTTTAGTAGACTTTCCGCTTTATGTAATTCATCTAAGAATGGATTTAGATAGTCATTATGACTATCCAAGTAAGCCCTAACTCCGCCAATGATAAAGACCTTTTGGAGATCATCATTTGCTTGCATGATTCTTTGGGCATTCTTGTATCTTCTATATATTAATTCAAGTACACCTTGATTGATCTCTTGCGAATATTCTTTTTCTAGGATGTTGATGACCGTTTGGATTTGTTTTGTTAGTTCTTGTTTTTTGTGCATTTAATGCTCCTTAAGACTTTGGCTCATACTAATAAATATCTAACCGTTGACAATTAAAACTTATAAAATCGCCTTCATTTATATCTCCCGGTATATTGTAATCTAATTCTAATAAAAGTCCGCCTACCTTCACTTTTTCATCACGCTTATCAATTAATTGTCCTAAAAAACTATAACTGAAATTATCATCTAATTTTTCAATTCTATACTCTGACAATTCAGCTTTCACTAAGTCTGACACGTCTAAACAATAAATAGGTTCTAATAGTTCATTTTCTTCAAGGTAATTTAATGGTTGAGCAAAACACATTATTTCCAGTTCGCCATCTGTTACAATCACTTCAGCTTCTGAGGCTTCTTGTGAAATCCAGTTTATTTTTTTTATTTTCAATACGATCACCCTTTTTTACTTCTTTGTTTTTATCCCTAAACTTGGTGCTTTTTTAGAAAGTTCTTTAACCGATTTTATATGAAATGTGGTGATATTTCCTGTTTTTCTATCGAGCCCAACAAATCCGTATTTTGCACTTCCCTTTCCACCAACAATTCTCACATATCCATTCAGTTCTGGTACATATTGTCCCTTCTGAATAAGGTGATTTGCATCTTCAAGATAATTTTTAATATTGTATTTGTTTTTGCCCATTGCACCCATTATCTCTTTACTATGCTTTTCAAAATGAATAATAGCTTCATCACCTTTGAATTTAATCAGTTCACCCGTACCCTTTCTTGTCTTCTCAACCCTCTTCACCACATTCTTCCCTTGATCAATCTTAAAGACATATTTCCCGCCTTTAATGATTTTCATAAATGGGATAATAGAGGCTGCGGATAAGGCTTGTTCTGTGCTACTAATATTTTTGCTGGTTTCTGGGTCTTTGCCGGTGACGGCTCGATAACCGTCATAGATTCCGCTGTATTCTAGGATGATGTTTTCGGTTGTTGAGACAACTTCACCGTCTAATATGCGTTTCGCATTGCCTCGGCTCCGGCTTTCTGGGATTTTGTCTACTTCTTCTATTCTAACTTTACCGTTTGCGATATACGTTCGGATGATTTGTTTATTGGCGTAAACGGTGTATCGACCGCCAATAAAATCAATATCGGATGAGTCGGTGACGACTTCATCTGCTATATCGAATTCTTTTAATTTTTTAATGCCTTTGACGTTGTATAGTTTACCATTTACGACCCTGATGTCACTATGAATCTTACTTTTCCCGCCCACAGCTTCTTTTTGTAATGTCGTAAGCAATGGATCGTTTGCTTTGACTTGCTTGTTGACGTTTCGGAGGGTACCTCTATGAACCACCGTATCCACATTCGCCTGTTCTTTCTCATTCAATTTCTTCAACATGATCATCATCGGATTGTCTTTCGGGTTGTCTATTTTGTCATTCAATCCGCTGATCGTGCTGCTTATTTTTTCTTCTTTTCCATTTTTGAAAATAGACCCTTTTTGATAGCTCGTGATGTCGATTTTTGGACTGGTGAACATGGTGCTTAGCGTGTTGATGTATTGCTTCATTGTTTGCAATGCACTTGTTGTTTCATTCATAGCACTTGTTTGTTCTCTGTCAAAGGCATGGAGCAGTCCAATGGTTCTGGATGTCTCAAGCCACGCTTTTTGATAGCTCTGTTGAAAAGCAGACTCGTCTACGTGAGGCAAATGAACGATATGACTGACCCTGCCGATCGCCTGGCTCACATCTGAAACAATGTCAGAAATCGCTCGCTCCGCTTTTTTTAAACCTGAATCAAGTTCGTGTTCAATAAAAGCTTGTGATATAAAGCCATGCTGATTTGATTCAAGGGTATGAAGCGCCTGCTTTGTTTGTTTGAGCGCAGAGCTGTACTCCTCAATGACAACCTGAAAAAATTGCAGGAAGGGAATATGGCATTCTGTATAAAAGGAGCGGATGGCTTGTCCCGCCTCTCCCTTTAGTGCGCCATCAAGTGAGATGATCTGTTGGATTTGTTTTTCTATGGAGCTAATTTGTTGTGATAGCTGTTTTAATGTATTCAGCGTTTGGTCAATTCCGTTTATTAGCGCAAAAGCATCAAGGGTTTTCATTACGTTCTCCTTTATTTTCTTTTACTGCTGGAAGCAAGCGCCTTGTCCGTTTCGATCATGGTGTTCACCGCTTGTTCTGTTTGTACAAGTTGTTTCTGAAGAATGTCTATATAGGATGTACTTAATTCGGTCAGCTGCTGATTGATTTTTTCTAATGTGTCTGCCGTCAGGAGCTGATTTCTTCCTTTGATGGTTGTTGGAAGTGTTGCATTCATTTGAGCGCCTGATTGTTTTGCATGCTGCAATACTCGTTTGACCTGACTGGCATCTATTTTAATTTCTCTGCTCATGTGACTACCCTCTTTTTTCTTCCAGTTGTTTCTGCTTTTCTTTCTCTATTTTTCTTTCAACCGAATGAATTTCATGTTCTAATGAATGGATCTCTGATTTTAAGTCGCTGATTTTCTCATCAATTCGGTTCACTAGATTGGTCAGCTGTACACTTTTTATCTCTTGACTGGCGGATGCCATCTCGTCTCGAATGTCATCAAACGTATCTGCGAGATGGCCAAACCATGTATGTGATGTCAGATCTGGATGAGTCATTTTCTTGTTAGCATCTGCCAGAGCAGACTTTGCTTCTTTTATTTCTTTTCGACACATGTTCAGTTCTATGATTTGTTCTTTTTTTATGGATATGTCTGCCTTTAACGAATACAAGGCTGTTGTATAACCGATGATAGCTCCAGACATCGTCAAACACCTCTATTCCTCAAATAGTCCTCCGTTATGTTACCATTTACTAGCACAAGAGGCATATGATTGAAAACGAATTCACTAAAAAATGAATCGTATGTATTAGGTTTTTATACCTAATCCATACGCACAAAAAAGCTGAATTCATCAACTGAATCCAGCTTTTCATGTTTATTTGAGCGAATCACCTGCTGATGCTGATGGATGATCGCTAAATGAGGTGTCTTTCTTCTCAGGTATATAATGGAGTGAAAACCCGACAAGGCTAAAAAAGGCACTTAACACCAGTGTTGGGTTTTTAAATAGGTTCGTACTAGCAATGATCATATCTCCCTTTTGCAAGAGAATTCCTAGTATTTGACCGAATACCAACAACGTTCCTGACGTTAGAAATAGGACAAGCAGCACTTTAAATAAGAATTCCATCAATACTCTCATCTGTTTCTCCTTTCTATACGGGAAGTATCTCCATTCCAATGAGCCAGCCAATGCCAACAATCGGAAGCATATAATAGAGGATCAGTGGGATAAAGGTTTTTTCTGGTCTGGCCCCTGCAAGACCAGAAGCGATAAATATGGACCCTGATGCAGGCGGGGAAGCGCCTTCAGTTGATGAAAAAGCAAGAATGGCAACTACAGCCACAACTGGGTCCACTCCAACTGAGATTAAAGCTGAAAATGAGACAAGTCCAACTGCTGTTAATGTCGCTGTTGAAGATAGAGGGCCTGCCACCAGTGTGACAAGAACACCCACAATGAGCACCATGAGCCATTTCGGAATGGCAAGTACTGAGGTGATTTGCGTCAAATCATCTGCGAGCCCTAATTCTGCAAGTACTTGACTAGCAGCCACTGCAAACAGCATCAAGGCTCCGATCGTTGTAAACTTAGGAATAGCCGACTTGAAAAACTGAGACCAATCAAGTGCAGACGCCTTTTTTCTTCCAATTGTTAGACTAATTAATATCATGAGAATCGGAATCCACGTAATTAAAGAAATTTGATCCATTGCCTCCGGTCCGATGTTTGGATTACTTTTTAAGTAGTTTGCCAACGGACCAATGGTGATCATGATAGGAATCAAGGCACCGAAAAAAATAAAGATCGACTTCCACCCTTGTTTCACAGCTTCCCAGAAAGGAAGAATATCATCTGGCGGCATGGCCTGAATTTTATTCTTTTTCACCAGAAGATACACCAAAATAAATCGGTATACGACTTGATACAGTCCTCCTATTAGAAGGGCAATATATAAATCTCCCTCAGATACAAGGGCGGCAACCGGGGCAAACCCAAGCATGATAAACATGGAAGAGTTCGGAGGCAGTGCCGCTCCAAGTCCGCCATTCCCTGCTAGAATCGTGGCCGTGTGGGTCCGGCTCCACCCGGATTTAATCATCCAAGAGGCGGTGATAGAGCCAGTCGCAGCTGTGTTTGCAGAATTTGAACCTGAAAGAGCGCCTAACACTGCTGAACCTAACGTACTCATATAAGCTGCTCCACCAGGTAGTTTCCCTACAACAGAATTCAAGATTCGTAAAAGTGCATGAATTAATTCCAACTTTTCGATTAAATAGGCCATGAATACAAATGCGACAGCTGCATAAAGTACCTCATATGTGGATGCAAATATTAAACCATCCCAGAAAAGTCTTAACGCATCCAATCCGCCAAATAATGTGGTCGCAATAAAGCCTAGTAGCATGGCTTCTCCCATATTCCGTTTCACCATAACATTCCATATAATGATGACAGCTATGAACACAATCAACGCAATAAAACCCATATCGTTTCTTCGCCTCCCCTTCATTAAATAAAACGCTTACAAATTATTCCCCTTGCTGCATCACGTCAATGACTTCTTCCCAGCTAGCAGGTTTTACCCCGTCAAATCGTTCAGCAAAGTGAAAGTCTGCTAATCTCTCAAGCTTCTGTTGTGCTGCCCGAGACATACTGGCATCAATCTCTGCTTCATCTAGCATTTCAATAGAGCCAAGCAGCTCAACCGCCCGTCTTTTTGCATGCAATGCACTCCCTGTCACAAGACGGTTCATGGTCTCTTCAAAACTTTTGCTATCGATTGTATCGCTTAGTGAAGAAATCACTTGATGTTCCACATTATATTTTTTGGAAATTTCCAAAAATTCAATCAAGAGACCGACAATCCCCTTCATATAAATGCTTCTGATTAGCTTTAGTGCCGAAGCATCTCCTGGCTGGTCACTAATTTTTGTGATATTCATGCCATAAGCATTCATCACTTTCATGAATTGGTCAACTCCACTGCCGCTTGCCGTGATCGGAACCTTGTGTTTGTTGATTGGAAGAGGCCCTAGCATGGCGGCATCTACAAATAGAGCTTCTTGCTTTTCAATTTCGTTTGCTACTTGTTTTTTGATGTCTGGTGTTGATGCCGATACATCTACATATAATTGATTCTTTTTCAAACTTCCCGATACGGATTGTGCCACTTCTAAGGTTTTATTCGCTGGCACAGCTGCAATCACAAGATCAGATTTCTCAATGACTTCGCTAATACTGCTCGTTAATTGAACGCCTGTTTGCGATGCTTTTTCTTTCAACGAGCCAGCTAATTTCTCACTTAGTAATAGGACATCATACGCATAAAATTGGTCTAATCCTTCTGTTTTCAATCCCGTTGACAGCTCATATGCTGCTTCACCATATCCGATAAAGCCTATTTTCATCACCGATTCCCCTATCCTTGAAATTTTTTCATTCTGCCTTCCAGCCATGCCGGTGCTAAGAGACTGATGTCTTGCTTTCCTTCGTCCACATACTGTTGAATCGTTTTTAATCTCTGATGTTCATACGCTTGTTTCTCTTCCGCTAGTGTCAGCAGGTGTTCCGCCTTTTCCTTTGGAACGATGACGACTCCATCATCGTCAGCAATCACTAGATCACCTGGGGCTACTTTGACACCGCCGCACGAGATGGTTTGATTCAATTCCCCAGGACCATCTTTAAAAGGTCCGTTTGGCATAAATCCCTTGCTGTAGATTGGAAAAGCCAGCTCCTCTAAAGAGAGTTTGTCGCGAACAAGCCCGTCAATCACGATTCCTTCTATTCCTACAGCCTTTGCTGAATGTGCCATCAATTCCCCTAAATAGGCATGACCCTTATGGTCTTTTCCATCAACAATCAGTACATCTCCTTCTTTAGCAGAGTAGATCGCTTGATGAAGAAATAAATTATCCCCTGGCCGTAAGCTAACAGTAAAAGCTGTGCCGACTACATTCATGCCTTTCGCAACTGGTTTGATTTGATGATCCATCGCGCCGGTGCATCCCATTACGTCTGACAGCAAGGTCGAGTTAAGCTTTTTTGCCCTAGCGATAAGATCATTTGACACGAAATGAACAGTACTCATTGTTTCCATCATCCCCTTTGAGTTATATTCATTACACTTATTTTTATTAAAGTAATATTTATTACTTTCGTGATATGATCATACCACCTCATTTTCAATTAGTAAAGCGCTTTCAAAAATAAAAAAATGAGTTCCACACGACTAATGTGTTGTGTGGTAACTCATTTTCGTTAACATATGATTGATTTGATCTAAACGTGGTTTTGTTCTTTCAGGATCATTCATCGCTAAGGCACTTAAAATGTAATCGACGATAAAGATAGCAGATACGACAGAGTTATGAGAGCCTACACTTGCTGAGGAACATGGTAATACATATTGTGCATATTTGGTTAATGGAGAGCTGTAGCTGTCTGTAATTAAAAGGACTTCCACCCCATAAGACTTCGCTGCTTCCAATAAATCCTTCATGCGTTTTGCATAACGCGGGTAGCTGACCGCTATAATGAAATCACTAGAGTTGAAATGAACCAAATCATCCACCCAATCACTTTGGTCTGCATCAATGTATTGGCAATTCCCCAATAACCGATTGATTCCGAGTGACAGATACTCACCAACAGGTCTTCCACTTCGAACACTTGTACACAAAACGTGGCGTGCGCTGGCTATTTTCCCAACAATCTGCTGAAAGGTTTCTTCCGTGATATTGTCTAGTGCGTACTGGATATTTTGAAATTGAAGTTCTACATGGTCATGCAAGAGCTTATTCTTATTTGAATGCTTAAGATTCGCTTCCAGTCTCGTTTGAGGGTCGGCTTTATGCTTCATAGCTGATTGAAGCTCTTTTTGGAACTCAGAAAAACCGGAATACCCCATCGCAGCAGAGAATCGCATGATCGTTGCTGTACTCGTCCCGACTTTTGACGCCAATTTATCTACAGTTAAAAAAGCGACTTCCATTGGATTTTGTACGATATAATCTGCAATTCTCCTCTGCGCATCGGTTAAAAGTGCGACCTTATGCTGAAGTTTATATATTAAATCCTCCATTATAGCACCTGCCTATCCTATCGGCTTTATCTACGATTCGTGTTTTCTTTTCACCCTTTATTGTACACATTTGGACAAAATAAAAAAACAGCCAGCACGAATCTATCGTACTGACTGCTCTAGTCGAGATGCTATTTTATAGTGCTTGAGCTGCTGTAATAAGCGCAAGATTGTAAACGTCTTCGGCATTACAGCCTCTTGAAAGATCGTTTACTGGCTGATTTAAACCTTGTAGGATTGGACCTACAGCTTCAAAGTTACCTAAGCGCTGGGCAATTTTGTAGCCAATGTTTCCAGCTTCAAGGCTCGGGAAAACAAATACGCTAGCATCGCCTTTGATGACGGAATCTGGTGCTTTTTTCGCTGCCACTGAAGGAACGAAAGCTGCATCGAATTGGAACTCTCCATCAAGAACAAGCTCAGGTGCTTTTTCTTTTGCAATGCGAACCGCTTCAGATACTTTGTCTGTTTCGTCTGATTTTGCTGAACCTTTTGTAGAGAAGCTAAGCATTGCTACACGTGGTTCGATGTCAAACATTTTTGCTGTGTTTGCACTTTCGATCGCAATTTCAGCAAGATCTTGGCTGTCTGGTGCAATGTTGATCGCACAATCAGCAAACACATATTGCTCTTCGCCGCGAGCCATAATGAAGACGCCAGAAGTTTTCTTTACGCCTTCTTTTGTTTTAATGATTTGAAGTGCTGGGCGCACTGTATCAGCAGTTGAGTGTGCTGCTCCGCTTACAAGGCCGTCTGCAAGACCTTTATAAACAAGCATTGTACCGAAGTAGTTTTCATCCAGTAATGCTTTTCTCGCTTGCTCTTCTGTCGCTTTGCCTTTACGTCTTTCGACGAAAGCTTGTACAAGATCTTCAAAACCTTCATATGTATGAGGATCATACACGTCAACACCATCAAGTGTAAGACCTAATTCTTTTGCTTTTGCTTCTACTTCTTCTTTCTTACCTACAACAATTGGCTGCAATACTTTGCCATCTGCTAGTTTTTGAACGGCTGTTAGAATGCGTTCGTCCATTCCCTCAGGAAAAACGATCTTAACTCCTTTACCTGCAACCTTTTCCTGAACTGTTGAAAAAATATCTGCCACTTCAATACCCTCCTTGATTTTACAAAAAAAGCGTTCTCTTTTAAGCATACTCTTCTTCTACATAAATTCAAACTACCAACTTACATTATAGCGCTTACAAATTAAATTCTTATTTTTCAAACTAATTAAATCAATTTCTAGAAAAGCGTTTTCGTCGTTCAAGTTTTGATCACATCTTCATTTGGACAAACTATGTTATAGTTGGAACAGATGGAAAACTGTTAATAGGAGTGAAAGAAATGAGCGAACAACATACAACAAATGAAGCAGCTCAAACACTAGATGGCTGGTATGCACTGCATGATTTTAGAACGATTGACTGGACAGCTTGGAAGCTGCTGACAAGCGATGAGCGTCAAGCGATCATTCATGAGTTCACAGGTCTATTAGAAAAATGGAAAACAGCTGAGCACCATCAGGCTGGAAGCCAAACAATCTATAGTATTGTCGGCCAAAAAGCAGATATTATGCTCATGATTTTACGTCCGACCATGGAAGAACTAGGTGAAATTGAACTTGAATTCAACAAGACACGACTAGCTGAGTTTACGATTCCAGCTTATTCTTACGTGTCAGTTGTTGAACTCAGCAACTACTTAGCAGGAGGCGGAGATGGCGGAGACCCTTACGAGAACCCGCACGTACGTGCGCGCCTCTATCCAGAGCTTCCTTCTTCTCAATATGTCTGTTTCTATCCAATGGATAAAAGACGTTCTGGCAATGACAACTGGTACATGCTTTCAATGGATGAGCGAAAATCCCTTATGAGAAGCCACGGCTTAATTGGCAGAAGCTATGCTGGGAAAGTAAAACAGATCATTACAGGTTCTGTTGGCTTTGATGATTATGAGTGGGGCGTCACTCTTTTCTCTGATGATGTGCTTCAATTTAAAAAATTGGTTTACGAAATGCGATTTGATGAAGTGAGTGCACGTTACGGCGAATTTGGTTCCTTCTTTGTTGGAAACCGATTAGCAAACGAGCAGCTAGCGTCTTATTTCCATGTATGATAAACTCTTAAGGCTTCGGATCTCTCCGAAGCCTTTTTATGTATTTGTTTAGAAAGGTGATCTCATCATGAAAAACTTCCCCATCGCTATTTTTGCGTTAACGCTCGGTGCGTTTTCGATTGGCATGACTGAATTTGTGATCATGGGACTTTTGCCAAATGTCGCAAATGATCTTCATGTATCTATTTCTGCTTCAGGTCAGTTGATTACCGGATATGCACTCGGTGTCGCAGTTGGCGGCCCTATTTTAACGTTATCAACTGGAAAAATGTCGAGAAAACGTCTCCTCATTCTATTAATGATTCTTTTCGTAGCAGGAAATGCTGTCGCAGCTGTATCGTCTTCTTATGGTCTATTGATGGTTGCACGTATTTTAACGTCATTTGCTCATGGTACCTTCTTTGGTGTCGGCGCCATTATGGCTGCACGGCTTGTTCCTAAGGAGCGAAGCGCAAGTGCGATCAGCTTCATGTTTACAGGACTGACAGTAGCCAATGTACTGGGTGTGCCATTTGGCACCTTTATCGGAAATCAATTCGGCTGGCGCATGTCATTTCTCGTCATTGCCGTCATTGGTCTCATTTCCTTAATCGGTATAATCAGTTTAGTACCAAATCAATCGAAGGAAGAAGTATTAGATATTCGAAATGAAATATCGGTGTTGAAAAAGCCGCAGGTTCTCGTCTCCTTTGCGATGACAATATTCGGTTTTGCGGGTGTGTTTACCGCCTTTACGTATATCAGCCCGATCCTGCTGCAAGTGACTGGCTTTCAAGAAAACGGGGTCACCCTCATTCTTGTCCTCTTTGGGCTTGGGGTCACCATTGGTAATTTAGTCGGCGGAAAGCTTGCCGACTGGAAGCTGATGCCGAGTATAATTGTGACACTTATGATGCTGATGGCTGTTCTGTTGTTATTCACATATACATCTGCCTTTAAAGTGCCTGCCGTTCTGACGATTTTTGTTTGGGGAATTATTTCATTTATTCTCGTTCCTACCTTGCAATACCGCACGATGAACATGGCACATGAAGCCCCGACACTCGCATCAACGCTCAGTCATTCTGCCTTTAATATTGGAAATGCCGGCGGTGCAGCGCTTGGCGGTCTTGCTATCGAAATCACACATTTACAGCTTGTCCCGCTCTTTGCGGCAGGCGTGACATTCATTGGATTGATCATTACGATCATGAGCTATCAGTCAGATAAACGAATCAAAAGGACCTGAGGGCAGGTCCTTTTTCTATTTCACCACGGTCATTTCTGGCTCTTCTATTTGTTTCACACGTTCCTGAATGGGATGGGTAAAGGAATGCTCTGATAAGACAATATGGGAGACCGTTTTTGTAAAGCCAGACACATCTTGAATAAAGGCTTCAATTTCTTCAAGAGAAGAAACAGACAGCTTAATGAAAAAACAGGACTGTCCTGCCACTCGATAAGCAAAGAACGCACGTGGATGCTGGTTCATAAATGTCACAAAACGCTGATACTCCCCATTTAATACGGTGACTTCCAGTAAACAGTCTATCATCAGACCCAGCTTTTTATAATTGACTTGAACAGAATACCCTTCGATAATCCCTGCATCCTCTAGTTTTCGCACTCTTTCTGCTACCGCAGGCGCCGATAAATTCACTCGTTTGGACAATTCCCTCATTGATAAGCGGGCATCTTCTCTCAATTCGTTTAAAATATGCACATCCACATCGGTGATTTTCATTCGTTACGCTCCTATCCCAAAATCGTTCCATTTGAAAAGTATTTTATGATGATACTTATGATACGAAATGTAAAATAAAACTAAATAATGGTAGAATTTATTTTAACGGAATTGAATGAAAAAGCAAGTATGGAGGGATCACTTGATGAAAGAATCTTTAGACAGCCAGGCTTCTAAAACATTTCCCATCACACTTGCCATTGCACTCACACTTGGCGTTTTTGCGGCGGGATCGGAGGAACTGGTGATTTCACCACTGCTGCCTGATTTATCAAACTCCTTTCAGCACTCTCTTGATGTTCTGGCTCTTTCCATCAGCATTTATGGGTTAGCTGTGCTGGTTGGAGCTCCGCTACTCGTTCCTTTAGGGGACCGATATTCAAGAGAGCTGTGTTTGATAATTGGGCTGTCTTTCTTTTTAATTGGAACAGTGATGTGTGCTGCTGCCCCAAATTTGGCCGTGTTTTTTGCAGGCCGTGCTATTTCAGGGCTGGCAACTGGTGTATTTGTGCCAACAGCCTATGCTCTTGTGGGCGACCGGGTTCCATACGAATATCGCGGCAAAGTGATGGGACTCATTGTATCGAGCTGGTCTCTTTCTCTTGTCCTTGGTGTGCCCATTGGCGCCTTTATCGGCCAGAGTTTAAACTGGCGCTGGACGTTTTGGATCTTCGCTATGATGAGTCTCATTGTCCTGCTGCTTGTCATCCTTGAATCAAGAAAACAAGTCAGAGCAGCTGATCCGAAGGCACCTCAAGCTAGAGAGACAACAGGCTCTTTATGGGCAGCTTTGAAAATCGATCGTGTGCCTGCCTATTTGACTGTGACGTTTTGCAATATGCTTGGATTTTACGGCATGTACTCGTTTTTAGGTGCTTATCTGCAAAGTCTGTTTGATGGCGGACAATCAACAGCTGGACTTCTTATTATGGCTTATGGCGTCGGCTTTTCTATGAGTATGTTTACTGGAAAATTAGCAGACTGGTTCGGTAAAACCCGTTCCCTTGTCTTTGTGCTGGGTGGAATTGCGCTTGTTCTAGCCTTGCTTCCTTATGCGCCATTCTCGTGGATGTTGCTGATTTTCGCCCTATTTATTTGGGGTGCTATGCAAAGCTTATCTGTCACGCTTCTAAGCACCGTTCTAAGCGACTGCTCTCAAACCCATCGCGGGAAAGTGATGGCTTTTTACAGCCTGGCCTCCAACCTTGCTGTTATGCTCGGTTCCGCACTGATGGGACCCGTTTATGTCCATTTCGGATATCATACGGTAGGTCTTGTCTGTGCACTCATTACGCTTGTTGGTTTTATCATCAGCTTTGGCAGCTATAAACGAGAACGTGCCTTACAGAAAAAACAGCCAACTACACTTGAAACGTAAGCACATTTCACTGCACATCTCGATATGTGCAGTTTTTTAGATCAATTTTTAATATCATCATATATTACATTTTTTATGAAATTTGTTGACAATTACCAATTTTAAATTTTATAATCTAGTAAAAATTTGAAAAAGATTGGATGGTAAACATGATCCTAAAGAATGATGATGTGTTTCATTTCAAAGAAGAGCCTAGCCCTTCACCCAAGATGTTTACAGTCAACACACTAGGCCCTAAGGGGACAAGCAGTGAATACGCAGCAAAACATTTCATCTCTCAATCCACCACTACACTCGGCACTCATACGAAACTATCCCTTTATGACACATTCGAAACTTGCATTGAACATACTCTCTCTCAACCACTTCAATTTACTCTCGTTCCACACGCATATGAAGGCATCAAACACTTCTACATGAGACCAGATCTACAGCTTTTACAAATTTTCAGATGTGACACGCCCATGTATGGTTTGGCTGTCAGACCTGATTTCCCATTCCATGAACAAATGCTCCACCATTTAAAAATTGTCTCACATCCTGCACCTGTCAATTTAATTCAATATTTCATTCACCAAAATGCTGAATTTGAACTTGTTAATTCTACAAGTACTGCCGCGCAGAAAGTAAGGGACGGCGAATTTGATTTTGCTTTAACGAATGAGGTGGCAAGAGCCACATATGGCCTCATCTTCATTCGAACGTTTAAAAGTATACCCATGAGCTGGTCCATATTCGGAAAAGGAGAGATATAAGATGCAAACTGAACAAAAGACGCAAGAACGATATTTTCCTCAAGCGAAAAAATTAGAATGGGATAATGGCGTTATCCAATATTCCACTGTAAGAGGCGGTACGGAAGTGTTAATTTCATACGTCCCTCCCCACACAATCATTGAACCTCACGAACATCCCGAAGCACAAATCGGCATTGTATTAAAAGGCGAGCTTCAAATGACTGTCGGCCAATCGACTCAACTGCTCACCCCATTAGAATCAGCCTATATCGCACCACCGTTTGTCCCTCACGGCGCTTCAAATCTGACAGATGAAGAAGTGATCGCCATTGATATTAAGAGATTAAAGGATGACGAAGAATATACAGCTCCCCCTACTTATTTCTTAGACATTTTCAAAACACGGGATTTACTCCCTGGCATGGAAGTGACTTTTTTTGTGGAGGATTGGATGGAGCTGATGATTGCCAATATCCCTGGAAACGGTGGAGAAATGCCTTTTCATAAACATAGAAATGAACAAATCGGTATTTGCATCAGCGGAGGGTATGATATGACGATCGAAGGCTTTACAGAAAAGATGGAATTTGGCACCACCTATTTCTGTGACCCAAGGGAAGATCATGGGGCCATCAATCCAAAGCCAGAAGCATCAAAGTCTATTAATCTCTTCTTCCCTCCTCGCTATAATCGCTTAAAACCAAAAGCATCTAAGGTGAAGAAATGAAGCTGGACGGAAAGGTTGTCCTTATTACAGGAGGTGCGTCGGGGATTGGGCTTGCTGCTGTCAAGCTCTTCCTCGAGCATGGAGCAAAAGTAGCTGTCGCTGACATCAATGAAAGTAGCGGCAACCAACTCATTGAATCATTGCCGCATGAGCACCTTGCATTTTTTAAAACAGATATTACGAAGGAGTCTGACTGTCACCAAACCGTTCAGAGCGTGCTGAGCCGATTCGGTGCCATTGATGTCCTCATTAACAATGCAGGCATCGAAATTGTCTCACCTATTCATGAGATGGCACTGGAGGATTGGCATCGTATTCTTCAGGTCAACCTGACCGGCGTCTTTCTCATGAGTAAGCATACATTGCCGCATATGCTTGAAAAGAAGAGTGGAAGTATTATCAATACCGGATCTGTCGGAGGTCTTGTGGGTTGGCCTGACATTCCGGCATACAACGCAACAAAAGGCGGTGTCATTCAGCTCACCAAATCAATGGCCATCGACTATGCCACTCATCAAATCAGGGTGAATTGTATTGCCCCTGGCATCATTGATACACCATTAAACGAGAAGTCCTTTTTAGACAATCACACAGAAAGTCTCGAGATCGTCAAAAAGGAAAAAGCAAAGGTGAATCCTATGCTACGGCTTGGAAAACCTGAAGAAATTGCTGGCGTGATGCTGTTTCTCGCCTCTGACCTATCCAGCTATATGACTGGAAGTGTCGTCACTGCAGATGGCGGTTACACCGCTAGATAAAAGGAGTGCTTTCATTGAGTAAAAAAACTGTACTTGTCATTGCTGATCTAGGTGGGTGCCCGCCCCATATGTTTTATGAAAGCGTGGCGGCATCATACCATATCGTTTCTTATATCCCAAGACCCTTTGCGATTACAAAGGGACATGCCGAGCTAATCGAAAAATACTCCATTGCCGTCATCAAAGACCGTGATTATTTTGAGACACACCCTTCTTTTGAACACCCTGATTCTATTTACTGGGCACATGATGATTATCCAAAATCAGAAGAAGAAGTTGTGGAAGACTTCATTCGAGTGGCTTCCTTTTTCAAAGCAGATGCAATCACGACCAATAATGAATTATTCATTGCACCGATGGCAAAGGCCGCTGAACGTCTTGGTCTGCGAGGTGCCGGTGTCAAGGCAGCCGAAATGGCGCGTGATAAAAGCCAAATGAGGGCTGCATTCAACGCCTCTGGTGTCAAAGCGGTGAAAACTCAGCCTGTCACGACTTTATCTGATTTCCAAAAAGCCATTGAGTCTATCGGAACACCGCTCATTTTAAAGCCTACATATTTAGCCAGTTCTATTGGCGTCACCTTGTTTCATGACAAGGCTGGAAGTGATGATCTGTTTTTACAAGTACAATCGTATCTGGAAACCATACCAGTCCCAGACGCTGTCACGTATGAAGCACCGTTTGTCGCTGAAACGTATTTAGAGGGTGCTTACGAAGATTGGTATGAAGATGAAGGATATGCTGATTATGTCAGTGTAGAAGGGCTGGTCGTAGAGGGCGAATATCTCCCTTTTGTCATACATGATAAAACCCCTCAAATCGGCTTTACAGAAACGGCTCATATCACTCCGACGATCTTAGACAATGAAGCCAAGCAAATCATCATTGAAGCAGCAAGAAAGGCAAATGAAGGACTAGGTCTTGAACATTGTGCAACCCATACAGAAATCAAACTCATGAAAAATCGAGAAACTGGACTGATCGAATCAGCGGCTCGATTCGCTGGCTGGAATATGATCCCGAATATTAAAAAGGTCTTTGGCGTCGATATGGCCAAGCTATTGATTGATGTATTAGTTGATGGAAAAAAGGCTGTACTACCAAAACAGCTGCTTTCTGGACATACATTTTATGTAGCGGACTGCCACCTGTACCCTCAGCATTTTAAAGAGAGTGGGCACATACCACCTGAATCCACACATATCACCATTGATCATGTGTCTATTCCGCAGGAGGCATTCGTTGGAGATACTGCGATTGTCAGTCAATCATTCCCTACCAAAGGGACTATGGTGAATCTTGATTTATTTGAAGCTTTTAATGGAATCGTATCTCTTGAATTAAAAGGATCATCCTCACAAGACATTGCCGCGTCCATCCGCAACATTCAGAAACAGGCAACGATTCAGTTAATGGATGAATTAGTGAAGGGATAGAAAGAGAGGCTGCTGTGGAGAAAATGTTAGCATCTAAAATGATTGAACGGCTGCCTGAACAGAAATTCGGCACCGTCTTTGAAAAAATAGCTCAAAAGACAAAAAACGGAGCAAACATCATGAATCTAGGTCAGGGGAACCCTGATCTACCAACCCCTCCCCATATCGTGAGTGCCCTACAGGAGTCAGCGGGTGTTTTGCCATTTCAACAATATGCCCCTTTTAGAGGCTTTGACTTTTTCAAACAAGCCATTGCAGATTTTTATAGATCGGAATTCGGTGCTGAGATTGATCCGCAGAAGGAAATTGCTCTTTTCACTGGCGGAAAAACGGGGCTGTATGTCATGAGTCAGTGTCTGCTTGATCCAGGAGATATCGCACTCGTTCCCGATCCAGGATACCCTGAATATCATTCAGGCATTTTGATGGCGGACGCCAAGCCATACAGTATCAAACTTGAAGAGAAAAATGGCTATTTACCAGATCTCTCCTCAATTGATCCTGACATAGTCAAAAAAGCAAAAGTACTGTTCTTGAATTATCCGAATAACCCCACGGGTGCTGTCGCAAATGAGGCATTTTTCGAAGAGGTTGCTGCCTTTGCGGCCGCTCACGAGCTGTATGTTATTCATGATTTTGCCTATGGTTCATTTCATTATGAACAAACACCCGTGAGCTTCATGAATACTCCTCTCGGGAAAAGTGTAGGAGTCGAATTATATTCTCTATCAAAGACATTTAATATGGCAGGATGGAGAGTCGCTTTTGCTGTTGGAAATGAGGAGATCATCCAAGCCATCAACACCTTCCAAGACCACGTGTTTGTTAGTATGTATGGCGGATTTCAACACGCTGCGACTGCTGCCTTGCAAAGTGATGACTGTCATATTCAATCATTAAAGGCGATATACCTTGAACGAATCAATTTCTTCATCCGGCAAGCGGCGAGAAAGCTTGGTTGGACAATCGAACGTCCACCCGGCGCCTTTTATTTATGGGCTCCGATTCCTGATGACTTTGAACATTCTCATGCCTTTGCTGACTATTTACTCGAACATGCCGATGTTGTCGTCACGCCTGGAGGAGTATTTGGAGCCAATGGAAGCCGTCATGTACGCATTTCCATGGTTGCCCCGATTGAGGAGCTTGCTCTCTTTATCGATCGCCTGTCCATCCTCCCCATTCGATTTCATCAAAAAA
Source organism: Bacillus sp. UNC125MFCrub1.1 (assembly GCF_000701305.1). Classification (NCBI taxonomy): domain Bacteria; kingdom Bacillati; phylum Bacillota; class Bacilli; order Caryophanales; family Bacillaceae; genus Bacillus; species Bacillus sp. UNC125MFCrub1.1. Next base: position 697,179 of record NZ_JNIG01000009.1, read on the forward strand.
CCCGCCTATAGCGGGTTTTTTCAGTTTATATACTTTTCATCGTTCCACCGTCTACGGAGATTTGTTGCCCTGTGATATAAGAAGCTTCCTCTGATGCCATAAAAGCTGCCAATGACGCCATCTCACTCGCTGAGCCTACTCTTTGCATTGGGATACCTGATGCGACAGATTGTACAGCCTGCTCTCGTGACAATGCCTGCTTCGTCATCATATTGCCGATAAATTGTTCATACCGATCGGTTGCAATAAAACCTGGATTTAAACAATTTACCGTAATACTAGACGACGCAAGCTGTGTGGCTGCATTTTTACTGGCATTAATAATCGCTGCATTCATCATACTATTCGTAAACATTTGTTCACCAGGTTCCTTCCACAGGTTCCCGACAATTTGAATGATCCGTCCATATTCATGTCTTTTCATCAATGCGGCTGCACGCTTCATTGTATCTACGTAGGCGATGGCTTTTTGGGAGAAAGCAGCCAGCATCTGGTCAGTTTCACATGAATCAAATGTATCTGGTTTTCCTCCTGGAATGTTATTGATCAGCACATCGAGTCTGCCAAACTCCTTTTCTATTTCTTCAAAGGCTTCCGACCTCACCGCTTCAACCGACATATCTCCACAGAATAGAGACAGCGGTTCCTTTGTTTCTGTCATATCTTGAATGTGCTGTTTCGTCTGTTCAAGTGAGTCCATATTTCTAGAGTTGATGATCACCTTCATATCGCTCTGAGCGGCAAGTTTTATTGCGATTGCCTTTCCAATGCCTGTACTTGCCCCTGTTACAAATGCAATTCTTTTAGACAAACTCATCCACATCCCTTTTCATCAATATACATAAAATGACACATACAGAATGTATTTCAACAAAAAAAGACCTTTCTCCTGCGAAAGGCCTCTCTTCTCTATTTAAATGTCGTTTCCCAATTAAATCCGATTGCCTCATCATTCCACGCAATTCTCTTCTCATCTGGTTTTTTTGGGTCATACGATTCTGTTGTAAAATACACAATCTGCAGCGGCGTCTCGCCTAATACGCGGTAGCCATGGGCAACTCCCTTTGGGATGAGGAGCAGCATCGGATTATCTTCTCCCATATAATACACATCGGTTTGATCCTTTGTCGGAGAATCTTCTCTCAAATCGTATAAAACGACCTGTGCATGACCTGCTGGGAAAAACCAAACATCGTCTTGTTTTTCATGATAATGAAAGGCTTTGATGACTCCTGGGAAACTTTTCGACCACGACGCCTGCCCAAAGCGCTTCAGCATCGGTTCGTCATCTCGAATAAGCTCTGCGAAAAAGCCGCGATCATCACAATGTTTCATGAGTTTTTTCGTTTGTACACCATCAATCATGCTGCTCGAATCTCCCTTCTTTCTGCAAGTATTCGTGAAGTGCATCCTTCCAATGTCTTGGCTTCCAGCCTGTCGCTTCAATCGCTTGAAGATCTAAAACAGAGTAGGCGGGCCGAGGTGTTTGGAAACCATACTCTTCAGTGGAAATGGGTTCAATTGTCGTAGACAGACCGCTTGCTGCCACAATTTCTGTCGCAAAGTCAAACCATGAACAGCTTGCTCGGTTACTGACATGATAAATACCTGCTTTCTGGTCAAACAAGTGAATCAAAGCTTCTGCGGCATCCTTTGTATAAGTAGGAGACCCTAACTGATCATTGACGATGCGCAAATGATCCTTCGTTTCAGCCAGCCGAAGAATGGTATTCACAAAATTATGTCCCTCATGTCCATAAAGCCACGATGTCCGAATGATCTTCACTTCATCTGACACAAGATGAATCAATTCTTCTCCAAGTTTTTTACTCTTTCCATAAATGGTTTGTGGATCTGCTTGTGCGTCGATTTGATAAGGGGTATCCGCTTGCCCATCAAATACATAATCTGTGCTGACATGTAACACATCTGCCCCTACGTTTTTAGCTTCAAGCGCTGTATAGTAGGCGCCAATCCCATTCACAAGATAGGCTTTTTCCGTTTCTGTTTCGCATTGATCGACAGACGTATAAGCAGCCGCACTGACAACAATATCCGGACGGAAATGTCTCATTGCATGTCTGACTGCCTGTTGATCTGTGATATTCAGCATACTCCTTGTTAAAGCAATGACGGTGATGTCTTTTTCTTTCAGCTGTTTCGTCAATTCTTTCCCTAATTGGCCGCCTGCACCGGTGATTAAAACTTTCATCGGTCACCCTTCTTCACTTTGATCATATTTGGCACGGTACCAATCAATCGTTTTTTCGATACCTTTTTCGAATGAAGTTGCCTGCACCCAGCCAAGCTCTTCTTTTAGCTTACTGGCATCAATGGCATACCGCCTGTCATGCCCTTTCCGGTCTTGAATAAACGCGATTTGGTCATGAGAGATGCCTAGATGTGTGAGAATGGTTTTGGTTAAATCAAGATTTGTTTTCTCGTTGCCGCCGCCAATATTGTACACCTGACCGGCTGTTCCGTTTTCTACTACTTGTTTTACGGCTCTCGCATGATCCTCTACATACAGCCAATCCCGGATCTGCTGGCCGTCTCCGTAAATCGGAATCTTTTCACCATTGACCGCTTTTCTAATAATGGTTGGGATTAATTTTTCTTCATGCTGATAAGGTCCGTAGTTGTTGCTGCATCTTGTGATCATGGCGGGTAATTGGTGGGTGTGGATATAAGATTTCACAAGCAGGTCTGAACTTGCCTTGCTTGCTGAATAAGGATTATTCGGTGAGAGTGGTGTTTGTTCTGTGAAAGCAGGATCATCCGGCTCCAAATCTCCATATACTTCATCTGTGGAAATATGAATGAGTTTATTCGCCTTTCCCTTTAAGACAGCTTCAAGCATACGATAGGTACCAAAGACATTTGTTTGGATAAAAGGTTCTGCTGACTGAATACTGCGATCGACATGTGATTCTGCTGCGAAATGAATGATGGCATCATACGCTTCATCAAATACTTGATCTAGTTCGTCTTGCAGCGTGATATCTCCTTGGACAAAACGGACATGAGGCAGCTTTGATAAATATTCCATCTCCTCTGGATGACTGGCATATGTTAATTTATCAAATACGGTCAGCCGGACATCGGATTCTTGAAGCAGCAGCTTCACAAAATTCAGTCCAATAAACCCTGCTCCACCTGTAATTAAATAAGACTTCGTCATTCGTATCCCTCTTTTTCCTTCATCGTTTCAAACATTTTTGTTGATGCTTCGTGGAGAGATTCATGAGTTCCTGCATCAATCCACCACCCTTTTAACATATCATAGGTCAGCTGGCTATTTGAGATGTAGAGATTATTCACATCAGTAATCTCTAGTTCACCTCGATCTGACGGCGAGATTTCCTCGATATATTGAAAGACGTCTTGATCATAAAAATAGATGCCCGTGACGCAGTAAGATGACGTCGGATGCTCTGGCTTTTCTTCAATTGATAAAATTCGGTGATGAGCAGGATCAATTTCTGCAATGCCAAACCGTTTTGGATCTGCCACCTCTTTCAATAAAACCTTGGCTCCGCTTTCTTGTTGCCTAAAGGCGTCGACAAAAGGGCGTAAAGAATCTTCAAATACATTATCACCAAGCATCAGCACAAATTTTTCCCCTTGAGCAAAGGACTTTGCATAGGATAAACCATCGGAAATACCAGACGCTTCTGGCTGTACTTGATACACAATGTTCATCCCAAGTTCACGATCATCTTCCAATAACTTTTGAAACAACGGAATTTGTTCTTCCTGTGAAATCAGCATCACATCTACAATTCCTGCTTCTTTCAGTTTGAATAATGACCAATAAATCATCGGGTATGGACCAACCGGCAGCAAGTGTTTGTTGAAAATCTTCGTTAATGGTGCCAGCCGTGATCCCTTTCCTCCTGCTAAAATAACTCCCTTCACATCTACACATCCTTATGTTCTTTTTGGTGTGAATTCATGAGGTGTATAAGAATGTTTTTCACTCGTTCGATTCCTTTTCCATCAATGAGTGAACGTCCATTAAGATGAATGCTTCTGCGGAGAAAATAGCTGTCAGACAGTTTTTGAACAGCTTGCAACAGGTCTTTTTCTTCCACAAGGTCACCTAATCCAAGGTGAAAACAAGCGCCCTTTTGCGCAAACATGCTCGCTGTCACTGCTTGGTGGTCTACTTGCGATAGGACAATGCTGGGCACCCCGATACAAATTACCTCATATAACGTCATACCGCCTGCTACGATAGCCACATCAGCTTCTGATAAAAGAACCGGTAGTTGATCTGTATGTTGAATGAATTGGATATGTTCCGCCTCTACTTGCTCTTTGATGTGAGAGGCTTTTCCTGCGACCGCTAAAATGTCTAGGTGATTTGTTTGAAGAAGCGCCGATACAGCCTTTGATAACAGGCCGCACGGATCACTACCGCCAAGACTGATGACCACCTTTTTACATTCTTTCCGAACCTCATATGTGTCTTTGAATCGTTTAAACTCGTGATCTAACAATAAATAGGGCGTTCCATGATAATAAGCCGTGCCATTAAGCTGCTCGTGCTTCCCGTCCAGACCGCCATAAATGCCGTTTATGACCGTGTCTGCAAGCTGACAGGCTTCCTCTCTTTTTTCCTCAAATAAGACAAGCCTCGCACTGCCACAGGAGTCTTTGATCGTTTGAAGAAACTGAAGATCACAATCAAGCACATCTATGACTAAAAGGTCAGGCTTTAGCTTTTTGATGTCTTGTTGGACCTGGAGAAGCGCATTCGACTCATGCACCATGTGAACGTACCACTCTGGGTGCGAAAGCATTTCGACACAAATCTGATCATTTGTATAGAAATATAGGTCGTTCCCTTCTTGAAGCAGTTCTTTTGCCAAACGTTTCATTCTGACGACATGACCCATTCCTCTTAAAAAACCACCATAAACAACAATCATGATTTTTTTGTTCATTCAGCATCCTTCTGTCTCACAGATTGATTCAAACGAACAATGTCTGGATGTTGTTCACAGATGGAAATGAGCTCAGCTGTCGGCACAGCAATAGAACCACCAGCTTTCTCTAGTAAACGGGTAGCAAACACATAATCTTCTTCTGTATCAATCGTGAATCGATAAGCAGGATATGCAAGTTCTTTGGGCGGTGTGAATAATTGAAGGGAAAATTGCTCGGGATGCTTTCTGATATACAGCGTGACATGCTCACGTTCTGAATAAGTGAGGGGAAATTTGTCGATTTCACATAAAATAGATGCTTCAATCATTTCCCCGGAAATACCGAGTGGTGTTCCGTTCGTATATGTGTAATCAGCCTTTTCCTGTCTATGTTTTTCAAGCATTTTCGACAAAAGCGAAGGATCTATAAATGGATTGTCTCCCGTTAAACGTACGACCGTTTTAGGTTCAAATTGGCGGACAATCTGCGCAAACCGCTCAAGCACATCTGCCTCACTGCCTCGAAACACCTTATAGCCCTTTGACATACAATATTGAGCCAAATAGTCATCCTCTGGCTCGACCGTTGTGGCAATCATAAGGTTTTGCATGTTGTGATGGTAATCATCTGATTGCTTCACCCGCTCCACAATCAAATCAATCAGCGCCATGCCGCCGATCGGTTTCATCACTTTTTTGGGCAGTCTTGTTGACCCCATCCTAGCCTGAATGACAAAAAGCACATCATGCATCATCATGAGACTCCTGCGTGAGTACGTCTTTCCACGAAACGCCTGTATGAGCTGGGATGTCTCTCACAGCCTTTGTGCCAAGTAAAATTGGCATATATCGCGGATGCAATCCCTGATTTTTTTGTCCGGGGCGCAGCACGGCTACATTTTCTGACGTGAGGGTCTCACCCTTTGCAATGCCTTTTGTCGTAAAAATTCCTCGATACGCAAATTCTCGAATCTGTCCTTCAATGGCTGTTGTCGTTTTATAAGAACTGCCAAGAAGCTCCTCTGGTAATGAATGAACGTCTATTTCTGCTTGATTCCGCTGCTTTTCTGCCGCTCGAATGTGCTGAACCATTTCCTTTAATTCTTCAGGATCAAGAGCAAAGGAATGATCCGCTCCGGGTAATGTTTTATCTATTGTAAAATGTTTTTCAATCATTGCTGCCCCGAGCTTCACAGCGGCTACTGGCGCTTCCGTCGGGTGTTCACTATGATCTGAGAAGCCAATGACTGCTTCAGGGAAAGCGGATCTTAAGGTTTGAATCACCCGCAGGTTCGTATATGCTCTAGGCGCTGGATACTTTGCCACACAATGCATGATGGCGACTTGCTTATTTTGCTGGCTCGTAATCGTTTCGTATGCTTCATGAACATCTGCAATGGTGGCTCCAGCTGTTGAAAAAATGATCGGCTTTTGAAAAGAAGCCGTATGACGCAAAAGAGGCAAATGGTTGATTTCATAGGATGCCAGTTTAAAAGCAGGCGGATTCGTTTGATTCAATAAATCAGCCGATTCTTCGTCACACACGGTGCTTAAAAACATCAGTCCTTTTTCCTTACAACGTGTCAATAAGACAGGCAGCCATTCTGGCGGCAGCTCCATTTGTTCCACTAAAGAAAAAATAGACACTTCTTCTCCTTTGGCCGTTTCGTATAACCCCGGTTCCTTTTGATACATCCGATCCGCTTGAAACATTTGAAACTTCACCGCATCAGCCCCTGCTTCTTTTGCCACATCAATTAAAGCAAGTGCCTGATCCAGCTTGCCATCATGGTTAATGCCTGCCTCTGCAATGATAAAGACAGGCCCATCATCTCCCACTTTGCGATCTCCGATATAGAAATGCGCCATCTTACCTCTCTCCTTTTTTCGGCCACACATGGTAATACAAAAAGGCATTTGTTGTCCTAAACCCCATCTTTTCGTACAGCTGGATGGCTGTCGTATTATGAAGCTGTGTCCCCGCAGAAATGAAGTGATGCCCTCTGTCATGAGACACTTTCATCATCTCAATAAACAGCTTTTTTCCGATCCCTTTTCCTTGAACATCCGGTCTAATCGCAAAAAGCTCAAGCCCCATCTCATGCCCCTTTGTCATACCTTGAATCAAGCCAACCACTTCATCATTTACCTTAGCAACGAGGTTGATATCTGCGCGTCCGAGTAGGTTGTTTCTCATCCACTCCTGATAAAAATGCTGAACAACACGCTGGTCTAAATATGGGTCAAGGGCATAACGGCTTTTCACAAAAGCCTGATCACCTAGTAAGACCGCCTCATCGTAATCCTTCTTATCTGGCACACCCATCACCACATCTTGATCTGATGATGGCATCTCCATGAGAGCAGGCGGTGCCTCAAGCCTAGTGAGACCACCGACATAATACACATGGGATAGTTTTTGAACAATGCGGTTTTTTTCAAGATCAGCTGCCTCAAGACGTAAAAAGAAAAAATCACATTTTTCTGTTCTCATCCAATTGATGAATCTCTCCATCAATTCTTTAAAGAGCTGCGCTGATTCAGCTTCCACAAACTTCACATGAAAAATATGCTTGTCAAAAATGCCGCTCTCCCATTTGGACCATTCGTATAGCAGCACTGCTTTGAGCTTAGCGCCGCTGACAAGAGCAAACTGCTTGAATCCTGCCATGCGTTCCGCTTCATGACCATATGTTTTCAGCCAAGTTGCCAGCACCTGATCGTCTATTGCATGAACGACTTTCATGAAGAGGCCTTCTTGTCTTTTAAAATTGACACGACTGCGGTGATGACATCCTGCACATCTTCATCTGTCATACTTGGATAGAGCGGGAGCGAAAGCGTTCGTTTGTAATAAGTGAGTGCCTCAGGGAAATCCTCTGGTGAATGGTTGAAGGTCTCTTGATAATATGGATGCAAGTGAACGGGAATAAAATGAACACTCGTGCCGATTTTATATTCCTTTTGCAGCTGATCAATCATGTCATCGCGTGTGATCAGTGCTTCTTTTGGATCAACTTGTAGCACATATAAATGCCACGCATGTCTTCCCTCATCATGTACAGGCGGCAAGATGAGACCAGCTTCATATTGAAATGCCTGATTGTATGTCTTCGCAATCTGTTCTCTGCGTGTCTGCATCTCCTTCAACCGGCTTAGCTGAACGAGCCCTAACGATGCTTGCACGTCAAACATGTTCATTTTATAGCCCGGTTCCTCGACCTCGTAATACCATGTTCCCTTTTCTCCATAACGATTCCACGCTCCCTTACTCATGCCATGGAGCGCCAGCCTTCTGATTCTAGCTGCAAGGGCATCATCATTTGTCGTCAGCATGCCGCCTTCACCAGTCGCTATGTTTTTCGTTGCATAAAAGCTAAAAGCGGTCGCATCACCAATTGATCCAATCGGTTGATCGTGATAGGTCGTATAAAGGGCATGAGCGGCATCCTCCAGCACGAACAAATCATACTTCTTGGCAATCGCTAAAATTTGGTCCATATCACACGATTGACCAGCAAAATGTACAGGGACAACCGCTTTCGTATGTGGTGTAATGGCCTCTTCTAATTTTTTCGCATCTAGATTGAGTGTCGCCGGATCAATATCCACGAAAATAGGGGCTGCCCCCGTATGGATGATCGTATTGGCTGTTGCGCAGAACGTCAGAGGCGTTGTGATGACCTCATCACCAGCTCCAATGCCTCTCGCCTTTAACGCTAAAAATAGAGCAGCTGTACATGAATTCACTGCTATTGCGTGCTTCGCTCCAGTCAGCTGCCTAAACTCTTCTTCAAACTGTCTCACTTTTGGTCCGGTGGACAACCAGCCGGACTTTAATGTTCCAATGACTTCATCAATTTCTTCCTGTTCAATAAAAGGCAGTGCATAAGGAAGAAATTGTGCTCTCTTTTGTCCCATATCGCTTGCACACCCCTATCTTCATCTCTGAAAATCCATGCCTGTTTTTGTTTTGAGCAGAGAAAGCAGAACATCGGTCGATTGTGCATGCGGATAATGTTCTTGAATGAAACGAGCCCCTTGCTGTTTCGCCAGCTTCATTTCTTGTTCATCCGATAAAATACGGATCGCTTTCTCGGCCAACTCAATAGGGTTTTCCATGTGGTAGCTTCCAAGCGACTCGTAATAAGGGTATCTTCTGCCTTCTGTCATTTTTCCAATCAGTACACTCTTATTAAAGAGCATTGCTTCCAGACCAACTGTTGATGTGAGCGTAATGACCATATCCATATACGGCAGGAGGTCATACAAGTCGATCTCTTTTTTAATTAATCTCACATGGTTCCCCGCGCGCTCAATCGCTGTATAGTCATTTAAACGATTTCGAGCGATTTCCCACGGGTGCGGCTTCATAATCAGCTGAATGTCTTTCCGTTTTGCAATTGTTTTAAGAACATCACCGTAAAAGGCTTCTGAAAACGGCTGTGTTGCCACAAGTACAGTCTTTTTGGCAGGGTTGAAGTTCAATTTACGAAAGACCATTTCCTGTTGAAGCGGTGTTCGCTCCTGCACCAAATCAAATCTCGGGTGACCTGTGATCTCCACCTGCTCAAGCTGACAGCCTTTGTCTACATACCAGTCCTTTTCATATTTTCCAAACACCCCGTGGCAGGTGGTGAAAATCGGCAAAAAGGCTTCGTCTCCCATGAGCGCACCGTGCTGAAGACAAATACTTGTGAGATGACGCTTCACGGTTTGCAAGGCGAGCACACGGCTATAAGCATCCTCCGTCGTACCAACAACAACAGCTGCAATAGGCTGCATCTCAAATAGCGTTTCTATTTGGTCAATCACATCAATAAATTGCACAATGTCCTTCTGAAGCTTTTCTCTAAAAAAGACATTGCCAAAGACAGGATGCTGGGCGTAAGGTTTCAATAGAGCATTTGCTTTTTCAATATATTCAACATGGGCTTCTTTATTAACCTCTCCGGCTAATTCCGGCTTGCTGATCACCGGTAACCCGAAATAATCAGCCTTCTTCCAGCGCGCGAGCACCACTGTTTGGTTCGGATGAAACCGCGTGTAATTTTGTTCAGTAAAACGCAAGTGTTCAAAGTGAAGAAGCACCTTTCCATGACTCGGACGATAAGGGGTACGCTTGATCTGCTGTTTATGCTGATCAAAAAAGGGCTGAATGTCTTGCGGCTTTGGACAAGTCGTTGTCAGCTCTTCACCAAACGCTTCATCTTCCATACGTTCCCTCACTTCAGGACTGATGTATTGATAAAAATTACTGATTAACCCAAGGGGTATGTGGCGATAGGATAAGTCTTTCATCAGATTCACATACTCAAAGTACACCTGCCAATAATGATGAATATAATGCGACACTTAAGGTCACCTCCCATGTCTTTGTTTTAATATATGGCGGAGCTCCCTGCAGGTAGACTGCGGAGGAAGTGCTTGAATAAAATCGCTTTTCTCTTCTTCTGCCAACTGATAATGAATAGACTGTTCTGTGATGTAGTTTGTATCCAATACCTCATCAAAAGGGTAGAACGGATAAAAGTGATTTAATCTAAAAAAGAACCGGGCATCCCCTATTCGATAAAAATGCGGACTCTCGTCCCAGTAGGATCCAAACTCAGCTCGAATCTTTGTTAAAATGGATGCACGATGTACAACTGAACAGTGATCAATAGCACAAGGTGCATTCCACTGCACCGTTTGCGCAGGTCGAATCGTTTCCTTTACTGGCTCTCTTTCGCTATTTAAATAGATAACTTTTGAACTAGAATAGACAATTTCTTCATTCGGACGAGCATCTAAATAATTCGTGAGCTTCTCTAAACGGTCTGGTGCGTAGACATTGTCATCTGTGGCATAGGAAATATACTCGCCCTTTGCCTGTTCTAATGCTTGATTAATGAGGACGGCATAGCGGGTTTTCGCCGTTCTTTCCTCCAGCGTTTTCACCCCGCTTTGGATAAAATGGACGCGTGGATCTTTACGGAAAGGCTCAATAGCAGCAAGGGTTTGTTCGTTTGATCCATCATCCATGATAAAAAGTTCAAGGTCTGACAAGGTCTGCTGCAACACCGCTTCAATTGATCTGCCAACGTAGGCCGCTTTGTTGTAGCTCGTCATAATGACCGTTACTTTCGTCAATGTTTTCACCTCGGTCTCTTTTAAACTATGGTTATCATATGTGTCTCCTCTTAAAGAGACTGTAGAGTGACCTATTTTTTATAAAATTGGATTTTTTTCATGATCTATCTTTGAAAAACGTAAAAATTTTGGTAATATAAGTAATCATTTATGTGTATTAAAGGAGTAAAGAACATTGGAATATATGAAGAGTGATCTCTCCCAAGAAGAGGAAGCAAAAGGTTTTTTTCGATTCTTTAAAATTTTTGTCGCGACAAAAACGATTATTCGCTCATATGAACATACCTCTATTCCCATGTGGCTGATGATACTCCTTGCAAGTATCGCTGGTACAAGCTGGATGTACGAAGGGTATTTTAGTGAGTATATGGGCAATCATATTCCATATCCTTTTATTCTGTTACACGGAGCAGGTTTTGGTATTTTAGTAGGCAATTTTCTTCTATTTTTCGGTTCTTTCATTTTACAGTGGTTAGGACGACTGTTTTTTGGCAGTAAAGCGCCGTATCGAGATGTGCTCAAAGCTTGCACACTGACGGTCATTTTCCCTTCCACCTTATTTGCTCTTACTTGGATTTTTACTGTGGGGTTGCTTGGTCCGTATACATTTGTGAAAATCTCACCCTATTTAGACCAGCACTATGAAGTATGGTATTATCTCAGCGTTTTACCACTGGTTGATGCGTATACCAAGGCATGGATATTTGGGATGGCTGTTTTAGGCCTTGTCGCTGTGATGAAGCTGAGAATATGGCAGGCCTTTATCATTGCCATCACACCCATCGCCTTATTTTTCCTCATCATGACCCTTATCTATGACGTCCAGCGAGCTATGAATTGGTTGATGTAAACAGGCATTCCTTAGATTGTTGGAAACCTTTGCAGTCTAGGCAGTACGAATATGGGGTTTGTCTGAATACTGAGGAACTGCACAAAGCAGTTCCTCAGATTGTTGACAAAGGGCTAAAATGAACTTTATTTTAGCCCTTTGTCTTCTTTTCAGCGTGATAGAAAACCTTTGCAGTCTAGGAAGGACGAGCATCGGCGCGGAGCGAATTTGACATTCGTGAGCACCGAAGCGCAGGACTGACACCGAATGCGAGGGTTTGTCTACACGCTGAGGAACTGCACAAAGCAGTTCCTTTTTTTCGTTCAATGTACATATTCTCTCTTCCTGTCTCATAGTGTGAAAGAGAAAAAGAATGCTATGGAAACAACAGGCGCTTTTCCGCCTTCTGTTTAGAACACCATGAGGAAAGAGGAGGAACGTTATGAAATTGAAAAATCAATTTGGGCAAGGTTCGGGTTTCGAAGGTCAAGATTTTCGCCAGCAACAATATGGAGCAAATCCGTATCCTGCGCAGCAGATGGGTTATTCAGTCCCTCCCCAAACGCAGGGTCAAATGCAAGGTCAAATGCAGCAGGGGTATTCGCCAATGCCGTCTACTGGTACTTCACAAGGAGGCCAAGGTGGGCAAAGTGGCGGGCAGCCCTATCAAATTCCTTCGGGACCGATTTATCAGCAGAACGTCACCGGTCAGCTGCCGCTTGAGCAGTCCTATATTGAAAATATTTTACGATTAAACCGCGGCAAAGTAGCCACGATCTATATGACGTTTGAGGCAAGTAAAGAATGGAACTCTAAGATTTTTAGAGGAGTCATTGAGGCCGCAGGACGTGATCACATTATCATTAGTGATAACAAAACGGGGACACGATACTTATTGTTAACAATCTACCTTGATTACATTACGTTTGATGGGGAAATTCAATATGACTATCCATACTCGATGTCTACGTATTCTCCGAGATAACCTCAAGGTCATATCAGCAGCAAGGTGCAGACGCCCTTGCTTTTTTCTTTTGTCTAGGTTTTTGACACACCTTCGGGGGAAGGCTCATAAGATGCCTAGTAGTTTTTATTAAACGCCTAGAGGTGACATCAATGACTGTTGAGCTGGATTATACATCGCCGAATGTCAAATATTCATTTGATTTGAATCAAAGCCCCCTTGTGAAATATGACCAACACAACCTGATTAATGTTTTAGGAAAAAAACAATTAAATTCGCTCGATCAAGTATCTCTGCTGGATATATATTTGAGTAAAAGCAAAGTAGTAGAGCCTCATTATCATCAAAATGCTGCCGAGCTTGTTTATTGTATCGCCGGCTCTGCTGCTGTATCCATGCTGAACCCTTTTACAAAAAAGCTGTCCACCTACACCATTACCCCCGGGCAGGTAGCCAATGTGCCACAAGGCTGGTGGCATTACGAAGTCGCCTTACAGGACAAAACCCATTTGTTAGCCATTTTTAACGCATCGACGCCAGAAGTCATCTTAGGTTCAGACCTTCTAACCCTCACGCCTTCACACATCATGGCACATACTTATTGCATGAACGAAACGCAGTGGAAGCAGGCGACGCAGCCTGTGAAACCTGGTGTATTTATCGGGCCTTTCTGCCACCGGGAGGAAGAGACACAAACGCACCCTGTCCCGCCTTCTCACTATGTACCTTATTATCAAGCACCTCCGAACTATTCTCCTTATTGGAGTTAAGAAAAAAACCGATGCCCCTATGAGGGCATCGGTTTTCCTAGCTTATAAATTTTTTGCTGCTGCAATCACTAGCATGATCCAAGAAGCGATAAATGCCACTCCGCCAATTGGCGTAATAGCACCTAAAATCTTCACCTGAGTCAAGGCAAGCACATAAAGGCTTCCTGAGAAAAATAGAATGCCTGCCAGCATCACCCAGCCAGCGGTCGGCACTAGGGAAACACCTGACAGCTTATCTGCCAGAAAGGCGACAATAAACAGGCCAATGGCATGGAACATCTGATATTGAACCCCTTTATTCCATATCTCAATATACTTTTCAGGAATTTTCCCTTCCAGTCCATGTGCACCGAAGGCTCCAAGACCAACCGCAAGCATGGCGTTAATGGCACCTAATATGAAAAATAGTTTCATTCGTCATTCTCCTTATCTCATCAATTATGTTTATCATAGCGCGGGTCTTATCCAACATTCAACTTTCCTATGATGCTGACACGAGATTGTCGGATTTCTTCTTCTTTCGCAGCAGCACTTGATCGACCACAATCGCAATCAGTGTGCCAAGAACAAGACCATTGCTCAATAAAGAAATCAGCACAGGATGCATGCCTTTCAATGCCCCTTGTGGCACAAACATTGCGCCCACGCCTGCTAAAACAGCGATACCAAGCACAAATCGAATGCGCGGGATGTCTTCTTTTTCATACTGATCGAATTCTGACATGGCAATCCCAATCATAGAAGAGAACACCACAAAGTTCACAGCCAGCCCCACAGGTGAAGGCAATGCAGAGAAAAAGCTCATCAATAATGGAAATAAACTAATGAGGACAATGAGCAGACTGCCAAGGAAAAATGGCTTTCTCGATGGAATTTTGGTTGTTTGTATAAAACCCGCTGCCCCTGAAATAGGGACAGGCGCAATCGCACCAATCAGTCCGCTCAGCAAATGACCAAATGCGGCGACAAAACCAGCCGGTCTGGCTCGTTTCCGCTCACGCAGTTCACCAAATGCCTTGACGGAACTTTCCACAATTCGAATACTTGCCAGCATATTCACAATGAGTAAGATCGTAATAAAAAAGGACGTGACAAGCAGTCCACTGTCAAAGACCGGCATGCCAAACGGAAACAGTTTTGGAAACTCAATGATCTGCTCAGGAATGCGAACAGGCTTCGCTAGTCCGAGTAAAGCAAATAACAGCCAGCCGCCTGCAAGTGCAAATAACACAGAAAACTGTCTTAAATAATGCCATTTTGAGCGGCTGATCATGAAGGTGATGACAATAATCAAGATCGATAGACAAAAGACAAGCCCATCTACCTGATTTCCCCGATAGCCGATCCCCATCAGCCCTTTCATGATTGGCTGACTTAACTGCACAACAAGCAGCAGCAAATAAATACCTGTGACAACCGGCGTAAATAAAGACGCAAGCCAATTAATGATTTTAAAGAGACTAAAAATAAAAAAGAACGCTGCACTAAAAATTAACGCCCCTTGCAATGCTTGCAAGGTTTCAGGATATGTAGCAAAAATCGTCCCTGTCATGCCTGCATAAAGGGTATATACCCCCCACCACAGCCCTGCTGGACTTTCATTGATCGGCAGCATATGACCGCATAAACACTGCACCATCGCCACAAGTCCAAGTGAAAAGAATGTACTCTGAATCAGTTCCGCCGACTGCACTTGATTTAATTCAAATGCTTGTGCAATCGCAATCGGCACAGCAATAGAAGCTGCGATAAAAAATGCCATCCACTGAATGGCGCCCAAAAATAGTTTCAACCCGATCACCTTCCCTTTGTCGTGACAAGACCATTAAAAATCAAAAATAGAGTCACCGTTGCCATCTTTCTCTTGTTGACCCTCTTCTTTATGCTGAAATTTCTTTGCACCGCTAGTGCCCATCAATTTCTCTAGCATGGCTTGATCCGTAGACACAGCCGGTGCAGATGGTGTCTGTATAGATGGAGGTGGTGAAATGACCGAAGACTGCGGCATTTGCACCTGTGATGATGTGTCGAGAATGACATCACATAGTGAAGAGATGACCGCCGCTTGACGTTTCACCTCTTCATCATTTCCACTTTGTTTTGCTTTTTGAATGGCTTCCTCCATTTTTTGAAGCAGACTTGATATATGAATATTCAAGGGTAGACCCTCCAATCTAAAAAATTCGTTTTCCAACATTATTTTACCAAATGAACAAACCGAATGGGCTCATTTTTTCAAAGCTGTGTGCTTCTGTTCATCTGATTTGACCCTTCCCCAAGATTCACACATAATAAAAAAGAAACAATATCGTCTTTGAAAGGACTGAAAGATGAGCAAACTCACTGAACTCATTCACAAACAAAAAAACGTGCAAACACCAGCGGTTCAAGATCGAATCCGTCTTCTTAACGATTTAAAAAAAGCCATTAAACATCATGAAAAGGACATATTACAAGCCTTAGCCCATGATTTACATAAATCCGAACAGGAAGCCTATACAACAGAAATTGGCATGGTATATGAAGAGATCAATCATACCGTCAAACATCTTCACAAATGGGCCAAACCATCTCGCGCGAAAACACCTCTGACCCATATCGGATCAAAAAGTATGATCATTAAGGAACCGTACGGCAGTGTTCTGATTATTGCCCCTTGGAACTATCCTTTCCAATTGGCCCTCTCGCCATTAGTTGGAGCCATTTCTGCGGGAAATGCCGTTACTTTAAAACCGTCAGAATTAACGCCGCACGTCTCAAACGTGATTGGCACGATTGTGGAAAGCGTGTTTCAAGAAGATCTTGCAGCGGTCGTTGAAGGCGGTGTGGATGTCAGCACAGAGCTTCTGAAACTGCCATTTGATTATATTTTCTTTACTGGAAGTGTAGCCGTCGGCAAAGTCGTCATGGAAGCGGCCGCAAAACATCTGACACCTGTCACACTTGAGCTCGGCGGAAAAAGTCCATGCATTGTCATGCCTGATGCAGACATCAAGCTCGCTGCAAAACGAATCACCTTTGGTAAATTCACGAATGCTGGTCAAACATGCATTGCACCAGACTATTTACTTGTTCATGAATCGATCAAAGAGGACCTATTGCGTGAAATGACGACCTGTATCCGTGACTTTTACGGGGACCAGCCTGAAACAAATCCGCATTTCGGAAAAAATGTCAGCCAGCGTCATTTTGATCGGCTTTCACAATTTCTCTCAAATGGCACGATGGTGACAGGTGGACAGCGCAATGAACAAGAGCTCAAAATCGCACCGACCATTTTAGATCATATTACGTGGGAAGATCCTGTGATGCAGGAGGAAATTTTCGGACCTATTTTGCCTGTCATCACATTTGACTCTCTTCAAGAGGCAGCTGACATGATTAAGGCAAGACCGAAGCCGCTCGCTCTTTACTTATTTACAACAAATAAAGAAACAGAAGCTTATATTCTAGACAACCTCTCATTTGGCGGAGGCTGCATCAATGATACACTGATGCATGTCGCCACTCCATATTTACCATTTGGAGGCGTTGGTGAAAGCGGCATCGGACGATATCATGGAAAAGAAAGCTTTTTCACCTTTACCCATGAAAAAAGCGTTCTGCGCCAGACCAATCGCTTTGATTTTTCTTTCCGCTATCCAAATGCGAAAAACGGACTCGACATTGTCCGTAAATTTTTAAAATAAACAGGACGAAGGGATTTTCCCTCGTCCTATTTTGATTCAATGTCCTTGATACACCAGTTGATTTCATCGATCCCCATTTGCTTTAAATAGGCGTTTACTTTTGAGAACGGACGGCTGCCAAAAAAGCCGTTTCTTGCAGAAAAAGGACTTGGATGAGGTGACTCAATGATGTAATGCTTGCTTTGATCAATTCGTTCTTTTTTATTTTGCGCATGTCTGCCCCAAAGCACAAAAACGACTGGCTGATCTCGGTCATTCAGGACGTCGATGACGCGGTCTGTCACACGTTCCCAGCCTTTGCCTTTATGCGAGTTCGCTTCTCCTTTTCTTACAGTGAGCACGGTGTTTAACAGCAAGACACCCTGCTCTGCCCAGCTGACAAGCGAGCCATGGTTAGGGACCGGACAGCCCAGGTCATCCTTTAGCTCCTGAAAAATATTTCTCAAAGATGGCGGATGTTTGACACCAGGCTGAACAGAAAAGCTTAATCCGTGTGCCTGTCCTGGGCCATGATAAGGGTCTTGTCCCAAAATCACGACCTTCACATCTTCATACGACGTCAAATGGAGGGCACGATAAATGTCATCTGGCTTTGGAAACACGATCTGCGTACGATATTCTTCCTTTACCCACTCACGTAATTCCTGATAATACGGCTGTTCAAATTCACTTTTCATCACAGCCCACCAGCTATCATTTAAAAATGGCTTCATTGCGGTTGTCCTCCTTCTGTCTGCTGTGCCAATCTTGAGATCATCGGTTTTCCATCCCATACAATCTCACTCTCTGATTCTCGTTTTTTCATCGCTGGTTCTTCTAATAGGACAGCAAAGTTCGCTGTCGGCAAATCACCGAGCCCATGCTTTTCACTCAGATCATCTAAATAGTTCTTCCTTGTTTCACCAAGATCACTCGACTGATTGCCCCCACCATCAAAGAACGCATAGATCACACTGGCAGCTGGCACTCGTTTGGCTCGTGCATGCTGCGTAACACGCAGGAAAAAGTCCCAGTCCCAGTAGTGATGCATCGCTGGATCAAAATAGCCAATCTCATCATGTATGCGGCGTTTGTACATACTGCCAGAAGGAACATATGTAGAAAAAACACGCATGTCCTCAATGTCCGCTGTATAAGCAAACAAACGTCTTGATACTGGAAAACGAGTCGCACCTCGTTCTTCAAACGAAACAATTTCCGCATCCGAAAAGACAAAATCAGCGTCTTCCAGCGCCTTGCTCATACGTTCAATATGACAAGGTGTAAAATAATCATCGTCATCACTCAGCATAATGACGTCACCTGTCAGCTCCCGCACCCCAACATTTCTTGCGTTCACATGCTGGACATTCTCATCTAAATGAATCAAGCGGATTGGCAGCTCGGGATAGAGTTCCTGAATCACGTCCACTCGCTCTCCTGCATCATTTACGACCACAATTTCAAAAGGCTGTACGCTTTGTCTCGAGATGGATTCAAGCAGTTCACACAATGCGCTCAGCCGGTTATGTGTCACAATTAGTAAAGAAATCTTCATATCGGCCTAACTCCTTTAATAGATTCGTCTTTTTCATTAAAACATAAATCGGCTTTCTTCTCATGATATAAAAGGCGGTTTGATTGATCGAGAAAATGGGAATTTTTGATGAAAAGGAGTGATGATGATGGAATTTTTCACAGTTGAGAATAGTAAAGAAGCCAAACAGACGATCGAACAGATACAATCCACAAAGGACGATGTGTTTGTGTTTGCGTATGACCCCGAACGCTCTGATACCGTTACTGAGTACACGGAAGCAAAGAGCATGACAGCTGTCGATCAAGGGATTTTAGATCAGATCGCCAATGTCATTCGCACCAGGGATGATGAACTGATGGCCAAAATCATGTCGACCGGCGCCGATCAAGAATTAGCCTTAACGCTTTTAGAGGAGCTGAAAAAAGGGAAATTGGTGATTTGTAAAAGATAAAGAATGAGGCGTTCCATGAAGAGTGGAACGCTTTTTTATGCCGTTTCATTGTGATAAATGGAAAAGCTGATTATAATAAGGGATAGAACAGTAACTGTTACACATCACATTGGAGGTTCAGCAACTATGTCTATGAATAAAGCACTCACCATCGCAGGTTCGGATTCAAGCGGCGGTGCAGGTATCCAAGCAGATTTAAAAACGTTTCAAGAAAAAAACGTCTACGGGATGACAGCTTTAACCGTTGTCGTTGCAATGGATCCTCATAACAACTGGGATCATCAAGTGTTTCCAATCGATACATCAACAATCCGCGCGCAGCTCTCAACGATCGTGGAAGGCATCGGTGTAGATGCGTTAAAAACAGGTATGCTGCCAACAGTTGACGTCATTGAACTCGCAGCTGAAACGATCAAAACATATGAGCTGAAAAATGTCGTCATTGATCCTGTTATGGTATGTAAAGGTGCGAACGAAGTCCTTTACCCAGAGCATGCTGAAGCATTGCGCGAAAAGCTCACGCCACTGGCAACAGTTATCACACCTAACCTTTTCGAAGCAGGTCAATTAAGCGGCATTGGCGAGATCAAAACGATGGAACAAATGGAAGAAGCCGCAAAACGCATCCATGAACTTGGTGCAAAGTATGTGGTCATCACTGGCGGCGGTAAGCTAAGCCCTGATAAAGCGATTGATTTGCTTTATGATGGACAAACCTTCGAACGCCTTGAAACAGATAAGATCGACACAGAATACACACACGGTGCAGGCTGCACATTCTCAGCCGCAGTCACAGCTGAACTAGCCAACGGCTCAGACGTGAAAGAAGCCATTTATGCAGCAAAAGAATTCATCACAGCTGCCATTAAAGGCTCTTTCCAACTAAACGAATACATCGGACCAACGAAACATTCCGCACATCGTTTGGACAAATAAAACAATAAAAACCGATCCGCCGCTTGGATGAATCGGTTTTTTTTGTTTATCGTAAGCTGAGTCTCTGTGCAAATAACCAATCTGTTAAGCCTGGCGTCTCATAAGCAGGTGTCCATGATGCATGATCATACCCATACTTGCTTGCATACTCGGTATAAATCGGTCTTCCACCAGCTTTTTGAATCGCTTGAATTGTATTTCTCGCATAACTGATAGGAATAATGGAATCATCCTCTGCATGAAATGCCCATATTGGCTTGTTCGCTAAAATTCCTGCCTTACTTGGATCTGCACCCCCCGCAATAGGAATCATCGCTGCAAACAAACGAGGATATGTGATGTTCAACTGATACGAGCCAAATCCGCCTTGAGATAAACCAGTCGCATAAATCCTTTTCTGATCAATCTTATAAGAAGTTAAAACATGCTGAAGCACTTCATGCGCTTTGTGTAAATCTGGTGAAAATTGAAACACATTTGTCAGGTCGATCTCATTTTGCGCGTTTCTTGTTAATGCAAAACCCCCATCCACAGCATTTCGAGCCTGAGGTGCTAGTACGTATGCAGGATGTTTCTTTTGAACTTCAGGAGAAGCCCATAAAACTGCACCATCATTTGCAAGTAACTGCTTTTGATTATCAGTCCCCCGCTCCCCTCCTCCATGTAAGAACAAGACGAGAGGATAAGCTTTACCCCTCTTATGATTTTTCGGAATGTATAATCGATAAGGCATTCCTTGATATTCAAAAGATAAAAAAGATGAGGCAATGTCTTCTCGTGTGACAAAACGATAATTGTACGTAGACGTAGCAAGGCGATGCCTATTTTTGTAAACGCTTACTTTTAAAGTCGTATCGGTATCAATTTGAATAGGCTTTGTATATCGCTGACTTTGAGTTGTCGGCTGGCTGCCATCTGTTGTGTAATAAAGAGAAGCTTTTGGCACCTGAGATTGGAGTGCCACCTCTTGTGAGCGATAATATTGACCAGATGGTACGGAGGCAGTAGGTGTAAAAAATGATGTGTGTTGCGTTCGGGCAGATGAAACGGAAGGATGAAGAAAACTCATAGAAAATAGCACAATGATAAAGGTGATCAGACATTTCTTGGTTGCATGGTTCATATCGTTCCTCCTGTATATGCTCAGATGAATTTTTATTTATTTTGTATCATGACAAAAGGAATGTCAACGCTTTCATTTAAATTTCTGAATAATCTGACTAAAATAAAAAAAGCATACCCGCACCCAGGTACACTCTTTCACCATACTTTTTTACCTACTTTTGCTGATCAGATTCTTTCGCCATTTTTCGAATAAAGGCTTCAATGGATTCAACAAATAAGGCATATTCTTTCATTTGTTTATACGTATCTGACAGCTTCTCTTTTAATTCTTCCTGCTCTAGAGAAGGTTCACCGAGAATAGATTGGACTTGAATTAGCAATTCTTTATATTCTTCACGTTTATCTTCAACATGATCTGCCATTGTCTCCAAGCGTTTTCTAGTCGTCGGCTGCTGTTTTGAATTCAAGTAAACAACCCCTTTTTGTCCTACCGCATTTGGATAAACGTCAGCCTCAGCTGTATATATTTTAAAATGATACCATAATTGAACCTGTTATCATATATGTAAAACGTCATCAAACCGCTTCAGGCCAACCTTGTATATACATGATATAGGCTTTAAGATACAGGCTGATCTCACTAGAAAAAAGCAGATCATTGATCTGCTTCTTTTTGCAAATGCCACGTCTTCAATTTAAGCTTCGTTTCATTTCTACCACTGATGGAGATTGATTTATTTCCCGGGGAAGGAAAGTAACGTGCAGTAAATACTTCCCGGCCTCCGTTGACAAAAATCTCAATCGATGATGCATCAATAAAGATATGCAGATCCTGTAATTCATCAATTTCTACTTCACGAACTTCCTTTGTTCGATCTTCAAATCGATCTCGCTCTAATGTTAGTTTGCCTTCATCTTTATCATAAATGATACGAGCAGCAGCACGGATACAGCATTCAAATCCTTTTTGAGTTTCAATTTGATCAATGAATACCTCTGCGCTCGTCAAATCTTCAACAGGAATGGAGTGAACAGATCGTTTAACGTAAAAAACATGCTCCTGCTCATTTGTCCGCATAGATCGAAGTTCACTTACCGGCTTTTGAATAAGACGTCCCTCATCATCTAAACGAAGCTCTCTCGGAATCGTCAAACAATGGATCCATTGATAAGAGATGGTTGGATGATGCTCTTCCCCTTGATCTGGTACACCCATCCATCCCATTAAAATGCGTCTGCCCGATTCATCTTGGAAAGTCTGCTGTGCATAAAAGTCAAAGCCACGATCCAGCTCCTCAAACGCTCCATGCGTATATTGGTAGGTACGATCATCGAATGTACCAACAAAATAACCAGATTGATGTGTATTGTTGTATTTGAATCCATCAGGCTTCAGCCCCTGTGGTGACACGATCAATACATCCTGACCGTCTAATTCAAACAGATCTGGACATTCCCACATGTATCCGAAATGATCTAATCCATTCTTTCCACTGCCTGCAATAATGCCTTGAAACGTCCAATTGTCTAATGTATCAGATGTGAATAAGACAAGATGTCCTTTGAGATCTTCACTTTGTGCTCCAAGGACCATGTACCACTTTCCATTCCGCTTCCACACCTTCGGGTCACGAAAATGTGCAGTGAATCCCGCTGGCAAAGTCGCCACGACACCTTTTTTCTCAAAATGAACCCCATCCTCTGACACAGCTAAACATTGATATGTCTCACGATTCCCTTGCTCGTCACGGACATTTCCGGTATACATCACGTACATACGACCATCGTCAATGACTGCACTGCCAGAATAACAGCCATTTTGATCAAACCAATCACTTGGCGTGAGGGCAGCCTCTTCATGCTGCCAATTCACTAGATCGGTTGATGTGTAGTGACCCCAGAATTTTGCCCCATGTCCTGTTTTAAATGGCTGCCATTGATAAAACACATGGTAGACTCCCTTCCACTGAATCAATCCATTCGGGTCATTTAAAAGACCGACTGGCGGCATTAAATGGAAGTTCTGACGGTACACATCTTTTTTCACCAAATGCTCATAGTTTCGAATACGATCTGTTACCTTTTGACGAAGTGCTGCGTCCGTTGTTGTCATCACTGTGACCACTCCTTGATTATTTTTCGACTTCTTTGACTTTAAAGATGATGGTAAGAATAAATGAAACAGCAACAGCTATTAACATACCAATAACATAATTTACCACATTTTGTAAACCAAATGGAGCTGCAATGGCAATCATCGGAATCCCTGTTAAACCATAAGCGTTGGCGGCTACCTTCGTGAAGACGACAAACGCCCCGCCTAATGCACCTCCGATCATTGCAGCAATAAATGGCTTACGATAACGAAGATTCACACCGAATATGACCGGCTCTGTAATACCTAAGAAAGCAGAAAATGCTGCTGGTAAAGCAATTTCTTTCGTTTTTGCACGCTTTGCTAAGAAAAAGACCGCTAGCCCAGCTCCGCCTTGAGCGACGTTGGACATGGCCCAGATCGGCAGCAAATAATTCCGTCCAATATCATTCAGAAGTCCTGCCTCAATCGCATGGAAGCTATGATGAACACCTGTCAGTACAATTAAAGAATAAGCACCTCCGAAAATCAGTCCAGCTAAGAATCCTGCATGGTCATAAACATAAGTGAGTGCATTCGAGATCCCTGTACCGAGCATTCTCCCTAGAGGTCCTACAGCAATAAACGTCACAAATCCAGTCACAATCACCGTCACAAACGGCGTCACAAGTAAATCAATACTGTTCGGCACAACTTTTCTTAAATTCTTTTCAATCACGCACATGATATACACAGTTAATAACACGGGAATGACCGTTCCTTGGTAACCAAGAAGCGCAATATCAAAGTTGAATAGATGCATATATTCTGGTTTTGCGTCTGTCAGTCCCCATGGATTCAGCAAGCTCGGGTGAATCATAATGCCCCCAATGACAGCTCCTAAATATGGATTTCCACCAAACTCTTTGGCTGCACTAACCCCAATTAAAATCGGTAAAATGATAAAGGCAGCACTTGAGAACATATCTAGCATTTGGAAGATGGCAGAGCTTGGATCAGCCCATTTGAAAGCTTTCATCATACCTAATAGGCCCATTAATAAACCGCTTGCTACAATCGCTGGAATAATTGGTACAAAAATATTCGATAGCGTCTTAGCAAAACGTGCAAGTGGATTCATTTTTTGCTTCACGGCTTCATCATGGCTGGCAGGTTTTTGATTCTCGTCGTCTGCCTCAAGACCCGCCTCACGAGCAAAAGGCTCATATACTTTGTTGACAGAACCTGTTCCAAATATGATCTGGAATTGACCCGAGCTTGAGAAGGCACCCTTCACACCCTCAAGTTCTTCAATGGCATCTTTGTCAATCAACGCCTCATCTTTCATCACCAATCGGAGTCGTGTGGCACAATGTGTTGCGCTAATGACATTTTCTTTGCCACCTAATAATGTTGTTAATTCTTTGGCTGTTTTTTGATAATCCATGTTGTCTCCCCCTTTTTTTAAAACAAAAAAGACCTAAAATTCACTAACGATGAAAGGACATACACGTCCCCTCGTTACGCAAATTTTAGGTCTTGCCTGCCTGACAGTCACAATCCCACGATATTGATTTTTGATTACGCTTTCATCATAGTATAAGAGCGTGACCTGCGTCAACCTATTTTTTCGAATCAAATGACCCATATACACTAATTAGAGTAGTGTGCATAAAAAAAAGCCTGCGGACAGGCACAACCTTTACACCAATTCGGCATCCTGCAGACGCTGGACATGCAGCGTGATGTAGCCGATCTCCGATTCAGGGAGATGAAGTCCATATTCTTTTTTCAGCAAATCAGCCAGTCCAAGTGCACACCGGTAAGCCGAATCATACTTTGTTTGGATAAAAGTCAGCATGTCATCGTCCATGATTTGAAATGCTTCATTCGATTCCAACCTGCCTAATGCATACCTCAAATGTGTCACAAGCCGCTGATATGAAATACTATCCTCATCAATCGAGCGCTCAAAAACGCTTTCGATATGCTCGATCATTTCTTTGATCATCGTTGTGTATTTGACCGTCTTCTTCATGGACTCCGTATTCATTTTGGCCGTATGAATATGAAGTGCCACATACCCTGCCTCATCGTCCGGCAGGTCAACCCCAAGCCGCTCCTTTACATAACGAATGGCATACTTTCCAATATCATATTCCTGCTTATATAAGACTTTGATCTCACCAAGCAATTTATTATATAGCACAATGCCTTTTTGAACGCGTTCAATGGCAAAGGATAAATGATCTGTCAGTGAAATGTGGATATGATCACTGAGCGGCATCATGAGTTCACCCTCTGCATAACTAATAATATGCTCTGCCACCTCAATATGCGCTTCTGGCAATGTCGCAAGAATTTGTTTGAATTTCTCATTTTCTTCACGCACAACAAAAATCTTCTCTATTTTTTGAACGGGAACGACGTCATTTTTCCCCTTCTGAAAAGCAATTCCGGGCCCCATCACAATTTTCTCCTGATCACCCTCCTTTACAACCACTGCATTGTTATTCAATATTTTATATATCTTCAAGGGGCATCCTCTCCCACAGATAACGTGTCTTATGTGGGATTTTACCCTGTTTCAACTTTTCTGTAAAGATAAGAGCGGACCGGCACGCGCCTCTCTCGTTGTCTTTTCATCAAGCATCATCAGACTTTCTTGAAACGGCTTTTCTGTCCTGCGCTTCTTCTTCTTTTCATCTGCCAGTTTCTCTAGCTTTCTCTCATTCACCGCAAGAAAGAATCCTCCATCCACTGCTGCCACTTTCACCCCTTGCTTCTTCAGCAGCTCACCAGGATTCACAAGCACATTCATTACAAAACCAAACCATACACTCAACCAGTTCTTCCATTTCTTCACTGAACATCCCTCCGATTTCCTTAGAATCTAGCAGTTCTAGCAAATTAACTGTTCCTATCATATCCCGAGAAAAAAGAGAGGTTTGTCACAATCTGGGTGAAAAAACGAACTAGTTTTCAGAAGTTTTGTTGAAAAGTGCAGAAGATGAGCATGTTTCACAATGTTTCTATGAAAATTTTATACACACACTATCCCAAAGATAAGCACATCTTATCAACAGGGTTTATCCACATATCAACACCCTCTTACTAGATTTTGTGTATGAGATTTTTTTATTTTCCATATATATATCTGAATAATCGAGTTATCAACAGATTATTGTGCATAAGTGTGACTTTATAAACAAAATAGTTCTTTATGACTATGTAAAATAAGACCATTTTAGTAAAGGAATTGGTTTCATCGTATGGAATACTTAATAACGGGCAGTGAATCTTTCCTATTTATCCACAAAAAGAAAGGCTATCTCCCTAAATACACAGCTAGAAAGGGGAAAATTAATTGAAAAAAGTAATCTCTCGTTCTTCTGTTCTATTGTTCTCCACTATTTTTACCTTATCCACATTCTTTTCAGGTCAGGCTGCTGCCGCTCCATCGAACAAACAGGTGGAACTGGAAAAAGCAGAAATCTTCGGCGAAATCAATGTTAAGTCTAGAAAACACACCACTGTCATTGTTGAATTAAAGGAAAAATCCTTAGTTGAAGCCAAGCAAGAAGGCGAAGCACAAACAAAGGCCTCCCTCAAAAAATCTCGAACGAAAGTAAAGAATGCAGCACTCAAAAAGCTAGATAAAGCGAGTGTTCATCAAGAATATGAAAAAGTCTTCTCTGGTTTCTCTATGAAACTTCCTGCAAACGAAATCCCGAAACTACTCGCAGTTGACGGAGTAAAAGCCGTTTATCCGGATGTTACATATCAAACAGATGAAGTGAAAAAGAAAAGCGTCCAGCTTCCAAATGAGGATGTCTCTCCACTCATGGATAAAAGCGCCCCATTTATCGGTGCACCAAAAGCTTGGGATGCCGGCTACTCTGGAAAAGGAGTAAAAGTCGCTGTCATTGATACTGGAGTAGATTATACCCACCCTGATTTAAAAGGAAACTTCGGATTATACAAAGGCTATGACTTTGTTGATAATGACTATTCTCCACAAGAAACACCAAAAGGAGATCCTAGAGGCGAATCGACAGATCATGGTACACACGTCGCAGGAACAATTGCGGCAAATGGACAAATTAAAGGTGTCGCAAAAGATGCTACCCTTCTCGCCTACCGTGTCCTTGGACCAGGCGGATCAGGAACAACTGAAAATGTCCTAGCAGGCATCGACCGGGCTGTCACTGACGGAGCCGATGTCATGAACCTCTCTCTTGGAAACAGTGTGAATAACCCTGATTATGCAACAAGCATCGCACTGGATTGGGCCATGTCTGAAGGGGTTGTCGCTGTGACATCAAATGGAAACAGCGGGCCAAACAGCTGGACCGTTGGATCTCCTGGGACATCAAGAGATGCTATTTCTGTCGGAGCCACTCAGCTTCCGTACAGTTTATACAACGTGAAATTCCCGAACTATTCAACGGCAAAAGTGATGGGCTACTATCAAGAAAATGATTTAAAAGCACTTGACCAAAAACAAGTCACACTCGTCCAAGCAGGCATCGGTGACGAAAAAGATTTTGAAAACATCGATGTCAAAGGAAAGGTGGCAGTGATTGAACGTGGAGCCATTGCCTTTGTTGATAAAGTGGACAATGCGAAAGCTGCTGGTGCGATCGGCGTTGTCATGTACAACAATACCGATGGAGAAATCCCTGTGGATGTACCAGGTCTAGCCCTTCCGACGATTAAGCTGTCAAAAGCGGAAGGAACAGCACTTGTTAAAGCCATTGAGGCTGGTAACAATACAACGACTTTCTCGATTCAATTTGTGAAAGAGTTAAGTGAACAAGTTGCTGACTTCTCATCTCGCGGACCTGTTGTCGATACGTGGATGATCAAACCAGATCTTTCAGCACCTGGCGTGAGTATTGTCAGCACCATTCCGACACACGATCCTTCTCAGCCATACGGCTATGGATCGAAGCAAGGAACAAGCATGGCATCTCCTCATGTAGCCGGAGTAGCAGCGATTATTAAACAAGCAAAACCATCGTATTCTACAGAGCAAATTAAAGCGCTGATGATGAATACAGCAGAAACATTGTATGACCCAAATGGCAGCCCGTTCCCTCACAATACGCAGGGCACAGGCAGCGTTCGAATCATCGAATCACTTCAAGCGTCTTCTATTGTGTCTGATGCAAGCTATTCGTACGGCACTTTCTTAAAAGAAAAGGGCGTTCAAATCAAAACGAAGAAGTTCAAGGTAGAAAACCTGTCAAAAGCACCGAAAACCTATACCATTGATTACAAGTTCGATGGCAACGGCATTAGCACAAACGGCACGAAAAAAATCACAGTAAAAGGGAATTCCACAGGGTCCTTTACTTCCGCAGTACAAGTGAATTATGGAAAAACGAAAAAAGGAACGTACCAAGGCAGTATCACCATTCGCGAAAATGGCAGAAAGGTCACTGAAATCCCTACTTTATTGATTGTAAAAGAGCCTGATTACCCGCGCGTCACTTCGGTTTCCGTAGAGCCTGATAACCGTGCTGGAAGCTATGTCATTAGCAGCTATCTCCCAGGCGGTGCTGAAAATCTTGCATTCCTCGTCTACTCGACAGATGGAGAGTATTTAGGTGAAGCAGGAGTTTATCAACATGTTGATAAAGGAGAGCATCGTGTGAAATGGAATGGCACGATCAATAAAGGACAGAAGTTAGAAGCAGGTGAGTATACAATGCTTGCGTATGCAAGCCTGAAAGGCAAATCAGATACGGTTCAAACGAAAGAACCATTCGATATTTATCCTGAATAAACAAGAATCACATAATAAGCCTTGTATGAGCCCATCAGCTCAACAAGGCTTTTCTATCATATATGGAGGAAAGAGAAATTCATGTTGATATGGCTATGGATCGTTTCTTTTATGACGGCTTTTTTTCTCACGATCACCTTGGTTTATTTTTTTACCTTTTTACATGCAAAACAGCCTCGTCCTTTTCATCAAGCATGTGAACTGACTGTCTATACCACCTGCATTTATCCGCTTAGCTTGGCGGTGACAGCTGCCTTTATTCTCACCATGATGCTCCTCTATCCCTTTTATTGGCTGCGCAGACGGTAAATTTACATACGTTATGCATCAAAAGCTTCTTTTAATAAACGATACGATGTGAGACGGTCTTGCATGTGATGTGTGATGGTCACAGCGATCACTTCATCTGTACGATACGCCTTTGCGAGTTCTGTCAGCTGCTGCTTCACAGAGGCTGGCGTGCCAACAACCATTCTCTGTCGATTGGCTGCTACTCGTTTTTGTTCATATGGACTGTAGGAATAGTCCTTTGCCTGTTCAAATGAAGGAAAGCCGCCAAGGTTCTGTCCTTGTTCGTTAGCTAATAATGATAAATCTAAGCTAACAGCCAATTTTTCTGCCTGTTCCTCTGTTTCTGCACATAAAACGAAGACCGCAAGACTGACACGCGGCTCAGCACCAAATTCTGAAGGTTCAAATCGGTTGATATACTGCGACACAGAGTCTTCTCCGCCTTCTCCATTAATGAAAAGAGCAAACGTATAGCCTGCACCTGCTTTTGCGGCAAGCCGTGCACTTCCTCCAGAGGAACCTAGCATCCATACCTCTGGGGCAGTATCTACTTTCGGAGAAGCGGTCAGGTGAGGCAGCGGATAAAATTCATCGGCTAAATCATGTAAATACACCTTCAATTCTTCTACCTGCTCAGGGTATTGATCACCAAGTCGCTTCCGTTCTCCATGATGAAGGGCAATGGAGGAGATCGGCATACCTCCAGGAGCACGTCCAATGCCAAGATCAATTCTGCCCGGAGCCAGGGCTTCGAGCACTCTGAAGTTCTCTGCTACTTTATAGGCACTGTAGTGGGGCAGCATGACGCCACCTGAGCCAATACGGATATGTGACGTCACAGCTGATAAATGACCGAGAAGCACCTCTGGACTCGATCCTGCGAGCCGGTTTGAAAAGTGATGCTCTGATACCCAAAATCGATGATAGCCCCATTTCTCTGCCTGCTTCGCCAGCTCGACTGTTTGCTTCAGTGCCTCAGCAGGCGTCGCATCTCCAATCAATGGAGATTGATCCAGTATACTTAATTTCATGATGTCGCACCTCTTACAGAAATCCCCCTCTCTCACTTGAAAGGGGGATTTCCTGATTTATTTTCGATTAAAGCCCTTCTCTTTCACAAAATCTCCGAGGAAAGCACGTTTTGGCTGGCTAAAGCCTCGAAGCATTTGCTCAGACCATGTATCTTTTCTCTCACCGTTTGTTCGTTCTTCATAATATGATGAAATACGATCATCGTATTCTTTTAAATAACGATCCACATGAGCTTCGTCTTGCTGATATGTGTTTTCATGATAGATCAGCTCAACGGGCAGCCGTTCCTTTTGAGATGATGGATTGGCAGGATGTCCTATGGCCAGACCGAATAGCGGCAGCACATAGGAAGGCGTTTCAAGTAACTCGGATACTTCCTTCAGCTGATTACGCAGTCCGCCGATATAACAGATGCCAAGTCCCATAGATTCTGCTGCGACACTGACATTTTGCGCAGCGAGCGCCGCATCAATCACACTGATCAGAAAGGCTTCAGTATTCTCAAGCGCTTCTTGATGGTTCTTTCCCGCTTTTTTTGCGATATAGTCGTGGCGTTTCAAGTCCGCACAGAAAACAAAGAAATGCCCATTCTTCTCAACGTATGGCTGATTTCCAGCCAGTTCAGCAAGCTTCGCCTTCTTCTCCTGATCTGTTACACCAATGATACTATACGCCTGTACATAGCTTGATGTCGAAGCAGCCTGTGCACTTTTGATAAGTGTCAGCACTTCTTCGTCTGTCAGACGCTCATCTGTAAACGAACGGATGGACCGATGATTTAAGATGGTTTCTATCGTTTTATTCAATTCGAAGACCTCCTTCACTCCTACTATCATAAGTCAAATGAACATTGCTTTTCAAAAGTTAGAACTCACACCAAAAAGGCAGCCTACGCTTAGACTGCCCTTTACCCGTTTTATTTAAATAAATAACTTTGATATTTCGTTAACTGAACACTTGCATTATAGGCGATACCAAATCCAATCAGAACAGATAAAACAGAGCTTCCCCCGAAGCTGATGAATAAGAGTGGTATCCCCGTTACAGGCATGACGCCTATGTTCATGCCAATGTTCTGGAATGTATGGATGACAATCAATGCTGTATATCCTACACAGAAAAATGACGCAAACCGGCTATAAGGATGGATACGGTCAATCAGCACAACAAGCCTGTAAATCAGGAAGAAGAACATGATCACCACAAATGCGCAGCCGACAAAACCAAAGGCTTCCCCTATGATAGAGAAAATCATATCTGTCTGAGCTTCTGGAACATATACTTTTAAATTTTTAACACCGTTCCCGAAAATTTGTCCTGCCCCAATTGCCATAATGGCTTGCTCGACTTGATATTTATCCGATCCAGATGCATCCTGTGTCTGGGCTTGGTTGGCTGTCGAAGAACTATCAGGCAGCCAAGCGGTAATCCGGTTGATCTGATACTGCTGAATTCCGATCTTTTGTGCGAAATCAGGGAATAGAATAATCACGGCTAACACAGCGGCAACTAAGAGCACAACCACTGAACCGATGAGAGAGATCAATTTCCAGTTGACCCCTGATAAAAAGACCATGACAACGACAATAAACATACATACCGCAGCCGTACCTGCATCTTGCAAAAAGATGAGTCCGACTGGTACAGCAGCCACGCCGGCAATTTTTAATAGTAGGAAAATATCATCTTCTAATGTTCGTTTTCCTCTTGGGGTTGCCTTCCCAATGACAGAGGCGAGCATCATAATCAAACCAATTTTCATGAACTCTGAAGGCTGAAATGTTCCAATTCCCGGTAACACAAACCAACTTTTTGCACCATTTTTAATTGGAGCAAAATCATGACCTGCAATTTGTGCAGGAGCAATTTTTAAAAGAATTAAGAGCATAATGCCGCCTATAAAAATATATAAGCTCAACTTTTCTAATTGTTCCAGATCGAAGTAATTAATAGCCACAATACAGATGACCCCGACCATGTAGTAAATGATCTGTCTGGTCCATGCATTAGATCCATATTGCCCAAACTGTCCCGCAGCATAAATAGCGATGACACTGATGGCAAAGAAGGCTAAAAATATAAAAATCAAATCTCCCTGATAGTAAGGAGATGTATTCTGCTTGTTCATGAACTAACCACCCTTATTACAAAACATAAAAGCCCTTATTTATATTAGATTGAAATTTTCACAAAAGCAACTCACCTTAAATATGACGGAAGTGACACCTGAAAGGTTCCATTCTATTTTCAAAAAATGAAATACTTTTCATCCTAACAATAGAAAAAAATTCCTTTCCACTCTATCATGACAACCGATCATAAGTCCTTTAAAAAGATTATTTTACAGATTTTAAGGGGAAAATTCAATGACTTATGTGGCGATATGAAAGGTGAACATCTTGCCAGCATAAGCTTAACTGAGGTATAAGAAAAAAACAATTTCTGCGGAATAAGGCCCATTTTCCAATTATTGAGTTTACTTCAAAGTCAATTGTGGTATAATATTTGTAACAAAATGTTCACAATATCTCCTAAAAACAGACACAATTGCATCCTGACCTCTCATTTGAATTGAACATCAACTTACAAAGGAGTTGGATACGATGGATATGTTCTTTGCGTACCTATGTATTGCAACAGCTACACCCCTGTTTTTATGGTTGGAAAACAGAAAGATTGCATTAGCATCTATTCCACCCATCATGATTATGTGGATTTTCTTCGGTCTTTACATGACAAGCAGTTTATCTCCAGCAGGACATACCTTCATGATCGCATTCTTTGCCATTAACGTGATTCTGGCTCACATTGCAGCTTTCCTCATCTATGGACTTCCATTCATTCGCAAAAGATTCAGCAGCAGATAGATATCGCATCATCAATTGGAAGCGTTATCACAATCAGCATAAAAACCACTCACCTATGAAAGATGAGTGGTTTTTTATTATTTCTCTGAATGCTCAGACTGCTTTGGCGCAGATGGTGAATAACCGTCTTTGCTGTTCTCTCCGTGGCTGTAGTGAGCCGCGAAGATCCAAACAGACCCGATGACGAAAATGATCGCACAGAACAGACCAAACAAAGTATTTCCGACTTGAACAGTCCCGTTCTCACTCTCTGTCATGTGCATGAACATGAACAGCTGCAAGAATGCTTGAATGAAGGCAAAACCAAAGATAATCCATAGTTTCGCAGAACTGCCAATTTCAGCTCCGATGGCAATCCAGAATGCTAAGATGGTTAGCACAATGGAGAGAATGAAGCCGACTACGTGTTTCCAAGGGAAGTGTTCGTGCTCTGCTGAGGAATGTGTTTTTCCAGCCATATCACAAAAGCCCCCCTAATCCGATCAAGTACACAGCTGTGAAGATAAAAATCCATACAACATCAAGGAAATGCCAGTATAGACTTGAGATAAAGATCTTCGCTGCTGTTTGTGGTGTTAATCCACGTTTTTTAATTTGGAACAAGACACCTGTAATCCAGAAGATACCGATGGATACGTGTAATCCGTGAGTTCCTAAAAGAACAAAGAATGCAGACCAGTATGCACTTGTATGGATGCTCGCACCCTCATGTACATAATGGAAGAATTCGAAAATCTCAAAACCAACGAAGCCTGCACCTAGAAGCAGTGTCAGAATCGTCCAAATGACAACCCCTTTTGTACTTCCACGGCGCATTTCATGAACGGCAATCCCACATGTAAATGAACTCACCAATAGCAGGAATGTCATGATCAATACAAGCTTCATATCAAATAGCTCAGCTGGCAAAACGCCGCCAGCTGTTCTGCCATGAAGAACAAAGTAGGTCGCAAAAAGTGTTGAGAATAACACGATTTCCGCGCCAAGGAATATCCAGAAACCAAGGATGTTTAAACGTCCTGTTTCAGACTGATATTCAAGCGGTGCATTTGCATAGCTGCTATCATTATGTCCCATTACTTCTGCGCCTCCTTATTCTTTTTCTCTGTTTCAATCACTTCTTCAACAGGAATATAGTAGCCATCGTCATATTCAAATGAACGTAAAATCATTGTTGCGAATACACCGATTAAGCCGATAACGCCAATCCAGTACCATTCAAATACAAGACCGAATGCACCAAGTCCGAAGAATGCAGACATGATCAGCGGTCTGCCTGAATTGTGCGGCATGTGAATTTTCTTGAATTCTTTTTCAGGATGAACGTCTACATTGTTTTGCTTCCAATGATGGAATGCATCTGGTGACGTCACTTCTGGAAGTGCTGCAAAGTTATAATGCGGCGGAATTGCAGAAGATGTCGCCCAGTCAAGCGTACGTCCTTCTCCCCAGCTGTCTCCAGACACTTCACGTTTCGCGTGTCTCCAGCTGTAGTAAATGTTATAGCAAAGGATGATGAATCCGATACCCATCATGAATGCACCAATTGTTGAAATAAAGTTTAGTGCAGTCCAGCCATCTTCTGGTCCATACGTATAAATACGTCTTGGCATTCCTTGCAGTCCTAAGAAGTACTGCGGGAAGAAACAGATGTTAAATCCGATCATGAATACCCAGAAGAACCATTTGCCGATTCGTTCGTTTAACTTGTAACCAAACATTTTCGGATACCAGAAAACAAGACCTGCAAAACAAGCAAATACAGTACCTGCGATTAATACATAGTGGAAGTGGGATACTAAGAAGTACGTGTTATGGTACTGGTAATCCGCAGCTGCCATCGCAAGCATAACTCCAGTCACACCACCGATTACGAAGTTCGGGATGAAACCAAGTGCCCAAAGCATTGGAGATGTAAAACTGATACGGCCTCGATACATTGTAAAGAGCCAGTTAAAGATTTTCACACCTGTTGGTACAGAAATCGCCATTGTTGTGATCGAGAAGAATGAGTTAACCGCTGCACTGTTCCCCATTGTAAAGAAGTGGTGAACCCACACAAGGAAACTAAGAACAGAGATTGCCACAATCGATACAACCATCGCTTTGTAACCAAACAACTGCTTTCTTGAGAACGTCGCAAAGATTTCTGAGAAAATACCGAAAGCCGGCAGGATAACGATATATACCTCAGGATGTCCCCAAATCCAGAAAAGGTTCGCCCAAAGCATTGGCATACCGCCCGCTTCGAGTGTAAAGAATGCTGAACCGAATAAACGATCGAATGTCATAAGTGCTAAAGCAACTGTTAAAACAGGGAATGCGAAAACGATAATGACAGACGTGATCAATGTTGTCCATGTAAACATCGGCATACGCATAAGCGTCATACCTTTTGTACGCATTTTTAAGATGGTCACCATGAAGTTAATACCTGTCATTAGTGTACCAATACCTGCAATTTGGAGCCCGAGCAAGTAGTAGTTCTGTCCAGGTCCTGGTGAGAAATCATTTCCGGCGAGCGGCATGTAACTCGTCCAGCCTGCACTTGGTGATCCTCCAATAACGAAGGAAATGTTGAACAGCATTGCTCCGACCATAAATGTCCAGAAGCTCAAGTTGTTCAAATACGGGAATGCAACGTCACGTGCACCAATTTGAAGAGGAACCACGACGTTGATTAAACCAATTAAGAATGGCATCGCCATGAATAAAATCATGATCGTACCATGCGTTGTGAAAATTTCATTATAGTGGTTTGAATCTAAAAACGTATTATTAGGAAGCGCCAGCTGCGCGCGCATCATCAGTCCGTCTACCCCACCGCGGAAGAACATAATCACAGCAGCAAGGATATACATGATTCCAAGCTTTTTATGATCAACTGATGTCAGCCATTCTTTCCAGAGCCATTTCCACTTTTTGAAGTAGGTTAAAACAAACACAATGGCAATGGAAGTAAGAGCGATAGAAATTTGCGCACCAAGAATTAATGGGTCTCCAGTTACAAAAAACTCATCCCATTTTAAATGCATAACGGCCTCCTCCTTTCCTTAGTCAGTTTATTCGTTTTCTAGTTTTCTTTTATAGTTCTTCACATTCTCGAAAGGATCTGTCTTGGAATGCGGAGAAACTGATTGGTAACCTAAACGTTTGCGTGCTTGGAGTGCATATTCAGAATCCTCTCCGTGCTTCGCAAAAGATAAATGTGTTGATGAGAATGTCTGCACATCTGCAGCATCAGGAAGCATCAAGTAGTCATACGTTTTCTTCGTTAACTTTGGTGCTTCTTTTTTCGTTTTATTTACCCATTTATCATAGTCAGACTGCGTCATCGCATTGACTTTGAATTTTTGCTGAGCAAAGCCTTCTCCTGTGAAGTTGGCGTTTCTTCCTTCATATGTGCCTACTTCATCAGCTTGAAGATATTGTTCCATTTCCATTCCAGCCATCGCATACTTCTCCCCGCCTAGCTGAGGAATCCATAGAGATGCCATTGTATCAGCGGAAGTGATTTTGAATAAAACCGGCTGATCTTTTGGAATGTTTAAGTAGTTCACTGTTTCAATATTTTCCTCTGGATAGCTGAAGATCCATTTCCAATCAACTGCTGTAGCATAAACGACAAGTGGATCTTTATGACTTGTTGCTTGAGGCGCCTCTTCCAAAGAGTAAATGGTTTTTACAGTTGGAACTGAAAGGGCAGCAACGATTAATATTGGGATCACTGTCCAGACAACTTCTAGAAGCGTATTCCCGTGTAGTTCTGGGTTATAAGAGGCGTTTCCAACGTCCTTACGCTCACGGTATTTAACCAAAATGATGGTAAACAGTACAAATACCGCACCAACGATAAAGAGCATGAATCCAATAGATAAAAGGATTAAGTCTTTTTGTTGTGCTGCGACTGGTCCTTTAGGATCTAAAACAGCGATATTGCTGCAACCTCCTAATACAAAAACACTCACGAGCATCGCTAATAAAAGCATAGGTTTAATGGCTCTGAACAAGAAGATCACCATCCTTCCTTAAATAATGTATAAATTGCTGAATAATTGTGAAAAGCCATCTGCCTTCGAAAACTTTTCTTCCCTTTGTAATGCTATCAAAATCTGTTGGAGTTAGCTCCCCTTTTTTCAAAAGTTCATTTATTTTTCAACAGATTTCTATTGAAATGTCATAAATTCGCCATAAATTTATATTATTGCACACACAATAAATTTCTAGGAATTTGAAAAGTTGAGAGTTGAAGGCAAAGGACAAACAATCAAGAACTTTGTCAAATTTAGGTTTACCACAATAAAAAAGTTTGGTCAAATTTCAATTTAACTTTATGAAATTTTATCTAGGTAAACAATTCTAAAATAGGTATCCCCATATTTAACAAAAACCTTACTCATTTTAACGCAAGTCGACAAGAAAAGAAAGTATCGATCCTCCCCCTATGCGCTGTAATGATTGGTAATGGTGATAAATGAGTGGAAACTCACTAAAGACTTCCAGCAAAAAACCGGCTCATCGCCGGCTTCTCATTATTCGTCTCTCACCAAAATGTCTGGTCGTCTATAGATGCTTCCTTCATGTTCTATGTCTATATACGTCCACTTGCCTGTATAGGTTAAAAAGCGATTCCCCTCTTTCTCGACGACCATCGTATCTTCTGATTTCAATCCTGGTAAGGAAGGATTCCAAGTGAATACTTGATGAAGCTGGATCTCTTCCACCGATGTAGGAACTGCAATGATCTCTCTAGACACAAATCCAGTCTTGCCACCTTGGTGAAGCTTTTTCCAGCTATCAGGAAATCCTTCTTTTTCATATTGAGCAATGCCGGCCTTCAATACATCTCCAATGGTGTTCCCTGGACGAGTAGCCGCATTCATGACCGTGTCGATTCGCGCAAGCCTTTCCTTGTTTTCTTCAAGCTCCTTTGGTAGCTGTCCAAAGTAAACGGATCTTGTGACATTTGCCACGAGTCCATGCCGTTCAGCACAAAGGACAACCAGTGCATGCTTTTGAAGTGCTTTTTCTGTTGGGATCGGGTGGCGATATTGATGAATCCGGTCATCTGTTGCCACAAGCAGCACTTCTATCGTCATTCCCTGCCCGATCGCTCTTTGAGCAACAAGCGAAGCAATTTCATGCTCCGTCTGTCCTGGAACGATTTCTTGACAGACACTTTCTACAATAACCGCAGTGTCATGACAAAGGGTTTCGTATTGGCTGAGCTGTGGCGCTGAAAGGATCGATCGAACACGAGACAAATCGGGTTCGATCCATTCCACTCCTTCCATTTGAATGTCCGCACCAATTCGTTTGTCTTTTATGAGTGTTTGAATGTAAGGAGTCTCATCCTCAAACCAATCCATTGTGACGACTTGAAAGGGATGGTCAAAATACGCCATTTCTTCTTCAATGATTCGTTTTTCTTCCATTTGATTCACAACTAGGACAATATCGTCTTTCAACACAAGTAGCTGACAAACGCCCTCTGGCGTGTTTAACACAATGTGGTTTCTTCTTCCTCCTGTAAGCCAAGAAAAGTTATTACGCTTTTGAATCAGAACACCGTCGAGTTGCTTTTCTTCCATTAAAGTTCTTACCTGTTCAATCATCAACTCATCACCTGCCTGTATGGAGTGTTTGAATGAAACGTTTAAATGCTGTTTTCCCTTGCTCTGTTCTTTTAAACACACCCGCCTGCGCGAGTATACGAGAAAAAATGAGGCCGATTTCTTTTTGTAAGATGGTTTCTACGTTGTCCTTCGTAAAGGTATTATCTTCGATCAGGCGCTCTGCCCATGACTCGTGCTTCATGATAGATGGGCAGGCTTTGATTTCTTCAAGAGGTTTTTTGGATAGCAGCGCCGCTTTTAGCTGGCTTAATTCCTCTGCTAATCTTCCAGGAAGGACGGCGAGACCCATGACCTCAATTAAACCGATATTCTCTTTTTTAATATGATGAACTTCTTTGTGCGGGTGGAAGATTCCGCCTGGGTGCTGCTTGTCTGTACGATTATTTCGTAGCACGAGATCTAATTCGTACTCATCCCCATGACGGCGTGCGATTGGTGTAATGGTATTGTGCGGGGTCTCTCCTGTATGAGAGAACAGCCCCGCTTCTGGATCTGAATACATTTTCCACTCATGTAATATAAAATCCGCTGCCTCCGCAAGTGTCTGCTGGTCGCTGCTTTGAAGCCTGATCACTGACATCGGCCATTTCACAATACCCGCCTTCACCCTCGGAAACTTTTCGAGAGAAAACACTTCTTCCATCTCTGCTTTCGCCATCGGAAATTCATGAGCACCACCTTGAAAGTGGTCATGACTTAATATGCTGCCGCCAACAATGGGAAGATCAGCATTTGATCCTATGAAATAGTGCGGATATATAGATATGAAGGAAAGCAGACGTTCGAAGGTCTTTTTAGATATCTGCATTGGTTCATGCTCGCCCTTGAACACAATACAATGTTCGTTGTAATACACATACGGCGAGAATTGCATAAACCACGACTCATTTGTAAGTGTCACCGGAATAATCCGGTGATTCTGTCTTGCTGGGTGATTGATGCGTCCCCCAAACCCAACGTTTTCTTTACAAAGGAGACAAAGAGGATATTGCTTTTGACTCAGCTTTTTGGCTTCAGCGATCGCTTTTGGGTCCTTTTCCGGTTTCGATAGATTAATCGTGATCTCAAGCTCACCATCTTCTGTCGTTGTAAACCACCGCACATTTTTGGCGATTCTGCCTGTATGAATATAGTGGGCATGCTGCTGCATTTCATAAAACCAGCTTGTCGCTGCCTTTGGCCCGCAATGCTTGCGTTTCTCTTCAAACTTTGCATAGATGACACTCGGAGGCGCCACCAAGCAGCCCATGATTTTGGCATCTAATAAATCACGATACGTATCTGTCCCGTCAGGAATAAGACCTGTTTCAACTGCCCAATCGAGCATCGGCATTAAGATGTCTTCAAGGTCGCTGTCTCCTGAGACTGTTCTTGCCTCAGCATCATCGAGACCAAGCACCTCTAGCAGCCGGTTCCTTGTATAATCCATATCTAGTGGTGATATCAGCTCTTTATTAACCCCATATTGAATCAGCTGTTCTAGCTTTTCAAAAATATCAATCGCCATTCCCTTTGTCTCCTCCCCTGCCTGCTACACGTTACTCACTTTGATAGCCATCTGGATGTTTCTGAAACCAATCCCATGCACTTTGAATGATGGTGTGGAGATCTGCATATTGCGGCTTCCATCCTAGTTCTTTCAGCGCTTTTTCTGATGAAGCAATCAGCTTAGCTGGATCACCCGCACGTCTTTCTGCCACCTGTGCTGGAATGGCATGCCCCGTCACTTCTCTTGCAGCTTCTACGACCTGCTTCACAGAGAAGCCTGTGCCGTTCCCTAAGTTGTACGTCGCGCTTCCTTTTCCTTCACGCAGACGCTCAACCGCTAGAATGTGCGCCTCTACTAAATCCATGACATGAATGTAGTCTCTAATGCATGTGCCATCCTCTGTTTCATAATCATCACCGTAAATCATGATTTGATCACGTTTTCCTAAAGCCACTTGCAGAATAATTGGGATTAAATGCGTTTCTGGCTGATGATCTTCACCGACAATCCCTTCTGTATGAGCACCGGCTACATTAAAATAACGAAGCACAACGTATTCGATACCATATGCCTGCTCAGACCACTTCAGCATTTTTTCAATCGCGAGCTTTGTTTCCCCATAAGGATTCGTTGGGTTCGTCTCATCCGTTTCAACGATCGGTACACGCTTTGGTTCACCATATGTCGCAGCAGTTGAAGAGAATACAATGCGTTTCACATCAAATTCATTCATCACCTGAAGTAAAGCCGTTGCCCCTCCGACATTGTTGTCATAGTACTTCAGCGGGTCTGTTACACTTTCTCCAACAAGTGAATCTGCCGCAAAGTGCATGACTGCTTCAATGTCATGTGTTTGAAAAACACGTCTTAAAAAAGCGTGATCCCTTAAATCCCCCTCTTCTAATACGGCACCCTTTACGACTGCCTCTTTATGACCTGTCTGCAAATTATCCACAATCACCACTTGTTCTCCTTTAGCCAAAAGAGCCGCTACCGCATGACTGCCAATAAAACCTGCTCCCCCACATACTAAAATTGCCATCAAAATTCCTCCTTCGTTAATTCTCTAGCGCCGCCTCCAATTCCAGCTGTGTAAAAAGAGGCTTGAATGCCTGTTTTTTCTTGATAAATCGCACCTGTTTCTTCTATAAATGAGTCCAGCAGCTCTTCTTTCACAATGCTGACGGTACAGCCCCCAAAGCCAGCACCTGTCATACGCGAACCAATCGCCCCTGGATGTTGCCATGCGGCTTCAGCCAGTGCATCTAGCTCAAGCCCAGTGACTTCATAATCATTCTTTAAAGAAAGGTGAGATGCCTTCATGAGTGCACCTAGTTCTTCCATTTTATCATCTTTCAGAAAATTTACTGCTTTCATGGTCCTCTCGTTTTCCGTGATGGCATGTCTTGCACGTCTTCTACACGTTTCATCTTGTATCAAATGATCATGCTTAGCGAATTCATCCTCCGTGAGCTCACATAAATGACCGATATCTAATTCTTTTCTAAGATCGTTTAAAGCAGATTGACATTCTGAACGGCGTTCATTGTATTT
Organism: Bacillus sp. UNC125MFCrub1.1; assembly: GCF_000701305.1. Classification (NCBI taxonomy): domain Bacteria; kingdom Bacillati; phylum Bacillota; class Bacilli; order Caryophanales; family Bacillaceae; genus Bacillus; species Bacillus sp. UNC125MFCrub1.1. The sequence continues at coordinate 739,199 of NZ_JNIG01000009.1, forward strand.
GGAATCTGCAAGTGTTCGTTTTTTATTTGTATTGGCAATGACAAGTGCCAGACCCTCTTGCCGAAATGGGCTGTATTCAAAGGAAAGCGTGTCACAATTGAGCAAAATAGCGTGACCTTCTTTTCCAAGACTAATTGAAAATTGATCCATAATGCCGCAGTTCACGCCAATAAACTCATTTTCAGCACGCTGCGCAAGAAGGGCTAGGTCGATTTGCGTTACGCCGAATGACGACCATTCATTGATCAAGACAGCCGTGACGAGCTCAATAGAGGCAGAGGATGACAGGCCTGCGCCATTTGGAATATTGCCAGCATACACAATATCAAAGCCTTCTTTCACATCCATGCCTGCTTCGATAAACTGTTGGAATACTCCCTTCGGATAGTTCGCCCAGCCGTCCGATTTTAAGAAAGCGATTTCAAAAAGGTCGAACTCTTTCACACCTTCTTCTTCAAAATTCAAGGAATACATTCTGACGCGTCCATCTGATCGTCTTGCTCCCGCAGCATATGTACCAAGAGTGAGTGCACATGGAAAGACATGGCCCCCATTATAATCTGTGTGTTCACCAATCAGATTGACTCTGCCTGGGGCGAAAAAATAGCGGAGTTCATCCTGATCTCCAAATTGCTGGTGAAATGCTGCTCGTAATGTGTCGATCATATCCATTCCCCTTTTCTCTTCTGATAATCTTATTTTAGTTGCCCCATCAGCTGAAGTTCAATGGTAAAAAAATCGTTAAAAAATACCCTTTTTTTGCTGTGAATGGTACGATGTGATATGAGGTGTAACATGATTCAAAATAGAAAAAGGTTGTTTTTTGCTGTGAAGGAGGGTTTCCAATTTGAAGAAGGAAGCATTTGCATTTCGTTTTCACCATTCTGATGTGACATTGCCGGCCCAAATCTGGTCTGTTGGCTGGGAAGTTCAATCATCCTCGTTATACAGTTGGAATGGCGTAGAGCGGAAGGATCAGGGCAAGTGCATCTTTCAGCTCACACTGTCTGGACACGGCATGATTGAAATCGGACAGAAACGATTCAAAGTATTGCCTGGACAGGCCTTTCTGGTGAAAAGCCCCAGTGCTTATCAATACTATTTTCCAGAAGACAGTGAACATTGGGAATTTCTCTATTTAACACTTTATGGGGAAGCCTGTAACCTTTGCTTTGATCAATTTATCGATCAAGGAAAGCAGGTCATGCGTTTTCATCCGAATTCCAAACCGATCCGCCTGCTAAAGAAGATTTATGATGAAGCCAGTGAAAGACGGATTACCAATCCATTTGAGGGGTCTAGCCTTGCTTATCAATTTGTCATGGAACTGTATTCATATTTGCCAAAGCTTGAGGGACAAATGGAGAAATGGCCTGAGCCCATCGTCCAAGCGGCCTTATTTGCAAGCCACCATTTTCACGAGGAGATTGGGCCTGACGATATGGCAGCTGCGGCACGTTTATCCAAAAGTCATTTTACGAGGGAATTCAAAAAGGCAACTGGCTTCACACCGATTCATTATTTAACCAATATTCGTTTAGAAAAGGCGGAAACGTTACTGAAAACAACGAAATACTCGATTGAAGAAATCGCCATACAGTGCGGCTACCGAAACGCGAATTACTTGAATAAAGTCTTTCGAAAGAAAATCGGCATGTCTCCAAAGCAACTCCGGGAAACAAGCGATGCATAATAAAAAGCAGCCGCTTTTCAATTGGCTGCTTCTTTTACGCTTTCGTCAGGTCAACACGAATTCTCCCTTGTCTTAAAACAATGGTCATTTGCGTATCAGGGGTCATTAAATTTTCTAAAATGTCCGATGCCGTTTGAAGCGCAATGTCCATTCGGTTGATCTTTTCCTTTTCTTGTTCAGAAAATGCTTCTGGATGTGCGGTCATTTCTTTGACTAGCCTCAACACTTGTTCATGCTGCTTTTCTGTTTGTTGATATATGGCATCATATAATTCGTCTGGCCTGCTGCTCATTTCACATCACCTATCTTTTTCATGTGTTAAATCGCATCTTCTTTTGTTTTCTTGAAGACGAACCATTTACTGGCGACATAATTGACCACGACAATCACAAAGTTAACAAGAATTTTTGCGACGGTTTCGTTGAGCGCCATTTGGCTCACAAATAAAATCATCAGCCCCAGATCTACACCTAGAGACATGAGACGGACACTAAAAAATGAAGAAAGCTCACGCATCAGGCTTTTTGTGTCACGAGCCTTTTGCTTGAAGACATACTTCTTATTGGTGATATAAGCAAAGAGCACAGCAAATACCCATGAAACAACCGTTGCTGTTTTGTAATCCATAGAAAACATCTCAACGAATAAATAGAAGCTGACTATGTTGACAATGGTTGTACACACACCCATGATCAGATACATGACAACTTCTTGATACTTTTGAAAAAGGCTATACATGTCTTTCTTCATTCCTTCTTGGTGAATTCTGTTTCTTTTAGAATACCATCTTAAGAAGAACTTCCCAAACGAACAATATGTGCGTCCTGTAAAGATGAAATTTGTTCTCGCTGATGGCATATGTCAACCTTATGGGTTTATATGAGTCAAATGATTTAGGTCTTTATCATTATTTTAATTTATAATCTTTTAACTGACTTTACAATTGTTTATTATGAGAAGTAAGAATTCAATATTTATGGGTTTTTTAGTCATTTTTTTAGGGACGTGGTAGGTGATAGATTTTACAAAATAGGTTAAATGTCATCATTTTTCGACAAAAATCTATTTTTGTACTCCATTCACATACACGTACAGTTACTAGACGGTTTGTTCAAGTCATTGGTTGCAGATGAATATGTCTTATTGAACTGGAGGATATTATGGATACGCAAGTGAAAAGAAGAGTTGACGAAGAGTGGGTTTATTTGATTCAAGAAGCGAAAAAAATTGGACTAGGCATCGAGGAAATACAAGCTTTTTTAACATCCAACGGTGATCAGAAGATGATAAACAAACCGTAATCAACGCCGTTATCCTTTGTCTTTCAGATTGCTTTGGCTAAAGTTCTAACCTGTCAATTGACCTTTAAACATCCTTTCATGACGATACGCTACAATAATTGAACACCTCATCATACCAATCCCTTCCACTCAATGGGGTTCTGTCTTTCTATTTTTAGGAGGACAGTCCGTTCCCTGTTCTTTATATGACCCCTTTTTAGCTGTCATTCATGAAAATTGCCCATTTTCGTTATAAAACCAAGCTCCCCACCCATATATTAAGCATAAGACACAAGAAAGAAGAAAGGTGGGTGGCGCGTGAGTTCAGATTCCCTATCTTATTATCATCAAAAGAAGGATCAATATTATCACGGTGTGAACCCTGTGATTGTCCATCGTATTCGCAAGGAATGGACGTCTATCTTGGATATCGGATGCGGCACAGGCCAGCTTGGAAAAGTCTTAAAACAACAAGACCGTACCATATATGGAATTGAATCTTTTGAAGATGCAGCAAAGCAGGCTGAGAAAGCGCTGGATCATGTTTTATGCGGCAATATTGAACAGATGGCGCTGCCTTATCAGCATGAACAATTTGACTGCATCATTTTCGGAGATGTTCTTGAACATTTATTGGACCCTTGGGCCGTTTTAAAAAAGGTCAAACCCTTTCTAAAAAGGGAAGGGGCCATCTTGTCTTCCATTCCGAATATTGGTCATATTTCAACGGTTTTAGAATTACTGGCTGGGAGATTTTCTTATACAGATGCAGGATTAATGGATCAAACACATTTACGCTTCTTTACCCTTCACGAAATTCATGCCCTCTTTCAGTCAGCCGGGTTTCATGTTCGTGAGCTTGAAACCATTCGTGTACAACACCCTTCCTATACGGGCGTCATGAATGATCTACATGAATTACTCGTAAAACATGGCATCCGTTTTGATTTTAACGAGGCAGCGACAGCCTATCAATACGTGGTTGAGGCGGTTCAACTCAATGAGTAGCCCCACCATCTTATTTGTTTTATGTGTAAATGATGAGTCGATGTTTCAAGCTTGCTTCCGGCAGCTCGCTTCACTTCCTGCTCCGCACGGGTATCATGTAGAGGTTTTGCCCATTAGACATGCATCAAGTATGGCCTCTGGATACAATGAAGCTCTCACTCATCCTGCACAGTTTAAAATTTATCTTCATCAAGATACACTCATCGTCAAACAGCATATGCTTCTCGAGCTGATCCCACTTTTCTTGCAAAATCCGTCACTTGGCATGCTTGGGGTAATAGGTGCAGAAAGTGTGCCAGACAATGGAATCTGGTGGGAGAGCCATGATTGCAGAGGGAAAGTCATTGAATATCGGCACGACACCTATCAGCTACTGACGTTTGAATCTGGTCATCCACAGACAGAGCCCCAAGGTTATATCAAAGCTTCTGCTATTGACGGTCTTTTTATGGCAACACAATATGATATCAAGTGGCGTGAGGATCTTTTAGACGGCTTTCATTTTTATGATGTGTCACAGTCTTTTGAGTTTGCACAGCAGGGATATGAGGTTGGGATTGCAAGGCAAGTGGAGCCCTGGTGTATTCACAAATGCGGAGATCATTTTGATGCAGAAGCATATGAAAAAGCAAGACAAACATTTCTTGCGCATTATCGGTAGAAAGCACCCTTTTCGGGTGCCTTTTTTATGATATACTGTCATAAACAACCAGATCGTCTCATATGCATTGGAGTACCTTGTCCCTAATTCGTACAAAGGAGGAAACAATGGCAGACAAAAACGTTCATTATAAGAAGGTTGCCGCTTCAAAGGATTTTCGAAAACTTCTTGAGGAAAAACGCAGATTTATCGTACCGATGACGATTTTCTTTTTTCTCTTTTACTTTTCACTTCCGGTTGCTACATCCTACTTCACCTTTTTGAACACGCCAGCAATTGGAGCGATCACGTGGGCTTGGTTATTTGCCCTCACGCAATTTGTGATGACATGGGTTTTATGTGGGCTTTATGCAAAAAAAGCAGCTCAGTTCGACAAATATGTAAGCGCTTTAAAAACTGAATCTAGAGGTGATGACGAATGAGTATGACCGCTTTTATTTTATTCATAGCGATCGTAGGGCTCACATTGGTCATCACGTATTTTGCTGCGAAAAAAACAAGCAATGCGAGTGATTTTTACACCGCAGGCGGCGGTCTGACTGGGTTTCAGAACGGCCTTGCCATTGCCGGGGACTATATGTCTGCTGCTTCATTTTTAGGGATCGCCGGCATGATCGCCTTAAATGGATTTGACGGCTTTTTCTATAGTATTGGCTTTCTTGTAGCGTATCTTGTCGTCCTTTATGTCGTGGCTGAACCGCTTCGAAATCTAGGAAAATATACGATGGCTGATATGATTGCTGCACGATTTAAGCGTCCTGCCATTCGAGGGGTAGCCGCATTTAACACAATCACAGTCTCGACTTTTTATATGATTGCGCAGCTTGTTGGGGCAGGTGCATTAATCAAACTGCTTCTTGGCATAGATTACTGGATTGCGGTGCTGATCGTAGGTGTCTTGATGACCATTTATGTCGTGTTTGGCGGCATGATCGCAACCAGCTGGGTACAGATCACGAAAGCTGTGCTTCTCATGCTGGGCACACTGATTATTTCGCTGCTTGTGTTTGCTAAGTTTGATTTTAGCCTGCTGAAGATGTTTGAACAGATGAAAACAGCGACCCCGCTTGGTGAAGCTTTTCTTCACCCGGGAAATAAATATGATGTGCCTTTAGAGACCTTGTCTCTGAACCTTGCACTTGTGCTTGGAACAGCAGGTTTGCCGCATATTTTGATCCGTTTTTATACAGTAAAGGATGCCATTTCTGCGCGTAAATCTGTTCTATCCGCTACGTGGATCATCGGGATTTTTTATTTAATGACGGTTTTCCTCGGCTTCGGTGCCGCTGCTTTTGTCGGAACAGATGCAATTACGGCAGCCGATGCAGCAGGAAACATGGCTGCACCACTGCTTGCACAGGCCCTAGGGGGAGATTTATTATTTGCCTTTGTTTCCGCTATTGCCTTTGCGACTATACTGGCAGTGGTCACCGGTCTCGTTTTATCCGCCGCGTCTGCCTTTGCCCATGATTTTTATAGCCAGATTATCCGCAAAGGGAAAGCGAGTGAACGGGAACAGGTGAAGGCGGCACGCTTTGCTTCCATCGGCGTGGCCATCCTTTCCATCATTCTTGCATTATTTGCGCAATCTTTAAACGTCGCTTTTCTTGTGTCACTTGCCTTCGCAGTGGCAGCAAGTGCGAATTTACCGTTGATTATCTTCACTGTCTTTTGGAAACGATTTAACTCAACAGGTGCTATCGCAGGAAGCTTAACAGGTCTTCTGAGCGCACTCCTGATCGTGTCACTCAGCCCAAGCGTCTGGGACCCATCAGGGGCAGCAATTTTCACAGGAGAGCCGCTTATCCCACTATCGAACCCTGGGATTATCTCGATCCCGCTCGGATTCCTTGCAGCTTACTTAGGCACCATTTTCTCCTCTGAAAAAGCAGATGAAGACACCTTTACAGAAATTCAAGTAAAAGCACACACAGGCATGCATATGGATACAGATTGATGAGAAAAAGCCGGCTACTCTGCCGGCTTTTTCAGTGTTCTTGCTATTTCAAAACTGTACTCAATATGGGATAAATTGGCCTTTTAATCTCTCTTTATATCTTTCTAACTTGTCACATTTCCTCAACGTGATCAACGAACAGCATGTGATGATGATCAATAGAATTTCATGAACTTCTCCTCTGTTATCAATGATTCTTTTCAACCCTATTACCCCCATAGACTTCAATTCTCTTGTTATTCCTATGTTATCATTTTAAACACATACTGGAAATTCACCCCACAAGGAAGAAGTGAAACATATGCATAAATTGTACTCAGCAAAATTATTATTTGAATCTAGCTCCTCACCAAAGGTGAGACCGGATAAAATCTTTGAGGAACGAATCATTTTAGTGAGAGCAAAAAACAAACGAAAAGTGAAACAAATCGTCAAAGACCATTTTCCAGATGAGACATTTGAAAATGGAGATCATGGACAAACAACCACAAAACTAGCAGCCGTACTAGATATCTTTGAGCTAGTTGAAAACTTAGACGAAGGTCCCCTGCATTTAAGCGAAGTGTACAGCCGATATCTTCTTTTTGATCAAGAAACATCTGCTAAAGAAGCGATTGACGCTTATTCGTTAGACAAATAAAAGAAGCCTAAGCTACCAGTGTGTGAACTCAAATTGCTAAACAGTTAGATAAGAGGGATAAGTGCACTAATAATGGTTGGGTAGATATATATTAGGAGGACTGTTGTGAAGAGGATAATCAAGTATGCAGTGATGATTTTATTTATGAGTGTATTTTTCTATTATTACAATATGTTTGTACCTAAAAACGTTCTGTACATTTTCATTGCATTTCCATTTTGTTTTGTTGCTATAAGTTTGATTGATAAGCTATTTACGGATAAATAAATCTGATAATAAGCAAGCCCCATGCTTGCTTATTATCTCATACTGTCTAATTAGAGGGGATAATATCCGCTCTGCCGGCTTTTTAATATCGCTGGAATAACTCTGGGTTTTTCGGGACGTTTTCTAAATAAACGATCTTTCCTTGATCATCCAGCTCCGCAATATCAATGCCTTCTGCTGTATATACACGACCGTCTGTTAACTTTCCGCAAACAGCCCAGTTTGTTTCATACTTCCCATCTTCTCGTTTCACCCAGCCATCCCACATGTGCTTAATGTCTTCATGTACGTGGAAAAATGTGTTCAAAAACTGTGTGAACGCTTGGATGCCAGGCTTTTCAGCACCATTTAAGACAATCATGACATCATCAGAAAACAATGCCAGCAATTCGTTCATTTGCTCTTGCCCTTTTCCCGCTTCATCATATCGGCGAAAATACGTATCGAGCACTTCCATGATTCATTCTCCTTTATTTACCTGTCATTTCGAAAACAATCAAACAATTTGATTGTACACAATTGTATCTCTTCTGTCTATTTTTCACGCAGGTAGAAAAGACATGGATGAGTCAATCCATGTCTTTTAGAGATGAAAGAGCTGCTTTCTCTGACTCGACGAGAGATGTTAGTTCTTCCGCAGCTTTTTTCGGATCAGCGCTTTGGCTAATGGCGCTAATGATGCTAATGCCATCGGCTCCCGCTTGGATGACTGGTGCCGCATTTTCATATGTGATACCGCCGATGCCCACAATAGGAATGTGAAGACCGTGTTGACGTACTTCGTTGATTAAAGAAACACCTTGGACACTGCGTGTATCCTTTTTTGTTTCTGTAGGATAGACTGGACCCATCCCAACGTAATCTGCCCCGTCCTTCATCGCTTGCCTCACTTCATCTAGATTGTGCGTGGACACGCCTAATATTTTATTCCCGATTCTTTGCCGTACATCTTGTGCAAGTGTATCTTCCTGCCCAACATGGACACCATCTGCATCAAGATCGATTGCAAGTTGTACATCATCATTTACGATAAAGGGAATATTCGCTTCTTGGCAAAGTGCTTGAATCTGCTGAGCGATTTTTTTCTTTTCTTCACCTTGCAGAGCACCTTCACCCTTTTCACGAAACTGAAACATCGTGATCCCGCCTTGAATGGCCTCTTTCACCACATCAAGCGGATGCCGGCTTGTATTCGCTGTTCCCATAATAAAATAAACCGATAATTGCTGTTTGATTAGCTGCTGATCAACCTTCGTCATGCAAAACTCCCCCTATTTTTCCTAACGTGATTACATCTTGACCATTTGTATTGGACAGCGCGTTTAGCAATTCGATTTGAAAGGTCCCTGGCCCTTTCTCATCTGTCTGCTGAGCTGCCTTTTCTGCAGCGACACCATAAAACAGCAGAGCTGATGCCGACGCATGAATTGGACGTTCCCCTGTTGCACAAAATGCCCCTATGACAGAGGTGAGTAAACAGCCAGTCCCTGTCACCTTGGTTAACCATTCGTGTCCATTATGAATAGATAGAACCTCTTCTCCATCTGACACGACATCCACTTTCCCCGTAATCGCCACAACGGTTTGAAGGGCTTTTGCCGCCTGCTTTGCTAAAGACGATACATCTCCATTTGCCCCTTTTGCATCAACCCCTTTTGACTGCCAGCCATTCACTCCAATTAAATGAGCTATTTCAGCAGCATTCCCTCTGACAATAGTGATGTCCACTTGCTGTAACAGCTGTTTCGCCGCACTCGTCCGAAACGTTGTCGCACCAACACCAACAGGATCTAATAGAACTGGTACACCTTTTTCATTGGCCGCTTGTCCAGCAATGATCATTGCCTCCACTGTATCCTTTGTTAGTGTGCCGATATTCAGCACAAGTGCATCCGCTAATTGCGCCATTTCTGCCACTTCTTCTTTGGCGTTTGCCATGACTGGAGAAGCACCTAAAGCAAGCAGTCCATTCGCTGTAAAGTTCGTCACAACTTGGTTGGTGATATTATGGACAAGCGGATTTTCCGCTCGAACCTTTTCCAAAAGATGAGACACGCAGCTTAATTTCATCTGTATCGTCCTCCCTTTTACTCTGCATCCCACACATAGGATTTTGTATGCTTTAACCATTCTCTTGCAGCAAAGGACAAGTAGCGGTCCTTTCGCCAAATGACACCCAAATGCCAAGGAATAGACGGATTTAAGGAAATGATCCTCACTTTATCAGGATCTAGATCACGGCAAATCCGTTCAGGCAGAAGCCCGATTCCAAGGTTCTCAGCAACCATTTCACTGATGAAATCCCATTGTGACGTTTCATAAATAACGTTCGGCCTGAATCCCGCATTCATACATTCATTTAAGATTCGGCTGTGCAGAACGAAATCTTCTCGAAAGAAAATAAAAGACTCTTCCTTTAAATCAGCCAAATGAACCTCATCACGTCCTGCCATCGGATGTGATGGATGGGTGACAAGCTTCATATTCTCTTTAATGATGGTGTATGTATGAAAAATTTTATCATTTGCAGGCAGAACAATGACACCAATATCTAATGATCCATCCTCTACCCCTTCCTCTACTTTAATGGAGCCGTGCTCCACCAATTGAAAGGTGACATGTGGATACTGCTGGCGGAATTCCCCCATCACATTTGGGAAAAAGCTTGATCCAATCATGGGCGGCAGTCCTATTCGGATATGTCCTTTTTTCACATTCATTAAATCATTTAATTCACTCGTTAAATTCTGAAAGGATTGTGTGATTTCACTCGCCTGTGTATACATGGTTTGTCCAGCATCTGTCATTTCAACCTGTCTGCCATTACGGTAAAACAACTGCACACCTAGCTCATCCTCTAGGTTTTTGACCATCTTGGAAATGGTCGGCTGCGACACATAGAGCGATTGCGATGCTTTCGTAAAACTCTTTAACCGTGCCACTTCTAAAAAATATGTTAAATGTCTGATGTCCACATGGTTCACCCTTTCTATAGACAAAAGGAATACTAACTATTCGATATATGTATTTTACCTATAATAGAACGTGCTGTACACTTTAAAGTAAGCTCACCAATTAGAACGTTGTGTTGTTTTTGTGAAACAGTGAACAATTTATATAGAAAAAGGAGTGAACAGAAAGTGCAATTGCTCAAAACGTCGCTGATTGCTACCCTTCAGATTATGGCTTTATTTGCTTTTGCGAAATTGATGAATGTGCTGGCGGCCTTTTTGCATTTAAGAATTCCGGGCACGATCTTAGGCATTCTTGTCATTTTCTTATTACTTCATTTTAACATCATTAAATTAAAATGGATTGAACTTGGCGCCGTATGGCTGCTCGGAGAACTGCTGCTCTTCTTTATCCCTTCAGCAGTAGGTGTGATTGATTACGGAACATTACTTTCTCAATCTGGCACAAGTATTGTCCTTGTGGTTTTACTTAGTACCTTTGTGGTCATGCTCTCGACTGGCATGATGACGCAGATGATTGCGAAAAGAAAGGAGCGAAAAAAGCTATGTTAGTTGGCGGACTATTTTTGATCTTAACCATTCTGATCTATCTCGGATCAAAAGCGGTTTATAAACGTCATCCGAAAGTCTATGTCTCCCCTTTACTTGTGACACCGGTTGTTCTTGTGGTCTTGCTGTTAATCGTGAACATTCCTTACGATGCTTACAATCAAGGCGGAAAATGGCTGACAAATATGCTTCAACCTGCGACTGTGGCATTTGCCATTCCTTTATATAAGTATTTTCACATTCTGAAGAAGCATGCAGTAGAAATTATTTTGAATGTGGCTTGCGGTTCTATCGTTGCAATTTTATCAACAGCGTTTATCGCCAAATTGTTTCATTTGGATACGAGCCTGATCGAGAGCCTCGTCCCAAGATCCGTCACAACACCCGTTGCGATGAGTGTGTCTGAAATGATTGGCGGGATGCCGTCCGTTACGGCTGTATTCGTCATTTTAACAGCATTATTTGGCTCAATCATTGGGCCATTGGTTATCCGTTATTTCCGTATTGATAATGACATTGCAATGGGCGTTCTGCTTGGTACAGGAGCACATGGTGCAGGCACATCGAAGGCCTTTGAACTGAGCTCGGTCTCAGGCACGATCTCAAGTGTGTCCATGATCATTTCGGCCATTATTACATTATGTGCAGCGCCTATCCTGATGTCGTTTGCCCTATAGAAAAAGCCATTTCCCCTTATCGGAAAATGGCTTTTTCTTATGCTTGGATGAAGACAACCTTTAAATAGTTCCCCTCAGGATAATTTTTCGTTGTACGGAAGTCCTCAGGAAGTGTATATTCCTCAAGAATACGATACGTTTTCCCAGATTCTTTAAAGGCCTGTGCAATAAATCCTTTAAACTTTTTCATCCCAAATGCACTGCTATTGGTTGACGCCACAATGACGCCGTTCTCAGCTGTGATCTGGATGGCTTCTTTTAATAGTTTCTTATAATCCTTCGCTGCACTGAATGTGTGTTTCTTCGTTCGTGCAAAGGATGGTGGGTCCAAGATCACAACATCATAGCTCCAGCCTTTTTTCGCCGCAAACGGGAAATATTTAAAGACATCCATGACTTTGATATCCTGCCCGTCTACATCAATGCCATTCACTTCAAACTGCTCAGATGTTTTTTTCAAACTGCGGTTTGCAACATCTACACTTGTCGTACGGCTTGCCCCGCCAAGCGCTGCTGCTACAGAGAAAGCGCCGGTATAAGAGAACGTATTAAGGACGGTCTTTCCTTTTGCATAGCGATCTCGAATTGCTTTTCGCACATGACGCTGATCAAGGAAAATACCTGTCATCGCACCATCATTTAGATAAACCGCCACGTTCATCCCATTTTCTTTGACGATAAGAGGAAATTCACCTTTCTCCCCTTTTACAAAATCGTCATCTTCGATATATTGTCCAGACGTATCAAACCGCTTCTTTTCATAAATGCCTTTATAGTCAGGATACACCTGCTCAATCGCAGCCAATACATCTTCTTTTAATGTATAAACACCTTCGCTATACCATTGGATGAGATAGAATCCATCATAATAATCAATCGTGATTCCACCAATTCCATCCCCTTCCCCATTGAACACACGGAAAGCCGTCGTCTGTGCATCACGAAATAGATGCGTTCTGCTTTTGGATGCCTGTTCAAGTTTAGAAACAAAAAAGGCCTGATCTATTTTTTCGTTAGCGTCAAAGGAAAGTACCCAACCGATGCCTTTATTTTGCACACCATAATATCCTTTCCCTAAAAAAGAGCCTCTTTCATCTACCCATTCAATAAGTTCGCCTTCCTGTACACCGTTCACACGCGACACAGCATCTTTTGAAATAAGCGGATATCCCTTTTTCACTTGTTCTGCAAATGTTTGTTTTAATGAGATTTTTTTCATTTGTGTCATCCTTATCCTAAATTGACTCTCTCTATCCTACCATATGAATGTATACGATACTTCTATTATGATAAGATGAGGAGAAAAATATCAACTCGACATAGAGGAGGCTCTTTTTTGACAACATTACGCTTAGATCATACAGGGATTATGGTGACAAATATTGATCAGTCCATTGATTTTTATGAAAAAGTGGTGGGCATGAAATTAAAGGATCGCATCACTCATACAAACGGAGTCATTGAACTTGCCTTTCTTGGCTTTAAAGACGAAGCGGAAACGGAAATTGAACTCATTCAAGGGTATAGCAGTGACCTTCCATCTGAAGGAAAGGTCCACCATCTCGCCTTCACAACAGATAATATCCACGCGGAATTCAACCGTATTCAAAAGCTGCAAATTGAGCTAATAGATGAAGAAATCACAACATTGCCCAATGGCTATTGCTACTTCTTTTTCCGAGGGCCAGACCAAGAGTGGATTGAGTTCTTCCAGCGATAATATTTCCTAGGAAATGCATGCGAATCGGTATATTCATTCTCGTCACAAAAGAAAAAGAGTAAGAGCATACCTGCTCTTACTCTTTTTTTATAGCACCTTACTAAGAAACAATTTGGTACGCTCATGCTGCGGGTTTCCAAAGAGTGCTTCTGGTTTGTCTTCTTCGACGATATATCCACCATCCATAAAGATCACGCGGTCTCCCACTTCTCTTGCAAAGCCCATTTCATGTGTGACGACAATCATCGTCATTCCTTCGACTGCTAATTGTTTCATAACAGCTAAAACATCCCCAACGACCTCAGGGTCAAGAGCAGATGTCGGCTCATCGAATAAGAGCACTTTCGGGTCCATCGCCAAGGCTCTTGCAATGGCAACACGCTGTTTTTGTCCACCAGATAATTGGTTAGGGTAACTTTTGGCCTTGTCTTTCAAGCCGACCTTTTCAAGCAAGTCTAATGCTTTATCGACTGCCGCTTTCTTCTCCATCCCTTTTACTTTCACCGGTGCGATCGTGATATTTTCTAACACAGTTTTATGAGGAAATAAATTAAAGTGCTGAAACACCATACCAACTTCTTGTCGTACTTTATTGATATTCACTTTTGGGTCTGTAATCGTATGTCCGTGGACAACAACTTCCCCAGCCGTAATATCCTCTAATTTATTGAGACATCTTAGAAATGTGCTTTTCCCTGACCCTGAAGGACCAATGACACATACAACCTCTTTTTCCTCGATGACTGCATTAATATCCTTTAAAACTTCGTTGTCACCAAAGGATTTCTTTAGGTTTTTCACCGTAATCATACTCATTTCACATCAAATCTCCTTTCTGCGTAGCTAGCCAGTAGAGAAAGTAAATAAATGATCACGAAATAAATGACACCGACAATGAGCCAGACATTCAAAGGATCAAATGTAGCCGATGCTTGAACTTGTCCCCGCTGCATAATATCAGCAATACCGATAATCGATAAGAGAGAGGTGTCCTTCAAACTGATGATGGCTTGGTTCGTAATGGCTGGAAGCATACGGCGGAATGCCTGTGGAAGGACGATAAAACGCATGTTTTGTCCACCTGTGAATCCTAAAGAGCGTGCGGCTTCTGTTTGTCCTTTATCAATGGACTGAATCCCTGCACGAATAATTTCTGAGAAATAAGCTCCTGCGTTAATCGCTACTGTAATAATCCCTGCCGGTACTCGGTCAAGTGAAATGAATTCAAGTGTATTAAGCCCAAAATAAATGAAGAATAGCTGTACGATAAATGGCGTACCTCGAATGGCATTGACAAAAACGAGTGAAATAAAGTTCAAGATTTTAAATGGTGACAGGCGGAATAGCGCCACAATCAACCCGATGATAAAACCTAAAATGATAGCAACAACAAAGATATATAAAGTGGTTTGCAAACCATCCATTAAATACGGAAATGCATTAACAATCGTATCCATGTTTCTCCCTCCCTAATTCACATACGGTTGACACATAAAGAAAGCGCGCTCTGAGCGCGCCTCGCTTGTGTTATGACTTCAAATATTTCTCAATAATTTTGTCATATTCACCGTTTTTCTTTAGGTTTTCCAGCCCTTTATTGATTTTCTTCAATAAGTCCTGGTTTTTCCCCTTCATCACTGAGATCCCGTATTGGTCTCCATTCAAGCGATCTCCAACTGTTTTCAATTTCAAGTCTTGCTGTGCGATCGCATACGTAATGACAGGATAATCCTCAATTAAAGCATCTGCATTTCCGTTAGATACTTCTTGGAACATAGATGGACTGTCATTGAATTGAACTACTTCATACCCATATTTGTCTGCGTTATCTGTTGCAAATTTTGCACCTGTTGTCCCATTTTTAACAGCTAGCTTTTTCCCCTTTAAATCATCAATCGATTTGATGCTGCTGTCCTTTTTCACAACAACTGTCAGACCAGCGTCGAAGTATGGATCTGAGAAATCCACTTTCTTTTTACGCTCATCTGTAATACTCATACCACCCATTCCAACATCAAGCTGACCTGCTTGCATCGCTGGAATGATCCCTGAGAAATCCATTGCTTCAAGCTTCACTTTGAAGTCTTGGTCTTTTGCAATGGCGTTAATTAAATCAACGTCTATTCCCTCATATTTACCGCCCTTTTCAAATTCAAATGGCGGATATGTTGTATCTATCCCGATTTTATATGTGCCTTTGCCTTCTCCCGAACCGCTGTCCGATTTTGAACCACAGGCTGCCATGACGAGCACAACAATTAGTCCCATGATCAGTAACATCGATTTCTTCATAAAACACGACCCCCAATTGTCAGTTTTGTCTAAATATTCGCAACAACAATCTTACTATACCACGCTAAAGCTATACTGTGTGATATTTTTTATCAATACCAAAGATCCATACAATTCTAGATCGATAGTCTCTTTAAATTTTACTTTTTTGCGAATAACTCATTTTATTCTGAAAGAAGCATGTTTCACAATATTCATGTGATATAATCTCACAAAAAACCGCGAACACTCCTTTTTCAATACCACTTCTTTCTCACCTATGAAAAAACCCTCTTTCACTGTCTCTCTTCCCCTATTGATATCCTGATATATTTTTTTCAACATCCTCTTTTTACCTAAAAAAATGTAAACGTATACAATTTGATCGCTACTCCCTATTTTTTTCACTACTGGTTGAATTTACATCAAAAAACATGTTTTACAAATTGAGATAGACCGCTTAAAATATAAGAAGGTACTTAATATGGAAAGATGATTCAGACAAATAAGAATCCGCAGAAATGAATAGGTGAAGAAAGGAGGATACCAATTGGCAGAAACAGGTGTTTTGTCATCCGTTGATGTAGCAAATATGCTAAATGACTGGTATGTCTTGATGAAAAAAAGAGACATACAAGAAGCCATACAGCTAAAAGAAGAGATTCTTCAAGCATTTGATCGAATGGAAGAGAATCAAGACGTCTTACTCTACTATCAACTTTTAGAATACCGTTTCAAAGATTTAGTCGAAGATACAGCTTCGTTAGATCACAGTCTTTTTGTGGATGAAAATGCGATTCGTACAGATGATATGCTCAGCTACTATTTCTATTTCTTTAAAGGCATGTATGAAATGCGCAGAGGGAATCAAGATTCAGCATTTCACCATTTGAAATTGGCAGAGGATAAATTAGATCTCGTACATGATGACATTGAAAAAGCAGAATTCCATTATAAAACAGGCTGTCTATACTATAATATAAGATCCACACTTCTCTCCATCCACCACTTAAAAAAGGCTTCGTCTATTTACGACGCAGATCCATGTTATGTGAAAAAATCAATCAGCTGTCAAATGATGCTTGCTTTGAATTATGCGGATCAATCGAAATATGAAGAGGCAGAAACTTTGTTTGGACAGGTGATTCACTCACTAGAACAGATGGAGGATCCAGATTTACTTGGTCACGCATATTGCAATGCAGCCTTTATTAAAAGTCTAAGAAGTGAATACAGTGAAGCTGTGCCGCTCCTAGAAAAAGCTTTATTGATTGAGTCATTCGAAACTTCTTCCCCAGGCGGCTATTTACTGGCCTTGTATGCCTACACGAAAGCGCTATTTAAGCTGAAAAAGCCTGGTTTGTTCCACTATTATGTACAGCTTTCACTTCAAAAAGCAGAAAATTTAAAACAACGAAACATTTCACTTAAATTATCCATTTTAGAAACATTGATGCTCCAGCCAAACAACATGATTGAGCAGATCATTTCTTATTGTGATCAATTAGAATCTATGAATTTCCTTGTTGATCTTGAGGCTATCTGTCAGGATGTAGCCGCCTACTTAACTGAAAATGGTCTTCCGAAAGAAGCAAAGTATTTTCAGAACAAGGCATTGTCATTCAAAACTTGTTAAGAAGATGGAGTGATGTATGATGAAAAAATGGCTGATCTCAAGTGCGATTTTTACGTTCTTGATTACAGGTGTTTTGATTGGCACTTCTACACAAAAAGGCAGCCCGTCTGCACAATCGCAAGATGACGGTACGATCATTCAAAAGAGAGATCGAGGCACCAACCCTTAATAAGACTTAAAAGAGTAGCTGTCATTCAAAACAGCTACTCTTTTTATTGGTTAATCAATTTCCCGTTTGATATTTTGCATTTTTTCATCTAAGTAGTGAGCGATATCTGCCGCTTCCTTTAGTTCATCGGTGAGCTGATGAGGAACATCGTTTTGCAGCTTATAATAGATTTTATGTTCGAGACTCGCCCAGAAATCCATCGCAATGGTCCGCACCTGAATTTCAACCTTCACATGCTCCACACGATTCGTTAAGTAAACAGGAATCTCAACAATTAAATGAAGACTTCGATAGCCATTTGGTTTCGGATGCTGAATGTAATCCTTCACTTCAAGGATCTTTAAATCCTCTCTTTGCCTCAGAACATCAATAATGTTATAGATATCTTGAATAAACGAACAGATGATGCGGACACCAGCGATATCATGTATGTACTCCTTGGCACATTGTGTGGTGATGTCACATCCTTTTCTCGCTAGTTTATTCACGATGCTTTCAAAGGATTTGATCCGTGATTTAGTATGCTCTATTGGGTTGTGTCCATGGATTAAATTATATTCCTGACTAATAATCGAAAACTTTGTATCCATTTCATCTAATGCAAATTTATATACTAATAATTCATTTTTCCAGTCTTCCATGACACTTTTCAAATCTTCTACATGAGTTGCTGACATATTCATTTCTTTTTGTCATCTCCTTTTGGCAAACAGCTGTTACACTGCTTTCCGTTTACTAGACGGAGAGAGGACGCAAATGGTTTTAAAAAAATACATCTTAGCCCCGTTGTTTGTAATAAGTCAGCGCGAGTGCCAGTGCAAGCACAGATCCTTTCACGATATCCATTGCATAATACGGGACAGACATCATCACAAGTCCATTTTGTAAAATACCGATGAGCACCGCACCAATAAACGTACCGAATGCGTTTGGTTTACCTGCTCCCATGACTGAAAACCCAATAAAAGCAGCAGCTACCCCATCCATTAAATATGGCGTTCCTGCGTTAATTTCTGCTGTCATCACCCTTGATGCCAGCACGATACCACCGATCGCCGCAAATAAGGCAGACAACAGATATGCTGCGATTTTGTATTTGTTCACATGAATACCAGACAATCGGGCGGCTTCTTTATTTCCACCAATGATATACATCAACCGCCCATGCTTTGTGTAAGTCATAAAAACATGTGCAAAAAGCACAATGGCCGCCATAATCAAAATGATATAGGGGACCTGCCCAATCTTGCTGAAAAAGGCAGGGATGGTGCCAGTTGAAAAAGTACCATCAGGCAGCACCATATTTTCAGAAATGGTCGCACCTTTCGTATAGGTTTGTGCCAGCCCTTGAATGATAAACATCATGGCTAGTGTCATGAGCATATCTGGAATCTTCATTTTGACAATCATCCAAGCATTCAGCAAACCGACAATAAGAGAAGCCGCCAGCGCAGAAAGGATCGCAATGAGTGGGTTTTGCGAGAACCATACAAACATGGAGATCACAATTGCATTTGATAACGTTGCAACTGAACCTACAGATAAATCAAAGCCATTCACTGCTAATGAGATCGTCAGCCCTACTGCAATGATGGTTACAATCGAGATCGATCGTAAAATGTTGATGATATTTCCTGACTGTAAAAATGCCGGATTGGCTGCCGCAAAGACAACAATCAATACGACAATCGTTAAGATGGTGCCATATTGATAAAAGAAATCAAACAGATGAAAGGATGGCCGCTGTTTCTTGATTTGTTGAACTGGGGCTGAAACTTGTCGTTCACTCATGATTGTCCTCCTGTTGAATGATATAAAAGCTCTTCTTCAGTCATTGGTGCCGTCATTTCCCGGGCAATGCTGCCATCATATAAGACGTATACTCGGTCGGCAATTCCTGCAATTTCTGAAAGCTCACTTGAAGCATAAATAACCGCTTTTCCTCTTGCAGCTAGTTCTGCAATGAGGGAGAAAATGTCCTTTTTGGCTCCAACGTCTACACCTTTGGTTGGTTCATCAAAGAGATAGACATCTGCCTCAGCCAACAGCCATTTTCCAATCGCAATCTTTTGCTGATTTCCACCAGAGAGATGCTTCACCTTCGCTTCAAGAGAAGGTGTCTTGACGCCAAGCCGCTTGACGATTCCATCTGCTGCCTTCCGTTCCTTAGAACGATGTAAGAAGCTGAACGGCCGTGTAAACGAACGTAGACTTGCAGCTGTTACGTTCCATCCAACAGTTTCTTCTGTTAAAATTCCTTCTTTTCTCCGTTCCTCAGGCACAAGGGCAATACCCGCTCTCACAGCGTGATGAGGCGACTTGATATGAATGGTTTGACCATGCAACTGCACAGTGCCTGACTTTTTTTCTGAGGCGCCGAATAGGGCTTTGCACAATTCTGTTTTACCAGCACCGACTAATCCTGCAATCCCGAGAATTTCTCCTTTTTTCACATGAAGATGAATGTTGTTTAATTTATGCTGGTCATGCAACTCTTTCACGTCAAGCACAATCGGTGCATCCTCAAGCGGTGTACGGGATGGGAATTGATCCTCTAATGGCGCGCCAAGCATTTCTTCAATGACCTGCTTTGGATCGGTTTCTTTAATGAGGTGCGCCGCCACATCGGTTCCATTCTTCATCACAGTCAGTTCATCACAGATGTTGAAAATTTCTGGCATGCGATGCGAAATAAAAATGATGCCTGTGCCGTTCTTTTTCAATTGATGAATCATTGAGAATAGCTTGCTTGTTTCTGCATGACTAAGTGGAGCGGTTGGTTCATCTAAAATTAAAATGCTGCATTTGATCGACACAGCCTTGGCAATGAGCACCATTTGTTTTTCTGCCAGTGTCAAATCACTCACAAGACGCTTCGTCGAGATGTCAATATTCATCTCTTGTAACAGCTGTGCTGCCTTGCGGTGAATCTCTTTCCAACGGACGAATGGTTTTTTCTCAATTTCATGAATCATCATATTTTCGCCAACACTTAAATATGGCACTAGAGCTGTATCCACTTCTTGATGTACGGTCTGCACACCGTATGAGGCCGCATCCTTTGGTGTATGAATGGTCGCCTCCTCGCCATTGATGTGGATGGTTCCTTCAAAATGTGAATGAGCACCAGAGAGAACTTTCATTAACGTTGACTTCCCAGCACCGTTCGCCCCAATCAGGGCATGGACTGTGCCTCTTTTTAATGTGAAATTTGCTTGATCTAACGCTTTGACTCCTGGGAATTCAATCGAAATGTTTTTCATATGAACAAGCGGCGTTGTCATAGGTGTCCTCCTTCTCTCCTGATCGTCAATTGAAAAACGAAACACCCTCTATGAAAAGAGAGTGCACGTGGTTTATTTTGCATAATGCTTCTTCAAGGTCTTCATCCAGTCTTCTTCAAAAGCAGTCGATGATCCGAATCCTTTTACTTCTTCTGCAAGATTGACCATATTGATGGCCTTTCCTGCATCCTGAAGCTGCTTTTGTGAAATGAGAGAGGCCTCAAGGTCATAGGAAGATGGCGTTTTCTCGCCAGCTAGTTTCTTCGCAAGAATCCTTACGTCAATTGCGCCAATGAGCTTCGGATCGACAGCGGCAGTGTACTTCCAAGGACTGTCTTTCGCAGTCATTTCTTGGAGATCGGCATTAGACACATCAATACCGTATATTTTCACTTCGGTTCTTCCTGCTTCTTTTAAAGCTCTTGCGGCACCAATCGCAAATGCATCCCACGTGGCAAAAATCGCATCCAGTTTACCCTTTGGATATTTATTCAGCATAGCCGCAACCGCATTTTGTGTTTGAACTGATGTATCAGAGGCCGCAACGCCAAATCGGTCAAGTTCCTTGATCCCTGTATGCTGTTTGAGCGTTTCTTGGTACACCTTGTTTCGTCTCACCATTGGAGGGAATCCGTCTACCCAAAGATACGCAATATTTGCTTTCCCTTTAAAATCAGCCACGAGTGCATCTAATGATTTTTTCGCTAATTGCTCGTCATCTTGAGACGTCACTGTGACTCCTTTGATATCCTTCAGCTTCGGATTTGAATCAAACGCCACAACTGGAATGCCTTTCGCTGTGATCTTTTTCACATCAGCGACTGTCGCCTCATCATCCCCATGAGAGATGATAAAGCCATCATAGTTTTCTTCTAGTGCTTGAGAAATGGCATCATGAAACTTCGCCGTATCACCATTTGCCGTGTAGACATCTACTGTAAAGCCTAGCGCTTCCCCTTCTGCCTTCGTTCCTGCTAAAAACTGAGCAGTATGATCGTCCCCGCCAATTTTACGGATGACTTTAATTTTTGCTCCCTGTCCTTTTGCAAATCGCTTCGGGACATTGTCAAAGGAGACCTTTTCGTTTGCATTGGCTTTTGAGCCTGCGCTTGATCCCGTACCGCAACCAGATAATAGCACGGTCAGGACCGTCAATAATACAAGAGATGATGTCCAATATTTACGTTTCATTGCTGTTCCTCCTCAAGTTGTTTTATTTTTCACATCGGAAAACTAGGTAAAAAAGTGGAAATATGCCTGTGAACCCAGTCTTTTGATTCTAAAAAAAGAGATCAAAAAAGCCTCTCTTGATAAAGAGAGGCTTGATCACCGTTGCATGAAACATGTATCGGGAAGTCTTCCTCTCTTATCTGTCAAAGCTGTAACAGCTTTGCAGGAATTAGCACCAATTTCTTAGATAGAAACGGTTGCTGGGCGTCATAGGGCCAGTCCCTCTGCCTCTCTTGATAAGAGATCCGTTATGAAATTTGTTTTAGTTGAAATGTCTTCTTTACTTTAATGTGATGTCTCATCAATGTCAATGACTTTTTTGAAAATTTCTAAAATGATCATTTACACCGTATACCTTGTTTAACTGCCGATGATTTTCTTAGCAGGTGATGATGCCTTAAGACGGAAATCATATTTTTTCTCATTCACAAATTGGGGATTGAGGTGTGCTGAACCTTTATCTTGACCGCTTTTCGAGCGATACGTTTTGTAGCCTTCCAGCCATTTCCCGCGCCATACCCACTGTGAGGCTTTTGCACCTTTGCGGTCATCGTAGACATTCTTTTGGAATGTATTTTTCTTGTTCACTTCGTAGAGATTCACGACTAAGTAATGCGAAGCACTGGCTGTCATGATATTATTCGTGATTCGATTGTTCACCGATTGATATTGCATGAGCAATTGACCGCCTTCTAAGCCGGCTGTGTCATTTTTGTACAAAATGTTATGGGAGATGGTCGTGTTTGTGGTTCCGCCGCGCTTCTTGTCATAGCCGCCAATGGAGATGCCTGTATAACGATTTAAATATACTTGATTGTGCTCAATGCGAATGCGTTCGGCCATCTTCCCTTTATGTTCACTTGTGACCTCAATCCCAAGGTCATTATGATGGCTGATGTTATGATCAATCACGATGTCTTTCCCGCCATCCACATAGATTCCTCCTGCGGAGATGTCCTTGCCGTACGCTGGATTCCCAACACTCGTAATCTCATAAACTTTGTTTCTAGATACGACACCATTTCGCACTTGATCATACTTTTTAGAAGGTGCGACATTCTCAAAACCAATTAAATCAATCCCGATATTGTCCGTATGCCGGACTGTATTATGTGTCACGCGGAATTTTTTAACGTTTCCGTTTAGCACAAGGGCTTCACTAAAACCTAGCTTTAACTTTTCCACAGTGTTTCCTTTGATTTCAATGTCTTCAATGGCTGCAGGTGCTTTCGTTCCATAGACCGCAATGCCATGAGCATTCCCATTTTGATGTGTCGTCTGAATGTCGTACACACGGTTGTTAAGCAGTTTGACGCCTTTGCCGCTTCCTGTGATGAATATACCGATGGGTGTCACATCTTCTTGATTCGTTTTAATATGACCGACTGTCAGCCCTTTCAGGGTGATATAGCTTTTTTGATCAATCTTCACAAGACCACCGTCTGCTTGATTTCCTTTAAGAGATGCTCCGCTAATGACAGGCTTCTCTTTTCCATACGCTTGAAAAACAACTGGTGCTTTCTTTGTTCCAGAATGGCGGACAATCAATTTCTCTTTGTATGTACCGCCTCTCATATAAACTGTTGTTCCAGCTTTCGCGATACTTGCCGCTTTTTTCAGCGTACGGAAAGGCTTTTGCTTTGTCCCTGGATGTTTGTCGTTCCCATTTGCTGCGACGTAATAGGCAGTACCTTGCTTCGCACCAGCCTCCTCCGTCATCGCTTGACAGCCAAAACTAATGGCGGTCATCAATAAAATCAATAAGGCGCCTGATATCATTCGTTTCATCTCGTTGTTTGCTCCCTTCCACTCTCTTCTACCTTTATCGGTTAAAAAAAAGAGGATTAAAATATGGCAATGCCCCTTGCAATGTACTAGTCAAAAGGTGTATGGTTGAAAGAATATCTTACAGGAAAACAAATCGCTTTTAAATTGTCAGATTAATCAGTTAATAATTAAATTGGATTTTATTTCTAAGGGGAAACTTCAGTAAAACCACGACAGAGAGGAGGAAAGCGCTTTAACAGATTTTTCTTGTCTGAATTCCAGAAAACCTATTGCTAATATTTTGTGAAGGTATAGAATAGAATCATAATTATTTCATATTATTAGAATTTTCAAATAATCAAACAGCAAGGAGATTTACGATGCCAAAACAACCCATCCGCGTTGAACTTAGTTCAACAAAAAAACCAAAACCTCAATCTGATCAACTTGAATTCGGAAAAATCTTCACAGACCACATGTTTGTGATGGATTATTCAATTGATAAAGGCTGGTATGATCCGAGAATTATTCCTTATCAGGCGATTCCAATGGACCCAGCTTCTATGGTTTATCATTATGGCCAATCTGTTTTTGAAGGCTTGAAGGCGTATGTGTCTGAGGATCAAAAGATTCTTTTATTCCGTCCCGAAAAAAATATGGAACGCTTAAACAGATCAAATGACCGCCTATGTATCCCACAAATTGATACAGAAACGGTTTTAGAAGGCTTAAATGAACTCATTCGCATTGACAAGGATTGGGTACCTGATGCAGAGGGCACTTCTTTGTATATTCGACCATTCATTATTTCTACTGAGCCCTATTTAGGTGTTGCACCGTCAAGCACCTACAAGCTGATCATCATTTTATCTCCAGTAGGTTCTTATTATAAAGAAGGCATCCATCCGGTCAAAATTGCGGTGGAAAACGAATTTGTCCGCGCCGTTAAAGGCGGAACAGGGAATGCCAAAACAGCTGGAAACTATGCATCGAGCTTGAAAGCACAGCAAGTTGCTGAAACAAAAGGATTTTCACAAGTCCTGTGGCTTGATGGCATCGAGAAAAAGTACATTGAAGAAGTCGGCAGTATGAATATCTTCTTTAAAATCAATGGAGAAATCGTGACGCCTGAACTGAATGGCAGCATTTTAGAAGGGATCACACGGAATTCTGTGCTTGAGCTGTTAAAGCATTGGGAAATCCCTGTGACAGAACGTAAAATTTCAATTGATGAGTTAATTGAAGCACATCAATCCGGTGAACTTGAAGAAATCTTCGGGACAGGAACGGCAGCCGTCATTTCTCCTGTCGGTGAATTAATTTATCACGATCAGCCATACGTCATTCAAAATGGTCAAACAGGCGAAGTATCGAAGAAATTGTACGAAGCGATTACCGGAATCCAAAAAGGAACTCAGCCAGATATCTTCGGCTGGACAGTAGAAGTCGATTCGGTCGTCAAGCAGGCATAAGCAAGCGAAAGAACCTTTCATTTGATGAAGGGTTCTTTTTTTGTTTCTTTATCTCCTTCACTACCTCATAATGGAAAATATGGATCTATTCCACGCTTAAGGAGTGATGGTATGTTTTTTACTTATTTACTTGCGTTCTTTGGGATTTGCATCGGATCAATCATCATCGCTACAGGTTTCGACGATTCACCGTTCTTCACCCGTTTTCTATTTAAGTTTCTCGGGATTTCTATCTTTGTTCTTTCCATTACTTTTGTAAAAGTGAGGCGAAAGAGGTTGCGCAACAAAAAGGCGAAAAAGACTTAGATGTCCATCAGCCTCTCATCAAATCGTGCACCAAAACAAGACCGTTATCCCCACAATGGCCCCTGCATATATCCACTGTTTCCCTTTGATACTCCGCTTTCTCTCGATCAGTAAAAAGATCTCTGGTAAAAAGACGATGATGATTTCTAGGATAAAAACAAGATGATAAACTGGCGGCATCGGCTGGAAATCAAAGTCTCTTTCATCTCCACCGATGGTTGCGAAATACATTAACAGATTGGTTACTGGAATGGTAAAACAAACGAGCAAGCGGAGAACATACATCCACACATCCTGTCTATGCCGAATCAGACCAATAAACGAAGCGATGATTCCATACAAAAACAAAACCACTGTGCCGTAACTAAGTAGAGGTTGAACGATAAAGCCGTAAAGCATTAACCCAATTGCCACCATATTCTAACCGTCCTTTCTGTGAAGCAGTACATGTTGTTTTTTCTATCATACACTGCTTTCTCCGGTTTCCATATGAAAAAATCATAAAAAACGACCCCATAAAGGGGCCATTTTATTTTAAGCATTCACTGATTTGAAGAACTGCGGTAAATATTCACGGTGCGCTTCAAGCATTTCATCTAAGATTTGCTTTGCAATTTCGTCAGAAGGAACGAGTGGATTGATGGTCATGGCGACAAGAGCCGTCTCGTAATCTCCTGTCACAGCTGCTTCAGCTGCCACACGCTCGAAAGACTTGATTTGTTGAACGAGTCCTCTCACAGCCACAGGCAGATCACCTGTCGCGATTGGTTTTGGTCCGTCCTTTGTAATGATACAGTTCACTTCAACCGCTGATTCGGCCGGAATGCTGGCAATCGCTCCTCTGTTCACTGTATTTACCGGTTGAATGTCATGTTTATCATTATAGATGGAACTGATCAAATTACATGCTGCATCGCTGTAATAAGCCCCGCCTCTTTTTTCGAGCTGCGGCGGTTTAATCGATAAATCTGGGTCTTTATATAACTCAAATAGTTCATGCTCGACTTGCTGCACAACCTCTGCTCTTGTTCCTTTTTCTTGAGCCGCTTTTTGTTCTTCCTCCAGCATATCTTTCGTTTTATAGTAATAACGATGATACGGACATGGGATGACCCCTAAGCCTTTGACGAAAGAAGGCTCCCAGTTTTTCGCTTCAATATTCCTCATGGACCACTGGCTATTTGGATTTCCTAATTCATCGAGTACTTGATCCATAATGCTGACCCCGTCTAAATACACATCTAAGCCATAGACCATGTGATTGAGGCCTGCAAATTGTACTTCAATGCGTTCGACATCGACATCCAGCGCTTTTGCAATGCCCATTTTGATTCCAATCGGCACATTGCATAGACCGACTACTTTTTTCAGATTCGTGTAGCGTAACACCGCCTCTGTGACCATGCCTGCTGGATTTGTAAAGTTCACCAGCCAGGCATCTGGGCAAAGCTCTTCCATATCCTTCACGATGTCTAGAATGACTGGAATGGTGCGTAGACCTTTAAATAACCCGCCTGGACCATTCGTTTCCTGTCCAATGACGCCATATTTAAGCGGGATTCTCTCATCCTTGGCTCTGGCTTCGAGCAGTCCTACACGGAATTGTGTCGTGACAAAGTCCGCATCTTTCAGAGCTGCCCGGCGGTCAAGGGTGAGGTGCACTTCAATCGGCAAACCCGCTTTTTCAACCATACGTTTTGCAAGAGCACCCACGATGTTCAACTTTTCCTGACCTGCTTCAATATCCACAAGCCATAACTCCTTTACAGGCAATTCTTGATATCGTTTAATAAACCCTTCGACGAGCTCAGGCGTATAGCTTGATCCACCGCCTATTGTGACAATTTTAATTCCGTCTTTCATGAATTGACACCTCCGAATTGCTTCATTTTTTCATGGAGCTCAATGATTTCAGCTGCAAGCTCTTTGACGGTCATAGCGTTCATCAGATGATCCTGTGCATGAATCATCAAGAGACTGACGTCGGTTTTCTCTCCTCTGATTTCTCCTTGGATTAGCTCTGTCTGTGCGTGATGCGCCTCATTTAACGCGTCTTGTGCTTCCTGCAATTTTTGCTTCGCCTCATCAAAATTGCCTTGCTTTGCACATGTAATGGCCTCCATGGCCGAGCTTCTGCCATTACCACCGTGCAAGATGAGTTGAAACACAATTTGTTCCATTTCCATCGGCCGCATCCCCCTTGTTCCCTCTATTACATGCTGACGACATTTTCATCTGTTGATGCTTTTGCTTCAAGCTCATTTTCTTCTTTCAATTTCTGCTTATCCCACATTCTAAAGAATGGATAGTATAGCGCAAATGACAAGGCAAGGTTAATCAGCTGCATGACCGCGCCAGAGATTTTCCCGCCTGTTGCGAGATAGCCTGAAATGATTGGCGGCATTGTCCACGGGACAGCGATCCCTGCCGGTTTTGCTACAAGTCCTGTGCTCATTCCGATATATGTGGTGATGATCATCATAATTGGCGTAAGGATAAACGGAATGAGAAGCATTGGGTTCATCACAATCGGCATTCCAAAAATGATCGGTTCGTTGATGTTAAAGATGGCTGGCCCAATCGCAAGACGGCCAAGCTGTTTCATTTGTTTACTTCTCGCACGCAAGATCATGGTCAGTACCAAAGCAAGCGTCGCGCCGCTTCCGCCGACATTGATAAAGATTTCAAAGAACTGCGCTGTGAAAATATTCGGCAGCACTTCTCCTGCTTGGAAGGCAAGACGGTTTTCATCCATCGCACCGAGCCAAATCGGACCCATGACTCCTCCGACAATGGTGGCTCCGTGAATACCACATGCCCAGAGGAGCATTTGCACACCGATGGCAACGATACTTCCGCCTAAGCTTCCACCAAGAATGGATAGTGGTGTGCCAATTAAGACCGTGATGATATTATGAATACTCTCAAAAGGTGTCATCTCAATCAGAAGCCTAGCGACCCAGATCAGCGTGATGACCACAAAACCTGGAATAAGTGCGATAAACGATTTACTAACTGCTGGCGGTACACCATCAGGCATTTTGATGACGATATTCCGCTGTACAATAAAGCGGTAAATTTCGGTGGAAAGCATGGCAATAATCATGGCAACGAATAGCCCTTTACTGCCCATCAGTGTGACGGGAATACCGCCATTCACTAGGATAGCTTCTGTTGATCCTTCAGGTGTGAACGGTACTTGATAAGGTGTGGCTAGGAGGAAAGCTGCGACAGCAATTGCACCAGATGACAGTGCATCGACTGCATACTTTTCAGCTAACCTGTATGCGATCCCAAAGGTCGCAACAAGTGCCATAATGTCAAAGGTGGCATTCACAGGATAGGATAGTTTCGTGGCCCATTCGGCTCCGAAGACACTTGCCATAAAATCGCTGTATCCTGGAATCGGAAGGTTGGCTAAAATAAGAAACAGTGAACCGACGATAATGAGAGGCATGGTTAAAACAATTCCGTCACGCAATGCTTGTAAATGTCTTTGAGCGGCAATCTTCCCTGCAAACGGCATAACCTTCTCTTCTAGAAATCGGTTGAATCCATTCATCCCTTCCGCCCCCTTTATCCGTTCACTAACTGTTCAGCAGATTTTAAAACCTCAGCGCCATTACATACGCCATAATGCACGGTATTAATCACATCTACTGGAATTCCTTTGTCTTCTCCGAGTTTTTTCATTTGCGGTAATAAATAACGAACTTGAGGTCCTAATAAAAGCACATCGGCTTGATCAATATGATTTTTAGCAGCATCTCCAGATACTGCCCAAATACGATAGTCTTTTCCTTGTTCTTGTGCACTCTTCTCCATTTTTGTGACAAGTAAGCTTGTTGACATACCTGCTGCACAAACTAATAAAATGTTCATTGTAAACGCCCCCTTTTTGAAGTATGAAGCTTTTCTTTACACATTCATCATATTATGAAACCGCTTTCATAAACACCCATACTTTTTCCTTTAGGAAGCGGAAAAAGTTAATATCACACCATTAGTTCTTGTACGAAGGCGCTTTTTTATCCATGACATCCAGCATGTCTTCAAAGGTGTCACAGGTGATGAGGTGCTGAATAAATTTCACATGATGGACAAGCTCTCCAAGCAGACGGTAC
Source organism: Bacillus sp. UNC125MFCrub1.1 (assembly GCF_000701305.1). Classification (NCBI taxonomy): domain Bacteria; kingdom Bacillati; phylum Bacillota; class Bacilli; order Caryophanales; family Bacillaceae; genus Bacillus; species Bacillus sp. UNC125MFCrub1.1. The sequence goes on from NZ_JNIG01000009.1 coordinate 768,882, forward strand.
ATGCCTTTTAAGTCTTTGGCGTTCTCCTTTTCGACACAAAGCAAGCACACAAATTGAACTTTTTTCTCTCCCCAAATGATCGGTTTTTCTAATGTACAGATCGCCCAAAACGTCTCTTCTGTCAGCGGGGTCATCGGATGCGGAATCGCTGTATAATGCCCAAATGAAGTCGGTGCAGACTCTTCTCTTTCCATCACAGATTGTGTAAGTTCTGCTGGCGCTAAGCCCATGTCAATGACCTTTTGCGTGAGAAAGTGTATGACCTCTTCCTTTGTTTGAAAGGCGCGTTTTGTAAAGACCAATTCCTTTTTCATATATTGCGTGGCTAATGTCACTCTTGTTTCACTTGTCAAAGCTTCTTCTATTTTTAAAAAATCACTGCCTCCTAAAATCGTGTTCACTTGAATGACCGGAATCGGTAAATCCATATGAATGGGAATGGTTGTAATAATTAAATCCAATGCATGTAAAGAGACATGCGGAAGCGAATAAAGCTCTGCTGTGCCTAAAATGGTCAGCTTTGACCCAAATTGTGACCGCAAACGATCTTGAAGTAGCCTTGCACTCCCTGCACCAGACGCACAGACAATCAGGCATCGCTTCGGTGGTATCTCCATTTTCCTACGCTCTAAGGCCGCACCAAAATGAAGTGCCATATAGCCGATCTCATTTTCATGAATGGACAAACCTGTCTCTTCTTCAATGACCCTGCTCGCCACAATCCCTGCTTCAAAGGCAATTGGATAGCCCGCTTTGATCTCATCTAGCATTGGATTTCTTAAATTCATTCCATACTTACACCGATTGATCGCTGGCTTTAAGTGCAAACTGAGGCCAATCAGCAATTCCGCATCTCCCGCTAAATCCAGCTGCAATTTTTGATCAATGGCTTTCAGCATCAGTTGAACAAGACGGCTCGTGTCATCATCCACAATTTGTTTTTGACCGCCCGTTGAAAAAGACTGTACCATTTTGGCTGTTCCTAGCAAATGGATGGCGATATAAACGATTTCCTCTTGTGGAAATGAGACATCCAGCAGCCCTTCAAGACGCTCAACCATTTTTTTGGCTACCTTGTATTCTTTTGCCCTTGGGATTTCGTTGATTTCTTCAGGCAGCACAGATACATAGTTTCCGTGTCTAATCCGTTTACAGGCAATAGCAATATGAACAATTAAATTATTCATGCAAATGTCTGATAGATTCATTTTTTCCTCGTTGATATAATCAATCATGGTTCTCTGAATCAATTCCAGCTCATGTTTTGGCAAAATCGTAACCGCCGTGTCCAGCATTGTTTGATAGGAACGCCGTTCATTGAATAAATATTCTGACATGCAATAACGGATTTTCATCTCAGATCCTTTAATCCGGCAGCCTTTATTCGGCTTTGCTTCCAGCTTCAGATCAAAGGGTTCGAGCTTACGTTTGACCCATTTCATGTCATTACTCATCGTCGATTTACTAATAAACAGCTGCTCCTGTAAGTCTTCCAGCTTCACATATGATTCCGCTAGAAGCAGCTTTTTCAAAATAAATCGAACTCGCTCTTCTGGAAGAACAGCAAGCGGTTCTTCCTGTTCGACTTCTTCCTTCATAAAACGGCGAAAGGCATTCTCATCGTTGATCAACAGCTCATAGCCAGCGCCTCTAACAGCTGATACAGCTGCTTGATAAAGGGCTAGACGCTCATTCAGTTCCTTGATGTCTGTTCGGATGGTGCGGCTTGTCACTTGTAAACTGACAGAAAGCGCTGCGCTCGTGAGAGGAGTCTCAGCTGCCATCAGCTGACTTAAAATGTGCGCCAGTCTTTTACTCAGCATTAGATCGGCCTCCTTCATTTAGGGTGGAGAATCTGCCTTGTTTGGACAGGTTGTATACGCTTACAGTTCTCTTCATTACTCATATTCTACTGAAAAGAAATAAAAATTGCCAACTCATTTATATGACAAACGCCCCTATTTATACAACCAACCATATCTAATGACCTATGAATCTTCTTCTAAGATGCTGTTGTGGAAATCATGAAAAAAAGGCGTTACACCTCCGTGTATCCGCCTTTTTCTTATGAGGAAATCAGTTGTGTAAAGACAACCAATCTTTTTTCATGTGTACCGGCTGCATGATCAAAAGTTCCCGTACATGTGATGAAATTGAGATTCCGTGTAAAGGCGTACCCGAAAAAAGCATTTGGTTTCTCTTCGCGCGGATAGCTTTTCACCTTGAGAACCTCAAAGGTTCGCTTTTCCCCTGACGAGGATGTCACAATGACTTTGTCTCCCTTTTTTAGCTCCTTTAGTCGATAAAAAACAGCTGGACCCCATTTATTATCAACATGACCATTTATGACAGCATTCCCTTTATCACCAGGCTTCGGACCATCTTTAAACCAAGCTGTGTGATCTGTATTTTGTGGAACACCCATACTGCCATCCTTTGATAAAGTCGTTTTCTCCACTTTTGCTTGGACATCAATCGCTGGAATGGAGATGTCAGCGGGAACAATACCCGATGGCTCATCTTTTAACGTGTCGTGTGAATGAGATTGATTCTTGGCTTGTTTTGCTGTCATTGGCTCAGGAGATGATGCAGTTTCAGAGGATGACTTTTCATCTATTGATTGGGATGCGCAGCCCGTGATGATGAAAAGCGTCAGAATACCAAACAGCCATCTTTTCACGCAAGTCGACCTCCTTTTGAAGAAAGGAACGGCACGATTGTGCACGTTCCCTCTTGTCTTGATGCCTGCTTAATTTGATGGTTTACGGCGAATGAGGAAGAACGCCCCCACTGCACCTCCGGCTAAGATGAGACTTGCCATCATCCCAGCAAATGCTTCATATGACATACCTAATGGACCGGCTGTGCCTCCCATACCTGTTTTCGGCATCTCATTTGGCATGTTGGATTTGAACATGTCAGGATGCTGATCGACAATAGCTGATGCGACATCTTGACCAACCATGAACATATGGCCGTATGCTTCTCTGACAGTCGGGTACAGCTGATCATATTCACCATGATGATAAGACGTGTACGTTTTGATGAGCTCATCAATATGCGTTTTCAACCCAGCTTCTAAGTCAGCCGCCTTCAATCGTCCATCTGTCGCTTGATCTAAAAATTTTGCTTGTTTCATACGGTAAGCATCTAAATCTTTGACAGCCTTTTCTTTTGCTTGCTCGTCTCCTGATGCATCTGCTTTAACATAATCAACTAAATATCCGATATGACTTGACCAGATCGTTTTAAATTGTTTTCCTGCATCTTTTCCATAAACAGAAGCGATCGCATCTGATAAATCATTTGTATTTTCATTTAAGGCTGCTGCCGCTTGGTCAAAGTCCTTGCTGCCATCATTCCCTTTTTGCATAGCCACTACCGCGAGTGCCAAATGCTCTGAGAACAAGTAGTTTAAATCCTCACGAAGATCTGCGGCTGGAGTATCCACTGATTTTTGATCAAATTTCCCAGGAAATTGATCTGTAATCGCCCATGATACGCCTTTACCTACTTCAAACATATGATGAATGGATTTTCTGACCGTTTCATAGGTTGTATCAAAATCCTTTTCTGTGTAACTGTCAAAAGCTTTTAGCAGTTCATTGACGTGCATTTTTAAACCTTCTTCAAGTTCACTTGCTTTCAATCTTCCACCTGTTGCTTTATCAAGCATATCAGCTTGTTTCATGCGGTATTGATCAAGCTCTTTGACCGCTTTCTTTTTACCTGCTTCATCTTTTTTCGCTGTTGCTTGTACATAATCAACGAAGTAGCCGATATGGCTTGACCAAATCTCTTTAAATTGTTTCCCTGCTTTTTTTCCATACACAGAGGCGATCGCATCTGATAGATCATTCGTGTTTTCATTTAACGCTGCTGCTGCTTGATCAAAATCTTTACTGCCGTCAATTCCCTTTTGCATCGTGATCACTGCTAAATAAGCATGTTCTGAGAAGAGCTGATCAAGCGCTGCGCGAAGATCCGTTGCTTTATTTGACACCTCTTGTGATGATGACGACTTTTTTGCATCCCCATGCATATGTCCTTCGTGTGCACTTGCCATTTGAGCAGTTGGTAATAATAATGCTGCACTAAGCGGGATCGTTAAAAATGCTTTTTTCATTTTCATCTGTTTTGCCTCCTCTTTCCGTTTGTTATGTACTTAACGGAGAGAGAAGTGAAATGGATCATTCCCACAGCATATTTTTTTGTTTCATTCATTTCATAAAAAAAAGCCGGATTACCCGGCTGATACGTTACGACTTTTGGATGCTTTTCGTTCTTTGTATATTTTCCTCACCACTGGATAAATCACTGGTGCCCATTTGACAATTTGTTTCAGCCACTTTTTCATTTTCTCCCGCGCCTCCTTATTGTCATTCTTACAAGACGATTCCCGATCTTGTGATGAAATAAACAGGTGCGGGAGAGCAGGAGTTAAATGACGCCTTGTGCGATCATGGCATCTGCCACTTTGCGAAATCCTGCAATATTTGCGCCTACCATTAAGTTTCCAGCGTATCCGTATTCTTCAGCTGTCTCAGTACACTGACGATAAATCGACTGCATCATTTGTTTCAACTGACCATCTACTTCTTCAAAAGTCCAAGACATTCTCGCACTGTTTTGCGCCATTTCTAACGCCGAAACACCCACTCCGCCAGCATTTGCCGCTTTTGCTGGTGCAAACAAAATATCATGTTGTTCAAATACTTTGACGGCCCCAAGTGTGGACGGCATATTGGCCCCTTCTCCTACAGCGATGACACCGTTTGCCACTAGCTGCTGTGCTTGCGACTCTGAAATTTCATTTTGGGTCGCACATGGCAGCGCAATGTCACAAGGAAGAGACCAAATTTGTTCGCAATCTTCAATCAATTCAGCATGCGGGTGAATGTCTATGTAGGCAGCAATTCGCTGGTTGTCGACTTCCTTCAGCTGCTTCACTGTCTCAAGTGAAATGCCTTGAGGGTCGTAAATGGCTCCGCTTGAATCACTACAAGCCACAACCTTTCCGCCTAATTCCAATACTTTTTCCATCGCATAAATCGATACATTCCCTGAGCCAGACACAACAACAGATCGCCCTTCAAATTGCATTCCGTGGGCTTTTAACATTTCTTCCATAAAGTACACCAGTCCATAGCCTGTCGCTTCTTTTCTCGCTAAGCTGCCTCCAAAACCAGGACTTTTTCCTGTCAGGACACCTGCTTCATACGCACCACGCATTTTTTTGTACTGTCCGAACATATAGCCAATTTCGCGTGCACCTACCCCAATATCTCCTGCCGGTACATCTTGATCAGGTCCAATATAACGACTGAGTTCACTCATAAAACTTTGAACAAAACGCATGATTTCTCCATCAGATTTCCCTTTAGGGTCAAAATCTGATCCACCTTTCCCTCCGCCGATCGGCAAACCTGTCAGTGCGTTTTTAAAGATTTGTTCAAATCCTAAAAACTTGATGATGCTTGCATTGACCGATGGGTGAAACCGAATGCCCCCCTTATAAGGACCGATGGCACTATTAAATTGAACCCTGAATCCTCTGTTCACCTGTACTTTGCCTTCATCGTCTACCCACGGTACACGAAACATCACAAGCCGCTCAGGCTCAATTAAGCGTTCTAAGATCCCCTGTTTTTCATACTCTGGGTGTTTTGCAAAAACCGGGACGAGGGATTCCAGAATTTCTTTTACGGCTTGTTGGAATTCCGCCTCGCCTGGATTCCGTTTTTCTACATCCTCTAGCACACGGTGGATGTAGCTTTGTGCTGTTTGTGCTGCTCGATCTAAGGTCAACATGTCTCATCTGCCTCCTTGTCAATATCTCACTCTTTGGTTGTTAGATTTTCTAACGCATATTGAGATTAATTTAACACCATTTGTAAAAACTGATCAATATTGATAACAGATGAAAACGATGCCGAAATGAGATAGATTAAGCAGAATCACCTTCCGTCATGAAAATGACGCGCTCAAAGAATGACTATCGTGCTAGAAATGACGAACTGGACGTTCAACATCCCGCTTTCTTTGACACATTCATGAAACTTTCATTGTTTCTAGATGATGATCATTCAAAAAAAAGGTCAAAAGTTTTACAACGTCTTCAATTTTTTCTGAGCTTTTCTCCTCTTTTACGATCAGGTAAGACAACACACAGCCAATATAAAATAGAAGAAGATGGGAAGTTGATTAATCCAATGATGCCCCAGAACCATTTATAACGCCCTCTTTTCTTAGCATCCATAAATAAGAGAAATCCTTGTGCAAACAGTAACGGTAATGCGCACAATAAGATGATCATTTCCGTATGACTCATAAGGAGGACCCTCCTTTAATATGTTGATATTCCTTGATGCCGACAACCACACAGAGCGGCACACTCACCACTTGGAGAAGAATGAAGATGATGGGCAAATGAGTAATGGCAGCTGCAAAAAGTGTCATGATGGTCAGACTGACGATGATGTACGCCAGCACTTCTTGTTTAAAACGTTTTTTCTCTTTTTCCTTTGCCTGCTTTAGCATCAACATCAAAGCTTGTTCACTCGGCTTTTCTACTTCGATTTGTTCATCGAGCTCCTGCAGCTCCTCTTTTAAACGATCGGCGAAACGATCTTCTTTCATCAGTCCCACTCCTTTCGAATTTTCTTGATCCCATGATGAACCCTCGATTTCACCGTACCTTCTCTCACCCCGAGCATCGAAGCGATTTCAGGGTAAGTAAAGCCATAATAGTAATGGAGAAGGATCGGTGCTCTCTCCTGAGCCTTTAACTCATTTAAAGCATCCCACATGTCATGCCAAGTATGGCCTTTTTGCTGAACATCCCATTTGAACCGGCGGATGGCTTCTTGATTCGCCTTTCCTTCTCTCGTTTGTTCACGTTTTCTTTTCTTTTGATGATCTAAAAATTGTCTAGATGCAATGGACATGAGCCATGTTGAAAATAATGAATCTCCTCTAAAAGAAGAAAGTTTCATGTACGCTTTGAGCATCGTTTCTTGCATGATCTCCTCTGTCAGCTCTTGTTGAAGGGTCAATTTCATCAAATAACGGTAAAGAAACGAATAATGATGCCGATAAAGGGCGGTAAATGCGGCATCATCCCCCTGTTTTGCCCGCTTGATCCATAAAGTCTCCTCGGTCTGCTCCAAACACGTCCCTCCTTCCTTTCTATCTCTTATTGATTAGACGACACCGGTGATCGCATCGTTTAAAATAGACCTTCTTTTTTTAAATTGGAGCCTTTTCTACCTACTGTTTAGCGCATGGATCTATTTGATATCCAATTTTTTCTTATGTAATGATTATGACATGTCTTTGTCTCTAACAAAATGACGCTTTCGTAATCATCTTGATTTTCCTTGAAAAAAAGAACGTCCTTTTCATAATCACTAGGTTACCCCAATACCTATCGTCAATGATCCTTGTCTCATGTAGATAAATTGAAATAATCATTGCCTTAGTTTCCTTGAAAATCGTGGAATACTTCGTTCCAATTCTTAGCCGATGATACCTTTTTGCGTGCTATGCTCTTCCTACATTCCGAAAGAGGCGATGCTGGCGAAGGAAGGAGGAGCGGTTGAATCGCAGCTTATTTTGGAAACGTTTACATTAAAACAAAATATAGAATGGAGATGTTCATGTTGAAGAAAAAAGTTCCAATGTTAGCTGGTGTGTTAGCGGTTGGTCTCGTGACTTCATTATTTGCGCCAAATGGGGAGGCAAAAGCAGCAACGAAATATCCAGAAAGCCCTTCGATTATGGCCAATTTTAATCAGCAAGGATTCTCCACATTAAATGGCGGTACAACAGGCGGTGAAGGCGGTAAAACGGTGACGGTGAAAACCGGAAATGAACTATTAGCTGCCCTCAAAAGCAAAGGAACAAATGAAAAATTGAAAATCGTGGTAGACGGAACGATTACTCCTTCTAATACATCGGCCAATAAAATTGATGTGAAAGATACAAACAATGTCTCCATCGTCGGTAAAGGGACAAACGGCGAATTTAATGGGATTGGTATTAAAGTATGGCGTGCCAATAACGTCATCATCCGCAACCTCAAAATCCATCACAGCAAAATCGGTGATAAAGATGCCATCGGAATCGAAGGTGGTTCTAAAAACGTATGGGTCGACCATAATGAACTCTACAACACTTTGAACTCTGGGAAAGATGACTATGATGGGTTATTCGATGTGAAAAATGACTCCGATTACATTACGTTCTCATGGAACTATGTCCATGACAGCTGGAAAACAATGCTGATGGGCAGCTCCGATAACGATAACTACAACAGAAAAATCACATTCCACAACAACCGCTTTGAAAACTTGAACTCTCGTGTACCGTCTATGCGCTACGGAGAAGGTCATGTGTATAACAACTACTACAAAGGCATCCATACAACTGCGATTAACTCTCGTATGGGCGCAAAAATGAGAATTGAGCACAACGTATTTGAAAATACAAACAATGCCATTGGCAGCTGGGACAGCCGTCAAGTCGGTACATGGCATGTCATCAACAACTCATATATTAACAGCACAGGTAGCCTGCCAACGTCTTCAACAGGTACGTACAACCCTCCTTATAACTACTCTTTGCTTAACGTGAACAATGTGAAATCAGAAGTTGTATCAAATGCGGGTGTAGGAAAAGTAAATCCTTAAGCTCAAAAAAACGTTCGGGCAGAAATCTTCTGTCCGAACGTTCTTGTCGTTCAATTTTTACACGACCGAAAATGGACGATCCATTTCATACAGCTTTTGATAACGCACATTTTCTTTCAGCAAATCATGATGGTGCCCTTCCATCTCAATACGTCCACCTTCAATAAACATCATACGGTCACATGCCTCACAGCCAGTGAGATGATGGGTGATCCAAATGACTGTTTTTCCTTTTAACACACGGAAGATTGTTTCAAGCAATTCACGCTCTGTGCGTGGATCAAGCCCGACGGTTGGCTCATCTAATACAACAATCGGTGTGTTTTGCAGCAAAATCCGTGCTAGAGCCATACGCTGTCTTTCTCCACCAGAGAAACGAACCCCTGTCTCTTGTACACCTGTGTGATAACCTTCTGGCAAAGACTCAATGTAATCGTGCAGCTGCACTTGCTGCGCGGCTTCTTTTACTTGCTCTTCTGTCGCTTCTGGAGAACCTAAGCGAATGTTGTTTAAAACAGACGTATCGAATAAATAGGGCTGTTGATTGAGCACAGACACATAAGAGGATATCTCCTCTTGAATGCTTTGTACCGGTTTCCCCTGAATGCTGACAACCCCTTGATTTGGCACGACTGCCCCTTCTAACAGTTTTAAAATGGTCGATTTGCCTGCACCGCTTTTTCCTAAAAGAGCGAGCGATTCACCTTGCTTCATGGAAAACGAAAAATGCTTTAGTACATGTTTATTGACTTCAAATCCGAAGGTGACTTGATCAAAACAGACCGCTTCAACGCCATCAGAGACGGGTGTCTCGTCTGCTGCCTCCCTCTCCACTAATCCTTCATACGATTGCTTTTCATAATGATTTAATCTGCTGACGGCATGCTGATAAACAGGAATATCGCCTGCTGCATCTGACAGCGGAAGAAAGGCTTCTGTTAATGGAAACAGTACAAGCACAAAAGCTGCGATCAGCGTGTGCGGCATAGAACCAGCCTGAACGACTGAGCCGCTCCAATACACAACAAGGACGACTGCTCCTCCAATGACTAGCTGTGCTAAAAATTGGCGCAGACGGATAAACCGATGCTTTGCCGCTTCGAGTGCTAATAGCTTTGCTTCTTTTCGTTCATAACCTTCAACAAAATCGTTCTGTCTGCCGCTAAACAACCAGTCACTCACGCCCATGACGGCATCTGTTAAATGGCTGTACAGTTCATTTCTGCCTTTCTTCATTTGAATTTGTCTCGCCCGGTTCACAAGTACTGTGATGTATGGGAATACAAATACGAGCAGCGCCATATAAAGCAGCATCAATCCGGCAAAAGGCCATGAAAAAAGCCCAAGGGCTCCAATCGAAGCGGCATATAAAAGCAGCGCACCGATGGATGGAAAGATTGTTTTTAAATACGCATCCTGTAATCTCTCCACATCTTCTGATAACAGCCCAAGCATTTCACCTGTTCCAAGCTTAGTCTGTTTGGCACTTCGTTCAGCCATGTCATAAAGACGTACCCGCATTTTTTCAATCATTGTCAAAATGAGCTGATGACTCGCTAGTCTCTCTGCATAACGAGCAGCTGAGCGTGAAATACCAAAGGTACGTACTGCCACGATGGGGACATAGACCATCAAGATATTCTCAGGTCTTGTGGCAGCTTTTGAAATGAGGAACCCTGATGTATACATGAGCATAGAAGCAGAAAACACCGCAATCGCCCCTAAAAAAAGCACCAAGGCAAACAGCTTTTGATTCTCCTTGATATAAGGTATAAACCAGCCTTTACTGACCATGTGTGACCGCCCCCATTTGTTCCTGTACCAATTGATAGTACACACCTTTTCTTTTCATTAATGATTCATGAGTCCCCATCTCTGCAATCGTCCCATGATCCATCACAATGATTTCATCCATATCCGTCATCCAATGAAGTCTGTGTGTGGCTAAAAACACAAGTTTATTTTCAAACAATGGAAGCATTGTTTTCTTCAATTCATACTCTGTCTCAATATCCAGATGAGCCGTTGGTTCATCTAACAGCATAATGGATCGCTGGCCGAGCACTGTGCGAGCGAGGGCAATCCGCTGCGCTTGTCCACCGCTCAGTCCTCTGCCCTGTTCGCCAATGACCTCATCCAGTCCATTGGAGAGATCCGCTACGAGCTGAGACAAACCTGCCTCTTCCACCGCTCTTTCGACGTCTTCATCGGTTGCATTCGGTTCATAAAAACGAATGTTTTCTCTCAGTGTCATGTGAAATAAATAAGGATGCTGCGGCATATAAACGACTTCTTTTTGCCATGCCGCCAGCTGTAAATGAGCAAGCGGCTTTCCGTTTAGGATGATTTCACCTGCAGACGGTTCAACAAAACCGCCGAGAACATCCGTTAACGTCGATTTCCCCGAACCACTGGCACCGATGATCCCAATTTTTTTCTTTCCTTTCACAGTGAGGTCCACATCCTGAATCGAATATGGTGCATGCTCATCATGCAAGACACTGACATCTTGCAGTGTGAGCTCAGATTGCTCATTCCACTCGTTCAGCTGCACGGATTGTGTCTCCTGCTCTCGGAAGCCCTTTTCCTCTAAAATCACTTGAATCGCCTCATTCGCTTCTTTACCGTTTAACGTCGCATGATAATCATTACCTACTTCACGTACTGGCAAGAAATATTCTGGCGCAAGCATCAGTGCGGTCAAAGCGGGCAATAACAAAAGATCTCCTTCAATTAAGCGCAAGCCGAGAAATACAGCGACAGTCGCAATGGACAGCATAGAAAAGAAATCGAGAGCAAAAGATGAAAGAAAGGCGACTTTCAGTGTGCTCATCGTCGCCTTTCGATAACGCTTTGAGACCTCTGCAATATTGCGAGAATGCTTTTTGCTAATCCCTAAGTAGCGAAGCGTTTCAAGGCCACGGAGAGAATCAGTAAAATGATTGGATAATTTCTCATACGATCTCCATTGTTTGGCCGCTTTACGCTGAGCGACAAGTCCTAGCAAAATCATAAAAACAATTAAAATTGGCAGCGTGACAATGAGAATGACAGCAGATGTTTCATCTAATGTCCAAACATAGACAAGCACCATCACCGGAATAACTGCCATGTTCACCATTTTCGGCAAAAACAGCTGTAAATACTGACGATATTGGGCAATGCCCTCCATCGCCAATGTCACAAGCTTTCCTGTTCCTTTTTTCTTCGTGAAAGCTGGCCCTAAACGGAACAGCTGGTCCAACAGCTGCTTTCTGACGTCTGCTCCAATTCGGGAAGAATAGGTGAACATGACCTTCTCCCGCATCAAGGTGAGACCGTGCCGCACCAGAAAGGCAGCAAGAAACAGCAAGACATAAGGCGTTGCCTGCATGAGGCTCTTCCCGTCAAACAGCGTTGTTATGGCATGTGCCAGCCACTGTGCTTGAAAAATAATACTTGCTCCTTGGATGATTGACACAATACCTAAGAGGGCAAGAAGCCCCCTCATTCCTTTTAGTTGAAGCAAACGTTTATCCATTAGTAGGTCATTGGCTCCTTACCGCTTACACGTTTACGGAAGACATAGTAGCTCCAGATTTGATACCCAAGCACAAAAGGCAGCAAAGAAATGGCAACAATCGTCATGACCGTCAGTGAATAAGATCCTGATGCAGCGTTTTGAATGGTGAGGTCGAATGCATGGTTGATCGAACTAATCATGACACGCGGGAATAATGCTGTGAAAAGCATGGTCACCGTCACCATAATACCTGCACCTGTGAATAAAAATGTCCATCCATCACGCTCTTTTCTCATAAAGAATAGAGCCGCTACATAACAAACCACAATGAGTACAGTTAAAGGGATCGTAATGATCGGACGCACGGTATAAATGTCTGTTTCAAGAATAGACACACCAACAAATACAACAAGAACCGGCAGTGCAATCAATAAAACACGCTGACCGAGCTTTCTTGCACGATTTCTTAAATCACCCTCAGTGCGGAGTGTGACGAAAATCAATCCATGCAGAAGGCAAAGAACCGTCACAGCTACCCCGCCGATCACTGAATAAAGATTCACAAAGTCTGTAAATCCAGCGTACATATTCATGCTTTGATCAATGGGCATTCCTCGTAAAATACTTGTGAATAGCACGCCGAGTAAAAATGGCGGAAGCAGGCTGCCAAAGAAGATCACCCAGTCCCACGTTTTGATCCATGAAGCCTTCTCGACCTTCCCTCTAAATTCAAAGGCGACCCCCCGCCCAATGAGCGCTAGCAGGAGAACCGTAAACGGAATATAGTATCCGCTGAACATCGTAGCGTACCAGTGAGGAAAAGCGGCGAAAATAGCTCCGCCTGCTGTAATCAACCAGACCTCATTCGCATCCCAGAAAGGGCCAATCGTATTGATTAAAATGCGGCGCTCATGTGCATCTTTTCCAAGCAGCTGCATGGACATCCCGACACCAAAATCAAATCCTTCTAAGAAGAAAAATCCAACAAACAGTACTGCGACAAGAATAAACCAAATCTCGTTAAGATATGCCATGATATGCGCCTCCATCAAATGGATCTGTAGACAGGTCCGTTTCATCCTTTTGATCTGTATTCTCTTCAGAATGTGCACCTTTTTTAATTTCTCGAATGAATAAGTAGGCAAGCACGATGGCAAGAATCAGATAAATGGTCGTAAAGCTAATGACTGAGAATAGCAACATGCCGTACGATACGTTTGGTGAAATGGATTGTGCGGTTGTCATCATACCAAAGACTGTCCACGGCTGACGCCCAATTTCCGTCATGATCCAACCAGCTGAGTTTGCAATAAACGGGAACGCAATCATCCATACCATGAAGCGTAAATACCATTTGTTTGATTCTAGTTTTTTTCTAAAGCTCAAATACAAACCAATCATACTAGCAAAAATCATCAACATGCCGGCACCCACCATGATTCTAAAGCTCCAGAAGGTTGTTTTGACTGGAGGAATGTAATCTCCAGGACCAAACTTTGCTTCATATTCTTTTTGAAGGGTCAGCATGCCTGGCACATCTCCACTAAACTTCGAATAAGCCAAGTAACTTAAAGCAAACGGAATATTGATCTCCGCAGAGTTTTCTTTTTTATCTGTGTCAATGTTGGCAAATAGTGTCCAAGCCGCTGGATCTCCACTATCCTTCCAAAGGGCTTCACTTGCTGCCATCTTCATCGGCTGTGATTCCATTAAGTGCTTTGCTTGATCATGTCCAGAGAACGCCACACCTAAGCCAGAAATGAAAGCAAGCACCATGGCAATCTGGAAAGATTTTTTGAAAAAGGTCACTTCTTGTTTTTTGATCATTTTATAGGCACTGACACCCGCGATAAAGAAAGCACCGGTTGCCAATGCACCAAACAGAACGTGCGGGAACTCAACCCAAAGTTGCGGATTTGTCACGAGCGCCCCAAAGTCATTCATTTCTGCACGGCCATTTCTAATCACAAATCCAACTGGCTCCTGCATAAATGAGTTGGCGAGTAAAATCCAAAACGCCGAAAAGATCGTACCAAGAGAAACGAGCCAAATACATAACAAATGAATTTTTTTCGGCAGACGATCCCAGCCGAATATCCAAAGTCCAATAAATGTAGATTCAAGGAAAAAGGCCAATAACGCTTCAATGGCAAGCGGTGCACCAAAGACATCACCGACAAACCTTGAATAATCAGACCAGTTCATCCCAAACTGGAATTCTTGCAGAATCCCTGTCACCACACCTACTGCAAAGTTAATTAAGAAAAGGTGACCCCAAAATTTTGCCATCTTTTTATAAATCTCTTTTTTCTTGACGACATAAAGGGTTTGCATCAATGCAACGATAAATACCAAACCTATAGACATAGGAACAAAAATAAAATGAAATAATGTCGTTGAGGCAAATTGAAATCTTGCTAAAAACAGCTCACTCACAGCCTTACATCCTCCCTTACTTTCGCATGCCGAATGATTCGAGATATTTATGCTCACCATTTCACAAAAAGTTCACTATTTGTTCAATGATTCACAAGTGGAAGTCCATTTGATATAGTTCACTCGGTGAAATTTTACTCTTGATTTTCATTCGGTTAGTTATTTATACCTGTACTTTACACCCATGCGCTTCAAAAATAAAGTAAATTTTACCTAAAATTTGGATGGGATTGTGTCAGTTGTTTGAATACTTTGTCAAAAATATGTGACGGAAAGAGACAATCACAAAAAAATAGCGCTGCTTCTTCGCTGCAGCGCTTTTGAATATTTAGGCTTTTTTCTGTAAAGCAGGTCTTGTGACTTGCACTTCATAGTACGTAATTTTGTTTTTTAACAGGCCTTCAGGTTTCGCCTTTCCATGAGCGTGCGCATCACCAAATGCCTGAGATTTTGTCCAATTCACAAAGTCTTCTTTTCGATTCCAGCGGGTGTGAATGGTTACTTCATCGTAATCAGTTGTCTGCTGAGTGACCCATACTTCCATTCCTAAAAAACCTTCCATAAATTCTACTTGCCCCTGCTTGTTAAACCGTTTAACAAGGTGGTCGGCACTGCCTTTTTCTACTCTTACTTGGTTATTTACAATAATCATGTTTGGTTCATCTCCCTTTTGTTGTTGAATGGAGGCAATGGGGATAATGAGTGGATGCGGTCCGTCTAAGTGAACCTCTGCCTGAATCCCAAAAACCTCCTTGAAAAAGTCTTCTGTTAACACTTCTTTTGGTGAGCCAATTTGATGCACCTGACCTCGCTTCATAGCAATGAGACGGTCACAATATTTTGCGGCCTGCTGCAAGTCATGGAGAACCATTAAAATGGTGATGCCATGTGTTTGATTCAGCTGTTTGAGCAGCTCCAGTAATTCAAGCTGATGCGCAATGTCTAAATAAGTGGTTGGCTCATCCAGAATGATAGTCTCTGTCTTCTGAGCCAGTGCCATTGCAATATATGCCTTTTGTCTTTCTCCGCCTGATAATGTATGGAGCATTCTGTTTTCATTGGTGCGGCTATTCGTCACCTCAAGCGCCCACTCAATCGCTTCATGATCTGACGTGGTGCTTTTTTTCCAGATGGAACGATGCGGACTGCGTCCAAGTGCGACCAGCTCACGTACTGTCATCGATGGAATGGCGGTTCTTGTTTGCATGAGAACTGCCACCTCCTTGGCGATCTCCTGTGCCGTCATCTCTTTTTGTGGGATGTCGTGAATGTAAATCATGCCGCTTTCGATTGAGGTCAGTCGTGCGGCCGCTTTGATAAAAGTCGACTTACCTGACCCATTCGGGCCAATGATTCCGGTCACACTCCCTTTAGGAACAGCTGCTGAAATGGAAGACAGCCGAAAGCCGCCTTGACTGAGACTCACGTCATCCATTGCAATGACATCCATCTTAACCCCTCCCTTTCTTTTTTAATAAATAGAGGAAGAAAGGTGCACCGATGCAGGCAAGCAAGATCCCTACAGGCAATTCAACCGGTGTAAACCAGACCCGTGCCGCTGTATCGGCAAAGACCACAAGCACGCCCCCTCCAAGCATTGAAATCGGTAGCAAATACCGGTAATCATCTCCGATTAAAAGACGGATAAAATGGGGTACAACAAGCCCGACAAAACCGATTAAACCGCTGACACTGACAGCCGCTCCAGCTAAAAGAGCGGCCAGCGCAATGAGAAAAAATCGAGTCCTCTCTACTCGAAGGCCTAATAGCTGAGCCGATTCATCGCCAAGCAAAAGGAGATTGGACGGTTTAATGGCGAAAAAACAAAGACATAATCCAGCCAGCGCATATGGCGACACGAAGCTAAGATGATGCCAGCTCCGTCCGTTTAATCCCCCTGATAGAAAAGGCAAAACAGCCTGCACACGCTCACTGTAAAGCACCATAAACCCATTCATCACCGCACCAAGCAAGGCATTGACGGCAACACCTGCCAAGATCAATTTAAGCGGTGAAACCCCTTGATCAAATGACAGCATATACACGACAAGAGCTGCTAATAAGGCGCCCAGAAAAGCGGCTGCCGGAAGCAAATACGTGAATTGCGGAAGAACAATCATGCTGAGTACAGCAGCTAACCCGCCGCCCGCAGTCACACCAATGATCCCAGGGTCAGCCAGTGGATTTCGGACAACTCCTTGTAAAATCGCTCCTGATGCTGCGAGACAGGCCCCAACGAGAAAACCAATGAGCACACGCGGAAACCGTAAATCCATGACAATTTTTTCATGAACAGGCAGACCTGATCCCGTGAACACAGCCATTAAATCCGGTAGCGACAATTGGACAGAACCTACCGCAAGTCCTAGACAGACGCCCACACATAAAGAGAGAAACAATCCTGGTAACAGCCATTTTCGTCTTGACTGCCTTTTTTGAAAATCTAGTTCTGCATTCATCTTCATGATGACAATCGCTTCAATTTCTTCTCTAATTCATCGATCGCTCTGATGACTTCTGCGCCTGGATTTGTCCCAAATAGGTCACTTGGTAGAATCTCAACGTGTCCATTTTTGACAGCTGATACATCGTGCCACGCCGCATTTTGCTTCATTTCACTCATAAAGCCTGCTTTGACATCTTCAGGATTGCTGTGTGTCATCAGCAAAATGAGATCTGGATCGGCCTCGATTACCTTTTCTGCATTGATTTGTGCATATTGCGGAAACTTTTCGAGTGCTGGTTCATTTTCAGCAATATTCGCCCCACCAGCGATCCGCAGCAGATCACCGCTTAAAGATTGCGGAAGTGCCGCCATATATGTGCCGGGTGCACCATACACAACGAGCGTCTTTACTTTTTTCTCAGGCTGCTTCACTTGCTTGATCCGCTGATCGATTTGAGCATTGAGCGCTTTGGCCTTTTGCTGCTTTCCAAGTAAATCACCAAATAAAGTAACTTGACGCTGGATATCCTTCACTGAGTTGGCACTTGTCAAAAGAAGCTGTGAACCAATTCCTTCTATAGTAGAGATATCCTTGCTGTTTAATGATTCATTCCCAAGCACCACATCGGGCTTTAAACTCGTGATCAGCTCGACATCAAATTGATGGGTTGTGCCAATTGATTGTACGGACTTTGCCTTTTGTAGATTGTCTGGCAATTCGGCAGTTGGCCGGCCGACAACCTGACCACCTAGAGCATAAATGATGCTCATGTCGCCAGTTGACAACGAGACGATCCGTTCAGGTGATTCATGAAACGATAATGTTCTGCCGGCAAAATCCTGAATGTTGAGCGCACCTTGCTTGCTCTCATTCTCGACAGGCGCCGCCTGGCTGCATCCGCCGAGGAGAAGCACGGCGACGAGTCCTGCCCAAATCACATGTAAACATTTCAACCGTCTGTCTCTCCTTTTCTAGTAAACTTTCTTTAGCTTCGCCTGTACCACGAGACGCTTGTTTTTAGGTGCCAGCACATGATCACAGGTCGATAATGTGAGAATCAAGTCATCTGTGGATACGTCTGTTTTCGTTTGATAGATGGACTTCTTACGCACAGCTTGCAAGTAGTGCGCATATTCACCAAGATCCTGAAAATCAGTCTGAATATAATCAAAGTCGACTGTCGTCTCATACACAGCAAAAATCTCTGCTTCATAGCTTTGGTACAGCGTATCGTACTGAAATGTGCGATGATCTTGGAAGAAATCTTTTTTCAAATAGTTTGTGAGACCAGCAAACATAGACCCATCCCTCATCCGATGACCGTACACCACTGTATTGGGACTTTCATGCAAGACGTCATTACGATAATCCATAAAGATACTGCCTGCCCGTGTGTCATCCTTTACATAATTACGAGTTAAATAGAATGCATTATCGTTTGACTGAACAATTGGATACTGAATCATCGTGTCCTTCATATCAATCCAACCGACAATGTCTTCATTCACCTTTCGCAAATCATCAAATGACTGACGAATTTCTCCAGGTTTTCGCTGTTTCATTCCATCCTCGTGTGTGTAAAGTGTCTGAGCCTTTGCAAGCACCTGACGATTTTGATAATAGCCTAAGAGCTCCAAGCCAATGGCAGTACCGCTATATAGAAAAACACCTAAACAGACGATCGTCAGCATTCGCTGCCCGATTCTTTTCCCTCGTTTCACACTGTCTCACCTGCTTTTTGCACAACTTATATGCCTACAGGCACGATATACATCCCTGTTTCTGCATCCTGCTTAATTGTGACGGACACATGATAAATGTGCCGCACCATCTCTTCTGTTAACACATCATTTGGCTGTCCTTCGCGGATGATTTGCCCATCTTTCATGGCGATGATGACATCACTATAGCGAATCGCCTGATTCATATCGTGCAGGACCATCACGATGGTTAATCCATGCTCGACATTGAGCTCTCGAATGAGCTCCAGAATGTCAAATTGATAATACATATCCAAATAAGTCGTCGGTTCATCTAAGAAAAGCATCGGTGTTTTTTGCGCTAAAGCCATCGCAATCCATACACGCTGCCGTTCTCCGCCTGACAATGAGGCGAGTGGCACCTTTCGCTTATCCGTCAGCTTGGTACAGGACAGCGCCCACTCGATTGCTTTCTCATCTTCTTCCTTGTCACTACCGCGCATCGTTTGGTACGGCGTTCTCCCAAATGCCACGACTCGTTCGATCGTTAAATCGAGCGGCGCTTCATTTTGCTGATGTACGACTGCCAGCTTTCTCGCGAGTTCCCTTGGCTTGAACGCATTCAGCTCTTGTCCATTTAAATGAATCTGTCCTTTATGTGGACAATGGTTATGTGCCATCAAAGAAAGCAGCGTGGATTTGCCAGAGCCATTTGGACCGATAATGGTCGTAATTTTTCCTTTTTCGATCTTCGTGGTGACCGATTGAACAATGTCCCTCTGTCGATCATAGGAAAACGACACCTCACGAATGTCCATGCAGACGATCCCCCCTTCTTAATAAAAAGATCAGAAACGGTCCGCCAATGACAGCCATGATTGTAGAAGCAGGGATTTCATTTGGTGCCACAAGCGTTCTGCCGAGCGTATCAGCCGTCAAAATGAGCAAGGCCCCGCTTAACGCAGAAAATGGAATCAGTACCCGATGGTCCGAACCGACGAGCCTTCTAGAGATATGGGGAATGAGCAAACCGACAAAGGCAATCACGCCCGCTACCGCAGCAGTCACCGCTGCTAATAACACCGCCGTGATTGAAATCAAAAGGCGCATTCTGGTCACACGCAATCCTAAGTTTTTCGCCGTCTTATCCTGAAGGGCAAGCAAGTTACACCATCTGCTAAAGAAAAGCGCAACCACAAGCCCAATGACGCCATAGACACCGATTAAACGGACATCTCCCCACGTTTTCATCGTGAGATTCGACTGTCCCGACTGATTAATGGTGATATTGAAATAGCTGCAAATGGTCACAAACGCTTCTGCCATCCCTGTAAACATGGCATTGATGGCGATCCCCACCAAAATCATTCGAATCGGGCTTAAACCGCCTTTCCAAGACAACACGTATACGAGGAAGCAGGCAATTGCCCCGCCTAAAACTGAAAATAAAGGAGAGTAGAAATAAAATTGAGGAAGCGCTGTAATTGCCATTAAAGAAAAGAAGCTAGCTCCCGATGAAATACCAATAACACCTGCATCTGCTAATGGATTCCTCATCACAGACTGCAAGAGGACACCGGAGACAGATAAAGCCGCCCCTGTAAACATCGCAATGAGCATGCGGGGGATTCTTAAATCTTTAATGATTTCTACCTGTGCATGTTGACCGGTCATAAGCCCTTCCAATAATTCAATCGGTGTAACATGAATGCTCCCCGTAATGGCGGAATAAATAAATACGCCGGCTAGTAAGAGACTGACTATCAGAAATAAAATCCCTGTTTTTTTCATCTTGAACGTCCTTTTATCATTAAGATTCGCCGCTTATGACGGGTACAACATACGGGTCAATTCATCTAATGCCTCTGCTGCCTTTAAGTTGCCTGTTGTCCCGAATAAGCTTTCTTCGAGGTCGTACACCCGGTCTTGTTTGACCGCATTAAAATGTTTCCAAATATCATTTGTTTTAAATTCTTGATCAAACATTTTGACGACTTCATCCGGCATCCCATGTGCAGCTCGGAGAATGATATCTGGATTGGCTTTTTGTAAATACTCCGTATTGGATGCCAAATACTCCATTTTCTCACCTTTTACGATGTTCTTTCCTCCTGCAATACGCACAAGATCACCGATATACGAATTCTCTGTTGCCACTAAATAACTGCCTGGTACACCAAGCAAAATGAGAACGGATGGCTTCGCTTTTCCCTTCGTTCTCTCTTGTATGTCTTTCTTTTTTTGTTCAAAATCATCCACAATGCGTTTCGCTTGTGTCTTTCTATCATATTTTTCTCCAAGCTTTGTGATGGCGTTCTCCATCTTGTCCAGGCTCTCAAGGTTGAGGTATGTCGCAGGGACAGAAGCTTGTTGAAAAGGCGTTTCTAAATCATATTGAAGGGTCGTGACAGACAGGACATCTGTCGGTTGAAGTGATTGGATGATTTCCATGTCCGGGCTCATTGGGTTACCGACTGCTGGGAGTCCTTTGTATCGAGCCGGCAAGGATTTTTGACTTGTTGGCACCCCGACAAGATCCACCTCTAGCGCATCCATGATCTCAGCAGCAGCTACAGTCGTTGCCACAATGCGGGCACTTGATGCTGCGCTTTTTTTGCCTTTCGCTGAGCTTTCAGCTGATTGTGAGCAGCCTGCTAAGAAGACGCACACACATAGAGCCGTGATCAGGGTACATAACATTCGATGCTTCAAAAAACGGAAGCCTCCTTTCGAAAAAAGGAAGTGGATGCGCCGAGATGAATGGCGCACCTCACTTAAAATAGATTCTTTATCTTGTACGAGTTTGATACTTTCTGACGAGCACGAATAGTGACCCGCCGAATAAAAGAATGTACACCCAAAGAAGTGAAGTATCTCCTGTTTTCGGGTTCAGCTGACCTGTCTCAGACTTGGTTTGGTCATCTGATGGCGTAAAGGTCATCTGCTCTGCGCCCGTTTCCTCTGGTGCGAGATTCGCAAGCTGGTTTGGTTGAGAATCGTGATCATTCGGATTTTTCACAAAGCCGATGCTCTCATCGTCTCCGATCACCGTCGCAATTCCGCTTCCTTCACCACTTGCGATGCCTTTCGTATCATAGACAAGTTTGACATCGTACTGCTCATGATAATTGGCAGCTGGAATGTCAATTTTCACGCGTGCTGCCTGAGCACTACTCAAACTTTTTGCTTCATATTGAATCACTCGTGTATCTGCTTTTTGATCAGCCTTTGCAACTAGCGTCTCTTCAAATTTACCGCCGGTTCCTACTTGGAACGACGTGATGGCTGAGCTGTTCTTGACAGTGTATGAAACGAAATGGCGGCCATTTTTCACCACCAATGTCGCAGGGCTCACGACGTAATCGTTCATGCGAGAAAGCTCATCTTTGTCTGCTTTCTTCATTGAAAAAGGAAGCTTGTACACCCCGTCTTTTAGCTGAACTGTCTCTTGATTCGTTCCGCCGTTCGTTGTGTCTGGTGCTGGTTTATTTGGTTTTGGTGTTTCTGGTGTAGCCGGTGTTTCTTCCTCTATTTGACCGTCCTTCAGTGGAACGATACTTTTTGAATCAAATTGAAAACGAATATCGTACGTTTGATCATAGTGAGCGGCTGCTACTACAATGTGTACTTTTCCGTTAACTGCTTTTTTCAGATCAGACACTTCAAATGAAACCACTCTTGTGTTCTTTGCTTGATCTGTGCTCACGTTTTTCACTTCTTGATAAGAACCGTTTTTCTCTATTTTCAAAGAATCAACTGACGTATGATCCTTCACCGTAAAGGAAACGGTTTGCGTTCCATTTTTAACGGTTAACGATGCTGGATGTGAGAAGTATTGGCTCATCCGAGATGCCTCATCCTCATCGCCCTTCAGCACACTGTAGTTGATACGATACACACCATCTTTTAATTGGTTCTGCGTCGAATCAACTGGTGTTGTGCCGTTTTGATCATCTGGCTTTGTTTCGCTGTCGCCTGGCGTCGTGCCACTTTGATCATCCGGCTTTGTTTCGCTGTCGCCTGGCGTCGTACCATTTTGATCATCTGGTGTTGTTTCGCTGTCGCCTGGCGTCGTACCGTTTTGATCATCAGGTGTTGTTTCACTATCGTCTGGCTTCGCAGGCGTGACAAGTGTGAGACTGCTCTCGTCGAAAGCGATCTGTACGTCATACGCCTCATCATAAATAAAGCCGCCTAAGTCCCAGTAAATTTTGACCCAGCCATTTAATTTGGCTGATACATCGGCTACATCAAATTTGATCACACGCGTATTCGCTGTCTCATCTTCACTGACCGTTTCAGTGGTGACGAGAGAGCCATTTTGTTCGACCTTGAAATCTGTGATTTCTTTGCTTTGCTTCAGCGTAAGATAGGCAGTCGTCTTGCCATTTTCGATGATGAGCTTAGCTGGCTTTTCTGTATACGTATCCATCATGGATGCTTCAGTGCTGCCATTTTTTAAAATGGTGAATCCGGCCGTATATTCACCATCAACCAATGATGCTGCCTGAGCCGTTCCTTGAGGCAGCTGAAACGCAGTCAACAAACTGAATAAAACGAGCAGAATAGCTGTCTGTAGATGAAAAAGACGTTTCAAAAGATGACACTTCCTTCCGTTAATGCTTGATGATCCACTTTCTCGCTAAAAACCCGCCTGAACATAAGACAAGCACAAGGAGCCATCCCATCTGGCTTGTATCACCAGTTTGAGGATTTTCTTCTTGTTTTGTTTTGGTGGATGAATCAGTTGTTTTGTTTGTTTCTTTTGATGATTCTTGATGTTTTGCTGCACCTGCTGTTTCTTTTGAATTGTCAGAAGAAAGTGACTTGATGCTGCTTTCGTCGAATTTCAGCTGGATGGTATAGTCGTGATCATAATCAGCCGATTTGACTGTGACATGGATTTTTGACTTGATTGGTTTAGACAAACTCTGTGCTTGGAATTGAACAAGCCTTGTATTGGCTTTCTTATTCGTTGATAGAACCGTCGTATCGACATAGCCGCCATTTCCTGGCACTTTAAATTCCGTTACCCAGCTGCTGTTTTTAATGGTCATTTGCACAGTCAGCTTGCCATTTTTCACGATCACTTTTGCCGGCTTCAGCCAGTAATCATTTGCCATCGAAACGGCAGTTCCTTCGGCCTTCATCACAGTGTAATTGACGGAGTATGTACCATCATTTAATGAGGCAGCCTGTGCATTTGAAAAAGGCAGTATAAGTGCCAGCAATAATGCAGCCACAAAGGCTGGCATCCTGATCCATTTTTTCATCAGATGAATTTCCTCCCTTTTTATTGAACAGTTGCTGCATCAAACTTGACGCGAATATCGTAATTGCCTGTATATCCAATGACCGGTACAGTCACACTCACTTTAGCTGGTACAACATCTGTCAGGCTGTTGACATTGAACTCTACCGTTCTCTTATTAGCAGCTGTGTTTGTACTGATCACCTTTGCATCTTTGTAGACACCTTGATCCAATGTTTTAAAGCTTGTAATCCAAGAGCTGTTCGTTAACGTGACTTGCGCTTTGATTTTTCCATCCTTCACAACAAGCTTAGCTGGTTTTTCAAAATACGTATTTGCTGTTGACGTTGAATCACTGTCTGCTTTCCATACCACATATTGTGCTGAATATTGACCATCTGCTAAGCCTGCTGCTGAGGCAGAGCTAACCGGGGCTAGAGCAAACAATAGAACAAAGCTAAAGAATAATAAGACGTGTGATGCTGAACGAAGTGATTTCATATATATCCTCCTAATTGATATTGATAATTATTCTCAATAGATAATAAAAAAAATAACCTTTATCAGCGTATGAATCACACTCATAAATGATTATGATAATCATTATCAATTGAGTTTAAAAAATAAATCTTTGCTTTCGACAAGTCAAAGATGTCTGCTGCTACATGATGTAGTGATACACGGTTTAGGTAATCTGTCCCATTCATGATACCATGGCATAACCTCCCCATTCCATTACAGGGAAAAGAACCCTCTTCTCCTTGATATTATATGATGAATGAATTTATTGTCAACATCATTTTTCATACTATTGACTTAGATTTCTGGAAAATCACAAAAAAAAAATCGATCAGGGGCACTGATCGAAATCGATTAAGAAGGGACATGTTCACCCTTTTCACTATTTTTTCGCTCTAAAGACCAAGCATACATTTCCCGTATGACTGGTTCAATTTTCTTTCCTTGTTCTGTTAGTTCATATTCAATCCGCACGGGAATGTCGGGATAAACTTTTTTCTCAACAAGGCCTTCAGCTTCTAAATCTTTCAGCCTTTCTGATAATAACCGTCCGCTGATGTTCATTTCATTTTCAAGCTGACAAAAACGTTTTGGCCCTGTCAAAAGCTGATTGATGATGAGAATCACCCACTTCTTCCCTAAAATCTCCATGGCATCTGTAATTGGGCAGCCATCTACTTGAGCCATACTTTACTCCCTCCTGCTTTTCTCTACTTTTTTTCATTATAACATAATTAATTACTTGAAATAAGTCACTAACTATTATATAGTTTAGTTACTAAAAGTAACAAGGTGATCATTTTTATCAATTTTCAATAAACCATTGAACATGCAGATGCATATAACATGAAGGAGATGACCGAGCTTTGAATACAATAGAGCAGGTAAGATTAGGTGTAACAGAATTACATGTGTCCAGCTTTGAGCGTTCTTTGCCTTTTTATACAGACATTTTAGGTTTTACTTTATTAGAACAGACGGATTCTACTGTCACGCTTGGCAGCAACGCAAAGGAACCAATCCTTGTGCTGAAAGAAGATGTGCAGCTGAAAGAGAAGCCGGATCATGAGCCAGGACTTTATCATTTTGCGGTTTTATTACCTACCAGAAAAAACCTGGGCACATGGCTGGCGCATGTGATCAAAAAAGGCTATCCTTTAATTGGAGCAAGCGATCACTTTTTCAGTGAAGCCATTTATTTAAGTGATCCAGATGGCATCGGCGTTGAGATTTATGCTGATCGTCCTCAGGACATATGGGTAGGTGAGCATGGAGAGCTGAAAGGTGGCGGAAATGCTCCGCTTGATGGAGATGGTCTCCTGCAAGAAGCCGCTGATTCCACCTGGGATGGACTCCCGGCTGGTACAGTCATGGGACACTTGCATTTCCATCTCAACCCAGAAGAAGCCGATTCCTTTTATGTGAACACGCTCGGTTTCCATATCCGAATGGCTCCCCCAGCCAGCTTATTCGTTGCTGGTGGCGTCTATCATCATCACCTTGCCTTTAATGCATGGGGACGCGGGAGAAAAGGAGCCATTGATCCACGTTTTTCAGGAATTAGAAGCTATACACTGGTTTTCCCAAAAGAAAGCGATAGAACATCCGTCGTCGAACGTCTGACAAAAGCAGGCGTTCTCATGAACACGACAGGAAAAAGTAACGAATTTATTGATCCATTTGGCGTTCTCGTTCGTTTACAGATTGAAGAAACAGACAAAAAAGAAGGTGCAGAATATGGACAAACACACAGAGGTTAAAACAGCCATTTTAAAAGATAAAATCAAACGAGTACAGCAAGAAGACGGATTTATATATATCACTGGACCTATTAAACTGCCAGTGAATTTAGACGGTAGAACGGTCATGTTTAACTGGTATTCATGGTTAAAAGACGATGGGAAAGAATCATTATCAGATGAAGCTTTAATCGAAAGCCTTTCCTCCCGTGAACTTGCAGATCACCAGCAATCAAGCGTCCTTGTTTACGGAGATTTCGAACATGCGGATGAAGCGCTGATCCGCATGCATTCCATCTGCCACACCGGCGATATTTTCGGAAGCAAACGCTGCGATTGTGGGTTCCAATTGAAACAGTCTATGCGGATGATTGAGGACAATGGAGCAGGCGCACTGTTTTATTTAGCCAACCATGAAGGACGCGGGATCGGTCTTTTCAGTAAAGCCATGGCCTACATTTTGCAAGAAAACGGCTACGATACAGTAGAAGCGAACGAAGCACTGGGCTTTGAAGATGATACACGTCAATATGAAGAAGCGATTGCTGTTCTTCAAACATTGCGTACAAAGCCAGTCAGACTTATTACCAATAATCCGAAAAAGACGGATGCTATCAGTCATGCAGGCCTTTCTCTTTCTGGACGGATTCCACTTTGGGGTGATGTCTCTGAGTTCAATGAAAAATACTTGCAGACAAAAATTAACCGCTCAGGCCATATGAAGGCGGATCAAGAGGTGCGTACGATTGCCACATCATGAGCGATATATGAAACTAGCCCTTGAAAATGCCGAAGCAATGAAAGGTCAGACATCTCCCAATCCGCTCGTCGGGGCTGTGATTGTGCGAGAAAATGAAATTGTTGGGGTCGGGGCGCACATGAAGGCCGGCGAACCACATGCAGAAATTCATGCACTTAAAATGGCTGGAGACAAGGCAAAAGGCGCCACGATCTATGTGACACTAGAGCCTTGTTCCCACCATGGCCGCACAGGCCCATGCGCTGAAGCACTTGTGAAAGCTGGCGTAGAAAAAGTAGTCGTTGCTGCACTGGATCCGAACCCGCTTGTTGCCGGGCGCGGGATTGCCATTTTACAAGATGCAGGCATTCAAGTCATCACAGGCGTCATGGAGCAGGAATCCATTCTCATGAATGAAGTGTTCAACCACTTTATTACGAAAAAAACGCCTTTCGTGACACTCAAAGCAGGTATTACGTTAGACGGAAAAATTGCATCTGCTACGTCTGACAGCAAGTGGATTACATCAGAAACGTCCCGTTATGATGCACATCACATTCGCAGTATCAACGATGCCATCTTAGTCGGTGCCCAAACCGTCATTCACGACGATCCTTCATTAACAGCACGCATTCCAAACGGTCATCATCCGATTCGAATTGTCTTAGACTCTAAACTGTCTATCCCGCTGACAGCAAAGGTGGTCACAGATCAGATGGCACCAACATGGATTTTCACAACAAAACAAGCCGATGAAGAAAAACGAGCCGCTTTAGAAGCAGCTGGCGTCAGTGTCATCATGACGGATAGCGATATCCGGGTGCCCTTACAAGAAGTACTTCAAGTGCTCGGAGAAAGAAATGTCTCCTCCCTGATGATTGAAGGCGGCGGACAAATCAATGCCTCATTTTTGGAGCAGCAGCTTGTCGATAAACTCGTCATCTACATGGCACCTAAGCTCATTGGCGGACGACTCTCTCCTTCTTTTTTCGGAGGCGAAGGCATACGCCTCATGAGTGATGCAATTGAACTGGAACAGCTCTCTCTTGAACCACTCGGAAAAGATATAAAGATAACGGGTTATCCTGTTTATCAATAAACAACAAAGCTTGTAGATTGAGTCTGCAAGCTTTTTTCTCATCATTGAATTTGAGGTGATTAAATTGAACATCAAAGGAATAAACCATTTATTATTTTCTGTTTCTGATTTAGAGACATCTATTGATTTTTACACAAAGGTCTTTAATGCCAAATTGTTAACAAAGGGCAGAACGACAGCTTACTTTGATTTGAACGGCCTGTGGCTTGCCCTCAATGTAGAAAAAGACATTCCTCGTCAAGACATCCATCACTCTTACACACACATCGCTTTTTCTATTGATGAGGAGGATGTAGATCCAATGCATAACAAACTAAAAGATTTGAACGTCAACATCTTACCAAGCCGGCCAAGAGACGAAAGAGATCAGAAGTCGATTTATTTCACAGACCCTGATGGACATAAATTTGAATTTCATACAGGAACCTTGAAAGATCGATTGGATTATTACAAACTAGAGAAAACACATATGGAGTTTTATGAATGAAACGCAAAGAAAAACAGAGAGGAAACAACAAGGTGCTATTCGTCATTAAATAGGAAAGATGGTAAAATATACATAGAAACGTGTTGCAAACGATGGTCCTCCCCCCTTCCATACTAAAGGTGTTTTTATGCCTAGAAAGGAGGGGTCAGTTTGAGAACAAAACTTGTGCGTTCACGCGTTGAGAGACGCAAAAACAAAAAGAAAAAAGCTTGTACCTGTAAGTACAAGCTTTGGTTCCTTATCTTAAATTCAATCCGAACTCTAGTCCAGTTCATCATATGGATTTTAGATAAGAGAACGTTCTGAATGAACCCTTAAGATGATAATGAAAAATAAAGCGGCACCTTCATTACCCCTAGTCAAGGTAATGCTGGTTCTATCTCGTTTCTGTTTTTTGGAGGGCTGCTTTATTTTTTCATATTATTTCAGTTTATTCCTCACATTTTAAATTTATACATAGAAAAAGCACACGGTAGTCAGCCGAGTGCCCAAATTAAATTTCTTTTCAGTTGTATGGTGAACGTTCAAGAAATTCACCTTGAAGCTCTCGTGCTTCAGTTTGAAAACTAGTTCAACTTAGTCCGAGTTGAACAAAAAACTTGTGCAACAATATGTTACCATAAGTAACAATTTGTTACCATAGTTAAGCTTATTTTTTAATCTTACTTATTCATTTCAAATGCAGAATTTTCATTATTTCAAATAAATTATACAGCTTTTTGTTATGCAATGAATCAAATAAACTGAACAACACTCAAAATAACTTTCAAGTATAATAACCTGTACTTTTCTTCTAAGCCCTCCTACTTTCTATTGGCAACTGTAAGACCTTATTTAGTTAAATAAAAAAGAATCAGTATATAAAAACTGATTCTTTCTGCATACATTTATCTCAAACAAATCGTATTTAATCCACGAAACGTGTCGTAAAATGTTTCATGTGAAACATCTGTGATCTAATATTGATCAATTTCCCTCTATCAGTCTGCCAAAGCTTTCGGGTGAAAGTCCCGGTGAAATGCGCAGGCGGTGTAAGGACATCATACCTTGTTCTTTCTTCGCATGTCCTGGTTCAGTGGTTACAGCCATTTCATATCCTGCTTCCTTCGCCAACTTCAGCGTGTCTTCGTTATAGCGACCGACCGGATAGCTGACCATGATCGTTTGTTGAGAAAACCGCTGGTCAAAGAATACCTTCGATCCTTTTAATTCTTCTTCCTGCTGCTTCTGTGTTAAACGATTGAGTTCTAAATGATGAATGGTGTGACTCTCTATTGAAATACCATGCGCCACCATATCATCCATTTGGGCATCGGTTAAATGATGCGGACGGCCGATGGACTGCTCGATCATAAAAATCGTGGCTTTCATTCCATATTCCTTTAAAATCGGAAATGCCTTTGTGTAGTTATCCGTGTATCCATCGTCAAATGTGATAAGAACATACTTTTCACTTGGTGTCGAATTGGTCGAGAGAACTTGATATGCCTCTTTCGGCGACAGCGTGACATAGCCGTTGTCTTTCAGCCATTTCATATGAGCTGCAAATTCGCTCTTTGGCACACGTAACGAATTACCGCTAGAGATACTGTGATACATCAAGATTGGAAGCGCAACGGGTTCCTTTTGCTGAATCCAGTTTTGTTTGTCTATCTCTGCCGCTTCAATTTGCTGCGTTTCTGTTGTTTCTTTCGTTTGTCCTTGACCCTTTACCTCTTTGATGGCTTGCTGGTTTCCTTCTGTTTGCTGTTTCGTACCCATACAGCCCGAAATGAGCAGCATGACTAAACCAACTGCAAGCCACATACATGTTTTTTTCATTCACCAATCCTGCTTTCTCTTTATCTACCGAATGATTATAACAGAAATTGGTTAATAACTGATATCTATTTTGACAGGGTATACATTTTTTTACACATTTCGATCATTTCAATGGCAAGCAGATGGATGGTCTCTGTTGTGAGCATTTGGTCTTCTGCATGTATGAGCAGTAAAGAAAAGGGAAGCTGTTCCCCTGCCGCCTCTTTTTGTATCAGTGACAAGTGCAGGTCATGGATGCTTCGAAACGCTTCCTCCCCTTTTTCAATCAACTGCTGCGCTGCTTCAAAGTCATCCGCTCTTGCTAGACGAATGGCTTCTACATAATGGCTTCGTGCCTCACCTGCATGGGCAATGATTTGAAAGGCTGCTCCCTGCATTTCCTCTAATACCGTCATCTGCTTCTCCTCCGATTGCTCAAGATTCATTTGCTAGTTTCAGTGCATGTTCTAGAATTTTTTCTCCATTCGCTGTTCCATATAATCTTACATTTACCACATCGACAGGTATATGATAAGGTGCCGCTGTTTTTTCTGCTGCCTTTCTCATAAAGCTAACTTGCGGCCCTAGCAAAATGACCTTTACATCGTCCCCATGCTCTTCTAATTCGTCCGCAATGGCCCCTTCAGGTATCGCATAAATTTCATAATCCAGCCCTTTTCCTTCTGCGGCTGCCTTCATTTTAGATACCACAATCGACGTTGACATTCCTGCTGCACAAGCGAGAATGATTCGCTTCATATCCCATCACTCCTATTGATAAATAAAATCTGGTTCATCCCTTAATTTCCTCGTTTGGATTAATGTCTTGTACCAGTATCCTGACGCTTTCATCTGACGATTCCGTTCATTCTCCAGCTGGATCTCTACTAATCCGTAGCGATTCTTGAATGCATTCATCGGTGAGACATTATCCGTAAAAGCCCACAGCATATATCCCTTGCAGTTTGAACCTTCTTTTTTCGCTTGAAGGGCTTTTTTCAAATGCTGACTGATAAATGAAATTCGGTACTGATCATCAATGATGCCGTCTTCGTTTTTAAACCGTTCTTCCTGCTCGACCCCCATACCGTTTTCAGCCACAAACCACTCGATATTCCCGTATTCCTCTTTTATTCTCATACCCATATCATAGACAATATTCGGATAGATTTCCCAACCTCTGAATGGATTCATTTTTCTCCCTGGGAGCTCAAATAGATCGTAATAATAAGATGGATGAAACGGTGTATTTTCGTTCCAAGCCTTGCTAGGTGCCTTAACGCGATGCGGATAGTATAAATTAAGACCGACCACATCGACTGTATGATCTTTAATGATCTGAAGCTCTTCTTCCGTTGCATCGAAAAGAATGTCATGCTTTTTCAATACATCAAGCAGTTCTTCTGGATACTCGCCTTTAATGGAGGGATCTAAGAACACTCGATTAAAAAACAAATCATACATGCGGGCAGCTTCTTGATCATGTGACGCAGTCGATCTCGCATACGTCACTTCTGGATTGAGAATGACCCCGATTTTTGCACCGGCTGATTCCTTCAAGCCCATTTCCTGAAACAGCTTCACCACTTTTGCTGTCGCCAAGGCTTTATGATAGTTCCACTGCATCCACTTCTTCGTATTTTGCTCGAAAGGATAACGAATAGCATCTAGATACACACGAGTCTGAACAACAATTGGTTCATTAAAGGTAAACCAATGTTTGACCCGGTCTCCATAGCGTTCAAACACCTTTTCTGCATAGAGAACAAACAGATCGACAACATGTTTAGATGACCAGCCGCCGTACTTTTCAAGTAAAACGGCAGGAAGCTCATAATGCTCTAAGCAAAACATCGGCTCTACACCTGCTTCAAGTAATTCATTGATGAAATCATCAATATAACGAGCATAGGTCTCATCTACAATTCCATTCTCGTAATCTATGAGAAATCTCGACCAATTGATCGATGTCCGGTAATGAGATAACCCAATTTCCTTCATAAGGGCGACATCTTCAGGATAGCGCTCGTAAAAATTCGTTGCTCCTGCTGGTCCGTATCCTTCGTGCCATACGTGATACCCCTCCTTATACCAAAGGTCTATATACGAATCCTGATGCGGTTTCTTCCCTTTCCAACCCTCCGTCTGCCAAGCAGAAGCCGCAGCACCTAGAATAAAGTCATTGGGTATGTCGATTTTGTTCATGTTGCCACCTGACCTTTCTTCGTGTGAATTTGAAGTCCTTCCCACATCCCTTGTAAATACATAGCTCCAAGTGCTCGGTCGTATAATCCATAGCCAGGTCTGCCCGTCTCACCAAAGATCATTCGTCCATGATCTGGCCGAACATAGCCAGCAAATCCTTCCTTAAACAATGCGTTCACAATCGCTCCCATATCGAGGCTACCTGCTGACGACAGGTGTGCCGACTCTTCAAAATCACCGTTTTCATACAAATTGACATTGCGTAAATGAGCAAAGTGTATACGCCCTTTTTTGGCATACTTTCTCGCAAGTGAAGGAACATCATTTTTCGCATTACAGCCTAGGGAACCGGAACAAAAGGTCAGTCCATGCTGTGAGCGTTCATCGAGTTGAAGGATACGATCTATTTGTTCTTCACAACTGACAATGCGGGGCAGACCAAATATGTTCCAAGGAGGGTCATCTGGATGCAGTGCCATGTTCATGTTCTCTTCCGCTGCAACTGGAAGGATATTTCCCAAGAAATAGTCTAGGTTCTCAAACAACCCTTCCTCCCCCAATGCCCTGTATGCAGCCATCAACTTTCTCATTTCTTCCTGCGTATAAGACGTATCCCACCCTGGTAAGGAAAGTCGATCTTTTTCTATATCCATCTGTTCAAGCTGATGCTGAAAATAAACAAGAGTCGTCGATTGATCAGCTAGTGGGAAATCGAGCTGTGTTCGTGT
This sequence comes from Bacillus sp. UNC125MFCrub1.1, assembly GCF_000701305.1. Classification (NCBI taxonomy): domain Bacteria; kingdom Bacillati; phylum Bacillota; class Bacilli; order Caryophanales; family Bacillaceae; genus Bacillus; species Bacillus sp. UNC125MFCrub1.1. The sequence goes on from NZ_JNIG01000009.1 coordinate 802,224, forward strand.
CCAATCAAGGACTGGCATGAAGTTATAACAAATGACCTTCACACCATGCCTTGCTAATCTCCGGATATTTTCTTGATAATGCTCGATATAAACATCTCGGCTAGGCTTTCCCAGCTTAATATCTTCATGGACCGGGAGACTTTCTACGACTTCAAAAGCAAGATCATGACGTTCGATTTCCGCTTTTAAATGAGCAATACTTTCCTCCGGCCACAGATCACCAGCCGGCACATCATAGACGGCACTGACAATCCCTTTCATGCCGGGAATTTGCCGAATATATGAAAGGGAGACAGGATCTTCTTTGCCATACCATCTAAATTGCATGTTCATTCATGTGCCCTCCTTCTATTCTGAATCAGGTGCTGCTTCTGGCTTCCGGTTGGACAAGAGGACAAAAGGCAAATAGATGAAAACAGCGACAACAATACAGATGAGCTGTGTGATGACAGCCCCCATACTGCCAGCGGTAGACAGCCAAGCATTCACAATCGGAGGTGTCGTCCACGGCACCATCACCACCGCTTTCCCGGCAAAACCTGTAGCGGTTGCGATATAACCAATCGTACCTGTCACGAGTGGTGTAACGATAAACGGAATCGCCATCACAGGGTTCAACATGACAGGTAATCCGAAAATAACTGGTTCATTGATGTTAAACAGTCCAGGTCCTGATGAAAGCTTGGCAATGCTCCGCATCTCTTCCCTTCTACCCGCTATAAAAATGGCGATCAACAGACCAATCGTCACACCCGAACCACCAATGCTCATATACACATCCCAAAATGGCATCGTGATAATATTTGGAATCTCTTTGCCCTCTTGAAATGCTGTCATATTCACTGCAATTGATCCTAATAACAGCGGCTCGCGAATCGGTTTAATCATTTGGTTGCCATGAATACCGATCACCCAGAAAAATTGAGCCACAAACATTAACGTTAAAATACCAGGCAGTCCCTGCACAACACTTTCAAGTGGACGCTGCACGACGTTATACACCGCTTCATGCAAATAAATGCCTGTCACACGGTGAAACGCAAACCCGAATGAACTAATGATTGTAATCGTAATAATTGATGGGAAAAGTGAAGAAAAAGACGTCGCCACATTTGATGGAACAGAATCTGGCATCTTAATTTGCAGCCACTTCACCTCGGTAAGCTTACAAAAGATCTCTACAGAGACGATGGCAATGATCATACCCAAAAATAAGCTTTTTGGATCGGAGAATTGCCTCGCCAGCACATCGACAACCTCACGCATCGATCCATCGACTTCAAGAAGAAGTGTCGTCGGAATAACGGATATAAATGAAATCAATGCCATTAATCCTGGGAATAATGATTTATGTCCATTGATTTTCCCAAGCTCAATCCCGATGAGGAACACAGCCCCGATCGTTAAAAAGTTCAGCGTGGCATAATTGATTGCCTTCATAATTGGCTGAAGCTCTGCTAAAAACCTGAATATCTCAAAATGGGCAAGCCCCGTTTCCGGGCTCATGATCATATTTGCGACCAGTACAGCAAATGCCCCTGTAATGATGATTGGCATTAATGTGACAAATGCTTGCTTGATCGCCATAATATATTTCTGATTTGTAATACGATAAGCGACATGTCCCATGACGTCGGCCGCTCTCTCTTTAAAGCTCATGATCCGTCTCCCCCTTTACAAAAACTCGTGATCATCCTCCTTATTGATGTTATTTTAAAAGCGCTTTCATTAACATCTAATCTTTTTCCTCACAGATGCGGAAATGGGTGTCCTTTTTTTTCATCTGGCTGTTCCAACACGTGCAGCGCCGCCGTCAGTTCTTCAAATGAAGCAGCTTTGATGATTTGCTCCACCACTTCCTTCTGCTCTGTCAAACGCACAAGAAATTGATAAAGTGACTGCAATTCTTTCTGATACGTCTTCTGTATACTTAACAAACAGACGACCTGTACCCGATCGTCGCCCCACAGCACTGGTTTTCTCAACGTACAGATCGCACAAAACGTATCATCTGTTGCCGGTTTGATTGGGTGAGGGATCGCGACCAAATGACCGAACGACGTAGGTGACACTTCCTCTCTTTCCAGCAATAGCTGTTCAAAATCATCCGGGATTCGGTTTTGTTCCTGCAATACATTCACGAAAAATTGAAGAACCTCTTCCCTTGTTTGTAGATCTTGCTGAAAAAAAGTCATCTTCGGACTGATATATCGCAAGACACCCATTTCTTGTGACCCCTGTACAAATCGTTTCAGCCTCAACATATCGTCTTCACTGAGGATCGTATGTACATCAATCACTGGCACAGGTAGTGTGTTCTGAAGAGGTATGGTACTAATGATCAAATCGATACTTCTCAAGTCATACGACAAAAGGTCACTGACACTTGCAGTTCCAGCAATCTCTAGCCTTTCGCTAAAGGCGGCCTTCAGCTTATGAAGAAGAAGCTGACTGCTCGCGACACCCGTTGCGCACACAATCAAGCATTTTTTTCTCACAGTCTGAGTTTTTGTCCGCTCTATGGCAGCACCAATATGCAGCGCCAAATATCCGATTTCATCTTCATGAATCTCTACATTCTCTTTTTCCTTCAGCCATCTTCCCATATAGACACCTGCTTCAAAAGCAATCGGATAATGCCTTTTTATGTCTGATAAATAGGGGTTACGGATGTTCATATCATATCGGAACCGATGAATCGCTGATCTCAGGTGAAGACTTAGTCCCACAATCAATTCCTTGTCTGTCTGAATATCAAGTGACATGTGCTCTTCGACATAACCAAGTAGTTGGTGAGTTAAACGGAAATGCTCTTCATCAAGCATGTGAAATAGCGTGTGGCCCGTTTCTCCATACGCCATCATTTTTGCACCCATTAAATGAATCGCAATATAGGCCATTTCAGATAATGGAAAATCTATACCGAGTACGTGACGCATATCTTCTGCCATTTGCCTCGCCACTTGAAAAGCGGGCTGTGTTTGAATGTCTTTGAGTTCTCCTTCCGGCATCATCACCAATTTTTTCTCTTCAATTCGTTTGCACGCAATGGCGATATGTGTCACTAAGTTGCTTAAACCGATCTCTGAGACATGAAGGCCGCTTGCCTTTGTACGTGAACGCACCATATCTTGAATCAATTGATACGTTTCTTCAGGTAAAAGGGCAGGGTTCGGATGCTCCTGCTGAAACACATGCTCAGCTAGACAATACCTTAATTTCATTTCATCTCCAGTCAGCCTCAGTCCATATTTAGGTCGGTGTGCAACAGAGAGTCCATGTAAAGAAAATAGATGCTTGACTGCTTTCAGGTCATTTTTCACAGTAGATTCACTCACAAATAATTCCTCGGCCAATTCATCTAATTTCTTATAGTCTTCGGACAACAAAAGCCTTCTCAATAAATAAGAGATACGATCCTCAGGCTGATTTGGAATAACTTGATTCTTTTTTTCATTTCTTTCTCTCATTGAGTTTTTCAAAAAAGTACGAAATGCTCCATAATCTTCGACAGTCAATGTATACCCTGCTCCACGTTTCATATGAAGTGTTGCCCCATGTGCTTCTAATATTGATTTAAGCGCTTTCATATCTGTTCGAACTGTTCGTGATGTGACGCCTATCAGGCGTGCAATTTCTTCACCTGTCAGCTCCTGCTCTGCCTGCATTAACCGCCTCAACAGCTCCTCCTGACGTAGAGATAACATAGACTCCCCTCCCTTGGTCAATTACTTTTGCCTATCATCATAAACGAAAATAGAACTCTTTGCCCAGTTTTTCTTTCCGACCGGGAACTTTGTTATGGCTCAAACGTATGAATATGAAACAAGAGGAGGGATACATCATGTTTGTTATCATCATCATACTAGCTTCTTTAGGCGCCATTACCGCCCACATGTTTACACCAAAAGATAAGCGTTCATCTTCTAAGCATTCTGCACATCACAGTTCAACAACCAGTAACTATACTGATTCGTATACACATCACGCTTCTGATGCCTCCTGCGGTGGTGATTCAGGTGGTAGCGGCGGATGTGACTAAACCAAAAAAAACAGCCGCTTGTTCAGCCGGCTGTTTCGTTTATTTTATTAAAGAGCTTTCCAGCCCCGTTCAATTAAATGTTTGACATCCTTTGCAAAATCCTCGCCTTTTTCCATCACATCTTGGGCTCTTCCTGCAAAATTACTAGCGACAGCGAGTTCCATTTTTTTTAACTCAAAGTGCATAATTTTTTGGTCTATCTCCGTAATATAGGTTTCATACTCATTGTTCACAATGTCGTGCAGCACGTGATAGGCTTCTTTCCGATGACGGTGAAAGTCCGTTCCTCTCTCACCTTTCCATGACGAATCTAGAGCAGGCTTCTTGATTTCCTTTATGTCAGACTGCGCAAGATCTTGTTCTGTTCGAATATTACTTTTGGCTGTCTTTAACCGAGAGATCATTTCGTCAAATTCTGCACGTTTGTTTTCAATCCCCATATGCAGATGATGCAGCATCTCGGATAAACTCATGTCATCCACCTCTATTAGACCTCATAAGAAAGCACGGCGTCAGCGTTTTTGAAACCGGGCAGATCATCTGCTTTTTCCAGTCCTGACATTTCTATCGTTCGCTTTCATTAAGTATAGTATAAGGTGAAAAGCCTTAGGCTTAAATAGGGAAAAGGTGTCCTTTTAACATGGTGTTTGGAAGAAAAACGGAATAATCTAAGGTCATAAATCCCGAATTATATATGAGTCTTTACGACTATATTTTACATCGTACTCAGCTACGCTATCAATAAAACGATTGGGGCTTATGATTTTGCCGCAATCGCTTCATCCTGTTCTTTTAGCGTCTTCACATTTGAGCGTGTATCCTGAACGTTTTTGATTAAGGCTTCTTTAAAGCTTGAGACCATTTCGCCCACCTCTGCTTCACGTGCCGTCCATTTGGTTACAAATTCAAGGCTGTTTTCACCAGCTTTATCTGCTGCTTTTTTCATTGTTAAAGCTTCAACTGCTTGGGAGACTTCATCTAGTTTATCCATCACTGTTTGGTAGTTTAACTTAATTTGTCCCATTATGATATCCTCCAGATTGGTTCAGCATGAAGCTCGCTTACAAGCTGCTCCATGCTTTTGAGATCAAGCGTTTTGCGTCTTCTACTGCGTCTTCTCCTTTTTCAGCCAAACGTGCGGCATCTCCAGCTAAAGAGCTGGCAAAGGATAAAGCAGCCTGCTCTGCTTCTAGTGTACTGATTTTGAATTCGATTCGGCTCACGTAGCGTGGATATTTATCGCTTACGATCGTTTGCAGCGCATCATGCGCTTCATTTCGTTCTGATTTGAAATCTTGGCTCCGCTCCCCTTTCCAAGAGGCCCCAAGCTTTGGCTGCTTGATTTGTTTTAGGTCTGTTTCTGCGGCATCTTGTTCACGTTCAATCTTACTTTTTGCCTTTTTGAGTCGAGCAATTTTCTCTTCGATCTCTGCCTTTTTATTTGAAATGCCACCGTTAAGGGCAGACAGCATATCCGATAAGCTCATATGGGTTCCTCCTCCTGTCAAAAATAAAAACGCTGCTTAGAGTCCCTCTAAACGAGCGTAATGGTGAATCGCACTTTTTCCAATATTGTTATTATAAGGTTCAAAGACTCATGTTTGAATAGGGATTTGTGCCCTTTTTATGGTATAAATATGCTTTCAATCTGCTTCACACCACACCTTAAGCCCTCTTTTATAGGGGGTCAAAATACACAACCACCCTTCTGGAAACACACATAGTCTTACGGTCCTAGGACAAACAAAAGCCGCCCGGGGGAGGGGCGGCTTTTGCAGTGGCTTATGATGCCGATTCTTCTGAGTCTTGTTGATTTTTCACGTACCAAATGAATTTCCCTGTATATCCGTAGATGATGGCAAGACCAATGGCAACAAAGCTCAGCCACATAAATGGTAAATAAGAGAATGTCGAGACGCCTAGAATCCCTGCCATGTAAATTCCGTTATCTGACCATGGAACCATACCAGACGTAAGTGTTCCACCAACCTCAGAGTTTCTAGATAACACACGTCTGTCTAATTTTAATTTGTCATAGCTTTTTTCCATGATTTTTGGTGTAAGAATTAATGAGACATACATTGCACAACCAAAGATATTCGCAAAGAATGCTACTACAAGTGTAGACAGTGTCACATTTCCTGCATTGTGCAATTTTTTCTCGAATGTTGCGACGATCACTTTTAACACGCCTAAGTATTCAAGAACTCCACCAAAACCAAGTCCAAGAATAATGACCACTAGAGATCCTAACATATTGACAATACCGCCACGGTTCAACAGTGTATTTAAGAAATCTACATCTGAATTAATAGAGAAGCCGTTATAAGCTGTACCAAGCGCATCAGCTGGGTTCATTCCTTGGAATGCCATCGCCCAGACTGCCCCAAGCAGTGCACCAATTGCGATAACAGGCATTGACGGTTTTTTCAATACAAGTAATAGGACAACAATGACTGCCGGAATGATCATCCAAATATTAATCGTGAATGTATCCTGCAATGCTTGTTTCAAAAACTCTACTTTATCTTGATCAATATTTCTTCCACCATACATAAATCCAGTAATTGTAAACATAATAGCCGTAATAACAAAGGCCGGTATGGATAAAACCATCATGGCTCTTACATGCGCCAGCACGTCCACTTTTGAAAGAGAGGAAGCGAGCACAGTACTATCAGATAGAGGAGATAATTTATCACCAAAATAAGCGCCAGATAAAACAGCCCCAGCTACGATCGGTAATGGGATACCCAATCCTTCACCAATCGCAATCATCGCAATACCTGCCGTTCCAACTGTACCCCAAGACGTACCAGTAGCAACAGACATAATAGAACAGATAATCAGTGTAGCTAATAAGAAGATATTAGGATGAATAAATTCCAGTCCGTAATAAATTAACGTGGGTACAACACCGCCAGCAATCCATGTACCAACAAGTGCACCTACTGCAATTAAGATTAAAACAGCCTCTAATCCATTCGATATCCCTTTTGTGATCGCATTTTGAAGGTCTTTGTACGAATGCCCTAAACGAATTCCTAAAGCAATAACCATAAACCATGAGATGAACAATGCTAGCTGAATATCTAATTTGAAGTAAAGAGTGAATGATAAAACAATTGCTAAAAATAAGCCAAGTACAGACACGACTTCTAAAATAGACGGTAGACGTGGTGTTTTCATTTTGTTTCCTCCCTTTGTGCGTGCGTTAAGCGTTTTCAAAATATTGTGAAAAAAGTGTGTCAATTCGAAAGAAAGTGAATTGCCTGTTTTTCTCTTTTTCACAGGCAATTCAACATATTAATAAAATAAAATTTTTGATATTATCATCGCTCTAGGAGCTCTGCACCCGCAATGCCAGGCTTTGTCATCTCGTAAGGATTCAAAATAATATCAAGTTCTTCTTCTGTTAACACATCATTTTGCAGGCAAAGATCTCTGATCGATTGTCCTGTTAAAATGGCTTCTCTTGCGATTCTAGCCGCGGCTTCATAGCCTAAGTGAGGGTTTACCGCAGTAATGACACCTGCACTTTTTTCGACATATTCTTTCAAACGTTTTTCATTTGCTTCGATGTCCGCTAAACAGTGATCTGTGAATGAGCGGAATCCGTTATTCATTATACTAATAGATTGAAGCAAGTTAAAGACCAGAACAGGCTCCATCACATTTAACTCAAGCTGGCCTGCTTCAGAAGCAAGACAGATGGTGTGGTCGTTCCCAATGACCTGGAATGCGATTTGGTTAATGAGCTCTGCCATGACTGGATTGACTTTCCCAGGCATAATGGATGATCCCGGCTGACGGGCTGGCAATGCAATCTCAGCAAGACCTGCACGTGGGCCAGATGCCATTAAGCGAAGGTCATTCGCAATTTTAGACATGTTCATCATGCATACTTTTAAGGCAGCAGATACTTCTGTGTATGCATCTGTATTTTGCGTCGCATCGACGAGGTGCTCTGCGCCTACTAATGGCAGTCCAGAAATATCAGCAAGCTTCTTCACTACGATTTCGATGTAGCGAGGATCTGCATTGAGGCCTGTCCCAACAGCTGTCGCACCCATATTTACTTCATATAAATGCTGTTTTGATTGGTTGATTCGTTTAATATCACGGCTGAGCACACGGCTGTATGCTTCAAACTCTTGTCCTAAACGGATCGGAACAGCGTCTTGTAAATGAGTACGCCCCATTTTGATGACATGATCGAATTCTTTTGCTTTCTTTTGAAATACGTCCTGCATGGCCTGCATCGTCTCAAGTAAAATGTCTAACTGCTTGAGCACTGCAATATGGATCGCCGTTGGGAACGAATCATTTGTCGATTGTGACATGTTCACATGTGTGTTTGGACTTAAATGAATGTATTCGCCCTTTTGATGTCCCATGATCTCGAGGGCTCTGTTTCCAATGACTTCATTGGCATTCATATTCATAGACGTTCCTGCGCCGCCTTGAATCGGGTCTACGATGAAATATTCATGGAATTTGCCTTCAATGACTTCATCTGAAGCTTGAACGATCGCATTTCCAATTCCTTCATATAAACGTCCGACTTCCATGTTGGCTTGAGCTGCTGCTTTTTTGACAATGGCAAATGCTCGAATGAGTTCCTCATGCATGCGATATCCTGTAATCGGGAAATTCTCTTTTGCACGAAGCGTTTGAACACCATAATACACGTCTGCGGGAATTTCTTTTTCACCTAGAAAATCCTTCTCGTAACGATAAGTTGCTTGAACCATCTCGTATGACCTGCTTTCTATAGAATAGTTAAATCACTAAATCTTCTGCGATTGGCGTTTCCATAATCTTTTTCACTTCTCGTGGATCTGTTGTTTTACCTAATGCCCACATGAGCTTTGGCACGATGGCTTCTGTGTTCATGTTTCTTGAACGAGCAACCAGTTCTTGATTGATTTTACGTCCTACTTCATACACACTCATGTCTTCTCCTTCTTCGAGACACTGAGTGGTGATCACAACAGAAATGCCTTCTTCCAGCAATTCGTTGATTTTTTCTAAAAGGTTTCTTCCTTCGAAAGGAATTCCGCCGCTGCCGTAGCTTTCAATGACGACTCCTTTGTACAACCCTTTGATTGAATCTAAAAACTCAGGCTTCAGTCCTGGATGCAGTTTTAGTAAACAAACGTCTGTGTTCAAGGATGCATCTAATTTAAGCGGTTTCATTGATGATCTTTTTACTTTGCTATTGTATTCAATTTGATGATTTTCAATCGATGCAATATATGGGTAGTTAATACTTTCAAATGCATCGTAGCTTTTCGTTCTTAGTTTGATTGCGCGAGTTCCTTGAATGACTCTGCCATCAAACACGACGTATACGCCGCCAACACCGTCACATGCAAAACGAATCGCATCTGTAATGTTTTTCTTCGCATCTGTTTTCTTAAACGTAATTGGGATTTGTGATCCTGTAATGACAATTGGCTTATCAGGATTTTGCAGCATATACGATAGTGCTGCTGATGTATAGGCCATTGTGTCCGTACCATGCGTGACGACAAATCCGTCATATTGATCATAATTTTCATAAATGGCTGTTGCGATATCAACCCAGTATTCAGGCTGCATATTGGTACTATCTATACTCATTAGGGACTTTGTGTCCATTGTGTAGTCTGCATTAATTTCGTTTAAATAGCTTAAAAGGTCCTCAGCTTTAACACCTGGAGCTAAACCATTTTCACTTTCTACAGATGCAATCGTCCCACCAGTGGTTAAAAGCAATAATTTCTTCAACAGGTCCACCTCTTTCAGTAAAATTACTTCGTTTGTCACACATATTATAAGCCAGCTTGTGCTATTCTATAATATACGCTTTACGCGTACCTTCATTGCCATTATAGTCACATAACGCGAATTAATCAAGAAATTATTACGCATAACGCGTACACTCTTTGTCAAAATATGATATACTGTTGTTGTATATAAAGGAGCGTTCATGTATGATACTCGATCGTTTAACCACCCTTAGAAAAAAGAAAAAATGGTCTCTCCAGCATACGGCAGATCGCCTAGGTATCGCCAAAAGCACCTATGCCGGTTACGAATCTGGGTACCGACGACCTTCGCTTGAAGCAGTGAAACTGCTGGCTGATTTGTATGATACGTCCATTGATTTTTTACTTGGTAGAACGGACGAGCCAGAGATACAACGCAAAATCTCTGATATCAAAGTTGAACTCACGGAAGCAAAAGAAGGAACCATCCATGTAGACGGCGTTCCACTAACAGATGAAGAAATCAAACAGCTTGTTGCCTTTATTCGGGCGAAAAACACTCTGAAAGTATAAACAACACAAAAAAGAGAGGTCCCTGTCATAGAGGGACCTCTCAGATTGTTGACAAAGGGCTAAAATGAACTTTATTTTAGCCCTTTGTCTTCTTTTCAGCGTGATAGAAAACCTTTGCAGTCTAGGAAGGACGAGCATCGGCGCGGAGCGAATTTGACATTCGTGAGCACCGAAGCGCAGGACTGACACCGAATGCGAGGGTTTGTCTACACGCTGAGAGGTCCCTGTCATAGAGGGACCTCTCTTTTTCTGCTTACGACAGCTCACTTAATTCCTCTAACCGCCGCTTCGCTTCTTCTTTATTAAAGGAACTATAATAGCGATAATTCTCATCATCTAAGATGCGGTAATGCTGGCTTAGTACATTCTGCTGAAGACGAAACGTACCTTTTTTCACAGACGTCCGCCACCAAACCTTTCCGCCAATCGTACGTTCAACAGATAAATGCAATTCATCGTGTGCGACGACTTCCAAAATCTCAAGCGGATCATCCCCAAGTGTCCCTTTTAAAATGTCACTATCCCTGAATAATGCACATACGGCCGCAGATTGCGTCCAGTTGAGGCGAAGACGATTCTTTTCTACCTGCTGCAAATGCCGTTTGGATAGCCCAAGCACCTCAGCCATGCGGTCCTGTGTATAGTCTTTTTCTTTTCGAATTCGTGCCATTTGTTCTGTGACGAGGTCAATTACCATTTCTTTGTCCATCTCTCATCACCTCTTGATTGTTCAGTCTTTACTGACATCATACACGATTTCTTAAAAAAAGTGGCGTCTCACCTCATGGAATGATGGCGAAAACATCTATTGATTCTACTTTTCACCATGACCATGCTGCTGTTTCCAATTTTCTTGGGCAGTCTCATGTAAATATGGATAAATGTTTTGTTTCACCGTTTGCTCAAATACTTCTTCATCTAAAATACTGTACGCCGGAATCTTGATCAATTTCCCATCCATTTTCCGAATGAGCACATCCATGAACAGAAATCCCCTGATACTGTAACGATGCCTGCGCATATCTATAGATTGAATGTCTTGAAAAGGGATTGTTTGTTGCCGGTATAAAACAGCACCATTCTCTCCACGCTGAATGCGAAAAATCACATTTCCCTTCTTCGTAAAAGCCGGAAGAATCATCAAAAAAGAGATCCACCCATAGACAATGCCTAATAATCCGCCTAAAAATAAAAACAACGTATAATTCGATTCAAATGTAAGAGCTTCCGAAAATAACCAAATACCGATGATGCCAAATCCGCCCGTTGCTAAGAATGCCCATACTCTTAGAAAGGGTCTGCTCCTCACTTCTATTACTTCACTTGGATTCAAGCGTCATTCTCCTTTTCTCCATTAGAATATAGAACGTAATCCGTCTCTATGAGCCGTCTCTATCCGAAATTCATTTTCCTTCATGCCCGACACTAGCCAAGAATGCTTCTGCCCCGGAATAACAAATATCATGGACTCTACATCCGGCGTATTATTTTTATCATAAGTGACCTTCATCAAAGAATCCATTTTTCCTTTTCTGACCCTTACATCAGAAGCAAATGCCCGCACAAGCTCTTGGTTCTCTGCTTTATTTAGAAAAGAAGGGCAATCCTCATTCCCTTGACTGGCTTGTTCTAACAGCAGTTCAAATTCTTCCGCCTGCAAATTGATGACTGGTGTAAGGTGTTCACTCATGTGTATGTTCAAAAAGGTTGTCACTTTCTCCACAGTCTGCTGATCGTCTTTTAGTTTGTGAATCTGATGCACTTGTTGATCAAAAAGCGTATGGTGTGAATACACACCTGCCTGAGTCGTATGAAAGGACGTACTGACCTCTTCATCTAATGCACCAAACCTTGAAGCTTTCACGGTATGTGATGCATCGTTCATGGCTTGAATGAAATGCCGGTATTTTTCTTTATAACGGTATTGTCTATTTCGGAATTCCAGCACGTCTTTTGCCAGCAAAGAGCGACATGCAATTTCAAATAAAAATCCAAGACGTTCATCCTCTACATCTGGATAATAGGCTTCCTTTAAAGACATCCCTTGCTCAAAATAGCCTTCACTGTAAAAACTAAAGATGAGTTCCTCGATACTTAGACTTAGCTGATCCAACTTGATCTCTCCTTATCCAAAAGAAAATGCGCCCTTCAAGAAATCACCTGCACCTTTCAACAGCGAATCTGCGGTTTCTTTTGTTTTTTCTATTCCTTTATGTATCACCTGATTTGCTTGATCAATGGTGTCATTGACTGCTTTAACACCTTGACCTGCCAGTTCAAATGCTTTTTTTCCTTTATCGACAACCGCATGAATTGGGTCTTTTAATTTCACTGCGACCTGTTCTGCAAAACCAGAAGTAAGCTTGGCGACTTTTTCACCAATAAAGCCACCTACTGCTGATCCTATCGCACCGCCAACCACTGTTCCAATCGGTCCTGCAAAGCTTCCAAGAGCGCCGCCCACAACGGCACCTGCAACAGAACCGCCTGCAATAAAGACCGTATTATTCACTGCATTTCCAACAGCCTTTGCATTTTCACGCTTGAGAACTTCTGGCTGATCCCCAAATTCCGCATAGTTCTCCGCAATTTTCAGACCGCAGCCAACCGTTTCTGTTGCACCTGTGACGACCGTTGCAATGATAGCATTTCCTTTCGCAAACCTTGCACCATTTTTCAGAACAGACTTGATGCCAGCTGTGTCCTTCCAATTGATACTTCCTTTTGTGAAATCACGTACACTGTTCGTGAACGCCACTGTATCGCTAGGATAAAATTTTGTAAATTTCTTATGGACCAGGTCAGCCATCGACCAATTCGATCGTTTTAATAATTCTTTTTTGCTCAGCCAAATCCTTGCCAGCCGGTCAAATCTCGTACCTTCTACCCGTCCGGTCACATCAAGAAGGAGCTTTGAATGCTGCGCAGCATATCGGCCATTTTCTTTAATAAAAGTCGTCATTCCAAGCCCATAGTATTTTGCCTGCATCATCACAATACCAGCTAGGCTCGTGAGTGTACCATATTGATCATACAGACTGTACATTTTCCTTAAAATATCATCAGCTTCGACCATTTTATCCGTTGCATGACGAATGGCAATGTCGTCACTGCTCAATTTGCTCATTAAGGCTTGTCCAGAACCCCATGCATCTCCTACTCCAGAAAAACAGCTTCGATAACGGGGATCACAGCCTAGGATGAGGCCATCCAGTTCACTATGTAAATCGTGGTGCTTTGTTTCGATGGCCGAAAGCTCTCCTACAAAATCATTCGCCAGCCCTGTCAGCTGATCTGGATCTACTACAATGTCACGCGCCATCACATCATCTCCCTTCTCGGTTTCTTTCTCTCCGTTCTTCTCGCCTTTTTCGCTCAAGCTCTTCCATTCTGGCGATTTCAGCTTTACGTTCCTCGATTTTGACAGCAGCATCCCGCAGTTCCTGACTTGTTTCAAGCAAGTCCTTTTCAAATTGATCATAGCGTGTCACTGTTTCCTCAAAGCTTTGATCAAATTTATCTCTTGCTTCCCCTTGCCAGCCTGATCCAACTGCCTTCAGCCGATTCTCAAGTAGCTGCTTCGACTGCCGAATGCCATCAGCGGCTTCTTGGAACTTTTGAGCGAGTGCAAGTGTTTGACTAGAATCCAACTTTCGCACCCCTTTCTCCCAAATTAACGTACAAATGGATGATTTTATATGTCCTCATTATAAATAAAAAGACACCCAAAAAAATCACCCTAAAGAACCATTCAGCACATCGCAAAATAAAAGTAGGTCTTTTTCCTCTCTAATTGTCAGAGAAAGCCTTTCTTGTTATGAAGCGCATTCAAGACATGATAAAATGAACATATTCTACAAAAGGAGTGACGTATTGATGAAAGAGGAAATGATCCAGCGATTCACAAGTTATGTAAAAGTGGATACACAGTCTGATGCAGACATAGAGAGCTGCCCATCCACTGAAGGACAGCTGAACCTAGCAAGGCAGCTAGTTGAAGAGATGAAATCCATCGGCATTCAAGAAGTGACAATGGATGAAAACGGTTATGTCATGGGCACGATCCCATCTAACACAGACAAAGAAGTGCCAACCATTGGCTTCCTGGCTCATATCGACACAGCCACTGACTTCACTGGCAAGAACGTGAAACCGCAGATTCACGAGAACTATCAAGGCGGGGACATCACGTTAAACGAAGATCTACATATCGTATTATCTCCAGCACAGTTTCCAAATTTACAAAAATACCAAGGACATACGCTCATCACGACTGATGGCACGACCCTGCTCGGTGCAGATAACAAAGCTGGTATCGCAGAAATTATGACCGCCATGCATTACCTGATTGAGCATCCAGAAATCAAGCATGGAAAAATTCGTGTCGCCTTCACACCAGATGAAGAGATCGGCAGAGGACCTCACAAATTCGATGTTGATGCCTTTGGCGCTTCCTATGCTTATACGATTGACGGTGGCCCGCTAGGAGAGCTTCAATATGAAAGCTTCAACGCCGCAGGTGCAAAAGTATCAATTAAAGGAAACAACGTCCATCCAGGGACAGCAAAAGACAAAATGGTCAGTGCTGCAAAGATCGGCATGCTCTTTCACAACAAACTTCCTTCAGATGAATCTCCAGAATACACAGAAGGATACGAAGGCTTTTTCCATCTCACAAGATTTGTAGGAGAAGTAGAAGAAGCAGAGCTGCAATATATTATTCGTGATTTTGATAAAGAGAAATTCAACAAGCGCAAAGCACTATTTGAAAAAATCGCAAACGACTTAAAAGCAGTCTACGGCGAAAACAGCATCACCCTTAGCATTCAGGATCAATATTACAATATGAGAGAAAAAATTGAGCCAGTCAAACATATCGTAGACATCGCTCATGAAGCCATGGAAAACCGCTCAGTGACACCTGTCATTGAACCAATCCGCGGCGGTACAGATGGCTCACAGCTTTCATATAAAGGACTTCCAACGCCAAACATCTTTACTGGCGGGGAAAACTTCCATGGTAAATATGAATTCATCTCTGTAGAGAACATGCTGAAAGCGTCAGAAGTGATCGTGGAAATTGCACGTTTATTTGAAGAAAAAGCATAAACATGTTTACAACCGTTCCTGTTCGGGAACGGTTTTTTAATAAAAGTTTACAATTTTCTGAAACTTTTATGACACTTATTCGTACTAATAGAGACAACCCCAGAAAAATTCTTCTTGACGAGTGAAATAACTGGAAATATAATAGTTAAAAACGACCAGTATTTTAGACCTAAAAAAAGCACCTAGAATAAACCTTTAGAACTAAACGCTATTTGCTAACTATTTTCAGTTATAAACATCACTCACCCTGTCTACACTTAAAGAATAGGATGAATTGGAGGAATGTCATATGATGATTTTATTGATTATCGCTTCACTTTGCTGCTACTTACTATTCTCTTTCAAAAAAGATAACCGCACCCAAAAACGAAAAAGCACAGAGCTTTCGGAGTTTGAAATCTTTCGTATGCGCCGCCACTACAACGGCAAACGCCGTCACCCACTAAACGATGCACCCAAACAAGTATAAATGTAAAAGAAGAGCCTCATCACCAGGGGCTCTTTTTATGTATAAAAAAACGACCAAATTCATGGCCGTTTCTCTTGTTTATTTATACACCTTCGCAGGTACTTGAATCATAGGAATTCCTACATAGTACGGTGAAATTTCATATGGCTGGAAGACAACAGCGATTCCCTTTTTCGTGAAGTAGTACTGCGTGTCGTAGCCGATTTGAATATCGCTTTTTTTCAGATTCGCATAGAATTTACTTTTATGCTTCTTTGTGTAGTTATAGATATAATCTCTTACTTTTGTACGCTTTTTCTTTGTTTTTACCACATCTGTAAAGTACAGTTGCTTTGTTTTTTTCTTTGTTAACACATAGTTCATGCTCGTAACCATCGTATCCCCGTGCATGCTACCGTCATTCATGTAATCATAGTTTAGGATACTTAGTTTCTTCCCATTGTTAAATTTCGTTTTAAACGATCTCTCGTATGTGATCTTCCCAATGCCTTCTTTTTTCGCTTCGTCCTTTAAGAACAAATACGTAGAGTAGGAAAATGCAATATCTTCTTTTAAATCATGGTTGATGGTTTTCATATGCGCTTTACTAAGGTTTTTCACCTGTGCATATTTAAACGTTTTTTTCTTTTTATAATAGTGTGTGCTTACTTTTGCTTTTTTCACTTGTTTGGCATCCGCAGATCCAACTGGCGCAAACAATGAAACAATCAGCGAAAAAATGAGCAGGCTGATCGTTAGGCCTTTTTTCATTGTCATAGTAAAAACCCCCATTTTTGTCTATTACCAATTGAGTATACCATGACAAAAGAACCAAAAGAAGTGTTTTCTTCCATATTATTCTTTATTTTTCATGTGAGGTTTGTTTACCGTTTTCATAAGTTCCTGTATGCTTAAGATAGAATGTTAGATGAAGTGTGGTGTTTATCATAGAAGAGAATATTTTTAGTCATATCCGGACAACATTTCATAGTTTGTCCCCTACCCAGAAAAAGATTGCCAATTACATTTTACAAAACCCTCAGAAAGTTGTGCTTCATTCGATTAGTGCACTCGCTGCTGAATGCAACACAAGTGAAACGACGATCTTTCGTTTTCTGCGAAAAATTGGCTATGAGTCCTATCAAGTGTTTCGTGTCCATGTCGCGCAGGATATTGCGACCAATACGCCTCAATCCATATACGGTGAGATCGAAGCATCTGATAGTGTCGCAGATATTAAACATAAGGTCATAGAGTTAACAACCAACTCTATTCAGGATATGAAACATATTTTAGAAGACCAAGCTGTGACACAATTTATTGAGCAAATGAAACAGGCTCATAAAACCGTCTTCTTTGGAGCAGGTGCCTCCAGTTTTATTGCCGGAGATGCCTATCATAAGTTTCTCCAGCTTGGCTTTGAAGTGAGTCTATGCAGCGATCCTCATATGATGAATATGATTGCAACACATGCAACAGAACATGATTTTATCGTCGCGATCTCACATTCAGGGGAAAGTAGAGAAATCCTTGATGCCGTACAATTTGCAAAGGAAAAAGGTGCAACGGTCGCCTCGATTACGAGCTATCCGAAATCAGAGCTCGCCAAGAAATCCGACTTTCATCTGCTCAGTTCATCGAGAGAAACAACCTATCGTTCTGACTCAATGATTTCTCGTATTAATCAGCTTGTGATTATTGATGTTTTGTACGTCGCAGCTGTTTTAGAATTAGGATCAAATGCGATCGACAACGTCAAACGTTCTCGATTAGCTGTAGCTAAAAATAAAACATAATCGACAATAGACCGGAGCTGTTTCCGGTCTTTTTTTTGTGACTTTTCTCATATTTTCCGTTGACACATTCCTATTTCGTCATGTACATTAAATGAATAATAGTTTATTTCCTACTATTAAATTAAAAAGATAGTATATATACTAACAAAAAGAAAAGAAAGCGCTTTTTGTAAGGGGTTTCTAAATAGGAGGCGGACAAAATGGCAAAGCAAATTGGATTCATTGGATTAGGCATTATGGGGAAACCTATGGCACTCAATCTATTAAAAGCCGGTCATACTGTGACTGTTTTCGATATTCATACAGAAGCTGTTCTAGCATTAAAAGAAGTGGGCGCAAATGCCGCTGCATCAGCTGCTGAGGCAGCATCTGTAAGCGATATCATCATCACGATGCTTCCAAAAGGTGAGCATGTAGAAGCAGTCGTAGCAGGTGAACAAGGCATATTGGCTACAGCAAAACCTGGCACGATCATTATAGATATGAGCTCTATTTCACCTGTTACTTCTAGAGCTTTAGCGGCACTGGCAAAACAGCATCAGGTCGAATTTATCGATGCTCCTGTCAGTGGCGGAGAGCCAAAGGCGATAGACGGGACACTTGCGATTATGGCGGGCGGAGAAGAAGAGATCTTTGAACAAGTAAAGGATGTCCTCTATGCCATGGGCACAGATGTCGTATTAGTTGGTTCAAATGGAAGCGGGACAACCGCTAAGCTTGCGAATCAAATCATCGTCAACTTAAATATCGCTGCCATGTCCGAGGCACTCGTTCTTGCCGCTAAGTCTGGCATTGCGATTGATAAAATGTATGAAGCCATCCGAGGTGGACTGGCAGGAAGTGCTGTACTCGATGCGAAGGTTCCTCTCATTTTAGAACGAAACTTTGAGCCTGGCGGACGTATTGACATCAACTTAAAGGATTTAACCAATGTCATGGAAACTGCCCACGATATCGGCGTTCCTCTCCCGCTTTCTAGTCAGCTGCTAGAAATCTTCCACGCCCTCAAAGCGGACGGAAAGTCTGGACTTGATCACGGCGGGATCGTTCAATATTACGAAAAAATGGCTCATGTTGAAGTGAAGAAAGGATGAGGTTCTATGAAACAAAGCATTGAGTTATTAAATGCCATTCCGAAAGCGGATTCAGACCGCATTCAATCAGCATACGAACAAGCACTAAACCATTTCCACCATAAAGTGATTGTATTAGACGATGACCCAACAGGCATTCAAACCGTACACGGCGTCTCTGTTTTCACCGATTGGTCAGAGAAAAGCATTGAAGCTGGTTTTCTTGAAGACAGCCGTATGTTCTTTATCTTAACCAACTCTCGCAGTATGACAGAGAAAGAAACGGCGGTTCTTCATGAAACGATCGCATCAACGATTGTGAAAACGGCTGAACAGCTTGATCAAGATTTCATCATTGTCAGCCGGGGGGATTCCACCCTGCGTGGACATTTCCCACTGGAGACTGAAATTCTCAGAACGACCATTGAACAGCAAAGCTCCCGCCAATTTGACGGCGAAATTCTTCTTCCCTTTTTTAAAGAAGGCGGCCGCTTTACGATTGGCAATATTCACTACGTACAGGAAGGTCACGAATTAATTCCTGCTGGTGACACAGAATTTGCATTGGATCGTACATTCGGATTTCAATCTTCTCACCTCGGAGAATGGATCGAAGAGAAATCAAACGGATCGTTCACTAAGGAAAACACTACTTATATTTCTTTAGAAGATATCCGGGCTTTACGTATTGAACAAATCAAGGATCAGCTGATGACCGTGAAGGATTTTCAAAAAGTAGTTGTAAATGCAGTGGACTATGACGATGTCAAAGTCTTTGTCGTTGCCCTCATAGATGCTATCAAAGCAGGTCAGCACTTTCTATTTAGAAGTGCGGCAGCTCTCACAAAAGTGCTTGGCGGTGTTGAGGATCAAGCACTATTAACTAGACAAGACTTAATACAGGAAGAAAGCAGGCACGGTGGCCTCATCATGGTCGGTTCCCATGTCAAAAAAACAACCGAACAATTGCGAGCGCTGCAGCAAAATAAAGACATTGCATTTATTGAATTTGATACACACCTCGTGTTAGAACCTGAAGCATTTCAAGAGGAAATTGACCGCGTGATTCAACAAACTGAAAGGCTTTTAACAACCGGACAATCGGTTGCTGTTTATACAAGGAGAGAACGGCTTGATCTTGGAGACAATCGCCGAGAGGAAGAATTGAAACTCTCTGTTCAGATTAGTGATGCGGTGACAAGCATTGTCCAGCGCCTCTCCATTCGCCCTAAGTACCTCATTGCCAAAGGTGGAATCACCTCAAGCGATATTGGAACAAGAGGACTCAGCGTCAAACGTGCGACCGTCGCAGGTCAAATCAAACCAGGTATTCCCGTTTGGCAAACAGGAGAAGAAAGCAAATTCCCATTTATGTCTTATGTGATTTTCCCGGGAAATGTTGGCTCAAAGGATACGTTAAAAGAAGCAGTAGACATACTTGAAGGATAAAGCAGAGGGGGCGTTCACGCTCCCTTATGCAGCACAAAGGAGGAAAGATCATGTCGTTAGTTTTTATCGGACTTGGCGTTTTGTTATTACTTTTACTCATGGTTGTCTTTAAGTTAAACGCTTTCATTTCGTTGATTATTGTCTCTTTAATCGTTGCCGTTTTAGAAGGCATGTCACCACTTGAAGCGATTGCTTCAGTCGAAAAAGGGCTTGGAAGTACACTCGGCCATCTGGCGTTGGTTCTTGGCTTTGGAGCGATGCTTGGTAAATTGATGGCTGATTCTGGCGGTGCTCAGCGTATTGCCATGACACTCATCGACCGCTTTGGTATCGGGAAAATCCAATGGGCGACGATGCTGACTGGATTTGTTATCGGAATTGCTCTATTTTATGAAACCGGATTCATTATTCTTATTCCATTAGTCTTTACCATTGCTCAAGCCGCAAGACTTCCTGTGTTGTATGTGGGAATGCCGCTCGTCGCTGCACTCATTACAACACATGGCTTCCTCCCTCCTCACCCAGGGCCGACAGCCATTGCCAATGTATTTCAAGCCAACATGGGACAAACCTTATTGGTTGGAATTATTTTAGCCATTCCTGCTGTTTTAGTAGGCGGACTTCTGTTTACGAAACTATTTAAGAAAGACCAACTGCATGCACACATTCCAAAGGACTTGTTTAATCCAAAGGAATTGACAGAAGAGGAAATGCCAAGCTTCGGCATTAGTATTTTCACCGCTATTTTACCTGTATTGCTCATGACATTCAGAGCATGTTTAGAAATTTTCTTCCCGTCCTCCCCGCTGCTACCGGCAGCTGAGTTTTTAGGCGAGCCGGCGATTGCCCTATTAATCTCTGTGCTGCTTGCCATCTACACATTTGGTCTTGGCAGAGGAAAGAGCATGCAGGACGTCATGAAGTCGATTACAGATTCAATTGGCTCCATTGCGATGATTTTATTGATCATTGCAGGCGGCGGCGCCTTTAAACAGGTGCTCATTGACAGCGGTGTTGATCAATACATTGCAGGGATTATGCAAGGAAGCACACTGTCTCCTCTGCTCCTCACTTGGCTGATTGCAGCTGTCCTTCGTGTCTCTTTAGGGTCAGCAACTGTCGCGGGTCTCACAGCAGCTGGCATTTCTGCACCGCTAATTGGTTTGACGGGAGTTAGCCCCGAACTAATGGTGATTGCAACAGGCGCCGGCAGTATAACATTCTCTCATGTGAATGATGCAGGTTTCTGGATTTACAAAGAATACTTTAATTTGTCGATGGCTCAAACTTTTAAAACTTGGACATTGATGGTGACTGTTCTATCACTTGTTGGATTAGCCGGTGTTCTCGTCGCTGATTTGTTTATGTAGGAAAATAAATAGGAAAAACCATTGACTTTTTCTCGAAAAGATTGAATAATTGTGTTTATTAAGAAAATTGAATCAAAGGTAACCTTATTAAGAGTGGTGGAGGGACTGGCCCTGTGAAACCCGGCAACCGCTGTTCCTAGGAACAGAATGGTGCTAATTCCTTAAGCAAGCTGATGCTTGTTTGAAGATAAGGCAGAGATCTCACAGTATATGATGCTCTTCCTTATCCAAGGAAGAGCTTTTTTATTTGATTTATAACCTGAAGAAAGAAGGGATTCAGCATGACACAAGTACAAACCATTGGTAAGAAAACAACAAAGCCGCCATTTCGCGCAGATCAAGTAGGGAGTTTACTTCGTTCTGAACGCATCAAAGAAGCACGTAAGCAAAAGGCAGACGGTACACTGACAGCAGAACAGCTCAGACAAATTGAAAACGAAGAAATCACTCGTATTGTAGAGAAGCAAAAAGAAATTGGATTAGAGGTTGTCACAGATGGAGAATTCAGACGTGCATGGTGGCATTTTGACTTTCTAGAAGGGCTTGATGGGGTCGAAGGATTTGAAGCAGACCAAGGCATTCAATTCCACAATACGACGACAAAAGCGAGAGGCATCAAAGTAACAGGTAAGATTGATTTTACTGATCATCCAATGCTAGAGGATTATCGCTTCCTTCACAGCATCGCGGGTGATCATACGGCTAAAATGACGATTCCAAGTCCGAATATGCTCTTTTTCCGTGGAAAGCTTGAAGAAGGTGTGTACGACAGCTTAGATGATTTTCACCATGACGTGGCACAAGCTTATAAAAAAGCCATCCGTGCTTTTTATGATGCAGGCTGCCGTTACTTACAGCTAGATGATACAGCTTGGGCTGTGTTCTTTTCTGAAAAAGGACATGAACAAATCAAAGCTTTTGGCCGCGAGGAAGATGAACTGCGTGAATCGTTTGCGAAAACAATCAATGAAGCGGTTGCCGATCGACCAGAGGATTTGGTGATCACTATGCACATTTGCCGTGGTAACTTTAAATCGACGTGGGCAGCTGAAGGCGGATATGAAGCAGCAGCAGAAACGATTTTTGCGGGTCTCGATTTGGATGGTCTCTTCTTAGAATTCGACGATGACCGTTCTGGCGGATTCGAACCCCTTCGTTATGTGAAAAATCCAAACCTTCAAATCGTACTAGGTCTTGTCACTTCAAAGTATGGGGAACTTGAACCCGTTGATCAGATCAAAAGAAGAATCGAGGAAGCGGCACAATATGTGGACATCAACCAAATCTGTTTGAGCCCACAATGCGGATTCGCCTCAACAGAGGAAGGCAATTTGTTAACAGAAGAACAGCAATGGGAAAAGCTGCGTCATGTGATTGAGGTTGCGGATCAAGTGTGGAAATAACACATCTAGTTCTAAGCTCTCAAAGCCTAGGGGTTAAAAAAAGAACTGCCAATAAGCAGTTCTTTTTTAGTTACGTAATCTTGATACGATATTTTCTTGTGACAGTTCTTTCTTCATACGTTTTGTGATAATGTATCGCACAAACCATTTATTTAATAGAACCAAGACAAGTAGAAGTCCAACAGCTGTTCCGCCAATCCATAGAATGATCTCTCCCGGTAATTGTCCTAGCAGAAAAGCACCCAAGACAGCAATGAATAGTAACGCAACAATATACACTTTTAGGTTCATCTTATCTATACTACGATAGAATTGCTTGATCATATCCTTTGATGACATCCCATTTAAATACAAGGACAACAAATCTCGATTCAAAATACTAATCAGTGTATGCATCTGACCTCGATAAATAAAAGTAATCACCACAAATAAAATGATCTGAAATACGACAAGCAGTAAAAATGACAATTTTGAATTAGCAACTAGTTTCTCTAGCCCTTGCGCTTGATAGTATACAAAAACATCTTCTTCATCAAACATTCGATCAAATTGGTTCACAAATTCATAAATATCCTCGGTTTTATTTAAATTTACAATGAGTGTTCTAACACCGTCGTAGTTCTCACCAATCTTAATTTGATTACTTAGCTTTTTATACAGATCAGGTGATAAGTAACTGTAATCTTTTAAGAAATAGTTCCCTTCTCCTTTGTAGTAATCAATATTCGCTTTTAATGGTTCCACTTCACCATCAAAAACTTTTATTTTTTTACCTTTAAATCTTTCTGGAAGCAGGATAGTGTTTTCTTTTAGATCTCCTTCATAACTCACAGCCTCTTTTGTTGTCGGATTGAATGATAAAGCCGACAATATATCCGTTTCTCCATTTGCTTCAATAGATAACGAGACGTCATATTCATAGACAATGTCTTTGACATTCGGCATACGCTTAATTTTATCTGTATCGTACTGATACTCACCAGTTTTCGAATATCCATTAATTAAAACCATTGATAGACGATCATTAGTCAATACGTTTTTATAAATATTATCGGCAGAAATCAAGATAGTAAATATGGAAAAAAAGATTAACATCAGTAAAACAAAATTCAAAACAGCTAATTTTCTCAGGGTCGGTCGATGTTTCTTTTTTAAATACTCAAAGACGAATGTTGTTTTCATATGGATTGGTCCTTTTTATTCAAGTCTTCAAATCGAAGGACGACATCAGCATGTTGCACAACGGTATCAGAATGTGTAACGACTAAAATGGTCCTCGTTTTCTTCAATTCAGATAACATACCAAGCATCATCTGAATATTATCTTTATCAAGGTTATTTGTTGGTTCATCTAATAGAATCAATGAATAATCAAACAGCATGATTTTCAAAAAAGCCGCGCGTTGCCTTTCTCCCCCTGATAAGTTGCTTACTGTGACATCAATTTTCTCGCTCATTTTGAGCTTCGCAGCCTGTTCTTCTAATCTTTCATTTGAGATTTCTTGTTCGTTAATTAATGAGATAACGTGTAGATTTTCTCTGACAGTTAAAGACTCAATCAAGTTCAAATCCTGAAAAAAATAGGCGATTTTTTTGCGGTAATTATCAATCTGTTCTTGATTTGTAAAATCAATGGGCTGATTGAACAACGTCATCTTCCCAGTACTCGGTTTTTGAATCAATGCAATAATATTAATAAATGTCGTCTTCCCACTACCACTTTCTCCATGAAGGGCATAAAGGCCAGAGCCTTGAATATGTAAAGACAAATTTTTTAAGATGGTTGCATTCCCATATTGCAAGCTAAGATTGTCGACCTTTAAAATCGACGTATCTCCCTTATTATCTAAGTTCACTAGCCATCTCAATCCCCTCTAATAAATTAAGTGTGTGATTTCCATAAACACCTAATTCAAAATCATAATTTCTTTTAGATGTGCAATAACCCACATTGTTACTCTAGTTTGATCATTTTTTACATTAAGTTATAGCACAATAGATTCATATGTATCTTGATAATATTGTAATAACTTTATCAACCAAATATACTAATTTATTCATTATACTCACCTACAATATCATACTTCATCAAGGTTGTTAATAAATTGTCAGATGAGCTAGCTCGCTTAAATAAATCATAAAAAAACAAAACCACTCCTAGAATTGAGTGGTTTTGTTAGATCTTTATTCTTCATGCATCTAAATGATCACCATTTGTCGCAATCACTTGTTTATACCAATCAAAGCTTTTCTTTTTCTTTCGATCTAATGTACCGTTGCCTTCATTGTCACGGTCGACATAAATGAAGCCGTAGCGTTTTTTCATTTCAGCTGTTGATGCACTGACAAGGTCAATTGGGCCCCAGCTTGTATAGCCGATCAGATCAACGCCGTCTGCGATCGCTTCTCTTGCCTCAAGCAAATGACTTCTGAGGTAATCAATTCGGTAATCGTCTTGAATGGAGCCGTCTTCTTCTACTTGATCCACAGCACCCAATCCATTTTCTACGATAAACAATGGTTTTTGGTAGCGGTCATATAGTTGGTTTAGTGTTGTACGAAGTCCTTTTGGATCAATTTGCCAGCCCCAATCACTTGCTTCTAGATAAGGGTTTTTCACGCCTTCAAATAGGTTACCACCAGTAACTTGTCCAAGAACCTCTGGATCTGTGCTTGTCACAAAACTCATATAATAGCTGAAGCCAATATAGTCGACTGTATGGTTTCTTAGAATGTCTTCGTCACCGTCTTGGAATTCAATGTTGATGTTATTTTCCAGGAAATAACGTTTCATGTATCCAGGGTAATAGCCTCTTGCCTGTACATCTGAGAAGAACAATGTTTTACGATCTTGATCAATCGCAGCAAACATATCTTCAGGTCTTGAGCTGTACGGATATGTGGTCATCGCTGCAATCATACAACCGATTTTAGCATCTGGAATGATTTCGTGTCCTGCTTTAACAGCTAGAGCACTTGCAACAAATTGGTGATGCGCTGCTTGATATTGAATGCTTTTCTCGTCTTCGCCTTTTTCAAATACAAGGCCACCCCCTGTGAAAGGAGCATGTAACACAACGTTGATTTCATTAAAAGTCATCCAATATTTCACTTTATCTTTAAAGCGAGTGAACAATGTTTTAGCGTATGTTTCATAAAGACCCACAAGCTTACGGTTTCTCCATCCGCCGTAGTTTTTCACAAGTGCAAGTGGCATTTCATAGTGAGAGATCGTGACAACTGGCTCAATTCCATGCTTATGCAGTTCATCAAATACTTTTTCATAGAAAGCGAGGCCCGCTTCATTCGGTTCCGCATCGTCGCCATTTGGGAAAATACGTGGCCAAGAAATGGATAGTCTGAAGCACTTGAATCCCATTTCTGCAAACAGGGCAATATCTTCTTTATAGCGATGATAGAAGTCGATCGCATCATGATATAAGTTAAGGTCTTTCATTGATTCGTCAAATGGGTGCATAATACCGTGTGGTGATATATCGGCTGTCGACAAGCCTTTTCCATCTTTGTTATAAGCGCCTTCAATTTGGTTGGCGGCTACTGCGCCGCCCCATAAGAAACCTTTAGGAAATGTTTTTTCTAAATTCGTCATGTTGAATGCCCTCCTCATTTTCTTCTACACTGACTGTAAGCAATGTCTCTTTTACTGTAATCGCCCCATCTGTTTTCGCATCAACTTGTGCAAAATCATTTGTGTTGGTGACGATAATTGGCGTTGTTACATCATAGCCATCTTGCTGAATGCCCTTGATATCAAATTCAACTAGCAGATCTCCTGCTTGAACGAGATCACCTGACTGCACATGACTTGTGAAATGTTTACCGCCAAGTTTTACTGTATCAATCCCCACATGGATGAGAAGTTCTGTGCCTTGATCACTCTTTAAACCAATGGCATGTTTTGTTTGGAAAATGGTTTCAACTTTGCCGTTGAACGGTGCTACTACACGTCCAACTGTTGGGACAATGGCTGTTCCTTTACCCATGATTTCATTAGAGAATGTTGCATCATTTACTTGATTGAGCGGCTTTAGTTGACCTTCAAGCGGGCTTTGTACCACTTCATTTTGAAGCGCTACTGTGTCTTTCTTTTCTTCTGGTTTGTCTGCTTTTGTATCATCTTTCACTGGTACATCTTTGAATCCTAGAACAAGTGTCATGATGGTTGCTACAACAAAGCCGATCACTAATCCAATGATGGAGTAAACAAATGTCGGTCCAATGAACGTTGGGAGACCTGGGAGACCTGCTGATCCTGATATCACATATGACTTTACTTTGAAGATAGACATGAACACGCCGCCTGCTGCTGCACCAATGAGGGCTGCAAGGAACGGTTTTTTCAATCGCATGTTCACACCATACATAGCAGGTTCAGTAATACCCATTAATGCAGTGATACTTGTAGACATCGCCAATGATTTGAATGTTTTGTTTTTTGATCTTAAGAAGACACCGAATGCTGCGCCTGCTTGTGCCATATTCGCTACAAACATCATTGGAAGAATGAAGTCAAAACCGTTTAATGTAATGTTGTTGATCATGATTGGAAGTAGTGCATAGTGCATGCCCGTAATGATCAATGGTGACATAAATCCACCGATTAAGAGTCCGGCCAAAATACCTGCATGTTTGAACAATAAATCAATTCCACCTGAAAGACCATTTCCGATAATCCCACCAAGCGGTCCAACTGCGATGAGCATAACTGGTACCACGACAAGAAGTGTAACTGTTGGAACAAGAATGATTTTTAGTGATTTCGGACTATATTTTTCTGCGAATCTTTCCACATATGAGCCAAGCCAGATAGTGAGTAGAATTGGAATCACCGATGAAGAGTACACAACGGCAACCACTGGCAAGCCTAGAAATTCTGTATTTCCTGCACCTAGTAAAGCGGTGAGCTGCGGGTGCAGTGCGGCTGCTGCAATGGCAGCGGCGATATACTGATTTGTGCCAATTTTTTTGGCTACGCTTACAGCAAGCAGAATCGGTAAGAAGTAAAAGGCTCCGTCTCCGATAGCTGTTAAAATCGCATATGTGCTGCTTTTATCTGAGATCCATTGAAACGTCAGCATTAATGCCAAGATCCCTTTGATCATACCAGCTCCAGCGATGGCTGGAAGAATCGGTGTGAAGACACCAGAGATAAAATCGAAAAGTTTTGAAATCACATTTTGTTTTGATGATTCATCTGAATCGCCTGACTTTACATCTGTTGATAACCCAGAATCAGCAATCATTGCTTGATAGACGTTTGATACGTCGTTGCCAATAATGACATGGTATTGACCGCCGCTTTGATTCACGCCCATGACGCCGTCTGTTGATTGCAGCTTCTCTTTATCCGCTTTGCTTTCATCGTATAAGTTGAAGCGGAGCCTTGTCATACAGTGCGTGACATGCTTAACATTCTTTTCACCGCCGACAAGCTCTAGAACTTCTTTTGCTGTTTGTTTGTGGTTCATTGTGTTACCCTCCAATCGTTGATTTCATCTTGATATAGAAAAAACCTAAACATCCATTAATGCCCGAAAAATAGCGATTCAGACATTAATCGATATTTAGGTTTTGCCTGCTTAACCAGTAACAATCCTTCATAGCGATTGATCGTTATTCAATTTTATAAGCCTTTAGATACAAAAAAACCTAAATCATGCCTTATCAAAGATAGGGACAATGATTTAGGTTTTGCCTGCTTGACCAGTAACAATCCTAAAAGATTGTGGGTTATTGAGTTTATAGTTATAAATTAGCATGTTAATTTTGATATGTCAACGCTTTCTTTTTGATTTATTTTCTTTTTATGACTCGATCGATGTGCAAAGTTAAGTATAACATCTCATCTTCTATGAGACTTCGGTTGTATTCTTTTTGAACATAGTCATTAATTTTCTCCGCACATTGAAAAGCGGCTGTATTTTTTTCCTTTACCACTTCATACAGAAACTCATTTTGATTTTCCATTTGTGTTTCGTTAAACAGACGCTGTCCAAAAAACTTCAAATGCGTGACAAAACGGAAATAATTTAATGATTCTTCGTCCAAATCAATTTGGAAATGATACTTTACGATGTTCAAAATATCTTGAATCAGTTTTGTAATTTGAATGACATTCGGCATTTCCTCATTCAGTTCTGCATTGACAATATGCATCGCAATAAAGCCTGCTTCATCCTCGGGAAGATGGATGTTGAGCTTGTCCTGTATGATCCGAATCGCTTCTACACCACACATGAATTCCTCTTTGTACAGCCGTTTGATTTCCCAAAGCAAGGCATTTTTTATGTCCATTCCTTTTTGATGACGTTCAATAGCAAAGGTAATATGATCCGTTAATGTGACATAGATGCTGTCATTTAAATTTTTGTTAAGGGTCGTTCTCGCGTAATCGATAATTGCCTCACACACTTGCATATACTCGATCGGAATATCATAAAGCAGGGTTTTGAATTTTTCTGATATATCTTTATTTTGAATGGAAAATACTTTTTCGATACGTTCTTCGTCAATCGGGTCTCCGCTTTTCTTTTGAAACGCAATCCCTCTACCCATAATGACCAGCTCATGCTGCTCGTCATCATACGCACTGACCACATTATTGTTGATTACTTTCGAAATGATCAATTGATCCCCCCCAGTACATTCCGCTTTTTCGAGCATTTCATTGTTGATTGATATGTCATTTTATTATTATTTTCAAAAAAGAGGACTTTAAGATGATTTTACATTTTTTTTTGATACGGTCAACTAGAAAGAATGACATATTACCTCTCAGAAATGACGATTTAGGGGCAAAAAGACTAAAAATAGACAAAAAACACTCTTCAAAAAGAGTGTTTTTTACAAAATTAGGAGCAATCCCAGTTATAGACGACATTTTCGAAATGTTTTCGTTTGAGGTCTTCTGGTTTGATAAAAAAGTTAGCAATGCCGCAATCTCCCCACAACATGTCCACTTCATCATCTGAGTCAATTTGCAATAATAGCACAGTATGTTCTTGGTCTACATAGGTACGCGGGTCTTCTTGTGTAAAACCTGGGTATCCGCCTACTTTGTGGCCAAAGCCACTTGCTGTCTCATAAAATTCATCTAGTAAAGTATCTGCTTCATCACCATCAATACCAACAGCATCTTCGAGTAGATCCCAGCTTCGCTTTCCTGTGACTTTTTCAAAGCGGAAATCTTCTACACTGATCGTTTCGCTTGATAATTCACCTGTAATCGCGCCTTCCTTCGTAACTGGAAAATAAAAATCGTCAGGAATTTTCACGAATGAAAAATCAGTCAATAAGTCTTCTTCAGCTAAGAAAGGTTCCTCAATAAATTTGATCCGAAAATCTTTTTGCTCTGTTTTATGGTCAATATTCATCCCATAAAGATCATCATGTACAGAAATAAACACTTGCAAAAGTCCTGTTTCTGGGTAATCTTTCAGCTTTGGCAGCTGGCCGAAATTGATTTGTGCCAGCAGCTTCATAGGATGGCCTTCTCCATCAACGGGATATTCGTCGTTTTTTGGGAAATAAGGATCACCTGCTATTTTGCTGTCATATGGTCCTGTTTTTCCTTGTTTTATCTGTAATTGAATCAGTGGTTTTTCAGTTTGATCTAACAATGGACGGTAAGGCGCAAGTACTTCTTGTAGCTTTGCTGATTGTGTCAAGATGGGCTTCCTCCTTATGTATAGGTCTAATGATCAAAACAGGTCTCTCTTTTTCTATCATACAGAAGTGTAACTTCCCTGTCAGTGAAAAACCCGTCAATATCATGACAAAAAACTCACTTCAACACGTTAAAAAACCTCCGATATGGCTGGAGGTTTTGTGATTCGTTTATTTATTTCACTTGATAATTCACTAAGTCTGTTGCCAATGATTTCATCGTTTCGTTCGTTTCGTGCAGCCCCTCAATAATTTTTGTGAAAGTGCCAACGAGTTCTGCTTGATGTTCAGAAGAAGCCACGATTTGTGCTATTTCTTCTTCCATTCCTTTGATAGAGCCTTGCACATCTTTTAGCGCTGTTTCAATATCAGTCGTTGCCTGCTTCGCGTGAGTAGACAGCTTTCTCACTTCTGTAGCAACCACCCCAAAGCCTGCTCCTGCTTCACCGACTCTTGCAGCCTCAATGGATGCATTGAGTCCAAGTAAGTTCGTTTGATCAGAGATACCTTTGATGAGATTAGACACTTGGTTGATTTTAGAGGAATTTTCGACAGTGGTTTTTGTATTTTGTAGAATTTGTTCACTTGTCGCTTGTAGTTCCTCTGAATGTGCAGCCACTTGCTGTACCATCGCGACTAGTTTTTCGGAAGCATCGTTACTTTCCGTCATAATGTGTTCTAATCGTTGTTGATTCGTTTGGTCATATGCTACACAGAAGGCAGCGATTACTTGACCATTGTCATCTTTAATCGGGACGGCGACGATGTCCATAGGAATTCCGTACACCTCTTTAGGAATCTGGATAAATGATGGCTCTCTCCCATTTTTCAACATCGAAAAGTTTTGGAACCCGGGAGCTACAACGTCGCCTGCTTTAAACCCTAAGTCAATGTTCCCGTGCTGCTGATAATAAAGAACCTTCTCTTTCCCTAATACAGAAAAGGTTAGCTGCTCTCTCATAGCTAGTCCAACGATTGGTAAAGCGCCTATTATGTTATCAATTCTCTGTGACATTCGCTCACGTTCATCCTCTCTTTTTCTCAGTACACTCTCTTTATCGGTTCTTTATATGATCTATTACAGCCTGCAATGTGTACTAATATCAACCAAATGACCTAAGACATATAAAACAGCCACATTCCATCAAGAGAATGTGGCTGTTTTTAAAAGAAGAAGATGCATATCAACACACTAATGACGATGAAAAAAAGATACATGCAGTCGATCCATGAAGTGCTGATGACATGATAATACGTTCTCTCCCTCGTCCCTGTGAAGCCTCTTGCTTCCATCGCAATGGCTAGTCGTTCAGATTTCCGTACGCCTTGCGTGAAAAGAGGGAGTGCATAACGTATAAACGCTTTCCAACTGTTTTTTTGCTTGTAACCTCTAATTTTATGTGCAGCCTTCATTTGCTTCAATTCACTTTGAAACAACGGGATAAACCGGAAGCCTGCCAGCATCCCATATGCCCATTTGGGTGACATTCGGCATTGATGGATTAAGCTCATCATAAAGGCCGTCAAATCAGTTGTTGATGTAAAAAGGAGACCAAATGTCACAAACCCAAGCATTCTAAAAGAAATGGTCAGCCCATTTCTTAAACTCTCCTCTGTGATATGAAACCATGCCCATTTCCAAACTGTATGATCTCCCTTGCCAAAGGCCGCTATCATCCAAAACACGAGAATGAAAAAGAGCAGATAAGGTACAAGTCTGGTGATGAGGTATTTCAAATTCCAGCCGCCTAGGACAAGTCCAATTCCAAGTGCAAACAGCCAGATGATGAACGTCGTTTTAGGATCAGAAATCGCCATCAGACAGCACATCGCAAGGAGATGGGCGAGTAATTTCATGACTGGATTTACAGTGGATAGAAAGGAGTGATTACTTTGCAATCGTCATCACTTCCTTTCTTTCAGCCATATAGCGATAATGTAACGGCACTCTCAGCTCACAGGAAGTGAAAAGTTCCTGATGAGAAAATAAATCAAAAGGCGTACCATCATAAACATGCTCCCCTTGATGAAAAACAAGCACTTGATCAGCGCACTCATCAACGAGTTCCATATCATGTGTGACCATGATAATAGTGGTGCCTTGTCGTTGACGTTCTTTTAAACGCCGGATTAACTCCCTCGCCGTTTTCTCATCCTGCCCGAAGGTCGGCTCATCTAAAATGAGTACATCCTGATCAAAAAGAAGCATCGTGGCAACACTTAATCTTCTTTTTTGTCCTAAGCTTAAGGTGAAAGGATGCGCGTCTCTATGCTTCTCTAGACCGAACTCTGCCAATAGCTGATTCGTTTTTTCTTGCACCACAGACTCTGGCCAATTTCGCTGTCTCCCACCAAATGCGATTTCATCAAACACTGTGTCCTGTATAAATTGAAGTTCTGGATTTTGAAATACAAAGCCTGCTTTTTCATATAATGTTCGGTCAGACCACTTTTTCAGGTGTTTTCCTTTTAAAAAAATGTGACCTTTCTTTATTGGTTCTAAACGGATGACATGTTTAAGAAACGTACTTTTTCCGCTTCCATTTTCACCGATGATCGCAACCCAATCTCCTGCTTTTATATCAAGGTGCAGGTCATCTATAATGCTTTTTTTCCCGTAGCTTAATTGTAGATGATCTGTGCGAATGATTGTCTCTCGATTTGTTGATGTCTCATGACGTTCTTTTCTCGCCTCAAAGGTTTGCAAGAGTGTTTGACTCAGTGGATGAAACGGATCTTGTACGATAGTGGACCATTTCTCGGGAAATATTTTCGGACGCCAAATGCCGGCTTCTTTCATTTCTCCCTCAAATGTGTTCATCACGTCTTTTGGCGTTCCATCTGCTATAATACAGCCTTGAAGATCTAACAAGATCACCCGATCCATCCACTCGATGACACCGTCTAACACATGCTCCACAAAAATCATCGTCTGATTCTGTTCAGCCGAAAGCTGCTGAAGCAATTGAAATATCTCCATTCTTCCTGCTGGATCAAGCTGTGCAGTCGGTTCATCAAAGAACAGGACATCTGGCTCTAATGCTAGTAAACAAGCAAGCGCCAACCGCTGCTTCATTCCGCCAGATAAGGTATGAATATCTGTATTTGGGTCAACATCCAGCTGTACCTTTTTCATGAGATGTTGAATCATGTCATCCATTTGTTCTCGAGGGACAGATCGATTCTCTAAGCTAAACGCAATTTCTTCATTGACTCGGTGCATACAAAACTGCGAATCTGGGTCTTGAAACATGACACCAGTATGCCTTTGCCGCATCACTTCTCCCTGTACTTCAGCTTCCATATGCTCTGGAATAATACCAGCAAGCACAGAAATCAGCGTAGATTTCCCGCTTCCACTTGGTCCTAATATCAGCACCTTTTCCCCCTTTTGAATAGAAAGAGATACTTGATGAAGAACGGGATTCGCCTGTTCATAAAAACGGACAGTGAGATTACTGCACGCGAGAAATGAATCCATGCTGGTCACCCTTACTTCGTTTTTCTTTCATGATGGCATATTGATTCAGCACACCCGTTTTAGATAAAGCATCCACCACAACCTTTGCCAAGCAACCGCCGAGTAACATACCGCTGATGACTTGAGTGACAAGAGTCATGAGTAACACTTGAGGCGTGTAATAGCCGAATCCATTGGCAATGAGGCTATATGCCATTGCCCCTACTGCTGCAAAGGCACCAGACAACATGAGTGTCCACATGCGATATCGCTTATAGCCAAATAGAGCGAAGGCGATTTCTGCTCCAAGTCCTTGGCATACACCAATCAAAAGCGCAGAAAGACCGAAGTGGCTACCTGTCAGTAATTCCACGGCAGCGGCAGCTGTTTCTGCGATGAGGGCAGCTCCTGGCTTTTGGATAATGTAAGCAACGATTGGACTGGCAATGACCCAAATTCCGAACATGATGTTGCCTCCTGCTGGACCGACAAGGGCTGTAATCGGTAAATAAAGCGTCGACCACCCTAAATAGATAACTCCGCATGCCACTGATAAAATGACAGCGAGAACGACTTCTTTCATCTTCCATGTCATGAAGAATGCACCTCCATTTGGACAGGCCACTCTTCGACAGTAAAGGCCATGTCCCAGAATTTATACTCAAGCTGACAGCTTAAGATGAAGTGCTGTTTCATTTTCTTCTTTTCCTTCTCACTTGCTCCTTCCGCCCACTGATCAAGCCGTTTGCAAAGCTCCACTGTAACAGAGTCCGTTAACCCGCCATAAAACGTGATCCACTCATAGAATGGATGGGCAGGGTCGGGCTCAACATCTTTAAGCATTCGTTTGCCTATTTCCCAATAGGTCCAAGGGCAAGGGAGCAAAACCGCAATGATTTCTCCTAGCGTCCCTTCCTCGGCGACTTGCAGCATGTGATGAATATAGTGATGAGCACTTGGCGCCAAAGATGCACCTTGCAGTTCATCATAAGCGACACCTGCCACCCGGCAAAGGTTTTGATGAGGATGTGTCTCACTATCAAGGACAAAAGCCATTTGTTGATGGAAAAAGGTAATGTCCTCTCTGTCTGTACATCTGCTGATGGCTGCCGCATAAATTTTAATAAAGGCATTTAAATATTCTGCATCCTGTTTGACATAATGAATGATCTGTTCCTTTTCGAGTTCTCCTGCTGCAAGTCCTCTCACAAACGGATGCTGATAAATCGCTTCAAATAATGGTTCTGCTTCTTGCCTTAATTGCGTTGAAAATGTCATAAAAAAAGCCTCCTCTTTTTCAGTTGAATAAATGAAAAAGCCACCCCAAATGGAGCGGCCTTCTTATCGATTCAATCATGAATAAGACAAGGTCCTGCTCCACTTCCCTCCGCTAGTACAAACTAGATCAGGTTCAAAGGGTCCAAGATTTTCTCTTGTCTCAGTCATACATGACTCCCCTAGTGGACTTTTGTCATTTAATTATCTTTACTCTACACATGTGGCGATTTGATGTCAACCGCCGATCTTAATTCAATGTATTGATCGTTGGCAGCTTCTCAATCCCTGCTGCATAGTAGAAATTAAGGACACTGAAGAAATCAATTGGCTTTCCTGTCTTTAAATTAACAGCCAAAATATGATCGCCGTAATTTGTCAGGTCATCAATGTCTAAACGCCTTGGCGTTGTCTTTCCGAGAGTATCAACAAAGCTGCTATGGTAGTACTGCCCACTAGCAAACGATGATTCATGATACATAAATAATGTCTCCACATCTAAGTAGACAAGAATGGCCTCAGAGGAACTCGCGTATGGAGCAGAGTACGATACTGGTGCCGAAATACTTTTCACTTTTACACTGTCAACAGAATGCGTTCTCTGTTGATATTTTCCATCATATGAGAAATAAAATACACGCTCCCATTTATAATCGGCGGTCTTAGATTGTTTGTTATACACTTTTGTACCATTTGCGAAAACATCCCCATTGGCATACGAAGCAACAAAGTATTGCAATGTTGATGACAGGGATTCAGCACCTGTGAAATTTGGTGGGTTTTTTGCATTCACCTGTAATGTATATGAGTCTCCAAAGTCTCCACCGCTAGTAATACCAAACGCATAATCACCCGCTGGTAAATTGCTTAACGCAAGCAGACTGCCTGCCGGTTGAATCAGATCCGTTGGATAAGCTTGTCCTTCTTCATAATCAATAACAAATAACTGAACGAAATAATCAGCATTTGGAGAGGTAATCCTGCTGATGAGCGCCTGAGGGGACGATGTACTTAAGAACCATAAATCAACTGGATCTTCCTCGTTTAAAACTGCCGATTGATTAATGGCTAGTCCATCAATAGAGCGAACGGCAGACGTGCGCATCTTTCCATCTGCAGCCGCTTTTCGTTTAATACTTATTCCCTTTTTCTTATCTACTTTAAATGATTTTTTTACTTCCTTCTGTTGAACCGCAGTCCCTTTATCCTGCTTTTCAAACGACTCTTGCACTTGCTGAATGGCTTTTTCAGTCAGTGACGATACTTTTTCACTTGATTTTGGTGCATCTTCTGCTTTGATTGCTGGTGAAAATAAACCTGTTGTGACCAATAAAATAGACAGTAAGGCGGCGGTGATTTTGACATAAAATGCTCTCACAGGAACATCCCCTTTTCCCTAATTTGGGTTTTTTACCCTGTGATTATTTTACCATTTTTCTAATACTTGTTTTGGACTTTTTTAGGAAATTTTTATAACAAAAAACCAGCCGTATGAGTCACGACTGGTTTTTTTGATGATTTATGCAATGGTTTTGACAAATAAGCGTGCTGTTTCTGCACTTGATCCTGGATTTTGTCCAGTAATGATTTGTCCATCTACAACAGCGAATGGCGCAAATGCATCGCCTTTTTCAAATGCTGCCCCTTGCTCGCGAAGTTTTGTTTCCAATAAAAATGGAACTTTAGATGTCAGCTGAACAGCATCCTCTTCCTCATTTGTGAATCCTGTTATTTTCTTGCCGTCGATAAATGATTTTCCATCACGATCCTTCACATCAACAAAGGCAGAAACGCCATGGCAAACTGCCCCAACGGCTCCATTTTTGTCTGAAATCGCTAAGATCGCATCGGCAACCAATTGATTGGATGCAAAGTCGATCATTGGGCCATGTCCTCCAGCAAAGAAAATGCCATCATACTCAGCTGGGTTTACATCTGTCAGTGCCTTTGTGTCTTGAAGTAATTCATACACATCTTGATATTGTGCTGGAACTCCTTCAGGAATTGAATTTTTATCGATCGGTACTGTTCCACCTTTTATTGAAACGATTTGCACGTTGAGTCCATTTTCTTTAAAAATATGAAATGGCTCGGCCAATTCTTCTAGCCATAAGCCTGTTGGGTGTCCGTTCATTTCTGAGCTGCTTGTTGATACTAATAAAACGTTCTTGCTCAACTTTATCATCCTTTCTATTTATCATGTGGCTATTTTATATTTTGCACAATTAAATATCAAGCAATCAGACTTGGATACAACTCTTTATGTTATACCCGATTTTTTAAAAAATATAGCCTCACTTCAAATCTAATCATTCTGTCACATTCTATTGACAGGGAATTTCATGTAAAATTGTGATGAAATGATATAATATGAGAAACAATTGACAGACCTCTTGCGCTAGAGGGAATTTAAAAGGAGTGGAAAAAGAGATGAAAACCTATTCGATTGTGATGATTATCATCACGCTCTGTATCATATTGGCTGTCTTTTTAATGAATCTTACGGGCGTCATGTATGGAAAAATCATATTGGCTGTCGCTGTTGCCCTTTGTCTTACGTCCATTATTCGTTTGATGGGAATGCGTAAAAGATAAAAGCCGCCCTCTGGGGCGGCTTTACTGTGTAGACAAACCCTCGCATTCGGTGTCAGTCCTGCGCTTCGGTGCTCACCAATGTCAAATTCGCTCCGATGCTCGTCCTTCCTAAACTGCAAAGGTTTTCTATCACGCTGATAGGATTATATAGCCAGGATAAGTGCAATTAATGCAAGAAAAGCTGGTAACCCTTGTTTGATGATAATCGATTTATTAGACGTCACCCCGCCAAATACTGCTGCGATGAACACACAAAGAACGAAAAATAGCTGAATCATATATCCTACGGTATTCGAACCAAGAATGAGCCCCCAAATGAGTCCAGCAGCTAGAAAGCCATTGTATAGCCCTTGATTAGCAAACATCACTTTCACATTTGGATCCTTTTGTAAGTGTTCAGGCAGATTGAAAGATCTTTTCGCCATTTTTGATTCCATAAAAAACATTTCTAGTAACATGATGACAATGTGCTCTAAAGCGACAATTCCTACTAAAATCATTGCTAAAATATTCAATTTAGTGAATTCCTTTCTGATAGACGGTCTCGTATTTGTATTTTGTCCGTGTATAAATCAAAGTCTTGGATTAGCTCTAACGCCTCATGAAAACGACTTTGTGGAATGTCTTTCATTTTTCTTACACCAAATTCCTTTTTAATAAAAGCCATGATGGTATTAATATGAAGCTTACCGTGGCCATCATACTCTAAATGGCTGCAAAAAGTCTGCATCGTCCCTCGAATCACCTTTAATTGCTTGGCAGTGACACAACTCATTGGTAACGCTCATCCTTTCTTGGTTTTTTAACAACTAAAAAGAACATTGAATGAAAGAAAAACCTTCCAACCTCTATTATATAATGGTTTCATTCGGATATCAAAATAAAAAAGAACAAACATTCGATCAAAGACGCGTCATACGCTAAAAATCCATGTCTTAACGTATCAAAAAGCCGGATTCATGGATAGAATCCGGCTTTTTGTTTAGTTGCTTTTAGAAATTAATACCTTTCCAACAGAACGGTCCTTACTTTGTCCGACGACTTTAAAGGATAGGCCGTATGTTGGCACATCACGTCCTGCATCCGGGTTATTTGGATTCACATAGTTCTTTTTATCACTAAATGTACGCGTTGGGCGGATATAGCGATCCTCTAAGGTTAAGCCTGTTGTCGCTGTATAATCAATATTCAGCTTCGTGCTTGGATTCAAAGAGAATGCTGCATCATGTACTTGGAAACCTGTCGCTGCAATAGAGCCGTCACTCCATTTCAACACTTGTTGATCTGCATCTACGACTCCAAGGAAGCCGTTCCCTGGATGTTTTCCAACCCAGTTATCACTGTACGATTGATCGACGTACCACACGACCAAACCGTTATTATAGCTCATCAGACTTGCTCCTCGTTTGATATGCTTTAAGCCTTTATCGACATCAGCATAAGAGCGCCATTCTAGTAAATAATACTGAGCGGCATATTGTTTTCCATTAGATTGAGAGAATCCATTAAAAGTGAACGTGGACGTTCCCTCGGCATCATCTGACCACACTTTTGATCCATCTGCTGTAATCTTTAGATCATCTACAAATAAACCTGGCAGTGAATATCCTGCATCGGTTGTATAGCGGAATTGCAGATCGATCTTCTTCCCTGCATAAGCAGAAAGATCAAAGGATGCATCTACCCATCCATCTGATTTTCCATCGATGCCATTGCCTTCATTCGCTCCTGCCTCATTTCGATCATTCGTAATATTACCAGCAATGGTTGTCCATTTGTCTGTCCCAGTTTCACGAACTTCTACATACGCATAGTCATAATCTTCTTCGATATCGTACCATGCTTTAAACGTAAGCTCGGCTTTGCTTCCCTTCGACAAATCAATCCCAGATGTCGTCATGGTAGCATTCAAATTGTCACCTGTTCCGCTGAAGTATGAATATTGCCCTTGTGCAGGCTGAGTGACCACAATCTCTTTATTTGGCAAATCGACTCGAACCGCATCATGGTTGGTTCCTTTTGTTGCTGCTTCATCGATTAAAACTGTTTTGCTTTTTGTTAATGTCTTACCATCAATGGTTTTTCCAGAAAGCCAGTTGCCGCCATGCAAGTTTTGAAGCATTTCTTTTGCATATGGACTAAAACCTGTTGGTTCCGTACCAGGTACTTTACCTGCCCAGCTTCCGCTTGACATGATAGACCAATAAGAAACGGGCTCTCCTCTGCCTGTGTATTGTGTATCGTATTCATCAGGCAGACCAAGATCATGTCCAAATTCATGTGTGAACACACCTGCTGCGCCATCTTCAGGCTCAATCGTATAATCTAGAGCGCCTAACTTTCCGCCTTGACCCACTTCTGATTCAGTGTTTGGAATCTCAAATACATCACCAAGTGACCAGCGATGCGACCAAATCGCGTCAGAGCCAAGCTGTCCGCCGCCAGCTTCTTCACCTACGCCAGCGTGTACAACCATGAGGTGGTCAATGATACCGTCCGGCTCATTATAAACACCGTCCCCATCCATATCATAGCGGTCCCATTGATCATATTCACCAAGGTCAATGTTTGGATCCTTTGCCGCTGCTTCGAGGGCTTCTTTCACCAATTCGCGCGGTCTGCCGTCACTGCCTGATTCGTCTGGTACGTTCCCGCCATAATATGCTGCTTCATGCTTGGCTGTATACCATCCAGCTACTGTTCCACTAATCGTGTAGCTTCCACCGGACTGCTTTTCATAATACTGCTTCATAGATACTTTTCTTTTACCATCTGGACCAATGTAGCCATTTTTTCCGAAAAGCATATCTTGGTAGTGCTGCTGATCGTACTTGTCATAGTACATATCAGTCTCTTCTTTTTTAATACTATTATGCTTATAATCTTTAAAATCTACTAATAAGACCAAAACTTTATCATTACGGACGTCGCCTTTATATTTTTCCTTTTTCACCGGCTTTACTTGATTGCCTTCTTTTCCTTTATGCTTCTTTAACTTTTTCTTTTTGGCTAGTTTATTATGTACATTTTGTTTGTATTCTTTTAGGAATTCAGGTTCTTCTGTTAAGGTACTTGCGCTTTGTTTCATCGCTGCTTCTTCTTTTTTCTTTAGGTAGTTCTTTAATGCTTTTTGGGTTTCTGCCTCATTGGCATTCTTTTTGATCTTTCCTTGTTTTTTCAAGGCTTTGATGAGACGGTCTTCATTGACAACACTTGCGTCGAATGGAATACCTGAATAATGACCACCATCTGAGGATGTTGACTTTTCTGAGGTGTGGGCAGATAGAGGGGTGCTGAAAGCTGTCAATGTGCCTAAACTGAGGACAGCTGTTAGTGCGATGCTCGTCCATTTCCCTTTTTTCATATTGGTTCCTCCCTAATTTGGTAATAAATAATATCTAATTCTAGCATATTCCAATATACTTAAGTCGAAAAACATTTTATTTTCAGAAATTTTGTGGAAAATGCACAATACGAGATTGAAATAGGTGAAACGAATCGTCGAAAATAAAAGAACCCTAGGCTATAAATGCCTAGGGTGTTTGTTGTTTTTCTATGATAGCTGCTCTCCTTGATATGCAACAACATCAAGTGGAGCGGCTAAAAATTCTTTTGCCTTTGCGACGAAAGCTTGGAAATGTGCACTTGCATTATGGCTTTGAACCGCTGCTTCATCTTTCCACACTTCTACCATTAAAAAGGTGTTTTCTTTCTCTGTATCCTTGAAAAGCTTGTAGGACACATTGCCTTCTTCTTCCTGTGAAGCTTTCATTAAACCGTTGATTTCTTCTAGAAATACGTTTTCTTTCTCTGGATGAATGGTCATCCCTGCATGAATAATAATCATATGATCGTCTCCCTTTTTTTAAAAATTATTTCCACTCTGTGATGCGATCGATCGGTAAACGGTAAGAAGCATACCCTTCGTCAGCCGCTTTCCCAATGGATAGAAGCATAACTGGTACATAGCGCTCTTTATCCCAGCCGAATGTTTCAGCGATGACTTCTTTGTCATATCCGCCAATTGGGTTTGTATCATAGCCATGCGCACGAGCAGCAAGCATCAGCTGCATTGACACAAGTCCACCGTCAATTAAGATCGTTTCACGATTCACTTGCTCTGGAAGAGCTTCAAAATGTGCAGTTAATGCAGCAATTTGTCTTTCTTTTACTTCCTGCGGCATGTAGCCATTTTCTACTGCTTTTGAATAAATTTCTTCTAAGTATTCATTGTTTTTCATATCTGCAAACACAGCGATGACAGCTGATGATGTAGCTACTTGTGTTTGGTTGAATTTTGCGAGTGGTGCAAGCTTTTCTTTTCCTTCTGGGCTGTCAATGACCATGAAGCGCCAAGGCTGTGCATTCACTGATGATGGTGCTGTGGTTGCCTCTTCTAAAATCTCTGTCATTTCTTCTCTGCTAATTTTCACTGCTGGATCATAGTTACGAATTGAGCGGCGCCCTTTCATAATATCCATAAAATCGTTTGTTTTTAATGTTGTAGCCATGTGTAACACTCCTTTAGGTTGTTTGAATCTTTTCGATGTTTTGTTGTATACGGATGAGCACATCAGTGAGAAGCTTTCGTTCTTCATCACTTACGTTTTCAAGCATTTCTGAGATAAATCGTTCTTTTTCTTTTTTAGAAGCTTCGATTCTTGTTCTGCCTTCATCTGTCAGACGAACAAGCGTGACTCGATTATCTTCCGGCTTTCTTCTGCGCGTGACCATTCCTTTTGTTTCTAACTGTTTTAAGTGACGCGTCACAGCCGCACTATCAATATTTACTTTTTTCTGCAAATCGGATTGGCTGATTTCGTCGGCTTGGAATAACAGTGATAGTAACTCCAGTCTTGATTGGCTGATGCCCGTGCATGCTTCGAACTTCACACCCATCATACGGTTCACGCACTGCAAACGATATAATACCTCTGCTTCTTCAGAGCAAAATGCAGTCAATGCCATCCCCTCTTTTCTATTCAGATCAATTAGTTGATATATCAATCATTGACTCGTCAACTAATATACACCCATTGTTTCATGATTGCAAGAGGTTTGTTTCATAAAGTGAAATTTTTTATTTCAATTAAAAAAGACGAGCTTTTGCTCGTCTCAGACAGTAGACAAAGGGCTAAAATGTAGTTTATTTTAGCCCTTTGTCTTCTTTTCAGCGTGAAAGAAAACCTTTGCAGTCTAGGAAGGACGAGCAATGGAGCGGAACGAATTTGACATTCGTGAGCACCAGCGCGCAGGACTGACACCGAATGCGAGGGTTTGTCTTCACGCTGGGACGAGCTTTTGCTAGCCTTAAGAACTTGGTGTTGTTGTTGGTCCCACATAGTAGCTGATAAATCCAATGATCATCAAGACAACAAAAATAAAGAGAATGAGTTTGAGCATTCTCATGGTTTATCCCCTCCCACTCATCTAACTTATCATATCTAGAAGAAGCACTACCTAAAATTTACATAAAAAAAGACAAAAGCGATTCTTCACTTTTGTCTTTTTCACTTTATTCTGTAATCACTGTATGAATCAAAGTCGGAGCATCGGCATGGTCATCAATGCGGATGTTGTCATAAATTTTCTCCATGACATTCTCAACATCCTCACGATTTGCATGCAGCGTCACGAGAGATTCGCCTTTTTCTACACGATCGCCTACTTTTTTGTTAAGCATGATGCCAACAGATAGGTCGATATCGTCTTCTTTTGTTGCGCGTCCTGCTCCAAGAATCATCGCTGCAACACCAATTTCGTCTGCGACGATTTCAGCGATCACACCTGATTCTTTTGCCGGCACTTCGATTTGATAAGGTGCTTGTGGCAGTTTTTCCGGTTGATCTACAATCGAGCCGTCTCCACCTTGGTTTTCTAAAAATTCCTTGAATTTCTCAAGTGCTTTGCCGTTTTTCATGACTTCAATTAGCTTTTCTCTTGCTTCATCAAGTGTCTCTGCTTTTTTCGCAAGAACGACCATTTGACTTCCTAATGTGAGCACAAGCTCGTTTAAGTCTTCAGGGCCTTCGCCTTTAAGCGTGTCAATCGCCTCTTTCACTTCAAGGGAATTTCCAATCGCTAATCCTAGCGGCTGAGACATGTCTGAGATGACAGCCATCGTTTGTCTGCCAACATTATTTCCGATACGAACCATTGCTTTTGCAAGCTTCTCAGAGTCTTCAGGTGTTTTCATGAAAGCACCTGCACCTGTTTTCACATCTAATACGATTGCATCTGCGCCAGCAGCGATTTTCTTACTCATAATCGAGCTTGCAATGAGCGGGATGGAGTTAACAGTCCCTGTTACATCACGAAGGGCATACAGTTTTTTATCAGCAGGTGTCAGGTTGCCTGATTGTCCAATGACCG
Source organism: Bacillus sp. UNC125MFCrub1.1 (assembly GCF_000701305.1). Taxonomy (NCBI): domain Bacteria; kingdom Bacillati; phylum Bacillota; class Bacilli; order Caryophanales; family Bacillaceae; genus Bacillus; species Bacillus sp. UNC125MFCrub1.1. The sequence goes on from NZ_JNIG01000009.1 coordinate 846,628, forward strand.
CTACTTTATGACGGTTCACCAGCTCGATGAACTCGTCTTTTGTAATTTCAACGTGGAAGCCTTTGACTGCCTCTAGCTTGTCGACTGTTCCACCCGTATGTCCAAGACCACGCCCAGACATTTTTGCAACAGGTACATCAAGTGCTGCAACAAGAGGAGCGAGTACAAGCGTTGTTGTATCGCCTACACCGCCTGTTGAATGCTTGTCTACTTTAATGCCGTCGATAGCAGACAGGTCAATTGTGTCCCCTGAGTTTGCCATAGCGAGTGTTAAATCTGCACGTTCTTGGTCCGTCATATCTTGGAAGAAAATCGCCATCGCCAAGGCGCTTGCTTGGTAGTCAGGAATTGTTCCGTCCGTATAACCTTTGACAAAGAAAGAAATTTCCTCTGAAGATAATTCTTTTCCGTCACGTTTTTTCGCAATGATATCTACCATTCTCATTGTTTTCACCATTCCTTTTTTAGTTTAGTAAATCAAACCGACAACGCCTGCTGTTAAGAAGCTGACGAGTGTTGCACCGAATAACAGCTTTAATCCAAAGCGTGCGACAACGTTTCCTTGTTTTTCATTTAAGCCTTTCACTGCTCCAGCAATGATACCGATAGACGAGAAGTTCGCAAATGACACAAGGAATACAGAAATGATCGCTTCTGTACGAGCAGTGAAATGAAGACCGTCGCCAGATAGAGCAAGCATCGCTACAAATTCGTTAGATACCATTTTAGTCGCCATAATACTTCCTGCTTGTACCGCTTCACTCCAAGGTACACCAACAAGGAAAGCAAATGGTGCAAACACATATCCAAGTACATCTTGGAAAGAAACACCGATGGCAGCTGTGAAAATACCATTAATCATCGCAATTAATGCAACAAATCCAATCAACATCGCAGCCACAACAATGGCTACTTTGAAACCATCCATAATGTATTCGCCGAGCATTTCGAAGAAAGATTGTCTTTCTTCTTCTACGACTTCAAGCATGTCTTCGTCTTTAGACACTTCATAAGGATTGATGATAGACGCAATAATAAATCCACCAAATAGGTTCAGCACAAGTGCTGTAACAACGTACTCCGGTTTAATCATTTGCATATACGCACCGACAATGGACATTGATACAGTCGACATCGCAGATGCACACAATGTATAAAGACGCTGTTGAGGTAATAATCCAAGCTGCTTCTTAATGGAAATGAACACTTCGGATTGACCTAAAATCGCTGACGCTACGGCGTTGTAAGATTCTAGTTTCCCCATTCCATTGACTTTACTAAGCAAATACCCAATTCCGCGTACGATCAGCGGAAGGATACGCCAATGCTGCAGGATACCAATCAAGGCAGAAATGAAGACGATCGGGAGCAAGACATTGATAAAGAAAGTTGACGCATTATCATTCATTAAACCACCAAATACGAAGTTGATCCCTTCACCAGCATAGCCTAGAAGCATTTGGAATCCTTTTGCAAAGCCCCCGACTAGGAAGTTCCCAACACCTGTATTGAGCAGAATATAACCTAAAATAAATTGCAGTACAATCATGACAATGACTGGACGGAATTTCACTCGCTTTTTCCCGTTACTTGCCAGCCATGCAATGGCGAGAATCACCAGCAAACCGATAATACCAATGACGTATTTCATGTTTTTCCTCCTTGAATGAATTCGTTTACATTAATGTGCTTGTATGGAACAAACCCTATTTCGCAAACAAATTGCGGAAGAAAATCCCAGAAATGAGATCCTTCCGCATATGACTTTTTCATCATCTAATGAGTCATGATTGTTATCCTACCATAGGATCGTATGAATTAATAGTCTTTAGAAGGAGCTGATTGATCCCCTTTAATAATGGAAACGCCTGCACTGGCACCAATACGGGTTGCGCCTGCAGCTGTCATCGCTTCTACGTCTTCTTTTGTTCTCACGCCGCCTGATGCTTTGACACCGATGTCAGGTCCAACTGTTTTACGCATTAATGCGATGTCCTCAGCTGTTGCACCGCCTGTACTAAATCCAGTCGATGTTTTGACGAAATCAGCGCCAGCTTTTACAGAAAGTTCACAAGCTCGTACTTTCTCTTCATCTGTGAGTAAACAAGTTTCAATGATGACTTTCACTAAGGCTTTACCTTTTGCTGCATCTACAACGGCACGAATATCTTGTTCAACTGCATCATATTCGCCATCTTTCAATGCCGCAATATTGATGACCATGTCCACTTCAGTTGCACCGTTTTCAATGGCATCCTTTGTTTCAAATGCTTTCACTGCTGTGGTGTTTGCACCCAACGGGAAACCGATAACTGTACATACATCAACGCCTGTTCCTTCTAGTTCTTTCGCCGCAAGAGATACCCAAGTTGGGTTCACACAAACGGAAGCAAATTGATATGTCTTTGCTTCTTCTAGTAACTGCATGATCGCAGCTTTAGATGTATCTGGTTTTAGTGCTGTATGATCAATGAGCTTTGCTATTGTCATGGTTCACACTTCCTTTTAATTATGATACTTTCATCATAAATGACTGTTGAACAATTGTAAACATAGTTATGAAATTTTGTTCATCTATTTTGTGACATTTAAAAGAGCTCTTGCTGTGTGCTGATCGATCATCAATACGTTCGCATATTTTCCTCTCAGCGCCCCGTGGATAGAAGCAACCTTTCGATGTCCACCAGCAACAAGAATGGAGCGCTCTTTTGTTCTCAAATCATCAAGCTCCACCCCGATTGTGCGATTGTTAATCGCTTGACTGCAAATGCGTCCTTCTTGATCATAAAAACGCGAACAGATATCTCCAACACTGGATGTCTTGAGTAGCGCCTTTTCTTCTTCACGGAAATAACCGAGTCTAAACAAAAGCGCCTCATCTCTTACCGTCCCAACAGTAAACACAGCGATATTTGCCTGTTTGCCCATTTCAATAATGCGCTGAATATGTCTGTCCTGTTCGACCATCTCTTTAACGGCGGCACTATCGAACACAACAGGCAGTGGCAAATAGCGTGGTGCCGTTTGAAAAGCTGATGCAAACAGCTGAATCGTTTCCGCAGAATATGTATTCACATGTGAATGGCTGATTCCACCTTTCAGCTGAACAACTTCTACCCCTTTTACCTGTTTAGGTTGCATCTTTTGAGCAATTTGATACATCGTGGTGCCCCAGCTCACTCCAACGATATCGCCGTCTTTCACCGTATTCTGAAGATAATCTGCACCAAACCGGCTCAAGTAATCCGTAATCGTTGGATAATCATCCTTTGGTGAAAATACCACATGAGCCTCGAGCAGATCATATTTTTCTTTCAGCAAGGAGGACAGCTCATTTAAATCCTCAAATGGGTCCATCACTGTAATTTGGACGTACCCTTTTTCCTTCGCATACTGAAGCAGACGAGACACCGTTGGCCTCGACAGGTCAAGCTGCTTGGCGATTTCCTGCTGACTGTAATCAGATAAGTAATAGAGCCTTGCTGCTTCAATACTTAATTGCTGTTTCTCCCGATCCATTCGTACGCCTCCTTTTTTCCTCTATCATAACAAATTGTTCAATTCACCATGCACAAATGTTCATTTAAAGAAAATGGTGTAGGTTGCGTGAAAGGTCTCTTGCTTCTCTAAGGTTTGAATGCCGAATTTCTCCTTATACTGCCCATTTGTCCCTTCCATATCAGCAATCCCATACCAAGGCTCAATACAAACAAAAGGAGCCATTGTTCCCTTTTCTTGATCATATGGAGACCAAATACCAACGAACGGAAAACCACTGAGATCGATCTCAACGCCGTGACCTGCTTGAGAAGTCAATGATACTTGATCAATATGACTAAAGATCATTGCATCGTTCTGAAAAAGTTCTGGGCGAAGTTGAATCGGCTCAAACTCAACACCTTTCTCCTTCTCTCTCACAAGTGAATCATGAAGTTCATATTGGACTGGATCATGTTCGGTGGAAGGTGCCAATGTGAGTGAATAATCAGCTGTCTGCTCGCCTTCAACAAGCGGGACATGAAATGCCGGATGCCCGCCAATCGAGAAATACATCGTGCCATCTCCTTCATGAACAATTTCCCAGGAAATCGTTAGTCCATTTTCCGACAGTGCATAACTGATGCGCGCTGTAAATTCATACGGATATTGTGACGTGTGACGGCCATTTGATTGATATTGAAAAACCACCTGATCTTTTGCTTCTTCAAATAGTTCAAAATCAACATCACGCAAAAATCCATGCTGCGAGAGTTGATACGTTTGATCGTCTATCTTGTATTGATCATCCTTCAACCGTCCGACAATCGGAAATAAGACGGGCGACACCCTGCCCCAATAAGCAGGGTCACCAGACCACATATATTGACGTCCACTTTCTTTATGAAGCACCTCTCTCACCTCGGCACCTCTCTCATTGATTTGAACCAATAACAGATCATTTTCAATCGTTCTCATTCAACACATCCCCTTTCCTTCTTCTTTTATTATGACAGGGATTTTCGGTTTGAGTATAAAAATAAGAATCCCTCAAGCCTTAGAAAGTTTCTTCATATAAAAAAATTTTAAAAAAGACAGAAATTCGCCAACAAAATGTAATGCTGATTCGTCTAATCTTATATAAAATAAAAGAATCGTTGTTCTTTTGGAGTGACAACAAAAAAGACGCGTTTGACATTGATGGGGGATTCTTTTTCATGAACAGCAAGGAAAACCGTTTACGTTACATATTAGGATTAGATGGGCTGAGAGCTGTTGCCGTATTGGCGGTCATTGCTTATCACTTACATATTGAACCCGCAAGCGGCGGGTTTCTTGGCGTTGATTTGTTTTTTGTGATTTCTGGTTACTTGATTACAACCATCTTGCTGCATAAGCAGGATTTGGGCTATCAAGAGCTTCTGCCTTTTTGGATGGGCCGCATCAGAAGGCTGCTTCCAGCTGCCTACATCATGATTTTTTTAATCGTCAGCTGGTGCGCCATTGCTGGTTCAAATGCATTAATGTCCATTCGTGGCGATGCCTTATCGTCCTTTTTTTATGTGAGTAACTGGTGGTATATTTTTCATCAGCTCTCTTACTTTGACAGCTTCAATGCTGTATCTCCACTAAAAAATTTATGGTCTTTGGCGATTGAAGAGCAATTTTATCTCATTTGGCCGGTACTGTTGATTGCTGGACTGAAATGGGTGAAAAATAGATCCCATCTTCCTATGATTACCTTTGGTCTGGCACTTGTTTCTGCTTTATGGATGGCCATTCTCTATTCACCGGATACTGACCCGAGCAGGATCTATTATGGAACAGACACACGTGCGTTTGCACTCCTCATCGGGTGCAGTCTTGCATTTGTCTGGCCCATGCACAGACTTTCCAGCAGAAAATTACTTCCTGTCGGCAGACGTATGTTACAAATAGCCGGATTCGGTTCGATGGTCATTTTCCTCTTATGTGTTTATGCAGTCGACGAATTTGACGGCTTTCTCTACCAAGGCGGTATGCTTTTATTCTGTGTGAATGCAGCGATCTTAATTGCGTGTGTCTGCCATCCTGCCAGTCTTATTGGGAAATGGCTGTCTTTTCAACCACTCGTTTGGCTCGGAAAGCGGTCTTATGGCATCTACTTATGGCATTATCCAATTATCGTGCTGACCACACCGGTCATTGAGATTGGACAGCCTTCCATGGGACGTGTCACATTGCAGCTCATCGCAATTCTACTCATATCAGAGGCTTCCTATCGTTTGATCGAACAGCCGATTCGTAAACTCGGGTTTAGACACTATTTTGCCTCTTGGTCGATTTGGAAAACAGGAATCAAGCAATGGTCTATGTCCAATAAAGTGTTTCTTGGGATTGCCGCAGTCCTTTTGATTTTATTTACCATTGGCATGTCTAGCTCGTCTCATACATCCCCACATGCCAAGGAAGTAACACAAATTAAGACAGCGCCCCAAAAGGCAGGCGGTCAGACAGAATCAAAAGTGAAGAAAAAGAAAGACAAACATGAGAAAAAAGCAGCAGATCAGAAGCAGTTTCACCAAATTCTTGCTATTGGTGATTCCGTCATGCTAGACATAGCGCCGAATCTTGAAAAAGCATATGCACAAATCACCATCGATGCAAAGGTTGGCAGACAAATGAACGAAGCCGTCAACATCGCTCCTCAGTATGCTTCATTTAATCAATCTAATGCCGCTGTTATTATTGAGCTTGGCACAAATGGTTATTTTACAGAGGGGACTTTGACCTCATTCATTCAACATTTCTCGAAGGCTCATATTTTTCTTGTGAACACTCGCGTTCCAAGATCTTGGGAAAATGATGTGAATGCAGTCATTGAGCGTGTGGCCAATCAACATCACAATGTGAGCTTAGTCGATTGGCATTCAGCCGCTACCGGACAGCCATCCTATTTTCAGCCAGATGGTGTTCACCTTTCCACAAAAGGCTCTGACACATTGACTGAGCTCATTAAAGCCAGTATCAAGAAAAAAGGAGATGTGTCCTCGGCATCATAAGAAGACTAGCATCCTGTGAAGAGAGATTCAAAAAAGACATGCTTTCCTATGATTGGAGGCATGTGTTTTTTGTGATGGATGAGCACGGAGCTGCATTATGTTTTACTTTTAAAAGACCAAACGATGACAGGGATGAGAATTAACGATAAAATTCCTCCGCTTAAAGATAATGTAGCATAACTCGTATTCGCCACGACCATTCCTGAAAGGGCACCGCCAGAAGCACCTGCTAACGCAACAAAAACATCGAGTGTTCCTTGGGTTTTTGCCCGGGTTGATGGTTCTGTAGCATCCACTATTTGAGCAGTACCACTAATTAAACCAAAGTTCCATCCCAATCCAAGTAAAGACAAAGCAATGATTAATAGAATCATTGAATCACTTGGTGCGAATGCTGCTAATAAACCAGCAAGTAACAATGTGATGCCCGACGCTATGCTCATAGCTGTTCGTCCTAGTTTATCTACAAGTACACCCGTGATAGGTGAAGGAAGATACATGGCCCCTATATGAAAACCAATCACAATGCCCACTTCGGCTAATCCATGACCATGATGCTGCATATGCACCGGTGTCATGGTCATGAGTGCCACCATGACAATTTGAGTTAAGATCATCACTGTGGCACCTACTGTAAGCCCTTTTTTATCTGTTTTTTTATCAGCAGCATCTGCTTTATTTCCATGCCCATGTTCTGCTTTGTAAGTTGCTATTCTTCGGGCAATGTCTAATGGATCAGGACGCAGCAGAATAAAAAGAACAAGACCAGCTACAATAAATGCTGCTGCTGATAAAATAAAAGGACCGGCAAGTGCTGGAACACCAATGGACACTGCAAATTTACCCATCACTTCAACTAAATTCGGACCTGCTACTGCTCCAAATGTTGTCATGACCATTGTTGTACTAATGGCAGTTGCACGCTGTTTAGAATTCGCTAAGTCCGTCCCCGCATAACGCGCTTGTAAGTTCGTGGATGTTCCTGCTCCGTAAATGAAGAGCGATGCAAATAATAAAATGACACTATTCATCATAGCTGCCAGCACAACGCCAATTGCTCCGAGCCCTCCAGCAACAAAACCTGTCGATAAACCGATGCGTCGTCCATAACGTTGCGAAAGCTTTCCTACAATGAAAGCTGACCCAGCTGACCCCAAAGTAAATAAAGCGATTGGGACTCCTGCATAGGCTTCAGTTCCAAGCATTTGTTGCGCTAAAATGGCACCTACCGTAATTCCTGCAGCTATTCCAGCCCCTCCAAATATTTGCGATAGACTGACAACGAACAATACTCGTTTATATAATTTTTTCAATTTTTGGGGTGAATCTATATAATTCTTCACTACATCTTTTTCTGTATCTAGCACTTGTAAACACCCACTTGAGATTTATTTGCCCAATGTAACCATTATATCAGCTCCGACTACCATCTTTGATTGCCTCTCGGCCATTTACATGGAGAGCAAGCGGTTGTTTTCGGATCATGAATAGAGCGCCCACATGACTGACCTGTACTTTTGAGCTGATGCGTATCTCTTGTCGTTTTCTTTTATGCCGTTAAAAGGCTGGCTCTCAATGCTAATGCGTGCTTTTCCTTCGTTTTTTGATCCACCAACGCAAAATCACCATTCTCATACGCTAATGAAAATAATTCTTCGATATGAAAGACACCTGCCTGAAACTGCCTGCTCAATACATGCAGTGCCGCAGCACTGGCGACTTGAGCCGTTGCTTGAGACTCATCGCGACCTTTTATTCCAAGCGCTGCTTGATGAATTTCGTTACCCTTCATTCCTACCGCTTCCACTTTCACTGCATATTGATCTGTACCCATTTGAGCAGATTGAATCAGTGAAATGGCTCGTTCCTTGATTTTCGGCATCGTGAGAAGGGACGTCATTCCGAGTTTCCTTGTGAGAGCAAATGCACGTGTCGCTACACCAGAATCAAAACAGAGCCTTGTTGTCACAGAAGGCACATGGAGCGTTGAAGGCAATGTTTGCTGGTCAGAGAAAGGGAATTGATAGGCTTGCCGCTTTCCAAGCGTTTTGCCAAAATCAATGCGTTTCCCTCCAGTAAAACTTTTGACTTTCTTTCGCTGATGATTCTTCGTTAGCTCATAATCCGTATGCACATGATCAAGCGTCCATTCAATAGCTGCTTTTCCATGCTGGTCACCTAGCCCAAGCATGATACTAATATCAATTTGCTCCACAGAGGTCAGAATAGATGCCGCCTTCGCTGCAAGCAAATTGGTGAGACCAGGTGCAAGACCTACGCTCAGCACAGCCGTTGCGTTCAATTGCTGTTGATGGACCTTTGCTAGCTTCTCAATATAGGCTCCTTTTGCCGAAATATCGAGATAATCAATACCTGACCGTAAGCATGTTTCAGCAAATGACGTGTCATCTTGATCCAGACACATGATTACGAGTTTCGTTTCATCCATCCAGTCCGTATCCATTGGTTGTCTGACATCTATCTGAAATGGACGTACACGCCCATTCGTTTGGCGTGCAAATTGTTCAGCCTTCTCATAACTTCGGCCAGCCGCAAAGACTTGCCCAGGATACACGTCACTTAATTGAAGACATATTTGCTGCCCCACATGTCCATAACCGCCTATCACCATCACTTTTGACCTCATTTTCCAACCGCCTTTCTATCGCCTCTTTTACAAACAATCCCTTTGATCATGCCCGCTTGAAAATAAGGTCTGATGTCTTGAAATCCTGCTTCGGTTAATTGTGCTGTCATCTTTTCTTCAGACACGGGATATGTTGTGACACCCAGCCTTTCTCGGAAGGACGTAAACACTTCCTTTCCCAAGCCTTGACGATTCATGAATAGAGAAAGCATATGAAGCTCCTGCTGAAATGTCGGCGTTTCCAGGTCTCCTTGAATAAACGCCAACACGAGAGGAGCACCTGGTTGAAGCCGGCGGGCGATCTCCTGTAAAAAGGTCAGCTGATCTTTTACAAAATGAATGACAAGCAAACTTACTGCTGCATCGTACGACTTTTCAACCGGCACTTTGTCTAAGGCCATTTCATACCATGTGACGCGATCTTGCATATGAAGCTGTGCCACTCTGCGCTTGGCCATCTCAAGCATGGTTGGAGATGGATCAACCCCTGTGATATGCCAGTCTTTATTTCTTTGAAGCATGTTGATAATCTCTTCGCCCCCACCTGCTCCGACTGTTAACATGCGAGAAGCCGCTCCCATTAATTCGATTTCTACTCTATCCACTGTCAGCTCATGCAAAAGATGATAGCCCGGTACTTTATGTGCAATTGTCGCTGCATAGGATTCAGCAACAGGATCATGCCAATGTTGATTTACACTCATATGTCTTCTCCTCCAGTTTCCGCTTTGCTTCGTTCCCTTTACACTAACGGTATGTTATCTTCATTGTAAGAAGATAGATGAGAAAAAACGATCCCTAAAAGTGGGGATATTGAGGAGGAGATCAAATGAACAATCCAGCCGCTCATTTTCAGCAGCTGAGAAAAAGCATTCGAGATGAACTTGCTGCTATCTGTGATTTTGATGCTGCCTGTATCACAACTATTGATCCAGCTACTCTCCTCTCGACGGGTTCTTTTACAGATGAACCGATTGAAGCCATACATAACGAGCTGTTTCAAAATGAATATTTAAAAAAAGATGTGCACCAGCATGAAGATCTAGCGAAAGGTCCTGTCCACGTTGCCAGTCTCGTCCAAAGCGGAGAATACCTCAATAGTGGTCGATACCAGCACATTTTGTTGCCTAACGGATGGGCAGATGAATTGCGGGCAGCCCTTGTGATTCAAGGTGAATGCTGGGGAATCGCCAGCCTTTATCGGAAAAAGGAGAAGGAACCTTTTCATGAACAAGATATACAAGCGGTTAGTCGCCAAACACCAGCACTCGCAGCCAAGCTGAGAGATGAACTTTTTAAAAGAAGAGAAACGGAAGAAGATGAAACGGCGGAACACCAAGGCTTCCTCATTCTTTCACACGATTACCATCTTCTTTATGGAAATGAAACCGGTCTTCATTGGCTCCACACCTTCCAAACCTTTGAGCAAATTCATGACGGTGCCATCATGCCCCGTCCGTTTAGAGCATTAGGTGCTAAGCTTTTATATGGCGGCGGTGACCAAACAGCGGTCAGCATCACCAGAATGCCGACAGGGCGTTTTCTCTCTCTTCAAGCATTTCGTTTAGCACAAGCAGCCGGGCAGGAAGAGGCTGTCATGATTCATATTAAACGAGCTCAAACAAGTGACATCCTTCCTTATATAGCGAAAACATATCGGCTAACAGAAAGAGAAATGAACGTCCTTGACTGCTTAATAAAAGGACAATCCACAAAAGAAATTGCCAGTACGTTATTTATCTCGCCTCATACGGTGCATGATCATGTAAAGGCGATGCTCGAAAAAACAAATTTGAACAGCAGACGTATGCTTGTTTACTTTTTCTCACACATATAAAAAAGCGGCTACCTCATTGGTAGACCGCTCTTTCTTTATTTTCCGATGACTCGCTCATGCAAGATATGTGCGACTCCTGCTTCGTTATTGGATTTTGTCACAACATCCGCAACTGCTTTGACATCTTCAATGGCATTTCCCATCGCAACGCCACAGCCCGCAAATTCTAGCATCGACACGTCGTTCCCATTGTCACCAATCGCCATCACTTCTTCACGAGAAATCCCCAGTTCATGCGCTAGAAGCTTCACGGCATTCCCTTTGCTCACATCAGGATGAAGAATTTCTAGGAAGAAATCTGTGCTTTTTACCATCATGTACTGATCCTTCACTTCAGATGGAATGGCTTGTATCGTCTTTTCCAAACGTTCTGGCTGATCAATATACATCATCTTCGGAAGTCTCATGGATGGGTCTGCCTCTTCGACAGGTAAATACTTAAGCGGCAATTTCGTTAAGTACGATTCAAGTACCGTGTATTCACTAATATCCCGATTTGGTGTGTATAGATGAGCTGAATCGAAATAATGCATAGGTGTATCCAGCTGACGGCTCAGTTCATATAAAGAAGTCAAATCATCATAGGATAAAGTTAATTCTGATACGACTTCATTTGTATGGCTGTTTTGTACAAGCGCTCCATTATAGGCGATGACATAATCCCCCTCTTGATCAAGCTGCAGCTCTTTTAAATAGCGATGCACCCCGCCAATCGGCCGGCCTGTACATAAAACAATTTTAACGCCTTCTGCCTTCGCCTGTTGAATGGCTTCAAACACCTCATCCGGCACCATATGCTGATCATTTAATAACGTACCATCCATATCAATTGCGACTAATTTATACATTCACTGCTCCCCTTTTCTCAGCAAAACATGCTGTCACTATTTTGAGTGATCATCTACATGATCACATGCTGTTCATCATACTATGTACCTATTTTAGCCTATCGTTTTTTTCTCACACTGTCTACTTGTTCATATCTGTAACAAAAAATCACTTCATCCTCATCTATTATAACCTATTCTATGAAATCCGCTGTGAATAGGACAGACCTGTCATTTTAACAGTATGAAAAGGAACAAATGTTCATCGGAGAATATTTTGAAACTAGCAAATCTAATTGTATGATGGATAGCAAAGAAAGGAGGTGCAGGGAATGATTACATTTACGAGAGGAAAATTGTCAAAAATATCTGGTGTACATATTGAAACCATTCGTTTTTATGAAAATGAGGGTGTGCTCCCCGAGCCTAAGAGAGCACATAACGGCTATCGTTTATATGATAAAAAATATGTACTCATGCTATCCTTTATCACTGAAGCAAGAAAGCTAGATTTCTCACTCAAAGAAATTCGAGAAATTATCACGTCACTATTCGAGAAACAGTCGAAAACAGAAGCGGAACAGCTGCTCGAACAAAAAGTAGAAGATATTCAAAAATCCATTCAAGAGTTAAAAAAGAGGAAGGCGGCCATTCAACTGTTAACGAAACAAACATTAGCTAACATTAGTTAATTGTAGAGGCTGCCAAAGATGTGCCGGTATTTTTTACTGGCACCCCTCTGCGCCTAGCTGTTAAGTACACGTTGTATGAAAACATCAGGTATACTAGAGACAGCTTGACGTGACATCAATCGTATGGAAGGGGTTATGAATAGAATGAGAATAGCAACCATTGGAACAGGTGTGATTGTTGAAGGTTTCCTCCAGGCAATTGAACAGCTTGAAGGTGCTTCTTGCCACGCTGTCTATTCAAGAAAGGAAGCTACGGCAAAGAAACTCGCAGATCAATTTGGGGTGCAAACGACTTATACGGATTTAACCGCTATGTTAGAAGATCCCCACATAGAAGCGGTATATATCGCATCACCCAATCGTTTACATAGCGAGCATGCCACGGCTGCATTGAAACACGGAAAACATGTGATTTGCGAAAAGCCTTTTACCTCTAATGTGAAAGAGCTAGAAGCCTTAATCGCTCTCGCAAAGGAAAAGCAGCTCTTCCTATTTGAAGCCATTACGACCGTTCATATGCCCAACTATCATTTAATCAAAAAACACCTTCATCAATTAGGCAGAATCAAACTCGTTCAATGTAACTACAGTCAATATTCAAGTAAATATAATCAGCTGCTCGCCGGGGAAACGCCGAATGTCTTTAACCCAGAGTTTTCTGGCGGTGCCCTCATGGATATTAACATTTACAATGTTCATTTCATTATGAATCTATTTGGTTCACCGAAAGACGTTCGTTACCAGGCCAACCGCCATCCAAACGGCATCGACACATCTGGTGTATTAACTTTTACTTACAATGATTTCATCGCCACAAGTGTTGGCAGCAAAGATACAAGCAGTATGAATTTCGCTTTGATTCAAGGGGAAAAAGGGTTCCTGCATGTGAAAAATGGTGCGAATGGCTGTGAGGAAGTGTTGCTGCATATAGGAGACCAAGTCACTTCACTCAATGCACAAACCAATTCAAACCGCCTGTTTTATGAAGCAGAAGCATTTCAGCATATCATTGAAACAGGAAATGTCGAAAAGTGTTATGAATGGCTTGATGACAGTCTTTCTGTCATGAAGGTTCTTGAAGACGCTAGGAAAGACGCCGGTATTGTTTTCCCAGCAGATCATGCTTAAATAAAAAACCGCCTTCTGATGAAAAGGCGGTTTTTTGACATTAGATACTCTTTGAATATGCCACCAGACGCTGAGACATATGATTCACTTCATCAACTGAAGCGTTCACTTGCTCTGTTAAAGCAGCCTGTGTTTGCGTAAGAGCTGTCATATTGGAGATATTTTCAAGAATTTGATCGATTTGTGTTTTCATTTCAGTTAAACTAGATTCGATATTTTCTGTCGCATTGGCACTATGAAGCGCTAGCTTACGCACTTCATCGGCAACGACTGAGAAACCGCGTCCCTGCTCGCCTGCTCTTGCTGCTTCAATCGCGGCATTCAAACCAAGCAGATTCGTTTGGTTTGCCACTTCTTTGATTAAGTCTGAAATGTTCTTCGTCTCATCTGCACTGTTTTTCGCCAGATTAGCAGCAGACGTTGACTGCTCTTGAGCGACAGCAAGCTCTTGTGCTTGGTTTGTCACAGAACTGATGCCAGATACCATCTCACTAATAGAACTTGAAAGCTGTTCTACTTGGGAAGCCATTTCATTGGCTGTTTTTTCTTTATTTTTTTCTAACGTAATATCACGAATCGTTCCTGCAACACGTAAAGGGACACCCTTCTCATCACGAATGGTTTCACCGCCCGCATGATACCAGCGGTACTCGCCATTTTTACTCTGCAATCTATAATCAATGTCAAATGGCGTGCGCCCAGAGTGGTCATTTAAGTGATCCGAAAAGGCTTGGAGAGCCGATTCTTTATCTTCAGGATGCAAACGATCACTCCAGCTACTCAACACGTTCGGGAAATCTTTTTCATCTGTAAAACCAAGCGTTTTTCTAAACTGTGGAGACCACCAGAATTCATTGTTTGGATTGACAGAATCGCCAGCCTCTACAACCATATCCCAAGGCGCTTCCACAAGCGCACGGTTGATCAAGTCATATCTTGTCACGAATGCTTGCAGCTCTTCTTCTTTCAATTTCTGATCATGAATATCAAAAAGAGCCCCTGCCACACGAAGAGGTACCCCATTTCGATCTCGAATCGTCGTTCCAGTTGCTTTGAACCAACGATACTCGCCATTTTTCAACTTCAGACGATATTCGATATCATACGGTGTACGGCCAGAATGATCCAATAAATGCGTAGAGAATGCATTCAAAGTGTATTCCTGCTCATCTGGATGAATTCGAGATGCCCAGCTGTCTAAGACATTCGGAAAATCGTTTTCATTTTGAAAACCTAGCATTTTGCGGAAATCATCTGTCCATGTGAATTCGTTTTTTGGATTCACAGGATCTCCTGCTACAACCGTCATATCCCATAGACCCACTTGAATCGCTTTTGTCACTAAATTCATACGCATATGAATATCTTCTTGCGCTTCTTGCATCTTTTGTAACGCTTCATTTATTTGAGCCACAGCTTCTATTGTTTGACTAGAAGAGAATGCAGCAGTATCAATTCTGGCTGAAAAATCTCCCTTCTCAATTCGTTCAACTAATTGACTGCTTTCACTAAGAAGGGCCCCCGACGATGAATCACTTGCTTTTCTCATAAACATCTTCAATAACTCCTTTCATTCTTCCATACTTTTTTGAAATATTTTACAGTTATAAATAATTCTTTATTAGGACTTTAGTAATACAAAAGATATATCGACAAAAACTGAAAATTGTTTATGTCAGAATTAAGGCAAATGATCATTTTTTCACGAAGTTTCAGATTTTGGGGATGGGTCATGGAAAGGATTTATGGAAGAAAACGGCTCATTTGATAGAATCAACCGCCTATTTTGTCTGAAAAATCTCTTTTTTTATATTGACACTGACCGCTCGAAAAAAGAAAATGGAACATAAGCATTTTAAAAAAGGAGAACGTCATGAGCGCGAATCAGGAACAACACGAATTAAAAAAGCTTTTATCGCCGCGTCATATTCGCATGATTGCGATGGGCGGGGTCATTGGTACAGGAATCTTTAAAGGAAGTGCCGATACAATCGGCTTAGCAGGTCCTGGAGTTATCTTTTCCTATGTATTTGCTGGATTGCTTCTTCTCATTGTCATGGCGGCTTTAGCTGAAATGGCCATCGTCTACCCGGGGAATAACCTTCGCGACCTCATACAGATTGCGCTTGGTCAACGTTTTTCATTTGTTGTCGGATGGGTTTACTGTTTTATGTGGCTCACTGTATGTGTCATTGAAATCATTGCAGCGGGGAGTTTGCTTCAATATTGGATGCCAAACGTACCATTATGGTCTTTATGTTTACTTTGCTCGCTCTTAGTCATCGGAATTAATTTAAATAATGTAAAATACTTTGGTGAAATTGAGTTTTGGTTCGCTGGAATGAAGATTTTCGTTATTATTGTGTTTATTATTCTCGGTGCTGCATTATTATTTGGAATCATTCCGAGTGAACAAAGCACGCCTGTTCTCACCAATTACCAAAACTTTGTCCCGAACGGATGGGGCGCTGTTTTTGCTTCATTATTAGTGGTGATCTTCTCATATGGAGGCTCTGAATTGATCGGGCTGACCATTACAGAAACAAAGGATGCAGAAAAGGTGTTACCTAGTGTTGTCAAAAGTATGATGTGGCGTATCATCTTGTTTTACACACTGCCGATTTTGATTATTTGCGGACTCATTCCTTGGAATCAAATTGATCCGAATAACAGTCCTTTTGTCCAAGTCTTTTCAGCAGCTGGCATGCAGGGTGCCTCTCACTTCATTAATTTCGTCTTAATTACAGCTGTTCTATCTGCCGCCAACTCTGGTATTTACGGTACGACGAGAATGATTCATTCTCTATCTAAATCAGACGGCGGTCCAAAAAAGCTGGCACAGGTCAACAAAAGAGGTGTACCTATTTTAAGTTTATGGGTGACCGTTCTGTTTCTTTTAATCGGAACATTCTTTGCTTACTTGTACCCAGATCAAATTTTCAGCTATATGCTGGCTATTCCTGGTTTTGCGGTTTCTCTTATTTGGATCAGCATCTGTCTGGCACATTTGAAACTGCGTCCAAGATATCCACAGGAGCCGTATTTCAAAGTTTGGTTATTTCCGTATTTCACTTTATTTGCTGGTCTTGTACTCAGTGTCAGTTTTGTTCTGTTCCTATTCAGACCAGAGAACTTACCTAGCTCGATTATCAGTATCGGTTTCTTAGCAGCCGCCATCATTGCTTCATTCTTAATGAAAAAGAAAGCTTAGAAACGCAAGCAAAGCCCGCCTCAATGGCGGGTTTTTTCATGAGCAGCTGCTGCGACTTCGAAATCAACAGACGCTTTTGGGATGCCGTTGATGATGATGGTTAATGTATGAATGCCCTCATAGTGCTTTCTCGTTGTCATATTTTGAAACGACTGTGACCGGACAAATTCTCTATGCAGCGCCGATCCTGTTTCAAATTCTGTGATTTTAAATACCTTTTGATTGCGTGTACCACGAGCTTTCACGTAATCAACGGCATACTCTACGCGCAGCTTTAATGGCTTATCTGCCTGAAGAATAAAATGAAAGGTCAGCTTCTCTCCAATACGAACGGGGTCTTGCGTCACCTTCAAATCCGTTACTTGGATAGACGGATCATCTCCATAGCCAAATAAAGCCATGATATCTGGATCGCCTTTTTTCAATAACGTACGGGATGCATGTTTGACAATCCAGTTTGTATGTTCATTGGTTCCATACCAGCTTTTGACCATTTGCTTCATGAGGTCTGGCTGAATTGCAGAAATATCATTTAAATGATTCGCTACACTTTTTTGCACATACTTGGCCGAATCTGACTTCAAATTTTCTAAAATGGGCAGCGTGACAGAAGGGTCCTTTTTCAGCGCAGGGACGGATAATCCCCACGGCAAACGAGGCCTGCATCCTTCACTAGCGAGACGGCGAATATGTTCATTTTGATCCTGTGACCACACAAGCATCTGCGCCAGCATTTTCT
This sequence comes from Bacillus sp. UNC125MFCrub1.1, assembly GCF_000701305.1. Lineage (NCBI taxonomy): Bacteria > Bacillati > Bacillota > Bacilli > Caryophanales > Bacillaceae > Bacillus > Bacillus sp. UNC125MFCrub1.1. The sequence goes on from NZ_JNIG01000009.1 coordinate 864,227, forward strand.
CTTGATCTCGAATGAGAAAAGGTCGAACGGCAAATTCAGCAGTGGAAAACGGTGTAAAGAATTCAAGTGCTTTGATCGAGATATCCCAATGGTCAACACCATATGTCTCGACGTAGTCTGGAAATACAAGCGCACTGAGCCCTGTAAAATGCGGTGCTGTCTGACGCAGTACATCGATTGCCTTCTCATAATCCTCAGGCAGACAGGCGTGCATCGATTCAGTTACTCTTCTCATTCGTCCTTTCAACTCGAGCTGCTCCCAATCCTCTTGAAACACGAGCTGCTGAAAGTGATCAGCATCAAATACAGTTGACGCTTGCGCAAGTTTTTCTGCTAAATGTTGAATAAATGGTTCATTATATACATGTTTTAAAGGTTCGATCATGTCCGCCTCCCATAGCTCAATATCATTATTTTATCCTAAATTGTCAAAAGCGGCATAACAACAAGCTAAAACAGCCCAATTCCGAAGGATTGAGCTGTTGTCCCGTTATATAAACATATTAATGATCATAATAAATGCAATGGCGCTAACGGAAATGATGGTCTCCATAGCCGTCCAAGTCAAGAACGTCTCTTTAATGGTCATACCAAAATACTCTTTGATCAGCCAAAAACCAGAGTCATTGACATGAGACAAAATCAGTGAACCCGCTCCTGTTGCTAAAACAAGCAGCTCTCTGCTCACATCCGGCATGGATGCAGCGATTGGGGCTACAATTCCGGCTGCTGTCATCATGGATACTGTAGCTGATCCTGTTGCCACACGAATAACCGCAGCAATCAGCCAGCTAAGTAAAATCGGTGAGATTGGGGAGTGTTTGGCTAAATCAGCAATATAATCCCCAACGCCTGAATCGATCAGTACATTATTGAACGCTCCGCCTGCACCAATCACAAGCAGAATGGAAGCGATCGGTCCCAAACAATCGTTACTGAATGACAGCACTCGGTCACGGCTCATCCCTTGTATAAAGCCAAGACTAAAGAAAGAATACACTGTCGCAATCAATAAAGCTGTTATGGGATCTCCAATGTACTTAAACATCTGATACCACATACTATCCTCTGGCAAAATAATGTCCGCCAACGTGGCAAGCAACATAAGAATGACCGGCACCAAAATGGTAAACATCGTATTCGCAAAACCAGGAAGCTTCCGATCAGCATGTCGTTCCGTGAATTGCTTTCTGAGCAGCTCTGGAACTGGTTTATGTATTCGCTTTCCAATCCACTTACCATACAACGGTCCAGCAATAATAGCTGTTGGCAAACCGACGATGATTGAAAAGAAAATCGTTTTCCCCACGTTGGCATGATAGATGCCTACTGCTGCCATGGCAGCTGGGTGAGGCGGGACTAGCCCATGCACAACAGACAAGCCTGCGATTAATGAAATCCCAATCGTCACGAGCGAAATGCCCGTTTCAATCGCAATGGTAAAGAGTAAGGGAATGAGAAGAACAAATCCGACCTGGAAAAAGACAGGTATCCCCACGATAAAGGCTACAAACATCATCGCCCAATGCACATTCTTCGTCCCAAAACGACTGATGAGTGTTTGAGCGATCCGCTCAGCGCCCCCTGACTCAGCCATCATTTTCCCAAGCATGGTCCCAAGCGCTAGCACTATCGCGAGTAACGATAACGTGTTCCCTAATCCCGTTTTAATCGATTGAATGATTTCCTGTAAATCCATTCCTGTAGCAAAGCCTACTAGCATAGAGGTAATGATCAAACTCACAAACGGATTCAACTTAGCGACTGTAATGAGAATGAGTAAAAGGACAATCGCCGCAATCATAATGAATAAAAGCATGTTCTCCCACCTTTTCCCCGATGTTTAACGATTTTGTTTTAATTGCAACGCACTAATGACATCAAATTCATCCTTCAGTTTGTCATAGAGACGCTCATATAAATAAAATAGCTCTATGTATGTTTCGTTGTTCTTCATATTTGGTTCATGGCGGGCAGAAATACGAATCCATTCCTGCACCTCTTCTATCTCTTCCATATGACCTAAACTATGAAGTGCAAGGACAGCCGCCCCAAGTGCGGAAGCCTCGTAGCTTTCTGGTACGAGCACTTCTCTGCCCATCGTATCGGCCAAAATCTGTCGCCATAGAGGGGATCTCGCAAATCCACCAGAAGCCCTGACATCCTTCGCTGGACCTGTTAAATCTCTTAGTGCCACACCGATCGAGAAAACACTCATAATGACGCCTTCTAACACGGCTCTAATAAAGTGCTCGCGCTTATGCTGAAGACTGATCCCGAAGAACGTGCCTCTTGCGTTTGGATTCCAATAAGGTGCACGCTCACCTGTTAAAAATGGTAGAAACAGCAGCCCTTCTGAGCCAGCTGGAACCTTTTCTGCAATATCAATCATTAGATCGTAAGGGTCTACACCTAGACGCTTTGCTACCTCCACCTCGGAAGACCCAAATTCATCCTTGAGCCATCTCAGCATAATTCCGCCGTTATTGGTCGGTCCTCCGACGACCCAATGCTTGTCCGTCAATGCATAGCAAAATGTTCTTGATTGCTCATCTGTAATTGGCTGATCTACGACTGTACGTACTGCACCACTTGTCCCAATCGTGACTGCTACCTCACCTTTGCCAATCGCACCAACACCAAGATTCGCTAATACACCGTCATTTGCACCCACAACAAATGGTGTATCTTCTTCAATGCCCATTCGCAGCGCAATTTCTGGCTGAAGACCACGCAGCTGATGCGTCGTTGGAACAAGTTCAGACAGCTGATTCACCTGAATTCCTGCAATGCGTAGTGCCTCCTCGTCCCATTGAAGCGTTTCCAATCGGAACAGTCCTGTTGCTGATGCAATTGAATAATCGACCACATACTGACCGAAGAAATGATAAAGAACATACTCTTTGATGGAAATGAATTTTGCTGCCTGATTGAAGACGTCAGGTGTCATTTCCTTGATCCATCGTATTTTTGAAAGCGGTGACATTGGATGGATCGGTGTTCCGGTTCTTTTATAAATTTGAAAGCCATCTAAGTCCGTTATGATTCGTTTCGCTTGTTCTGCACTTCTGTTATCAGCCCAAATGATACTGTTTGTTAATGCTTTTCCATTCTCATCCATGACGATTAACGAATGCATCGCCGTACTAATTCCCACACCTATGAGGTTTTTTGCATCAAATGCTGCTTTCGTCAAGGCGCCTCTTACACTCGCAATCACAGCATCTAAAATATGTTCAGGGTTCTGCTCAACCCATGCTGGCTGGGGGTGAATGAGGTCATAAGGAACAGAATGTTTTGATATGACTTTCCCCTGTGGTCCAAATAGAACCGCCTTTGTACTTGTTGTTCCAATATCCAAACCAATTACCGCCTGGTTTCCCTTCATCTGTATCACGCCCAATCATTGATTTGAAATAAAGTGTCGTGGTGCTGGTGTACCTGATAAATCCCATTATAGGAATATTTTTTTCGACATTCAACGATCAAAAAGAAAATAATTTTCATTTAAAACCTTAGAATCGTTACCACAACAGCATTTTTCACTAATAGAAAAATTTATTTTTGAAACCATTACACTCTTTTTTGAGAAATGGTTTCTCTCATTTGCTTTAAGTTTGTTAATGTTTCCTGCTGCCTTAAATGTGCAAGCGCAAAATATAGCACATCAATCACAGTAAGCTGGGCAAGCCTAGCAGACATCGCTTCCGTTCGGAAAGCCGTTTCTTGCGTTGATGTATACAGCGTGACATCTGCAAGCTGACTCAATGGAGAACGCTGATAGCTTGTAATGCCTATGGTTTTCGCTCCTTTTTCCTTGGCTGTTTTCATCGCATCCAGCAAATCCTTATTTCGACCAGAATGAGATATACCAAGCACTGTGCTCTTTTGATCAAGCAGACCTGCCGACATCGCTTGAAAGTGAGAATCTGTATGAACAATACAGTTGATGCCTGTTCTCATAAATTTGTGAAAAGCATCTGTGGCGATGAGGCCAGACCCACCGCTGCCATAAAACTCTAAGCGCTCTGCTTCATGGATTAATTGTACGGCTTTTTCTACATCTTCTGGATTCAACAATTGAAAACTATCCTTTAATGCAGTGATGTTCGCCTGAAATACCTTTTGCATAAAAACGGCAGTATCATCGTCAAGACTCATCTCTTCATCTACATAATCAGGCTTCGTTTGGTCTATTTCCTGGGCAATAGCAATCTTCAAATCTTGATACCCCTCAAATCCAAGCCTTTTACAAAGACGAAAAATCGTTGCCTCTGAGCTCGCTGTCTTTTTGGCAAGCTCGACAATCGACAAATGGATGATGTCGCGGGGCTCACTTGTAATGTGCTCAGCAATTGCTTTCAGTTTTGGCGGCAATCCTCTGCTTGCTGCCCTTATCTTATCCATACTACTTAAACTGACAGAAGCCAATTGACTTCACTCCTTCCTCATTCATGTGAGCGCATACATTTCCTCATGTTCCCATCTTATAAAAAAGAAGCCTGTTTGCACAGACTTCTTTTTTAAGAATTCAAGACTTTGATCATTAAATCAAAAAACCCTTCAGCATCTACATCCATACACACTTGAAGATTGCGATCTTTTCCCCATTGATGCTGAAAATCACATATCATTTGACCATCGCAGAACTCACTCTTCGTCTCCACTTCTACATGAAAAGCCTGTGTATTCACAAGTTGTTTATCAATTGCAAGACTTACAGCAAGCGGATCATGCATGGCACATGCCCACACCCCATTCCGCTCAAAATAGCGCTGGCGGTAAATGCTTGTGCTCTCTCTGATATAACTGGCTAACGTTTCATTTTGAATGGCATCAATTCTCTCATCCGTTAACAAGACCTGTCTCGTGACATCCAGCCCTACTTGAGTCAATGAAGGGAAACCAGCCTCCAGCACCAATTTCGCCGCTTCTGGATCTGCATATGTATTAAATTCCGCAACCGGTGTGACATTCCCCTGTTCCTGCACGACACCCCCCATAAAAATGACTTCTTTTACGTGATGAATCAGCTCAGGGCATTTTTTTACTGCAAGGGCTAAATTCGTTAACGGCCCTGTCAACACAAGCGTAACCTGCTTCGAATACTTCAGTACTTGGTCAATGATAAAATCAGGCGCAAAACCTTCATCTGCGGTCTTCTTAGGCCGGGCGTCCTTTAAAGCGCCGCCAATTCCATCCTCCCCATGCACCCGATGTTCATAATGAGGGGCTCTCAAAAGAGGCGTTACTGCACCTTTGATGACAGGGATTTCCTCTGCCTCAACCAGCTCAAGCACTTTACACGTATTCAATGTCGCCGCTTCAACAGACACATTCCCGCACACCGTTGTGATCCCCAACATATCAAACCGCTTACTTTTCACTGCAAGCAAAATACCAATCGCATCATCAATTCCAGTGTCTACATCCAAGATCAATTTCTTTTTATTTGCCATGTTTGAAAGCTCTCCCTTGTTTGTAAGTCTTGTTAGGGGAATGATAGCATATTATTTTGGTCATCGTTTTTGAAAGAACATACGGCTAACGGATATTTTTCACTCTTTTTCTCCAATGTCTCTAAGATACTGTTCTCGTTCCTCCTTAGTAAAACTTTTAAGGTAATTTTCTTTCACTTCCGGCTCATCTTTATATTCTTCCCAATCTATAAAGCGGTCTGATAAGTCAGGGTCATAACTCATTGAACCGATTTTTTTAGCTCTATATTGTAAAGAAGCTGAGAAACCGTACTTTTCCGGTTCATCATTTATATATCCTCTAATTACGATGTAGCCCATTGGATCAATAGTTACCCTCTTCTTAAACGTTATGGTCTTAATAAAGTGATGGATGTCTTCTTTGCGTAAACATTCTTCTATTTTAGGCTTCATTTTTTCTGCGAGCTCTTCTGCTTTTTCTTGATCACTCTTTGCTTTTACCACATCATTTGATTTACTTTGCTTATTGTGCTGAGTGACTAACGAAGTCACTGAGACAATGATGATAACGACCAAAACAGATACAAGTTTTAAAGTATTTTTCATACAACGCAACACTCCTTACAATCAAAACTTCTCATAATGATAATAAAAAAATAAAACAGGTGGGTAGACACCTGCTTCACTCTTTTTCTCCAATGTCCTTTAGATATTGCTCTCGTTCTTTTTCAGAGAGTCGTTTAAGATAGTTTTCCTTTAATTCTGGTTCATCTTTAAATTTATCCCAATCTTTAAAACGATATGACAACTCAGGATCATAACTCATTGAACCTATTTTTTTAGCTCTATATTGTAAAGAAGCTGAAAATCCGAACTTCTCCGGTTCATTATTTATATAGCCATCGATTATAATATCCCCCATAGGATTGATGGTCACATCTTTTTCAAACGTTATGGTTTTGATAAAGTGATGAATGTCTCTTTTATGTAAATGCTCTTCTATCTTAGGCTTCATCTTCTCTGCGAGTTCTTCTGCTTTTTCTTCATCGCTCTTCTCTTCCACTACATCATCCGACAGACTCTGATTAATGTACTCTACAATGAAAGCAGTTACTGAGATGATGACGACCACAATTAATATAGAAAATTTCATTGTATTTCTCATAAAAAATAAAAACTCCTTTATGAACCTTTAATCAATCTACCAATGAAATTGACACAAATAAAAACAGGTAAGTGAGTACCTGCTTTACTCTTTTTCTCCAATGTCCTTTAGATATTGCTCCCGTTCTTTTTCAGAGAGTCTGTTAAGGTAGTTTTCTTTTATCTCAGGCTCATCTTTATATTTATTCCAGTCTTTAAAACGATATGACAACTCTGGGGAAAAGCTCATAGAACCAATTTCATTAGATTTATGCATTAAAGATGCTGAGAAATAAAATTTTTCAGGATCATCATTTATATAACCATCAACTGTTACATATCCCATTGGACTAATGGATACCTTTTTTTTGAATGTTATTTTTTCTATAAAATGATAGATATCCTTTTTATGTAATCTTTCTTCTATTTTTGGTTTCATTTTCTCTGCGAACTCTTCTGCTTTTTCTTGATCACTTTTCTCTTTCACAACAGTTTCCCCTCCTGAATCATTCGATTTTTCTTTCTTATCTTGTTGGATAATAAGAGAAACTATTAGAATAATAACGGTAGTAAATAATATAATCACAACTTTGATTGTGTTTTTCATTAGATAAATCCACCTTTGTTAATCTAGAGGATTTTAATCCTCTTTTTATAGATATCTATCATACAATATCCTATAATATATAAGATAAATATTACAGGAGTGACAATTTTGTCTAAAACCGTAGCCCAAAACGAACTTTCTGCTAAAGACTATAATCTTATTTCCAATGCAGCTTATAAAATAGATTACTATAGAATTTCTAGTGAAATAGACATTAGTAAAAATAAGACCATGTATGTCATTGATTATAAAGAAACAACTAAAGGTCTTAATGCACTAACTATCGTTTCCGAAGAAGATTTTGATCGCTCCGATGGCGGCAAAGACCTCACCAAAATCAAAAACGCCGTCATCGCCTACCGCGGGTCAGAACCAATTGGCGCAGGCCAATATAAAGATACCATTAAAAAACATGGAAAAAAAGAGTCAGATGATCTTCTTTCTACCATTTTGACAAAGTTGCCTCCTTTTAGCCAGTCAGAGACGTCAAAGGAAGTGACGACGAAGATGACGACAGGGACAACGGCCTATACAAATGAGATTGTACAAGATTGGTTGATTTCAGATACGAAGTATTTGATTAAAAATATCCCTTTTGAACACGGTGCAGAGAATCAAATGGTGCAGGCGGACCGGTATGCGAAAGAGATCCATAAGAAAATGCCGAATGCGAAGATGTATGTGACAGGGCATTCACTTGGCGGGTCAAATGCTTCTTATGTTCTTGTCAAAAATGATTTTATTCAAGGCGGGGTCACCTTTGAGAATCCGAATATTTACCCAAATCTATCGGATGGTCTGCAAGCCAAAGCATTAAAAGGTGATTACCGTAGTAGATTAACAGAATATATCAATCTCAATGACGGGCTTTCTCTCTTAAATCGTCATACGACAGAAATCGGTCGTGTGAAAGTGATGTATGATGCCGCTTTACCTGAAGGCGTCGATTACACTGAGGACTCCTCAAAGGCCGTCCAATTTATGAAAAATCTCCTCAATCGGGCAATGAGTGTGAATCCTTCACTTGATGCGAATTTATTTCTTGAAGCCCTCGCCGGCAGCCATGGCTTAGACCGGTATTCCTTTTCGTCAGATGGCTCCGTTCAAACCATTGATGATATGTTGAGAAAAAACCCTTCTCTCACTGCCGCCATGTTACATCAATTGAGCCAATCAAATGTTCACCCGCAAAGTGTGGTAGCGATTTTAATCAAGTCGCATGTTCTTATGAACACAGGTCGTAAATTCTCCACATATGCCGAGCACCATATGCAGCAAATCATTCGTAAAATTGAGAAACTCGATGACAAAGTGGATCAATCGGTGGAACGCGTCCGTTCAAGATACAAACAAATTGTCGGTTTTGGTTCGTATGACCAGCTGACGGCTTCAGATGTGGATGCTGTGATTCGCCACTTAAAAACAGAGGGTCTTGAAAATGAGTTCTATTCGGTCAAAAAATATGATGCAGCGATTGATCATGCGATGGATATGAAAAGGTGGATGGATTCAATATCAGATGATATGAGCCAGCTAGGAAAACAATACCACGATGCAGATACAACCCTTGCCAAGAATATGGGGATTTCTTAAGGAGTACGACAAATGGAATTTTCAAAGAAACAACCAACAGACGCAGATCGTTTTTTACAGAGAGTGACAGATACGCATACATCTAGCTCCATCTTCTCTCAAGCAAACTTTAACACGGAAGATATGACACCAGCAGAGCTGGCTGCTTTGAAGGCAAAGATCAAAGAAGAACAGAAAACAGCGCTGATTAGAGCCATCCGGCATCAACTTCAAAATGAATTTGCAGAGGATCGTCAAGAAGCCAAAAAAATAGTAGATCTGATTGATGACCTTCTGATTAACGTGTACAAACATCAAAGGAACATCCAAACCCATATGTCAGGTGAAGCCATTGACGCGTTAATAGAGAAAATCGAAAAAAGACTCACATTTTTTGAGCTGAAAGAAGATGTTCAATCAGCCATTGATTCGATCGGCATTTAAATGAACCTTCCATCCGGTGAATCTTTTCCCCGTCTCACTCGTATATACTAAAAGAGTGATTGATTTGAAAGGAGATCTGTTTGTGGGATATATGTTGTTATTTTCGGTTGTGATCGGTCTTGTCCTGACCCTTTTGCTCACACCACTCAGGTTAATCGTTAGAAAGAAAGGGACTGAACAACAGGTGCCGCTTATGTGGATTGCGGGACTGGCACTGCTGTTTATCATCGGGATTTTCGGCTTCTACTACATCACCAATTTAGACCGCAACCCATCATCACTGTGGCTCATTGGACTTGTTGTGACAGCAGCAGGTGCCTTTTTATCAGTGGGATTGGAGCGGAAGATCAAGGGCGTTTTATTTCTCATATTATTGCTGCTCGGTGTTTATATGGCAACCGCTTTTCTATTCAATGCAAATGAGAAATTCGACGTGTCTAAAATGGAGCAAAAAGTCGAAATCAAAGCGTTCGATGAGACAGAAACACCTGCGAGTGTACCACCGCAATTTGCTCGCAATAAGATGAAGAAATCGTTCGGACAGGTGCCAAACACGAGTTACTACGAGCTTGGCAGCTTGCAAATTCAGAAGGTCAATGGTGAGTATGTGTATATCGCACCCGTCGAGTTCTCCGATTTCTTTAAATGGATTCGTTCTGGTAGCACACCGGGTTACTTTACATTAAGTGCGACCGACTCATCTGCCAATCCAAAGTTTGTGAAAACCGAGATGGTCTATACGCCTTCTTCCTATTTCAATAAGGAAATTGAGCGGCATATCCGTCTTCAGTATCCAGACTTGATTTTCTATGGAGACACGCAGCTAGAGATCAATGATGATGGCAAGCCTTATTACATCCAAACATTTGGAGATTTCATCTCTGCACGAAACGGGTTTAAAGCTTCAGGTGTGGTTGTTGTGGATGCCAAAACGGGTGAAACGAAGAAATATTCCTTAGACAAAGTACCAGCCTTTATTGATGGCGCTGTTTCGCCAGAGGCCGTCAGTCTGCAAAATAGTTACTTCGGCAACTATGTACATGGTTTCTGGAACAGTCTTTTTGGAAAATCAGATGTGAAGCTGCCTTCAGACGAGGGAACGGAAGCCAATGTAAGTCCGGTGTTTGATTCAAAAGGGGATATGTATTACTTCACAGATTTCACCAGTCCAAAAGAGGGCGTTGATTCCATGCTCGGGTATGCACTAACAAATGCCCGAACAGGAAAAGCCACGTATTATACGGGTAATCTTGAAGAATCCTACATGGATTCACAGGGAGCTTTGCAAATTATTGAGAAACGATTTATCGAGAAGAAATGGAAGGGCCGCATGCCGATTCTTTATAATTTCTACGGGGAAGCCAGCTGGCTTACACCTGTTCTCGATTCAAACGGGTTCCTGCAAAACTACTTTATTGTTTCGGCAGCCAATCCTGAGATCGCCGCATACGCTTCTACACCAAATGAAGCACTAAGAGCCTATAAAACTGCTCTTCAAAAAGGCGGCGGTACCGTCAATAGTTCATCAAAGCAAGAAAAGAAAGAGTCAACAGGCAAAGTGAAGAGGGTGTATAAGGAAAAGACCGGTGATTATACAACCGTCACCTTCTTACTAGACGATGGGAAAAACTACACCATGTCATCTGAAAAAGAGCCTCTTATTATTTATTTAAAAGAAGGCGATCAAGTCAACATGAAGTACACAGATACAGGTGAGATTTTCCTCCCAGTCGATGAAATCAACATCAAAGGATTATAAAAAAAAGACGTTTCTCCTACTGCGGAGAAGCGTCTTTTCTCTCTTTTCTCAACAACTCGACAAGCAATTCCTTATTTTTATTCCCACCTGTCATCGGGGATTCGACATAGGAAAATGTCCGTTTAAAGTCCATTCCCCTCACAGAAATGACAGCCAATTCCCCGCCAATGCTGCCCCGCTGGAGGACATATTTAGATAAAACAGATAGCCCCATTCCATGAATGACAGCTTCTTTTATCGCTTGATTGCTGCTAAATGTCACAAAAGTCCGCGCTTTCAGGCCATTTGATTTCAGGACGTGCTGTAAGTATTCTCCTGTCCCAGATCCTTCTTCTCTTGTGATCCATGTTTCATTTTGTAATTGATCAATGGTGACATCCTTTTTCTTTGCAAACGGATGGTCTAATGGGGCAACGATATACAGTTCATCCTCTAGGAACGTTTCTACAGAGAGTTCTTTGTCATTGGTTTGTCCTTCGATCAGTCCGATGTCGACATGGAACAACCGAACATGTCTGGCAATCGCCTCTGTATTATCAATGACCACCTCAATATCAACATGCGGATAGAGCTGATGAAATTCTGCCAAGATTTGCGGCAGTACATACTCCCCAATGGTAAAACTCGCTCCAATCATGAGCTTCCCTCGTGCCAGATGATGATGCTCATAAATATCCTGCTTCGCCTGTTCATATAAACGGATGATTTGTTTTGATCGATGGTACAGCATATCCCCAGTTGGTGTCACCGTTAATTGCTTTGGCGAACGATTAAGCAGAACGGTCTGAAATTCCTGCTCCAAATTCTTAATATGAAGACTGACACTCGGTTGAGAAATCCGCAGCTTCTGTGCTGCTTTTGTAAAGTTTTTCTCCTCCACAACTGTCACAAATGTCTTCAGTGCATCATAATACATCTGTCCCTCTCCTATCAGAAATCTTAATCCTACATCTTCAATACATATATCTTACTAATTCCTTTCCAACTCGTAAAGAACAGCCTAAACCAATCAATTTAATAAAAATATTTACTAATTTTTTTAAAGACTCTATACTGAAAGGAGATATTTTCTATAGGAGGTGCTGACTTGGCAGCTAAAATAAAGGACATTGCGGAAAAAGCCGGATTATCCATCGCCACCGTGTCTCGCGTACTGAACCAAGATCCCAACCTATCGGTTACGGATCAAACACGTGAGAGAGTATATGCGGCAGCAGAAGCTTTGTCCTATCAAAAAAAGACATTCAAACATTCACTTAAAAAAATAGCCTTTCTCTATTGGATGACCGAAAAAGAAGAGCTTGAAGATATTTATTTTAAATCCATTCGTCTAGGCATCGAGGAACTCACCAATACCAGAAGCTTAAATGTTACCGCTTACAACCCATCTGATGGTCTTCAATCGATTGATCCTTCTACAGAAGGCATCATCGCCATCGGTCGATTTAAAAAAACTGAGCTTGATCAATTATATGCGATCACAAAACATATCGTCTTTATTGATACATCACCAGATGAAGACCGCTTTGATTCTGTGAAACCAAACCTGAAACGAATTGTAGAAAAGATTATCGATTCTTTTATCGAAAAACAGCACACATCCATCGGATTTATTGGCGGGACAGATCTTGATCTCAATACAAATAGGCGGATTCCAGATATTCGTGAAACGACTTTCCGCCAGTACATGACAGCACACAACAAACTGGATGAACAATTGGTCTATATCGGTCACCACTTCTCTGTAGATGAAGGCTATTCATTGATGATGAAGGCGATCGACGAGCTCGGCGATCACCTGCCAACCGCTTTTTGTGTCGCAAGTGATCCTCTTGCGATAGGCTGTTTACAAGCATTAAATGAACGCGGTTTTTCTTTACCAAATCGAGTGAGTGTCTTTAGTATCAACGATATTCACGTCTCTCAATATGTGTCACCACCGCTCACAACTTATCACATCCATACCTCTTTACTTTGCGAAACAGCTGTCGATTTACTTTTAGAAAGACTGGTTGATGGCAGAACATTAACAAAAACCGTGCTGATTGCCTCAGAACCTGTCTTTCGGAAAAGCACGATATAAACAGCTGGAAGGCCTGCCGTATATGGTGGGCTTCTTTTCTCTTTATTTCAGTAAAAAATTTTACTTAATAAATTTAATAAAATGTGTTTACTTTTTTTACTCAAGTTGATATTCTCACATTAAGAAAGCGTTTTCTTATCATCTGTGAAAAAAGAACGAGAGGGGATTACGAATGAAAAAGGGAAAATGGGCGACATTATCGGCAGTCGTTGGTACTGCTGTGCTGCTGCTGTCAGCATGCGGACCAGGAGATGACAATTCAAGCGGTACACAGCCGGCATCTACAGGTACAAAGACCTTGCTAGTGTGGGAGGATGTCAAAAAGTCTGATGGGATTCAAGACGCCGTCAAAGAATTTGAAAAACAAAACGACGTGAAAGTCAAAGTAGTCGAAAAAGCATATGCCGACCAAATTGAAGCGCTTCGTCTTGATGGCGCAGCCGGCACTGGTCCAGATGTCATCACCATGCCTCACGACCAAATTGGATCAGCTGTCACAGAGGGATTGTTACAAGAAATCAAACCAGATGAAAAAGTGATCAATTCCTTCACAGACGAATCGATTCAATCACAAACGATAGATGGCAAGCTATATGGCCTGCCAAAATCCGTTGAAACCACTGTGCTTTTCTATAACAAAGACCTTGTGAAAAAGGCACCAACGACACTCGATGGCTGGTATGACCTTTCGAAAAAGCTGACAAAGGACGGGAAATACGGTTTTGTTGCGAAGTGGGATGAAATTTATTACGCAGAAAGTGTATTAGGCGGTTCAGGTGGCTATATTTTCAAACAGAAAAACGATGGTTCTTATGACGTCAATGATATTGGTCTTAATAACGATGGTGCCATCGAAGGCGGAAAATACATTCAGACATTCTTTAGCGAAGGACTTTTCCCGAAAGGCATCATTGGTGAGCAAGGAATCAATGTCCTCAATTCCTTATTCACTGAGAAAAAGGCAGCGGCTGTGATTTCTGGTCCATGGTCATTTGGTCCTTATAAAGAAGCGGGTATCGACTATGGCGTGACGGAACTGCCAACACTCCCTAACGGAAAACATATGAGCTCGTTCTTAGGTGTAAAGAGCTACAACGTCTCCTCTTATTCTAAAAATAAAGAACTTGCCGAGAAATTTGTTGAGTTTATCACGAACGAAAAAAATTCGAAAAAGCGCTTTGAAGTCACAGAGGAAATTCCACCAGTGAAAAAGCTGATGAAAGACCCAGTCATTACTGAAAACGCTAATGCGGATGCTGTTTCAAAGCAAACGAAATATGCCACGCTGACACCGAACAATCCAGAGATGGCAGAGGTGTGGAAGCCGATTGACAGCGCATTAGGGCTGATTGCGACTGGCCGTACCGATGTGAAAAAGGCATTTGATGATGCGGTCAAACAAATCGACTCGCAAATTAAAGCGAATCACTCCAAATAAACACCAAGCGCAGGTAGCTGTTCATCTGTCATGCTGCCTGCACTTGATCTAATTTCATATGAAGTAGGTGTTAGACGTGACGGGTAACCTTGAACTAGACCGCACACACATAGTGGAATCAAAGACACACCGGAGACGGGCGCTAATGTTCTCTCTTATACCCGGGATGGGGCAAATATACAACAAACAGTATGGCAAAGGGGCACTCTTTTTCCTGTTTGGCGTTTCTTTTCTAGTAGTGTTTTATGATTTATTCAATATTGGCTTCTGGGGGCTGTTCACACTTGGTACGATGCTGCCTCGTGACAACTCTGTTTTCCTTTTAGCAAAAGGAATTATTGCACTTTTAACAGCTGGATTTGGCATCGGTTTTTATGTACTCATGATACGAGATGCATTTATGAACGGAAAGAAACTTGATCAAGGGGTTCCGCTTCATTCCATCCGTGCTCAATACCATCAGCTCATCGACCAAGGCTTTCCTTACTTAATGAGCACTCCTGCTTTCTTTTTACTTCTATTCTCTGTTGTCTTTCCTATTATGTTCAGCTTTGCGCTGGCCTTTACAAACTATGATTTATACCACTCGCCTCCTGCCAATCTCATTGATTGGGTAGGCATCAAAAACTTTCAAAATATCTTTTCAATCGATATTTGGAGAGACACATTTATTGATGTACTGGGCTGGACGGTCGTATGGACGTTGGCTGCATCGACCCTTCAATGTGCTGTCGGCATTTTCCTAGCGGTTCTGCTCAATCAAAAAGATTTAAAAGGAAAACGGTTTTTCAGAACGATTTTGATTCTGCCGTGGGCTGTTCCAGGATTTGTGACCATTTTGGTGTTTGCTGGATTGTTTAACGACACGTTTGGTGCGATTAACAATACCCTTTTTGCATCGATTGGAATTGATCCAAAACCATGGCTGACAGATCCATTTTGGAGCAAAATCGCTCTTATTGCGATGCAGACTTGGCTTGGTTTTCCTTTTGTGTTCATTATGACAACCGGCGTTTTACAGGCCATTCCTGAAGATTTATACGAGGCTGCAACCATTGATGGGGCAAATTTCTTTCAGAAATTCCGTTCCATTACATTACCGCTTGTCCTCTATTCAATTGCACCTATATTAATCACGCAATATACGTTTAACTTTAACAACTTTAATATCATCTACTTATTTAATGGCGGAGGACCGCCTGTGGCTGGCTCAACTGCTGGGGGAACGGACATCTTGGTGTCTTGGATTTACAAACTGACGATGCAATCTTCTCAATATGCACTCGCTGCCGCTGTTACGATCTTACTGTCAATCTTCGTCATTGCCATTGCACTTTGGCAGTTTAAGAGAACGAATTCATTCAAAGAGGAGGACATGATGTGATATGGGATCAAAACAAAATAAGCTCATTCGCCTGAGTATCACTTATTTCATCCTTTTCATCGCCTCCGTATGTATTCTATATCCACTCCTTTGGACGCTCGGTGCTTCCTTTAATCCTGGGAATAGCCTGATGAGCACAAGCATGTTTCCGAAGAATCCAACGTTCAGCCACTTTACAGAACTCTTCTTCGGTCAGGGAGCACTTTATGCAAAATGGTATTGGAACTCAATGAAAATCAGTATTGCGACTATGCTCTTAACGTTGATCCTTGTTAGCTTTACAGGTTATGCCTTTTCTAGGTTCCGATTCAAAGGACGCAAGAATGGACTGATGCTCTTTTTGCTGCTGCAAATGATTCCTCAATTTTCAGCGCTGATTGCCATTTTTGTATTGGCTCAAATGCTTGGACTCATTAACAGCCACCTCGCATTGATTTTGATTTATGCAGGCGGACAAATCCCGATGAATACGTATTTAATGAAAGGTTATCTTGATGCGATTCCAAAGGATCTCGATGAATCAGCCAGAATGGATGGCGCAGGGCATTTCCGGATTTTCATCCAAATTATTATGCCACTTGCCAAGCCGATTTTAGCCGTTGTTGCCATCAACTCATTTACAGGACCGCTGGGTGATTTCATCATCTCCAGTGTCATTGTCCGTTCACCCGAAATGTATACGCTCCCAATCGGTCTATACAATCTTGTATCAGACAAAATGGGTGCCAGCTACACGACCTTTGCAGCCGGGGCTTTACTCATTGCGATTCCAGTTGCTTTATTGTTTCTTGTTTTACAAAAACAATTTGTATCCGGCCTCACACAAGGCGGGACAAAAGGATAAGGGGAGATTTGATGAAGAAATGGTTGCTTGTCACTGTTGTCGTTTTCTTTCTGATGGGGTTAGGTATTCTGCCTGAAGCAAAGGCTGATTCGATTT
Source organism: Bacillus sp. UNC125MFCrub1.1 (assembly GCF_000701305.1). Lineage (NCBI taxonomy): Bacteria > Bacillati > Bacillota > Bacilli > Caryophanales > Bacillaceae > Bacillus > Bacillus sp. UNC125MFCrub1.1. The sequence goes on from NZ_JNIG01000009.1 coordinate 881,035, forward strand.
CGGTGAAACCGATCAATGGATTGCAAGGTGATTTCATCAAAGGAGCCGATATCTCCATGCTCGCAGAAGTGGAGCGAAGCGGCGGCAAATACTACAACCAAAACTGGCAGCAGGTTGATCCGCTCAAGCTATTAAAAGAGAAAGGTGTCAACTATGTGCGCATCAGACTCTGGAACCATCCATACGACAACCAAGGCCGGGCCTATAACGGGGGGACAAACGATTTAAATACCGCCATTGCTCTATCGAAACGTGCAAAAGCACAAAATATGAAAGTGCTGCTTGATTTTCACTACAGTGATTTCTGGACCGATCCCGGAAAACAGTTCAAACCGAAAGCTTGGACAAATTTCTCCCAAAGCGATTTAGAAAAAGCTGTTGGCACTTACACAAGCGATGTACTTAAAGCGATGAAAGCACAAAATGCCCTGCCAAATATGGTACAGGTCGGGAATGAATTGAATTCAGGTATGCTTTGGCCGAACGGAAAGAGCTGGGGTGAAGGCGGCGGTGAATTTGACCGGCTCGCTGCTTTGCTAAAAGCGGGAACAAATGCTGTCCGCTCTGTCGATTCAAACATCAAAGTCATGCTTCATCTTGCACATGGGGGGGACAATGGTGCATCTCGCTGGTGGTTTGATGAAATCACCAAACGAGGCGTTTCCTTCGATACGATCGGTTTATCTTACTACCCGTATTGGGACGGGGGATTTAGCGGTCTTACTACCAATATGAATGATATTAGCGCCCGCTATAACAAAGATGTCATCGTGGTAGAAACCGCCTACGGCTTTACAACAGCAAATGGTGACAACCTCGATAACTCATTTAACCAAGATTCAGTCAATACGGCCGGTTATCCAGCATCACCACAAGGGCAGGCATCTTTTATACGAGATCTATCAGAAAAAATTTCACAAGTGAAAAACAATCGCGGGAAAGGGTTCTTTTATTGGGAGCCGCTTTGGATTCCAGCAAAAGGTGCTCCGTGGTCTAGTCAATACGGGCTCGCTTATATTCAAACAACCGGGACAGTCGGGAATGCTTGGGAAAATCAGACCATGTTTGATTTCAACGGAAAAGCCCTGCCTTCTCTTGATGTATTTAAACAAATGACACCGTAATTAAACAGATAGGACGTGACAAAATGGGAAAGCGTTACCCACTCGTTCACCCAAATGTGAAAGGCTTTTTGCATGGTGGCGACTATAATCCTGATCAATGGCTCCATATGCCGGAGATCATTGACGAAGATTTTCGATTAATGAAGCTTGCACACTGTCAAACATTCTCTATCAATATTTTCGCTTGGAGCAAGCTCGAGCCAAAAGAAGGGGAATATGATTTTGCCTGGCTGGATGATATCATGGACCGCTTGGCAGCGCAGGGAGCTCACGCCATTCTCGCCACGCCAAGCGGAGCAAGACCTGCTTGGCTCTCGCAAACATATCCAGAAGTCTTACGCGTTGAAGCAAACCGCCAGCGCAACTTACACGGACTTCGCCATAATCATTGCTTCACCTCACCGGTTTATCGAGAAAAAACGAATACACTCAATCGTTTGCTTGCTGAACGCTACAAAGATCATCCAGCGCTGATCATGTGGCACATTTCAAATGAATACGGCGGTGAATGTCATTGTGATCTTTGCCAAGAAGCATTTAGAGACTATTTGAAAGACAAATACAACCATGACCTTGAAGCTTTGAATCAAGCATGGTGGACGGGATTTTGGAGCCACACCTTTACCGATTGGTCGCAAATCGAGTCACCAGCCCCTCATGGCGAGCACATGATTCATGGCATGAACCTAGATTGGAAGCGTTTTGTCACAGCGCAAACGATCAATTTTTATCAAAATGAAATTGAACCGCTGAGAGAATTAACACCTCATGTGCCAGTAACCACCAATTTTATGGGCGACTATCCGCATATGCGTCCATTCCTTGGACTGGATTATCATCAATTTGCAAAAGAAGTCGACGTGATCTCATGGGATAGCTATCCAGCATGGCATAGCGGCAGAGAAACCACTGCAGAATTAGCGTCAAACGTCGCCTTCGTTCATGATTTATATCGGTCATTAAAGGATGGTCAGCCGTTTCTTGTGATGGAAAGCACACCAAGCCTCGTGAACTGGCATGAAGTGAATAAGGTGAAGCATAAAGGAATGGCACACCTCTCTGCCATGCAGGCGATTGCCCACGGGTCCGACTCCGTCCTTTATTTCCAGTGGAGACAAGGCCGAGGCGCCTCTGAAAAATTCCATGGAGCCGTTGTGGATCATTCAGGACATGAACACACGCGTGTGTTTCAAGAAGTCGCTGATTTAGGAAAACAGCTGGAGCAGCTTCAGCCGATTGCGGGTACATCCGTTCAACCAGAGGTCGCCATCATATATGATTGGGAAAACCATTGGGCAATTGATGATGCGCAAGGCTTAAATAATACCAACAAACGCTATGTAGAGGCTTGCCAAACTCACTATCGCAGTTTCTGGAAAAAGGGCATCCCTGTTGATATTGTCGGGATGGAAAAGGATTTCTCATCCTATCGAGTGCTTGTTGGACCAATGCTCTACATGATCAAACCAGGTGTAGCAGAAAAGATCGAAGCATTTGTCAAAGAGGGCGGCATTTTTGTGGCAACATACTGGAGCGGCATGGTCGATGAAAACGACCTCTGTTTCCTTGGTGGTTTCCCCGGTCCTCTCCGTCATGTACTTGGTATTTGGGCAGAGGAAATCAACACATTAATGCCCGATGAACACGTCTTAATGACCACAGGAAATGGACGCACCTACCATGTCGGGCAATATTGCGAATCCATTCACCCAGAATCAGCCTCTGTGTTAGGGCATTTTGAGAATGGCTGCTATGAAGGACAGCCCGCCCTTACTGTCCGTCCATTTGGCAAAGGGAAAGCATACTATATGGCTTCTGAAAATGAGCAGGCGTTTTATGATGATTTTTACGAAGACCTTATCACAGGAATAGGCATACAACCGATCCTATCCTCTTCGATTCCAGAGGGCGTCAGTGTCCAGAAACGAACAGATGGATCGCAGGACTTTGTGTTTATGATGAATTTTACAGAACAGCAACAGAACATTTCACTAGATTCAGCGGAAAGCTATGAAAATTTGCTGACTGGACAGCATACATCTCAACAGTTACAACTGAATCCTTACGAATATGTTATTTTGAAAAAATAGTGTGAAAGAAGCGTCCATCCACAGGACGCTTTTTACTTTTAAGTGAATCTAAATACCTATAAAACATCTCCAGGCAGTAGATTATCAATAGAAGTATTATTTTTTATCTAAATTTTTTGACATATTGAACACCGCACCATGATTGGCCCCGCCATCCTTTTTTACCATTGTATAGGTATGAAAGCGGTTGCCTAATACTCACATTTTTGATACTCTTTTTTTCAATGCAAATGTGGGATTGCATTGGTAAAAAAACAAACAAATGTAAACGGTTTATTGTAGGGGGAGGGGCTTATGTTAACGTTTGTTGGATTGTTGATTATTTTAACGATTGTTGTTTTGCTGATTTGGGGGAAAGCAAGTCCAATTGTCGCCATGGTCATGGTGCCTTTAATAGGGGCGCTCATCGCAGGATTTGGTATCAATGACATTCAAACTTTCTTTGAACAAGGGATTATCAAAGTTTTGCCAGTGGCGACCATGTTTATCTTCGCCATTTTATTTTTTGGCATTTTACAAGATACAGGGTTCTTTGAACCTGTAATTAAAGCGTTAATCAAGCTGACAAAAGGGAATGTTGTCACAGTTGCGATGGGAACTGCCTTGATTGGAGTCATCGCACACTTAGACGGAGCAGGCGCTACAACCTTTTTATTAACTGTACCTGCACTACTTCCACTTTATAAAAAATTACATATGAGTCCTTATTTATTGCTATTGTTAATCGGGACGAGTGCTGGATTAACCAATATGATTCCATGGGCAGGCCCCACAGGACGGGCAGCAAGTGTTCTAAATATGGACCCATCTGAACTGTGGGTACCGCTTATTCCCATTCAGCTGATCGGGGTCGTGCTCGTATTAGGAATGGCATTCATTTTAGGAAAAAGAGAAGAAAAACGAATTCGGGTGAAAATCGCCGCAAATGAAGTAGCCGCTGTCCAATTAGAAGGCGCCGATTGGGATCGTGCCATTCAATCGATCAGCGAAACAGGCGATGCGTCTTTAAAGCGTTATCACTTAATGTGGGTCAACCTCATTCTATTTTTAGCTGTTGTTGTCCTTCTTGTGCTTAACGTGATTCCTGCTAGCTATATGTTTATGATTGGTCTTTCACTAGCACTTCTGATTAACTTTCCAAATGTGAATTTACAAATGGAGCGAATAAAGGCACATGCCCCAAGTGCACTAATGATGGCAGCTGTAATTTTCTCCGCAGGTTCTTTTTTAGGAATTCTTGAAGGAACGGGCATGCTAAAGGCGATTGCAGTGGACAGTATTCACATTTTGCCAGCTTTCTTACTGCCATTTTTACATATCATTGTGGGGATATTTGGGGTTCCTCTTGATATGCTGACAAGTACAGATGCCTATTATTATGCACTCTTGCCGATTGTCGAATCGATTACATCAGAGGTTGGTGTGTCAGGAACATCTGCGGCATACGCCATGATGATTGGAAATATCATCGGCACCTTTGTCAGCCCCCTTGCACCTGCTGTATGGCTTGCCATCGGTCTTGCAGGGGTCGATATGGGGAAACATATCCGCTACTCCTTCTTTTGGATGTGGGGGTTCAGTATCGTTTTACTCATCATCGCCAAACTGATTGGCATCATATAAAAAAGAAAGACATGCGCAAAATCAGCGCATGTCTTTTTCTTTGAATTATGAAGGATATTCACTCGTGTGAATGTCTGTTTTCGGTTTTCTAATCAGTGACATCAATCCAACGATTAGCAACAAGATCATTGGAACGAAAGCAAGACCTACAGTTCCAATTAAAAGAGTCACAGCCGAAACCAAGAAAAGAATACCAGAAAGCACGGCACGGCGGTCTGTTTTCAAGACAATCACACCAACAAGGGCTAAGACAGCCGCAATTGCGGAAACAACCATAAACTGAACGCCAAAGGCATGAACCGAAGCTTCAAGTGTTTCAACTGGCAAGGCGCTGCCTTCCTCTTGTAAAATTTCATTCATTTCTTCATAAAATGCTGGGTCCACAGAGAGCATCAATGCCCCAAAACCAACACCAATTACGTTGAGGACAATACTGATAATCCCCATAATTTTTTCACCTTTACGCTTAATCATTGATAGAAACCTCCTAAAAAGTTAAATTAACCTGTTTTTACTTCTCGCTTTTGGAAGACGATTAAAGCAACCGCCAAGAAGATAGCCCAATAAATGACTAGGACCGTTAGTGAGAAACCTAGGGACATGTCTTCGATAAAAGTAGGTGTTTCTGCGAAATACTGTGCAGGATCGTTGGCAAACAATAAATATTTCGCCCAATCAAAGAAGAACATCAAAATGCTTGTGATGGATGCTCCCACAACATAGGCTAATACACTAATCGCTATGGAAATGGCCTCACTTCTAAACACCGTTGAGATGGCAAAAGAAAGTGTCCCTAATACAACAAACATAGCACAATGCGCCAAATAATAAGAGACCATATTTGCAAACTGAGACCGTTCAATGACTTCACCATTTTGATAAGCCAAATACACATAATCATTGTTTAGTCCAAAGAATATCGCACCTAAGATAAAGGATAAGATAAATAGGACAGCGATCAAGAAAAGTGAATATAGTTGAACGGTAAAGTATTTAGACAAAAGAACCTTCAACCTGGATGGTGGACGAATCAATAATAATTTAATTGTACCATGCTTATATTCAGCCGAGACAATTGTGGCTGCAATAATAATCACAAATACACCGACCAGCTGAAGCAAATTAGCATTTGTTTCCACATAAGTCCATGCATTTTTACCGAATTGATCGGCTGGAGGTAAATCATGTTTGATTCGATACTCATTGATCGCTATTTCGGTTTCAAGGGATCTCTTATAAAAGCTTATATTATCCTCTTTCAATTCTTGCTTCTTTGCTTTATTGATTTCTTGCAACTCAGTTTTCCAATCACCGGATGCTTGATCTCCGTCATTTGTCTTAACAGCAAAAATCAACGTCGCAATCATACCTAAAACAAGAAGCCCAACCATAATCCAAGTACCCACACGATAACTGATTTTCATCCACTCGTTTTGAATGAGGCGAATCATACGTCTGCCTCCTTTTTACCTGTTAAGCTTAAGAACTTATCTTCTAAGGTTTGTTTTTCTATTTTGATTTCGTACAAATGAATAGAAGCCTCGCTCAAATGACGAATCAATTGTGGCATTTTCTCTTCTAGGATGGAGAAGAATAAGTACTGCTCCTCTTCTCTAACTGTGATGCCTTCCTCAAATGCTTTAATGAGCTTTTGAGTTTCTTCTAGCTCACTTGATGCTACTTTCATACGATAGTTGACCAAATCATCCTGCTTCGTCTCTGCACGCTGATCCTCAATCGCAATCAGCTTTCCTTTTTGGATAATGGCGAAACGATCACACATCAATTCCATTTCTGACATGAGGTGACTTGAAACAATGACAGCAAGCCCTTCTTCCTTTGCCAGCCTTCTCAAGTAATCTCGTATCATACGAATTCCCTCTGGATCTAGTCCATTGGTCGGCTCATCTAAGATTAGCAGTTTCGGTTTATGTATCAATGCCTGAGCAATCCCCAAACGCTGCTTCATTCCTAATGAAAACGTACGGACACGCTTATGTTTCACATGCTGCAAACTAACTAGTTCTAGCAGTTCATCAATTCGACCCTCATCCACTTTTCCATTCATTCTGGCAAAATGAACAAGGTTTTGCCTTGCCGTTAAATGATTATACATTTCTGGATTTTCAATAATTGCACCGACATCTTGGATGGCATGCTGATATGAAGTTTGAATACTATGACCATTAATCAGAATGTCACCGGATGTAATGGGAGAAAGACCGACCATCATGCGAATGGTTGTCGTTTTTCCTGCGCCATTCGGCCCTAAGAAGCCAAAGACTTCGCCCGCTTGGACAGAGAAACTCAAGTCTTGAACAATCTTTTTCCCGCGAATATGCCTAGATACATGTTGCAGTTCTAAAACGTTCGTCACGTTACCTCTCCTTCTTTGTCTAAGTATCATCTATCATCTATTTCCTGATAAACACCATGATCCGTCAAAAATAGAAGAACACTTCCATATGGTACAGCAATGCCCAAAAGTTGTGAAGGGGATTAGGCAAAATTTAGAGAATCATCTGCCTTTTTTAAGGTAGAGTTAAGAAAAGCGTGAATTTTTATAAGAAAAGAGGCTTGATTTTTTAAAAAAAGAATGATTTTCAATAGGTACATATGTATGAAATGATGTTTAAGATTATACCTTTCACCTATAAATATCGAAATAAAAAAGAGGCTGATGATCGACAGCCTCTTTTCATATATTATACTTTCTTCACAAACTCCGATTTTAACTTCATTGCGCCAAAGCTAGGAATTTTACAATCAATGTTATGATCGCCTTCGACTAAACGAATCCCTTTGACCTTCGTCCCTATTTTTAAAACCGAAGAAGAGCCTTTGACTTTTAAATCTTTAATCACAGTGACCGTGTCACCATCACTTAATAGATTTCCATTCGCATCTTTGACAACTAGCTGCTCCTCTGCCGCTTGTTCTTGTTCTAGCGACCACTCATGCGCACATTCTGGACAAATAAGCATGCTGCCATCCTCGTATGTATAGGTTGAACTGCACGATGGACAATTCGGTAGATTAGACATTTGTGTTTCCTCCAACTTTCTTTTTCATTTAGAACCATTTTACCACATTTCTATAGAAAGGAATGTGATAGAAAAGGAAACATTTTTCATCATTTACTTATCTCTTCCAAATGTCATGACAGCCGCAATATTCCTTGCTGTTCTCTCTACATGCACACTAGCATCATGCATGGCTTCAGCCAGAGTCGTGACGCCAGGAACAATACTAAAAAGTGCATCAATGCCATGATCATGTACGACTGCACTGTCTTTTGAGAGGGACCCAGCGATGCCAATAACAGGGAGTCCATATTGTTTCGCAGCTTTGGCTACACCGATTGGCGTTTTGCCGTAAATGGTTTGCTGATCAATCCGCCCTTCCCCTGTGATGACTAGGTCAGCGTCCTTTAGTATGTCAGTAAAATGGACGGCTTTCAGTACAATATCGATTCCCTTTTGCAGATCAGCCTGTAAAAAGCCTAATAAACTCGCACCCAGTCCTCCTGCCGCTCCTGCACCTGCCGCATCCCCAAAAGAGACATGAAGATGCTGCTTAGCCACTTGTGCAAAATGAGATAAATTCTTGTCCAACAGTTGAACCATTTCTGTATCTGCTCCCTTTTGAGGACCGAACACAGCAGACGCTCCTCTTTCACCCGTTAAAGGATTATCCACATCACACGCCACTTCCAGACGGACTGATCGCAATCTTGGATCCAGTCGAGATAGATCAATAGAAGCTAATTGATTCAGTGATCCACCGCCCGGCGTGAGATCTTGGCCTGCTTTATCGAGAAAAGAAGCACCTAAACCTTGCATCATGCCAACGCCACCATCATTTGTTGCGCTTCCGCCAAGCCCAATGATTAAATGCTTCGCTCCTTTATCCAGCGCTGCAAGCATTAATTCTCCTGTCCCTCTAGACGTCGTGAACAAGGGGTTCCGTTTTTCTGGCGGGACAAGATGTAATCCTGATGCTGCTGCCATCTCTATGACAGCTGTCTGTCCATCTCCCAACATACCAAAAAAGGCATCCACAGGTTTGCCAAGCGGGCCTGTGACCACTTGCTGGACAATGGTTCCGCCTGTCGCATCCACTAACGATTGAACTGTGCCTTCTCCTCCATCTGCCATTGGGATTTTCATATATTCTGCATGTGGCAAAATAGAGCGAAATCCTCGTTCAATGGCACATGCTGTCTCATAAGCAGATAAACTTTCTTTAAATGAATCTGGTGCGATCACAATTTTCATCCAAAAACCCCTCGTTTCTCATTAAGTCCTCAGCCGAACAGCTGGAAAATACCAAAGATAATGGTCGATACAACGGTTAATGTCAAACCAATTAACGATTCAAAGGGCATTAATTTCAACCGTTCTTTTATCTCCATTTGAACACTTCCTGCCGTTGCATGGAAAAAGCTTCCGTGCGGCATATGGTCGAGCACAGTTGCGCCAGCGTGAATCATAGCTGCGCCTGAAAGGGCAGATACACCAAGACCAATAAGAGTTCCGCTAAATACACCACTTGCAACTGCCGTCCCTGCAGTTGTCGAAGCTGTGGCTGCCGACATAAAAATTCCAGACGTTGGTGCAAGCAAGTAAGGAGGTAATCCCGAAGCGTCAAGCACCTGAATAAATACCTCTTTCATGGAAGAATTCGATACAATTCCAGCTAACGTTCCTGTCCCTAGTAACATAATCGCTACACCTGACATTTTATGCAGCCCTGACATCGCATAATCATTGAGAAACTTCCCTTTTTTCATGAAAAGAGCGCCAACAATTCCTCCTATTGGTAAGGCAATCATTGGATCAATATTTATTTGAAACAACGGTCTCAAGGCTAACAAGAGAATGGTCACAAGCGGGCCGACAAGCGCTTGTAAAAAACCAGGTACTTGAACCTCGCCTTGGTCAGCTCCCTCTTCCAGAACAGGTGTCCCTTTATTCGCAAGCTTTTTGGCTAATACATATGTGACGGCTATCCCGAAAATAGCCGGTATGACACCTGCCGCCATCAGGGAAGTAAGCGGTACACCAAAAGCATCAGAGGCTGCAATGGCATTCGGATTCGGTGACATGATATTCCCCGCCTTCCCTCCTCCAATCATCGCAAGTAAAATCCCCGTTTTAGAAAGTTTTGCACGCTTGGCAATGGCAAGTGCGATTGGTGCTACTGTAATGACTGCTACATCTACAAAAACACCCACCGTTGTTAAAATCATTGTTGCAAGTGCAAGTGCTAAAAGTGCCCTCGCCTCTCCAAGCTTTTTGACGATGGCCTCAGCAATAGATAATGCTGCACCCGACTCGATTAAAACCCCTGCCAGTACACCTGCCGCCATGATTCGAAGAACAGCCGGAATCATGTCCTTTGCGCCTTCCATCATGACGTTCACGGTCTGCACAATATCTACACCGCCAACCAAACCGCCAATAAATGCGCCTGCCAGCATGCCATAAGCAGGTGATACTTTTTTTAAAATGAGAACAATAGCGATCACAAGCGCAGTCAATGCGCCTAATGTACTTACTGTCACATCTCCACCCATTCTCCATCCCTCCTGATTGTCTTTTCTTAATTGTAAGCGTTTACTCATTGGGATCGAGTTGTGAATCTAAATGAACTTCTTTTATTTATTTCTCAATCTAGTTGTGCAAATGCACAATTAAGACAGTTGATTGTCCAATTGTGCTATGTACAGCTCCATCAACTGTTTCACATGACGAGGGTCTTTTCCGGTCAATGCCTGGATTTTATCTAAACGATATCGCAGTGTATTACGGTGAATAAATAGACGATCAACGATTCTTTGTAAATCCCCGCCCTCTTCAATGTAAACCTTTAACGTTTGAACGAGCTCCATTTCTTGTATCAGCGGATGATAAAAATCACTCCACCGTTTGCCCTCTTTGGCGGCTCTCGCTTTTATAAACAAGCTTTCAAGCTGATAAGATTCAAAAACATATATGCTTTCCTCTGGATGGAGCACCTTTCCTAACCGCAGGGCTTCTCTCGCATGCTGAAAGGACACCGGTAATTGACTCATGACCTCAGCGACAGTTCCTACACCCACTAGCACTTGTCCATCAACTGCACCTGCCATTGTTTGCTGCAGCTGTTCGATCACATGCTTGAGTTGATGGTCACATATGGGCTGTCTTAACAGGATTAATTCATGACGGAAGGTCATGCCTAGTAAATCATCCGCATTCTTATCGTAATGAATGGCATGCATCATTTTGTGTACAGTATCCTCGGACGATGGAATCGGCTGAAAAACAATAGCCATTCGCCGCTTGTCTAGATCCATTCCAAGCCAGTCAGCACGGTGCTTCAGCTGATGATCACCCATGTCAGACTCGGAGATGAGCTGATTCACAATTTCACTCTCTATTCGCTGCCGCCACTGGAAGCGTTCAAGTAGAAAAGACTGCTCTAATACGAGTTCAGCTGCCATTTTCACCAGCTCGGCATGATGACGAATGTCCTCTGGCTCACCCGTAATCCCAATGACACCAACGACTTGTTCGCGAAAGCAAATAGGCAGATTGATTCCAGGTCTCACGCCTTTTAAGCGGCGGGACGTCTCCTGATCAATCTCCACACTATCTCCGCTTGACAGCACTAGACGTGCTCCATCATGTTTTTGTCCAATCCTTTTTCGTTCACCAGACCCAATAATGACACCATCTGCATTCATGACATTGATGTTTTGATGTAAAATATGCATCGTACGTTCAACCATCTCTTGCGCCAATTCACTGGTTAAAAATTGCATTCAGCATCTCTCCTGAAGGGGTTTTCATTCAATGTATCATAGTGTCATTGCACAATAAATGCAAAGCTGAAAAAAACAGCCGTTGACAAAGATACGCCAAAAAGTGTTTAATCAAATCAAGGGACCGACCGACAGTCTAGTCAAAAGAAAGGATGGCTTTATGAGAACCGTTAAACATCCTGAGGAACGCAAAAATGACATCTTAAATGCAGCAGAGAAGCTTTTTTCAACCAAAGGCTATCAGCAAACCACAATTATTGACATCCTCAAAGCCGTTGGCATTGCAAAAGGCACATTCTATTATTACTTTACTTCCAAAGAAGAAGTGATGGATGCAATCATTGACCGGATCATAAAAGCAGATATCATCGAGGCAAAGCGTATTGCCGCTGATCCAGATATCTCAGTGGTCGATAAATTATTTCGCATCATCATGGCACAATCTCCTAAACAGGGCAGCCATAAAGAAGGCATGATCGAACAATTTCATCAGCCTGCTAATGCAGAGATGCATCAAAAAAGCTTGATCAAAGCCATTACAGAGCTATCACCCGTTTTAGCAGAAGTCATTCAGCAAGGTGTAGAAGAAGGGATATTTCAAACGGATTACCCACAAGAAACTGTCGAATTTCTCCTCGCTTCTGCACAGGTTATCTTTGATGAGGGACTTTTCCAATGGACCACAGCGGAAAGCATACAACGAGCTCTAGCATTTATTGCAATCCTTGAAGCCTCATTACATGCAGAAAAGGGAAGTTTCTCCTTCCTTCTCCAACGTTTAACTGGAGAACCGGAAGACAATAATCAGTGATTGGTCACCTCAATACCAATCCTGCATACATTATAGACTGACGGTCGGTCTAAAAGGAGAGTGATTTTCATGTCGTCATCAGCCAAAAATGGTTCCACCCACTTTATCTACCTCGTTCTCGGGCAAATTATTTCCGTTTTCGGGTCTTCCTTGATTCGTTTTGTTCTATCTTTACACGTCTTGGATATGACACATCGTGTTGATTTATATGCCCTGCTTTTTGCTTTATCCAATATCCCGCTCCTCCTTTCGCCATTAGCAGGAGCAATTGCTGACCGGTTTAACAGAAGAAATTTGATGATTTTATTCGATGTTCTTACTGGCATTATGATTCTGGCTTTTTATTTCTGGTTATTTTCAGGTCATGATTCACTTTATATGATTGGAGCCGTCATGATTCTCCTTGGTGTCATGAGTACATTTTATGCTCCTGCTGTGATGTCGAGTATTCCTCAGCTAGTGAAAGAAGAAAAATTAGAACAAGCAAATGGCATCGTGAATGGCGTGCAGGCCCTTTCAGGTGTTGTCGCTCCTATCATTGGCGGCGTTTTATACGGACTCATTGGGAGCCAGGTCATCATAGGTGCTAGTAGCATTGTATTTTTTCTATCAGCATGCATGCTTTTACGGTTAAATATCTCTTTCTCACCTAGCCCACTCGCAGAACCGATGACCAAAGTACTCTTGAAAGATATGAAACAAGGATTTTCCTATATCGGAAGCCAGCCATTTTTAAAAAGAGCCATGCTGCTTGCAGCGCTGCTAAATTTCATCCTCACACCATTTTTTATCGTTGGAGGTCCCATTATTTTAAGGGTCACAATGAAAAGCAGTGACATCATGTATGGAATAGGAATGGGCATCATTGAATTTGCCGTCATCGCAGGCGCCCTGCTAGTTGGGCTTGTAGCGAAACATTGGCGCATTCCTACTTTGTATCGCTGGCTGCTCGTCATCGCAGTCATTTTGCTGCCTGTTGCTTTTTCAACATCCAAGATGGCTCTTCAATTTGGGACATTTCCAGCCTATTTTCTCTTTTTAGCAGGGTGTCTCCCAATTGCCATGCTGCTCACCATGATTTCGATCGTTGTCATCTCACATGTGCAAAAGAAAACACCCAATGCTCAATTAGGAAAAGTCATGGCCAATCTGACAATGGTCTCTCAATGTGCTGCACCGCTCGGTCAAATGATGTACGGGTTCTTGTTCAACACTTTTTCCGCCAGCATGTATGTGACCGTGTTAATCGTCAGTGCCTTGATGTTTGCACTTGCCTTCCTTACAAAAAATATGCTTCGACATGAAGGAGAATCAGCCTCATGAGATTGACGTTTATCAAGAAAGACCTAACCCGCCACCGTCTCATTTCAATCGGCTTAACCCTTTGCATCATGATGACATCATTTTTAGCAACAAGCGCTGCGCAAATGACAGTCCAGTTGAATGGTTCCATTTCTGATTTACTCCAATCAGCCAAAGCACCAGACTTTGTCCAAATGCACGATGGGAGCTTAGATGAAAAAGCGGTCGATACATTTTCAAGTAAACAGTCGATGGTGAAGGCACATCAAATTGTTCCAATGATTCCGATCGAACATGTCAGCATCAAGTTCGGGCAGAAGCCTGCTCAAGCGGGTGTGATGGATCATTTATTTGTAAAGCAAAATCGCTATTTTGATTTCCTTTTAAACGAACGAAATGAAAAGCTCACTGTAAATAAAGGAGAAGTAGCAGTCCCTATTTATTTTCAACAAAAATACCATTTAAAGATTGGCGAAAGGTTACTCATTACAAAAGGCTCTCATCAATTCTCTTTTCAAATCAAAACGTTCTTACGAGATGCCCAAATGAATCCAAGTCTTGTCAGTTCAAAGAGATTTCTTCTGCATGATGCGGACTGGGCGGCACTGAATCAAGTGTTTCAAAAAAAGGAGTACTTAATTGAATTTTTATTGCATGATGCTGGTCAAGCAGATGCTTTTCAATCACTCTATCAATCATCTGAGCTGCCACAACAGGGGCCTGCTGTCACATTACCCCTGCTTCGCATGCTGAATGCCCTAACAGATGGTATGGTGATCGCCATTCTCCTTCTTGTCTGCTTTCTGCTCATTAGCATTTCTCTCCTCTCTCTTCGTCTCGCTATGACCGCCGCTATAGAAGAGGATGAACGTGAAATTGGAATCTTAAAAGTACTTGGAATCCCTTTATCAAAAATCAAACAATTATACGTTGGGAAATATGCTGTGCTTGCCTGTATAGGGTGTATAGCAGGATATTTAATGACGCTCATGTTTGGTGATTTGTTTACAGCCAATATTCAGCAATATATGGGGAATCGCCTCTCTTTTATTCATCAGGTGATCCCGCTTTTGGTGTCAATTTTGACGGCAATGATCGTCATCTCATTCAGCTATGCTGTCCTAAGGAGATTTGGACAAATATCAGCCGCTCAAGCCATTCAAGGCGGCATAAGCTCACCAAGCCATAAAAAACAAATTCCTATGCACCTCCAGAAAAACAGATTCCTCCCAGTAAATTTTTGGTTTGGTTTGAAAGATCTGTTCTCGCGAATAAAGATGTATTCAACAATTACTTGTATTATCGCGCTTTGTACATTTTTAATGTTGATGCCGATTCAGTTATGGTACACATTACAATCACCAGATTTCATCACATATCTTGGCTCTGGAAAAAGTGACCTTCGAATTGATATTCGGCAGGGAAATCATTTAGAGAAAAGTACAAATAAAATAGAGTCTATGATTAGCGAAGACCAAGACATTCAAACATCTGCCGTCTATGAAACAACTTCTCTACAAGCCAAAACAATGGAGAATACATTAGAAACGCTCTATTTAGAAACAGGTGATCTATCAGCATTCCCTCTCACCTATTTACAAGGAAGGGAACCGTTGAAGGAGGAAGAGATTGCTTTATCGGTGTTGAGTGCTGACTCACTTCAGAAAAAGATAGGCGGAAAAGTCACTCTCGCCACAAATGGGCAGCAAGTTCAAAAAATGGTTACCGGCATTTATCAAGACGTCACCAACGGAGGGAAAACTGCTAAAGCATTATCTCAGCCTTTTCCTCAATCATCCCTTTGGAAAACCATTCAAATACAATTAAAACAAGGAATAGATATGGCAGGAAAAAAAGCAGCACTTGAAACAAATATGTCTCCTGCAAAAGTGACAGATATGAAAGAATATGTGCATCAAACAATAGGAAGCACCGCATCTCTAGTAAAAGTGATTGCATTATTTTCAACCATCGCAGCTTTTGGAACAGCCAGCCTCATGTTAATGATGTTTCTACACATGTTAAGGGCGAAAGATTTAAATCGTACTCACTTGTTAAGGACGATTGGTTTTTCTCAAAAAGATTTAACCTATCAGTACTTAACAAGTTTTATCGTCGTTCTCTCTATTGGTGCCTTCATTGGAGCAATCGCTGTTCATACTATTGGTCCGGCGTTAATGAGTGCAGGCGGAGCATCATTAGGAGCATCCAGCCTTCAGTGGTTAGCCCCGAAATGGGTTTGGATCGTGTATCCTCTCCTGCTGTTTATGGTGAATGTAACTGTCATCTCGTGGTTATTGAAGTCCTTTTTTTCTAGTAAAATCAGCCGTCATACACTTTCATAAGGAGATGTTTCACATGGAACAATTAATTGAAGCGAAACAATTGTCTTTACAAATTGATTCATTAAAAGGACAAAAACAGACCATTCTTAGAAATATTCACTTATCAATTAAACGTGGAGAATTTGTCACCATTATGGGACCTTCAGGATGTGGAAAAACCTCTTTGCTTTATCAACTTAGCGGTATAGAGACATCCTCCAGAGGGGAAATCAAATATAAAGGTCAACTGCTATCAGAAATGACAGACAAACAGTTAACAGCTTTGCGCTTATCAGAGATGGGATTCGTCTTTCAACACAGCCACTTACTAAAAAACCTCAATCTATTTGATAACATCATTGCTGCAGCTTACTTAGCGAAGAAAATGCCGAGAAAAGAAGTCAATGAACGAGCAAAATATCTAATGGAGAAACTTGATATTGATCATTTAGCTGATAGATATTTATCAGAAGTATCAGGAGGACAGCTCCAAAGAGCCTCTATCTGTCGAGCTCTTATGAATGAACCAAACATTCTTTTTGCAGATGAGCCCACAGGTGCTCTTAATTCAAGAACCACAAAGGAAGTCATGGATATTTTTTCACAAATCAATTCTGAAGGAACAACTCTGCTTCTCGTCACCCATGATCCAAAAGTGGCCCTTTGCTCTGAAAGAATTTTGTTTATGAATGACGGTGAAATTTCAGCTCATTTAAATTTAGGAAAATACGATCGCTTCACCGCTGAGAAACGAGAGGCCTTGTTAAACAAGTGGTTACAAAACTTAGGGTTTTAATTGGTGTCAAACAGGCAGAAAGCTGCCTGTTTTATTTTTTCTTACACTCAAAGGAGTAATCCATAGTCAAACTATTTGTTTCTAGTATGATTTTGCCGTCTTCTTGTTGACAAGATTCTGTCAGCAACTCAATTTCTTTGCTATAAAAGTATCTCTTTGAGATATAAAGAGTGACTAAAACAAGTAAAAGCGTCGTCATCACAATTGTCATTTGCCAGTTTAACATTTGAAATCTTTTTTTCATTTCAACATCCTTTCTGAAAGGTCAACACTTGTCTCGGATTTTCACCTTTCTCAGTAACTACCAGTTTCTTTCCCAAAATCATCTAGCAACATCATAACTGATTTTCCCTTCTAGATCGACCTTTCATTGTTCTTCTCTCATAGCTAAAATAGCTTTATTTCATATATTCAGATGGTATTTTCGACCATAAACTTAAAACTAATAGTATCTATCACGTTTTTAGACTTCCAAAAAAAGATTTTACTCATTTGAATAAACAATCAATGATCATTACAATAACGTACATCTCATGACATAAGGTCCTTTTTATTACCTCCTGTCAATCACCTCTCTGAAACGATTATATTTTACCAAAAATTGTGATATCGTTTTTTATTGAAACAGGCGAAAGGATGTTAAAGAGGTGAAATTTCCATGACGATCATTTCAGCTGAACAGGTGGGGAACCGTTTAAATGATTGGCGAATTGCCATTCGTAAGCATGATGTACACAATGCAAAGACAATCTACACAGAATTAAAGGAATTACTTCAAGAGATGGAAGAGAATCAGGAGGTCTTGACCTACTATTCATTGCTAGAAGGCAAGTTTAAGCTCATGTTATATGAACGAAGGGGTAAAAAACTGAATGAACCGACAGTGCTAGAATACCCTTCTAAAACAAACGACTTAATTGAATACTATTTTTACCTATATAAAGCCCTTTACGCTTCATATAACAGAGACTATGCATCAGCCATCGGACTGTTTAAAATTGCTGAGAAAAAACTGCAAAACATTCCTGATGAAATAGAAGTAGCAGAATTCCATACGAAGGTCGCAAACCTATATATGATGCTTCGCCAAAGCCTGATTTCACTTCATTATATTCAGAATGCCATCGATATTTTCAAAGGTCATGATGGCTATGAAAGAAGACTGGCAGCAGCTTTTGTGATCGCAGCCACCAACTTCATGGATATTGGCGATTTCAAAAGAGCTGAGAATTACTACACAAAAGCATTACACATCTCAAATCAATTAAACGATCATTTTTTAGCATCACAGCTTTATCACAATATCAGTATTCTATATGCCGAAGTTGGAGAATCAAAAAAATGTATTGATGCCCTAGAAAAGGCTCTTAGTGATGATGACTACCTTTCATCTTGTTATTTCGAACACTCCATGTTTATGTTACTAAAAGAGCTACTCTCCATTGATGAAAAGTCGCAAGCTCTCTATTATTTTGAATTAGTCAAACAAAAACAAGAAATAGACAGAAACCCCATCTATACAGCAAAAATGAATTTTCTCTATCACCTATATTTCACTGAAGACATATCCAAAAAAGCTCAAACCTGTTTCGATGACATCAGTATTCTGAAAGAATTAAAGGATGTTGAAGGTGCCCGTGAATTAAGTGCACTAGCTGCCAAACACTTTGAAGAGCTGGGTTCAATTCACCAAGCATACCTCTTTTTGAAGGATGCCTATCAATTGGATCACACTACACTTAATTGGAGGAATTATGATGAAAAAAGTGAGTTTACTCATTTTCGCTTTAGCCATCGTTGTTTTCGGACAAACGGTGTCTTACAATTCGTTAAATGATACAAATCTTGGCCCAACAGAACGACCTATCGGAACATAAACCGATACAATACAAATAACCACTTGCCTCATTACAAGGCAAGTGGTCCACATTTATTTTAGTTCTTGATAAGAAATGAGGCGGTGAATATGTACCGCCAGATACGTAAGTTCGTCATTTGGAATAACAATACTATGCACCTGTTTAATATAATCTTTGATTTTGAAAGCTACATCCATCGCTTGAGGATACAAGTGTGCAATTTGTTCAAACAACTCATTTTCTTGATCTGATAATAATTTATTTGCGTAAAATCTTTCAACAAAGAATTTCACATGTGTAATAAATCGGCTGTAATGAATATTCTCTTGATCCATTTTCATATTCAACGTATAGCGGACGAGATTCACAATACTTCCGATCATCTTGGCATACTTCATGCCATCTTTAGAATCGGACTCTTCACCTAACGCATTAATTAAATGGAAAGCGATATTGGCCGCTTCTTCCTTTGGTAATTGTATGCCCAATGTATTGTTGACTAACTCAAGCGCATAATTACCTACTTCAAATTCTTCGGTATAGTAGTTTTTGATTTCCCAGTATACTCGATTTGTAATATTAATATTCTTCTTGTGCCGTTCTACTGCAAAATTCAAGTGGTCCATCAAGGTAAAATAGACACCAGAATTCAGACTTGAGTTTAAGCGTTTTTCAGCATATTGAACAATATGCTGAGTTAAATCGATAAACTCTTGTGGCATTGAATCTAATAGTTGGAGAAATTCCTTCGCTCTCATGTTATCGACAGACATAAACACTTGATCTGCCTTCTTTTCTTCAATCATTTGACCTGGTTTTTGTCCATAACCAATCCCACGGCCGAATAGAACCATCTCCTGTTGGTTCTGATCTTCAGCCAGAACCACACTCGAGTTTAAAACTTTTTTGATTTTAAACATCGTCATCACCTGTTTTCATGATTGTGGTTTTTCAATCAAGCGATTCACCATTTGTTTCAATGACCTTTTTGTACCAATAAAATGAGTCTTTACGAGAACGTTTTAATGTACCGTTTCCATCGTCATCTTGATCTACATGAATGAACCCGTATCGTTTTGACATCTGTGATGTACCTGCACTAATAATATCAATTGAGCCCCAGCTCGTATATCCGAAGAGGTCAACGCCTTCTTCCACCGCTTCTCTCATTTGGCGGAAATGCTCTTTGAAATAGTTAATACGATAATCATCGTGAATTGATCCATCACTTTCAACAACATCTTTTGCACCCATGCCGTTTTCTACAATGATCAGTGGTTTTTGATAACGATCATATAATTCTATTAAAGAAATTTTCAGACCAACCGGATCAATTTGCCATCCCCAATCAGTAGATGGAAGGTAAGGATTTTTGACCCCACGGATGGTATTTCCATCCGTTTTTTCTAATCCTTCATCAGCTGATTCAGTTAAAGACATATAGTAGCTGAACGAGATAAAATCTACTGTATTTTCTTTTAAAATAGAAAGATCATCTGATTCCATTTGGATATGAATGTTTTTTCTCTCAAGCATGTGCTTGATAAGCGGCGGGTATTCACCAAATACCTGAACATCTGCATAGAAATAGTTTTCTAAGTTTTGTTTCAATGCCCGCTCCACATCATTCGGATGACAAGTGTGCGGATACGTTGTTAATTTTGTCAGCATACACCCTACTTGACTGCCTTGTATGATGCGATGACAATCTGCTGTTACGAGTGCAGAGGCAATGAATTGATGATGGAGTGCTTGATAAACCGTCTCTTCCTCTTTCCCTTCTGGGCAGCGATCAGGAATAATTCCTGCTGTAATAAAAGAGTGGCGGTGAATACTATCTATTTCATTAAAGGTCAGCCAATATTTCACATCATGTTTATAGCGTGCAAAACATACATTGGCGAACTTAACAAAGAGATCAACGACTTTTCTTTCAACCCAGCCATTATATTTCACGCTCAGTGCTAACGGCATTTCATAATGTGACAGCGTCACAATCGGTTCTATGTTGTGTTTTTTCATTTCTGCAAATACACGATCGTAAAATTGGAGTCCTTTTTCATTTGGTTCGTTCTCTTCTCCAGTTGGGAAGATACGGCTCCATGCAATAGAAATGCGAAGAGTTTTAAAACCCATTTCAGCAAATAGAGCCAAATCCTCTTTATAGTGATGATAGAAATCAACACCTCTGCGTTTTGGATACTTTTTATCATCTGGGTCTTTCATCGCTCGATCTATATTTTCAGAAGTAACAGCTAGATGCCCTTCATAATCTTCTACACTCAAATTAGACCGGTACATCGCAATATCAGCAACAGATGGGCCCTTTCCATCTACATTCCAAGCGCCTTCTGCTTGGTTGGCGGCAATGGCGCCGCCCCATAAAAATCCTTTTGGAAAACCTTTTATTGTCGTCATATGTTTAGCCTCCTAATTGGGTGATAACCATCAATGTATCTTGGCGATTGACCTCTTGTAATGGCTGTACCTTAATATCATATTGATCTGTATTCGTGATGACAGCAAGCGTAACTGGATCGTATCCTGCTTCCATGATTTTTTCTACATCAAATTCAATGAGTAAATCCCCTGCTTGTACACGATCTCCTGCCTGCACTTTTGGATAAAAATACTGTCCTTCCAACTGTACAGTATCAATGCCAATGTGGAATAATACTTCCACCCCTTTGTCCGTTTTCATACCAAGTGCATGGTTTGTTTCGAACAGCAAGGTGACCTCACCATCTACTGGTGCATATAACGCTCCTTCTGAAGGAATAATGGCAATTCCGTCTCCCATGACCTTTGAAGAGAAAATATCATCTTTTACTTCAGCTAGAGAGATCATTTGACCAATCACAGGGCTTTTGAAAGTTTCCCCTGCTCCAATTTGTTCAGCAAATGCATCTTGATCATTTGTCTTTTCTTCTACTTTTTTATCCTTACCTAATACAAAAGCAGCGATAAAAGCAACAACGAAGGAAATGACAGCTCCAATGACAGCAAACATTAGATTTCGTGGAAGCTCATCTGATATAAACATCGACATACTTGCTAATCCAGGACCAACAAGTACAAAAGCTTGTATACCAACTAATCCAATGAAGATCCCGCCAACAAACGAACCAATCATGACACTTCCAAGTACGCGTTTATTTTGAAGTGTCACACCATACAAAGCAGGCTCTGTGATGCCAAAAAATGCTGAAATTCCTGCCGAAATAGCTGTTGATCTGAGTACCTTGTCTTTCGTGCGTAGTGCCACTGCGAAACATGCTCCACTTTCCGCAATATTATGCGCAAGTGATGCTGGTAAATAAAGTGCTTCTTTCCCGAGGTTCCCCATCGTTGTCACTGCATAAGGGACCATTGCTTTGTGCATGCCTGATGCAACCATAAACGGGAGTACCGCTGCTAAAATTGCAACAGCTACCCAGCCTACTGTATTAAACATCGCAAGAATAACGGATGAAAACCCTTGTCCTGCTGTAAAACCAAGTGGTCCTAATAACAGTAACGTAACGGGTACAGTAATGACTAATGACATCATTGGGACAAAGAAAATCCGAATTGGTTTTGGTGAAAATCGTGTGAAGAATTTTTCCATTTGAGCGTAAAGCAATACAGAAAGGATTGCTGGAAACACTTGATACGCATAAGCTATATTTTTTACGTCGAATGACATTAATTGCGCACCTTCAGTAAGCATGGCTGTCATGTTCGGAAGAAGGAGTGCACCGACTGCTGATAATGCGACCAGTGGGTTTACCTTTAGTTTATTTGCCGTTGTGACAGCGACTAGTAATGGCAGGAAGTATAGTGGTGCGTCACCCACCATGTTCAGTATTTGATAGGTTTGGCCTTTTGCATCCACCCATCCTAATAAAGAGAAGAGGAGAAGAAATGATTTTAAAATCCCTCCGCCTGCGATAGCCGGAACAAGCGGCTGGAAGACACCCACAATGAAATCTAATAGAACTGTGCCTGCTTTTCTTTTTTCTTTTGGCTGATTGGATGGCATGCTTTGCCCAGACGAGCTGCCGCCCATTAAATTTGTTACCTGTTGATACACTTCAATCACGTCATTCCCAATGACCACTTGGCATTGTCCTGACATTCTGACAGCTATGACACCTGGTGTTTTTTCTAATGCTGGTACATCTGCTTTTTTCTGATCAATTAGTGTGAAGCGAAGTCTTGTTGAGCAGTGTTCAAGGTGCGCAATGTTTTCTTTACCACCTACATGCTGTAAAACATCTTTGGCGACTTGTGTGTAATCCATTTTTTCTCCTCCTTTTCTCATACATGAGACCTATATTTTGGCAATAAAAAAAGGATCTAAAACGACAAATTAAAGAAATTCATCGTTTTTAGATCCTGCCTGCATGACCAGTCACATGTCTAATTTATTTATATTGGATTTGTTTTCAGTATATATTGATTATATGAAAGCGTCAACATTTATTTTTCTGAAATTTATTAAGGTCTATATACCCAAAATACTTTTCTTTATTTACTTAAAGCAACTCTTTTGTTCCTTCTATCATCAATCAACAAAATGTTTCTCCATAAAAAACCAGATAAGTTGATTCACTCATCTGGTTTAAGATGCCTATTTTCTCTTTTCTTCTGCTTTCTTTTTAAATGCTTTCGCTTGTTTTTCATATTCCTTTTTCGTGACAGCTTTTAACTCTACTGAATCGCCTGTCATGATATATGGTCTAGGGAGTTTTTTAAATTCCTGATACGTGAAAGCTTTTATCTCTATAGTACCGTTAGTCTTTTTAATTGGCAGTTTGATTGATTTTGCATCTCGATCAGTCGAACCTATAATGACACCTCGTTCAATTATAGGATCGTAGCTCATGTCTAAATAGTCTCCACCATCAGTTTCGCCCCCGACCTCTAATTTCATTTCTTTATATGGCTTACAACCATCTTCAGAAACAGTTGTTATTAGAAAAGAGCCGAGCCATCCATTCTCAATATGCATGCTTTCAACTTGTAAAAATAGTTGTTTGTCCTCTGCCGTATATAGAAAACCATATACCTTCGCCACTTTATCCCTGAAGTGTCTCATATTGTCATAAAATCTAGTTTCTGAAGTATCAACTAGATGTTGATGTCGAACTTGAAGTTTTTTGTGATACGAATCTAGCTTTTTTCGATTGATTGCTTTATATATTCTGCTTTTCTTATCACCTTGTTTTTTCACAGATAGGTCTTTACCGGACATTTGAACTTCGTATATGATTGTTTCTTTGCCTTGTTTGACTCGAAATTCATAACCGTTTTCCTTTGAACTCCCGGACACTACATATTGTTTTTTATATATTTTGGGATCCCACCATATTTCTTCTATATACTTTTCATTCAAATGCCCCGTTACTTTGCCTTTATTCTCAGATATCTCAAACCAGCTCATTTTATCCTTCGTTTTATACGCAAATGCATAGGCATGATTCAATGAATTCTTTTGTGCGATTGCTTGATATGCTGTCCAGCCGCCTCCACCTAAGACGAGTACTGCCAGGATAGACACGACCCACATTTTCAATTTACTCATAGGTACCTCCACTAATATATGATTTAAAATATCTTCATTATCCCTATTTATTCAACTAAATTCTGATCGCCCTGAAATGCCATTCACAACAATCATCTGTTCCAACACGATCTACTTTTGCCATTCTTTCGCCTTCTTTTTGAATGCTTCCGTTTGTTCTTGATATTCCTCTTTCGTGACCGCTTTAAATTCTATAATCCCGCCTGCCATTTTAAAAGGAAATTTAATGTATGTTGCGTCTCGGTCAGTTTCCCCTAAAATAAAACCCTTTTCAATTGCAGGATAAGTACTCAAATCAAACATTATCCCATCTGAAACTCCACCTGCTGTATGTTTCGTTTCTTTATAAGGTTCACCACCATCTCCTGGAACCTTTCTCATTAGAAAAGAACCTGCCCATTCAGACTGCATATACATTCGTTTTACCTTTAGAAATAGTTGGTATGAACCATCCTCTGCTGTATACAGATAACCATAAGCGCCTGTTACTTTCTTAATGAAGTTTCGTACATAATCATGAAATCTATTTTCCGTGTCATCCATCAGTTTCTCATATCGAGTATGAATGTCCTGTTGAACAGCACGTAGGTTTTTTTGATCAACTGCTTTGTATGTGATGCTGTGCTTTTCACCTTGTTTTTTCACAGAAAGATCTTTTTCGGCAAGGTGAACTTCATATGTGATCGTTACTTTCCCTTGCTTCACATAAAATTCGTAACCGTTTTCAATTGATTTTCCGGTTAATTGATATTTGTTGATAAATAGATTGGGATCATAATGCCTTTTCGGATTTTCCTCTAAAATGGTTTCATTCAGATGACCTGTTACTTTTCCATTTCTCTCCGTTACCTTCAACCAGTTCACACGATCATTTGTTTTATATGCAAAGGCGTAGGGGTGATTCAAACCACTCTTTTTTGCGATTGCTTGATATGCTATAAAGCCGCCTCCACCAATCATTAGTACCGCCAGAATAGTCATGATCCAGATTTTCGATTTACTCATATGTCCCCCTCCAAACTATGATCGTTCAATCTATATGAAGGATTCATCTCATTGATTAACAAATCAGCGATCTCTTCACCTCCTTTCTAGCATTTATTTTTTTCTCATACCTCTTGTATCTGCAGTTATACATCGTTTATTATATATCTAAATGATATATCTTTTAGATAGGTGTGTTGATCAATGAAAAAATACAATGATACGACGTATGCGATTTTGGGGATTTTAACGACAGATTGTAAGTCTGGGTATGAAGTGAAGCAATTAATTGATAGGAGCTTGCATCACTTTTGGAAAATTAGTTATGGACAAATTTATCCAGCTTTAAAGTTAATAGTCGAGGAAGGGCTTGCGAAGGTTTCACCCACTTCTACAACTGGCCGCTCAGACAAGCGGGAATATCACCTAACTGAAAAAGGGCTGGACACGTTGAGGCAATGGCTGGCACAGCCGCTCCATCAAGTACCATCAGAACGAAATGAGGTGTTATTAAAGTTATTTTTTGGTCAATATCTTTCGTTTGAGAAAAAATTGGTGCTTTTACAAGATTATGAGAGGCAGCTCCGTATCCGTTATGAGACATATGTTGCGATTGAACAAAACATTCAAGAGCTGTATCCAGATGAAGCTGATGCGAAGTATTGGCTATATACATTAGATTACGGAAAGAAAGTGGCGCAGGCTGGAATTGATTGGTGCGTGGAGACCTGTGAATCGATGAAGAAAGAAGGATGAACAAATGAAAAAAAATATACGTGCTGGCAGGTATACAACAGACAATTCTGAGCCGATTGTTGTGTTCATTATCGGAATGAGAATCAATAAACGCTGGGCTGTTCATCAATGGCTGCCAGTATTTAAGGCGATGCCGGGGATGATCAAAGAACTTTATACACATCAAGAAGAACTTGGTTTTCTCGGGACAGAAAATTACTTCGGTTTACGCACCACCACCATGATCCAATATTGGAAATCAACAGAGGACCTCCTTGCCTACGCCAAGATGGAGAAGCATTTGACTGCTTGGAAAGGATTCAACCAAAGAGCACGACATAATGACGCGGTCGGAATTTATCATGAAACGTATCAAATTCAAGCCGGCTCATATGAATCTATCTACGTGAACATGCCTTCATATGGATTGAGCCAAGCTAAAGCGCCCATCCTAATTGGAAAAGGGAAAGGAAAAGAAACCGCAAAAGAACGCCTTTCTACAACAAATTCCTAGAGCTGATTCTCTAGGAATTTCTTTTTGCAACCATCACAAAATGTTTTAATATGCGGGCAGTTAATCCCCAAATGGTGTAACGATCGTAATCATAAAACCACTCCTCAATCGAACGACTCCCCCAGCTGTATTTTTCACCATTCATGATTTTTTCATAAGGAAAGTCCTCTCCTGGTGTTGGCTGCACCGATACATGGTGTAAGTACGGTTCGTATTGGCTGAGCCATGATAGAGGCACAGTAAAGGTCTCCTCTACTTCTTCTTGATTAAAGGAATGTTTGACCTGCTGTTCATCAATAATCCCGACAAATGGATATACCACAAAGGATGGTGAGGCAATATAAGGACTGAGCTGTCCTAACACCTTGACCGATTCGGGCGGAATCCCTAGTTCTTCATATGTTTCCCGCAGTGCAGCTTCTTGTGCAGTTTCGCCGCCGTCGAGTTTGCCTCCTGGAAAGCTAATATCGCCAGGTTGTTTTCTCATCGTCAGTGATCGCACTTCAAATAAAACATGCCATTCCCCGTCTACTTGCACCAAAGGGACAAGGACTGCCGCTTTGAACGCTGTCTCTTCTCCGATAAATAATGGCTGTGATTGATGTAAGTCACTTTTTAATTGATCAATGAACATGGGCATCACCTATTTTCCGTTTCTCTTTTCTTTAGCGTATCATTGATTCCCTTTTGAATAAAGGCGATCTTTCTGACAATTATTTTTATCATTTTGAAAACTATACTTGTCAAAATGAATATAATACTTTACAATCAAGATAACATTTTGATCAGAGTTGAGGTGACAGAATGAAAAATCGGCTAAAAGAGCTGCGGGCACGTGATGGTTTAAACCAAACGGAGCTTGCGAAACGGGCAAAGGTTTCCCGCCAGACGATCAGCTTAATGGAACGAGATGAATTAATGCCGTCTCTCTTACTTGCTATGAGGCTTTCACGTATTTTTCAAGAACCCATTGAACATATTTTTCTATTCGAGGAGGATGAACTCACATGAAAACTGTATACAAAATGCTCTTAGGTGCTCTCCTTGGTTTTCTCGGTGCTTACTGTTTGCTGGCATCCGAATTTGAGCTGACACTTCTGCAAGCTGCATTTGAAGCGACTCTTGTCATCACTGGCTTGACAGTTCTATTCATCATTTATTGTTTTTCAGGCATTTCACGCATGAAGAAAAGAGTCTCTCTTTCGGTATCTGGTGATGAGGAGGATGAACTCGAGGTAAAACAGTATCGAACCTTTACTGATGTAACGTTAGCTAATACGGTGAGTACCATTTTATCGATTATTGCAATTGGAATTTCCATCGTAACCGAGCAGCCACCTTGGCTGATTCTCGCAAATGCTGCCTTATTTTTGATCACCGTCATTCTTTCTTATGTGTCGACCTCTGTCCTAAAGCTCGTCTATCCTAATCGTCACCTACCTAGTCCAACCGATAAAGATTATGGCAAAAAACTGCTCGCCATTTCTGATGAAGGCGAAAAGCATGTGATGCTCGATGGGCTTTTTCACACTTTTCAAATGATGAATATTTTATTGACCGGTGCCATGTTTATTTTGATTGTCTATTCTCTTGGCGCCAATCACTCTCAGCTCTTCTCCATCATCGTCGTTGGAATTGTTCTGATCATTCTTAATGCATACTATATGTTGAAGATTAGAAATCGTTAAATAAGCAAAAGCACAGCCATTTAAAAAGGCTGTGCTTTTTCCGTTCATTATGCTGAACGGCGTTTCTTTCGTGCATAAATCAAAAATAGGAACCCAAACCATACGGGTGTCAATAATAGTGCTGGCCGTGTTGCATCAGCGAAAAGCATGATGACAAGAATGGAAGCAAAAAGCACAAGAACCGCTATATTCACAAAAGGTGTAAATGGCGCTTTAAAGGTAGACGCCTTATGCAGTTCAGGACGTGTCTTCTTATATTTCAGATGGCATATTAAAATAATACTCCATACCCAAATGAAACAAATGGCACTGATCGTTGTCACAATACCAAAGGCTTGTTCAGGAATCAGCTTGCTTAAAAGAGCCCCTACTGACACCACAATTGTCGAAACAAACAGGGCATTACTTGGAACAGCATGCTTATTTAGTCGGCCAAAAGATGCCGGTCCTTGTTTTTGATGACTGAGATTATACAAAATTCGGCTCGTTGAGAACATACCGCTATTACAAGCAGACGCCGCAGATGTCAGGACGACAAAGTTGATGAGTCCCGCCGCTACTGGTATCCCAATGAGCCCAAAGGTTTTCACAAAAGGACTTTCTGATGCACTGAGTTCTGTCCATGGGTTGATGCATAGTAATACAAAAATCGCACCTACATAGAAAAAGAGAATTCTTAATGGAATTTTATTAATCGCAGACGGGATATTTTTTTGCGGATTCGCTGTTTCTGCTGCTGACACACCGACAAGTTCCACGCCCACATACGCAAAAATCACCATCTGGAATGACAATAAGAAGCCTGTCACACCATTTGGAAATAATCCGCCGTGTGACCACAGATTCGTTACCGTCACGGGTCCTGCATCTGTTTGAAAACCAATGATTAACAGGACAATTCCAACGCCAATCAACAGTAATATCGTAATCACTTTAATAAGTGCAAACCAAAATTCCATTTCTCCAAAAAGCTTCACCGTTAATAAATTAAATCCTAGCAAAATCAATAAACAAATAATAGCAGGAATCCACTGCGGAATATCAAACCAGTACTGCACATACACCCCGACCGCAATAACATCCGCCATCGCTGTCATAATCCAGCAAAACCAATACGTCCATCCTGTCACAAAGGAAGCCCATGGTCCAAGATAATCCTCTGCTATATCCGTTAAAGACTGATAGCCCGTCTTAGATAAGAGCAATTCTCCAAGTGCCCTCATGACAAAAAAGATGGCCATTCCGACAATTAAGTACGCAAAAATGATCGATGGTCCTGCCAATTGAATAGCCTTTCCAGACCCTAAAAATAGCCCAGTTCCAATCGTTCCGCCAATGGCAATTAATTGAACATGACGGTTTGATAAATCTCGCTTTAACTCTTGTTGTGCCAATTTCAACACCCTCCTACGACACGATCCTATACTGAAATAATGAACTCACAAAAAGTCCATAAAAAAAGAGATTGGATGCGCTCCAATCTCACGGTCATAAAAGAATAGCAAAATAGAGAAAAGCAATACACAGTATGATCCATGCATCACAAATACAATATTTCGTACTCTTCTGTCCTTTTGCCTGAGATTGTGAACCCTTCGGCGCCGCACATACATGCGGTCTCTCCAGAAGCTGCTCCTGCCATAGTGTGACCCACAGCAATCATAGCCTTCGATATTTACTTTAAATGTTGCTATTTCTGAATAATTTTATATTTTACGCCTCTAAAAGAAAGCTGTCAATGGTAATCTTTTAAGATGTTGTTTCCTCCTTATCTGAAGCTGATATGACATCACTTCATCAACACCCCTTGATTAAGGTATAATGAAACAAAGAATGTTCGGCTCGTTTGGTGGAGACATCCATCTTGATGATGAACCATAGTTAGGCAATCCAATGAAGTTGGTGAAGACAAATGAAAAAAATGAACAAACAGCGTGTGACATTACAAGAAGTCGCTCGGCATGCCGGTGTATCGACTTCAACGGCCTCACTCGTTGTTCGCAACAACCCTAGGATCTCTGAAGCCACCCGGAAAAAAGTGCTGCAATCCATGGAGGATTTGGGATACGTGTACGATCGCGTCGCTGCCAATATGCGGTCGAAAAGTTCAAATATTGTAGGTGTGATCGTCACGGATATTTCAAACACCTTTATTTCTGAATTTTTAATCGGTGTGCAAACCACACTTGAATCACTTGGCTATACCGTTTTACTTGGGACAACCTTTGATAGTGTAGATAAGCAGGAGCGGCTCATCTCCACAATGGTAGAGCACCGAGTGGGTGGAATCATCTTAAATCCAGCATCGAAAAGTTCGACACGAACGGTGAAACAGTTAAACAACATTCGCACACCAAAAGTATTGGCAAACCGTGAATTAGCAGATGTCCATTGTGATTATGTCGGCGTTGATTATGAACAAGGCACTTGGATGGCGGTCCGTCATCTTCTTCAAAAAGGGCATCGCCGCATCGCCTTCTTAGGTGGAATCAAATCCTCCTCAACTTGGATTGAACGGATGAAAGGGTTCAAAAGAGCCCATGATGATGAAGACATAACGATGGATGAATCTCTTATTATTGATATGGTGCCTACCCGTGAAGGCGGGAAAGAAGCTCTTGCCCAAGTGATTGACCTTCCCGAACCACCTACTGCTATTTTTTGCTTCAGTGATTTAGTGGCGTTTGGGGTGATTCAAGAATTGGCAGCGCGTGACATCAAGCCTGGTGAAGACATTGATGTAGTTGGGTTCGATAACATCCCTGAAGCGGAGATGTATCACCCGCCGCTCACCACAGTCTCATCATTTCCACGATCCATTGGAGTCAAAGCAGCCAACCTTTTGTATCATAAAATGAACGAGCAGGATGAAGAACTGCAGCGATTGATATTAAAGCCTCAACTTCATATTCGAGAAACCTCGACATGATCATGAAAAGGAGAATTGCAAAGCGATTCTCCTTTCAGATTGTTGACAAAGGGCTAAAATGAACTTTATTTTAGCCCTTTGTCTTCTTTTCAGCGTGATAGAAAACCTTTGCAGTCTAGGAAGGACGAGCACCGGAGCAGAGCGAATTTGACATTCGTGAGCACCGGAGCGCAGGACTGACAAAGAATGCGAGGGTTTGTCTACACGCTGAAAGGAGAATTGCAAAGCGATTCTCCTTTTTTTATTGAGCAAGTCAACTATTTCTTTATTACATTTTTCTTTTTTTAAATCGCAAAGTCATAAACTTGACACATTTTATACACAGGAGTATATTTATCTCGTTGCTTCTTTTAGTATATCGTTATACCTTTTGTGAACATATCGTTATTTATGATATCAACTACAGTTAAAGATGGATTTTTTGATTCTGATCAAATCGAGGAAGTCCATCAACTTATGATAACTGTTATTATTTTTAATTATTTAGTAGAACGATGTACTTATTTGAAGAACAGATGAATATTCATTATTTTTTCATCAATCACACAAGGGGTGTTGTGATGGACTTAATATTATTTACGTTTAAGGAAATAACAAAGGGTAACAAGAATTTGGCCCGAACAGGGTTTCAAATATAGGAGTGGGAACATGAAAAATCCATACATTAAATCATCACTTGGCATGTACTTAAACTATTTCATGCTAGGCATGATCAATATTATTGTGGCATCAAACATGGAAAGCTTATCTGAACGCTACCATGTAGATATTCCAAAAATCAGCTTGCTTGTATCAGCAATCGGTATCGGTAAATTAATTGCTCTCTTTTTCTCTGGCCGGCTGGCAGACAGCTGGGGGCGAAAACCTGTCATTATTACAGGTAACTTTCTCTACTTATTATTCTTAATTGGGATTCCAACGACGACCAATTATACATTGGCTTTCATTTTTGCCATTTCCGCAGGGATTGCAAACTCATTGCTTGATTCAGGGACATATCCTGCTTTGACAGAGTCATTTCCTAAAAAAGCAAGTTCAGCTTCTGTATTAGTGAAAGCGTCTGTATCAATTGGTGCGACTGTTCTTCCATTTATCTTGGCATTCCTTATTGCACATGACATCTTCTGGGGCTGGGCATTCTTTGGGCTAGGACTTCTTTATTTACTTGTAGGCATTTACTTGATCTTTATGCCGTTCCCAAATCATAAGCAAACGGCTTCTCATAACGATCTTCCCGTTCAAGAGCAAATGAAGGAAGAACCGAAAATGTTTGGTGAAGGTTTAGCTGTTGTACTTATGGGATTCACGTCTACTGCATTATTTGTCGTATGGCAAACTTGGCTTCCACAGCTCGGGTTGAAATTGATTGGGCTTGGCTCAGGACAAGCGACGCAGCTTCTTTCTTATTTTAGTATTGGTGCACTCGTATCTGTTCTATTGCTTTCAATCGTATTAGATAAATTCATTTCACCAATTATGGTCGCTATTATTTACCCAATCGGGGCATTCCTTGCCATGCTTTCACTATTTCAAATCGAAACATACGGCATTGTCATTGTTAGTACCTTTTTCTTAGGATTATTTACAGCCGGCATTTTCCAGTTGGCGATGAGTATTATGATGAAATTATTCCCTACAAACAAAGCAACGGCTTCATCATATGTCAACATTGCGGCAAGCTCAGCGTTTATCCTTGTTCCGCTGATTACAAGCGGACTCGTTAGCACGTACGATATTAAAATGACTTTATTCTTCGATATGATCATTGCGGTCATCAGCGTATTGTTAGCAGTCTTTGTTTTACGACGCATGAAAAAATTGTTTAGATAATTAAAGGAGATGTCAATCATGACAAACATACATGAACGTAATATTGATGGAAAAACAAAATTAGTCGGTCTTCTTGCAACACCAATCGGGCACAGCCTGTCACCACGGATGCACAACCTTGGCTATACACTAACAGGAATCAACTA
The DNA here is from genome assembly GCF_000701305.1 of Bacillus sp. UNC125MFCrub1.1. Lineage (NCBI taxonomy): Bacteria > Bacillati > Bacillota > Bacilli > Caryophanales > Bacillaceae > Bacillus > Bacillus sp. UNC125MFCrub1.1. The sequence continues at coordinate 914,164 of NZ_JNIG01000009.1, forward strand.
TGCTTACCTTGCTTTTGAGGTAGGAAATGATGAACTAGAAGCAGCAGTAAACGGGATGAAAGCGATGGGTGCAGCTGGATTTAACGTATCCATGCCGAACAAAATGAAAGTACTTGATTACTTAGATGAACTAGATGATTCTGCAAAATATACTCGCGCAAGCAACACAGTTGTGAACAAAGATGGCAAGCTGGTTGGTTACAACACAGATGGTCTTGGTTACGTAAGAAACTTAATTGAACACGGCGTTGAATTAGCTGGACAAAAGGTTACACTCGTTGGATCTGGCGGCGCTGCAACTCCGATTGCCATTCAGCTTGCACAATCAGGTATTCGTGAAATTAGTATTTTTGCTCGTAATGACCAATACTTTGTTCAAGCAGAAGAAAATGTAAATTACATCAACAACGAAATGAAATCATTCGGTGTCAAAGCGAATATCTTCCCACTTGAAGACAAAGACGCTTTCCGTCGTGAAGTAGCTGAAAGTGCGATCTTAGCAAACGGGACAAGCCTTGGCATGAAACCATTAGATGAGCTCAGCATTATTGACGATACCCTTGATGTATTACGCAAAGACTTAATCGTGACAGATGTCGTCTACAACCCGCAAAAAACAAAACTTCTTGCTCAAGCACAAGAAGCTGGTGCCAAAACGATTAACGGTCTTGGCATGATGCTATGGCAAGGTGCCCTTGCGTACAAACTGTTTACTGGCGAGGATATGCCAGTTGAACAAGTGAAACAAATTCTATTTGAAAATGACCGTTTCTAAACGAAACATAGAAAAAAGACGACCTCCGCTTTGGAAGTCGTCTTTTTTTATTCGTGTATCATAATCCGGCGATATCGATTGAGGATATACATCGCGCCGATGATCGCAACAACAGCGACACCCGCATCAAATATAAAGATTTGCAAAATCGTCGAGTGGGTTTCGATCAAACCAGTGACGACCGGAATCACAATGGCGGACACTCCGCCTGCTGTTGAGATAATTCCTGTCATCGTCCCTTTGTTTTTCCAGAAGAACTCAGCCATTACGGTTAACGTCAGCTGAAAGACACCAGCTGTTGAAAAGCCCAATACAAATGCATTGACGGTCCCGATGACTGGAGACTTCACGACCAATAGCACACAGATAGAGGCTAATGTAATAATCGGATAGAGTAGCAGCACGGTGACCGGACGAACAATACGGCGCAAAAGAAATGCGAGCAATAAGACAGACAGCAAACCACCCATGCTATAGTAACTAAGCAGCTTCACAGCACTGCCAGAAGCCATTCCCAATATTTCCTCACCGTACGTAGGCAGCCAAATTTGTGGCAAGGCGTACAGACCATTTGATGTAAAACTGATCACAATCAGTGCGACCCCTTCTCTCCAAAACGTAGGCTCTGATGAGAAGCGTGGAAGTCCATCATGCTCCGTCACCTGAACTTGCTCCACCTTGCGATGATTCGGAAATGGCAATGTCCACAACATCATCACATTCACTAAATAGATAAAAGCAGGTACAAAAAACGCAAATCCATAAAACAGATCATGCTCTGCTAAAAAGAAAATAGCGAGCGGCAGAATGGTCGCTCCAATCGAAATAAACGCCTTCACCATCACATTTGCAGATCCCGAGTTTTGAGGAAAAGCTTCCATTAAAGCCGGATACGTCCCTGCATCCATCGCCGAATTCGCCACCCCTGCCAAAATCGCAAACGCAAACGCGATTTGATAATTCGGAGACAATGGGATTCCAATGAGGAACACCGCCATCAGCACCCCCGAAACCAAAATGACCGGCTTTCGTCCAAAACGATCTGACAGTACGCCCGATAAACCATACGTGAGCACCCTGCCAATACCGAGTGCAGATATCATATAACTTATCCCCGCACTATTTGTATCTAATTGTTTGATCAAAAATGGCATATTAGAAGCCAAAATAATATTGACCATACCTAATAAAAAATAATTGATATAAAGACTAGAAGCCGTTCTCAAATACGGATTCCTCATGCTGACACACCCCTCAACACATTGCAATGAAGTGACAAATAATGGTTACGCTTACAAGATTCATGCGTGAGGAGAAACAGCTTTGCAACCTTCACGTACTTGAAACATCTCATCATTTCATACAGCTTACATGCCCTTCATTTATCAAGCATCTCTTCAAATTTTCACTAGCTCTTATTTTATATGAATGTGAAAGGTAATGATAGTGAATTGCTTAAATTTGAGGGAAATGGTGATAGAGAAAAATCCCTGTCATTTTTTGAAATGAAGCTTGATCTAAACTCACATCCCCCAAAAACTAAACTCATAAAAATATTCTGTACGCTCTATGCATAATCCAAAATGAAAATCCTCTGCTATTAAAATGAAATCTCCGTATCCACTTAAAAATTTGGTTTGCTCAAGAAGTTGATTTAAATGATGAAACACTTCATCCACATTCACTAAAAGCGCTTCAATTTCATGATCTCGGAAAAAAAGCAATCTCCCTTGTTTAGGAATCTCTTTTATCCTCCCGACCATTTCATTTAACATTTGTGTAGACTTTTCAATATGCTCTAGATAGTTGTCTCCATGTATTTGACTTTTATGTTCTCTCGATTGCAGGAAAGTAAATACCTTCTGACAAAAAAATTGATTCTCTTCGACCTCCAAAAAAGGGGGTTCTGGAAGTGTCATATAGCTTAATTCGTTTATTAAGTGCTTTCTTCTGCTTTTTCTTTTTAAGGTTTCGATTTTTGTTTTTCCTTTATTATTCATAGGAGCACCTCCACAAGGCGTATAAACATTGCTCTCTAGACATCTCCCCCTTGAAAATTCCACCAGGCTACACGGTGGAATGAACTGATTTCTAGATAACTATGCTTTTTTTCAAAATTTCCGGATATAAATCTAGGAAATCAATATAAATGGGGACTTTGTATAATTACATGTACGTAATAATGAATCTTATGTTGTTTAAAATCCCGAATAAATACATTCCTACTTACTCTTTTTACAATGTGACATTTTTCATCAGTGTAAATTAAATAATCTTGATCAGTATAAAACCAATCAAGATCTTATTTCATCATTAAATTTCAGCAATAACGGACTAATTTGAATGTATTTTTGAAATGAAATCTCGAAGAACTGTCTTTGCTGGTAGGTTCGCAGTAGTAGTCAACATTTGATTTATACGTTCTGTAATCTGAGGATGTTTCAGTACTATTTTTTTACCCTCTTCAATAGGATAACTTCTTAATGTATCAATACAAATCTCAAATAATTCCGCATCATTAGTATTCAGCAAATCCAATAAAATATGAAACTCATATTCATTGCACTCATTATCGAGACAGTACGCAATTTTTCGCTGCCACTCTATTAGTTTATTGAGTACCTGTTTTGATAGTTCTTCCCAATCGTTTAGGCTAAAATACAAGAGTATCTCACTTACTAGTATTTATCAGCGGATAAAATTTTATCCAGTTCTATATACATTTTTAATGCTCCAATGATGGTTCCACATATTTTTCTTTTTAAGCATTGTTTGGTTTTTATTCATTATAAGACCACCACCATAGAAACGGCAAAACAGAGAAGCACTAGCCTTATTAACCTCGTAGAAATACATACAGTTTTATTTCCACCAGTTAGATGTAATTTCTTTTAAATGAAATTCTATAAAATCTATCACTTTGCTATAGTCATCAGAGCTAAACTCCTGAATAGGATTGTCCCAATCTGTATTTTTAACTATTAGAACAAGATAGTTGCCATCTGAAGATAAATCGGGATACCAACCTAAGTCCAATGTTATTGATGATTTCTCATGATAAAGCTGTAACAAACTTTCAGTGAACATAAACCATCTTTCATCTTCTGTTTCTAACTTTCTAGGGTCAATTTCCCAAAAATGATTATAACGGACATTCCAACCTTCAGTTATCCTCAAGGGATGAATGTTTACTTCCGGAATATCAAGTTTCACATGCTTTCTCATCTTTATCCGACCTCTTTGTTAATTTTATAGTTATTTTATTCCTAATTTGTTTAAATACTTATTTAATCTATCACCAGCTATTGGATGACCGTGATACACATTACCACTCGTTAGTTCTCCTCTAATCCAACTAGTAGATTTTCCATTATCATAACCAACAACTTTACCAGTATCATAAATGAAGTAAAAATTATTATTGCCATTATCAATGATATGCCCTCTTTGAAGAGCTTCTTTTTCTATCACTTTATTATTTATTTCAGGTAGGTATTGAGCATTTCGTCTTCCGGTTTCACTAAAACGTTTCGCTTCTTCGGCAGTTCTAGCCTTTAAATGCTTATTATCATGATGAGAATATACTGCACTATTTATCTTTATTCTAAAATCTTTTCTACCATAATAACTTTTATGAGCAATTTCATCATGCCTTTTTGAAATATTAGGTATACCTGAACTCTTTACACCCATCTTCCCATGAAACCCTTTTGCCCCAAACGGCAAAAGCATCCCAAGCGCCGCATTCATACTCGCTTCCTGCTGTTCTTTCGAGACTTTATTTCCAAACATATCTCGACCCGTAATCGCTTCGCTGAAGCCGTTAGTTGCGGTGAGTCCATATAAGCCTTTTTGAGATGTTTTCAGGGCGTCAAAAGACTTCTGTGATGTCTTGTAAATGTCGACCGCTCTTACTGCGGCGGACGTGGCTTGAGTCGTTTTATAAACGGCTTTACCGCCTTTGAAAATGCGTCCTGCCCAACCGACGATCGGGATGTATCCTGCTGCTGCCATGCCGCCTGCGGCGACTCGCTGGCCTGCGGTGAGTTCTTCACCTGTGATCGGATCGACACCTGTTGCAGCACGTTTTGCATCGTTCACGCCTGTCAATTCATTGACAATATTTCCTCCGTAATCAAGAGCTTTTTCATACCACGGACGGTTGGCGAGCGCTTCTTGTTCCTTTGCGATCTTGCGGGCTTCTTCTTGATCTTTTTTGATTTTTAGATATTCAGAAGTTTGCTTCTCAATATCGCTTTTTGCCTTGTAGATTTCGCTATTTTGATACGCTTTCTTGTCAAAATTCATAGGCGAAATGGATTTTCCGTCATTTGTGGCATTGATCATTTCTGCGTACAATGCCATTGTAGCCTTCTCCTCAGTCTCTGACAAAGCATATTCATCTTTTAGATTTTGATCAAGTTCTATTAAATCTTTAACCGTTTTCTTGCGTTCATCTTCCGCATCTGCAATCTTTTCGTCAAAGGTTTTACTATCAAATACCTCCAGAGAAATGAGGTCATCAATATCTTGAAAAATCGTTTTGAGTGCCTTTTTTTGATCCTTTACAATGCTTTTGGCGTTTTTGATGCCCATATGTACAGCGTTGTCTAAAAAGTGTTCTTCTACAAAGGTATCGCCGCCAAAGTTTGTATCATCAAGCGTTCCAGAAACACCTTCATGAAAGGCTTTTTGTTTATCAATGAAGCTAATAAACATGTCCACATTTCCTGCGAGCTCTTTGTAGAAGCTTTTAATGTTATCGGCACCTTTTCCAGTGAAGTCGTCACCGAGGTTGGCAACACCTTGTAATGCCTTTTTTAAATCTATCATTTGTTCGCGGAGTTCCTGATAGTGTTTTGCCCTTGTATCCATGGCACTGGTTAGTGCTTTTGCATCAAGTATCTTGCCCAGAAGAAGCCACTCCCTCCATTATTGATCATAAAGTCTATTTTACCGTGACCTCCAAAACTGAAAAATAGGCTAAATGACATAAAAAATGGAATGGACTTTCTATTCAATTTACCCTCTCATTTGGATAAACGAGTTTATCCATTGTAGAGATATAGAAAAGGCCAGACAGTTCATTATACTCTGTCTAGCCACATGTTCACGTCACTTATAGTCATTGATTGGTCCTTTATCCATCAAAACATCAATTTCATTTGAAGACTTCATTTTTAATTTAGGTCTGCGCTCGGAATTCGGCTTGCTGTAAAGCTCTAGTGGACGGATGATCACGCCATCATTTGTGTTTTGAAGTATACCAGGAACACAAGAATAAATTCGATCATTGTCATTTGCATGTTTTGCATAAATCGTGACAGACGTTCCTTGATGATTATCGATACTCATAGACACTCTATATCTATAGAAAGAACCTGTTCCATTTGATTGAGCAGAGTAAACAACGGGTACCACCGCAAGGATATCATCATTTAACCTTAGTTTAATGACTTCTGTTTTCATTGATTCACGATCTCTACCGACATCTCCCATATGCTCAACAGCCCCGTTACCGTAACTTTTGAGAGCGGGAACACCTTTTGCGCCAAACATGGCCACATCTATTTGTTTTCCTGACTTCGTATAGATCAACGCGTAAATATCATAATCGGTACCAGACTCCCAAGATACTGTAGCCGTAATCTCTGGTGTTTTGTCAATGATGATCGGTTTATGACCTTTGTCTAGACTAATTTTACCTTGAACTTTCTCTAAGCTAATAGGTGCAGAGACTTTCTCTTTAGCGGCTGTGTTCATTGGAGCAGGCTCATTAATTTGTTTTTCAGAAACCATTTGAGGAGGTGTAGAAACATCCTGTTCATCAGGTTCAACCTCCACCCCATAAAGCTTGCATAGCCCTTCCAATCCAGAATCGAAGCCACGCCAGATGGATCGTGCTTTCGTTTCACTATTTCTTATGTATAGCTCTACTACGACAATACCCTTTTCATTTGTAAAGCTTACTGGTGTTAGGTATAGCACCTCATCACCTGTTCGAATTTCTGCTTGCAGATTCTTCACATGAGAAAAGCCGATTCCTCGATCCTCTGTTAGTGTAATAGCCATCTTTGTGATTCCGACAGGCACTTTGCTCATATCAAAATTCAATTGATGTCTTTTCAACTGATCTGATATCTCTGCTGGTAAAAGTGTCGCGACACCCGTAGTACTCTCCGGCTGATTGTAAAAAATAATGCCATTATCTCCTTGAACTAGATCTGAATCTGTTAAGAGAAACGCCGTTAAAGAAATATCAATTGCAGATGACACTTCATAACTGATGAATAATTGCCCCTTTGGAGAGTTTAGTACGGTATTGGCACCCATTTGCAGAGTTTGATTCATTTCAACAACTCCTATTCTTTATCTACCATTTATCGTTTTTATAGACCAATTATACCGAATTATGTGATAGAACCTATTAAAACCTTTACCTCTTTTCAACCTCTACAATGATATGAGACAATGCCAACTAAAACCGCACTACTCTAGAAGGGAGAACCATTGTGTATAAATTAATTATTCCTGCTGTTATGGTGGTATTCAGTCTGTGGATTCTTCTTCAATTATCAATGAACATCAATATCTTTCAGAATCCAATGAACTATTTTACCGTCATTACCCTCTTTTTTCTTTGTATTCAGGAGTTATTGAAACATAGACAATAAAAAGATCACTCAGGTACATACACTTTTTTCAGAGGTAATAAGGATCTTGTCTCAGCTGGCATATATTCATACCAATGTACAATAAGATTTACGAGCTCTTCTAAGTCCACTAGATGAACCTCATTATGTTTAGCAACAGCTTTGGCATTAGAGGTGAACCCACCAGTTGAAACGAATAAACTGTTAGCATTCATTGGATTCGCCCCTAATAATTGTTGTACCTCTGGAGAAGTGGCTGAGGATTCCCGGTGTTTTACTTGCACTTTGATCATGGGCTTTTCAAATCCAAATGCATCTTTATACGCTAATACATCCACACCACCGTCAGGACCTTTTGGACTCACACGGACATTGTATGACATTGCTTGTAGTAGACCCCCTACTAAATCTTGCATCTGCCAAGGATCCAATTTATCTACTTTATCTACAATCATAACAGTTGCTTTGCTAACTAAATCCTCAATAATTTCATCTTCTTCTGTTTCATCTACTTGTGCTGGAATCGAAGTAGGGTTTTTGAGTAAATGTTCAATCTCTTTTCCCCATTCGTCTACACGAAAAACCGTTGATATAGAACCGAGACTGTTTTTCGCTGATTGGCTAAGAGAATCTCGTTTCACTGCTATCGGTTCCCAATTCACTTGAATATGATTTGGATACATCTTATCCCCGGCTGCTTCATCAAAAAAATGAGGAGCAATTACTGTTCCTACTCGATACTCACGACTTTCTTTTATGTAAGTAATGATTCGATCACCCTTTTTAATTTCATTACTAAATCTCCATACCTGACTGACCCAGCTCTTTCTCGTAAAAGGTTTGTTCTCAGGAAATACTAAATCAGCCCGCTCAATCATCTCTTGTTTAGTTCGATATTGCTTTGGATTACCTAATTTAGGCCACCCTATCGATGCAATTCCATTCTTTTCCCAGATAGGAATTAACTCATTTTGGTCACCTGCACGAATCATCCACCATTTTGTCATTTACGATCTCCCCTATTCCATCTATTCACTATATTTTTCATTATCAAATATCACTCTCAATAAATTATAAGTCTTCTCGTTTGTTAACAAAAGGATATATGCACCATTTTAGTGAAACAACTCAAAAACCCGAACAAGCGCATTCCACGCTCATCCGGGCCAGTCATTTCTGTCTTACACTTCTTCACCATTCGTTGCAATGACGTTTTGGTACCAAGTAAATGAATCTTTTTTGAGTCTCTTCATTGAACCATTACCTTCGTTATCGCGGTCAACATAGATCATGCCGTAGCGTTTTTTCATTTCACCGGTTGTGAATGAAACGATATCAATGATGCCCCAAGGTGTGTAGCCGATGAGGTCCACACCGTCATATTCAATCGCTTTTTTCAGTGCTTGAATATGAGAAGCGAGATATTGAATTCGCTCTGGGTCATGAATAGAGCCGTCTTCTTCCACTTGATCAATGGCACCAAAGCCATTTTCCACAATGAATAGCGGGATTTGATAGCGATCGTAAAAACGATTCAATGTATATCTTAAGCCTGTCGGATCAATGGACCAGCCCCAGTCACTTGATTTGATATACGGATTTTCTACACCATGTGGCAGTGCTCCATTGACAATGTCTCCATTGTGATCAGATACCGCATCGCTTTTGACCGTTGTTGACATGTAGTAGCTAAAGCCAAGGTAATCTACTTTTCCTTTTCTTAAACTTTCTTCATCGCCTTCTTCAAATGGAATGTGATAGCCTTCGCGCTCAAATTCTTTTAATGCGTAGCTTGGATAGTAGCCACGCACCTGGACATCTGGGAAGAAATAGCGTTGTCTCATATATTCCTCTGCCAGCATGACATCCTCTGGGTTTGAGGAATATGGATAAATTGGCACGTGGGACACCATCGCTCCAATTTGAAAGGACGGATTGATCTCTTTGCCTTTTGCCACTGCCCATGCACTTGCAAGCAATTCATGATGGCCCGCTTGATACATGACTTCTTTGGCATTTTCGCCTTCTTTGACAGATACCCCTGAATTTGTCCAAAGGAACAACGGGTTGTTGACGTCCATTTTGTTATTGATTTCATTAAATGTCATCCAGTACGTGACCTTGTTCTTGTAACGATTGAAGCATACTTCCGCGAATTTCGCGAAATATTCAGCGACTTTTCTGCTTCGGAATCCGCCGTATTCTCTTGCCAAATGAAGGGGCATTTCAAAGTGAGACAACGTAATGACAGGCTCGATTCCATGTTTAATCAGTTCATCAAACACATCATCATAAAACTGTAAGCCTGCTTCATTCGGCTCTTCTTCATCTCCTTTAGGGAAAATTCGGCTCCAGCCGATCGATGTTCGCAAGCATTTTAATCCCATTTCAGCAAACATGGCGATATCTTCTTTGTAACGATGGTAGAAATCAATGGCTTCATGGTTTGGATAAAAAGTTCCTTCTTCTATCGTTTCCGTGATCTGTCTTGGAACACCATGAGCACCTGCTGTCATGACATCTACAACACTCGGCCCTTTGCCAGCTGCATTCCATCCACCTTCGAATTGATGAGCGGCTAATGCCCCGCCCCATAAGAAATCTTTTGGTAAAGTCATTATCTATTCCTCCTATTTCACAATTGTCATCATGACGTCAGTTGGCTGACATGTCGAACGTTCCTCTACAATCACATCTTCGTATGCTTGGGTATTGGTAATGATAACAGGTGTGATTGTTTGTAATCCTTTGCTTTCAATTGCTTCCTGATCAAATGTCATCAACAAGTCACCCTTTTTCACCTTGTCGCCTTCTTTGATATTGAGTGTAAATGCCGATCCATCTAGAGAGACCGTATCAATTCCTACATGAACAAGTAACTCTACACCAAATTCAGAACGCAGACCAATCGCATGTTTTGTTGGTGCAAGCATGACGACACTGCCGTCAAACGGTGCAAACAGTTTGTTATCGGTCGGATGAACGGCAAAGCCTTTCCCCATCGCACCAGAGCTAAATACGGCATCTGGTACTTCAGATAACGAAAGCACCTTTCCTGTAAGTGGAGCCGTAATCATTTCTTCATTGTTCATAGAAGCTTGTGTCGTTTCTCCGTCTTGATCTTTAACAGATGTTTCACCAGCTGGCTGGTCTACCGTATCTTCCCCATAACCGAACAATTGAATAAGCACAACTGGTAAAATCAGCGCAATGGCCACACCAATCAAAATACCAATAATAGACGTTGGATAATCTGCACTGATTCCGTTCACAATGGTCAGCGGGCCAGGCAGCCCTGCATATGCAAAGTAATAAGGCGTAAAGAAGCTGGCCACTACGGCACCGACCGCTCCAGAAATACACCCGAAAATAAACGGCTTTTTAAAACGTAAGGTGACACCGTAAATCGCAGGCTCCGTAATACCGAAGAATCCTGTGATTCCAGCTGAAACCCCTACTTTCCGTGTTTCCCGATTTCTTGCTTTTAAAATAACTCCCAACACCGCACCGACTTGAGCGATAACAGCGATGGTTTGATATGCCTGAAAGGAGTCACGTCCATATTGTTCAAAGTTCGCAAGTACCATTGGCGTGATGCCCCAGTGAACACCGAAAATCACGAGTACTTGCCAGAAACCGCCGATAATAGCCCCTGCCAGAGCTGGTACATTTTCAGCTAAGAAATTGTATCCGTTTGCAATCCCATTTGCACCTGCTGTCGAAAGAGGACCGATTAATAGAATGGTTAACGGAACCATGACGACCATACATAGAAATGGAACAAATAGCGGTTTGACAACCTCATGAATTCGTTTGTTTAAGAATTTTTCTACATAAGAAAGAATCCATACTAAGAAAAGCGGTGGCAAGACAGATGATGTATAAACCGTTTCAGATAACGCAATCCCTAAAAAGGTCACACCTTCCCCTGATGCTACACGTCCAGCAATCTCTGTCCAAGAAGGACTGACAAGCGCTGCTGTACAAGCAACCGCGATATACATATTCGTTTTAAAATGCTTGGCTGCAGTGATCGCAATAAAAATGGGCAAGAACGTAAACGGTGCCCAAGAAATAAAGCTAAACACTTCATAAGTGCCTGTTTTCGAGAAGCTTGGAAATATCAAATTTATTAAGATAAGTGCACCTTGCAAAATACCAGCTGCGGCTAAAATATACACAAATGGCGCAAACACAGCGGACATGGTCGCAATGACCCGATTCAGTATCGTTCCTTTGTTTTCATTCGACTGGTCATCATCCAACGTTTGGAGCTGAACAAGGTTGGAAAAATGCTCATATACCTCACCCACATGCTGACCGATCACAACCTGAAACTGACCACCGTTTTCCACCACTGTAATGACGCCAGGCATGGCGTTGACTGCTTCTTTTGCCTTTGGATTAGAACGCTTCAGCACCAAACGCAGCCTCGTGGCGCATCTTGCGGCACTCACCACATTTTCTTCTCCGCCAACTGCTTCTAAGATGTCTTCTGCAAGCTTTTGATAATCCCTCACTTTTGACATATAAAACCCCCCTTTACCACTACTAGTATATGTACATTATAATTATACCGGTACAATTTATCAATACATATATAATTTGAGTTTGCATATCAAAGAGAAATCGGGATGTGCTATAATACAAAGACAATAAATCGTGAAAACAAAGAGGAATGGCTATGTTAAAGTATCAACAAATTGCGAGCGATATTGAAAAATATATTGTCACACATGAGCTGCAGCAAGGAGACAAACTCCCTGTGCTTGAGACGCTCATGAATCAATTTGCTGTGAGCAAAAGTACAATTATCAAATCATTAGATTTACTCGAAAGAAAAGGGATTGTCTATCAGGTGAGGGGCAGCGGCATCTTTGTGAGAAGGCATAGGCGCAAAGGCTATATTAGCCTATTATCCAACCAAGGGTTTAAAAAAGATTTAGAGGAATTTCAACTGACATCAGAAGTTCTCACGTTAGATACCGTCAAACCGCCAGAAGAAGCTGCGCTGAATTTAAACATTGAACTAGATGAGGATGTTTTCTACCTTAAACGCATTCGTTACATCAATGGACAAACTTTATGTTTAGAAGAGTCCTATTACCGGAAAACCATTATTCCTTACCTCAACACAGAAATTGCAGCCGATTCTGTATTTAAATTTATTAGTGAAGGCCTTGGTCTTAAAGTGGGCTTTTCTGACATGTACCTGCAAGTTGGCAAACTAAACGAAACTGAAGCGAAGCACCTCGGACTTAAGCAAAATGATCCTGCTCTTCGCGTCGAAACCGTCTTTCATCTCACAAACGGCCAGCCCTTCGACTTCTCGAAAATCACATATAACTACATGCAATCCCAATTTTTTATTCAGGCGAATAATTATTATGGGTGATGGATGGAAAAAGCCTCCTGAGACATTCAGGAGGCTTTTCTACTGTTCTCTTTTAACCTTTAAATATTTCTTCCCTCTCTCTTGAGTAGTTAGCCCGTCAATGGCAGTATCACCATAAAAAGTGACTAAATAATCCCCTTTACCTATAAGAACAACTGGAAAAGCATGATGTTCTTGCAGACTCTTTTCAACATCATCTGGATGAAGCTCGACTTCCATTTCATGACCAATGAATGCATACTCGAACGTAAGAGTAGGATAAAGTTCTACAAGACACTGTACGATCTCCTGTTGAATACGAACGACATCATGTGAAACAACCTCTGTCCAATTTAAACACAGAACGAACCCAACAAAACCAGCTTCTTTTTGTATGTTCATGGTTGTATGTTTTAGACATGTTCCCGTCAATTCAAATTCTGTATAATAGGCTTCCAAGTAATTGTTTTTGATTTTATTCTCTTTTACATCATGTTCGATCCATGCTTCGCCATTAGCGTCTTGACTAAACTTTACTTTCGTTATTGAAATGCCTTTCTTTGTTAAATAGTCAATCAGTTGGTGGAAAGTGGTTGTTAAATGAATGTCATCATAGAATACCAATCCAATATTGATATATCCTCCTAAAGCGATGCTGACCCCCTCGCTTTCTTTTTGTTTTGTTCAAGCATACTACAAAAAGCAGATTCTCTTTGAACCTGCCTTTTGAACTATCATTATTTTTTTCAGCCTTACCGCCTAGTTGTTTGATATTACATGAACAATTCCAATTCATCACATTCAAAAGATTCATTTTACGAATGCATCATACAAACTTATGATGAACATAACAACATGTTTAGGAGGATTCGTCAGATGAAAGATATTAGGGTGTATCATGTCGATGCGTTTACAACTGAGAAATTTGGAGGTAATGCCGCTGGGGTGGTGTTGGATGCGGAATGGTTAACGGAGGATGAGATGCAGAATATCGCCAAGGAGTTGAACTTACCCGAGTCCGTTTTCTTGCTACCGGCACATGATGAGAAAGCCGATTATCGAGTGAAGTATTTCACTCCAACGGAAGAGGTCAATTTCTGCGGGCATGCGACGGTTGGGTTGACTTGGCTTTTAGCGACGGAGCTAGGGATGGCTAAAGAAAAATCAGGGGTGGTGTTAGAAACAAAGATTGGCCATGTTCCCGTTGTATGGCACGAAGAGAATGGCAAAGTTGTGGATGTGGAGATGACACAGGTCACGCCAAAGACGCGAGATTTTATCATCGATGTAGAAGAGCTTAGTGATATTCTCGGTATAAGCAGTGACAGGATTGATCCATCCTATCCTATAAAATTAGCAAACACCGGAAACTGGCATCTCCTTGTTCCGCTGAAACACCAGAATGACATTGATCAAGCGGCACCAAACTTAGCAGCTTTAGGGAAAATGAATAAAGCGCAGGGTATCACAACGACTCATCTTTATACGTTTCAATCCATAAAGGACTGTGATCTTTATACAAGGGATTTTGCACCTGGCATTGGTATACCCGAAGATCCTGTAACGGGAGCAGCCAACGGGGCATTGGCCGGATATCTGTATTTGGAAGGGATCATTTCTCAGCAAGAAACCACTCATCTACGCATTGCTCAAGGTGATGCAATCAGCAGACCAGGATTGCTTCGTATCACGGTCATTCCGAATGAAGCAAAGCCGGTCATTAAAGTAGCAGGTGCAGCGGTTATTACCATTCGCGGGGTGGTCACGCTATAAATTGATCAGCTTGAATAGAGACTCTCGTTCAAGCTGAATCTATTTAAAATGATCTTTGACTGCTTCAATCCATCTTTTAGTAGAAGGAGAGGCTGCGTTAAAAGATTTAAACGCCATATTGATTTCGCGATAAACACGGGTCTCAAGTGGAATTACGTTCGCATGAGGCACCTGAGACGGCAACATCAACTTCGGAATGATCGTGAGCCCAAGGCCTTCCTGAACCATAGAGATGAGCGTATTGTTGTCCCCAATCTCAAATAAAACATGGGGTTTTACGCCTCTTTCTTTTAATATTTTCTTAATGAGTTGATCACAGCCCGCTTTTGGCATAATAAATGGTTCATCTTGGAACAAAGCCACTTCCATCACCTTCTTTGTATGGAAACGATGACTCTCTTGCATGAGCACCACCAATTCATCTTGAAACAGTGGAACAGTTTCCAAATCTCTAGATGGCTGTGTTAAAAATCCAAGATCAACTGTGCCAGATGCGATCCACTCTTCAATCTCTTCATAGCCGCCTTCGTATAACTCCAATTGGATATTGGGATAACTTTTCGTAAAACGATGAATGAGCTGCGGAAGCATTTTTGAAGAAAAACTAGAAAACGTGCCGATCTTGATACTCCCCACTTCCATCCCTTGAATCAACGCCGCCTCCTGCTCAAGCAATGACGCATGATGAATGATTTGGCGAATATGGGGCATCACTCGCTCACCTGCATCTGTCAGCGACAGCCCGTTTCGATTCCGATGAAGCAGCACAATCCCAAGCTCTGACTCAAGCTTCGCCATATTATGACTCACCCCAGACTGCGTCAGCCCAAGCTTCTCTCCAGCTTTTGTAAAGCTGCCGCATTCGACAACTGTTTGAAATACTTTGTATGGGAATGTCATTCGTTTGCTCACCTCTTTTGCTTTCTGGCCATTAGTATTGGAACGCAGAAAGTACAATTTCCTTTTAAAAGAAATTGTACTTTCTGTAAAAATTATCTCATTTCTTTTGCTAAATTAAAAACTTGTTTTTTCTACCTCTGTGCTCGTCATATAATCATCACTATACGAGTAATCGTCTTCAACACTGCTAATTATCCATGATTTTTTATCTTCAATATATTCGAGAGTAAGCTCAACTTCTGAAAATCCTTCTTCGCTTTCACTGTCGACGTATTCAAGAACTTCTCTTTCTTTATCATGAAACTCTACTGGAATATGTATTAGATGTGATCCTCCACTTCCAATTTCATAGGTAGCCTTCGAAAAATCAATTCTTGTGCCTAGTGCCTTTCCCTCATAATAATTCTTTGAATCATACCCAGCAATCACTTCTATAAACTCTTTCTTAAGATTATCAGACACTTGTTTTAACTTATTTGCATCCTTAGAATTTTTAGCCTCGACCCTCTGCTTTGCGAAATCATTTATCACCTGTTTCATATTTTCTTTAAAAGCTTTATCAATGATTGGATTAGGTGTTAAATCATACTGATTTGTTGATCCTCCGAAAACAGAAGACGTATCTGTATCTTCTTCAACTTTCACTTCATATTCTTTGCTTTTGCCTTCTCCCCATGGGAATTTAGCCTTGCCTTGTAGAGTGATCCCTTCTTTCACAGGACCAAAAGTCGTACCTTCTTCTATTTTCTCTCCAGTTCCTTTTCCATTCACTACTATTTCTGTATTAGGTATCGATGATGAAACATCTACATTATTACCTGAAAAATTAAGACTGACTGTTTTTTCAAAAGAATCAGCATCAAAAAGAGTGAATTCCTCCTCATCATTTACTGTTGTATAATTAAATTTTTTTTCTCCTTTTATATCATATACACCTGGTCCGTAATAGCCCAGCATTTTAGAACTACTGTCTTTTAAGTTGATTTTTTCTCCATTAAAAGAAATTTCAGCACCCTTGGCGGCTTCCACTTCTACCTTATAAGCTCTCGCTTTAATCGTATATTTCTCTCTCCCTAAAAAACCTTTCTCTTTATCTATAAAGAATGGTCCCATAGACAAAAAGGCTTTTCCAAATAGACTCTCAGTAAATGTACTATCCTTACCGTCTGAATTATAATACTTTGCTTGATACTCTAATAACTCAACCTGATTTTCAAATTCTTTACTTTCATTTTTTAGATAGTTAATAATGCTTTCAGCATCATTTTTATCCCATGACATCTCTTTATTTTGAAGCTTCACTAATTTAACTAGGCCCTTTGCATCCCCATTTTCCACTTTTTCCTTAAATTCTTTTGCCAAATCTGCTGGATTTGCTGAACGTCCAGCTACCAAAAAGATAATAATAAATAACAGAACTACACTACTACCAATAATAAATAACGTCTTTTTTTTCATTTTCATACTCCTTAATCAATTTATTTGATTATTATAACACTAAAGTTAAATAATAGAGTATGACCCAAAAAATTCATAATATATGAATCATAAGAATTAGCAATTAAAACTCAATTTACAAAAACACCTCGAAAAGCTTTAAGCTCTTTGAGGTGTTTTATGGATGACTATATTCTTTTTCTAGTTAGTCGTCGTCGACGAAGACCTAGACGCCGCTTCATCCGCTTTCACACAATCAATCGCAACAACCAATGCAATCATCACAGGCTCCATCTCTTCTTTCAAAATATCCACCTTGTAGCTATCCCCCCAAGTAAACCATTCCTTCTTTACCTGGCCGATCACTTCGCCGCTTTGCAGCACTTGGAAATTCATATCCCACCAGTTCCCTTGTACTTCGATACCAGCAGCATCAATTGAATATTTTGCTTTGAAGAACGTAAACTCTTTTTTGATCGTCAATACCTCTTGCCCACCGACTTCTACTAAAAACTTTGGTAAAAAGCTAAACATTTTCTTCGTAATTACAGCGATGATGTCTCGTTCTGTATTCAAAATGGTGAACGTCTTTGGCACCTTCATAAAGCTGCCTTCGACCACATATACATCATTCTCCTGTTGATCTTTTACGGTAAACCTACCGCTCAGACTAAATACTTTCTGTTTCATATAAAGTTGTTTCATATGTACCTCCGATTAAGTTCAAAAATTTATCCGAATCTTACCTTACCCCTGATTATACCAAAAAATAGAATGTGCAAAAAACCACCTGATAGTAGGTGGTTTTCGATTACTGATCCATTTTCAGAGATTCTTTTTCATATGTTTGAAAAGCATCTTCCATTCCCATGATGACCTCTTTAATTTTGACATAACCACTTGTGTAAGGAATAGAATCTCTAATCTCTTCCCACATAAAATGATAGAACTTCAGGTCATCCGTTTCACACATCACAAAATCTGTGTAATCCTTACCTGGAAGAGCTTCAGCATCAAAAAAGCGCACCGTCACATGTTCCTCATATTTCTGCATCAATTCTTGCAGCGAAGCCGCATGGGTTCTGCGCTCCTCTCGTGGTAAAGCAAGCCAAGATGGATAGAACTCTAATAAAACAACCATCATATATTTCATCATCAAGCCCCTCGATTCTTCTATGATGTGATGATTGTACGCCAGATCTAGAGAATGTGCATTAACATAGGTTAATGTTCAGCAGGATGCAGCAGCCTGCTCAGCGAAACTGGAGAAATACCGATATATGAGGCAATATGATATTGAGCGATACGTTGATGTAACCCGGGATATTTCAATAAAAACGCCTGATATCGCTCAATGGCTGGCAAATAGAGCAGTTCCCTCTCACGCTCTTCCTTTCTCGTATACAGCCTTTCTACACTCACCCGAACAAACCGCTCCCACATATGACTGCTGTCCATCAATATTTGAAGTAGATCATACGGAATTTCAATCACGATAGAATCCTCCATCGCTTCAATCGAATAAGGAGAAGGCTGCCCGTTGATCATACTTGCATAAGAAGTAGCAAAATCATCTTCCAACGTAAAAGCCACGTTGTACTCCCTTCCATCCGGTAACAAATAGAAGAGACGGAAGAGACCTGTTATGCAGAAGTAGGCATGCTTCACTGGATCGCCAGCCTTGATCATGCATGTACCTGCTTTTAATTGTTTAATCGTTGTTCCATCTTTGAAGACTTGCCAATGATTTTGTTCAATTGGATATTTCGATATTTTGGTTTTGAACGTGTCGTATGGGTTAGTTATTTTGTCCATCTGTAAGTAACCTCTCTATTAATAGAAGAATTGATAAAAAATGGTGTCAGAAAATACTCAGGTTATAATGGAAATATAAGCGAAGATGAGGGGAGAAACAATGAAAAAAATCACTTTTTTTGACTGGACCATCCATTTACAAGCGGACTTAACAGCGATTACAGATCATTATGAAAAGAAAATGGTCATTTTAGAATCATCAATTGAATTAAACGGTGTGATCTGGATGGATGACAACAACGAGCTACAAATCAAACCTACTTGGGATTGTGTCATTTCAATTGATCCAACCAACAAATCTCTGACAATCCGGCAAACAAAAGAAGTATTCGGAGATGTGTACGAATGAAAATAGGAGGAACTATGAAGAAAACCGCTTTTTATGATTGGACGATTCACTATCCTGAACATGTAACAGCCGTCAAAGATGATACAGAAAAGAAAATGGTCTTTCTAGAACAGACTGTTGAATTTAAAGGAATTATTCGTATTGATGAGAATGATGAACTGCAAATAAAACCCACTTGGGATTGTGTCATTATTATGAATGCAAAACAGATGTCTGTCACAGTTCGTGATGCAGAAGACTTTGTAGGTTTACCATAGAAATAAAAAAGTCTCGTTTGAGGAAAATCACTCAAATGAGACTTTTTCTGTTTTAGTCACCATAATTATTTAATAACCATTTACAAAATAAGCGATTGTCTCTAACTCATCTTCTTTTAGCTCTCTGTTCACATGTGTTTGATATTCACTCTTGATTCTCTCCTGATCTCCACCATAAAGATCCGTGTATTTCGCCATCATTCGAAGCTTATCTGTTTCCTGACGAAACTCCTCTTTTGTCCATGGTCTTTGGTGTGAAGGAATATACGTTTCAGCATCAAATGCATCTAACTCATCTAAAAGACGCAAGATTTCTTTTACCGTATAATGTACTTTTTCAGCATACATTTTCGGATAAATGCAATCAGCAAGAAACAGGATTTTTTCCTCTTTCACATACACGATCACTGAATCTGCGGCATGATCGCCTCCAACATGCTGCACAACACAAGTGACCCCGCCAAGATCAATCTCCATCCGACGATCAAACGTCACATCCGGTAAAACGACCTGAATCTCTCGATGATTCTTATATTCTTCTTTGATGGCCTTCGCGCAAAAATCAATCTCCGTTCCTTCCCTCACCCGCTCATCAATCGCCTCATCTGACCAAGAAAACGGAAGAAGCTTCTCCATTTCCTTTCTGGTTTTTGCCGAAGCAATTGCAACCGAATCAGGAAGCGCAGGCAGACCAAAAATATGATCCCAATGCCAATGAGTGAGGACCACCATATCCGGCGTGGCGTTCTCTTGTTTTAAGGTCTTTTGGATAAAATAGTTCGCATGATCTTCTGAATTACCGGCATCGATCATTAATGTTTTGTTATCGCCTTCGACCATGCCTAGGATGGGGCGGTCGGTGAGTGATACTGGTGTGATGTAGGAGAAGGTTTTGCCTATTTTTTTGATTGTGTGCATGGTGTGCCTGCTTTCTAATATTTTTAAGTTTTATCCCCGTTGAATTGTTATGCGCTACTTAATCAAATATTATTTCTTTAACAAATGTTTGGCTAACTTTCGATCTTCTTTATCCTTTGTCTTCACAGCAATATGTTCAATCAATTCTCTTGTGGCCGCTTGCTGAGAATACGAAGGAGACCATTCTTTTAATACACTTAAAGCATGATACTGTAAATTTCCATCATCTGATCTAAGTGCAGCTTGAATCAATGGCAATCCTACACCGTCGTGTGCATATAAATCTTGCACAATATATTGTAGACAAGCCACTTCATCATCTGAGAGGTTAGATAACGATAAATGTGTTTCTGAAAATTTACAAAGCTCTCTAATATGCTGGTGATGATTTGTGTCCATCACAGCAAAGTATATTTCACTATTTGCCGGATCTTTCTCAAGTAAAGCAAATAGATGCTCAATCACATCTAAACGATAAAAGAGAGCGATTTCAAGTGCTTGGGAGCTAAAACCCTGTTGTAACGAATCGATTGCAAGCTTTGGCCATCTACTGTCATTGATAAACGGTTGAACAGCTTCCTGGATAGCCTTATAATCGTCCTGTTTCCATGAAGCATTCAATCGGTCGTCCCAAATCTCTTGTTCATCATTTAAAAACTCATTTATTTTCAATATTGGATAAAAGTCCTCAATTGCTTGGCAGTGCTTATGAGCATGGTGAATAAATCGGCAGAGAACTGAGCTTGCATTTGAATACTCATCGATTCCGTAGATAGAAACCTCATCTTCTAATAATGCTTGAATGATGAGACTCGCTCCATCGTATAATTCTTTGGAAATTTCATCTTCTGATAAAGCTGTTTCCAGATCACCATTAAGAGCACAAGTATAAGCTAAGTATTCATTCATGATTGTATTTTCGCAGCCCTTTGTTAGGAGCCATCGTTTTATTTCTGGCGTCGATGCTTCCAATTGCTCAACAGCCGAAATCTTCCCCCATCCATCGACGGACTTTGCAAGACGCCAAACATGTTCGTTTCCTTGAATTGTGCCATTCTTCAATGCAATCACGACATAAGAAGTAAATTCTTCATGCATACCTATTGTGAATAAAAGCTCTTTGTATTTTTCACAGTTTGTACATCTCAGTATCATGACTGCAAATTTGACGACCTCCCGATGTGCCGCATGTTCAAGAAGCCATAACGCTTCTTGCTGTACACGGGATTCATCCCATTGTGTTTGCTGAAATCGTTCAATTAGCTCACTGTTGCGACTCGCCATATTGTTAGAAATGATTTTTTCATATGTTTTTTTTCTAGTTTCGTTTGTAGGATGATTCAGTTGTATTTCAAAAAGCTTCAATAGTTTCTTCACATAAAAAGGAGCAGGTGGTTCATCTACATAATAATCAGATAAACCGGGAGCCAATCGTGGTTCATTTTCGTCAAATAAAAAGTCTTCATCTGGTAAACGGTCGTCTACTATTTTATGATGTGATTGAATTTGTTGTTGAATAAAGGGGACGATTCTCTCTTTATGATCCCATGGTAGAAGGTCTATCTTCATTGATTCATCTAAAACCGTTTCATGATCTACCTTCACCATACAACGAAATCGTACATACCCACCAAGTTTAACGGACACCTTGTGTTTTGTACCATCTTGAAGTTCCAATATCCCTGACAATTTTGAATAAGGGATCATATGAGTCAATAAACTTTTTCGTTGTTTTTTATCAACTGTCACACCATCAATGATTAGTTGCTCTTCTTTTATTTGGTTTGTAATTTCTATAGAATGCCCTTTATATTCAATTTTCCATGTTTTATTTATTTCTATTTCTACGTCTTTTATTACGTTACGCATTTCTCGTTTAAAGTCGCCTTTGAAACCCATGGATGTCTCCTTTTTTCTATTTATCTATGTTACTCTGCGTTATGAGTAACTATATTTCCTAAATTATAGGATATAGGAATCAATAACTCTCCATAACCTTCAAATATAAAAATTTGGAGGAAAATAGCCCTACAAAGTTCCATTCAATTTTTTATTGTCTCTAAACTAAGAAGTGATTGCGGGAATTGCATATCCTCATGAAAATTAATTCTTCTCCATTAAGAATCTGTGCAATTTATTTGTAGCATTTTACTAACTTATTTGTATTATAATCATTTATATACCAATCAATTGACTCTAAATATTCTCTTATATCTTCTAATTCTAAATCAATTTTTAATTCCTTTAAATTAGAAGATAGAACTCTAAAAAGAAGATCTAATTGATAAGAATAAATTTTTAATAAACCTAATTCATTTTCTATTAAATTATTGTAGTAATCTATTTTATTTATTAAGAAGTTCTCTATATCAACTTTATTATTTGTAAATGGAGTTATATTAAGTGTTGAACATAGATAATGGTAATTTAACTTATTATTTGCTTTAGTACTAGCTAAAATCGCTCTATAAAGATTGATTATTTCAGTTTTATTTGTACATACATATCTACTTATTGAATAAAATAATTGTATTTCATTTACTAAACTTACAAGTTGAGTTGCGTTAACAATGTACATTGAAGAAAAATATCTATGTTCACCATCACTGTAATAATTACCAACTTGTATATTATTAATTTTTTCTTTCTTTTCAAATATTCTTTTTGATTTTACAGTACTATTTTCGCGAATTATTTTCGGTAACAATTCTCTAGTTAGCCACTTATAAGTATGTTTAACAGTCCAGTAATCTTTAACCCCATACTCTTTTGATAAATTCATGTCATTCCATAGTAACCATACATAATTTGAGGGAGCCAAACTATAATAGTTATCTATAAAACTATGTATTATACATTTATGACCTTTATTGTAATTTTCATCATCTTCCTTAATGTAAACTTTCAGCATATTATCTCCGGAAGCATCAAATATGTGCCATTTAGAGCTTCCTTTCTCGTAATCATGTTCACTAGAAAACTCGAGAATTTCCTTCCAAAGGTTCATATTCACT
The DNA here is from genome assembly GCF_000701305.1 of Bacillus sp. UNC125MFCrub1.1. Lineage (NCBI taxonomy): Bacteria > Bacillati > Bacillota > Bacilli > Caryophanales > Bacillaceae > Bacillus > Bacillus sp. UNC125MFCrub1.1. Next base: position 937,429 of record NZ_JNIG01000009.1, read on the forward strand.
TTTATTAAGTGGTATTTAGATAAATCATAGTGATTAGGAAAAAAGTCTTTACAGTCAATAATCTCTTCTAGTTCTATTATTGCCTCTATATATGCTGAAATAAATTTATCAATAACAATACAAAGATTAAAAACCTCTTCATAACTCAAGTTGAATCTTGAATTTCCTAATTGAACAATATAATTATTTTCATCTAATTTTGCTACAATATATCGTCTCATTTCAAAATGTATGGGTGTGTTATTTCCAGGATATAATTCGCTTAATATTTCTTTATGTCCCAAACTGATATTAGTCCCTCGAATATAAAAACTATTAAAGGTAAATAAACATGAACCTCTATTTTCATTTATAACTGGAAGATAGCCTTCTAAGATCACGCTTTTATTTTTATACTTTAAAAACTTTCCATCAGTTGAAAAATTTTTAATATCTGCTTCCCCAAAATCTGCCATGTGATTATTTAGACGGTCTGCATATTCTTCCGTTGTAATTTTCCCTTCATTTAATTGCTTCCTAATAACTTCGAGGCTAAGTGCATATTTTGCTTCTTCTTCGAATTTCTTAATATGTTTTTTTACTTCTTTTATTTTTCCTTTTGCCCGGCGCAATAATCGTGAAGAGATCTCTTCTGGCAAATCGTTATTTCTTTTATCATTATTACACTTATGATGAGCTGGTCTTAAATTTTCTAAACCATTAAAATCAAAATCCAAAGTTAGCTTAAAATCATTTATTACTTTTTTTACTTTTTTATTATCTTTAAATGTTGCTTCAGGTATTATATGGTCTACTTGTAAATCTGAATAATTGAATAAATCCTCCAAACATATAGTGCAGCGTCTTTGATGAGCTTGCCAAAGAGCGTATCTAACTTCTGGTTTATCTTTTAAGGCCAATAGTATCTCCCTTTCTGTAATAAAAACATTACAATTTTATGAAAACTAATAGTGAATTTATCCCTTTATATACTTTTCAAATTTCCTCCTCACTATCACTTATGAAGATTCTCCCACATATTATCTAAATGAAGGTTATTACCTATTTGAGTTTATTTATAAAAATTTAATTTCTAAATTAATAATCTTCCATATATTCTTTTATTTTAACTTTTTTTATTCTTTCTTTATAACCTTCAATATTCTCTTGAATCCATCTTTTATGTCGCAAAAGTTTGATGCCTGTTAGGCTTTTATCAATAAGTTTCAATAACTCAATTTTCTCTTCTAATACCGGAACTTCACTTCCACTCCAAGATTCAACGGGCGGGAAGAATGGTATTTTGCAAAACAAGTCAATTGAATCGTTGCTTTCCAATAAATGAACTAGATATTTCACCTTGTTTTCTTTATCGAAACTAGCTATAGCATAGAACAACAACCTAATATTCTCTTCATCAAAGCTCCATAAAGAAATTTTCCCTCTTAACCACGAATCGCGTCTTTCAATAGTTACTTCTTCCTTTGGGCCTAATAATAAATTTTTTATTATCGATACTGTATCAAAAAAGGTATATTTCGACTGATTAAATAAAAAAGAGATTACTCTATCAATTAATATATTCCAATTATCCCCTTCCCATATAAAAGACAGATCAATATCTCTTAAGGTTTTATTTTGACTTTTTAATGTTTGTTCCAGAAAGTGTTCTATTACATTTATTTCAAAATCAATAAATTGTTTTAAGATTAATAAATTCCTATCTATATTAGTGTCAATTTCTAATAATTTGAGGTAAGCACTTTTTAATGTATTTAAATCATTTCGAAATAAGAAAAATAACTCCTTATTAATTTCAGAGAATGGATTAAATAACCTGTTTAAAGTTCTTTGAATAATGATATCTTTATGTCTCAATATGCTTTTAGTCACATTCACAAATACATCTTCATCAATTTCTAAATAGCTTTTTAAAAAGTCCAAATCTATTAGATATCCAGTCACTTCTATTTGCTCTTCATTAAAGTAATCATATATTTTATTAAGATTATCTAAATTAGGTTTTTCCTCAGATATAACTCTAAGAAAACAATACATCCAATAACTTTTCCCATAGAATTTATTTTCATTTAATAACATTACTATGTCATTATCATCTATCGTACATCTTAATTTATTTATAATTGGAATTGGATTTAAATTCACATGGTAATTTCGAGAAATGTACGTTCTAATGATGTTCACCATTAGATCCTCTTTAGCATTTTCTAAAAGAGTACTGAAGTTATTAAAAATTGGATATATTTCATTATGGAAAATTTCATTTTCTACAACACTATCTAAAATTTGAAAAACACCATTGATTTCTGTAGTATCGAACCCTTTTGCCATATCAACTAACATTTGTTTTTTTTTCAATTCTCTTTCTCGATAATCAGGTCCAAAAATATCTTGTGCTAATATTTTATAAACCTTATATTTTTCAGGATTTAATTTATTTCTTAGATAACTCTCTAATTCTAAGTCTTGTTTTAATAAAAAATCACTTATCCTATTTAATATAATACTTTCTTTTAATGTTACTTCTGATAAACTTTCTATAAGTTTTGAGATAAATTTAATATCTTGTATTAAAATATCCTTATTTATTTTTCCTGATTCCTGACTTCCGAATCCAAAAAGTACCTTGCTTACTTCTTCCTCATTTTGGTTATATAAATCGCTTAATTTGCTCCATGCAATTTCTCTAATTTCAAGAACATCTGGAGTACACTTTAAAGTCATGTCATAAAACTCTACAGTTTTTCTATCTGACATTTCAGTAATATGATGACTGAACTTCAAAAAATAATCAATTATCTTAATCAATAGCATTTCAAAAACAATTGATTTTTCTTGTTCATAATAAGTTATTAGTAAATTAATTAAATCTTTTTGTATGATGAAATTTTGTCTTTCAGAAATTTCTTTGAAGCCAAAAGCTTGCGTTAAAACAGAATAAACAGCAGAAAATTCAGTGGGCTTTTTCTGTAGATAATTCATTATTAACTCTAGCGATTCATTATAATACTCAGTTTGACTGAAGTTAGAAAGTGTAGAAAGAGTTTCTGAAGTGTTAGAGTTTTGCTTAGAGATATCATAATTTATTTGGTTATCCTCTTCCTTAGACAGTTGATCAATATCCTCTTGTATATAAACTAGAGTTTCTACTTCTAATGCAAACCAAAAAGTGTATAAAAAATCTTCTAACTTATCATCTGATTTTTCTTTTAAATCATGATAGACTTTTATGATTTCTTCTTTTATTAATTCATAATTTTCTTTTTGATAATAATATGAAAAAACACCATTTAAGTTTTCAATAATTCTGTTTTTTAGTTTCGGAAAATATATTCCTATCAATTCTGAATATTTTAAGAGATTTTTATCAAAAATCGCTAGATAAAAAATATATGTACTCAAGATTTGGTCAGATACTTTAGCTACTTCTCCCTCATAGATATCTAGTATTTCCATTGAATGTAGCTTTTCAGTCATTCTTAGAAAATCATTTTTTTCTAAATTTGCTAATTGAGCCATTAAAATTAAATTTTCATCATCCTTAAGATTTACAACTGTTAAAAAGCTATATATAGCAGCAGTTCTTAGAAGCCCACTATTTTCTAGTTCGCTTTCAAAATCTTTTTTTATACCTTTGTAATACTCTTCCACTAGCTCTGTAACGTTAGCTATACTTTCTAAAGTATTTTCTCTTATTGCAGTCTCGCAGGCCATAATAGCTAACCTAGCATTTCCTTTAGAAATCTTACATATTCTCTCTATATATAAATGATTTTTTATATCATATTCTTCTTTACATAAAGTTTCGATATCTTTATCTTGTAAGATTTCAATTTTAATTAAATGATTATTAAGTTTTGATATCTTTTCTAAAATCTTTCTTTCTGCATACTCTCTTACAGACACAATTAATCTGAAATCAATTCCTTCTTCTTCTAAACCTAAATAATCTAATATTAAATTTAACTGAGTAAGTTGGTTAACATCGTCAATAAACAATAAATATTTTCCAGGATTGCTAAAGTGTAATTTTAAGTCTGAATACAAATTTTGACCATTATTTCTAAGACATTTAATTTCATATTCAAGGTTATTTTCTTTATATCTTCTAAGACATTCTAAAGCTAGTCTAGTTTTCCCAACTCCTGGTTTTCCAGACAATATAGTGATTTGGCTCCTATTTATCGATTCTATAATTAAATCTATTTCTGATTCTCTTGCATACAAAGCTGTATTTAGTGTCGTTGCTAATTTACCTCGATTATAAGCTTTCACAAAATCATCAATATCTAAAATTTGCTCTGTATCTAAAGTTATATTTAAAAAATCAGATGCTATTGAAGGAAAATCGAAAATTTTAAAAGAAATAGAATCAATAGTTAGTAACTCTAGTCTTATATTATAGCTACTAACTTTTGTAGTTAACTTACTAATTTCTTCTGTAGAAAGCCTTCCTGTACAGCAACAGATAATTTTTTCAATTTCATTAATTGGAATATTTGTTTTTGATTTATCCAAACATTTTTCCAAATCATCTTCAAACTTCTTATAAAGATTACTTTTTTGAACAGTGTATTCGATAAAAATATATTTATTTTCTACTGTTTTTATTAATGTGTCTGGTGTTCCAGTTTTCGTATTATTGTTTCCTATAACAGATCCAATAGAATAGACTTCCCCATTGATTATCTTAGAAAAATAAACATCCATCATTTTTTGAAACTCTCCACCATTTAATTCATGAATTTTATTTTGAATTTCATTTAATTTAGACAATTACTTTCCCTCTATTCTAATCATTTATTATTTTGTATATTCGATTTTAAATACAAAAAACTGCTCACTTATGATATGGCTCCCCCCGCACAATCCGAAACGCCCGATAAATCTGCTCCACCAACACCAATCTCATCAACTGATGCGGGAACGTCATTTTCGAAAACGACAGTTTCTCATTCGCACGCTGCATGACAGCATCACTTAATCCAAGGGATCCCCCTATGACAAAACACACTTTGCTTTTTCCGTATGTTGCCAGCTTATCTATTGTATCGGCTAATTCTTCGGAACTTTTCATTTTTCCTTCGATGGCGAGGGCGATGACGTGGGCGTCTGGGTTGATTTTGCTTAGGATGCGTTCGCCTTCTTTGTCTTTGATGATTTTCATGTCTTGCTCGCTGAGATTCTCGGGTGCTTTTTCGTCTGCGAGCTCAATGATCTCGATTTTTGCGTATGCTTGTAATCGTTTTGTGTATTCGGCTATGCCTTGCTTTAAATATTTCTCTTTTAATTTTCCTACTGTGATAATTGATATATTCACAGGTCATCCCCACCTTAAGAACAAGTTATTCATATAAGTTATCAACAATTGTGGATAAAATTTGTGTATTTTGTGTCCGATCATTCGTTCCCCACTATATATATTGCAGGTTCATCGCACAATTCACAGGTTGTGGATAAGCTGTGTGTATGTTCGATTTTTCTGAATTCTGGCGGTGTTTCGTGATCATCTATGTACATGTCTAGTACGGTTTCTATATGTTCTGCACAAGCATAAAGTGATTTGTTCATAAGTTTCTAATTCCTCCAATATGTTGTCTGGTTATTCACAAGTATTTCGCTCATTGTTCAATATAACCGATTTATTCACATGTTAATAGTCTTTTACCATTTTCCACACCTTTTATCCACAAACCAAATAAAAAAGCCTCCACTCCTGTGAAGGCTTCCTTCTATCAAAACGGATTGTAAAATCTCGTTCCTCTAACAAATGTAATCACTAGCGACACGATCAATACCACACCAACAAACAATAACGCCGCATAATCTGCTTTTTGAAAGTCTTTCGCCGTAAACCATGTGCGCTTTTTATGCTTTCCAAACCCGCGCAGTTCCATCGCATTGCTGATCGTTTCAATCCGCTCTAGGCTGGAGAAAATCAACGGCATCACAATAGACAGCGCATTTTTAATCCGTTTTCCCAGTTTTTCATTCTTTGATAAATCAATGCCTCTTGCTTGCTGAGAAATGGCAATCGTGCGAAAATCACGCTGAATATCTGGAATATAGCGCAAAGCAATCGCTACCGCATAGGAAATCCGGTAGCTGACCCCAATTCGGCTGAGCGATGAGGCGAATTCGCTTGGATTTGTTGTCACGATAAATAAAAGCGCCGCTGGCATCACGGTCACGTATTTCAGTGTAATGTTCAATTGATAGAAAAGCTGTTCAAGTGTGACATTGTACCAGCCTGCAATATGAAACAGCTCGTGCTTCGCTCCATAGATGGCGACACCTTGCTGAGGCGCAAAGACGTAAATGGCGATGTTATTGATGACAAGAAAAATCGCCAAGACGATCACCACGAAGGAGATATCACGAAATCGCACATTCGACAGTTGAAAGAACACGATACTGGCAACTAGCATAAACACTAAAACGCCTGTATCATACGTGAGCATCGCTGCGGATGACCAGAGGATAAAGCAAATGAGTTTGGTTGCCCCTGTCAGCCGGTGAATCGGCGACGGGCGATCGATATAGGACAGCATGTCTACAGCCATGTCATTCGTTCCTTTCTGTCAACCTTAATGAAGCGATCCACGAGTTCATTTGGATTTGGCCAATCTGCTTTCAGCGCCAGTTCATACAGCGACGTTTCCTTTAAGCTCGCCTTTTGAACAAGCAGCTGATCTGTCAGTACTTTAGCTGGTGTATCATCTGCGATTTTTTCTCCATCTGAAATGACGATGGTTCTTGTTGTGTATTCGAGCATGAGATGCATATCATGGGTGATCATCAAGATCGTGACGCCCTGCTGATTTAATTGCTCTAAAAATGTCATCATTTCTGTGTAATGTCTAAAATCTTGACCGGCCGTTGGCTCATCTAAAATGATGATTTCTGGCTCTAACACAAGAATGGATGCAATGGTGACGCGTTTTTTCTGTCCAAAACTGAGTGCTGAGATCGGCCAATTTCGAAATGGATACAGCCCGCACACTTTTAAAACCCGCTCTACACGAGCCTTGATGTCGTCTTCCTTTACGCCCCTTAAAACAAGACCTAGTGCGACTTCATCAAAAATCATTTGTTTAGAAATCATTTGATTTGGGTTTTGCATGACGACACCGATTCGTTCGGAGCGCTGTTTGATGGTGTCTCCTGTGATGTCATCGCCATTTAAAAGGATTGTCCCTTTTGTTGGCTTTTCAAATGCACAAAGCACCTTGGATAGTGTCGTCTTGCCTGCGCCATTGGCACCGGCGATGCTGATCATTTCTCCTTTTTTGACGGTAAAAGAGATGTTGTTCAGTGTGTTTGGTCTTGTCGGATAATCAAAACTCAGCTCGCGCACTTCTAGTAAATCGGGCGCTGCATTCTGCTCGACTGACGGCTCAGATGCTTCCATCCATTGCTCGATTTTCTCTTTTGCCTCGTCATTTAAGGTGAGATGCTGTAAATCAGCGATCTGATCTCCTGCTTCAATCTGAATGCCCGCATATTTCATCGCTCTCACATATAAAGGCTCACGTAAATACGCCGCTTCTAATACATTTGAGGCGAGCAATTCATCTGGTGTCATATCCGCTGCAATCGTGCCGTCATTGACAACGATGATGCGGTCGACATGGCGGAAGAGGACGTCTTCCAATCGATGTTCCACCATCACGACCGTTTTTTTCGTTTCTTTTTGCAGACGGTCAATGAGATCGATCACTTCTTTGCCTGTTGCGGGATCAAGGCTTGCCAGTGGTTCATCGAATAGCAAAATATCAACATCGTTGACAAGTACGCCTGCGATGGCGACACGTTGTTTTTGACCGCCTGACAGCTCATGTACGGACGATGCGAGTTTGCCGTCTACCTCTGTTAATTTTGCCGCTTTTTCGACACGTGTTTTCATTTCTTTGCGTGTGACTTGATCATTTTCAAGTGTAAATGCGATGTCTTCTCCTACGGTTAGCCCGATAAATTGTCCATCAGGGTCTTGCAGTACCGTCCCGACGAGCTGTGAGAGGGAGAAAATGTTCTCTTTCTCTGCATTTTTCCCGCCGATGTGAAGACTTCCTTCCATAGAACCTTTATAAGACGCAGGAACTAGCCCATTGATACAATGGGCTAGTGTGCTTTTTCCCGATCCAGACGGGCCTGCGATGAGGACTTTTTCTCCTTCATAGATGGTCAGGTTGATATCTTTCAATGTTGGTTCTGCCTGACTGCGATACTTGAATCCGAAATGTTCGAATTGAATCATCGGTTTCTTCATTTATGTGTTCCACCTTGCTTCATGATGTTTCTTTCGATAGACTGCCGCTTTTGCTTCTTGTTTTCGCATAAGCCGCAATGATGATGGTGCCTAGTACACCGACTGTGATGATGTTTGAGATTCCTGCTACGATTCCTTGAACAAACACTTTATTTGCAGGTTCTGCATAGATCACAATGTCGAGTACCGGCGCAATGACAAACCAGCCTAATGCTTGTGCGCCGGCTTGGACGGCGTTGAAGAGCGTGATTTTTTTCCAGCCAAAGTCGCCCTCTTCTACTTTTAAACGGTTCGAAATGAAGCCGATCAATAAACCAACAACACCCGAAACGATAATCCAGCTCCACCAAGGTCCAAATGTGGTGGCATCTTTAATGAGATGACCAATAAATCCAATCAATGCGCCTGCAACAGGACCAAATAGCACGGCCATTAACGCAAGGAACGCGTACGATGTTTCAATTTGTGTATTCGGAATCCCAGTTGGAATGGAGACGAAGCGTCCTAAAATGACAAAGACGGCTGCGCCAATTCCGATGGCAACGACAGTTTTCGTTGAAAGTTGTTTACCTGCCATGATGTTTCCTCCTCTTATTCGTATATAATGCGCGGAGCTTTGCGAATCGAAAGGCGCCAGCCTGTGCCTGTACCGATGTTATAAGCCTTTGCAAATGACCCTTGATTGATCGCCACGCCTAAATGATCGAGTGAATTGACATATACGAGTGGTTCGCCTACCTTTAAATCGGCAAAAGATCGTCCATAGGTCATGATATTTTTATACACATTTTTTGGCCCGTTGGCAATGGTAACTTCTATTGCATCCCCATAATTGATTGAAAGCTGTTCAAATAACGTATGATGAATGTTTGTCCATAGGTTTCCGAACCGCACATCTAAAATATCAATCGTCCCTGTGATCACTTCTTCTTCCGCATAAGCTTGTACGACTGGAAGGTGAATAATGTCCTCTATATTCGCCTTTGGCCCGACCTCTTCAAAAGAAATCACACCTGAAGCAATTCTCGCGCCTGTATAGGCGTAAATGTCTCTACCATGGAAAGTATGTGATTTTCCTGACTTCGGCAGACGGTTGATGGTTTCATCTAAATACCGAGCCTCCACGATACCAATATCCTGTGCGACATGCGTAAGTGTCCCATTATCAGGTGTGATGATGTAGTGTGAGCTTGTTGTTTTGACGACGAGGCTCTTTCGCTCTGATCCAACGCCTGGATCAACAACGGAGACAAATACCGTTTCTTCCGGCCAATATGTGACCGTCTGAAGCAAGCGATAAGACGCTTCCCAAATGTCGTATTGGGGAATGTTGTGAGTTAAATCAAAAATGCGGATGCCGCTGCTCACTGTATTGGCTACGCCGTACATTGCGCTGACCGCTCCATCATCAATACCGAAATCTGATTGTAAAACCAATGCATGTTCACTCATGTTAATCTCCCTTTCATTTGAAAAAATGGTAGTGGTGTTTCACGTGGAACATTTGAACATTTGTATGAAAAAAAGTGGACAATAAAAAATACCCCATCCTTATCTATGAATCATAAGGACGAGGTATTTGTCTCGTGGTACCACCTTTATTTACTGTTTGCTCGCGCTAAACAGCCTCTACAAGTACAAAGCTCCAATTTGGCTCATATACTGTGGTTTTGATAACGAGTACCAACTCTCGTCGTCACCTACTAATATCATGGATATGTTCAGCACGAGGCTCAGAGACCATTTTTCGAATCATTATTTTTGCTTCTTTTCAGCTACCGAAGCTCTCTGTGGAAAAATTGATGATTGTACTTTCTCTCGTCATTGCCTGTTTAACTATCTTGAATTAAAGCTATCATACATGATGTTTTTTGATAAATCAAGATATTTTTCTGAACATTTTTAAAAATGAGTTAACTGTTCTGGAAGAGTCTTCTTTTTTATAAAATTTAAGCAAATGTTAAAGAGCGAGATATGGTGTCTTTCTTTTCTAGGGGTATAATAAAGATGAAGGGAGGTACAGTGTGTGTGGACCATCTGTATGAATGAATTTAAGCAGCTCTTCAAAAGCACAAAATCCATCTTAACTATTGTTATTATTTTCATTTTATCTACTTTTGTATCAAGTCTTCCATTTATAGCTGCTTATCAAGGGAAGTGGGAACAGGCAAAGGACCCTTATTCCATTGGGAATGAACTAGTGATTTCGTTATTTGGTTTCTTCCTTATTTTTTTATTATCTCATGATATTTTGAGCCGCGAAATTCATTTGAAAACCATTCGTTTTCTCGTCAGCAAAACGACCCGTTTAAACATTGTCATCGGGAAATATCTTGGGCTGATGCTGTTTTGGCTCAGTTGCATTATGACCACATATATATTAAATATGGTGATTTCACATCGTTTTCTGTTCTCTGATGCCTTAAAAATATTAACGTTTATCAGTGTCGGCATCTCCTGTGCTTTGTTTTTGTCCATGCTCTTTCCAACACCACAGAAATCGATGTTTGTTGGCATGTTGTTTTCCTTTCTATTTCCAATCATGAGCATGATGTCTGTTCTTTCTTCAGAACGGTTGATTCACTGGTTCCAATACGTGACGCCTTATTATTATGCGCGCTGGAGTGAACCGCTGACCTATGTGCTGATGAATGCCGCATTGACTGTTGTCTTACTCGTTGGAACGGCACTACTGTTTCAGAGGAGGGATGTCTAAGTGCTTCACACAAAAGGGCTGACAAAAAAATATCGGACAAAAGTCGCAATAAATCATATTGATCTTGATATCCATCAAGGGGATATCTTCGGCCTCATTGGACCGAAGGGTGCTGGTAAGACGACCTTTTTTAATATCATTACAGGGATCTCCCGCCCCACCTCTGGCACATTTATCATGATGAACATGACGTCGTTAAAAAAAGTACGTCATCATATCGGTGTTCTGCCTGAATATACAGATTTATATGAAGGGCTGACTGCTATTGAGCATATTGCCTATTTATCGAAAATTACGGGTACTCGCCAGAAAACGAGCTATTATGAAGAATTACTCGAATTTGTTGGCTTACATCGTTATCATCAAGAGAAAGTCGGTGCCTTTACACCTGGGATGAAGAAGCGGCTCGGAATGGCTCAGGCCATCGCTCATCAGCCTGACTTTATTTTACTTGATGAGCCTTTTGCGGATATTGATGCAGATTCTATCTTACATATCCAGCGGGTGATTGAATCGTTAAAATTTGAAGGAAAAACTGTCTTTTTAACAGCAGACGAGCCAAGGTTCACCCAGCCTATTTGTACCAAAACAGCTTTCATATCTGAAGGAAAAATCGTGTCCTCAAGTACTCATCCTCAAGAGAAAACCATCACGTCCTCAACCATTCGTGCCACCTTCAAGCATGCATGGATTGATGATGAGGTGAAGCCTGTTCTCACGCAGTACTTACAAAGTGTGGGAACAGACCTTGTGATCAGAGATGACGAGACCTCATTGTTGATTCGTTCAGAAGCTCAAGTCCCAGCCATCATCCGTGCGTTTGTGAAATGCAAAGTCGATCTATACCGAGTCACGGCGCAAGATGCCATGATGTCCACATAAAAAAGTACCGTACGCTCGCCGCACGGTACTTCTCTTTTTTTATAAAGGCTTGCTCATGTAAATCCCAGTCTCAGCAAACCCCGTTTTCTCATAAAGTGAGCGGGCGATTTGATTATGGGCAAAGACATGCAGCGATAGTTTTTTCACACCTAATGACTTTGCCTGCTCTTCTAATGCAGTCATGGCCTGTTTTGCCAAGCCTTTTCCTCGATACGCTTCAAACAAAATAAAATTATAAATAAAGCCTTCATGTTGGGGATGATCTGGATCATAGCAAAGCCATACCCATCCGATGGCTTCTTCTCCATGTAAGATGTTCCACAACTCATGATCCTCTGTCTGAAGGCCTTCAGGAAGCAACCGGTCAAATTGTTCCTCTGCGTTCTTTTGCGCTTCTTCCTGACCCCACGTCCCTGCGAGTACCTTTTCTTCTGCGTACCGCTTAATAGCCTTCTCTATCAAGACGTCATAATCCGTTTGTGACATTGGCTGTAATGTGACCAATCGTATCTCCCCCTTTCCTTTATCATATGCCGGGCATATAAAAAAAGCCAGTCCCTTATAGGAACTGGCTAGCCACCGAACCGATCGGTTTGGGAGAGTTTGATCTCGACTGATTTTTTCTTTCCGCTTCGGTAAAATTGCACCTTTACCTTGTCGCCTACTTTCTTTTGATAAAGATATTTACGCAGATCGACGATATTTTGTACTTCCTTGCCGTCAAACGACGTCACGACATCCAGCTCTTTTAACCCTGCTTTCCCTGCTGGAGACAAAGGCTCGACACTCATCACGACGACTCCGGTTGTGACCTTTGATGGCAGCTTTAACGTTTCCTGCCAATGATAGCTCGCAATATCTGCTAGTGATTTCATCCCAACACCAAGGTACGGACGCTTCACCTCTCCATAGCGCTCTAAATCCTCTATGACAGGGATCACCAGATTCGCAGGAATAGACAGCCCAATCCCTTCCACCTCTGACTCAGCAATCTTCATTGAATTGATGCCGATTACTTTGCCGTCCATATTAATCAAGGCTCCGCCGCTGTTCCCAGGATTAATGGCGGCATCCGTTTGCAAAACTTCCGCATTCCAATCCGTCTGTCCATCCCCATTAGAATCAACAGGGATCGCACGCTCCGTTCCAGAAATCACACCTTGTGTGACGGAGCCAGCAAATTCAAGGCCTAATGGATTTCCAATGGCGATGACAGGCTCACCTGGTTTGACATGGTCTGAATTGCCGAAGGCGGCGGTTTTCTTGATCTTATCACTTTTGACCGTGAGTACCGCTAAATCCATAAGCTGATCACTGCCGACAAGATTTGCCCCGATCCTTGTCCCGTCCTGAAGGCTCACTTCAAGCTGGTTTGCGCCTTTGATGACATGATGGTTGGTCACAATATAAAAGGTGTCACCCTTTTTTTTATAAATCACACCTGACCCGCTGCCTGCTTCACCGCCTTCTTCCCAAAAGCTCGACTTTTGAATGTTAATGACGCCGACAACCGTATCCGACATACTCGATACCACTTTTGTGACCGCATCATTCACGTTCACATTGACGGTCTTTAAAGGGCCATCTGATGCCTGTTGATCTCCAGCTGACTGCCAGCCAAAGGGGCTGCCGCTTTGTCCAGACACATAGGGGAAAAAGAATCCCATTAAAAAAGCTCCTACCAATACACCGATCAGACCAGATAGGAAATATCCTTTTCTGCTTCGTCTCGGCTTCCACTCTACATCGCGATAATCCACTATGTTTCCTTCCTTTCAGTGAATAGATGATGTATATAGTGTTGGTAAGAAGCTCTTATCTTAATCATACGATTGTAAAAATCATACGGCGCAAAGCGGGGTTGCTTTTTTCGGGTCCGTATCATATAAATCAAAGCCGTCCCCTACAACAAAGCCCTTCATTTCAAGCGTCTGCTGGACCGCCATACGGGCTAAGTCCTTCATGTTGTTGTCTTGACTCAAGTGGGCCAAATAAATGCGTGAGGTGGCGTCTCCAATCACGTCTGTCATAGCAAGAGCTGCATCTTCATTGGATACGTGTCCGACATCGCTCAAAATTCTGCGTTTAATACTCCATGGGTAGCGCCCCATTTGCAGCATGCCGACATCATGGTTGCTCTCAAATACGAACGTATTGGCTGATTTAATAATCCCCTTCATCCGGTCACTCACATAGCCTGTATCCGTCATAAGGGCAAGTTTACGCCCGCCATAATGGAATACGTAAAACATGGGCTCTGCCGCATCATGTGATACGCCAAATGATTCAACATCGAGTCCGCCGAATGATTGAACCGTCTCCATATCAAAGTGGAATTTCTGCTCCGTATCCACTTTCCCTATATGTGACTCCATCGCCTTCCATGTTTTCGCATTTGCATAGACAGGAAGCTTGTACTTTCTTGCCATCACACCGAGTCCTTTAATATGATCTGAGTGCTCGTGTGTGACAAAAATTCCGTCCAAGTCTTCTGGCTTTCGGTCGATTTGACCAAGCAGCTCTACCATCTGTTTGCCGCTTAAGCCCGCATCTACTAAAAAAGCATGCTCGTCTGTTTCTAAATAAAAAGCGTTCCCCGTACTTCCGCTCGCTAGTACACTGAACTGCAAGCTCATGTTCTCTCACTCCAATGAAGATTTGTCTTCTTTCTCTATATGATCAAGGGTTGAGCCATCAATGGCATTGATCAAATATTCTTCCTCTGTCTTTTTCTTTGAACCAGTTGCCACGCCTTCAATCTCTACTCGCCATACAGGAACCATGACTTGAGTGCTTGCACCTGGGTATTGCGTGTAGTAGCCAAGCTCCACTTTTTTCACTGTCGTGTTTTGGCTCAGCATATTTTGTGTATATAAGTCCTTCACCGTTTCAAGCGCTGGGACAAGGGTTTCTTTTCTCACTTCATTAATCGATGTCACCATCGACTGCCGATACGAGACGACCTCGTTTTGATCGTTCACATCCAATGTGATCTTCCCGATGGTTTCGGTGTCATCAAGACCTTCTTGGAAGATGTATTTTCCTTTATACGTTTGGAAAAAGACGATTTCACCTGTTTCTTCATCGATGCTCCAGAGCTTATAATTCTTGCCATCCAGCAAACGCTGGCTCACAAGATTGGTCGCTGCTGTTTTCATATCTTTTTTCGGCAATGCAACTGGTTTATTGAAGGTCATTTCAAGCAGGGTGACAGGATCATCTTTCTCGGTTTTCGGGAATGTGCTTTTCGTCTTTTGATCAGCTAATCCGTCGACATCCTTTTTCGTATATTGCTTTTTCTCAGCTGTAATGCGGTATCCAATCTTCGCTTCATCTGATAGATTGCCATATTTGATTCCGTCTGCCTTCATTTCTTCCAGCGTATCTGTTTTTTCGATAATCGCAAAATGATCGGTCGATCGCTTTTCAAAGTATTGAAAACCTAGAAAGATATCGAGAACGAGAAAGGCTAGGATAAAGATCGTTTTGGTCTTATTCCACTCCATGATTCTCGCTCCCCTCTGTCAGCAAATCATTCGTTAAAATGACGGTTTTTCCGTTATATTTCATACACCATACTGGCTCTAGCCAGACAAACATCGCTTGATCTTGATCTGATGCCGTGGATGTCGCTTGATAGGCAGGGAAAATCTGTTCAATTTTCTCTAAATCATCATACTTCGTCTGCTTGATGATCAAGTTTTTCAGCTCTGTCCCATTCATCAGTTTGACCTGTTCACTCTGACTCGCTTTGTTGCCGAGAATGTAGTTTGGACGCTTATAACTCAAGATGTCATCATTCGCCCATTGTACTTCAAGTGATGTCATACCAAATGGATGCTTTGTGCTGTTGACGATCGGCAGTCCATCCATAAACATATTAAAGGACAGCTGCTGGTTGCTGTTAATGCCGAAGTATTGATAATTATCGGTAAAACTTCCGGTATCATTGAAATATTTCACGCTTCGCTTGATCAAATCTCCCGTTTGGAATACGGTACTAGAATTGATATTACGATGCTGATATTGGATGCGGTGGTCTTTTTGATTTGCTTCAAGACGACTCGTTCCATCCGTATACACCGTCCGGTTTAAATTAGATTCCTCCCCAACTAGACTTGGGTCTGTAAACAAAGCGTCCTTGAATTTGCTTGTCTTAATCGTTTCGATAAAGAACATTTTCGCTTCAAGCTGCTTTTGCTTCTGCGGCAGAAGGAACTCTCGTTTTGAATTCGTAGAGAAAGTATATAGATCATAGCGCGGCATCTCGTTTTGAGCGGCTGCAATACTATCCATCAGATTACGATAGTTGGCTGATTCAATCGTCAGCTCAAGCACCGTTTCCTTGCTGTATGAAACCAAATAGACTTTCTTATTGGCCTTATCCGGCTGAGCGAACGGCACAATCATCCGGTCAAATGAGTTGTATTCAATGGATTTATTCGGCCATTTAAACAGCGCTTGGAAAATATCAATTGGAATCGGATCATTGAACACAAGATCCAATGTTTTGCCTTGCCCCTCGCGTCCATAGAAGAAATTCTTAAATTTCTGCTCGGAATATTGGTCCGACACATCGGCAATCTCTTTGACATCCCACAGGCTCACATCATTCCAAAAGTTTTGGAAGAGTTCCTTTTGATCCACTTTGAAATGCTCTCCATTGGAATGGATGAACATCTCACGCGGTTTCACGACATCAATGAGACTCCGAGGCTCGTCGCTTGAAATCTTCTTCGTTTCCACGACCTGTGTACCGGCATCCGCCTGATCCTGCATGACGGGCTGGAACATCCAAATATTCCACGTAAACACAAGACTGATCGCAATTAGGATTGTCAATATAATGGTTTTAAAGGTCTCACGCTTCATCCCAATCATCCTCTTGTTCTTCATTGTACGGAAGGGTAAAGGTTACCGTTGTTCCTTTTCCTTCAATGCTGTCAGCCCAAATATCTCCGCCATGAGCCTGAACCATTTCTTTTGCAATCGCAAGACCTAGGCCGGTTCCGCCAAGTTTTCTTGTTCTTGCCTTATCCACTCGATAAAAACGTTCAAAGATTTTATCCATATCCTTCTTCGGAATACCGATTCCTTCATCTTTGACACTGAATAACACAAGACCTTGCTCCTCATCCAAATCGACAGTGAACGTAATGTGTCCACCCTCTGGCGAGTATTTCATAGCATTGGAAATGATATTATCGAGCACCTGAGTGATTTTATCTTGATCAATTTCCACATATATTTCACGCTGCGGCAAGTTGCGGATGAAATCGACATGCTGCTCCTTCGTCATTTCAAAACGATCAATGACGAGCGAGATAAACCTGATAAAATTCGTCCACTCACGATTGAATTGATAATCCTTGCTGTCGAACTTAGACAGCTGGAGCAGGTCATTCACAAGTCTAATCATGCGCTCTGTTTCATTTTGCGTGACACTGAGGAACCTTGGCGCAAGCTCTTTATCACCAATCGCACCTTCAGCGAGTGCCTCAAGATAGCTTCGCATCGTCGTAAGCGGTGTGCGCAGCTCATGCGATACGTTCGCCACGAATTCACGACGTTCCGCATCAATTTTTTCCTGCTCGGTTACGTCATAAATGACCGCGATCAAGCCATCAATCTTCCCATGCTCTTTCTGAATCACTGAGAAATTGACACGCAAAACAGACAGTTGATCTTCACGTTCAATTTCTAGCAGCATGGAGTCTTGATTTTCGACTAAATCTTCAAATGTATGAGTTTCTTCTAAGCCAAGCAAGGATGTGATCGGCATCTCTAGAGCTGTTTCACGTGAAACATTCAAAAGCTCTAGTGCCGGGCTGTTTAATAGAATAATGGCCCCGTTTTGATTCGTGGCAATGACGCCATCGGTCATATAGGCGATAACAGAAGAAAGCTTTTTCCTCTCACCCTCTGTCATCAGCTGCGCTTCCTCCAGCTCTCTCGTCAGATGGTTAAATGTCGTTGCTAGTTGACCAATCTCATCATGTCCATACTTTCGGACCTTTCTGGAAAAGTTCCCTTTGGCGAGCTCGATCGCTTGCTTTCTCATATCCGAAATTGGGTGTGTAATGGTTCTGAATATGAATATACCAAGTAGAGCGGTCGTCCCAAGTGCGATGAGTGTACCCGTCGCCAAAATGGTGTTGATCGTTCGCATTTGGTTAAAAACACTTTCCATGGATGAGACCACATAAATGACACCAACAGTTTCTTGGTTCTCATTTTTCACGGCTGTTGCTGATATGCGGACTCGTTTATTCGATTCTGGGTCATAGAATTTTTTCTCGTAGTCTTTGCCAACCGCAAAAATACGGCTAATGATTTGATCTGTGATTTTCTTCCCGGCAATCTCTTGACTGCCGTTATTCACAGAGGCAATGACTTCTCTGCTTTCATCAATATAGCTGACTTCAGAAATTTCATTAGACTCATCTTTGTTGTTAAAATCGTTTAAGATCTTTTGAGCATCCTCTTTTAATTCTGCCTTGCTTTTCGATGAATCTTGTTCCAGGTAATACGATAACGAGTAGATTCGCTGATTCAAGGAATTATCATATGAATTAATTAAGGACTGCTCTAGCTGCTTCACAAAGTACACGCCAATAATCTGCATGGCGACAATGATCAGCAGCACATAAATCAAGGTCAATTTAAAGTGAATCGAGCGAAAAAAACCTACTTTACTCATAAGAATCTTAGTCCTGCTCTGGGTTTCTTAAATAGTAGCCGACGCCTCGTCTTGTTACGATCCAGCTCGGGTGGCTAGGGTTGTCTTCAATTTTTTCACGAAGACGGCGGACTGTCACGTCTACTGTACGGACATCTCCAAAGTAATCGTAGCCCCAAACCGTTTGCAGTAAGTGCTCACGTGTCATGACTTGTCCAATATGTTTCGCTAAGTAATGAAGCAATTCGAACTCACGATGCGTTAATTCAATCGTTTCGTCACGCTTAGACACGACATACGCATCTGGGTAGATCACAAGTGAACCAATCTCGATATCATTTGATTCAGATTCTTCCTCTGATTGCGGAGCAGCCGTCTGTCTTCTTAAATTTGCTTTTACACGTGCAAGCAGCTCGCGTGTACTGAATGGCTTTGTGACATAATCGTCCGCGCCAAGCTCAAGACCAATGACTTTATCGATTTCAGAGTCTTTTGCTGTCAGCATGATAATCGGCATATCATATTTCTTTCTCACTTCACGGCATACTTCAACGCCATCTTTGTTCGGCAGCATAATGTCGAGCAAAATGATGTCTGGCTTAATTTCTTCTACCATTTCAAGGGCTTCATTTCCGTCATACGCACAATGAACCTCGTAGCCCTCTTTTCTTAAGTTAAATTCCAATATATCCGCAATCGGCTTTTCATCATCTACGACAAGAATCTTTTTTTCCATTGTGATTTCCTCCTGCATTTTTAGCATCTATGTCATTCCATTTTGCATGTCTCATTACGCCTTTTTCATTTACGAAAAAAAAGGCTCACTGTCTATTATAACGTTTTAAGAGGCAAAGATAAAAATAATAACGGCTTTCTTTGCTAGTAAACGTTGGATAGAAGAACTTCACCCAAAAGATTTGATGACTTTTTCCTTTTTTATTGAAACTTTTCCAGTCACCAAACGTCTATATACATGTAACGTCTTCTTCTTATGGAGCCGGGCCCTACCTAGGTCCGGCTTCTCCCTTTTTATGCCTTCTTTTCATAATAAAAACGCACCTGCGATTGCAGATGCGTTTGGAAGTGGCTCGGGACGGAATCGAACCGCCGACACACGGATTTTCAGTCCGTTGCTCTACCAACTGAGCTACCGAGCCATCATCAAAAGATGAATATGTATAAATGGCGGTCCGGACGGGACTCGAACCCGCGACCTCCTGCGTGACAGGCAGGCATTCTAACCAACTGAACTACCGGACCTCAGTAACTTGCCCGAAAAAGCAATCGTGGTGCTCCTTCAAGCAAGTGAGGAAAAATTAGCTTAACGCTAAAGTAAATCAATGACCCGTACGGGATTCGAACCCGTGTTACCGCCGTGAAAGGGCGGTGTCTTAACCGCTTGACCAACGGGCCAAAACATGGTGAGCCATGAAGGACTCGAACCTTCGACCCTCTGATTAAAAGTCAGATGCTCTACCAACTGAGCTAATGGCTCTCGGTTTGTGAAAAGTAATTCTGAAGAAGTTGTACTGCGTCAAACCAATCGCTTTAAAAAAGCTGGAACATCGCATCCTAACAAGTTTCAGAGACCTTTGCAACAACGAGATTTATAATATCATAGAGTAATTACATATGGCAATACGTTTTTCGACATTTTTTTAAAAAAAGTGTCGGATTTGATATCTTCTGTTAAACCGCCTAATCCTGCAAGCGCCTTCATTCAATCAATGGCTACTGCCCAATCCAGCACACAGAAACGTTTGATTCCGACCAATATTGGTTATACAAGAAACAAACAGCATGGTGATTGAAAAAGGAGGAAGCATAGGATGAGTTCATTTAAATTAGGAGATAAAATGCCCGATTTTTCACTGCCAACAGTGCAGGGCGATCACATTGAGTTTTACAAACATTTAGAGGAGCATCAAAGCTGGCACCTCCTCGTTTTCTTTAGAGGATCATGGTGCCCAGTATGTGTCGAGGAATTAAAAGAGCTGGAAAAACAGCAATCCTATTTTCAAGAAAAGGATATTCACTTAATGACGATTTCAACGGATAACCCTGAAGACTTGAAAGAATTTGCAGACAAAGAGGGACTTTCTTTCCCCATCATGTCTGACCAAAACCTCACATCATTGAAAGCCTATGAAGTCTTCTATCACGGGGAAGATGCCCCATACGAAGACCACGGGGTGCACGGAGAACCTGCCTATTTCTTATTAAATGAAAAAGGCCAAGTCCTCTATCAGCAAAGACAAACAAGTCCATTTGGCAGACCACATGCCAACGAACTGCGCAAAATCATTCAATACATTCGTAAAAATTTAAAAGGCCAATATAAAAGCCTAAAATAAAAAAGAAGCTCTCGTCAGAGGGCTTCTTCAATTGATGACAAAGGGATAAAATGAACTTTATTTTATCCCTTTATCTTCTTTTCAGCGTAGTTGAAAACCTTTGAAGTCTAGGAAAGACGAGTACCGGCGCGGAGCGAATTTGACATTCGTGAGCACCGGCACGCAGGACTGACAACGAATGCGAGGGTTTGTCTACACGCTGAGAAGCCCTCGTCAGAGGGCTTCTTTTTTTATGAATGTTTTTTATTGTATAGCCAATCTGCGGTGAAAAACACAAGGAGACCTGTCATTAAAATCACAAAAGTGACGGGTGGTCTGTCATCTTGGAAAAACGCATACAACGCATGTCCTCCTAATGCTAGAAGATAAAAAACAAACGCCGATCCTGCTGCTTTTTGTGCATTGGCTTGTTCTCTTTTCGTCGTTTTTTTGAAAAACATTGTATCTATTCCCCTTTAAGATGCTTTCTTCATTGTCACCCGGCGAAGTGCCTGTGATCGGATATACTCCATTGGTCCAATCCGCCAGACGTTTAAGCAAAGGGCTGAAATGGCAATTTGCAGAAGTGAAATGAACAGCCATGACAAGACGATAAGGGGGGCGTTGATTTGCCCGCCAAGACCCAATCCCCAGCTATAAAAAAGAAGCGAGCAGATGACATTTTGCAGGATATAGCAGCTAAGCGCCATTTTTCCTACATATTCAAACCAAGTCCACATGAACCATGATTCCGTCCGTTCTAAAAGCTTCGCCACAACAGCAATATAGAATATAGAGAGGAATGGTGAAAACACATAACGCACCACAAATTCTACTATGTCATTTGGTACGAAGACGAGCGCATTCAGCGGCAGTCCAATCCACAAACCCATTCTGAATAATGTTTTCCGCAGAGTTTGCCCACGCTCATTTGCATAAAATACACCGGCTCTCATCATCCGCACACCTAATAAAAACAAAAAGGTATTCATTGGGATAATAAAGATTGCTTCTTCTCGATACATCAAAAAGTGCTGTACTCGGTCTTGAACTTGAGATATCCATGTCTCCGGCAGTTGTTCTTCGTACGCTGGTTCACTGCTCCCGTCATAGGATTCAGTTTCCAATTCAGAGAAAGAAAATACAACGAGAAAAGCCGTCACCAACAAATGAATGACACCCGAGACAATCATGCCTTTTTTGATGCGCCGACTTCCTCCACGGACAATAAACGCCACAAGCAAACCCGTGACGGCGTAACTCATGAGCACATCATATTCCATCACTAGCGCAAAATGGACAAAGCCTTCAATCAATAAGAACAAAAGAATCCATAAATATGTACCCGGCCAAGTCGTATTTTTTCTTTTCGCCTGCTGGTATTTCAGCTCTAGCCCTACACCAAACATGATCGTAAGCAGCGATAGCATTTTGCCATAAACGAACATAGAGACAAGACTTTCAAGAAAACTGCCATTTTCATATTCATCCGCAATCTGATCTGTCGCAAAGGTATCCCCTGCGTACGCAAAAAACCAGACATTTGTACCCAATGTGCCTAATATCGCAAAACCTCGTAAAATATCTAATAATCGTATTCTTTCTTTCACTAGAACGCTCCTTCCCTTTTATACAGTTATCACATTTTGGTAATGACAGGAAGAGCGTTCCGTAGAAATTAAGGAATATTTAAACAAAAAAACACCAGTAAAATGTGTGATTTTACTGGTGTCTGATCAGTCTATAATGATGGACGGTACACGCTGCGGACAACGTTCGTTTGGGAACGGTCTGGTCCGACTGAGAAAATAGAAAGTGGAATACCTGTTAATTGTGAAATGCGCTCTAAGTAATGACGGGCATTTGCAGGCAGTTCACTTAAATTCTTCACGCCTGTAATATCCTCTGTCCAACCTGGCATTTCTTCGTAGACAGGTTCACATTTCGCTAATTCATTTAGACTTGCTGGGAATTCTTCAGTGATTTCTCCGTTCAATTTATAAGCAACACAGATTTTCAATTTCTCAATCCCTGTCAGTACATCGATGGAGTTAAGAGATAAATCTGTAATTCCACTCACACGGCGTGCATGACGGACAACAACACTGTCAAACCAACCAACACGGCGCGGGCGGCCAGTTGTCGTACCGTATTCACGGCCAACTTCACGGATTTGATCGCCAATTTCATCATGGAGTTCTGTCGGGAATGGGCCATCACCTACACGAGTTGTGTAAGCTTTTGATACGCCGACCACATGTTGAATTTTCGTAGGACCTACACCAGAACCAATCGTCACGCCTCCAGCCACTGGGTTAGATGACGTCACGAACGGATATGTCCCTTGATCGATATCAAGCATAACGCCTTGTGCCCCTTCAAAAAGAACACGGCGGCCTTCATCTAGAGCATCGTTCAATACAACAGATGTGTCCACAACATATTTTTTCACTTGCTGACCATATTCATAATACTCATCTAAAATATCTTCAATTTTGAAGCCTTCTGTGTCGTACATTTTCTCTAAAAGACGATTTTTCTCTTCTAGATTACGGGCAAGCTTCTCTTCAAATACTTCACGATCTAATAAATCTGCGATACGGATTCCTACGCGGGCAGCTTTGTCCATATAAGCTGGTCCGATTCCTTTTTTCGTCGTACCGATCTTGTTAGCCCCTTTCCGCTCTTCTTCTACCTCGTCCAATTTTAAGTGATAAGGCAGAATGACATGGGCTCTATTGCTGATTCTGAGGTTATCTGTACTCACATTCCGTTCGTGAAGATACGCAAGCTCAGTGACCAACGCTTTAGGATCAACCACCATTCCATTACCGATGACACAAGTTTTCTCTTTGTAAAAAATACCGGATGGAATGAGGTGTAGCTTGTAAGTCACTCCATCAAATTTGATTGTGTGACCTGCATTGTTTCCCCCTTGATAACGGGCAATCACCTCTGCATTTTCTGAAAGGAAATCGGTAATTTTCCCTTTCCCTTCGTCACCCCACTGCGTACCTACTACGACTACTGAAGACATATCGTGCACCTCCGTTAACCTTTCAAAACGTTATCTCTTTCAAACACATTTATTTTATCAATGGACAATGAAAAAGTCAACGTGAAATCCGAACATTAATATCTTGAAATCAAATTTTGTTCGTTTTACATGTGAGGAAAAGCGCTTTAATTGCTCATTCTACGCTTGAACAAGAAGATTTCGATCAAAATTACTGTTTTTCTCATTTCCGTTTGTTCAGTGATTTTCAATCAATTGAATCATCGAACTTGCCATAAAGTCGGGTGAGTATGGTCTACCTTTTCTCAGCCACCACTCAGCTGTTCCAACATAAGCAGAAATGACAAATTGCTTCTGCATCTCGAGAGGAACGTGTTGTGGATCAGGTGTTGAACCTGTGACTTCTTCTAGCCCTAAAGTAAAGCTTTCTTCAAAAAAAGCACTGGCCGTCTGATGAATATTAAGCTCTCTTCCCCTTTTCAAGAGAATCTGATACTCCTCTTCATGTTCCTGCAAATGCTGATAAAAGCGGTAAATATACACATATGCTGCATGATCGCTCTTCCACTCATTTTCATGTACAGGAGCAAAAATAGCCGTTTTCATGACATCAAACATCTCATCCATGACCTGCTGAGCCAAGTCAAACTTATCCTCATAATGCTGATAAAAGGTGGTGCGATGGATTCCTGCCTTGTTCGTCAAATCTTGTACAGAAATCTTCCCCCATTCCTTCTCCTTTAATAACTGAAATAACGCTTTTCTTAATTGTTGCTTTGATTCAGTTGCGCGCTTATCCCCTCTGTAGCAGTCCGCCACAAGCCGCTCTCCCCTTCCCATTTTCTTCAACAGATTTCGCCTTTCTGTTGGTTGAATCCTTTCTCCTGATGAATTACCTTAAATCTAACACAGTGAAAAAAAGGAATCATCTGACAACCCATAAGGAGTGATGATCATGGAAACAACAACACCTAGTGCCGTTCAGAAAGCGTTATTAAGAGGGAAAAATAAGCAGGACCCGTATCACCCATTTGATTGGTACGCCAAAATGCGTCAAGAATCCCCTGTTCATTTCGATGAACACAGCCAAACATGGAGTGTCTTCACCTATGAAGAAGCAAAGCGCGTCACCATCGATAAAGATACCTTTTCTAGTCAACCTCCTCAAGACCACCGGAAACATTCACTGATGAAAACAATGGTCATGATGGACCCGCCAAAACATACACGAATCCGTTCCATTGTGAGCAAAGCCTTTACACCCCGGGTGATGAAATTGTGGGAACCACGCATTCAAGAGTTAATGGATGATCTCATTGGACAAATAGAAGGTAAGGAAGAGATTGATCTTGTTCAAGACATCTCCTATCCGCTTCCTGTGATAGTCATTGCAGAGCTTTTAGGTGTGCCAACAGAACATAAACAATCCTTTAAAGAATGGTCCGATATTCTCGTCAGCATGCCTAAAAGTGAACATGAAAAAGATGTCGTTGAATGGCAAAAAACACGGGATCAAAGCGAAGCGGACATGATGGCGTTTTTTGCTGACATCATTGAAGAGAAGCGGCAGAACCTTAGTGAGGATTTGATTTCGCTTTTAATCCAAGCGGAGGAAGATGGAGATAAGCTGTCCGCAGACGAATTAATTCCTTTCTGCAATCTTCTCCTGTTAGCAGGCAACGAAACAACCACCAACCTGATCTCCAATATGATCTTTAGTTTGTTAGAAAATCCGGGGTCGTATGAAGCGCTCGCTCAATCATCTGACCTCATTCCTCGAGCTGTGGAGGAGGCTGTCCGTTTTCGTGCCCCTGCGCCTACCATTGTCCGGTATGTCACAGAAGACACCGAACTTGGAGGAAAAGTCTTGAAAAAGGGAGACAGTGTGATTGTCTTTCTTGCTTCTGCGAACCGGGATGAGCGTCAATTTCCAAACGCACATGAGTACGATATACACCGGCACCCTAATCACCATATTGGCTTTGGCCACGGCATTCATTTCTGCCTAGGCGCACCACTTGCTCGCCTGGAAGCCTGCACTGCCATCAAAGCCATACAGTCACGATATGAATCACTAGAGCTTCTCTCGTACGTCCCAATGACAAGCAGCGGTATGTATGGACTAAAAGCACTGAAGCTCCGTGTCACGTCTCGTTCCTAACAATCTGAGACTCCCACGAGATGGGAGTCTTTCTTAATCAGGTGTAATTCCTTCTGTATTCATGAGCACCACTCGATATCCATCTGGATCTTCAATCGTCACGCCTCCTCGATCCCAGTACGGGTTCGTAGAGGTGACATGCCGTCCACCAAATGCGATCAGTCTCTTTTTCATCTGCTGAAATTCTTCTTCATTCGGAATATAGAATACAAGCAGCTGCTCTGGGTGGGGAACAGGCAAGCTTTCGTCTTCTTCATGTTTGGTGATTTCCAGATGAACATGCTGGTGAGGAAGCCCAAGCATGACCCCATCATACCCTTCATGCTGATCAAATGAGCCAATTCGTTTCAGCCCTAAACCTTCTTCATAAAAAGAAACAACCTCTTTCATGTTGACGGTCGGACGTGCGATGCGTAATTGAGCGGCTTCGAATTGTTGAAACTTCATCAGTCATCACTCCTTTTCTCTCCCTTTAGTATACGCTCTCTTTTTCTCCCACTCCTCCTCATTTCGACTGTTTTTCAGTCATTCTTTCGATGTAGATGGATCAAAAAAAGCCCAGCTTCTTGAGCTGGGCTTTAAGCACCGGGCGGAACACCCGCATCGTCAAATCTTCTTTCTAAGTTGACGAATTTGTTATATTCTTTCACGAAAGCCAGTGATACCGTTCCAACTGGACCGTTACGCTGTTTCGCAATAATAATTTCAATAATGTTCTTATTCTCTGATTCTTTGTCATAGTAATCATCACGATAAAGGAACGCCACAATATCGGCATCCTGCTCAATACTTCCTGATTCACGAATATCAGACATCATCGGACGTTTATCCTGACGCTGCTCTACCCCACGAGAAAGCTGTGATAAGGCAATGACCGGCACTTCAAGTTCTCTTGCTAGTGACTTTAAAGCCCTAGAAATTTCAGATACCTCTTGCTGACGGTTATCGCTTGATCGTCCACTCCCTTGGATGAGCTGTAAGTAATCAATCAGGATCATGCCAAGTCCGTTTTCTTGCTTCAAACGGCGGCATTTCGAGCGAATTTCACTGACTCTAATGCCAGGTGTATCATCAATGAAAATCCCACTGTTTGATAGCGAACCCATCGCCATTGTCAACTTACCCCAGTCCTCTTCTGTGAGATTACCGGTTCTTAGGTTTTGTGCATTGATATTTCCCTCGGCACAAAGCATACGCATGACCAGCTGCTCAGCGCCCATCTCTAAACTAAAGATGGCGACACTTTCATCTGTCTTGGTCGCAACGTTTTGTGCAATATTTAACGCGAAGGCTGTTTTCCCTACGGACGGACGAGCCGCTACAATAATCAAGTCATTTCGCTGGAAGCCAGCTGTCATCCGGTCAAGCTCTGAGAAACCCGTTGGAATCCCAGTGATATCACCTTTTCGATTATGAAGCTGTTCAATATTATCATATGTCTGAACAAGAACGTCTTTAATGTTTTGGAAAGCTCCTGAGTTTTTACGCTGAGCCACTTCCATAATGGTTTTTTCAGCATCACTCAATAGATCTTCTACTTCATCCTCACGCGTATATCCATCCTGTGCAATGGTTGTCGCTGTACGGATCAGACGTCTTAAAATAGATTTTTCTTCCACAATTTTTGCATAATATTCAATGTTTGCGGCAGTTGGGACAGAGTTCGCAATATCTGTTAAATACGAAATCCCGCCTACCTCTTCTAGTAAGTCTGTATTGGCAAGTTCTGATGTCACCGTGACAAGGTCAACCGGTTCCCCTCTATCACCAAGTACAAGCATCGCATTGTAAATCTTTTGATGCGACATTCTATAGAAATCCTCTGGAATTAATACTTCAGAAGCGAGCGTTAGCGCAGATGGTTCTAAAAAAACAGCACCTAATACGGCCTGCTCGGCTTCTATATTTTGCGGCGGCAGCCGGTCATCGAGAAGTTCCGTCATGCCAAGCACCGTCCTTTCATAAAAAAATACGCTACTCATCATTTTAACATTTTCATCAATAAAAAAGTGAAAAACATCAACTATAGTCAAAATTACCATGTCGATGTTTTGTTGAACAGCGAAACAACACACTTCAAATAGAAAAGACTCTGTAACATAAATTGTTATAGAGTCCTTTGTATCGCTAATGGAATTTGTAGCTGTTGTTCACACATGTGATCGATACTCCAACATGGCATGAACACGCACATGATCAAATATTGAAAATATCAGGTGCGTTTTTTAATCTATCGTTTTCTTAACTCCGTAATTCACCTTTTGTCCAATGTCATATAAAGACCCGTTTTCATACCCAATAGATAACACCAAATCGGGAATAGAATCATACCCGTTCTTCGCTAGATCAAAGAGCTGTGCACCATAATGTGATGCAGCAATGCGGGCATTTTCTGCTGTGTATGGGTTTTTCAGAAGTTCTTCTTTGTAGATATCAAAAATGTTCGCTCCGGTATCCGTTACAAATTGACCGTTTACAATGCTTAAATCTTTTAAGTCGTAGCCTGTCACCGTTTTGATTTGATTGACAAGGTGGAACTTTGCAAGTGAATTCGGCGTGAATTGAGTCGAATCATCATTTCTACTTTTCATAATATGAAAAAATAGTTCTCTTGTATTGTTGCTTGTATTCAATATGTCTTCTATTTGTTTGGCTAGGGTTTCGTCTGTTGTTCCACTCACCACTAATTTAAAATGATTGGGGTCAATGGTAAAAGTTAAATTGGCGTTTTTAGGAATATTCAAACCATTGGTAGAAAACAAAGCTTGCAGTTGTTCGTTCACCTTCTGACGATTTAATAGTTTCTTTTCTACACTTTCTTGGGTAGGATCGTACCGTTTTTCATTACGGAAGGCGGCATCATTAGAATTATAATGTCCTCCTGTTCCATTATTAGCCCAACCAATCTCAATAGAGTAAGCCGCTTCTCTTTCCGATTTGGTTAAATCACTTCTGAAATAAGGGGAGTGTTGATTTCGATACTTATCGTATATATGACCATGAGGATCTTTAAATCGTTTATTTTGTTCATTTATTTTTTCGTATTTTTCATCTAATATTTTCATTCGTCTATCAGATTCGGTCATCACTTCGTTTGTACTTTTAATAGCTGATTGACCTTTAGAGTCTATTTGGTTCAAATTGTTCGAAGAACTGGCTGTGTATGACGTATTAATATTCATTTTGATTCTCCTTTTTTAAGAAAATAGTGATTATTAAATATATCGGCATTTCAGTTAAAATTTGTTAGTTTGATGTCGATATAGTAATTATTACAAGGAGGGTTAATATATGACAAATACTATCTTTAAACGTTTATTATTACCAGCATTATTATTGGCGCTTGTTACTAGTTTTTTCGCACCAACGTCAGCAGAAGCAGCAATTACGGGGAATAACAGTCCTAACACTGCAAGTTCAATGGGATATTGGAAAAATAGTCGTTCAGACACGACAATCTTACCTGAAGGTGAAAATGAAGCGTATTATCAGTTTACGATCAATAAAGGTGAAAGAGTTTATGTCAGAAGTTCGTATAATAAGCAATATACTGGGATGAAAATCGAGGTGTATAATTCGAAAAATTCCGACGGGAGGTCTAGAGTCATTAATCCTGACTCAGTAACACCCTTTATTTTTGCAAATACTGGTGACGTGACTTCAACTTCAGAAACTTATTTTGTGAAAGTAACCCGTGGTACATATACCGGAGACATGTATTTTTCTGTTTCCATTCAAGATCGTATCAAATCTGGAAATGGGACATTCAATTTTACGGGGACGGCTACAAACTTGGGGAATTCTTCTTTAAATTTTTTAGGGGTTGATTCTTCTGTCATTACAATGGATTTAACGAACAATTCTTCTATTCCTAAAAGTGCAATTGTCAAATCGATTACGACAACTAGCACTCAAACACCCAACCAAGGGAATGTCACACACAAACTAATGGCTAGTGATAGTAACATTTGGTATCAATCACTTTTCTCCTCTGCAACAAGTGGTTCTTATCGTATATCTCTGGATGATCAATTAAGAGTCGCTCAAAAATGGAGCTTTAAGTACAACGCAAAAGCTACCGCGAGATCTACTATGAGCAATGTCAAAGCCGATATCCGTTACGAATATGATGTCACAGATGGATTTTAAGTGAATGATGTTAACAGATATGTACACCAATTGATCAAAAAGTAAGGGCACATCCCTTACTTTTTTTATTGCCTCATTTTTGATGTTATATGTTATTTCGCCACTTTTAAAACAGCCCCTCCTCTTTCAACACGCTCTCTAGCAGAACCCCGACTGACCATTTCATTTTGTTATGAATGAAAATGTTAAAAAGAAGAGTAGTGTATTTTTGTATGAAAGGACGGTGCTTGGTATGGCGGAACTTCTCGATGACCGGCTGCCGACGCAAAATATAGAAGCAGAGCAGGCCGCATCAATGAATTGGGCGAAATTAACATTTACATAACTTTATGAACATTTGACTTTATAATTAATAACTATTATTATTTGGTTTGCTCACATGATAATTGAGAATCATTTTCATTTGAAGTTTTCAAGTAATACTCTCATCCAACCAATATTCACAAGTCTGCTTTTATCACCATATGAGGATCATTTTGAGGAAGGGAATTTTTATATATGTTGAAACACCCTGAAGGAATGGGTACTGAGAATTCACTTTTCGGAGAAAGCCGCCCCTTTTTTATACCTGGGACGGAGCAACTGGATATCACAGCACACCCATACAGACTTTTTATATTTAAACCGAATGCTACTCCTCCAGCGGCTGGTTTTCCAGTCATGTACGTACTTGATGGAAATTCGCTTTTTGGCACAATGGTCGAAGCCATTCGTTTACAGTCAAGAAGACCTGAAAAAACAGGAATCATACCTGCAATCATTGTTGGAATTGGCTATCAAACAGAAGAATCCTATCATCCGCTTAGGCATTATGATCTCACTCTTACCGCCCCTGATGCTTCCATTGGGAGGAAAAGAAAGGACTTCTCCAACCATACATATGGCGGCGCTTCTACTTTCTTTTCTTTTTTAGAAATGACGGTAAAGCCCTATATCGAACAACGCTTTCCGATCAACCAAAGTCGTCAAACACTGTTTGGGCATTCTCTTGGCGGTCTTTTTGTATTACACACACTATTTGAGCACCCTGATGCTTATCAGACATATATTGCAGGGAGCCCTTCTATCCACTGGAACAAAAAATTATTTCTAGAAAAAGAACACCAATTCACCAACTATATACGTCAGGTGCCTATGGATGTCAGGCTGCTTGTAGGTGTAGGTGAGTTAGAAAAACATCATCCATGTCAAATGAATGATCATGCCAATTCACTAGCAAATCGTATGTTGCCTTTATCGTCATACGGCTTGCATACTGCCTATCACGAGTTCCCTGAAGAAGGACATACGTCCGTTTTGCCGGTGCTGATGAATTATGCTTTTCGTTTTGCACTCTATCATGATGATCCTTTAACAACCACAGACATGAAAAAAAGCTAGTGAACACACGAAATATAGTGATCTATCTCAAAAGATTGCCCTTATCACAGGCGCAGGACGGACAACGAATGCAAGTATTTCTCTATACCCTACGCACCCTGATCTCCATCAGGGTGCTTTTTTGACAGAATAAACACACCATTTTCCAGCTCTTTCTGATACAATTCAATTGAGAATATTTATCAATTAATAAGAGATCAGGTGGTTTTATGGGAAACAATCATCAATTATGTACAAAGGTAAATGCTGAACAATGCATTTATCGATTAACATATACTGAAAAAATAAATAATGCAGATCTTCCACATACGGAGCAGCAGTTTTCAGATACTTTCTGCCTCCTCTTTAACATAAGCGGCAGCGGTTTACTTACATTGAATGATCAAAGATGGCGATTGAAAAATCTGACACTCTATACGATGATGCCTGGGGAAACATTTATGTTGAAAACAGAGCCACATCAAAAACACGAGCTCTATCTGTTTCGCTTTCAGATGTACACGCCACAAGGTCAAAGCATAGAAGAAGTATCAACTGAACAAGCCCAATCTTTACTGAATGTATGGCAATTTATCGATATTAGCTCGATTGAACACATTCATTCTTTACTGTCCGACATGACAACAGAATGGCAAAAACCTGAATCCATTAGCTTTTTTAGAAGCCAAACCCTTTTTCAACAGCTCATCCTGCAGCTTTTCACACTGCATAAAGAAGACATTTGTGACACAACACACGCCCTTTTCAAAACAAAACAATATATCGATCAACATTCCGAAGAACCTCTCAGCCTTACAAGTCTATCTCATATGGCTGGTATCAGCGCCAATCATTACAGCGAGTTATTTAAAAAGCATTTTGATGTGAGTGTCACTGATTATATCACCAAGAAAAGACTGGCTAGAGCCAAACAGTTCATGGCAAAAGGTCATGCAAAGCTCAAAGACATTGCACAGGACATCGGCTATCAAGACCCCTATTACTTTAGCCGCATCTTTAAGAAAAAAACGGGTATCACTCCTTCTGCTTATATGAAAAGCCGTCAACGGAAAATGGCTGCCTATGGCCATTCCATACTCGGGCAGCTCACACCTATTCATATCATCCCATATGCTGCCCCTCTTCACCCTAAATGGACAGCACATGATTTTGAGCATTATGCAGAAGAAATTCCGATTCATCTGAGTGCACATCGTATCAACGAACACGCTGAAGCCAATTTACAGCAATTGAAGGAAGCACAACCTGAGCTGATCATTGCCAATGATCATGTGACAGAGGAAGAAAAACAAGCGTTGAAAACCATCTGTCCTGTTCACTTTGTTCCATTCACACAATTGGATTGGCGCGCTCAATTCAGACAAACAGCTCTGTTCTTAAACGAAACGAGGGAAGCAGAAGAATGGCTGCTTCATTACGAAGAACTCGTCATTCAAGCGAAAAAGGCATGCCTTATTGATCATCCACCAAGAACCGTCCTGCCTCTTCGTATCTTTCAAGATCAGCTCTACTTATCTGTCAATCGCACCATGTCAGAAGTAATTTTTCATGACATTGGCCTTCTGCCAGCTTTTCAGAATGATGGCCAGCTCATCGAAAAAAAAATCAGCATTCACTCTATACAGCAGTTAGACCCAGATGCCATCTTCCTTTTGTTGCATAAAGAACCAAAAACCATTGCTTTTTATCAAAAGTTAAAGCAACAGGAGGCTTGGCAAAATCTCAAGGCTGTGACGCAACAAGCTGTCTATCCACTCGCTTCTGACCCTTGGCGTGAATACACAGCAGCCAGTCATCAACGAGTCATTCAGGACCTTTTATCTTTTTTTCCGTAAAAAGTCCATCACTAGACAGATCATTGTCTATGGATAAAAGGACGAATGACTACTACAATCTTTAATTGAGAACAATTATCAGTTAAAGGAGAAAATAAATGAAAAAATGGTTCGCATTGCTTATCCTTTGTTTCATGACGATCACCGCAGCAGCCTGTGGTGCTGCAGAAAATAAACCGGCTTCAAACACAACCAAAAGCAAGTCAGCTGAAGCAGCAGAAACAAACATCAAATATTTAGATCAAACGTACAAACTCAAAACACCAGTGAAAAGAGTCGTCATTGCTGGAAGCCTAGAATCGATGGAAGATGCAAAACTACTTGGTATCGAGCCTATTGGTGCTTCTACTGTCGGCGGCAATTTCCCGGAATTATTTAAAGACATTACAGCAAAAACAGAAGGCATTGGGGAAAAAACAGAACCGAACCTAGAAAAAATCTTAAAACTAAAACCAGACGTGATACTCGGATCAACCAAGTTCCCGCCTGCAACAATTAAAAAAATAGATAAAGTTCAAACGACGATCCCAGTATCACATGTCTCTTCCGACTGGAAAAGCAACCTTTTATTACTCGGTGAACTGACTGGAAAAAGTGAAGAAGCGAAAAGCATCATTTCTGATTATCAGAAAGATCTCAAACAAGCGAAAGAAACCCTGAAAGACAAAAGCAACAACAAAACAGCTGTCATTTTACGCATTAGACAGGGCGACCTGTACGTGTACCCTGAAGACGTATACTTCAACTCTACTTTATATGGGGACTTAGGATTTACAGCACCAAGTGATATCAAAAAAGCCAAAGCACAAGCAATGATTTCATTGGAACGCCTAGGTGAACTCAATCCTGATTATATCTTTGTTCAATTCTCCCAAGAGGAAAACTCATCGAATCCAAATGCATTGAAGGACTTAGAGGGAAATAAAATTTGGAACAGCCTAAAAGCTGTGAAAAATGGACACATCAATGAAAATGTCGTTGATCCTATGCTTCAGGGAGGAACAGCACTAAGCAAAACCACCTTCCTTGATCAGGCTGTCAAATGGCTAGATCAAACCAACTAAAAAGATGCGCATCTTGACAAAGGGCTAAACATTTTAGTCCTTTGTTCTTCTTTTCAGCGGAGCTTGAAAACTTGAAGGAGAGAATACACATGAACGGAACGTTTCTATATGACGAATTGAACGGGCGGCAGCTTGATATTTACCTTCCACCGGACACCTCTATTGATGTTCCAGCTGTCTTTGTACAAGATGGCTCTTCTTTGTTTAGAACCCACCTGCTAGAGATCGAAAGCATGATTGAAGCCAAAACCATCTCGCCAATCATCATCGTCGGTATACACCCCTTCAATCGACTTGACGAATATACACCATGGAAAGCATCATCACTGCATTCTGGATTCCCTGACTTTAAAGGTGAGGCACAGACATATGTGTCATTTTTAGCAAATGACTTGCTTCCATATATCAAAAGAGAATACCCAGTTAAACAGACCGGTCATGAACATAGCCACGTAGGTGCTTCATTAGGTGGACTCTTTGCTATTTATACCTTATTCATGTACCCTGACCTTTTTAAAAACATCGCGTCCCTCTCCGGGTCATTTTGGTATCCAGATTTTCTATCGTTTGCTAAACAACAAAGCATTCAGTCTGTGGACCACCTTGTCTATTTGTCTGTAGGCAGTGAAGAAGGGAAAGGCAAAACATCTGCCCAACAGCACATGCCTTTATTCAACAAACAACTCCATGATCTTTTATTACAGAAAGGGATGCAGGAACGAAAGCTTCACTTTCACATTGAACAAGGAGAGGGCCACCATCTGAAACAATTTCAAAAAAATTTCTTATCGGCCATCAAGTGGTTTTATAAAAGAAAACCCAAATTTTTTATCAGCAAGTCACAAAGTCGATATGGTATATTGGAACGTATAGATTGAAAGAGGAGGGATTTGCGCATGAGACCTTTACAAATCTCAGCCGATACCGCACAAAAGCTTGCTGTATCACTCAATGTACCGTTAGAGCAAATCATGCATATGCCGCAGCACATCTTATTAGCTAAATTAGCGGAGCTTGAACAGAAGAAAGATCGTCCTTAAAGAAATAAAGGAGTTTACATTCATGGAACAACAACTAGAAAAATCAACATTTCATCCTCGCAGTACAGGGCAAACCATTTTGCTGATTGCTGGGATTTTACTCATTGCCTTTAACCTGAGGCCAGCCATTACGTCTGTTGGTCCTGTGATCGGTGCCATTCGTTCTGATTTACAGCTTTCAAATGGACTGGCTGGTTTCCTCACGACATTACCACTGCTCTCATTCGCATTGCTATCTCCCATTGCACCTAAAATCGGAAAACGTCTTGGGAATGAACGAACACTTTGGCTTGGGCTTGCTGTCCTGCTCTTTGGGATTGTCATTCGTTCATTTGGCAGCATCACCTTTTTAATGATGGGAACGGCGCTAGTAGGCGTCGGGATTGCGATTTGTAATGTGCTTTTACCTGGACTTGTGAAACATAAATTCCCTGCACATGCTGGATTAATGACAAGCGTGTATACGACATCGATGTCCGTTTTTGCTGCACTTGCATCTGGTGTCAGTGTTCCGCTCAGTCATGCGATGCCTGGGGGCTGGAATACATCATTCCTTGTCTGGGCCGGACTTGCCCTTCTTGCGATGATGGTGTGGGCGCCGCAGCTTCTTCATCAGAACACAGCGGCTGTCAAAAGCATTTCGCTCAAAGAGCAGCCAATATGGCGTTCACGTGTCGCTTGGCAGGTGACCTTTTTTATGGGCTTGCAATCATTCCTTTTCTACAGCAGTATCGCATGGTTTCCTGATATTTTAACATCACATGGCATGAACTTAGCGACAGCGGGATGGATGCTGTCCATTATGCAGTTCACTGGTCTGCCATCGACCTTCTTAACGCCCGTTTTTGCAGAAAAATTAAAAACGCAAAGACCGCTTGTCGTCGGCCTTGTCCTTGTGTATTTACTCGGCATGATTGGTCTCCTTCTCGGAGGGTCGACGCCTATTCTTGTCATCTCTGTGCTATTCATCGGCGTCGGACAAGGGGCCAGTATCAGTCTTGCCCTCACATTTATTGGATTAAGAACAACCAATATGGAACAAGCAGCTGCCCTCTCTGGAATGGCGCAGTCACTCGGTTATTTATTAGCCGCTGTTGGTCCATTCATGATCGGTATCCTTTTTGATGTGACACATACATGGACGCCATCCATTATCATCTTTATCATCGTCCTATTTTTCATGTTTATATCCGGTATGCGTGCTGGACGAAGCGTCTATATTTCAGATCCATCATAAACAAAGAACCCGCCTCACGAGGAGACGGGTTCTTTTCTGTTTATGCTTGTTCTGTGACGTGCACTTTTAATGTTGCTTGTACTTCTGGGTGAAGCTTCACCGGTACATTTGTGTATCCTAGCGCACGGATGGCATCATTCAACTCGATTTTACGCTTATCGAGTTTGATTTGATGTTCTTTTTGCAATTTATCAGCGATTTGTTTGCTTGTAATCGATCCAAATAGACGACCGCCTTCACCTGATTTAGCAGTGAGTTCCACTGTCAGCGCCTCAAGTGTTTCTTTTAATTGTTTCGCTTGCTCAAGCTCTTGGATGGCATTCTTTTTCTCTTTGTTTTTCTGCCCTTCCAATGCACTTAGGTTCGTTGGAGTTGCTTCAACAGCTAACCCTTGTTTGATGAGAAAGTTGTGAGCGTATCCGTCTGCTACATTTTTGACTTCGCCTTTTTTCCCTTTGCCTTTTACGTCTTTTAGAAAGATGACTTTCATCTTTGAACCCCTCCTTCGAAATATTCATCTATGGCAGCTTTTAACTTCTCTACCGCTTCTTCAATGGTTATACCATAAATCTGGGTCGCAGCGTTAGTCAAATGACCGCCGCCATCTAATGCTTCCATAATGATTTGAACGTTGATATCCCCTAACGATCTTGCACTAATACAGACCGTATCGTCATCTCGCCTTGCGACAGCAAATGATGCTTCAACCTCACTCATCGACAAGAGAGAATCAGCCGTCTGTGCAATCGTAATTTGATCATAATACTCAGATCTGTCAGACGGCAAGGAAGCAATCGCTACCTGATTTTGATACAGCTCTGTATGCTGAATGAGCTTTGCCCGTTTGATGTAATGATCGACTGTTTCTTTCAAAAACTTTTGCACAAGGACAGGATCTGCCCCTTTTGCACGAAGGTAGGATGCTGCATCGAACGTTCTTGACCCCGTTCTGAGGGAGAAACTCTTCGTATCCACGATGATCCCAGCAAGAAGTGCTGTGGCTTCAATCATGTTAATTCGCAATTTCTTCGGCTGATACTCTAACAGCTCTGTCACAAGTTCTGCTGTAGATGAAGCATACGGCTCCATATAGACAAGTAAAGGATCACGGATAAATTCCTCACCACGTCTATGGTGGTCAATGACAACGACGTTTTCAATCTTATTTAGCAGTCGTTCTTCCATCACAAGGGACGGTTTATGTGTATCTACGACCACAAGCAATGTGTCATCCTTTGCAAGCTCCATCGCTTCCTCAGGCGTGATAAAACGGGACCAAAGTTCTTCATAATTCTTAATTTCACTAATTAAGCGTTGAACGCTATCCCCAATCTGGTTGGCATCAATGACGATGTAACCTTCTTTTCCATTCGCTTGAGCAACCTTTAAAATCCCGATCGAGGCACCGATAGAGTCCATGTCGGGGAACTTATGCCCCATGATCATGACATTACCGCTTTCAGATACAATTTCTTTTAAAGCATGTGAAATGACCCGTGCGCGTACTCGTGTCCGTTTTTCCATCGGATTGGTTTTTCCACCGTAGAATTTCACTTTCCCATTCGGCTGTTTAATCGCTACCTGATCCCCGCCTCGTCCGAGGGCAAGGTCAAGACTCGACTGCGCAAGTGCGCCAAGTTCTTTTAAAGAAGGAACAGACGCACCGATTCCAATACTAAGGGTAAGTGTGGCGCTATGTGCCCCTGTTTTCTCACGAACCTCGTCTAAAATGGAAAACTTCGATGCTTCAAGCTCTGCTAATATGCTCTCGTTTAATACAGCCATAAATCGTTCAGATGAAATTCTTTTTAAGAAAATGCCGTATTCTTGTGCCCAATTGTTTAACAGCGATGTGACTTCACTATTTATCGCGCTACGCACCTGATCATCAAGACCCTGCGTCACATCATCATAATTGTCTAAAAAGATATAAGATAACACCGTTCGTTCATTTTCATACTGTCTTTCAATCTGCACTTGTTCCGTGACATCAAAGAAATATAAAAGGCGCTCTGACCGTTTAATAATGACTTTGAATTTCCGGTCATTCAGCGTCACATTTTCTGTCTCAACCTCTTGTTTAATAAGAGGCACAATGGATTCAAATG
This sequence comes from Bacillus sp. UNC125MFCrub1.1, assembly GCF_000701305.1. Classification (NCBI taxonomy): domain Bacteria; kingdom Bacillati; phylum Bacillota; class Bacilli; order Caryophanales; family Bacillaceae; genus Bacillus; species Bacillus sp. UNC125MFCrub1.1. Next base: position 976,298 of record NZ_JNIG01000009.1, read on the forward strand.
TATCATACAAGGATCTGCCGACAAGTGTGCTTTCATGGAAGCACGAAGCGAGAAATGGATTGGTCCATTCGATATAATACTGGTCATTAAACAGCATAATACCAATTGGCATCTCCATTAATGCTTCTTCTCCAACCTTTTTGACTCGATAGGATAATGTTGAAATATATGAATCAATCTCTTTTTGTACCTGCGTATCTGCCCACTTTAAAAAGTAGAGCACACCCGCAAGGACTAAAAGACCAACCGCTCCTATGATCCAATTAAAATAAAGGTTGAGGAGGACTGTGATCACCGCAAGAACAATTAACGCGAAGATCGGATACTTGATGACAGGTTTTCGATAGAAGCTTGGCACTGATATCAACTCCTCAACATTCAGAGTGAATTATTTGTTTTTACTTTTTCTCTTAAATCAAAGCCTATGTCAGCAATCCCTATAATACGCACAATCACACCGATTGGCGGAAAGAGAATCGTCAATACAACGGCAAAAATGGGTACCACTTTTGAGATGTTTTTTTCGTGGCAATAATAGAAGATAAAAGAAAAGCCCTGAATAAGCACCAGTATAAATAAAATTTGAAAAGCACTCGTTTGCACGAGCGATAAAAAGCTGCCTTTCTCCGGCTGAATCAGCATCAAAAGCAGTGTGAGTAAATAATACCATACCATGCTTTTTGGCAGTCGCATATCCTTAAATTTCTTAAGAGCTGGCATGTCTGGAACAAACCGTTTGATCAACGGCCGCACAAACCAATGATTGACGAAAGACATCAGCGTGACAAAAATCAAAAGCGCTACAGGTAAAGAATTTAATGCCGTATCCTGCATCTCTCTAAACTGCTTGAGTTGTTTTGCTATGTCCTGATCAGAAGCGCCTGATTGTTTTAAGGTACTCTCTACCATCGGCATGATTTGGTCAATTGATTCCTTTGCGACACCCAGTATATCTACTTGAAACAGCTGGACACTGACAACAAAGTAAATGAGAAAACTGAATAAGTAGATCAGCGCACCCGTAATAATAGCCTGACCTGGCTGCCTCCTGCTGTAGAAAACACCCATACCTACTCCAACAGCAATCAGCATTGGCGCACTTAACAGCCCATTAATAGACCCAATTAAAAAGCTGATCACTATGCCAATAGCGCCAGCCGCAATTCCTTTTTTCAAGCCATGCCTGATTGTATAGAGAATGATCGGAATCGGAGCAGCCATGAAGAAAATAATGGCTAAAAGTGGCACATACAAATAAAACAGCGTCATGACCGCAAAAATACTGATCATGATAGCGCCTTCTACTAACGCTTTTGTTTGTTTCACACCTTCACCTCAATCCAATCATTTTTCTATATCTTGCTCAATGTGTACTTCTATGTATACGTACGATGTACGCTCCGTCATATCTTGACCCAACGTTTATTTTACCATAGCCGCAAATCGCAAGTAAAATGCAGGCTATCTCAAGAGCGTTTCACGTGGAACAACTTAGATCGTCTTGTACATGCAACTTTTCAGACAGCATGTTACAATTTTTTAGATTATTCTTAGCTATAAACCCTGAATTCAAGGTCAAAAGCTGTTAGAATAGAAACATCATCAATAAAAGTAAGAAGGAGAATTCACATGGGAAAAACACTCGTATTCGGACACAAAAACCCTGACACAGACACGATTTGCTCTGCTATCGCTTACGCTGATCTGAAAAACAAAATTGGCGTTCAAGCAGAAGCTGTCAGACTTGGAGAAATCAATGGAGAAACACAATACGCATTAGATTTCTTTAAACAAGAAGCACCTCGTTTCATTGAAACGGCTGCAAACGAAACAAAACAAGTCATTCTTGTCGATCATAACGAATTCCAACAAAGTGTAAGCGATATTGATCAAGTACAAGTGACAGAGGTCATTGACCATCACCGTATTGCCAACTTTGAAACAAGTGAACCTCTTTACTATCGTGCTGAGCCAGTTGGCTGCACAGCAACGATCTTAAACAAAATGTACAAAGAGCACCAAGTCACAATTGAAAAAGAAATCGCTGGTTTGCTTTTGTCTGCGATCATTTCTGATTCCTTGCTATTCAAATCCCCAACATGCACACAGCAGGATGTTGATGCTGCGCATGAGCTGGCAAAAATCGCAGGAGTAGACCCTGACGTATATGGTTTAGATATGCTGAAAGCAGGAGCTGACCTAAGCCAAAAAACAGTTCAAGAATTAATCACACTGGATGCAAAAGAATTTGCACTAGGTAACAGCAAAGTCGAAATTGCACAAGTTAATACAGTTGATATCGCTGAAGTAACAGCAAGACAAGCTGACATCGAAGCAAAAATCAATGAAGTCATCGCAGCGAAAGGTCTTGATCTATTTGTTTTAGTGATCACAGACATTCTAGAAAATGACTCTCTTGCGCTTGCCCTTGGTACTGAAGCAGCAAAAGTAGAAAAAGCATTCAATGTCACACTTGAAAACAACACTGCTTTACTAAAAGGTGTTGTATCAAGAAAGAAACAAGTCGTGCCTGCACTAACAGACGCACTTTCTTCATAAACATAAAAAGACTGCTGACATCTTCAGCAGTCTTTTTTCTTCTTTTAATGAATGTACATATCGCTGACGAGAATATCCTTTAGCACGCTTGTTGGAATCGTGAATTCAACTACACCCATGTAACCAGGCGCCACATCATATTCGTTGAAGGAAATCACCAGTTTGCCTTTTGAATTGATATAGAAACTTTGATCTGGCTGAATCTTCTTAAACGGATCAACCGTATCTTGCTTCGTCATCCAGTAAATCTTATTTGAATCCTCTTTCATCTGTTTCTTCATTTGTTCTTTAATATTTTCACTAATCACATCAATATAACGGTCATCTTTAAACAGACTTGGTAATGTAATGAGTACATGGTTTTTCTTATCCACCGTATCATATGTCATTTCCTCTGCCGCAGAAGCCTGAGTCGTCACCTTGTATCGACCTAGTGAAAGAATTTGATCATTATTTGTTCTTACTTCATATCCGCTCTCTACACTCAAATGACCATTTTTATAACCCTTTGTTTCCTTTTCAAAATCTTGATACAGCTTTTTGTTTTCAGCTAAATATTTTTGATTCAGGTTGTCTTGTAATTTTCCGTCCCCAAGCCCTGAAACGTGTGGTGTTTTGAGATCAATATTTGTTCCCTGATCGCTCTTTTTAAATTCTGTGAACGTCACGACTTTCACAAGCTCTCCAATGACGGGTACTTCTGAAATCGCTCTTGCTGCCTGCGGACTGACATTTACAGTGGTGACAAATAAAGCAGCCGCAGCAACAAGTCCGATCGTCCATTTCTGAAAATGAGGTTGCTTGTTTTTTCGTTTTAATGTCCGTTCAACCATAGCATCGTATTCCGGGGGAATAGGGATTTCTAGATATTCTTCTTTTAACTGTTCCAAATGCTTATCCATTTATATTTCCTCCTGCGATAATTCTACTTTTAAAAGCCGCAACGCCTTATATAATCTTGTTTTAATGGTGTTTTCATTTTCTCCAAGAATATGAGCAATGTCCTCTAGCTTTAAATCCTCAAAGAATCTTAATATAATGATGGCCCGATACATCTCCGGCAAATCTTCTATCGCCCGTCTGACATCTTGATCCTCATAGACATCCGATTCACCCTGCGATAAAAATTCAAGCGTGTCATCCTCTGTCACTTGCACACGCTTCTTCTTTCGTAAAAAGTCGAGGGCAGCGTTTACAACGATTTTATAAAACCAGCTATGCATCTTGGTCGCATCCTCTAATCGGTGAACAGATTTGAGTGCTTTATGAATCGCCTCTTGAACGACATCCATCGCATCTTCTGGGTTTTTGACATAGCTATAGGACAATCGATAAAAACTGTGTTTATGCTCCATTACGTAATCCGCAAATTGATCATCAATCTTTCGTTTCTTCATTTTACAAAGAGCTCCTTTATCTTAAATGCGCATCTGTTATTTCTTACATTGGATAGACGCGCACCTGTTAAAAATAGTTTGCGCTCCATTATTTTTTTAACATGTCATCCCATTTACGTTTCTATACAAAAAGAGCGAACCTGTGGCGGGTTCACTCTTTTAGAGTAGTTATTTTTTGATAAACAAATGGTTTGAGTGGTGATAGCGGATGAATGATGGACACTCCTGTTTCCTGCTCCACCTGCTTTGCAGCGTGAACCATCGAGAGCTGCATCACACATATATCTCCATGCTGCTTCACAGATCGCCTTAACTGTTCCATAATTCGCTCATGGTAGGCTTGTATATCACCGTTCAAGCAAAGATGAAAGACATCCTCTAGCACAACCACTTCTGCCTTTAACTGCTTTCCCCGCTCTTTTACATATGAAGACAGTCGCTTCATCGTTCCTTCTACTGTATCTGGGTTTGAAAACACCAGCTGAAGCGGACCCTCTCGCTCACAAATCTGCTCAAATAACGGCTCATCTATCGGAACAATTGGTTGTTTGAACAGGTGCTGCTGCTCCCCCAAAGCCGCAATGTATTGTGTACACGTTAATAAAACAAGATCAGCCTCTGCTTCTTGCATGAGTCTGTTGATCGCATAGGTTTGCTGCTGCTCAAGATCAAATGCAGGATCTTGTTTGGCTCGTTCCATAAAGGATGAATCGACGATGTGATGCAGATCAAATCCTGTGCCATAGAAAGCGTCGTCAATGTAAGAAATATTAGATGGATGTGCGTGAAGGCAGTGTAATCGAATCATTAAGTCCGCTCCTCATAAAAGTTTTCACTCATTATATCAATCCTTGTATGAAATAGGGAGCAACATGACCATATTGTTAGGGAGATATTGAAGGAGGGATTCTACCTTGAAAGAAGATCAACAGCCTGTATCATCTTCAGAGTCAGAAGAAACCTTGACGAATCGCCAAGGTCATCCGGTAACAGATAATCAAAACATGAGAACCGTTGGGAATAGAGGGCCGACTACGCTTGAAAACTACGATTTCCTAGAGAAAATCAGTCATTTTGATCGTGAACGCATCCCTGAACGTGTCGTTCACGCACGAGGTGCCGGCGCACACGGATACTTTGAAGCCTACGGTACATTCGGTGACGAACCCATTTCCACTTATACAAGAGCCAAATTATTTCAAGAGAAAGGAAAAAAGACCCCTGTCTTCGTTCGATTCTCTTCTGTTATTCACGGCGGACATTCACCAGAAACTTTACGCGATCCGCGGGGATTTGCGATCAAATTTTATACAGAAGACGGCAACTGGGATCTCGTTGGGAACAACCTCAAAATTTTCTTTATTCGAGATGCTTTGAAATTCCCTGATTTGGTTCATGCCTTTAAGCCTGATCCTGTCACAAATCGTCAGGATGGCGAGCGCATTTTTGATTTCGTTTCACAATCACCTGAAGCAACACATATGGTGACATTTCTCTTCTCACCATGGGGCATTCCCGCCACATACCGGCACATGCAAGGCTCTGGCGTCCATGCCTATAAATGGGTGAATCATGAAGGAAAAGCAGTACTGGTCAAATATCACTTTGAACCAAAGCAAGGAATTCGCAACCTGACACAAGAACAAGCCCAAGCCATTCAAGGGGAAAACTTTAATCATGCCACACAGGATTTATATGAAGCCATTGAACAAGGGGATCATCCTGAATGGGAAGTATACGCGCAAATCATGGAAGATGACACCCACCCCCATCTAGACTTTGATCCACTCGATCCGACAAAGCTCTGGTACAAGGATGACTATCCATGGAAACCGATCGGACGAATGGTGCTAAACAAAAATCCAGAAAATTATTTTGCAGAAGTGGAACAGGTTGCCTTTGGGACGGGGGTTCTTGTAGACGGATTAGATTTCTCAGATGATAAATTGCTGCAAGGGCGTACCTTCTCTTACTCTGATACGCAGCGATATCGTGTCGGGCCAAATTATTTACAGCTGCCGATCAATGCACCGAAAAAGCATGTTGCCACCAATCAGCGAGATGGGCAAATGGAATATCATGTGGATCAAGGAAAAGGACAAAACCCCCATGTGAATTATGAACCGTCCATTCTCGGAGGATTAAAAGAAGCACAGCAAGATGGAAAGGATCATACGCCTTTTGTAGAGGGTGAAGTCAAACGAGAAGCCATTGACCGCCCGAACAATTTCGGACAAGCGGGAGAAACTTATCGTCGCTTCAATGATTGGGAGCGTGAGGAACTGATTAAAAACTTAGTCAACACCTTAGCTACCTGCCAAAAAGACATCCAAGACCAAATGATCGAAAACTTTACAAAAGCTGATCCTGATTACGGAAAACGTGTGGCCGATGGCTTAAAAGCCTTCAAACAAGAGGAGCCAAGCGGACCCATTGGATCAACAGGCGCGGCACAGGCTGTCAACGATGCGATCAACAACAGCACACCTTCAGATCCTTATTAATGAAAAAAGAATGCAGCGGAGTGGCTGCATTCTTTTTGTATACATCTATTAAGCGTTTTGACCTTTTTTGATCCATTCTGCTACATTGACTGTACGTTTCGCCTGATGTTTTGCGGCTGCTTCTGCATCCTCTTGGATCTTTCCATTTTGGTCAACAGTCACACTCACACCGTAAGGGTTACCCCCTGCGCCGTATAGGGAATCATCCGTGTATCCAGGAGCGGCAATAATGGCTCCCCAGTGGAACATCGTTGTATACAGGCTCAGAACTGTCTGCTCCTGTCCGCCATTTGGGTTTTGTGCAGATGTCATCGCACTCACTGCTTTGTTTGCTAGTTTCCCTTGGAACCATAAACCGCCTGTTGTGTCTAAGAATTGCTTCATTTGAGCCGGTAAGTTACCGAAACGTGTCGGCATGCTGAAAATAATGGCATCTGCCCACTCTAAGTCACTTAACTGAACCTCAGGGACATCTTTTGTTTCATCTAAATGTGCTTTCCATGCTGGATTTGATGCAACAACTGCTTCTGGTGCCAATTCAGGAACCTTTAAAATTTTGACTTCAGCACCAGCTTCTTTCGCTCCAGCCTCAGCCCATTTTGCCATCTGATAGTTTGTACCTGTTGAACTATAATAAATAATCGCTAGTTTTACGTTTTCCACTTGTTCCATCTCCTTTTGTTTGGTTTGCCCAAATAGCTTCTGTAAAAATCCCACCTGTATTCCCCACCTTATTTAAATTGACGACGATACCACAATGCCGCAGCATCGACTTCTTCTCTCGTTAGCTGATGTCCACGATTTTCCCAATGAAGCGTTACGGATGCTCCCGCCTCCTGAAGCAGTTGCTCCAGTTCCTGAGATTCCTCAGGACGACACATTGGGTCATTTTCACCAGCTGCTATAAAGACTTGTTTCCCCGCTAATGAAGGTAATGAAACCCCTCGTCTTGGGACCATTGGATGATGCAGGATCGCTCCTTTCAGCGCATCTCCGTAATGGAATAACAGACTTCCAGCAATATTCGCCCCGTTTGAATAGCCGATGGCTACCACATTGTGACGATCAAATCCATACTTATCTGCTGCTTCCCCGATAAATGTATATAATTCCTCTGTACGCTCAATTAAATCTTGCTCATCAAAAACACCCTCTGCCAAACGCCTGAAAAAACGCGGCATGCCGTTTTCTGATACATTTCCTCTCACACTAAGAATAGATGCTTCAGGATCTACCACTTCTGCAAGCGGCAATAAGTCTTGCTCTGTCCCGCCAGTTCCATGCAGCATGAGAAGGACAGGTTTTTGTTCATTCTTTCCTTTTTGAAAAAGATGCTTCATCATGAATCTCCTTTCCCTTTGATTTCTCTTACCTCAATCGGCAGCACGATTTGTTCAATTTGACTACGCTGCGCCTCATATTGCGGTGGCAGTTTCAACGCTTCACCCATCGTTTCCACAGATTCATCATGTGCAAACCCTGGAGGATCGGTCGCAATCTCAAATAATATGCCGCCAAGCTCTCTAAAATAAATCGCATTGAAATAATTTCGATCTTGCACAGGCGTCACTTGATATCCGCTTTGCGCAACATGTCTTTGCCAATCCAATTGATCCTGATCATCTGTTGCTCTCCACGCAATATGATGTACAACACCCACGCCCATACGTCCTCGTGCAACAGGTGTCTTGTTCACATCAATGACATTACCGATTTCTCCAAACGAACGGAATCTCACATAATCTCCTTCTGTGCCGACTTTTTCAAGTCCCATCGTTTGCTCTAGCAGCTGCATCGTTTGCTCAGGCTGTGAAGTTAATAAAACAGCTCCGCCAAACCCTTTAATTGCTACTTCTGGTGTCACCCCATTAAATGTCCAGTCATTCTGTTTTCCTTCTTCACGCTCTACAAGTTCTATCAATAAACCGTGCGGATCTTCAAAAGAGAGAAAGGCCTCACCAAAGCGTTCAATCATTTCATAAGAAACGTCAAACTGCTCAAGCCGTTCCTTCCAAAAAGAGAAGGCACCGGTCGGTACGACATATGTTGTCACACCTACTTGACCTGCTCCAATTTGTCCCTTTTGTGCACCTGGCCAAGGGAAAAACGTAATAATGGTACCTGGAGAACCTCCTTCATTTCCAAAATATAAATGATATGTGCCTGGATCATCAAAATTGACGGTCTTTTTCACGAGACGCAGACCTAAAACACCTGCATAAAAATCAACGTTCTCCTGAGGATGACCAACAATTGCTGTGATATGGTGAATTCCTTCTGTTTTCTTCACTTCTAATGACCTCCTCTTCATGACGTAACATGTCCCTACTCATTATGTCTTGACTGACGCTTTTATATTATCTCGAATTCGAGATATATGACCAAAAAATATATTTATCTCGAATTAAGGATATTCTTTTTTGAAATAGATGTCAATGATTTTTGTTTTTTTCTTTTCAAAAGCAGGCCGCTTTGTTATAGCAGACCTGCTTTCCCTTGATTATTGAAGCAATTTTTTCTTTTTTAAATAGGCTTCGGCTACTTGAAATGCATCTTTCCCCTTCACATTGACTTCGTAATTCATTTCTCTCATCTCATCATCTGTGATTTGACCAGCGAGCTTGTTGAGAGAGGCCTCAATCTCAGGATACTCTTTTAATGTCTCCTGTCTTAGCAAGGGCGCTCCTTGATAGGGCGGGAAAACATGCTTGTCATCATCAAGCACCTTCAACTTGTATTGTCTCAATTCACTGTCTGTCGAATACGCATCGACCAACTGAATATTCCCTTTTTGAATGGCTCGATATCGAAGTTTCGGTTCCATCGTGACCACATCGTCGAAAGAAAACTGATAAGCTTTTTGAATGCCTAAATATCCATCCTGACGATCAGAAAACTCTAAAGTAAAGCCAGCACGTATACGATTCTTGATTTGACCCAGATCTGAAATCTTTGATAAATCATATTGATCCGCTAGTGATTGAGGCACGGCTAAAGCATATGTATTGTTATAAGCCATCGGCTGAAGAAGCTGAAGCTGAAAGGATGACGCCAAACCTTGGCGCGCTTGCTCATACACTTTTTCCTTATCCGTGCTTTTCGCTGTTTCTTTCAGAAATTCAGAAATCGCTGTCCCTGTAAATTCAGGATAGATGTCAATATCACCAGACCGCAGTGCTTGAAAAACAAAGGACGTCTTACCAAGACCAGGCTTAAGATTGACTTGGATATCTGTATCCTGCTCAATTAAAAGCTTATACATAGAGATCAAAATTTCAGGCTCTGACCCCAGCTTCCCTCCAATGGTGATCTCTTTCTTTTCTTGTTGAAACAGCAATGGGGCAGCGACAACTGCTCCTGCTATTACAGCAAAGACCGTCACAGAGATCACGGTTTTTTTAAAGGAGATTTTCTCAAGTGTCCGCAAAACCACATCAAATAATAGCGCAAGTAATGCAGCTGGAATAGCACCAATGATGATCAACGACATATCATTCCGATCAATTCCAAGCAGAATCAGACTCCCTAATCCGCCTGCCCCAATAAGAGCTGCAAGAGTGGCTGTCCCTACAATAAGAACCATCCCTGTTCGGATACCTGCCATGATCACAGGCATAGCAAGAGGGAGTTCTACTTTTAATAAGCGTTTGCGGTGATTCATCCCCATAGCGAGCGCCGCTTCTCGGAGCGACGGATCGACCTCACGAATGCCTGTATATGTGTTTCTTAAAATAGGAAGAAGAGCATAGACGACAAGAGCGATAATTGCGGGCACTTGACCAATCCCAACGAGAGGAATCAGCAGTCCAAGCAGCGCCAAAGACGGAATTGTCTGCAAGACAGCCGTCACCCCAATGATCCACTCTGCTATCTTAGGGACTCTCGTTAAATAAATCCCTAAAGGAATGGCAATCAAAATCGCTAGAAATAACGCAATGAAGGAAATTTGAATATGCTCAAGTAAGGCGTGTCCGAGCTGATCTTTTCGAGCCCATAGCACACTGGTCCATTCATTCATGTGTCTCGCCCCTCTCAGCAGAAGTACCGGCTAAATACTGAATCACCGCTTGACGAGTGATGAGTCCGATCCGTTCCCCATCCTTCTCAACAACAAGTTCTTCATGCTCTGCCAGCCGAGATAGAACCTCTTCCAGCGTCGCATGGATGGAGACCGCCTCATCGCCTAACAGATCATCTTGAGGCATGGGCTGAGAAATAGTTGTCAGCTCAAATGCTTGATGGTCTACATGACGGGCAGCTCCTGAAACAAACTCCCGCACAAATGGATTCACTGGATGCTGAATCAATTCCTCTGGGCGTCCAACCTGCACCACTTTTCCTTCATTCATCACACATATCCGATCTCCAAGCTTCATGGCTTCCTGCATATCATGTGTCACAAAAACGATGGTCTTTTGAATACGGCGCTGTAACTCAAGCAGATCATCTTGTAATTTCTCTCTCGTCAGTGGATCTAACGCACTAAAAGGTTCATCCATCAGGACAATCTCAGGATCAGCAGCAAGTGCCCGTGCTACGCCGACTCGCTGCTGCTGTCCTCCTGAAAGCTCTGCTGGCTTTCGATGTCGATAGGTAGTAGGCTCAAGCCCCACCATGAACATCAACTCATCAACACGCTGATTCGTCTCAGTCCGCTTCCATTGTTTCAGCTCTGGCACTATAGCAATATTCTCTTCTATGGTCATATGAGGGAACAGCGCTATTTGCTGAAGCACATAACCAATATCCCAGCGCAGCTCATAAATATCATAATCGCTGATGGTTCGACCCTTTATGTAAATCTCACCTTCTGTAGAAGAGATGAGACGATTGATCATTTTCAAAGTCGTCGTTTTCCCGCTTCCACTAGGTCCAATCAATACAAAAAATTCACCTTTCTGAATCTCCAAATCAACAGATTGAACGGCATAGCGGTCATCAGAAAACTGCATCGATACATTCTTAAATTCAATCATCTTCCCACGCCCTGACTGCAAGTATATTTTAAAATACCAATATGACAGATTAACCTAGTATTTGTATAGAACAAACTGTCACGTTGACTCTCTTTTTACATACTTCCCCTAGTTAGACTGCCAGAAACGGCTTTCTCATAAAAGTGAGACAAATAAAAAAAGCGAAGAGCTCAAGGCCCTTCGCTTTTAAGTCAACGACTTACTCACCAGTAACGTATGGAAGTAATGCCATTTGACGTGATTTTTTAATCGCTAATGTCAATTTACGTTGATACTTAGCGCTAGTTCCTGTTACACGACGAGGTAAAATTTTACCACGCTCAGAAACAAACTTTCTAAGAAGATCAACATCTTTGTAATCGATGTGCGTGATTCCGTTAGAAGTAAAGAAACATACTTTACGACGTTTCGCACGACCGCCTCTGCGTCCACCTGCCATTTGTTTTCACACCTTTCCTTTGGTCATTTTTTTCAGATCAATTAGAATGGCAAATCATCATCGGAGATGTCAATCGGTTTACCATCATTCGCAAATGGGTCATCATTGAAGCTATTTCCCTGATTACGATTTTGGTTATTTTGATTGCCATATGGATTTTGACTTGGTTCATTTCCAAATGGATTCTGATCATTTTGGCTACCGCCATAATACTGGCCTCCGCTATTGCCACCGCCGCTGTATCCACCTGAACCAGCACCGCCGCTTTTAGGCTCAAGAAATTGAACACTTTCAGCTTGAACTTCTGTCACGAAGACACGCTGTCCTTGCTGGTTTTCATAGTTTCTTGTCTGCAAGCGACCGTCTACACCGGCAAGACTTCCTTTTTTCAAGAAATTAGCCACGTTCTCAGCTTGTCTTCTCCAAGTAACACAGTTAATGAAATCGGCTTCACGCTCTCCAGATTGATTCGTAAACGTACGATTCACAGCTAGAGTAAACGTGGCTACAGCCGCACCATTAGGCGTGTAGCGAAGCTCAGGGTCTTTTGTTAGTCTTCCGACCAATACAACACGGTTTAGCATATTGAAAGACCACCTTTAAATATATATTTCAATGATTTATTCTTCTTCTTTAACAACAATGTGGCGAATGATATCGTCACTGATCTTAGCTAAGCGGTCAAATTCTTGAACTGCTGCAGCGTCAGATTGAACGTTTACGATTTGGTAGAAGCCTTCACGGAAATCGTTGATTTCGTATGCAAGACGACGTTTACCCCAATCCTTTGTTCCAGTGATCTCCGCACCGTTAGAAGTTAACACGTTATTAAAACGGTCGATAACTGCTTTTTTAGCCTCATCGTCAACTGTTGGGCGGATGATGTACATAACTTCGTACTTTCTCATCTGATTGCACCTCCTTTTGGTCTAAGCGGCCCTATACGGGCAAGGAGCAATAAATTATATTACTCACAATTGTATATTATAACAAATTACTTGGCCTATGACAAGAACCTATACGTTAAAACGGAAATGAATGACGTCTCCATCTTTCACTATATATTCTTTACCTTCTAAACGAACTTTTCCTGCTTCTTTTGCAGCAGACATACTTCCGCCAGCTAGTAAATCTTCATAAGCAACCGTTTCAGCACGAATAAATCCACGCTCGAAGTCCGTATGAATGATTCCAGCACATTCCGGCGCCTTCATTCCTTTTTTAAATGTCCAAGCACGTACTTCTTGCTCACCTGCTGTGAAATACGTAGCTAAACCTAGAAGTGAATAAGACGCTTTAATCAACTGATCTAGACCTGATTCTTTAATGCCAAGCTCTTCAAGGAACATTTGCTTCTCTTCTCCTTCAAGCTCTGCAATTTCAGACTCAATCTTCGCACAAACGACGATGACTTCAGCGTTTTCGCCAGATGCAAACTCACGAATTTGCTGTACATATTCGTTTCCGTCCTGATCTGCTACTTCGTCCTCACTCACATTTGCTACATACAGAATAGGTTTTGACGTGAGTAAATGAAGTTGCTTCACAAGCTTCTGCTGCTCATCTGTAAATTCAACCGATCTTGCAGATTTTCCAGCTTCAAATGCGTCCTTCAGCTTTTCCAAAATATCAAATTCAGCTACCGCTTCCTTATCTTTTTGTTTCGCTAGCTTACTCACACGAGTTAAACGCTTTTCAACCGTTTCTAGATCAGCCAAAATCAATTCTAAATTAATCGTTTCAATATCTGACACTGGGTCAACCTTACCTGACACATGTGTAATGTTATCATCAGCAAATGCTCTCACCACGTGACAGATTGCATCTACTTGACGAATGTGAGAAAGGAATTTATTCCCTAAACCTTCTCCTTTAGATGCACCTTTCACAATACCAGCAATATCAGTGAATTCGAAAGCAGTCGGAACTGTCTTTTTTGGCTGCACTAATTCTGTCAGTTTTTGCAAACGCTCGTCTGGAACTTCTACAATTCCGACGTTTGGATCAATGGTACAGAACGGATAGTTAGCAGACTCCGCTCCAGCCTGTGTAATTGCATTAAATAGCGTTGACTTCCCGACGTTAGGTAAACCAACAATACCAGCTGTTAAAGCCATTCTTTCATCTCCTCTATATGAAACGTGCTCGTTATACTGCGTAATATGAACCTAGAGCAATTATAAGTAGGTTTACATGAAAAGACAAGCTAACCATCATGCATTTTCAATAGAAGAAACATTACCAAAAAGACTAAATCGGAGCTTTAAAATAAGAAATTGCATCTGTTTCTCTGAACAAAAGACAAATTTCATCAAAAAAGCATGAGGCCTACTTAAGCAGTTGGCTCCTCATGCTTGACGAGAATTTTCTTCATTTTTCGTTCAAAATCTCTTCTTGGGATCATCACGCTGTGCCCGCACCCTTCGCATTTAATACGAATATCCATGCCCAAACGAATGACTTTCCACCGATTGGCACCACATGGATGGGGTTTTTTCATTTCAACGACGTCATGTAACCCAAATGCTTTGTCTGCCATCAGCATTCACCTCTCTTGCTCACTTCATTAAATCTATTGTACAAAAAAATGCCGATAGAGAGCAATGCACAAAATAAAGAGCCGCTGTCATGTATCAATCCCGTTCTTTTTTATAGAAAAAACCCTTCTTTTAGATCATTTTATTTGTGACCAATAGTTACTTAAACTCCGCTTTTTTTCAATATTGTCACAAACACTGTAGGTCAAAAGGTTTTTATTGGTAGAACGCTGTGGTTTTTCCATATTTTTTGATTTATGATATCTGCATAAATGTTATGTGAGGGAGCAGGTACGATGGTCAATCGAAAGGATAGATTAACCGACAAAGATTATAAAATCATATCCGATCACGCTGGAAACGCAGAGAATTACCAGCAGAACCATACGATAGAAGTAGGTCAGCATACGCTCACTGTCAACGATTTTCTAAAAATAGATCATCAATTATATGGTTTAACGATGCAGCAGGAACAGTCAGATGAGTTCATTGTCGCGTTTCACTGTCCTCTGCCAAAACAAATGACGGTGACATCGACACAAGATGTTCAAACGGCTACCCAATCATTGTTAAAAACGGATTATGCCTACCCCATTGAAAGAAAATCCTTAGCCGGGAAACAAGATCATGTCTTTTTTAAAGGGAAGGAATACATCAAGGACGTCTGTCAGAAGCACCCGAATGCAACCATCTATCTCACTGGACAAGCGCTTGCCGGTGCTGTTTGTGCTTACATTGCGACAGAACAGCCAGCTGTCAAAAAAGCCATCACATTCGATAGCCCAAATATATGGAGCAGCCTGGCACCTTCCATTCAGCAAAAAGCAGTAGAAGGAAAATATAACCATGTTCTCACGGAATATATTCAACCCAATCATTATGTAGGATTACTCAATCGCCATGATCATGGAGTTGGACAAGTCAAGTACACCGTACCGCCCCGGGAGCAGGGATCGGTCCAAGAATCCATAAAATATAAACCAAGAGAAATTGACACCTTTTTAAGATCAGCTTTTGCATCAATGAATATAGAGTGGAACGAATCGTTTGATACAAATGCATTTTTAGCTCTCGTTTCAGGAGAATTTAAAGTAAATGGGTATTCATTCCATTCGAATGGAACCGCTCGTATTTTAGATGAACAGCTTGATCACAATACAAGTTTTACAGCGATGCTTTTACAAGAAATCCATTCAGGCCGTGCATATGCACAAAGCGGGCTTGAAATTATCATAAAATCCCATTTACTAAAAAATTCATCTTATGATCTACAAAGTATTATTGAACATGAAGTACACACTGTATTTGAGAAAATAGATGGAATTGATGATAGTGTAAAAGATGCCGTCCATCATGTAAAACAAGAACTGAAAGGACTTGTCGGCTTCGGTCACTATGATTTATTAACCCATAGCGATGTAGAAGCACTGTTAGAGGAAGTAAGGATGGAGCAGCCGCAATCAACCTTTTATTCTCATGAAAAACAACTGAATGCCTTGTACACCTTGAGAGACTACGAACAAGAACTTTCCACCCTTTCAAGACATATGTACACAATGGGTGATGACTATGCCAAGGCAGATAGACGCCTTGCGATGCAAATGGGTATTCGTTAAGAAAGGAGTCGACATATGATCAATCAAAATAAACCTCCTAGTGACGCCCAGCGTTTCTTGCAAAATGTGAGTGCCCGCCGCTCCATGTCTGTATTCGAAAGTCAATCTGCACCACAAACACAATCGCAATCACCTGAAGAAATTGCCGCTATTCAGGCCATGCGCAGAGAAGGACAACGAAAAGATTTAAAGCGATTGCTGAAAATGCGGCTTCACGATGAATTGGCAAACACACGCATGCACTTGGAGTACCAATTGTCCAAAACCGAAGACATGATAAACCAGACAACCATTGTCAAACAGCACGTATCCCAGCATTTAAAGGGACAAGCCATCTCAGAAATAGAGGAACGCATGCAGCGTCTCCAGCACATGCCTGTATATGACGATATCAAGGAAGCGATTGATTCCATTCGGATAAAATAAGCACTTCTCTTTGAAAGAGAGGTGTTTATTTTATTTTATCAGTATAATTTTTAGAACGGAAAAATATCTTTTTACTTAAAATCGGATACAGCATTAAACAGACAAGCAAATAAAGATTGAGCAAGCTGTAAATCGGATACAAGAAAGCAATCAAATCAGCAAATCCAAGAGAGGTTAAAGGTGCCATCAAAAGGAGCATGATGAATACAATGAACCAGCGGGGCATTCGTACAAAAGAGAGCATGCGGCTGGATAAACCAAATAATCCCGCAGCAGTTGTTGTATAAATCGCTAAACAAAGAACAATGGTCATAAACACAAACAATGATGTTGGTGCCCCCTCTAATACTGTAAACAAAGGAATCCCTTCTGCTGAAAGACTCCCAGAAATATCAACTAGTATTTCGTTATACACATAAGAAATGACACCAAAAATCAAACCGCTTAATATACTCGCAACTTTGGCCTCTCCAAGCCCCTTCATTTCTTTCCCCACTGAAGATAGCACCGCCACAACAGATAATATATTCAAAGAAGCAAAGACGATACTGGCAGGCCAATTGTATTGCTGGCCAAAATCAATTCTCCACATATGATCATGATTCATATAATAAAAAACAAACGCATAGATGAGCCCCGCCACCAAAATTGGTATAATGAAGGCATTCACAGATAAGAGCCCTTTCACATCCCAGAAAAAAATCATAAATGAGAATAAACAAAATGCACCGATTCCAACCCAAAATGGCACATGATACATCTCAAGTGTCACCCCGCCACCGGCAATCATGACTGTTGTTGTCGTGAATAGATAAAGAACAATTAAAATATCATACACCTTGGCCAGCCAAGGACCTACAAGACGCTCTAACACCGGCACAAAATGATCGGCACGCACCTCATAACTGATTTTTAACACCACATAGGTAGACAGCATAAACATGAGCGTAAACAGTAGAATGGCTAGTCCGCTATCAAGGCCAAAAAACTGCCAAATTTCTTGACCGGAGGCATATCCCGCTCCTATCAAGCTTCCTAAAATTAAAAGCGTCCACCTTGAACCAGCCTTCCACACAATCATCACCTCATAGGTATAGAATTAAGCTTGTTTCCGTATACTGTTACTAACTACTATGACAAGGAAGTGAGACCTATGAATAGCAAGAACGGTCTTTTTTTAAGAAATAGGGTGAAAGAATACGTGTCCCATACGGATACAAATGCCATTCAGCAGCTTAAAAGTATTTTATTCTCGCATCTTCAGAAAGCAGGAAAAAGACCCGTTGCCATCGTCTGCATAGGAACAGACCGCTCAACCGGTGACTCTCTAGGTCCACTTGTAGGAACAAAGCTTTCAGGTCTGGATTTAAAAAAGCTGCATGTATACGGCACCCTCTCTGACCCAGTGCATGCGGTCAATTTAAAGGAAAAGCTCGCTGAAATTGAACAAGCTCATAAACATCCATTTATCGTAGCCGTTGATGCCTGTTTAGGGAGAGTGAAAAGTGTAGGATCGTTTCAAATTGGAGAAGGACCGTTAAAGCCCGGTGCAGGTGTGCAAAAAGAGCTGCCAGAAGTAGGTAATATTCATATTAATGGAATCGTCAACGTGAGCGGTTTTATGGAATACTTCGTTCTCCAAAACACACGTCTTCATCTTGTAATGTCTATGGCCAATACACTTTCTGAAAGTCTATCCCACATTGATCAAATGGATTGGACGAGAGAAAAAAGCCGTTCTCTTTTCACCCCTATTCAAAATATCACGGGAAGAATATAAAAAAGACCATCTCATATCAAGATGGTCATTCCGATGATTCTCTCGTAGAAAGCAATTCAAGGATTCTTTCTAAATCTTCATTTGAGAGAAATTCAATCTCAATTTTCCCTTTTTTCTTCTGTTTCTTGATCGTCACTGAAGTACCAAAGTAATTTTGTAAGAAAGATTCTCTTTCTTTCAACATGCGATCCTTTGGTGCTTCTTTTTTCTTTGTTTCACGTGGAACATTTTCATTTAATTGCTGAACAAGTTTCTCAACCTGACGGACATTCAATCCTTCGTCCACGACCTTCTTTACTAATGGCGCCAGCTTCTTTTTGTTTTTCAAACTAAGCAGCGTGCGTCCATGTCCCATGGATAATGTTCCATCCGCAATCAGCTTTTGTACTTCATCTGGTAATGTTAATAGACGAAGGTGGTTCGCAATATGCGGTCTGCTTTTTCCTAACCGCTTGGCTAATTCCTCTTGAGTCACACTTAAGTGATCTAGTAAGGAGGCATAGGCTTCCGCTTCCTCTAATGGAGATAAATCCTCGCGCTGTAAGTTTTCTAAAAGAGCGATCTCCCTCATCAGTGTTTCTGAAAATTCCCTGACGATCGCAGGAATCGTTGTCAAACCAGCTTGTTGTGCTGCACGGAAACGGCGTTCTCCCGCGACAATGTCATATCCCTTAATGGACTTACGAACAATAATCGGCTGTAAAACACCGTGCTGCTGAATCGATTCCTTGAGATCAGACAATGCATCATCATCAAACGTTTTCCTTGGCTGATAAGGGTTCGGACGCAAATCCTTCAACTTAATTTCTTCGACAGTTTCTTCATTGGCATCCACATTGTTAAATAGCGCATTAATACCCTTTCCAAGACCTTTAGCCATTCGCATCCACTTCCTTTGCTAAGTCTAAATAGACATCTGCACCTCTTGAACGTGGATCATACAAGATAATAGGTTTCCCATGACTAGGCGCTTCACTTAGTCTCACATTTCTCGGAATCACGGTCTGATAGACTTTATCTCTAAAGTATTTTTTTACTTCTTCGATGACTTGGATTCCAAGATTTGTTCTTGCATCCAGCATTGTCAGTAAGACACCTTCAATGGCAAGGTCGGTATTTAGATGTTTCTGCACAAGACGAACCGTATTCAACAATTGACTCAATCCTTCAAGCGCATAATATTCACACTGAACCGGTATTAAAACAGAATCGGATGCAGTTAACGCATTAATCGTCAGTAATCCAAGCGATGGCGGGCAGTCAATAATCATATAATCATAATTTTGCTTCACAGATTCAAGTGCTCTTTTCAGCCTCACTTCACGTGAGATCGTAGGCACAAGCTCAATTTCCGCCCCTGCAAGCTGTATCGTCGCAGGAATGACATCAAGATTTTCGACCTCTGTCGTCTTAATCACATCAAGTACATCTGCATCGTCTACTAAAATATCGTACACGCACTTCTCTACGTCGGCCTTCTCAATCCCAATACCACTCGTGGCATTTCCCTGCGGATCAATATCAACTAACAACACTCGTTTTCCTATGTATGCTAAACACGCACCCAAATTAACAGAAGTTGTCGTCTTCCCAACGCCGCCCTTCTGGTTGGTAATCGCTATGATTTTCCCCACGATGTCACCCACTTTCAACTTAACAAGTTTCTCATTCATTCATACTTCCTATTCTATCAAAAAAAGTATGAAACGTTTGCTTTTTTTGTTCCCCCATTATAAATTCGTGAATGAATCTGTGTTTCCGTACATGAATAGATGCATAAAAATACGCTTTAAAGATATATTAATATATCTTTTGAAGAAAATAACGAGACAAAAAACCCCCACTTTCATAAAAGTGAGGGAGATACAATCAAAAGTTTAGCCCGCCAATTTTTCGGCCTTCACTTACAATGACTTTAGGTGTCACTGTTTTATAGTTCTTCTTTTTCAAAAACCCATAGGGTGCTTTAATGGTAAATGTGGCATGTCCAACAGCGTCCCCGGTTTTCGCATAAGCCTGCCATACAATCTTTGAACAATAAGTAGGGTCCAAGGATTGAATAGACATAGTGATCGAATATCGAGCCTTCGGATGGTCTTTCACGTAATCGTGCGCCCAATCCCCAGCTAAATCTGCCTTTTCCTGATGATTAATCCGAATCACCTTTGTATTGGCACTATAGCGAAACCAGCTTTGAATGGAATCAATATTTGGATGCTGCCGGAACCCAGGAATAGATGCATAGCTTTTCTCATTAATGACGATGCCTGCATGACCAATTAAACCATTCAAAGCACCAGTGCTCGTCACCAATATATCCCCTTTTTGAGGCATAATATCGGTTCCAGGATACGGTTTACCAAAAAGATGGCGAATGGTATTCGGCCTTTCATCTGTTACCATTTCATCCTGTTTGTTTTGCCGTAAGCCATAGTTCTCCAAATCATCATCAGCTGTGATCACATCGATCGCATCGTCCTGAGACGCTTGCTCTTGATTTAATTGTTGAACCGTTACATCTGTCGAAACCACACCTTGTTTCTTCAGAGCACTGAGTTCTTCTTTTGTAATCGTTTCTTCCGCTGAATGAGTATCATGATTCGTTGACGTGCTCACAGCAAACACAGTCGTTTCATTTGAAAAAAGAGAAAAAGAGATTAGTAAATAACAGATAATAGCAAAAATAGTCTTTTTCATTTTCATTGGTTATATGTCACCTCCCTTCTACTATGAAAATCATATTTTACCAATTAATTAATAATAAGTAAATATCATGAATTTAAAGGATGGAAAGACAAAAAAAGCTGACGAGTAATGCTCATCAGCTTTTTTCTATTTAGGAATGCGAATGGTTAATTGGATATATTCCTCAAATTCTTCTTCCTCGGTATTTATTTTAAGTCCGCTATCTTCTACCATATGGAGAGACTGACGAATGGTATTCATCGCAATTCGCGTATCTCGGCTAAACGCCTTACGTTTCGGCTTCGGTTTGCGATCTGTTTTTTGTTCAAGCATCTTCACTACACGCTCTTCAGTCTGTTTCACATTCAGCTGCTTTTCGATGATTTCCTGCAACAGCGTGATTTGTAATTCTGGAAGCTTTAAAGGTACAAGTGAACGGGCATGCCTCTCAGAGATTTTTTTCTCCAAAATGGCTTGCTGTACCTCTTCAGGCAACTTTAAAAGTCTTAGTTTGTTTGCAACAGTCGATTGTCCCTTACCTAAACGCTGAGCAAGCGCTTCTTGCGTTAAATCATGAAGCTCTAAAAGACGTGCATAAGCATGAGCCTCTTCAATTGCAGACAGCTCTTCTCTTTGCAAATTTTCAATCAATGCCACAGATGCCGTTTCCGTATCAGTAAAATCTTTTATAATAGCGGGGATTTTCTCCCATTGAAGAGTTTGTACCGCTCTCCAACGTCTTTCGCCGGCGATCAGTTCATATTTTCCTTCTTCTTCTGTTGGTCTAACAACAATCGGTTGAATAATGCCATGGGTATGAATGGTTGTGGCCAGCTCTTGTATCTTTTCTTCTGAAAAAATGGTGCGTGGCTGAAAACGGTTAGGCATAATTGTGTCGACCGGGAGCTCCTGTATCTCTTCCTTTAATGTATCATGCTCAGCAATCTCTGCCTCTATTTCGGTATCACGCTCAGGTTGTTCTTTGTCACCAAGCCCGAAGAAGCGTGAGAGTGAATGCTTCATGAACCTACACCACCTTTAAAAACTACCTTTTTATAATTCTATTTTCTCATGTTTTTTCCTTCTGTAAAATCATAAATATTGAAGAAAAACCGACCTTTTACATGATCAACCTTCTATTGGTGATTTATTAGGTGTTCCTGGTTTTCTAGGATATTTTTTTGGTGTTTGTTTTTTCTTTTCAATGACAATGATGTTCCGTTCGCTTTCTTCTAAAGGAAGAACAAAGGAATGCTTTTCAACAACCTCTCCTCCGAGGACAGTGACAGCTTTTTTTCCTGCTTGCATCTCTTCATCTGCAGCAGATGCTTTTAATGCAACAAACAATCCTTCCTTTTTCACAAGAGGCAGGCATAGTTCGCTCAAGACAGATAAGCGCGCAACTGCTCTAGCAGTGACAAGGTCATAGCTTTCACGTTGATCTTTACGTTGTCCAAAGGTCTCCGCACGATCATGATAAAAAGTAGTATCTTGTAAGTTTAACCCTTTTGCTAACTCATTGAGAAACGTAATGCGTTTCTGGAGAGAATCAACAATGGTCACATGTAGATGAGGGAAACAAATTTTAAGAGGAATGCTTGGAAAACCAGCACCAGCTCCAATATCACAAATTGTTGTCACATTGTGAAAATCAATAAAAAATGCTGCTGATATCGAGTCATAAAAATGCTTTAAATATACTTCTTCCTTTTCTGTAATGGACGTTAAATTCATCTTCTCGTTCCATTCTACAAGCATATGGAAGTAAGTTTCAAATTGTTCAAGCTGCACTGGAGAAAGAGTGATCCCTTTCTCCTCTAGTGCTGCTGTAAATTGTTCAATGTTCATGCCGACATCCTTTCTACTCTGCTATCTTCGCAATACGTCCCTGCTCCAAATACACTAAAAGGATAGAAATATCAGCAGGGTTAACGCCTGAAATACGAGAAGCCTGTGCAACAGAAAGCGGTCGGACTTCTTTTAGCTTTTGCTTCGCTTCAGTTGCAATCCCTTTGATGGCATCATAATCGATTCGATCCGGAATCTTTTTGTTTTCCATCTTTTTCAGCTTTTCAACTTGTTGGAGCGACTTTTCGATATAACCTTCATATTTAATTTGAATCTCTACCTGTTCACACACATCAGCAGGAAGCGATGTGTCAGCAGGAGCTAGTTTCACAACAGATTCATAGTTCATCTCTGGGCGCTTCATCAGATCACTAGCGCGAATACCGTCCTTCAATTCACTTCCACCAAGTGAACGAATATATTCCTGTGTCTCTACTGTAGGTTTAATAATGACAGAATATAAACGTTTTTTCTCTGCTTCAATGGCCTCTTTTTTCTGTGTGAATGCTTGGAATCTCTCTTCAGAAATTAAACCAATGTTATATCCAAGTTCCGTTAATCTTAAATCAGCATTGTCATGACGCAGAAGTAAGCGGTACTCTGCACGAGAAGTTAAAAGACGGTAAGGTTCATTTGTACCCTTCGTGACAAGATCATCAATGAGAACACCGATATATGCATCAGATCGGCTTAAAATGACTTCTTCTTTACCCAATGCTTTTCTTCCTGCATTGATACCTGCCATAATTCCTTGACCTGCAGCTTCCTCATAACCAGAGGTACCATTGATTTGGCCAGCTGTATATAATCCAGAAATTTTCTTCGTCTCAAGTGTCGGCCACAATTGTGTAGGCACAATCGCATCATACTCAATGGCATAACCCGCTCGCATCATTTGTACATTTTCAAGCCCTGGAATGGTTGACAGCATTCGCTGCTGTACATCCTCTGGCAGACTTGTAGATAAACCTTGAACATACACTTCTTGCGTATTACGGCCTTCTGGCTCTAAGAAAATTTGATGTCTCGGTTTATCATTAAAACGAACCACCTTATCCTCAATAGACGGGCAGTATCTAGGACCTGTTCCTTTAATCATACCTGAATACATAGGAGAACGGTGAAGATTCTCATCAATAATTTGATGAGTCTCTAAACTCGTGTATGTTAACCAGCATGGTAATTGATCTGTAATATATTCCACAGTTTCATAAGAAAACGCACGTGGTACATCGTCACCTGGTTGAATTTCCGTCTTACTATAATCAATCGAGTGGCTGTTTACTCGAGGTGGTGTCCCAGTTTTAAAGCGAACCAAATCGAATCCTAATTCTGCTAGATGATCCGATAATTTAATGGAAGGCTGCTGATTATTAGGACCGCTTGAATAAGAAAGATCCCCTAAAATAATGCGGCCTTTTAAGAAAGTACCAGTCGTTAGGACAACAGACTTCGCGCGATAATTTGCACCTGTTTGAGTCACAACACCTTTACATTCATCATCTTCTACAATTAAATGGTCTACCATCCCTTGCAGCATTGTTAAGTTTGGTTCATTTTCCATTGTTTTTTTCATTTCGTGCTGATATTGAAACTTATCTGCTTGCGCTCTTAACGCACGGACAGCAGGTCCCTTCCCAGTATTCAGCATACGCATTTGAATATGTGTCTTATCTATATTTCGTGCCATTTCTCCGCCTAGCGCATCAATTTCTCTGACGACAATCCCTTTAGCGGGACCTCCTACGGACGGATTACATGGCATAAAAGCAACCATATCGAGATTGATGGTCAATACAAGTGTTTTGGCGCCCTGTCTTGCAGAAGCAAGAGCAGCCTCAACACCAGCATGACCGGCACCGACGACGATTACATCATATTGGCCAGCTTCATAACCCATTTCTTTTGTTCCTCCCTTTACTTTCCTAAACAGAATTGAGAGAATAACTGATCAATTAAGCTTTCATGAACAGCATCCCCAATAATTTCACCTAGCTGCTCCCAACAGCGTGTTAAATCTATTTGAACAATGTCGATCGGTACATCCATTTCAATTCCTTCTAGAGCATCTTCAATCGATTGTTTTGCTTCTTGAAGGAGCGCAATATGCCTAGTATTGCTCACATACGTTAAATCTCCACTTTCAATTGAGCCTGTGAAGAATAAAGATTGAATGGCCATTTCAAGCTCATCAATCCCTTTTTCTTGTAATAAAGATGTTGTAACAACCGGACGATCCTTCGCTAACTCTTTTACCTTTTCTACATCAAGTTTAGGCTCAAGATCTGTCTTATTGACAATCACAATAATATCCATACCTGAGACAGCCTCAAATAGCTTAATATCTTCCTCAGATAACTCTTCACTATAATTGAGCACAAGTAAAATCAGGTCAGCTTCTTTTAAGACCTGTCTTGATCGCTCGACCCCAATACGCTCAACAATGTCTTCAGTCTCACGTATACCCGCAGTATCTACTAAACGGAGCGGTACTCCTCTTACATTCACATATTCCTCGATGACATCTCTGGTTGTTCCAGGAATATCGGTCACAATCGCCTTTGTTTCCTGAACAAGACTATTTAATAAGGAAGACTTCCCAACATTTGGCCTTCCAATAATAACAGTAGATAAGCCCTCACGTAGGATTTTCCCCTGCTGTGAAGTCGTTAGAAGCGATTCAATTTCCTTTTTCACAGATGTCGCCTTTTCAACTAATACTCGATGTGTCATTTCTTCCACATCGTCATACTCTGGATAATCAATATTCACTTCTACATGGGCAAGTGTCTCCAATATCTCACCACGAAGACGTTTAATCAAACCGGAGAGACGTCCCTCCATTTGAGTCATTGCGACATTCATCGCACGGTCAGTTTTTGCACGAATCAAGTCCATTACGGCTTCTGCTTGTGACAAGTCGATTCTTCCATTTAGGAAAGCACGTTTTGTAAACTCACCTGGCTCCGCTAATCTCGCTCCTTCTTTTAAAGCAAGCTGCAAGACTTTATTGACCGTGACAATTCCGCCATGGCAGTTGATCTCAATAACGTCTTCTCTCGTAAATGTTTTTGGCGCTCTTAATACAGACACCATGACCTCTTCTATCACTTGCTCGGTATTTGAATCTACAATATGACCATAATGAATGGTATGAGAATCCACTGATACAAGTTTTTTTTCCTTAGGCCCCTTATACATGCGATCAGCAATCTGAACTGCATCAGGCCCGCTTAAACGTATAATGGCAATTGCCCCTTCACCCATTGGTGTAGAAATTGCTGCAATTGTATCCACCGCTCATTCACCTCTTTCTCTATTCAATAGACAGTCTTATATCTATTAAATGGACGTTGTCCATCTCTATATCAAAAACGCTTAATCCAAAATTTAAAGATACCACAAATGCATGCGAAGCGAAAGTAGCCCACATTTAATTATCCACAGTTTTGCACCCTGTCTATTTTAACACTTAACTTATCCACATGTGAATAACGACGTTCTAAACTTGTCTTCACATCTTACACCTAAATCCAATAAATTAAAACGTCCTTCTCCCTTTGCAACTAAGGGAAAATGACGTTTTCGATTTAAATAACACACTAACTTTTTAGAAATAAAGGATTAATCTACTATTAAAAGGTAATTTTTCAATAAAAAAAGACTAAAATCCAGCTTTGCTGAATCTTAGCCTTTCTGTTATTTTTTATACATCACCACAACATGACGCTTGCTGCCTGTATCTTCGGATGCCGTGGCAAGTTCTTTAGAAAATGCTGCAATCGTATCATGAACGACTTTTCGTTCATTCGAAGGCATCGGTTCTAAATGAACCTTTCTCTTCGTTTTTAAAACACGATTTGCCGTTTTGATTGCGTATTGTTCAAGTGCTTCTTGTCGTTTCTTCCTATAATCTCCAATATCAATTGTAATATGATGATATTGATCAGAATAACGATTAAACACTAACTGCACCAAGGTTTCTAAAGAGTACAGTGTTTGTCCTCTTTTTCCAATCATTAATGAAGTTTTGTCTCCATCAATGTGAAAAGAGATCTTTTTCGTTTCTTTTTTCGAAACAATGTTTGCTTTAGGATCAATTGATTTAACAATTTTATCTAAATACTGTGTTGCTAATTTGAGCGCATCTCGCTTTTCTACTAACTTGACAACAGCTTGTCTTTTACCAAATAATCCTAAAAACCCTTTATTTCCTTCATCTACTATTGTGATATCCACTTCTTCTTGTAGTAGTTGAATTTGTTTCAGTCCGGAATCTACTGCTTCTTCGACTGTGCGACCGACAGCAGTTATTTCCTTCATTTTTTGTTCCCGCCAGCTTTTTCTTTTGTATCAACTTTTACTTGAGGTGTTTTAATGACCAACGTTTGAATGATCATGAAAATGTTACCTACAACCCAGTACAGTGAAAGTGCCGCTGGGAAACTGATTGCAAATACAATGATCATAATTGGCATCACCCAAAGCATAATCGCCATTTGAGGGTTGTCCGAAGGATTTCCAGCCATCATTAGCTTCTGCTGAATAAAAGTAGCTACACCTGCAATAATCGGTAGCAGGAATAATGGATCTGGACTGCCTAAGTCAAACCATAAGAAAGTATGCTTCTTGATTTCAGCTGTTCTCATGATCGCATGATAAAAACCAATTAAGATTGGCATTTGAATTAAGATTGGGAAACACCCTGCTAATGGATTTACACCATTCTTTTGGAAAAGAGCCATTGTTTCCTGTTGAAGCTGCTGCTGTGTTTTTTGATCTTTTGAGCTATATTTTTCACGAAGCTTCTTTAGTTCTGGCTGAAGTGCTTGCATTGCTTTTGTACTTCTTAACTGTTTAATCATTAATGGTAAAATGAGCAAACGAATCAAAAGAGTTACAATAATAATCGCTACACCATAGTTTTCACCAGTTAAGTTTGCCATGTAAGTGATTAATTGAGATAGCGGGTATACAATGTAAGAATTCCAGAATCCCTTACTATCTGATGTGATTGGTTCATTGATTTGTGTACATCCTGCCAATAGAACCAACACGCCAATCAAGCTAAATATTAGTAATAATCGCCTTTTCAACAAGATTCCTCCCATTACTTCAAACTTTATTTAAGTTGGAATTGATTACGAAAGTGACTCACCTAATCAGTATGGTAACATTTTTTCATTACAAAGTGGTGGTTTCATTTTAATTCACTAGATGAAGGAAGCGCTTTTAAAAATTGATTCAACGAAAGTTTCTATTACGAAGACTTTTTCGGTTGTTGTTGATAAACAGCGGATTTTCTAAATAAATGCTGGAGAGACTTCTTTGTTTCTTCAAAGGTCAATTCGCTTGCTGGTTTTCGTGCGATAACAATGTAGTCTTTTTCTTGCTTTAGCTTATGACCTTCCTCTAAGAACACCTGACGGATCAATCGTTTAATCCGGTTTCTTATCACTGCATTACCTATCTTCTTACTGACAGACAATCCTAAACGCAGTTCTTCTTGATCTGGTTGGTCCAGCTGATAAATGACGAATTGGCGATTAGCCATTGATTGACCTTTTTTGAACACTGTTTGAAACTCTTCATTTTTTTTTAGCCTGTTTCGCTTCTTCATGTTTTCTTCCACTCCGATAAAAACTGACAATTCATTTACGATTTTATGTAAAAAAGACCACTGACATTATTCAGTGGCCTAAGCTGATAATTTTTTTCTACCTTTGCTGCGGCGTCGCTTTAAAACTAGACGTCCGTTTTTAGAACTCATACGGCTGCGGAAGCCATGAACTTTACTACGCTTACGGTTATTTGGTTGAAACGTTCTTTTCATTTATGACACCTCCCTGAGGAATAGCTGTTTAAGACAGTCTAACTCATTATATTTGTGTAACCCATCGATTGTCAATATCAATGATAAAACTCTTATTATCAACCTTATAAGCATAACACAAGTTATCAAGTGAAGAAACCTTCTTTTTTAGTTTCCAGCATTTTATTCTTTTTTTCCTTCAAAAAAACCTTCAAAACAAGGTTGTGGATATTTTTCCGGCATATTTTGACTATCCACATCCATTATCGACATTTTTTTCACACAAATAACCTATGTGGATAATTATTTTTCAACAGGATGTAAAGTGTGTGGATAAGTTTGTGACACCCATTGCACCATCTTGTTTATTTTGATATTATATTTGTGTTTTAACTCTTAATTACTTATCTGGCCTATTTATCTTATCCACAATTTGTGGATAACCTGTGGAAAGTTATTACACAGCTTGTTGAATTGTTTATCCACAACCTGTGTAATTTGTCGAAAAGACGTTTTTCTACTATATTAATTGTTTTCAACAAAGTATGTGCACGAATGGTGATGACCATTTGCTCTTTTTCGTGTTCTATAACAGTTTGATACTGGTCATTTTAAAAAGAAAAGGAGGGGGGAGAAGCCTTATGGAAAATATTTTGGATCTGTGGAATAAAGCACTTCAAAAAATAGAGACAAAATTGAGCAAACCTAGTTTTGAAACATGGATGAAGTCCACTAAAGCCCATTCTCTTCAAGGAGATACGCTGACTATTACTGCACCTAATGAATTTGCAAGAGACTGGCTCGAGTCAAGATACCTTCACTTAATTGCAGATACCATCTATGAACTGACAGGCGAAGAGCTCAGCATCAAATTTATTATTCCTCAAAATCAGGACGAAGAGGAAGCCATGCCAAAATCTCCAATCAAAAAAATGTCGAAAGAAGAACCCGTTGAAATTCCACAAAATATGCTGAATCCAAAATATACATTTGATACTTTTGTTATTGGTTCAGGCAACCGTTTTGCTCATGCCGCTTCACTTGCAGTCGCAGAAGCACCAGCAAAAGCATATAACCCGCTTTTTATTTATGGGGGCGTTGGTTTAGGAAAGACTCACTTAATGCATGCGATCGGTCATTACGTCATCGACCATAATCCATCAGCCAAAGTGGTCTATCTATCATCTGAAAAATTTACAAATGAATTTATCAACTCAATCCGGGACAACAAAGCAGTCGATTTCCGTAATCGCTATCGGAATGTAGATGTGCTTTTGATAGATGATATTCAATTTTTAGCAGGAAAAGAACAAACACAAGAAGAGTTTTTCCATACATTCAACACACTTCACGAAGAAAGTAAGCAAATCGTCATTTCTAGTGACCGTCCGCCAAAGGAAATTCCGACACTTGAAGACAGATTACGCTCTCGATTCGAATGGGGCTTAATTACAGACATTACCCCGCCAGATCTAGAAACGCGTATTGCGATCTTACGTAAAAAAGCAAAAGCAGAAGGTTTAGACATTCCGAATGAAGTCATGCTTTATATTGCCAATCAAATCGACAGCAACATTCGGGAACTGGAAGGTGCTTTGATTCGTGTTGTTGCTTACTCTTCTTTAATCAATAAAGACATCAATGCTGATCTAGCAGCTGAAGCCCTAAAGGACATCATTCCTTCATCGAAACCTAAGGTGATTACAATTAAAGATATTCAAAGAATTGTAGGGCAGCAATTTAATATTCGATTAGAAGATTTCAAAGCGAAGAAACGTACGAAATCAGTTGCTTATCCAAGACAAATTGCGATGTATCTCTCTAGAGAAATGACAGATTCCTCTCTACCTAAAATCGGAGAAGAATTTGGCGGACGAGATCATACGACCGTCATTCATGCTCATGAGAAAATTTCAAAATTAATCGTTGAAGATGAACAGCTTCAGCAGCATGTCAAAGAGATCAAAGAACAACTAAAATAATCAAGCTGATAAGATAAGTACGGGAAAATGTGAATAACTAGAGCATAGTCATACACAGTCTGTCCACATGTGGATAGGCTGTCTTTCCTTTCTTTCTACTGACTTATCCACATATTCACAAGCCCTACTAGTACTTCTACGATTTTTATTAAATAAATATATATACATGTCATTAAGAAAAATTAGGAGGACCACTATGAAATTCACGATTCAAAAAGATCGTCTTGTTGAAAGTGTCCAAGATGTATTAAAGGCCGTATCCTCTAGAACAACGATTCCTATTTTGACAGGGATTAAAATTGTTGCATCTGACGAAGGGGTTTCTCTCACAGGGAGCGATTCTGATATCTCAATCGAATCTTTTATTCCTCAAAGAGATGGAGATTTAGAAGTCATTACAATTGATCGACCAGGAAGTATTGTGCTGCAAGCCCGCTTCTTTAGCGAAATCGTTAAGAAACTGCCTATGTCTACTGTCGAAATTGAGGTAGAACAAAATCATCTGACCATCATCCGCTCTGGTTCAGCAGAATTTAATTTAAACGGCTTAGATGCTGAAGAATATCCGCATCTGCCACAAATTGAAGAGCATCATGCTTTTCAAATTCCAACAGATTTGCTTAAAAACCTTATCCGTCAAACGGTTTTCGCAGTGTCCACCTCAGAAACACGACCTATCTTGACAGGTGTAAACTGGAAGGTTGAAAAAGGTGAATTAATATGCACAGCAACGGATAGTCATCGTCTTGCTTTAAGAAAAGCGAAGTTGGATATTAACGAGGAAAGCTCGTACAATGTGGTCATTCCTGGAAAGAGTTTAACAGAGCTAAGTAAAATTCTTGATGATGGACAAGATCTTGTGAGCATCGTCATTACGGAGACACAGGTTCTCTTTAAAGCACAGAACGTGCTGTTCTTCTCAAGATTGCTGGATGGTAATTACCCAGATACAGCTCGCCTCATTCCGCAAGAAAGTAAAACGGATGTAGTGGTGAATACGAAAGAATTCCTTCAAGCGATTGATCGCGCGTCACTTTTAGCAAGAGAAGGGCGTAACAACGTTGTGAAGCTTTCTGCTGATCCTGCGCAAAGCCTTGAAATTTCTTCTAATTCGCCTGAAATCGGTAAAGTAGTTGAAACGGTGCAAGCAGATGACATTAAAGGGGAGGATCTCAAAATCTCTTTCAGTCCGAAATATATGCTTGATGCTTTAAAAGTATTAGAGGGAACAGAGATTCATGTCAGTTTCACTGGCGCAATGAGACCATTCCTATTACGCACGCCAAATGATGATTCCATTTTGCAATTGATTCTTCCAGTTAGAACGTATTAATTTGGTCTAAAATGGCTGCTGTGTGAGCGCACAGCAGCTTTTTTCCTCATTTCCTCAGCTTTCTTTCATCCCAGTTCGCTTTCCCCCTTTCCTTCTTGTCTTGTTTTTTAGTACAATTAGATATTAGTGATATTGAAAGAGGTCGATACAATGCCTAATCTGATAACGATTGAAACAGAAATGATTACATTAGGGCAGTTTTTGAAATTAGCCGAAGTCATTCAATCTGGTGGAATGGCGAAGTGGTTTTTAAGTGAACATGAGGTGTTCATCAATCAAGAGCCAGATAATAGACGGGGACGCAAATTATACCCAGGTGATGTTGTCGAGATAGAAGGTCACGGCACATTTCAAGTTGTGAATTAGAAACGGGTGACAATACATGTACATTCAAAGTCTGGCGTTAACTTCATACCGAAACTATGAACACACCGAGCTTCAATTCGACAATAAGGTGAATGTGATGATTGGTGAGAACGCCCAAGGTAAAACGAACCTGATGGAAGCGATCTATGTATTGTCGATGGCAAAGTCTCATCGTACGTCAAATGATAAAGAACTTATCCGATGGGACGAAGACTATGCTAAAATAGAAGGTAGAGTCATCAAAAAAAATGGTCCACTCCCCATGCAGCTCGTGATCTCAAAAAAAGGAAAAAAGGGCAAGGTCAATCACATTGAACAACAGAAACTCAGTCATTATGTTGGTGCCTTGAACACCATCATGTTTGCACCAGAGGATCTCAACCTTGTGAAAGGTAGCCCGCAAATCCGCAGAAGATTCCTCGACATGGAGATTGGACAAGTGTCTGCTGTCTACTTGCATGATTTATCGCTCTATCAAAAAATCCTCACTCAGCGAAATCATTACTTGAAACAATTGCAAACAAGAAAGCAAACGGATCAAGCGATGCTGGAGATTTTAACAGAGCAGTTGATTGATGCGGCAGCGAAGGTTGTCAAAAGACGACTGACTTTTACGAAACAACTCGAAAAATGGGCGCAGCCGCTGCATTTTGGGATTTCAAGAGAGCTGGAAACGCTCACGCTCCAATACCAGACGGCCATAGAGGTATCAGAAGCGTCAGACTTGTCGAAAATAAAAAATAGCTATGAAGAATCGTTTCAGAAACTAAGAGACAGAGAAATAGACCGAGGGGTGACGCTATGGGGGCCTCACAGAGATGATCTTCTTTTCTTTGTGAATGGTCGGGATGTTCAGACATATGGCTCTCAAGGGCAGCAAAGAACAACAGCTCTTTCACTAAAGCTGGCAGAAATTGATCTGATTCATGAAGAAATCGGTGAATACCCAATTCTTCTACTCGATGATGTTTTATCTGAACTTGATGATTACAGACAGTCTCATTTGCTCCATACCATTCAGGGACGTGTACAGACCTTTGTCACCACTACGAGTGTTGAAGGCATCGACCACGCCACCCTGAAAGAAGCGGAAATTTTCAGAGTAGCCAGTGGAAAAGTAATTGACTGATAAATGAGGTGTGAGTCTTGTATATTCATTTAGGTGATGATTGTGTTGTTTCTACACGAGAGATTGTCGCAATTGTTGATTACAAAATGAGGTCATCTTCTGTTGTAGAGGAATTTCTTCAAAAACAAGAAGAACAAATCATTTCGTTGTCACAAGGGACACCCAAATCCATCGTCGTCACAACTGAATCCGTGTATTACTCTCCTCTTTCCTCAAGCACGCTCAAAAAACGTGCTTCATTTGTGATTGAAATTGAAGTCTAAAAGCTCAATTCATATAAATATATCGTTTAAGAAAAGTGTAGGTGAATGTACGTGGCAATGGAACAGCAACATAATAGTTATGATGAAAATCAGATACAGGTGCTCGAAGGACTAGAAGCGGTTAGAAAACGTCCAGGAATGTACATTGGGTCAACCAGTGCAAAAGGACTTCACCATCTTGTATGGGAAATTGTCGACAACAGTATTGATGAGGCTTTAGCTGGTTATTGTACAGACATTACAGTGCAAATTGAAAAAGATAATAGCATCACAGTGAAAGATAACGGCCGCGGAATTCCTGTTGGGATTCACGAAAAAATGGGACGTCCTGCTGTAGAAGTCATTATGACGGTTCTTCACGCTGGTGGTAAATTTGACGGCAGCGGTTATAAAGTATCTGGCGGTCTGCATGGTGTAGGGGCATCTGTTGTTAATGCGTTATCTACGACCTTAGACGTGACTGTATACCGTGATGGAAAAATTCATTATCAACAATTCAAACGCGGTGTTCCAGTTGGAGATTTAGAGATCATTGGTGAAACAGATGTAACAGGGACAACCACTCATTTTGTGCCAGATCCAGAAATTTTCACTGAAACCATTGAATTTGATTACGACACACTTGCTAACCGTGTACGTGAGTTAGCTTTCTTAACAAAAGGCGTCAACATCATCATTGAAGACTTACGTGAAGGAAAAGAGCGAAGAAACGAATACTGCTATGAAGGCGGTATTAAGAGCTATGTAGAACATTTGAATCGCTCGAAGGAAGTCGTTCATGAAGAACCAGTTTACATCGAGGGTGAAAAAGACGGAATCACAGTTGAAGTTGCACTGCAATACAACGATTCCTATACAAGCAATATTTATTCTTTCGCCAACAACATCAACACATATGAAGGCGGAACACACGAAGCTGGCTTTAAAACCGGTCTGACGCGTGTCATCAATGATTATGCTCGTAAAAATGGCGTATTCAAAGATGGTGACTCGAATTTGAGCGGTGAAGATGTACGAGAAGGCTTAACAGCCATTATCTCTATCAAACATCCAGACCCTCAATTCGAAGGACAAACGAAGACAAAGCTCGGTAACTCAGAAGCAAGAACCATTACCGACTCCCTCTTCTCCGAAGCACTTGAGAAATTCCTCTTAGAGAACCCTGATGCTGCAAAGAAAATTGTGGAGAAAGGTGTGATGGCAGCTCGTGCAAGAATGGCTGCCAAAAAGGCACGTGAGCTGACAAGACGTAAAAGTGCACTGGAAGTCTCTAGCTTGCCTGGGAAACTGGCAGACTGTTCTTCTAAAGATCCTTCCATCTCTGAGCTTTATATCGTAGAGGGAGATTCTGCGGGCGGATCTGCTAAGCAAGGTCGTGATCGACATTTCCAAGCGATCTTACCGTTAAGAGGGAAGATCCTAAACGTTGAAAAAGCCCGACTAGATAAAATTTTATCTAACAACGAGGTTCGTTCAATGATTACAGCGCTAGGGACTGGAATCGGAGAAGACTTCACTTTAGAGAAAGCACGTTATCACAAAATTGTGATCATGACTGATGCTGATGTTGATGGAGCGCATATTCGGACGCTACTCCTAACATTCTTCTATCGCTACATGCGTGAAATCATTGAAAACGGTTATGTGTATATCGCACAGCCGCCTTTATATAAAGTGCAGCAAGGAAAACGTGTTGAATACGTGTATAACGATAAACAGCTAGATGAACTGTTAAAAACACTGCCTCAAACACCGAAACCTGGACTTCAGCGTTATAAAGGTCTTGGAGAGATGAATGCTACTCAGCTTTGGGAAACAACAATGGATCCTGATGCGAGAACACTTCTTCAAGTTACACTTGAGGATGCAATCGATGCTGATGAGACTTTTGAAATGCTAATGGGAGATAAAGTAGAGCCGAGACGTAACTTTATCGAAGAAAATGCACAATACGTAAAAAATCTTGATATTTAGATAGGTATCCCCCTTGAGAGCAACCTTATTTCTTGTTTGGAATAAGGTTGTTTTTCAAGAAACAGGGGCGTGAAACGAATGTCCTGGTTTTCTGCGTTTCGTTGATTTTCTAGTAAATAAATGTGTATAAAGGCAAGATTATTGATATAATGGAGAATAGTCTTGTGAAGATAAATACATATTTTACTCCCACATAATTTATTTCATGTGATACGTAAAGGGAGGTTCTTATAGTGAGTGAACAACATACACCAAATGTACGCGAAGTGAATATTAGCCATGAAATGCGTACGTCCTTTTTAGATTATGCAATGAGTGTTATTGTTTCGCGTGCATTACCAGATGTGCGAGACGGATTGAAGCCCGTGCATCGAAGAATTTTGTATGCGATGAATGACCTAGGTATGACAAGTGATAAACCATTTAAGAAATCTGCTCGTATCGTTGGGGAAGTTATCGGTAAGTACCACCCTCACGGTGATAGCGCTGTATATGAAGCGATGGTTCGGATGGCGCAAGATTTCAACTATCGTAATATGCTGGTTGAAGGGCACGGGAACTTTGGTTCTGTCGATGGAGACGGTGCAGCAGCCATGCGTTATACCGAGGCACGTCTTTCTAAAATTTCGATGGAGATCCTGCGTGATATCACAAAGGACACCATTGATTATCAAGATAACTACGATGGCAGCGAAAGAGAGCCAGTCGTTATGCCTGCTAGGTTCCCGAACTTATTAGTGAACGGGGCAACTGGAATTGCTGTAGGGATGGCAACGAATATCCCGCCTCACCAACTGGGTGAAGTGATTGATGGGGTATTGGCAATTAGTCAAAATCCTGAAATGACGACACAGGAACTAATGGACATCATTCCAGGTCCAGACTTCCCAACTGCGGGACAAATCATTGGCCGAAGCGGTATTCGTAAAGCGTATGAAACAGGACGCGGCTCTATTACATTACGTGCAAAGTCAAATATCGAAGAAACATCTAGTGGTAAGCAGCGCATTATCATCAATGAGATTCCTTACCAGGTTAACAAAGCTCGTTTGATCGAAAAAATCGCTGATCTTGTCCGTGATAAAAAGATTGATGGCATTACAGATCTTCGTGATGAATCTGACCGTAATGGAATGAGAATCGTCATTGAACTACGAAGAGACGCAAACGTCCATGTTCTATTAAACAATCTTTATAAACAAACGACACTTCAAACGTCTTTCGGTATTAACTTGCTTGCACTTGTTGATGGACAGCCGAAAGTGTTGTCTCTCAAACAATGTCTCGAATATTACCTTGAGCATCAGAAAGTGATCATTCGTCGAAGAACGGCGTATGAATTGCGTAAAGCAGAAGCAAGAGCTCATATTTTAGAAGGCTTAAGAATTGCGCTTGATCACTTAGATGAGGTCATTGCCTTAATTAGAGGCTCTCAAACTGCTGAAATTGCAAGAAATGGTTTGATGGAAAACTATAGCTTGTCTGAAAAACAAGCACAGGCCATTCTCGATATGCGACTCCAGCGTTTGACTGGTTTAGAAAGAGAGAAAATAGAAGATGAATACAAAGGGCTTGTTGAATTGATTGCTGAATTAAAAGCCATTTTAGCAGACAATGAGAAAGTTCTAGAAATCATTAGAGAAGAATTAACAGAAATCAAAGAACGCTTCAATGATACGCGCCGCACAGAAATTGTGACAGCGGGTATAGAAACAATTGAAGACGAAGATTTGATTCCTGTTGAAAATATTGTGATCACACTGACTCATAATGGTTATATTAAGCGCCTGCCTGCATCAACATACCGCAGTCAAAAAAGAGGCGGTAAAGGTGTACAAGGAATGGGAACCAACGAAGATGATTTCGTTGAACAGCTGATCTCAACATCTACGCACGATACGATTCTCTTCTTCTCTAATAAAGGGAAGGTCTATCGAGCGAAGGGCTATGAGATCCCTGAATTCGGACGAACAGCGAAAGGGATTCCGATTATTAACCTTCTTGAAGTAGAAAAGGGAGAGTGGATAAACGCCATTATTCCAGTCAGCGAATTTGATGAAGATTCGTATCTCTTCTTTACAACAAGACACGGTGTATCGAAACGAACGTCATTGTCTCAATTTGCAAACATCCGTAACAACGGTTTGATTGCACTCAGCCTGCGTGATGAAGATGAATTGATGGCTGTTCGTTTAACCAATGGTGAAAAACAAATCATCATCGGAACGAAAAAAGGAATGCTCATTCGTTTCGACGAGACAGATGTTCGTGAAATGGGACGTACAGCAGCTGGAGTTAAAGGGATCACACTTTCTGAAGATGACATCGTCGTTGGAATGGAAATCCTTGAGCCAGATGCAAATGTATTGATCGTAACGGAAAAAGGTTATGGTAAATTAACGCCTGAAAAAGAATATCGTGTCCAAAGCCGTGGTGGTAAAGGTCTGAAAACGTGCAAGATCACTGACAACAACGGTCCGCTTGTTGCGGTGAAGGCGACTAACGCTGAAGCTGAAGAAGACTTGATGATTATTACAGGCAGTGGTGTCATCATCCGTATGGCTGTTTCAGATATCTCCACAACTGGCCGAGTCACTCAAGGTGTCCGCCTGATCCGTCTAGGTGATGATGAACATGTCGCTACAGTGGCATTAGTAGAACAATCACCAGAAGACGATGAAGAGAATAGTGAAGAAAACGTAGAGTCAGATCAAGAGCAATCAGAGTAAAAATAAAGCCGGTTTTTCACCGGCTTTATTTTTTTATGAAAAAACATGATTTTTTTTGAAATTAATAATGCTTTTTTCATAGATATGTGTTAATCTTTCAAAGGAGCAAAAAGAGGCTCTATTTTTTATCTCTTTTACAACAAAACTTCTTAAAAAAATAAAATGTTTTTCAAGAAAAATGTTGACTGTTGATAGAGATATATGATATATTTAAGTGGTCGCTTTGAGAGAGTGACAAACAAGTTCTTTGAAAACTAAACAAGACAAAACGTACCTGTTAATTCGAGTTTTTATAAAAAATCCTATGATATTTCATAGGTAGTCAGTCAAACTGGCGAAAAACAAAACTTCGGTTTTGAACTTTTTCGGAGAGTTTGATCCTGGCTCAGGACGAACGCTGGCGGCGTGCCTAATACATGCAAGTCGAGCGGACAGAAGGGAGCTTGCTCCCGGATGTTAGCGGCGGACGGGTGAGTAACACGTGGGTAACCTGCCTGTAAGACTGGGATAACTCCGGGAAACCGGAGCTAATACCGGATAGTTCCTTGAACCGCATGGTTCAAGGATGAAAGACGGTTTCGGCTGTCACTTACAGATGGACCCGCGGCGCATTAGCTAGTTGGTGAGGTAACGGCTCACCAAGGC
>NZ_JNIG01000010.1:0-427807 GCF_000701305.1 Bacillus sp. UNC125MFCrub1.1
TGACTGACTACCTATGATGTATCATAGGATTTTTTTATAAAAACTCGAATTAACAGGTACGTTTTGTCTTGTTTAGTTTTCAAAGATCATCTTTTAAAATGGAGCGGGTGATGAGAATCGAACTCACGACATCAGCTTGGAAGGCTGAGGTTTTACCACTAAACTACACCCGCGTGGTTGAATGTTATTGGCGCGCCCGAGAGGAGTCGAACCCCTAACCTTTTGATCCGTAGTCAAACGCTCTATCCAATTGAGCTACGGGCGCTTAATCAGGCGACTTAATTATCTTAACATATCGTTTTTATTAAGTCAACATCTTTTTGAAGTTTGTTTATCGTATCTGTCTGAGCATCAGTGTTTCAGATGCGTCATCAGCGACGAATAAAAATATACCATGAATCACGCAAAAGGGTCAATACATTTTTCTAAAAAAGTTTCATGTTTTTTAAGAAGTGCTCTTTTGTTAGATAAATAGAGTTTCAATCGCCCTATTTTCATTTCTTTCTTCATAATTCTAATGATTCTTAAATAAAATCTTTCTAAATCCAAAGGAGGACAAAACATGGTCACCTAGAATTTTTATTTATTGGAAAATTCTTAATATTTTCCATGCATTTAAAGGAGGTAGGAGATGATGAAAAAGTTTGTCGCTTTTCAAATCATGATCGCTTTGGTGATAGGAGCTCTTATCGGCCACTTCTTCCCTGATTTCGGAATGGCACTGCGGCCCATTGGGGATGGCTTTATCCGATTGATTAAAATGATTGTAGTCCCTATTGTTTTCTCTACGATTGTCATCGGCGCAGCTGGCAGCGGTGGAATGAAGAAAATGGGCAGTCTCGGATTAAAGACAATCATTTGGTTTGAAGTCATTACGACCATCGTTCTTGGAATCGGACTTTTATTGGCCAACGTGTTAAAGCCAGGCGTTGGACTCGATTTCTCTCAATTAGCTAAGAAAGATATTGGGGAACTCGATGGTTATACTCAAAAGGTCGTCGATTTTAAACAGATGGTTTTAGACATCATTCCAACCAATATTATCGATGTCATGGCTCAAAATGATTTACTAGCAGTGATTTTCTTCGCTATTTTATTCGGTGTAGCCGCAAGCGGCATTGGGAAAGCTTCCGCTCCTGTCCTTACCTTCTTTGAATCAGTAGCACAAATTATGTTTAAGCTCACACAAATGGTCATGGTGACAGCTCCTATTGGAGTTTTAGCATTAATGGCAGCTTCTGTCGGACAATACGGCATTGTTTTACTCATTCCTATGATGAAACTTGTTGGCACTGTCTTCTTAGGATTGTTTATTATTCTATTTGTTTTGTTCCCTCTTGTCGCACTGATCTTCCGTTTTAACTACTTCGAAGTGTTGAAAATGATTTGGGATTTGTTTTTAGTGGCCTTTTCTACTACAAGTACAGAAACTGTTCTTCCACAGCTCATGTCACGGATGGAGAAATACGGCTGTCCAAAAAGAATCGTTTCCTTCGTCATCCCGTCAGGTCTTTCTCTTAATTGCGATGGTTCAAGTTTATATTTATCGGTTTCCTGTGTGTTTCTTGCACAAGCGTTTGGTGTCGATATGAGTTTATCACAGCAGCTCCTCATGATGCTTGTCCTTGTTTTAACAAGTAAAGGCATTGCGGCTGTCCCGTCTGGCTCGCTTGTCGTTCTTTTGGCAACAGCTCATGCAGTAGGTCTGCCAGCAGAAGGTGTCGCTATTATCGCCGGGGTTGATCGGATTATGGATATGGCTCGAACAGGCGTGAATGTTCCTGGACATGCGGTTGCCTGTATTGTCGTCTCTAAATGGGAAAAAGTATTCCGAGAGTCTGCATGGGAAGTTCCAAAAGCAGGTGAAGAAACAAAAGGAATGTAATGTTTTTTATGAAGGAAAGGGGGCGCCCTTTCCTTTTTTCATGGCAAAAATGTCTGCTTCAGCACGGCTTTACCTTCTTGTTGCAACTGCACCTCCGCATATGCTCCGTTAATGAGGGTCATTTGAGGCGGTACGTGTCCACAATCAATATCGTAAACAATCGGTATTTGTAATTCCTTATGCAATTCTTCATATAGATCCGTATATTCATATCCTTCCACAGGAGTGTCCACTGCACTCCTGCCAAACATGATGCCAGAGCAATGATCAAACCAGCCTGCTAGTTTTAATTGAACAAGAGACCTCTTCATGCTCGCAGCATTTAATTCACAGTTTTCAAAATACCATAGAATGGGTTCACCTTTCAGGTATGTTTCTTGAAAAGCTTTGACATCTCCAAAAGGCGTGCCAGCTAAGTGCCGGATCACATCAATACAGCCACCCATCAGTCTTCCCTTCATCGTCGTCTCTAAGTGATCAACAGTACGCCATGCGGTTGGTTCGGTTAAATGAAAGACATGAATGCTTGGATGGTCATACTGCCATTCCTTTTGATACATATCAGAAGAAAATTGAGTAACGTCCTTTTTCTCTGGAGTGGAAAGTATTTGTTCCCACATAGAAGTCACCTGATCAAGCTCTTCCCCCTGAAGATCCACAAGGTTCGGTCCATGCGCTGTCGCAATGCCTGTGTTTAATGTCAAAGCTAATAGAAGGAGACTTGTATCTGAATAACCAAGAATCCACTTTTTTTGCATCACTGAGAAATCAAGATGCTCTAACACTTCAATAAGCAGCTGTCCGCCCCATGGCGGGATGATGTGGTCAATCTCATGACAAGTCATCATCCGCTGTAACTCATTTGCTCGCTTGATTGCAGGGGCTGATTTCGCTTTTTCCTGCTGCCATACTGTCTCTCCACATATGACTTCATAGCCTCTTTTTTTCATCCGATCGCAAGACAGTTGAAACATCTCATGCAAAGAGGGTTGCACACCTGAGGACGGTGCTGTCACCCCAATCGTTTGTCCTTTTTGCAAAAATGGATACTGGATCATCCTGCTCACCTCCACCTTCTATGAATCTCTCATCTATTCATTGTAAAGAAAATTCCCCTTCTCCAAGGGGAATCTCGTCTTACTCTCTCTGACGCAGGACAGTATATACACCTGCGAAAATACACAAAATCCCAACAAACGAACGTAAGCCCATCTCTTCACCTAGAAGCATCCATCCAAGGACCGTGCCAACGATTGGTTGAAAGAAGAAAAACAGACCACCGCTTGAAGCGTCCATCAGTTGAAGCCCTCTATTCCACAAAAAGAAAGCAAGGGCCGTTGAGATGATACCTAGATACAGAATGCCGCCCCATATTTCCGGTCTTGCCATTTGATGCACATCAAGATGAGGCAAACGAAACAAGACGGGTGGTGTTAATACGATAAAGGCCACAATGATCGCATATGTTGTCGTCACTACTTGAGGATACTTTCCTGGAACTCGTTTCAAAAGAACAGACATGAGCGCCCATGTTAATGCAGCAATAACCAGTGAAAGACCGCCAACAAACTCATCCGTTTGAACAGCGACAGGCCCAATCATCGTCAGCACACCTACTGTAGCAAGCAGAATGGAGACACACTTTCTCACTGTGAATGATTCTTTTAATAGAAAGAAAGCGAAAAGCACCATAAAAGCAGGTGTGGCCGATGTGATGACGGCACCCATTTGTGCAGACGTATACATTGTGCCAATTTCTTGGGTCACGATCGAGAGAAAGTTGCCAATCAATCCAATCGCTAGAATCAGCGGGATATCCTTTTTGTCTAACCGAAAAGAGTAGCCCAAACGCCAAATCGTGAACACAAGAACGACTCCAGCTATTGCATATCTCATCCAGACGAGCTCAAGTGGCGGGACCACCGCAACTGTTACTTTGACCACTACATACATACCGCCCCAAATACTAGCAGCTAACGCTAAGTAAAGGGCTCCTATATATTTTTCATTCATTTTTTCCCCTCCGTTACTGGATATATTCACTGCGATATCCACAAACGGAGATCACTCTCCGTTATGGACGGAGGTGATTTGGTACATCATGTTCAAATAAAGGCTTCCATTGCATATCAGTCACCCCAATTGTTTTTATTTTCTGATTACTTTATAACAAAATCTGGTTCACTTCAATCCTTTTTTATCGCCATGTTTCTTCATATAATAGAAGTTCGATAGGATTGACATGATGAATTCGTTTTCTTATAGTAAGTAAAACAATTGATGTTTACACAGAAAAGGAGTAGAGGTCTTTGGATGTTGAAGCTAGGAAACACATTCCCACTGCCGGAAACGAACCGTTTCTTGAGGGAATAAAAGATTGTGTGCCAACCTTGCTTGGTTATATGAGCATTGGGTTTGCCTTTGGAATTGTTGGCATTAGTTCGCAGTTAAGTATATGGGAAATCGCGCTGTTATCTATCTTTATATATGCTGGCGCTTCACAGTTTATCATCTGTGCATTACTTGTGACAGGAAGCCCCCTTTCCGCTATTATTTTCACCACGTTCATTGTCAATTTACGGCATTTGTTACTCAGCCTTACGCTTGCCCCCCATTTTACACGCTACTCT
The DNA here is from genome assembly GCF_000701305.1 of Bacillus sp. UNC125MFCrub1.1. NCBI lineage: Bacteria > Bacillati > Bacillota > Bacilli > Caryophanales > Bacillaceae > Bacillus > Bacillus sp. UNC125MFCrub1.1. The sequence continues at coordinate 4,516 of NZ_JNIG01000010.1, forward strand.
GTAAAGCAGAACATCGGGTTTGGTCTTCTGCTTACTGATGAATCCTTTGGCGTAGCGATGAATAAATTAGCACAGCAAGGAAAATTGAATAACAGATGGATGCATGGACTGAATATTACAGCTTATTTATGCTGGATTGCTGCATGTACACTTGGCGGAATATTCGGACACTGGATTTCAAATCCAGAGGCGCTTGGTCTTGATTTTGCCCTATCCGCGATGTTTGCTGCGCTGCTCATTCTTTCTTTACAGACGGTGCCAAAAAATAAGCTCACCCATCGCTTGTCACTTGTTTTATATATGTTTGTTGCGATGTTTGTGCTGCTTCATTTTGTTCCTTCACACGTGGCTGTTTTGTTGGCAACTGTGCTTGTTGCCACTATTGGGGTGGTGACAGATAAATGATTAGTGGTTTTATGTTATGGCTCATTCTTGGCTGTATGATTGTGACCATCATCCCAAGAGTCGTTCCATTTTTATTTGTAAGGAGTATCCAGATGCCAGAAGTGGTGCTCAAATGGTTATCGTTTATCCCCATTTGTATATTTACCGCTTTGATTGCAGAGCATCTTTTCATACATACTACAGCAGGCGTCACCATTCACTGGATGTACCTTGCTGTCTTGGTTCCAACTGTGTTAATCGCTATTTGGACAAAAAGCTTGTCCCTCACCGTTCTAGTAGGCGTCATGCTGATGGGCACAGCTAGATGGCTTTTCTAAAAGAAAAAGCTTAACCGGATGCGGTTAAGCTTTTTGTCATTTTACGATACCGTATATAAAGCCGTCATAGCCTTTTTCGCCAACAGTTTGAATAGCGGTTGCTTCAATTCTCGACTCTTGTTTGAGTAAATCGAAAAATTCACGCGTTCCCTTCACTCGCTCATCTTGATCAGAGGCATGAAGAACTGCTCCATTTCTGACCACATTGTCTGCAATAATGACTGTTCCCTTTTTTGAGAAATGTAACGCCCACTTCAAATATTTCGGGTTGTTTGGTTTGTCTGCATCAATGAAAATCAAATCGAACGGAAGCGTATCCTGCTCTTTTAACTGAGATAAAGTATCTAACGCTTTTCCTTGTAAAATGGTGACACGTTCTGCTAGGCCTGCTCTGTCTATGTTTTGCTGTGCGGTTTCTGCATGATGTCTGACAGCCTCTAATGTCATGAGTTCTCCATCCGCTTCAAGTGCACGGGCAAGCCAAATGGTACTATAACCGCCAAGTGTACCGATTTCTAAAATGCGCTTTGCACCCTTGGTTTTTGCTAACAAATAAAGTAGTTTTCCTTGGGCCGGCGACACATCTATTTCTGGTAACCCGGCTTGCTTATTCTTGATAAGAGTTTGCTCCAATACGTCATCTTTAGCCATCAATTTGTCTTTGATATACTCGTCAACTTTCCCCCATACTTGCTCCAAGTTATCCATCTCCCTTGTTCATGTCTTCTATTTAAATTCTACATGACGGAAGCGAGAATTTATAATCAATTCTTTTCACACACCTATTGATTTTATTGATGAAAGGAATGTGATGATGGATACATGGGGCGAGTGCAAGTATACGCAAACTACTGATTCAGCTTATTTTTCACGTCACCTTTTTTATCTTGAAGCTTTCCTTTTACTTGATCTTTCTTTCCTTCTGCTTTCAGGTTTTGACGATCTGTCGCTTCGCCAAGTTTTTCTTTCACTTGACCTTTGACTTGATTTGTTTTTCCTTTCGCTTTATCCATATGTCCATTTTGTTCACTCATTTGTTCCACCTCCACGTTTGATACTGTTTATTTAGCCTTTTTGCACATGACAAAACATCTGAGTGTGCTGTGTGCGCGTTTCAGGTATGATAGACATAATGGAATGAAAGGTTGGTGGTCTGTTCAATGATCATTTCTGAAAGTACGTTCACTGTACGTGGTGTGACCTATCGTATTCACTCTGCTGCATTAGCAGATGCCAAACAGTTATCAGCTCTCAGACTGAAAATCGATGGTGAAACCGAATATTTAGATCGCGAACCGGGTGAAGCTTTTATTGATGAGAAAGGGTTCGAGGCGTTGATTCAAGAGGATTCCAAGGAATGCCGTCATCTCTTTTTAGTTGCAGATATTGAAGGAGACATTGTCGGTTTTTCAAGATGCGAAGGGCATTCTCTTAAGCGCTCTGCTCACAAAGTAACGTTTGGCGTCGCCGTACAGAAGGCCGCTTGGGGCTATCACATCGGGAAAGAACTTTTAGCTGCATCGATCGACTGGGCAGATCAGCAAGGCATTCAAAAGATGTCACTTCAAGTAATGGAAACCAATCAAAAAGCCATTCGTTTATATGAACACTATGGCTTTGAGATTGAAGGCTTGCTAAAAAAAGATAAACGACTGGCGGACGGCATGTATTATGATACGGTTGTGATGGGCAGGCAGCGACCAGTCTCCTGACCGCTTACATGACATATCCCCAGATCATCGAAATCGCACTATAGATAAGCAGAAGCCCCATGACGAACTGGAACGGCCGCTGATAAAGAGTTAAAAACCGCTTGAATACAGAGCCAAATAAACTCCAGCTAAATGTGCCTAAAAAACCGATGATGGCAAGAATCAGTGTCAATAACATGTATTGCATATTGGACTGTCCATACGGCAGAACAAAAGTGGAAATGACGGTTAATCCATACAAGATGGCTTTCGGATTAATAAATTGCAGCAGCATCCCCGGGATAAAATGATTATAGCGGTCTAGTGTTTCGTCATCTCCGCCTTTACTTTTCATGATTTTGACAGCCAAATAGATCATGTAACTGGCTCCGATGAAAGCCATGACCCAGCCGATTTTCGGCATGACTTGATAAAGAATCATATTGAAGAAACCGCTCAAACACAAAATGACCAAAAATCCGCTCCCAACACCTAAACAAAATCGAAATGTTTGCTTGACCCCATATTTATTCGTAAAGACCATCGCCATGATATTATTCGGTCCAGGGGTAAAGCTGGTAACAAAAGCATAAATCAACATGGAAACAATCAAACTGTTACCTCCTTTTTCATACGTTATTTAGACTTAAAAGTCTTTATTGCGTATATATTACGTTTTATTGTACTATTCAGTCGTTATAAAGTAAATGCAGAAAGGAGTTTTTTTGATGGAGGATGTACAATCGATTATTGCTAGAAATGTAAAACTGCTAAGAGAGCAAAAGAAATTAAGCCTAGAAAAGATGGCTGAGGTAACAAATGTGAGTAAAACGATGATCGGACAAATCGAAAGAGGAGAATCCACACCGACCATCACCACTCTGTGGAAAATCGCCAATGGGTTGAAGGTGTCTTTTAGTGAACTTATTTACGCACCGCAGCCTGAGATTAAGTTTGTGCGAAAAGAAGAAGGACAAGTTTTAACAGAGGACGAGGGAAGGTATCGGGTATATACGACGTTCCCATTTGATGACCTGAGAAAATTTGAAGTCTATCAGGTAGAAATTGATCCTCATGGGTCGTTAAGTGCGGAAGAACATATCGGCGGTACAGAGGAATTGATTACCGTGTTTGAGGGAGCACTTGATTTATCGATCGGTGATGAGCAATACACATTACAAGCTGGCGACTCGATTCGGTTTAAAGCTGACCGTGCCCATGAGTATAAACAATCAGGAGAACAGATGGTACGGATGCAAATGATTCTTTATTATCCCCATTAAAAAAAGCTGACAGGCTTGTCCACCTGTCAGCTTTACATTTTATTTAATTAAATCCTGGATCGCGTACAACCGTTCCAGTAAAGGTAACTCTATACTTTCCTAAACCTAACTCTTCAATTGACGATTGATAGAGAATACCGACCCATCCATCCTTTGCATATGTAATACTTGATGGGATGTTTGACGTCGTATATGTTCTCGTTTCCGAGACGGTTCGACTTGCTTGTACCGTTACTTCACTGTTTACTTTCCCCTTCGCTTCTACCGGGACAGCGGTGACACCCGCACCCGTTAAAACAATTGCTCCAACCAAAACAGAAGTTATGACCTTTTTCATACAAAAATCCCTCCCTTTTTTGTTGAACATATTAACCATACCATAATTTAGAACTTTCGTAAGTTATTTTTTCATTTTTTTGAAAATTATGATATGATTGTCTTATGCTGGATAGAGGGCGTTATATACTTCTATGCTTTTATCCTCATCTCGTTTCTAGTGAAACAATTGATAACGGAGGTGATTTCATGAAAAAATGGCTTATCTGTTTTCAACTTGTTTTCCTCTTCACCTTGACGGCCACACCATTTGCTTCTGCTGCTTCATGCCCTACAGTGAAACCATGCGTTATTGATCCTTAAGCATAAGAAAAAGTCGATCAAGCCTATTCACTTGATCGACTTTTTTGTTATGCTTGTTCGGCTTCCCAGCGAGCAACCTCTTCTCTTACTTTAGGAGCCACTTCTTTTCCAAATAACTCAATAGCTTTCAGCACTTGATCATGCGGCATCGAACCGACTGGTACGTGCAGCATGAAGCGCGTAATGCCTACATTTTTTCGCAGATGAATCACTTTCTCTGCTACGGCATCTGGATCTCCTACATACAATGCACCTTCTAATGTTCTTGCTGCATCGAATGTAGAACGGGTATAAGGTCCCCAGCCTCGTTCTCTTGCTAATGTATTCATGACATGCTGTGTAGAAGGGAAGAATTGATCTGCTGCCAATTCTGTTTCCTCCGCAACAAATCCATGTGAATGGGATGCCACCGTTAATTTCTCAGGGTCATGTCCAGCGTGAATCGCAGCTTGCTTGTAGAGCTGCACGAGCGGTGCGAACTGTCTAGGGCTGCCGCCAATAATGGCAAGGACAAGTGGTAATCCTAATAATCCAGCACGTACGACAGATTCTCTGTTTCCTCCACTGCCAATCCAGATCGGAAGCGGATCTTGAACAGGTCTTGGGTATACGCCGACATTCTGAATGGAAGGACGGTGCTTACCGCTCCATGTCACACGCTCTGACTGCTGTAATTTCAACAGTAAATCTAGTTTTTCTTCAAATAACTCTTCATAATCATCTAAGTCATAGCCAAAAAGCGGGAACGATTCAATAAATGATCCACGGCCAGCCATGATCTCTGCACGCCCGTTAGAAAGGCCATCTAATGTCGCAAAATCTTGAAACACACGAACAGGATCTGCCGATGAAAGAACAGTTACGGCACTTGTCAGACGAATATTCTTTGTTTGCGTTGCCGCAGCTGCTAATACGACTGCTGGATTTGATGCGGCGAAATCTTCACGATGATGCTCTCCTACACCAAAAACGTCGAGACCCACTTGATCTGCTAAAATAATTTCTTCTACTACTTCACGAATGCGCTGTGCGTGGCTGACTGTTTTTCCTGTTTGAAAATCAGGTGTTGTTTCTACAAATGTACTAATTCCTAGTTCCATGAATGGAACCCCCTATCTTATAAATATGTCACAAATTCAGAGACCGGCTTGCGGTAGCCTCTCGCTTGTCTGCTCTCTACTTTTTCTTTTCCAAGTGTAATCATTAATACAGGAACCAAATCTGATTCGATGTTTAACACCTTTTTCATTGCTTCGGGGTCAAAGCCGATCATTGGGCAAGTATCCCATCCCTTGTTTTTGGCGGCAAGCATAAATAGCATGGCAGATAATGAAGCATTTCGAATCGCCTCTTCTTTCTGAAAGTCTGATCCTCTCTGCACATAAAAACTCATCGTCTCTCTGACCATTTCCTCATATTGTTGCGCATTTAAGATGCCGAGCATTTTTAGGCCTTCATAAATGTTTCCTGCTTGCTCATAAGCTTTCGGATCGCCGAGCACAATGATCGCTGCTGAAGCGGAATGCACCTTATATTGTCCAAATGCAGCATCTCTTACTTGCTCTTTAAGCGCTTCTGATTGGACGACGACATATTGCGTATGCTGTAAATTAAAGGCTGAAGGTGCCAGCTTCACTTCTTCAAAGATACTATTAAGCTCTTCTCTCGAAATCGAGATATTCGGCAAAAAATTTGATGCTGATCGTCTTTCACGTACCAATGTATCAAAGCTGCGTGTCATCTTGTTTCCCCTTTTCGTGAAGTTGTTTTGCACCTAAACCGATTTTTTTCAACCATTCGATGAGCTGCTCTTTTTCCTCTGTTTCGATAAAGGACAGATTTTGTGAAATGACATCTGTATGTTTTGGGAAAATATCGTCAAATAGCTGCTTCCCTTTATCTGTCAGTAATACATGGAATACACGTTTATCAGAAGGTGCACATTGTCTTTTGACTAATTCTTGTTTTTCTAATTTGTTGACCACATAGGTGATGCTCCCACTTGGAATGGATAAAATCTCACTAATTTTTTGAACGGGATGTGGTCCCTTACTATACAGTAATTCAAGAATTTGAAAGTTTTCAAATCCGATATCATAACGTTCTATGTCTTTTTGGATATTTGCAAAAAGGGCATGATAGGCTTTCATCCACACTCGGAAAAGCCTTAAGTCTAATTCCTGTTCTTGCTGCACCATGGCAACTACTCCTTTTTCAATAAATCCTAAAACTAGGATAAATTTATCCTAACACTAGGATATTTTCTTGTCAACGTGTTTGTTTGATTAAAAAAAGACCCCTTTGATTTAGTGGTCTTCTTTTAACACAAAATGCATTTCAGCAATTTGTTTGTATTGATTCACTTGTTGTAATGAAAATCTAGATTCCTGTTCAGTTGGAGGAAAAAGAGGGATTCCTTTTCCAATCATGACAGGTGCGATTTGGAGATACAGCTCATCGACTAATTTTTCTTTTAATAATGCTTGAAGCAGTTCCCCGCCCCCTAAAATCCAAATATGCTGGCCTTTTTCATTTTTTAAATTTTTGATAAACGAGAGAACATCTTCACGAACGATGTGGGTTCCTGTATGACTGTCTTGTAAAGTGCGAGAAACGATATAACATGTCTTGTCTTCATAAGGAAACACATCAGGTGAAAGTTTGAGAATCTGCTCATATGTGTTCCTTCCCATGATCAGCGTATCGACTGATGCATAAAATTCCTCATATCTCGTATCCTCTTCGCCCTCTGTTCCTATGAGCCAATCTAAACGGTGATCATCCCTTGCTAAATATCCATCAATGCTCATTGCCCCATAAAATAGTAATTTCCTTTTCAATCTCACCACTCCCCGCCTGAAATAAGAACGTATATTCCCATTTTAACAGAAAGAATAGAAAAATGATATATGATCAATTCGTTTCTTACGATTCCTGTTCTACCTTCATAAGAAGCTTGTACAAGATGTGCGCAAGCTGCCCCGCTTCGACTGTCATCCCTTCATGAATCCATTCCTCCAGTACACCAACAACACCAGACACAACAAATGAAGCCTCAATCTGTTCACGTTCCGTAATTTGACGCTGATCAAGTTGCCACTCTTTCATGATTTTTTCTTTAAAAAACGCTTTAAATTGATTCGTCGTTGGGCTATTCGGTTTGACAAATAACGTCATCATGAATTGTTTTTCTTTTAAATACTCAGTTGTTTTGTTTAAAAAGGACAGCATATCAAGCGGGTCCTGGCTTGGAAACGATTCATCGTACAGTCCGCCAAGCTGATGAAATAGTTCCTTCTCAAGCTGTTCATGCAAATCAAATACATCTTGGTAGTGCAAATAAAAGGTCCCTCTACCTAAATCCGCTCTTCTAGATAGCTCTGATACTGTAATTTGCTGAACATCTTTTTCCTTTAAAAGCTCAAGAAAGCTTTCCCGTATCGCCTTTTTGGTTTTGATTGTTCGTCTGTCCTTCATCAAACACCCTCCATTTTTGAACAATCTGGCTATACCTGTCTATTTATGAACAAGAGATCATTCATTGCCGATGTTCGGTTTATTTTCCTCTTATTATAATGGACACATGTTCAATAATCTATATCTGTTCAAAAAAGGAGGACCATCATATGCTTCAATTCAGACTTGCTAGAGAGGATGAACTGCCTCAAGTGGCAGCGTTGTTAGATGATTCATTTCAGAACTATTCATTTTTTGATTTATTATGCGAAAAGGTGACCAAGCGTTCTGCTTTCGCCCGTCAGCTGCATTTGATCAATACAAAGGTATATTTTCAGCATCAAATCTGTTTGGTCGGGGTTGAGAACGAGAAAATTGTGTCTGCCGCCCTGTTAAAACATCCCCGTCTTCCTGAACCAGGACTCATGGATTATGTGTTATCTGGTGGGTTAAAGCTGCTCTTTACTGGTGGCATATCGGCGATTCAGCATGTATTCCGTATGTTAAAGGAGGCAAAAAAAGCGTGTTCTTCCTTAAAGAAACCTTACTGGTATTTAGAAGCTCTTGTCGTTGCAAAAGACCAACAAGGAAAAAAACTTGGAAGCCGTATGTTAAAGCAATGCCTTTTCCCCTTTATCGCCCGGCAAGGCGGCGGACTGTTCACACTGATTACACACAACGAGGCCAATCGTCATTTCTATCGAAAAAATGGGTGGACGGAGTTTGATGAGAGAGTACTGCACGGAGAAGAGATGTCCCTAGAAAGCTGGAGTTATAAAACCGTGATCAAATAAGGTATCTTCTTCAAGGGATGATATAATAGAAGCAGTTCAGACAATGATCATACTTGGAGGAGAGACTGATGATACGACGACTTGATCATATCGTGTTGACTGTTCAACATATGGAGGAAACCATTCGCTTTTATACAAACGTATTAGGAATGAAGGAAGAAACTTTTGGAGAAGGCCGTAAAGCCCTTCGTTTTGGCTTACAAAAGATTAACCTTCATGAAGCGGGTCATGAATTTGAACCAAAAGCTGCTCATCCCCAGCCTGGATCTGCTGACTTGTGTTTTATCACCGATTTAGATATAGACAGTTTATTGCTTCATCTTCGAAAGCAGGTTGTTCCAATTGAAGAAGGTCCGGTCAGACGTTCTGGTGCATTAGGTCCGATTGAATCCATTTATATCCGTGATCCTGATATGAACTTAATTGAAATCTCCCGATATATAGAGGAGGCTGATCCATCATGACTCGATTATTCTTGAGACCGATTGAAGAAAAAGATTATCCTGGTATTCATAGAGGATGCCAGCATGCAGAAACACTTTATATGACTGGCACACGCAAAACGTTCACACTAGAAGAAATTCGTTCAGCCTATACCCGTTTTCTGCTAGATGACAGTAGACGAGACTTTGCTATTTGTCTGCTAGACACGAAAGAAATGATCGGGGATGCGGCGATTGTAGATATTGATCCGATAAACCATACGGCAAGTTTCCGCATTGCGCTGCATGGTCCAGAGCATTTTCACAAAGGATATGGCACTGAGGCTGTTCGGATGGTCCAAACATTTGCCTTTGAGACGTTAGAACTCAATCGGCTTGAGCTTGAAGTTTTTTCCCATAACCCACGAGCCTTTCGAAGCTATGAGAAAGCCGGATTTCAATATGAAGGAAAAAGACGTCAAGCGCTCTATTTCAACGGTGCTTATTCGGATGTCATCATGATGGGCATCCTTCGTGAGGAATACGATAGAATCAAATCATAAAAATGTCCCAGCCTACGATGGGTCATCTTTTTTAAACAAATGAACCCCTGTAACGATGATCAAACAAATGATAGAAGAGAGAACGATAGAGACGCTTGATATGCTGAGCGCCATCCCTTCCCATCTGCCGATGAAGAAACTGCCGATCAATAACAGCAATCCAAACAAGGTGATACATACCGGAACAATCAGCCCGGCATGGCGATGCCTGCGTCTTTTTCCTGCCCACCACGAGAGACAGAGTACAATGACAGTAAAAATAGCGGTTTGCAGCCAGAACATATCGCATCAACTCCTTTTCTTTTTTATCCTATGACAACGGAGGTTTTTCCAATGAATATTAGACCGATTCAAAAGCAGGACAATCCTTTTATCGCGGCCATTATCCGCCAGTCATTAGAATCAGCGAATCTTGCGATTGAAGGTACAGCCTACACAGACCCGCACCTTGATCAGCTTTTCGAATACTATCAATCATTGACTCATGCAGCCTATTGGATTGCCGAAGAACATGGTGAAATTGTTGGTGGCGTTGGCATTGCCCCTTTCACAGATGGCATTTGTGAGCTACAAAAGCTTTATTTAAGCCCAAAAGCACAAGGCAAAGGTGCGGGCAAGAAACTGATGGATACGGCCCTGCAATATGCTGCTACATACTACGATGCTTGTTATTTAGAAACCCGCAGTGAATTAACAGCTGCTACTGGTCTTTATCAACGGTATGACTTTTCTCTTCTTCCTACACCGATTGAAGGCTCAGAGCATTCTGCCATGGATGCTTGGTATTTCAAAACCTTTTCAGTGTGAGGCATAAAATAAGCGATACGTCTTTGTCCACTGAAAACCTAGCTTCTCTGCCAATTTGGCCGAGGCTGCATGATGGACATCGCAATCCCAATGCGGTGTCTTCCCTTTTTCAACACAGATGCTGATCATTTGCTGAGCTGCTAACAAAGCCAACCCTTTTCCACGGCAGGCTTCATCTGTCCAAATATCGATTTCCACACGTTTTTCACTTGAAAAAATAGAGATACATTCACTGACCACGTCTTCACCATTTAAGATGGCAACTCCGACGCCATTAGATAAAAAGTGATCTACTCCTCCCCAATATGCTTCATAATAGCTGGATGGGAATACTTTGCTAGCGGCAATGACTTGTTCATTCGTGCGTTTAATCATTTCATCTTGATCAGGCACAATCAGATCAGGAGAGGTCAAGTCATAAGAATACGCATGTCTTTTCATTTCATTCAGTTGGGAACCGAAGCATTTTTTCATCATCTCATCTGATGCTGGATTTGCTGAAAACAAAGTGAAACGTCCGTTCTCTCTTTTCTGCTTTTTATAAACATCCACAATGAACGTTGAACATAATGAGAGTGCTGCTTCTGTCCTGCCTGCGACATAATAAATGCCGGTTGTCGTCCCTGCAAAATAGACACACGGGTGATCTCGGTGATCCACATATAAATCTCCTTGTATCACGCCATCGAGTATCGCATCTACGAACACTGGATAGGCAGGATCAATCCGCAGAATTTCCTCTTTCACCGCTCCTGTCCTTTGTTGATCTACAAGATACAACATCATCCCTCCATTCACGAACGAGTATCTTTTCATTATAAAGGAAAGCCGTAGACTCGCAGTGAATCTTTGCAACAAAAAGAATTCTTCTGCATCAAAGCAACATTCCATCGCATTCGCTTTCATCTATTGCTATGCTCATTGTGAGAGGAGGTTTATGAATGAAATTTCGTTTTTTCTGGAATCAAGAAAAGGATGTGACGGAAGTAGACGTCATCAGCCATCCACATAATCAAGAGCGTTTACAAAAGATAACATCAATGCTGGAGACTAGTACATCTCTAACGGTCAAAGATCCAAAAAATGATCGGCAGTCTCTTTTACCATTAGAACAAATTGAAGCGATCTCTGCGCTTGGACATCTGTCAAAGGTGATCACGACTCAAGGTACGACGTATTTTCTCAGTAAACGGCTGAAGGATCTGAAGTCGTTAGAGCGTGAACATTTCTATCGTATCAACAATGCAGTCATTCTCAATTTAGCGCAAGTCGACAGCTTTGTCGCTGGTACGTACGCTCGCTTAGAGGTCGAAACCATCTCGAAAAACAGCTACACCGTCAGTCGTCATTACGCCAAATATATAAAGGAGCGATTCAAATGATCAAGGAACTAAAACATCAATTTATGCAAACAGCTTTTGTCTCTATCGTATGGCTGACACTCATCCTGTCCATCACTCAATGGTCATCCTCTATCCCTTTTCATTACGTGTGGCACATCATTGCCATCGGTACTTTGGCAGGCATCGTCTTTGGGGTCATGTATCCTTTACTATGGAACTACTTTACCTTTCCAGCACCCATCAACATTCTCATCTCCACTGTCGTCAATTTAGGGTTTCAAGTAGGAGCCGTCGCTTTATATTCGACTACACTGCTCGAATGGATCATGCCTTATTTTATCGGTATAGCCTTTCTCACATTAGTAGGCCATATCATCGCCTTTCTATTTTACAAAAAACAACAAAATCAAAAACTGGCGCAGGCACTGAATCACCTGAAGCCGCAGCCTTAAAAAAAGAGACCTTATTTGAAAGGTCTCTTCAGATTGTTGACAAAGGGCTAAAATGAACTTGATTTTAGCCCTTTGTCTTCTTTTCAGCGTGATAGAAAACCTTTGCAGTCTAGGAAGGACGAGCATCGGCGCGGAGCGAATTTGACATTCGTGAGCACCGAAGCGCAGGACTGACACCGAATGCGAGGGTTTGTCTACACGCTGAAGAGACCTTATTTGAAAGGTCTCTTTTCTATTATTCTGCTACTAACTCATTCTCTCTAAAAATGAATCACCCCTAATTCCACTGCTGCTTTAATTGCTTCCGCTCTTGAAGTGACCTCCAGCTTTTGATAAATATTTGTTAAATGAGCTTTGACAGTTCTCTCGGAAATCCCCATATCAAATGCAATTTCCTTACTTCGATATCCTCTAGCCACTGCTTGCAAGACAAGCATCTCTTTTTCAGTCAGCATGTTTATTTCTTTTTTCAAATGGGTCGGAGTCACTTGATGCTCTGTTGATTCAAATACTTTAGCAGCGACGTTTGCTTGAAGAAGAATATCCCCTCTGATAGCTGCTTCAATTGTATAAAATAAATTTTCTCTGCTGGCATCCTTTAAAAGATAGCCCTTTGCTCCAAGTTGCAGCCCTTCAATCATTAATTTCTCTTCGTTATAGGTAGTGAGAATCAGGACCGGTACTTTTAATTGAAGAGACTGCATCTCTTTTAACATCTCAAGCCCACTCATGTTAGGCATGTTGAGGTCAAGTAATACAAGGTCTGGAGCCTTCTCTTTCAAGATATCTAAACCCTTTGCTCCATCCTCTGCTTCACCAACAACATCAAATCGTTGATCTGTCTCAAGAATTAATTTTAATCCTTCTCTAACAACAAAATGATCATCGACAATCACAATTTGATAAGACATTGTTTTTACTCCTTTTTCAAAGGTATGGTTACCGTCACTTGTGTACCTTCATTTTTTTCACTTTTCAAGTGTAGCTGTGCATCAAGCAGTCGGGCACGTTCTGACATACCAATTAGACCGTAATGCCCGGAAGTGGATTCTTGTTTTTTCTCATCAAAACCCACTCCATTGTCTGTGATTTGCAAGGAGATGTGATCATCTTTTTGCTTCATCATCAATTCGACCTTACTTGCTTTGGCATGCTTGGCAATATTCGTCAAACATTCACTGACAATGTATACAGTATGTTCGATGAGGAAAGGGGACACTTGATAAGAGACAGCCACTTTTGTATGAACTGGAATATTCGTCGCCGTCATAAACCGATTCACTTCATCTTTCACAGAATCAGCTAAGTCATATTGATCCTGGCTGTATGTTCGAAGGTCGTCAATGACCAATCTCGCCTCACCTAACGTCGTCCGCGCATGGCTCATTGAACCTTTAATAATGCTTTGAGCGCGCTCAACATTCTGATTCTCTAAATGGGCATGGACCGCTTCTAATTGCATAATAATACCTGCCAGCCCTTGTGCAAGGGTATCATGTAAATCTCTCGCCATTCTTTGACGCTCATTTGCAAGTGTCAGCTCTTCCACTTGTTGATGGGCCAATTCAAGTTCCTTTAAAAATGTTTGTGTACGAATTCTAGCTTTGACTTGTCTAAAAAATAAAATGGAGTATGCGATGACTACAATCAGAATCAAAAACAAAATAGGAATATATACGGTCAAATCATCTGTATCATTGACCAAAATAAGGGCAAGAAAAAAAAGAACATAAAAACTAAGCCCTGTCAAAATCACCTTCAATGTATGATAATATACCCCAATACTTTGCGCTATTAGTACCGGTAACAGACCAATTAAGATCACAGGGGAAGCCGCCTGCATGACTGAAACACAAAGTAGAATCACTATTCCTTGAATCAGAAAATATACCCATGGATTCTGCTGAAACCAGTAAAATGACCACCAATGCAGAATCAGATGTATGGCAATAAGTGCAGAAAAAAACAGGCTAGAAAGTGCTAATGGGGTGGTTATAAACTGAAATATCATTGCTGCAATATAAACAAGAATGACCCATAATAATGTTGGAATGCGCGAATAGATCATTTCATTAAAAGGGTCTACCCGTCGTTTCGCCATAAATATCACCATCCGAGCCTCATATTCATTCAAAAAATACCGCCCACCCTTTATCGAGGTAATGGCGGTATCATCAATCATACCATGTAAGACTATCAGTGACTAAATCACCTTCTCTTCTTTCTCATCCTTCTGAGAAATAGACTCACCTTCAATGTCTATACGTGGAAGCCAGCTTTCAAACCATTTGGGTAAGTACCAAGCAGCTCGTCCGATTAGCATCATACATGCTGGGATAAAAGTCATTCTTATGACAAATGCATCAAACAGAACGCCGAATGCCAACGTTAACCCCATTGTTTTGATAATCAAGTCATCTGCAAAGATAAAACTAGCAAAGACGAGGATCATGATTAAGCCTGCGGCAGTCACTACTCTTCCACTATGCTTCAAACCTGATACAACGGACTTTTTCGCATCACCTGATTGAAGGAAATCTTCTCTCATTCGACTGACTAAAAAGACCTCATAATCCATTGCAAGACCAAATAATATTCCTGTCACTAGTACAGGCATAAAGTTTAACAATGGGCCATTTGCTGGTATTCCAAACAATGGCGCAAGGTGTCCATCCTGTAAAACAAAGACTGAAAAACCTAGTGTAGCGGTCAATGTCATAAGGAATCCTAAAACCGCTTTTAATGGAACAAGGAATGACCTAAACACAAGAATCATCAAAATCAAAGCAAATCCAATAATGACTCCTGCAAATTTCGGTAACGCTTCACTGAGTCTATCTGAAATATCGATATTAACTGCCGTAGAACCAGTAACAAGTAATTTCGCATCATACTTTGCAGCAGTCTGACTGGATTCGTTTCGTATATCTTTGACTAATTGCTTTGTCGCCTTATCTTCCGGACCGCTTTTCGGTAAGATGGTCAGCATGGCGTACTTACCCGATGGATTAGGAACAGGCGGTGCCATTTGTTTGATGCCATCCATCTTCTCTAATACTTTTGTTGTTTTCTCAATAGATTTCATTGCGTTATTTGCATGGGAGGCATCAATGATAACAACCAGTGGCCCATTAAACCCTTTACCAAATCCTTCTGCTAACAGGTCATAGCCCTTACGTTCAGTTGTTTCCTTCCCCTTCATGCCGTTATCAGGAAGACCCAACTCCATATGAAGTGCTGGCCAACTGAGTAGACCAGTCAATACAATGACACCTAGGATGATCTTACCTGGATACTTCTTGATAAACCTTCCCCAAGCTGTAGCTTCTTCTTTTTGTTGAAATTGTAATTTAGAGAACCATTTATTCTTTCTTGAAGGGCTTACTTTATCACCAAGAATCCCTAGTATGGCAGGAACAATTGTGAGAGACACAAGCATAACTGATAGTACCATGAATGCAGCTACAAGACCCATAACGCCTAAAAATGGTATACCGACTAATACAAGTCCGCATAGTGCAATTACGACGGTAACACCTGCAAACAATACAGCGCTGCCTGCTGTAGCAACAGCTCTAGCAGCTGCTTCTTTCAATTCGTAACCCTCTGCTAATAACTGTCGATAACGAGAAATGATAAATAATGCATAATCAATTCCTACTGCAAGTCCAATCATCACAGCTAATGTAAGACTAAATGCAGACATCTCAACAAAATTTGAGGTAATTAATATGACCATCACGCCGATTATTAACCCAATGACAGCCGTCAAGATCGGTAGTCCTGCAATCAATAGTGAAGCGAAGGTAAAGGCTAAAATAAAGAAGGCCATGACAATACCTATGACTTCCGAAATCCCGCCTACCTCAATTTCTGAGAATGTGACGGAGCCGCCTAATTCTGTTTGGATGCCAGCTTTTCTTGAAATCTTAATACTATCTAATACTTTCTCTTTTGAGGATGTTTTTACCTCATCCGCCTTTACCCGGTATGTAATATCCGCATACCCTATTTTCTTATCCTTACTAATAGCAAATGTCTGATATAAATCCGTCACTTGCTTGACTGCTTTATCCTTTTTGACTTCTTTGATCGTTTCGTTCAATTTGTTTCTTACTTTTTTTGTTTCTAATGTTTCACCCTTAGGTGCTTTAAAGATCAGACGAATCGTCCCGCCATCATCACCTGCTGGGAACTTTTTCTCCAAGAGATCCATTGCCTTTTCTGACTTTGTTCCTGGAATCGACATATCGCCATTAAATGAAACACCTGTCCCTATTGTTGCCGCCACAACAGCTACTAAAACAAGTAACCAACCGATAATCATCCGTTTCGGCTTAGAAAAAGCACTTTTTCCTAAATGATATAAAAATTTTGCCATTCACTTACTCCTTTTTCTTCAACTTCGTGAACTTCATCTTTTTATTCTAAGCAATGAGATGGTCGATTGAAATTGTACTTTCGGGCAAGAAGCATTGTACTTTTAGGCAACAAAAAAAGGGCATCTTCTTAAGATCCCCTTTAAAACGTTTATGAAGCGACTGTTTTTCGCCTCGTTCTGTTGATTTTACCGACAAACATATAGCCATATCTATAATGATTTGCTATCCGTGACAATAGGATAGGTCCTGCAATTGCAAGTGCTGATATGATGATTGTCCCTACAAAGAATGGATAATCTTTTAATTGTCCCCATAGTAACACAGAGATACCTAGAAAATACCCGTGAAGCAAATAGATGGTGAATGAAT
The DNA here is from genome assembly GCF_000701305.1 of Bacillus sp. UNC125MFCrub1.1. Lineage (NCBI taxonomy): Bacteria > Bacillati > Bacillota > Bacilli > Caryophanales > Bacillaceae > Bacillus > Bacillus sp. UNC125MFCrub1.1. The sequence goes on from NZ_JNIG01000010.1 coordinate 21,439, forward strand.
ATTGACTAATGACAGCTACGAAAGGTGGAACGCTTTTCACTTTAGAAAACAAGAGAAAACATAAGAAGACAATACTGACTGTATAAAGAACAACGTCTGGTCTCTTAGAAGAAGACTCGAAAAAACCTACATATGAATTACTTAGAAGGGTCGCTGCTGAAATCAAAACAAGTCCATACACGGCATACTTAAAACGATGAAGTCTTGTGATAAACTGCTGATAATTCGCTCCACAATAATAGGCTAAACAAAAATAGAACAACCACCCTGGAAATGGAATCCATTCTAAGCCGAACATTGGATTAGGTAATTGAGGTTGTGGGATTTTGACGAGGTTCATGACACTTAAATAACCAACTGTGATGATAAAGGAGATCGGCAATACCCATTTGGCTGAGGTACGCTTAGCCATTTTGTGGAAAAACATGTGCAAAAAGTAAAATTGAAAAATAATCAGAACAAAATAACCAATATAATTCCCTAATAAGACATTTGCTGAAGCTCTTTTAAAAAAGTCAACTGCCCCTCCATTTAACGATGCCGAATGCAAGAAACCATCGACAATCCCAATAAAAGCAAATGGGAAAAAGATGGCTTTCACCCTCTTCCACATAAATCCTTTAGGGGTACCATTCGGATAAGCATGAGCCAATAAAAACTCAGAAATGAAAATAAAACTCGGGGTACTGAACATGAGTAGTGCTACAAGAATAGATGATGAATGGGGGCTAGATAAAATGGCTATTGCATGAATGAACACAACACTCAAACACGAGATACACCGAATATAAAAAATCTCTTTAATTTGCATTGAACATCCTCCTCCTGCATTTTGGTAAAACATGTATTAGATTAACATGTATAACACCTTATCAACAGGGACCTTGTGATTATTTTTCAATCATCTATCCAAAAGGAACAAAAAAAAGAGCCCTAGTTAGAGCCCCTCATCTAATCAGATTCAACCGTCGCCTTCCCCTTCCAAATAAGGGTTAAGCCTAATCCAAGAAATAAGACAACACCTGCAAACAGGAATGGGAAATGAATATTTTGATCGAATAAAATACCGCCAAGTGCCGGGCCAAAAATCGTACCAAGACTTGTGTAGGTAGAGTTCATCCCTGCGACAAATCCTTGCTGATTGCCAGCGATTTTTGATAAGAAGGTCGTGAGTGCAGGGCGCAATAAATCGAACGCAAGGAAAATCACACACGTCACGATCAGCACAACCATAAAGCCTGACACGACTGTAGAAACAAAAGCGAGAACTGCTCCAACAATCAAGCATAGTTGAATAACTCGTTTCTCCCCAAGCGCATTCACCATTTTACCAAACACGAGGACTTGGATGATGACGGCTACAATTGAACTGACGGTAATGATAATCGCAATATCCTTCGGACCAAATCCAAACTTGTGATTTGTAAACAAGCTAAAGACCGTTTCATATGCAGATAGTCCAAACGCCAGCACAAAGACAATGATGAAAGCAATGAGATAGCTTGGATGAATCGATTTTTTCAAGTCTTTAAAGAAGGTCGATTCTTTCACTTGATCCATTTGTTTCTCTCGCTCTTCTTTTGTTAATGGTTCCTTCAGCATAAACATAGATGAAATCACAGCAATAAATGCAATCCCTGCTGCAAAGAAAAACGGCAGGCGAACGCCATATTCTGCAATAAATCCGCCAATTCCTGGGCCGATGATAAATCCGGTACTAATAGCAGCGGATACATACCCCATTGCCTTTGATCTTTCTTGAACAGTCGTGATATCGGCGACATAAGCGGTGACAGCCGGCATGATAAATGCTGCACTAATACCGCCAAGAACCCTTGCAAAATACAGAACATATACGTGTGTTCCTAAGCCAAAAACGAGTTCTGATAACGCAAATAGAAAAAGGCCTGACACAATCATGATCTTTCTTCCGTATCGGTCTACCCATCTTCCCGCAATAGGTGATGCGATAAGCTGTGCAACGGCAAACGCCGCCACAAGATATCCCATCGTACTGCCCGTTAAATGCATGACATTCATAAAGAGCGGCATGACAGGTATAATCAGACCGATACCTAAAAACGCAATAAATATATTACTTAATAAAATAACAAGTACGGCTTTTTGCTCACGAATCGGTTTTTGCATGATGTTTGTTTCCCCTTTACTGACTCACTTGTTACTCATGATGGTTGATTCCGTGAATAAACAATGAGATCGCCTCTTTTTGTAATTCCTTTTTCTGCTGCATCGTGTCATTTTTATATAACACGTCTAATCCATAGAATACAGAAAGTAATATTTTCACTTTTGATTCAACATGCTGAATCGACCAGCTGCCATCTTCGTTTCCTTCAAGCAGGATGTCTCTCATCACATCATCAAAGTCTACATCAATCTTGTTCAGCCGCTCCATGACTTCATCTGATGTAAATGCACTGGCACAGAATTCTTCACTTGCTCTCATTAAAGGATAGTTAATCCCCATTTGACTAAGTAGCTCTGCAAACCCTGCGAGCTTATCAATGGCCCGATGCAGCGTTTGTTTCTCTTCATGCCACGTCTCCATCATGAATCGATGATCCTCTTCCATAATATGAAGGAACAAAAACTCTTTTCCTTTAAAATGATGATAGAGGTTGCCTTTACTAATCTCAGCCGCCTCTAGAATATCTCGCACGGATGTTTCCGAATATCCTTTTTTCGCAAATAAATCACGTGAAGCGGTGACAATTTTCTGCTTCGTCTTTTCACTTTTTCCAGCCCCGCTCTGTGCACTTGTCATCTATGAACAATCCCTTCTACCTTGCTTTTCTTCACACGGACAAATAAAACCGACCAGTTGGTTTATTTTTTTATTATAAATGGAGATCGCCCATAATTCAATGAAAAAGTCCCGACTTCCAAAGGAGTGAATCTAAGTGAAAACAAACAAAACGATCATTTATGCCATCACCAAACAGGAAGTATTCTTTGTCCATTGTTGATGAAAAGTGGAGATAGAGGTCATTTTCTCATCAAGTCTATTCTCTTTTTATTTAATTTTCCTTAACATTTAACTTCACTTAAATATTAAGATCGCATATAATATAGGAGAAAAGAGGTGATGTCATTGGATGAGGATATCATTCATTACAGCAAAAAAATCATTGAGTACTCAAACGCACTAGGTTCTATCTATGTAGAAGAGTATCAACGATTCTTAAAAAATGAGTATGCAGATTTAACAAGCAAACAAGAACTGACCCTTGAATTGCTGCGGTCGAAGACGAGAACAATCAATGAACTGGCTGATTATTTCTCCATTTCATCTAGTGCCGCTAGCCAGCTCATATCAAAGCTTGAACAGCTTGGATATGTGAAAAGAGAGATTAATCCACATAACCGTAGAGAAATCATTGTTGATTTTGCTCAAAAGGGCCATGACTATCATAAAGATATTGAAAAAATTCAGCTGCATCTTATTCAAAAATACTATGCCCAGCTTTCAAAAGAAGATCTAAAAACATTATTATCGCTTTACGAAAAAATCTATCAAATTGCGAAAGAAACGCCTTAACCCGGCGTTTCATGCATGAATATGTAAGTTAGATAAACGATGAAAGGGATGATCAAATGGACAGGATTCATTTGCAAGATGGACGTCATATTGGTTTGTCTCAATACGGTGATCTTGAAGGATTCCCAGTATTCTTTTTTCATGGGACACCTGGATCGAGAGTGATGTTTTTAGATGATGATCCAATCTCAAAAGAGCTTGGCATTCGTCTTATTTCTTTAGACAGACCTGGTTTTGGTTTATCTGATCCGCAACCTGACCGCACCATTTTAGACTGGGCAAAAGACGTACAGGAAGTGGCCGATCATCTTGATATCTCCCATTTTTCAGTGATTGGTGTCTCTGGAGGCGGGGCATTCGCTGCTGGTTGTGCCTATCAATTGCCAGACCGCATTCTTTCAGCTGCTCTCGTCTCAAGTACCACCCCATTTCAGGATGGTAAACCGCCTAAAAGTATGCTAAAGGAGAACAAGATTGCCTTTTTCCTCAGTAAAAGAATGCCTTGGCTCTTAAAGGCAAGCTATCGCGCTCAGAAAAAACTCATTGAAAAGAAACCAGAGAAATTCAAGAAACTAACGAAAAAAGGGAACAAACATTTACATCCTTCGGATCGGCAATTTCTTCAAACCGATGAGCAACTGGAGCTGATGATGCGGCATTTATACGAAGCTACTCGTCAATCGGTTGATGAATGTATTCATGAACCAGATTTACTCTCACGGTCATGGGCATTCGATATGAAAGATATACAAATCCCTGTGGATGTCTGGCATGGAAAAGAGGATCAGATGGCCCCTTTTGCAGAGATAGAAAGCATTGCTCCCAACATTCCAAACGCCAAAACGCACTATATCGAGCAAGCAGGACATTTTCTGACTGATATAGATGATGTTTGGAGAGACATTTTACTCTCTTTAAAAAAACGGGCTGAACATCAGGTACACATATAAAAAAGACCCAATGATTCGTCGGGTCTTCTTCTTTTTAATACTGCTCGTAATAGGATTGAATTTTATCTGGATCTTTTGTTTTCGTCAGAGCCAGCATGAGTAAAATGCGTGCTTTTTGTGGATTTAATGAATCCGATGAGACAAAATGATGTTCATCATCCATTTTTTCATGTGTGACAATGCCATTTCCTGCACGGCTTGACCTCACAATCACCACGTCTTTCTTCACTGCATCTGTTGCCCCATTGATCGCTTCTGTTGACATCGTTCCATTTCCTGCGGCGGCAACGACAATGCCTTTCGCTCCTGCTTTAACGGCAGCATCATACACATACTTTTGATCATTTTGATAGCCGTATAAGATATCCACTTGCGGCAGCTCTTTTAGCTTGGAAATATCGAATTCACTGTCAGCTGTATGTTTTCTTGTCGGTTCGTTATAGAAAGAGACAACTTCACCCGCCACTTCTCCAATGTACCCTTGCTCAAGAGACTTGAACGAATCGGTTGTGGTGGTATTTGTCTTCGTAATAAAACGAGCAGAGGCAATTCGGTCATTTAATGTCACCATTACACCTTTGCCTTTGGCTTCTTTTGTCGAAGCAATTTTCACTGCATGATACAGGTTAAGCGGGCCATCCGCACTAATGGCAGATGCCGGCCTCATTGAACCCACAACCACCACTGGCTTATCACTTTTTACAACCAAATGTAAAAAATAGGCCGTTTCTTCTAATGTATCTGTACCATGTGTCACCACAATGCCATCCACTTGATCATCATTTAAAAGCTGATTGACTCGTTTCGCTAATTTTAAAAGCAGAGCGTTATCCACATTTTCACTGCCGACGTTCGCTACTTGCTCACCCGTGACATTTGCAATATCCTTCAGCTGTGGTACGGAAGCAATGACTTTATCGATTCCAAGTGCACCAGATTTATATCCAGTCGTATCTGTATTGCTGTCTGAACTACCGGCAATCGTTCCGCCTGTTGCCAGCACCTTAATATTGGATAAAGATTTATTCCCTGTCTCAACAGCCGTGTTTTTTTCTTTTGTTTCACTGGTAGTGCTTTCTTGATTACTTTGATTATTCTCTTGAGTGCTATCGTTCGCACAAGCTGCGGTCACCAATAGTGAAACAGAAAGAAGGGCAGCACCAAACCATTTTGTTACGTTCATAAGATCATCTCTTTTCTTAAATGTGATGAATAATTATCTGTCTATAGGGTTTACTTTATACCATTCCTTCATTCATCAGCATGAGGTGAAAGTCACAGAACCAAATAAAGGAAAAAGGGCACTATTATCAAAATTTATTTATACCATAATACCTAAATTGACTTCAGAAATTGTTCTCAACCCATTTATGATAAAATATAGGAAATCTCACAAAAAAGGAGTACATACAGTGCGTTCCGTTCAACCATTTTACAAAATCCTACTCACACTATTCTTCAGTTCCATTTTACTCAGCTTGTTCGTATGTGTATATCCACCGATTCAGGGCGAGCCTGCGTTTATGCTGCTTTACACTCCCATCTTTTTTGTTTATTATTTCATCTTTGCGGTACCTTTACAGTTGTTGTTTTCTTTACAGCCCAAGGCTTTTCATCCTCTTTATTTAGCGGCTTACTTACTGATAGCAATGATTGTCATGCTTTTTGTTATGGATGGAATTGAGAGCTCCACATCCCTTCCGATCATAATTGTCAGCAGTCTCATCTACTGGACCTGCGATTCTTTCATTCATCAAAGAATGCATAAAAAAAACACCTAATGTGTAGGTGTTTTTATCTATTCTAGTATGTGTTGACAGCGCTCCACATTATCCAAGACATCTTTCGGCTCGGTGACCTGCTGATCACTAAGAGAATCTATCCTCAGTGATTGGAACTTTTTATTTCATGCTTGTGCCAGCGTGTGAAAAAATGGGGTCCTTCAATTCAAAATCAAATGTCTTCCCATCAACGATACCAACTGTTTTTGAACTGTCGTAAAGTTCAAGCAAGCACGCTGCCATTTCTTTTGATGTGTGATATTTCTTGATAGTGCCTTCATATTCGAATTGATCGACATCTAATGAACGCTTTGCAAATTCCGACTCTGTCGCAGCAGGCGCTAATACTTTTGCCTGTAATTTGCCTCCTTTTTCTTTCAATTCTAGGGCCAGCCCTTCTGTAAAGGCGCTCACATAAAATTTCGTTGCTGAATAAGTGACAGCATTTCCGACGACGGTATAACCCGCTCTTGAAGAGATATTGATTAGCTGCGTCCCCTCTTTTTGCTCATAATCACGGACAAACAGAGTGGATAAAATTGTTAACGCTTCAATATTGAGATGAAGCATGTCCCCGATTTTTTTCACATCCTGCTCTCCTATTGAACCAAAATGGCCAAACCCAGCATTATTAATGAACGTATCCAGCTCATCACCAGCTAATGACTCATAGAAAGAATACACTTGCTCTCTGTCTGTTAAATCAACAGACTGGATTTTCACTTGAATATCGGGATATGTTTCTAGAATCTTTTCTTTCAGTTCTTGGAGTTTATCAAGCCGGCGTGCAGCTAAGATCAGATTTTTTCCTCTTGCTGCAAAGGCCAAAGCCGTTTCATATCCAATACCTGAACTTGCTCCTGTAATGACTGTATAGCCCATTGTATATCCCCCTATTCGTATCTTCCAGCTGTTTAAAGTATAGCGAGAGCATGTGACTCTAGTCAATTTTGAAGAGATTCAAAGAGACATGAACAACTGAACGTTCAGCATTTAATTGGTTTCTTTTGAATCATGTTGGAGGATAGCCTGCTGAGCTTTTTTTGTTAATTTGTGAAAAACCAGTTGATAGGAATGTTCAATTAGCTCTTCGACAAATGAAGATGGAATATCTGCATCAAGATAAATAGAATTCCAATGCGTCTTATTCATGTAATAGCCGGGAATAATTCCTTCATGCATTTCTCTTAATTCTTCAGCACGTTGCGGATCACATTTTAAAGTGATGACTGGTTTGCGATCGACGTCTCCCCCCATCATGGCAAACATCTTTCCACCTATATGATAACGATCTGCCTGCCACTCAGGTTGATAGTCGTGGGTTGCTCCTTGTAAAGAAAGACAAAATGCCTGTAGTGTCTCTTTTTTCATTCTATTAGCTCCTTTTTAGATGTCTTCTATCTTACTATTATATCGACTACTGCGATTGTTGTATCTACACTTCTTTTCAAGACGTCAGCAAGAACACAAAAAAAGCACAGAAAAAAAGTCTGTGCTTTTTACTGATATCCGAATATTTCTTATTCAAACGCCTTCTTAAGCTGATCGCTCATCAGATGCCAAGCCTCTTCAGCTATCTCTAAATCTCCGGCATGAGTGAACGCATGTGGGACTCCTTTAAATTGTTTGTATGTGACATCTACCCCTGCTTCTTTTAACTTGCCTGCATAATGCTCAGCTTCTTCAGCTAGTGAATCTTTCTCAGCTGTGATAACAAGAGCTGGAGGCATTTGTGCTAAGACTTCTCTCTCTGCAAAGACTGGAGAAACGAGCGGATTGTGCGGATCTTGACCTTGCAGGTAGAAGGCATTAAACAGTCTCGCCATTTCAACTGGAATTGCTTCTTCAAACGCTGGCTTTTGTGCTGGATCAGTAGCTAAATCAAGCGGCGGATAATCAAGCACTTGATAGACAATCGGAAGTTTGTTCCCTTTTTGGATATCAAGCAGACAAACCGCTGTTGCCAAATTCCCACCTGCACTATGTCCGCCAATGGCTAATCGATTTGGGTCTATTTGTAGTTCATCAGGATGTTCATATAACCATTTCATCACATCGTAGCATTCATGAAGAGCGGCCGGGAAAGGGTGTTCCGGTGCCAGCTGATATTCCACATTGACAACGATACACTCCGCACGATCTGCTATGACCGGACACCAATGATTATCCATTTCAGCACTTCCAAGTATAAAACCGCCCCCATGCAAATTCACGAAAACAGGTAGGGGTTGTTTCAATGTTTTCACAGGTTTAAATACCCACACCTTTGTTTCACCAGCACCTGTTGGGATATCATATTCCATTTTGTTCACTTCAGGAGGGTGGACTGGCTTTAGTTCTGATTGACCAGCTAATGAATCTTCAGCTGGTTGACGTAATGACTCAGCCATTTTAATTTGTTCGTCTAAGTTCATGATCTCAGCTCCTATCTTATTCTTTTATCTCTATCCATTCGTTACGAATTTCGCCTTTTCCTTCAATGTCGTCAGAGAGTCGTTACTTTTTATCTCTCTCCCCATTTTCAGCTCCTTTGAAACAAACATTCACCCCTATGAGTAAATAAAAAAAGCACTGCGGCGCTAAGTCCTCAGTGCTTTTCATATATTATGATACTTGTTGTTCTACTTTCACTCGTTTAATAAAGAAAGCAATCACCAAGCCAATCACTGTCATAATGACAGCAAAGATAAAGGCATGCTGGACGCCATTTGTAAAGGCGAGCAGCTGATTGACTGGATTTGCGGGATCAGCCACATTTTCCATAAAGCTGCGAGCTCCTGATGAAAGGATCGAGATACCAACTGCAGTCCCAATCGCTCCTGATACTTGCTGCAATGTATTCATAATCGCTGTACCGTGCGGATATAGCTCTGGCGGCAGCTGATTCAATCCATTTGTTTGGGCAGGCATCATGATCATCGCAATTCCTATCATTAACGTAATATGAAGCGTCACGATATAACCGATGGACGTATTCACACTTAAGTTCGTGAAGCCAAACATGGTCGCTGCAACGATGACAAGGCCTGGGATGACAAGCCACTTCGGCCCAAATTTATCAAAAAGCCCACCCATGATTGGCGATAGCAGTCCATTGATAATTCCACCTGGTAATAGCATTAAACCTGCTGTAAATGTAGAAAGTGCCAAGGACGTTTGCAGATATAATGGCAAAATCATCATAGCAGACAGCATCACCATCATACACACTAAGATCAGAAGTAACCCGATCACAAACATTGGATATTTAAATGGGCTTAAATTCAACATCGGTTCTTTCATGTTTAACTGTCTTAGGGAGAACACAAGAATGCCAATGACACCTACAACAATCGCCACAATCACATGCATACTGCTCCAGCCGCCGCCTTCACCGGCACTGCTAAAGCCATACACAATTCCACCGAAACCGATGGTTGATAACACAATCGATAAAATGTCGATTTTCGGTCTTGTGGGTTCCGTAATATTTTGCATAAAAATATACCCAAATACAAGTGCAGCAACCAATAACGGAAGCGAAATCCAAAAAATCCAATGCCATGTTAACGATTTAAGAATGAGACCAGAGACCGTTGGACCCACTGCTGGGGCAAACATAATGACAAGACCGATAATCCCCATTGATCTACCTCTTTTATGAGGCGGAATGATAACCAAAATCGTATTAAACATCAATGGAAGAAGCAAGGCTGTTCCTACTGCCTGCACCACACGTGCCACCATTAAAATACTGAAGACAGGTGCAACGGCCGCAATAAATGTACCGATGATCGAAAAGACCAGTGAGGTAATGAAAAGCTGTCTTGTTGTAAACCATTGAAGAATGAGGCCTGAAATTGGAACAAGAATCCCTAGTGTTAATAAATAGCCGGTTGTAAGCCACTGAGCAGTCGTTGCTTCAATACCAAAGTCTAATGTTAAACTTCTCAGCGCCATGTTGAGTGCCGTTTCACTAAACAGTCCAATAAATCCAGCTGTGATAAATGAAATAATAATGGGCAGCGTTCGAATGTCGGAAGCTGCTGTTTGCTGTTTGTTCATATTAAGTTGGCTCCTTTTCTTTTTCAATTTTGATAAACCATAAGTAGTTAGGCTGGACAGAAATGAGCCACTTCATGTCTAGGAAAAGACAGACAAAACCTGTCTTTCCGCAGCGAATTGTGCAATTTTTTCAATTGAGTAGCCGGATTCATGAATATAAAACATGAGTTCAGGCGTCATTGGAGAGGACATACATAATGTCGTCAACTCAATGTCTTGTATGTTCGCTTCTCCTTTTACTTTCGCTTCCTCGAGCAAATCACGAATGATTTGTTTGAGTGATTGACTGTAATGACAATCATATACTTTACTTGTCTGCTCTAAATTTCCAGAGATCGTCAGCATCCGAATCCAGTCTAAGTGATGACCAACGATGAGATGGATCTCCTCGAGAACATATTGCAAACGATCTTGAACCGGCTGATCACTTATTTTATTTAAGTAAAGATGCAAAGCAGGGATCAGTTGTTCAAATTTTTCTCCAAGGATCGAAAGGCATAAATCACTTTTATTGGCATATCGGCGGTAAAGAGTACCCTGTCCAACACCAGCTGTTTTAGCAATTTTATGCATACTGACATTCTCTACACCAAACTCTTGAAACAAAGAAAAAGCGACCTCTTCAATTTCCTTTCCAATATCCTTTTCCATGCTACCTCACCTTCTCTAGCTTCATCCACATCACATCTATTTGTATGTTTTGAATCAAGGCTCTTTAGGTTTCATTTAGGACAATTGTCCCGGTATTATCTTACGGACAACTGTCCGCTTTGTCAATCATTCTTTTCTGGCGATTTTTACTATCATTTGACTGATCCACCTGTTGTAACTATAATGGTTACAAAAAGTGATTGAGGTGATTGGATTGAATACATTCCTATTCGTTCATGGTGCATTCCAAGGAAGCTGGTGCTGGGACCAAATAAAACCTTCTCTTCAACAGAAAGGTCATACAGTGATAGCAATTGATTTACCTGGCAGTGAAGAAGACGCCACGCTTCCACAGGACGTATCATTAGAGAGCTATGTAAACAAAGTCGTCACAACGATTGAAAAAATAGATGAACCCGTCATTTTAGTTGGACACAGTATGAGCGGGATGGTGATCTCACAAGTAGCTGAGAACATTCCAGACAAGATCAAAAAACTAGTATATGTCTGTGCATTTGTTCCTGAAAACGGACAAGCTATTAGTGATATCGCATCAGGCGGTCCTAAAGCAACGTTTGACGAAAAGAATCAGACCATCACATTAATGGAAGAATTCATTGCGGAGGATATGCTCAACGAAAGTTCGGAGGAAGATCTGCAATTGTTTAAAAAGAAAATACGTCCACAGCCTGTTCAGCCTTTTGAAGATCAAGTTTCATTAACCAATGAAAGATTTGGAAGAGTGCCCAGTGTCTATATTGAAACAACAAATGATCGCTCCATTCCGATTGACTTGCAAAGACAAATGTATGCCACTAAACCTTTTGAGCGCATCTATACCCTTGATGCCGATCATTTCCCTTTCTATTCTAGAAAAAAAGAGCTTGTGGACTGTTTATTAGATATCGCAGTTACAGAAAGATAGTAAACAGCATAAGATAAATATTTTGGGATGAAAAAGAGAAAACATATGTAAAGGATGAAAAACCCAATCATCACTACTGGCGTTTTTGATCCTTTTCTATTGATACCTCAATTCCCATGAAATAAGAGAAGATTCTATCAAACTCAACTGCTTAATATCAGAAATTAGACCGATTTTCCATTTTACAAGAATCATGTATGATCAATTAAGAAAGCGCTTCCAAAAAGGAGAGGAGAATGCTTATATGTCTTATCGTGTAAAACGGATGCTGATGCTGCTTGTCGCTGGGTTATGCTTGAGCTTGTCCACATTTACAGCTGGTGCCTCGGCACAAACTGGTGGATCATTCTATGAACCCTTTAACAATTACAATACCGGGTTATGGCAAAAAGCTGATGGGTACTCGAACGGAAATATGTTTAACTGTACGTGGCGCGCAAACAATGTCTCCATGACGTCGTTAGGGGAAATGCGATTATCGCTCACTAGTCCTTCGTATAATAAGTTTGACTGTGGGGAAAACCGCTCCGTTCAAACATATGGCTATGGACTTTATGAAGTCAGCATGAAACCAGCCAAAAATGTTGGGATCGTATCTTCGTTCTTTACTTATACTGGACCGACGGATGGTACACCTTGGGATGAGATTGACATTGAGTTTCTCGGAAAAGATACCACGAAGGTACAATTCAACTATTATACCAATGGTGTCGGAAATCATGAAAAAATCGTCAACCTTGGTTTTGATGCAGCAAACTCTTATCACACATATGCGTTCGACTGGCAGCCTAACTCGATTAAATGGTATGTGGACGGTCAATTAAAACATACGGCTACTACTCAAATCCCTCAAACACCAGGAAAGATTATGATGAACTTATGGAATGGTGCAGGTGTCGATGAATGGCTCGGCTCCTACAACGGTGTTACTCCACTTTACGCTCATTACAATTGGGTGCGTTACACAAAAAGATAACCACATCACAAAACCTGTGACAAGTCACAGGTTTTTCTTCATTTAAATAGAGCTCGTTTTTAATTGATGAACTAGTTTTTGTTCATAACTGTGGATAATATCTTCATAACTTTCAATCTTGTAATCTAACCGTTTAATCGTTTCTTCGATTTCCTTTTGTTTGTCTACGAGTCTTTCTCTCTCATTGACCAAAATACGCTTCCTTGAGGACAATGTACGATCCTCTCCCTCGATAAATAAAGCCGTATATTCTCTAAGAGCATCAATTGACAGACCCGCATTTCTCATACATTTAATAAATTCTATCCACTGAATATCTTCTTCTGTATAATCACGAACACCATTTTCATCACGCCTGATCGGTCTAATTAAACCTATATTCTCATAATACCTGAGCGTAGCAGTAGATAAATCGAGCTGCTTGGCGGCTTGTGCTATTTTCATTGTTTTCACCCTTCTCTTCTTTCTCTTACTTGACGATCTCCCTTTTCCCATCATCTCTATTTTTATCGAGAAGACAAGATACTTTTGGCTCAAATCTTGATTCAAGGTTGATGCTAAAGCCTGAATTCAAGCGATCAGAAGGTTCTATGTTGACTTAAAGTTCACTTTAAGACGTACAGTATAGAGGAAGGACCGAATCTTACTTTTGAAAGGATGATCCAGAATGTGTCAGACGCACCAATCAAACGTTTTAAGTGTTTCCCATGCAAAAGCAAACTTTGAACGGACAACCATTGAACGAAGAGCACTTCGTCCACATGATATTTTAATTGATATTCAGTTTAGCGGGATCTGTCATTCAGATATCCACAGTGCCTTTGATGAATGGGGCGGCGGTATTTTCCCAATGGTTCCGGGTCATGAGATTACTGGAGTTGTTTCAGCTGTTGGGGATGCTGTCACGAAATTCAACATTGGTGATCGTGTAGGCGTCGGTTGTTTTGTCGATTCTTGCGGTACATGTGAATATTGCCAAAATGGAGATGAACAATATTGCAAGAAAGGAGTCGTTCAAACTTATAATAACCTGGATTATGATGGAGAACCAACTTACGGCGGCTACAGTCAGAAAATTGTTGTGACAGAACGATTTGTTGTCAATATTCCTGACCAGCTCTCCCTCGATGTCGCCAGCCCTCTTCTCTGTGCCGGCATCACAACGTATTCTCCGTTAAAACACTGGAAGGCTGGGCCTGGCAAAAAAGTGGCGATTGTCGGAATGGGCGGTCTAGGTCATGTCGCCATTCAATTTGCACGCGCACTTGGCGCAGAAGTGACTGTATTAAGCCGCTCTTTGAATAAAAAAGAAGAGGCCCTGTCATTTGGTGCAAAAGACTATTTTGCTACAAGTGACCCTGATACGTTTAAGACACTAGCTGGTCAATATGATCTCATTCTCAATACCGTCTCTGCCAATATCAACGTGGATGCCTATTTGTCCTTACTTCGTGTTGATGGAACATTAGTAAACGTCGGTGCACCACCAAAGCCAGACAACTTCCATGTGTTTTCATTAATTACGGGGCGTCGCAGCATCGCCGGCTCACTCGTTGGCGGCATCCAAGAAACACAAGAAATGCTCGATTTCGCAGCTGCTCACAATATCGCACCACAGATTGAAGTGATCAACGCAAAACAAGTCGATGAAGCGTATGAACGTGTGCTCAATAGTGATGTGCGTTATCGGTTTGTGATTGATATTTCGACATTATGATCAAAAAATCATGTTCAAAGACTAGCCAGTTTGGCTGGTCTTTTGTTGTTTCAATCAAAATAAAAAAGGCTACTATATGAATAGTAGCTCAAAAGATCGGTTTATATTTTGCGAAAAAGCATATTATGAACGATTTGTACTCCTATTGGTTACTCGATGTATATGAATGATTAAATAGACAAGCTCTTCATCGGTAGGAGTGATCCTATCATTTTTCTCTAGGTATGTGACCATTTTTTGTGCACAGCTATATGCTTTTGGATAACGGTTTTTTATTTGTTCAAAAAGCGAATCATTTTCATCCGGTATTCCCTCTTTAGAGAGAATTCGATAGGCAAAATATCTTAAATGTGTCATAAACCTACTATAATTTATTGAATTTTCGTCTAGTTTAATGCCATAGTGGTATTTCACAATATTGATTAGATCATTCACAATCTTGGTCACTTCAATGGTTTGCTTCATATCACTCCCGCTCTGTTGAGCATTTACAAAATGAAGCGCAATGGACGCAGCTTCTTCAGTTGGCAGTGCAATTTGAAGCCGCTCTTCAACGATTTTTAGTGCCTCTAAAGCCACATGATATTCCTCTTTATGAAATTTTTGAATTTCCCATAAAAGCGGGTTTCTGATATCGATGCCTTCTTGATATCGTGTTATGGCAAAACTAATATGGTCCGTCAAGGTTAGGTAAATATTTTGGTTGAAACTTACGGCTAATTTATTTTCAGCATATTCAATCATGTCTTTTGTTAGTTCTAAATATTCGATGTTAATATGTTCAATGAGTTCAGTCAGCTTGTTGGTTTGACCTTTGTCAATGACAAACTTTTTATCCACTTTCGAAAAGTCTACCTCTTCACTGTTATGCTTATTAAAACCGATCCCTTTCCCCATCACAATCATTTCATGATCCATCTCATCACTTAATAAGATGACATTGTTATTAAAGATTTTTTTGATTTTCATTTAGATCACCCACTTTCCTACAATCCTAAAGAAGAAAATCCAGAGAAAATTTAACGTTCTCATTTTAATCTATCATACTTTATTAAAAAAATACTTTTATCATTTTAAAATGTTAAAGCTGACTAAATGAGATCAGTTCGATGCCTTGTTCTTTCATGTAACCTAACCACTCCTGCTTTAACAATAACTGTAGATCCTCTTCTCGCTCATCATTTAATGAAGAAATTGTTCGCAACTCATCATCAACAAATCCAGGATGGCACGGTATTTCAATCGTTGCGTTTGTCTGTTTATATTTTGCTATCGTATTGATGAGGACAGATTCCTGCATAATGGGAACTGAGAAATCTGCGCATAATACATCTGTCGTTTTCACACCCGATTCGGCTAATTGAGATTTAATGAAAGGATCATCCGTTAAAACATCATCTTTTCTCATAGGAACACGATATTCTTTGGCCAATTCAAGGATGATCTGAAACATCTCTGCATGCATAACACTAAAACCATGATGTGTGTCAATATGTGTCAGTGTTAATCCCGAAGAAAGGAACTTTTCGATTTGGGCTCTGAGCTCTGCACGGACTTCTCCTTTATGAAACGTACTTGGAATCAATGATGGCTTTCGATAGAAATTCCCTTTGCCATCTACAATCGACTGAACCTTCCCACTTTCAAGTATAGGTTTCAATAATGTAAGGTTTAAGTGGACTCCCATTGCTTCAATTCCTGCTTCTTTTGCTAATTCTATAGATCGATCAAAATGTCTTGTATTCGTCAACATCGTGGTATCTGTAATGATCCCTTCTTGCATCCCTTTCAAAATGCCTTTACTCACTGACTCTGTTAAACCAAAGTCATCTGCATTGATAATTAACCTCACGGAAGCACACTCCTTTTCCTGATATTTAGAGACAAACACCAGGTAAAGAATACCTGGTGTTCATATTAAGATTTTTTCTTTAGATTCAGTAAATCTTCGTTCTTTTGAATTTGCTCTTCAACTGGAACAACCGCATCTATGTGCTCATATTGGTCGGAATTTGTGATGACAATTGGTGTTGTCGTCTGAAAACCAGCTTCAATGATTTTATCTAATTCAAATTTGATGAGAGGCTGGCCTTGTTTCACATCATCCCCTTGATTCACCAAACAAGTGAAATACTTTCCATCCAGTTTCACCGTATCTATTCCTACATGGATTAATATTTCGGCTCCCTTTTTAGAAATCATGCCAACTGCATGTCCACTTTCCATTGTAACCGATATGACGCCATCTACCGGGGCAACGACTTCCCCTTGGCTCGGTTCTATCGCAATTCCTTTCCCCATCGCTTCTGAAGAAAAAACAACATCACCCACTTGTTGAAGTGCTTTCACTTGTCCAGAGAGAGGGCTCATGATTGACTCGTTTGTTTCAAGCTCTTTATTCGTAGCGTTGTCTTCTTTTTTCTGTTGATGCTTCAATTCATATCCAAATATGATGGGAAGAACTGCTGCAATAACAATCGTTATCACAATACCTAGGATATAGAGAATCATCGGACTTTGAGCCGGGAACGTAAATACGTTAAGGAAGAAATTAAAGACAACTAATTTTACGTTAAAGATCGCAATCAGCGCTCCTCCAATGGCTCCTGCTACAACCATATAGATCATTGTTTTTCTATGTCGAAGGATAATCCCATATAAAATGGGTTCCGTAATTCCAGATAAAATGGCTGATAGAAATGTCGAACCACTTAAGGCTTTCATATCTTTGTCTTTTGTTTTCAAGAAGACCCCTAAAGCAATCCCCATTTGTGCTGCAACAGATGCTGCTGCCAATGGCACAATTAAATCAGATCCACTTTTAAGATTTTCTAAAATGATAGGCACCATTGCCCAGTGCAGTCCAAACAAAACTAAGAAAGACCAAGACCCTCCAATGATAATACCCGATACAATATGACTGCTATTGATCAAATAATTGACCAAGTCGCCTAACCATGTCCCTAAATAAACACCAAATGGTCCAACGAGCATGGTTGTTAAAGGTACAGTGATCAAGATAGATAAAAACGGAACAGCAAATATTTGAATATTTTTGTGAATGACTTTCTTTAAATTTCTTTCAATGAATGCAAATAGACTGACGGCAATAAATATAGGAAATATTGATGATGCGTAATCTAATAAAGGAACTGGGATTCCTATAAAGGAGACAACGTTTCCTGCCTCACGCAGAGCAGTGAAGTTAGGCTCTAGCAGTGCTGCACCAATAGCACCTGCTACATATGGGTTTGCACCTAATACTCTAGCAATCGTGACTCCTAATAAAATGGGTAAGAAATAAAATACTGCATTACCAGCTGCCGCAAGAACGGCGTACGTACCACTTTCTGGCGTTAATATATGAAGATTTTCTAAAACGATTAACAGTGCTTTCATCAAACCTGCCCCTGCAAAAGCAGGAATTAATGGCGTTAAACTTCCTGAGATTAAAGCAAACACTTTTGATAAAATGGTTTGTTTTTGCTCTGATTTCCCGACGGAATGGTCATCATTAAATTGCCCTTGACGTTCAATTTCTTGATAGACATCAGATACATGACTTCCAATGACCACTTGCAATTGCCCGCTACTTTCAACTACCTTTAAAATGTCTGGATGTTGCTCCAGTTCACCTTTTTTCACTTTATCACTTTGGCTCACCCTAAAGCGCAGCCTTGTTGCACAATGAGTGACACCTTGAACATTCTCACTGCCACCCACCAATTTTAAAATATCTTTTGCTAACGTCACTTTATCCACTTTCATCGCCTCCAGAAAAATAGTTTAAACCAAACTTTTTTACGAGTTCCCCCCTTCAAAACAATAAACATGTTATCTTTCTATGTTGAAATAAAAAAACCTGAATTGAGGCCGGTTAATTGCATCGCAATGCAATTAACTCACATCAATTCAGGTTTCGCCTGCCGAACAGTCACAATCCCTTTTCATATATGTCATTGTCATGAAGATTTGCTGAAAAAAGGTATAAAAAAACCTAAACTGAAACCAATACAATAACAAACATTATTGTACACGTATCAATTTAGGTATCGCCCTTAACGGTCACAATCCTATTATGAAACTGCTTACACATTTAATATAGAGTATTTTTTTAAGAAATACAATATAAATTTTAACTAATTCAATTCTTGTTAAAGAACGTTTGAGTAAAAAAGAAAATAAAATAATTTATGGAAATTCCGCATTTTGTCAATCTAGTATGTTATACTATACACTAACCTTTGAAGCATGAAATTTTTTACGAATACCTTGCACCATCTCCCTACTTGTACGCTGAGTAGGGTTTTTTCATGCAAAAAAAACAGGCCCTCTGTAGAGAACCTGTTTTGAAAAAAGAAGATTAAGCAGTTTTTTGAACGTTAGCAGCTTGAGCTCCACGAGAACCTTGCTCTACGTCAAATGTTACTTTTTGACCTTCGTCTAAAGATTTGAATCCGTCACCTTGGATAGCTGAGAAATGTACGAATACATCGTCGCCTTCTTCACGTTCGATAAATCCAAAACCTTTTTCTGCGTTAAACCATTTTACTGTACCTTGTTCCATGATTGTTGCCTCCTCGTGCGTTTACCACACAATGTATTATACTATCCTTGCCCAAAGTACCCTCAAGACGAAAAGTCAATCTTCATACTATCCTTTACGCCGAACAAAAATAATTACTTTTTATTATAGCATGAATCGGAAATAATTGCAATTTGTTGATTTAAAAGCATATCACACATGACATAGTGACTCAAATAAGAGAGGTGAATTGATGGTAAAAAGAATAATCTAGTTCCGTCTCACTCCAGTAAACTCTTATTGATAAATACTACACATTTTCCGACTCCAGTCTATTTAACCAGTTATGGACTAATGAATGAAACACATCGGGTTGTTCAATCTGCAGGTTGTGACCAGCCATATCAAGCACTGCAAAAGTGGCCCTTGGATAGTCTTCGATCAGCCGCCACGCATCGTGATATCCGACGACATGGTCTTGACGTCCTGTGATCATGAGCGTAGGATACTGAAATTCAGAAGGAATATCGAAAGTAAAGCCATATCCATTTTGAAGAATATTGTTGATGAATTCATGATTTGTTTGTTTAGAAGGAAGGTAAATTTCATCGCGAAACCTCTCCCATTCCGTTTTTCCTTGCACAACCGCCATGGAGCAAAATTCATCCGCCTCTTCTGAAGACAGTTGTGAAATTAAGTGACTGTCACTTTTTAGAACGGTCTTCTCTGGCACGACTCTTTTATCGAATACAGGTATAGTCATTGGAGCCACAAGCAGTAATCCACGAACGGTTTCCCGGCGTGAATGAACAATACCTCTAGCTATGTACCCTCCATACGAATAACCACAAACAATGAACTGTTCATCAGGGATCATCTCGTCCAAAAGACGCAATACCGCTTCTAACATATCATCTGAGTTCTGAATAGATGGATGCGGCTTGGAACGTCCCATCCCCGGTAAGTCTATGTATATTCTTTTCCAACCGCTTTGTTTTTCAAATACCGGTTCCAATGCATGTAACATCACTTGATGGTCAAGTGTCCAACCATGCAATATCACGATCGGAAATCCCTCTCCAATGACTTTATGGTAAATTGACATGTATTTTCCTCCTTTCCTAACCTTCAACATTTTATCACAATTTGAGCAATATTCTTCGTTTCACAGAACTTGATATTATCGTAATGCCATAGATAATGGTTCTATCACTTCGAAAATATAAAAAACCAAAGGTCTATAACCTTTGGTTTCTTAGATGCGGCCGAGAGGACTTGAACCTCCACGGGTTATTCACCCACTAGGCCCTCAACCTAGCGCGTCTGCCATTCCGCCACGACCGCGTGTATGATGTGCTCATATATTCATAAGTGCACTGTTTGAAAAAACAATGCGGGTGAAGGGACTTGAACCCCCACGTCATAAAGACACTAGATCCTAAGTCTAGCGCGTCTGCCAATTCCGCCACACCCGCGTGACAATGGTGAGCCATGAAGGACTCGAACCTTCGACCCTCTGATTAAAAGTCAGATGCTCTACCAACTGAGCTAATGGCTCATCTGCTATGCAGAAAAACATATATATAAAAATGGCTGGGCTAGCTGGATTCGAACCAACGCATGACGGAGTCAAAGTCCGTTGCCTTACCGCTTGGCTATAGCCCAACGAATCAACATAAAAAGAAAACATGACCCGTACGGGATTCGAACCCGTGTTACCGCCGTGAAAGGGCGGTGTCTTAACCGCTTGACCAACGGGCCATATGATAATGGCGGAGAAGGAGGGATTTGAACCCTCGCGCCGCTTGCGCGACCTACACCCTTAGCAGGGGCGCCTCTTCAGCCACTTGAGTACTTCTCCATTATGGCTCCGCAGGTAGGACTCGAACCTACGACCGATCGGTTAACAGCCGATAGCTCTACCACTGAGCTACTGCGGAATAATAAGACATGTTTCATTATATCTATGCCAGAAAAATGTGTCAAGAATTTTTAAACGTTTCATTCCTGCTCCATTTGCGACGGCTTTTATAATTTAACATATACTAATATAACAGTCAAGCCTTTTTCCATGCCATTTGTTTAACTTGGCAGAAAGCCCCCGACCTCCACGTAGACCAAGGGCCTTGATGCAGCCTTCCTCATAAGATTAAGACAGATGAAACTTTCGCATCCACTTATAAAAAGTACTTCTTGGCACTCCTGCTAACCTCGCTGCTTCTGACACATGACCTTTTGTTTTATGCAGTGCGTCTATCACTGTTTGCTTTTGAATGCGTTCCCTGAATGTGAGTTCTTTTGACGTCTCGGGTTGCTCTGCTGGATGCAGCTTCTGTTTTTTCTGATCAATCGTCTCTAATACTGAAGCATATTGCGATTCACCAATCCATCCACCTTTCGGAAAGAGGACCCTTAGATGTTCAAACAGGTTAAAAAGCTCTCGTATATTCCCTGGCCAATGATACGCCTGTAATTTCCGAAAAAATGATTCAGGAAACGCTGCATTCCAGTGATGCTTCTTTTGGTAATAACGATACAAATCATGAATGTCTTCTTTTCTTTCTCTAAGCGGCGGGATATTGATCGGATAGACATGAAGACGGTAATACAAGTCTTCTCGTATTTTTCCTTCCTTCAGCAGTTCGTTCATATTACGGTGAGTCGCTGTAATGATTCGAATATCCAAAGGGATTTCGTGTGTCCCGCCGAGCGGTACGACTGCCCTTTCTTCTATCACCCTAAGAAGCGCTACTTGCATCGCATATGGGATTTCGCCTATTTCATCTAGAAAGAGTGTTCCTTTATGGGCTTGTTCAAATTTCCCTTTAGCTCCGTGACGTTTTGCTCCTGTAAAAGCACCTTCAGCATAGCCAAACAGCTCACTTTCTAACAGGCTTTCAGGAATGGCTCCGCAATTAACAGCAATGAACGGCCCTTTATGCCTTTCACTGGCGGAGTGAATGGCTCTAGCGGCGAGTTCCTTCCCTGTCCCTGTTTCTCCCCAAATATACACATGAGCATCTGTTTGTGCCGCTCTCTTCATCTCACTAAGCGTCTGTTGAAATACCTTACTTGTTCCTGATTCCCCGGGAAATTGAGCAAAAGAAACGGTCATGCTGCTTTTCGCTGCGTCTTCAAGAGAAAGGGATATACCTAGCACCATCCCGTCTTGCTCTGATTGAATGATCTCCTTTCCCCGAATAACAAATGAATGATCCTTAAGCCGCTCAACATCCATTCCATGCCAGTCTGAAAATCGATCTCTAATCGACCTGCTGGCAGACACAATTTGCTTTTTTTCATTACAGACCACATACGGTTCATCTGCTTCCACCTGCTGGAGACAATGAGTGATCAGCTCCATCTCTCTCCTTTTTTGCTGGACTTGAATTTCTCTCTCTATGGCATAAGCAACCGTTGAAGCCATTCCAAGCATAAAAGGGTGCTTGTTATCCGTCATACAGGAGATGTCAATCACCCCTATGATTGTACCGTCCGCATCGCGAATTGGAGCAGCTGAACAACTCCAATGATGAGAGGCGATAGAAAAATGCTCCGTTCCGTTGATCGTCACCGCTTCTCCGATGACGAGTGCCGTTCCGATCGCATTTGTCCCTACATCTGTTTCAGTCCAGCGTGAACCCTCCATAAAATTAATTCTTCTGGCTTCCACCATCGTTCTTTCGCTTCCTGTCAGACTTAGCACATAACCATCTGCATCAATGAGTAAGGCCAGCATATCAGAATCTTTTAATTGCTGATTGATTTTATTTAAGTAAGGAAGAGCCGCATTTAGGAATAATGAATATTTCTTTTTTTGGGCACTGAATCGTTCCTTTTCTAACAACGACTGTCCTTTATCTAAATACGGATTCACATTTGCCTGTTTACACCTGTGCCATGATTCTGCCACTCTCTTATTCAGACGAGACTGATCAAGCAAACCTTCACGAACAAAACGTTTCCACGTATTTAAATAACAAGGCGTCGGATTCATTCCATCCTCTCCTCTGGGGGCTTTTTATTCATTATAGATAAACATAAAAGCGCTTTCAATTATCATTGGCTAACCCAAGAAGTCAATTGGATAGAAAAGGAGTCTTTTTCAGCAGTGCACCGCTCGGCCAATCGTTTGCAACAAGGCTTCGTGTATTGCCTCTGACAGTGTCGGATGTGCCGCAATAAACTGCTCTAATGTATCAGCGGTCAACTCTGCATGCATCATCACCGCCGCTTGTCCAATCATTTCTGTTGCATTCGGTCCAATGATTGAAACGCCTAATATTTCTTGATATTGCGGCTCTACAATGACCTTTACGTGACCGGCTGGTTGATTTAAGATTAATGCTTTTCCATTTGCAGAAAATGCACATGTCCCTATCCGAATCTCCTCATATTGTTTTCTAGCACTCTCTTCATTTAAACCAACACTCGCGATTTCTGGAGAGGTGTAGATGCACCTCGGAATCACTTGTTCATTGACCTTTAGATGTTCACCTGATGCATGGGAAGCCGCAACTGTCCCTTCATGAAAGGCAGTATGAGCAAGCTGGACCCCACCTGTCACATCACCGCACGCATAAATATGCGGGAGATTGGTTTGCATATGTTCATTGACGTAGATTCCGTTTCTATCAAATTCAATTCCAATCTGATCAAGATTCAACTCTCCAAGTTGCGGAGTTCTGCCAATCGCCACTAAGCAAAGATCCGACTGGATGTCACAACGTTCTCCTTGATTATTCTCCACCACTACTTTTCTTGAAGAGGAATCAAGCTGTTTGACTGCGGCGGACGTCAAAATGTTTACACCCGTTTCTTCGAGTTGCTCGTGAAGACATTGTGCTGTATCACGATCTTCTTCTGGTAAAATGTGCACTGCCCGTTCAACCATGACAACCTTTGATCCCATTCTGCTAAAGATGCTCGCAAACTCACAGCCAATCACCCCGCCCCCAATGATACAAAGTGAATCTGGGATCGAAGAAAGTGACATGGCGTCCTTGCTGTGAATGATCCATTCGCCATCAAAAGGTGCAAACGGTAAAGCCGCAGGCACAGCCCCTGTTGCAATAATGATTTGTTTTGCTTGAATGATTTCAGACTTCCCTTCACTTTCTATGAATAGCTCATGTGCTGATAGAAATGAAGCCTTCCCATTTACCACAGTAATTTTGTTTTTATTCATCAAGTAACGAACACCATCAGTGAGCTGCTTGACGACAGACTGTTTCCGCTTTTGGACAGCATTCCATTGAATGATAGGCTCATGTTCTGGAAGCTCAATCCCAAAATGTCCAGCCGATTTCACATGCTCATACATATCGGCGCTTTGCAAAAGTGCTTTGGTCGGGATACAGCCGTCATTGAGGCAGGTACCTCCCAGCTGACCTTGATCAATTAACACAACCTCTCTGCCAAAACGGGCGGCTGTTATGGCCGCCACATAACCTGCTGGTCCGCCTCCTATAATGACCAGTGTCATGGTACATTCACCTTCTTTCTATAAAAGAATGGATATTGGTTCTTCTAAGTGTGCTTTAACCGTTGATAAAAATGCAGATGCAGGTGCCCCGTCCAGCACGCGGTGATCGAACGTAAGACTGAGTGGCAGGATGGTCCCTTTGCACAATTCATCCTCTCGATAAACAGGGGTGTTATACATTGTGCCGACGCCAAGGATCCCCGCTTCCGGCGGATTCAAAATTGGTGTGAAATGCTCTACACCATACGCTCCAAGATTGGTGATGGTAAAGGTAGAACCTTTGATTTCGTCATGTAGAAGCTTTCCTTCACGTGCTTTTTTACCATACAATTTAATGCCCTTCGCCAGCTCTATCAGCGTTAACCGCTCCGCATGCCGAATGACCGGTACAGCCAATCCGTTATCTAACGCAGCAGCAATCCCAAGATGAACATTCTCAAAGGTTTCGACAACTCCGTTATGATATTGACTGTTCATCGCAGGATGTTCTAACAACGATAGGATCGCTGCTTTGGCTACAAAATCGGTGATGGTCAACTTTGTCTCGTAACGTGCGATGGCTGTTTCATTCAGCTGTTGTTGTAAGTTTGTCAGTTTTGTCACGTCCGCTTTCATCGTAATGGTTAATTGTGCACTTGTTTGCAGGCTTTCCATCATTCTTGAGGCAATTGTTTTCCGCATCATGTTAATAGGCTGTTGCACTGTCTCGTTTTGTTTCTTCTCTTTCCGTTCAGGAAGTGCACGAAGCACATCCTCTTTTGTAATTCTTCCACCTGGTCCTGTCCCCACTAGCATATCAATGTCTAGGTTTGCACTATTCGCCATTTTACGGGCAACAGGGGAGATTTTTTTTCTCTCTTTCTTTGGTTTTGACTGGATTTCTTTTTCTTTCTTTCTCTCCACCTGTTCATTTCCTTCACCGATATAACAGATGACCGTGCCAGGCGGTACACCTTCTCCCTCAGGTACTTTTATATCCAATATGGTTCCTTCAGCAGGTGATTCAATCTCCATTTCAATTTTTTCGGAGTTGATGCTTGCAATGCTTTCTCCTTTATTTACGGTCTCACCGACCTCTTTATTCCAGACAGATACCGTTCCTTCTTTCATCGACATGCCCAATTTAGGCATCACAACTTCGACAGCCATCTCCCTCTCTCCTTTCTCTAGTTCAAGATCTTGTCCTGACTCTTGCCAATCATCTCTAATACGGTGTTCACAACTTTATCAGGTGTTGGAAGATATATATCTTCAAGAGGTGGTGAAAATGGCACCGGTGTATGAGGAGCCGTCACTTTTTTGATTGGTGCGTCCAGTAAATCAAATCCTTTATCTGCAATCAAAGAAGAGATATCTGCGGCAATTCCGCATCTTGGATTTGCTTCATCGACAATGACAAGTCGATTTGTTTTTTCTACTGAAGTCAGAATGGCCTCCTCATCGAGCGGCGACAAGCTTCTTGGATCAATTACTTCCGCTTCAATACCTTGAGCAGACAATTGCTCTGCCGCTTCGAGTGCTGTATACACTTGTTTGCCCACTGCAAAGATGGTTACATCAGATCCCTCTCTCTTCACATCTGCTTGACCAAGCGGCAATGTGTAATACCTCTCCGGCACATCTCCTGTGATATTGTAAAGCGTCTTGTCTTCAAAAAAGATGACAGGGTCCTGATCCTCGATGGCTGCCAGCAGCAGCCCTTTGGCATCATAAGGTGAAGAAGGTACAACTACTTTCAATCCAGGGATACTTGTAAATAGTGCATACAAACTTTGCGAATGCTGGGCAGCTGCTCTAAAACCCGCCCCATGTGTCGTTCTAATCGTGATAGGCACCTCTGCTTTTCCGCCAAACATGTATCGAAATTTTGCGCCTTGGTTCAGCACTTGGTCCAAACAAGTACCGATAAAATCATTAAACATAAGCTCCGCAATTGGTCTTAATCCTGTTGAAGCAGCAGCCATGGCCGCACCTATATAGCCAGCTTCACTAATCGGTGTATCAAGGACACGTTCACGCCCAAATTCCTGAACAATCCCTTTTGTTACACCAAGAACACCGCCCCATGCTTCATCATCCTGTAAGTGATCTACATGAGCACCTCCCGCAACATCTTCCCCCATTAAAATGACATCTTCGTCTCTTCTCATTGCCAGTTTAATCGCTTCATTCAAAGCACTAGACATGCTGATTTCTCTTGTCATTTTCCTCTCCCCTTTCTGATTTATTGATACGAAACATATACGTCGGTCAGTAATTCGGATTGATCTGGATATTCACTTTCTTCACTGAATCTCACGGCTTCATCTATCGCTTCTGCTACAGACGCTTCAATACTTGATATTTCTTGATCCGTTAGCAGCTGCTGCTTTAATAATTCATTTTTAAAAAGAGTGATGGCGTCTTTCTCTTCTTGATGTTCGGTTTTTTCTTGATTGGTTTTGTAGCGCTGAGCGTCTCCTTCAAAATGACCATAATTCCGATATGTCATGCATTCAATCAATGTCGGACCTTCTCCATTTTTTGCTCGTTCTATAGCTTGTTCTGCTGCTTGATAAACGGCTGTCACATCTTTTCCATCCACTTGAATACCCGGAATACCATAACTGGCGGCTCGATCCACAATCGATTTGCAGCTTGAAGCATACGAAAATGGCGTCGCTTCCCCGTAACCATTGTTTTCTGCGATGAAAATGACTGGCAGTTTCCAGATGGCAGCGAGATTGATTCCTTCGTGAAAAGTCCCTTGATTGTTAGCACCATCCCCAAAAAAGCAAACGCTTACATTATTTTTCTTTTTATATTTAGCCGTGAGGGCTGCCCCGCACGCAAGTGGAAAGCCGCCTCCAACAATCCCGTTGGCACCGAGCATTCCTTTATCAAAATCTGCAATGTGCATAGATCCACCTTTACCTTTACAAAGACCTGTGGCTTTTCCATAGATTTCTGCCATCATTCCTTTTAGATCACAGCCCTTGGCGATACAATGACCGTGGCCACGATGTGTACTTGTAATACTGTCTTGTTCATTCAGATGAGCGCAGACTCCTACAGCAACAGCTTCTTCACCAGCATAAAGATGGACAAAACCTGGCAAGATCCCCTTTGTAAAAAGCGTGTGTACTTGATCTTCAAATTGGCGAATTTCCTGCATTTTTTGATACATCCAAACGGCTTTTTCTTTTGTAAGTGCCATTTCCATGTTAAAACCTCCTATCTTTTTTGCTTGCACTTCTATACAAGCAAAAAGCGTGCCAACATCATGGCGCTTGAAAGCTTAGGATTTGAGCGATTCACATCGATCAAAAAGAGACAAAATGAGACTCACGTCTCTATTTGTCTCAATATGTCTACTTCATCTCACAAAAAAAGCATCCCATAAAGGAATGCATATCACTCTGAACCGATTATACGCTGCCATTTTAATTTTCCTTTGCAGACGCCGCACACATAACGAGAGGTATCAACTCGCCTTTTCCTGATAAAATACTGACCGCATCCTGTGCAAACATATTCTTGTCGCTTCTGTCCACGTCGTTTATTTTGTACGGTCTTTAGCGCTGTACAAAAACGCGGGGCTCCTACTTGTTTTAATAACTCTTTAAAGGAACGGTCACGATGCTGATAGCCTTTTCCCTCAAGATGCAGATGATAATGACACAGCTCATGCTTGATGATCCCGATTAATTCTTCTCGTCCATGTTCTTCTAGGTATCGGCGGTTCAATTCGATATTGTGTGTTCCAAGTAAATATCTCCCGCCTGTCGTTTTTAAACGGGGATTAAAAACAGCCTGATGGCGAAACGCCTTACCAAAGAACTGCTCTGAAATGTCTTCTGTTAACTGCTGTAACTCTCTCTCGTTCAATCAAGATCGTTCCTTTCTATAAAAACCTCGAACGGGACAATTTCCCCTTTGCATACATTGAAGGTACACCCACTGTTTTGATCAAAGGAGGAATGGGCGATGCCCAACTGGCTGAAAAATCAGATGCAGAAAGCATTTTATGAGAAAAATCATTATCAAATCAAATTGCTCAATCAATGCTGGTACTTCTATAGAAAAAAACATTCAGTCACATCAAGGCACACCCCGTCCTAAGGTGCGCCTCGTTTTTTATTTAATCTGGTTTTAGCATCGAAAGAGCCACTCTGCCTTTTGCCTGGTCAACGGAGTCTACCCAAACGGTCACAATATCACCGACTGATACGACGTCAAGTGGATGCTTCACAAAGCGATTGCTTAGCTTGGAAATGTGGACAAGACCATCCTGTTTTACGCCAATATCAACGAATGCGCCGAAGTCTACGACGTTTCTCACCGTTCCTTGTAGCTCCATCCCTTGCTTCAAGTCCTCCAATTTCAACACATCCGTTTTCAAAAGAGGTTTCGGTACTTCATCGCGCGGATCACGCTCAGGCCTTGTGAGCTGATCAATGATATCTTGAAGGGTGATTGAACCAATTTCAAGCTGTTCTGCTGCTTCGTCCAGCTTCACCCCTGCAATTTTCTCTTTTAACTGTTCTGTTCCAAGATCGTCTGGCGTCATGTTGATCATGCGTAAGAACTGTTTTGTTTCTTTATAGCTTTCAGGGTGAATACCCGTGCGATCAAGTGGATCTTGTCCGTCTGTGATGCGCAGGAAGCCGATACACTGCTCATAAGTCTTTGCACCAAGCCTTGGGATATCCTTCAGCTCTTTTCTGCTTGTGAATCTCCCAATCTCTTCGCGGCGCTTGACGATGTTCCCTGCGACGGCTTTTGAAAGACCTGACACATATTGCAGCAGTGCCTGTGAAGCTGTATTAACGTTCACACCGACTTGGTTAACAACCGTTTCTACCACAAAGGTTAACGAGCTGTTTAATTGCTTTTGACTCACATCGTGCTGGTATTGTCCTACACCGACAGATTTTGGATCTATTTTTACGAGCTCTGCTAATGGATCTTGTAATCTTCGAGCAATGGATATAGCGCTTCGTTCTTCGACTTGCAAGTCTGGAAACTCTTCTCTTGCCAGCGCAGATGCAGAGTATACACTTGCCCCTGCTTCATTCACGATCAAATATGAAACTGGCTGGTCCAGCTCTTGGATCAAGTCTGCGATGAATTGTTCGGTCTCTCTTGAGGCTGTTCCGTTTCCGATCGCAATGACTTCAATGTTGGATGATTGAATGATTTCTTTCACTTTTTGTTTGGCTTCCGCTTTTTTCTGCACAGGCGGGTGCGGATAAATGACGCCAATATGATGGACTTTTCCTGTATCATCCACGACGGCTAATTTACAGCCTGTACGAAACGCAGGGTCCACCCCAAGTACACGTTTCCCTTTCATCGGCGGTTGAAGAAGGAGCTTTCTTAAGTTTTCAGCGAAAATATGAATGGCTTGTTCCTCTGCTTTTTCTGTCAGCTCTTTTCGTATTTCCCGTTCAATTGATGGCTGAATCAGGCGTTTATATGCATCATCAATGGCCGCTTCAATATAAGGCCTCGCCGTCGTTTGCTTGCCTTTTAAGACTTGTTTATCGAGGTAGAAACGAATATTTTCAGCAGGTGGTTCGATGGCTGCTTTCAAAATCCCTTCTTTCTCACCTCGGTTGACCGCGAGTACACGATGAGGCACAATTTTTTTAATCGGCTCTTGATAGTCGTAATACATTTCATAGACGTTTTTCTCGTCGTTTTCAACGTCTTTTCCTGATGTGACAAGACTTCCCTTTTGGTACGTCTCACTGCGAATCCATTTCCGCATATCAGGATCATCCGCAAGCTGTTCAGCAATGATGTGCTGGGCGCCCTCTAGTGCTTCTTCTGCGGTTGTGACTTCTTTTTCTTCATTAATAAAAGCCGATGCTTTCTTTTTGATCTCATCGTTTGGCAGCTGCAGTAAATACTCCGCCAGCGGCTCAAGTCCTTTTGCTTTGGCTACATTTGCCTTCGTTTTTCGTTTTTGTTTAAATGGACGGTATAAATCTTCGACCTCTTGCAGCTTATGCGCCTGTTCGATCTTCTGTTTTAATTCATCTGTTAATTTGTCTTGTTCAGCGATTAAGCGAATCACTTCTTCTTTTCGGTTCGTGACATTTTGGATATATGTATAGCGCTCTGAAATGGTTTGAATTTGCACCTCATCCAGTGAGCCTGTCTGCTCTTTCCGATAACGGGCAATAAACGGGACGGTGTTGCCATCCTCTAAAAGCTTGATCACACTTTCAATTTGTTTTGTTGAAAGCTTTAATTCTGTCGCAATTTGTTTCAATAAAAAGTCAGATGTCTTCATACTTTGCATCCTCTCACTGTGTCTTCTCTTTTAGTGTATCAAAAAAACCGGCAAAACAGAAAAAAGGTCAGCTATTTCATGTAAGCTGACCAAGTACATAGGTGAGATCGTCCTTCTTGTCTTGTGTGTATGTTTCAAGTTGTTTGGCGATGTCTGCAACTGAATGGCTATGCTTTAAACACATTCGCATGTTTGGCACATTCAGTCCGTCGGAATACATAATGAATGTCGATCCTTTTTCGTAGGAATAGGTGTATGTTTTATATTTTCTAGGTTTACCTGATAGATATCCTGATGTCGGAAGTGGATAAATATAGTCGCCAGAAGGTGCATTCAAGATAAATCGGATATTGCCAACCGAACAATAGGTAAACTGCTGCTG
This sequence comes from Bacillus sp. UNC125MFCrub1.1, assembly GCF_000701305.1. Taxonomy (NCBI): domain Bacteria; kingdom Bacillati; phylum Bacillota; class Bacilli; order Caryophanales; family Bacillaceae; genus Bacillus; species Bacillus sp. UNC125MFCrub1.1. Next base: position 52,714 of record NZ_JNIG01000010.1, read on the forward strand.
GGAAAAATTCACCTTTAATATGGCTACAGTGGCCCCGCGTTTATTTTTCATGGCCTGATTGCATCTATCGATGAGGGTTGTTACATCCTCATGTCCATATTCTTCGACAATTTCGCTGACTAAAGAAGATGATTCATTGGCGAACTGGCCGCTGCCTAATCCGTCTGCTACAGCACAAATTAGTTCTTCATCATCTGCTTTAATAAAAAAACTGTCCCCGCAGCATGATTTTCCTTCTTTGTTTGATTGATAGATAATGGCGTTTACATGCTCATGCTGTTCGATCTGCTTCATTACCCTAGCTCCATAGACGCATCTTCTGACAATGCATCTCGTAGCTTTTTAACTGCCTTCCGCTGCAGCCTTGATACATGCATTTGAGATATGCCGAGTAAATCGCCTGTTTCTTTCTGGCTTTTATTTTGCAAATACGTGAGATTGATAATTTCTTTTTCTCTATCTGTCAGAACGTGAAGCACACTTTCAAGCATCATTTTTTGGTTTACACGTTCGTACCCTTCTTCTTGTGAGCCGACAACGTCTAAAATCGTCACAGTGCTTCCTTCAGAATCAGCCTCTACGCCTTGGTCAACAGACAGCGCTTGATAGCTTTTGCCCATCTCCATTGTTTCAAGAACTTCTTCTTCTGTTACATCTAGATATTCTGCAATTTCTTGTACTTTAGGTGACTTTTGCGTTTCCGTTGTCAGGTGATCAACTGCCATCTTGATTCTTGGTCCAAGCTCTTTAATTCGTCTTGGTACATGGACACTCCATGTTTTATCACGTAAAAAGCGTTTGATTTCCCCAATAATGGTTGGAATGGCAAATGCCTCAAATGATTTACCGACAAGTGGATCATAACGCTTAATTGCGCCGAGTAGACCAATCATTCCAACTTGTCTTAAATCCTCATGAAAGCTTTTTCCTTTGGAGTATTTCTTCGCGAGCATATCCACAAGGTTTGTATAACACTCAACTAGTGTCAGCTGCGCCTGCTCGTCTTGGTTGGATTGATAGCTTTGAATGAGGCGATCCACTTCATCTTTAGTTAGTTTCATAGTTTTGGATGGTTGTGTCATGGTCAACTCGCTCCCTGTTTAAAAACTTTGTCATTGCCACGGTAACTCCGGAGTTTGCTTGCACCTCGACTTCATCCATCAATGTTTGCATTAAGTATAAACCAAGACCTCCTTCTGCCAATTGATCCACCGTATGAGCAGATGTGTACGGCCCTAGGTCTTCCTGCTTTTGCTTAAAGTCAAAGCTACCGCCTTTATCAGCGACAATAATTTCTAGACGATCTTCATAGACAAGAAAGCGAACCGCTACCTCTCCATCTTCGCCATCTGCACCTTTATAGGCATGCTGAACTGCATTGGTACACGCCTCACTGACGGCAATTTTCAAGTCCTCAATCTCTTCGTAGGCATAGCCCATCCGGCTTGCAACGCCTGAAAGAGTCAGACGAATGATGCCTACGTATTCTGGTTTCGCCGGTATTTTCATCTCGATTAGATCTACTGATTCGTTCATTGTACCCCACCCTCTGACTTTGCAGAAATGTCAATGATGTCCTTTAGTCCAGTGATTTCAAACAATCTGACAAGCCGATCCGACAAGTTCTCAAGCTTTAATGATCCTCCTGCTTTTTGAGCCGCTTTGAACAGCCCAACAAACACACCTAAACCTGTACTATCCATGTAAGTAACATCTTTCAGACAAATGTCAAGATGCTCTCCTTTCTCTGCTTTGGGCATAAGGGTTTCTCTCAGCTCAGGAGCAGAGTACACATCGATTTCTCCGCTGACACTAATTTTCGTCTTATGATCTATTTGATGCTCTTTTACAGACATATTCATTATGCATTCACCTCGAAATTCTTGTTTCCTAAAGTTTTATATACCCGCATATTCACTTTCTAAACCTTTCTTTTAAGGACAAGTAAAGTAAAGTCATCGTGAAGCTGAAAATCTTGTAATTTGAGTAAGCTTGCATAGATAGCGTCGACCATTTCCTGTGCTGAATAGGAAAGATGCTCTGCTATGAGCGCTTTGATATCTTCGCGCTCTAAGAAGCCGTCCTCTGACTTGGATTCGGTGACCCCATCTGAAAATAAGATCACCATATCTCCTACGTCCAAATGCTGCTCATACTCCCTGTAATCAAAGTCTGGTGCGATTCCAAGGACAAGACCTTTTGCATCTAAATCGTAAAATTGATTCTCTTTTTTGCAATAGAAAAAGCCCGGCTCATGTCCAGCCGATGCGTACTTAAATTCATGTGTTTCTTTATTATAGCTGCCATAAAACATGGTGATAAACATGCTTGGGTCTACGTTTTGCTCGACCACACGATTAAGGGTTTTGAGCACTTTCGTTGGACCGCTGCCTGACTCTGGCAAGGAATCCATCGCATACTTAATCATCGACATACAGAGCGCAGCTGGAATGCCTTTCCCAATGACGTCTGCAATCGCGATATTGATTGTATCGTGATCTGTTACGAAATGGTAATAATCCCCACTCATCTGTTTTGCCGGCACACTGATGGCTCCGATATCAAATGTGTCTCCTTCTGGAATTTTCGTTTCCAGAAGGGTTTGCTGAACATTTGCAGCAATTTCAATTTCCGACTTAATTTCTTGCTGGATGCCTCTTAGTGTTAAATGCTCCTGGTAGGCAAGTCCGTATCCAATCATGACTTCAATTAAGAAGTCTAGTGAATGAAAGACATCTTCCGGCAAATCAGGGTAAAGCTCCTGAATCACTTTTCGGTGAACACTCACTATTTCTTCAGGAGGTATTTGATGCTCAATGGTTTTACGGCTAAATTTTTGAGCTTGATAAAGCGATGTTTCAGTTAAATCACTGATATAACGACTGAGCAGCTGATGATACCGCTGCTCCATTACCTCCTTAAAATCCATGGTTTCCCTCCTAGCGAAGCCACTTGACAGCTTGTATCTCAGTTCCTTGTTCTGGTGCGGAATCTAATTTAAATTCATCCATCAGTCTTCTGACGCCCGGCAAGCCTGCTCCGAGTCCGCCTGATGTAGAAAATCCGTCTTCCATTACTTTACGTATATCCATAATGCCAGGACCCTCATCGGCTGCGATGACTTTGAGTCCACGCTTTCCGCGCTCCATTACTTCTTCTATACAAATCTGACCTTTACCAGCGTATAAATAGATGTTACGAGCTAATTCTGAAATGGCCGTCGTAATTCTTGCTTGGTCAACTGTTCCAAAACCAAGTTCTTTTGCAACATTGCGCCCCAATTGTCTTGCTGCGACTATGTCCCATTCCGTCAATATTTTTACACAGGATTGGTCTTTCATATCTATTCCCCCAATTCCCGCTTCAGTGTCTCAAGCCCTTGTTCAAGATCTAGTGCTGTCTGAATTTCTTCCAGTGAAATGCCAAGTTCAATAAGCGTCACAGCGACTGCCGGTTGTATTCCTGTTAATACAACTTTTGCCCCCATGAGCTTGGACATGGTGATCACATCACCTAATACCTTGGCGATAAATGAATCAATCATATCGACGGATGTTAAGTCAATGACCACACCGTTTGCTCCTGTTTCATGAATTTTATTCAGCAAGTCTTCTTGAAAGTGAAGAGCTGTTTGATCATCAAGCTCCCACTGTATTGAAATCAGAAGACAATTATATAATTTTAAGATTGGAATCTTCGGGTGATTTCTCAATTGGTTATCCCTCCAATGAAACAATTTTTCGATTTGTCATTTCCAAAGCAGTTTGAATTCCTTTTTGAAGGGTATTCTTTGTTGTAACCTGAGATAAATCAATTCCAAGGTTAACGATCGTTTGGGCTATTTCTGGGCGAATACCGACAAGTAAACACTTCGCTCCTACTAATCTCACAGCCTCTGACGCTTGAATGATATGGTGGGCCACCATTGTGTCCACGACAGGTACACCCGTGATATCAATCAAGACGACCTGTGAGCGATGTTTGACGACACCATTAAGCAGGTTCTCCATAATTTTTTTCGCACGATCTGTATCAATTGTTCCAACAAGTGGCATGACGGTGATGTGCTCAAATACAGGGATTAGCGGGGCAGAAAGTTCCTGCAGCGCAATTTTTTGAAGGCTGACGGTTTTTTCCCATGAGATGGAATACTGGTTTAAGATCTCATTATGGATGGGTGTGATGAATCGATCGATTTGCCAGATGAGGTCATGACTTTCTTGTGTTGTATCTTTGTCATCGTTCATTTTTTCATATAAATGTGTACGGATTTCTGTTAGACCGTTTGCCAGTAACTTAAGTGATATACCCATTTGAACAATTTTTAAAGCAAAATTTTGCACTTTTTCTTCAAAATCCTCATGATCCCCCTCTGAAAGAGATGTAATGATGAGTTGAACATATTCCGAACAGATGGTTTCATACATTTTGTCGTTCAGCATCATGTCCGTTTCTTTTTCTCCGAGTCGTTTTAAAATGTCCGTCCACTCTTTTTCTAATTCCTTTTGGTGCTTTCTTGCAAAAGCTAACACGATATGATTCGACATGTTTTACCCCCTACTTACATTTAAAGCTCTTCTCTAGTCTTTCTTCATTATAACGTTAAAAAAAATTGAACACAAAAAAAGTTGCTCCCAGTAGAGCAACCAAGTATCACCATATTAAAAATCAATAAGAGCCAAACTAACTTGTAAGGCTTCATCAACCTTCTCCATCATCTCATCATCAAGATGTGTGATTTTATCTGTCAATCTTTGTTTATCGATCGTACGAATCTGTTCCAAAAGAATGACAGAATCTCGTTCAAAGCCGTAGCGCTTTGCATTAATTTCGACGTGAGTCGGTAATTTCGCTTTTTGTATTTGGGCTGTTATGGCTGCAACGATAGCAGTCGGGCTGAAGCGATTTCCAATGTCATTTTGAATCACCAATACCGGGCGAACCCCGCCCTGCTCGGAGCCAACAACAGGAGATAAATCAGCAAAGTAAACATCACCGCGTTTAACAATCAAATGTTTAACCCCCGCTGACTAATCGCTCAACTGTATTCTCAGCCTCAAATTCTGCGTATTGTGCCTCTGAAGAGATATTCAGATTAATTTTCGCCATCTCCATGTAGCCGCGTCTCATCGATTCACGATTTTGTCGAATATTACGTTCACGAATATACGTTTTTGTCGCTCGGTAGATCAATTCATTTCTTGTTACCTTATCCTGCTCTGCTACTCGTTCGATTTCAGACATCAAAGCCTCCGGCAGTCGAATCTTCATTTCGTTTGTTGCGCTGGATTCAGACAAAAAACATACACCTCCACAAAACTTACGGATACCGTTTCGATCCATTCCAAGACTAATCATACCATTATTCAATGCACAAGCAAAGCTGTTTTTTCATGATTTCTTATTAGAACATGAAGCGGCTCGCCACCCGTAAATCAAGATGATAATGGAGTTCCTCTTTCCCATTATACGCTTTTTTCCGAAAATCATACGGTATTTCCAAAATCTCTAAAAAAGGGAGAATGTTTATGATGCCTTTGTAGAATAAAAGAGAACGATGTCAGTTTGAACATCGTTCCCGTGGATGCTGTTTATAAAAAGCTTGGACCGCCTTGAAGCAGCGGATTTCGTACATGAACCCTTTCGCCGTCCTCTATATAGACTCTTGGGACGCGGTAGCCAACAGAACATGTGACTTCGTAGTTAATGGTTTCAAGCCGCTTGGCTATTTCATCGACGGATATCTTGTCTTCGCCTTGTGTCCCGATGAGCACGACTGGCTCCCCTGCCGGAATGTCCTTTTTCAAATCAACCATGAATTGATCCATGCACACCCTTCCAGCAATCTTTCGGCGTTTTCCGCCAACGAGCACTTCTGTTCCGGCAAGCTTCCTGATCCAGCCGTCTGCATACCCGATTGGAATCGTACCAATCCATGTATCTTGATTCGCTGTATAAGTTGCACCATAGCTCACGCTCTCACCCTTTTGAATGGGCTTTACATGTGCAAGTTTTGTATGAAGAGATAATGCTTCTTCCAGTTGAAACGGCAATTCATCCTTGATTTCTTCCGACGGCGACAGCCCGTACATACTGATGCCAAAACGAACCATATTAAATAAAGTGTCTTTAAACCTTAGACCTGCTGCACTGTTGGCGCAATGAATGAGCAGTTTGTCCGTATGAAGCGGTTGAAGCAATGTTTTAAACGTATCAACCTGCATACCGAAGTAGTTTTCATCTTTTTCATCCGCTGTGGCAAAGTGAGTAAATACTCCTTCCAGCTGTAAAAAAGAATGAGCGTGGACAAGCTCTTTTACTTCGCTCACCTGCTCGATTGTTTTCACACCTAACCGATTCATGCCGCTGTCGATTTTCAAGTGGAAACGAATGGGTTGTCCCATCTGCCCTTTCATCACTTTGACGACTTCTCTCAGCCAATCGATCGAGTAAGCGGTCATGATCACATTGTACCTGACTGCCACTTTGACATACTCTGACGGTACTGCGCCGAGCACAAGAATCGGGGCTTTGATGCCTTTATTTCTTAAAGAAATGGCTTCATCTAAAAAAGCGACGGCTAATAGGTCTGCTCCTGCTTCGAGGGCAGCTTTTGCCACTTCTATATCTCCATGTCCATATGCATTGGCTTTCACAACAGCCATTAGTTGGACGCTTTGACCAATATGGTCTTTCATATGTGAAACATTATGCTTGATTGCTGTTAAATCAATTTCTGCCCATGTGTCTCTATAAAAGGCATTTGTGTCCATTCATCACACTTCCCTATTGAATGATTCAATACTTCATTATGATACTAAAAATCCAGAATAATGTGAAACAACTCAAAGAAAATCAGCCCCTGTACAGGGCTGATTTGTTGTTATGTTAAGAATCTCGCCTATTTCGCTGACTGTCCTTCTACACTTTTGGCGACCATTAAGAGTTCTTCTTTCGATAAATCACTTGAAGAAATTAAGTAGTCAACTCCATCAGATGTCCAAGAAAGAGATTTGTCTGTCAGAACACCCACTGTCATGCCAAGATCGACTGGCTCGCCATTCATCGTCACAGGCGTAGACGCTTCTGCTACCCGCGCTTTTTCCTGAATGAGCGTGAAGGATTTCTTTCCGCCATACGTCATTACATACCGCTTCCCAGCATCTGTTGTCATTTCTTTCTCTTCCATTTTCTTCACGCCCTCTGGCATATCCACAGGCGTTTTCACAGCAAAGCTGTCAGATGGATCTGCACTTGTGGCAACATCCATTTGAGAAAGTGTCATATTTTTCTTCTCATCAAAGGCGTCTTTGTCAAAGGATTTGTTGAATTCAAAGTGAGAGAATTCTACTTTCACCATTGGCTTTTTATCGCTATCCAGTACTTTCACACTAGCAGGCGCCATTGTTTTTTTATGAAAGGTAATCTCTTGGGTCGGCAGCATTTGGTTGTGCTGATAGTTGGTTTTTGTTTCAAAAACGTACTTCGACTCTTTTGCTTTGAACTGAGCTGCACTGTCATTTTTAATGTCTTTCACAAGTGATTCAAATAAATACACCTGACTGCTGTTGTTCGGCCAATCACTATGGAAGCGGAAGCTTTTGTTTAATGAAGGTGTCAGCACAAATACACCATTGCCATTTCTTAAAATGACTTGACTCTGATCCTTCTTAGGATTTTCTAAATAGACACGGTAAAGCTCCGGCTTCTTGTACCAAATTTCCACATGGTATTCCTGCGGATCATTTCCTGTCTCAATGGTCATTTTTGCTTTGGCTTTGTATGATGTCATTTCCTCTGCCTTTTTGTTTAAATCTCCAACGATATCTTGTTGAGATTTTTGACCGCATGCGGAGAGAATCAATACAAAAAGGATCCCCGTTACAAGCAAAACAAAGCTTTTTCTCACCCTTTTCAACCCCTTCGTTAATTGTGTTAAAAGGAAGAAACCGCTTGTTTGACTTTAACAGTACGCCTCAAGAGTTAACTGCGTACCGCGAACCATCAAAGCCTGTTAGCAACTCGCCCTTCCTTATCGCACTACCCAATATATGAAGGGGGGACAAACAATATGCAGACTAGCTTGACAACCTTTCAATTAAAACTTGAGCTGCAGCATATTCTTTTGTGTGTGTAATGGATACATGAACGTAGTCTTCTTTTGTTTTCTCACTTTTGATGAGGGGTTTTCCGTTCGCATCTTTTTGTATCTCGATGTCGTGAAAGCTTATATACTGACCAATTCCCGTACCGTATGCTTTTGCGAATGCTTCTTTCGCCGCAAAACGCCCTGCCAGAAACTCCAGCTGTCTCTTTTCACTTAGTGTGTGAAAGACTTCCTGTTCACGTAAAGTCAAAATTCGTTCTGGTAAACGGGGCTGCCTGCTAAGAACTCGTGACAGCCGGCCGATCTCTACAATATCCATACCGATTCCTTTAATCATGAGGTACCTCCTATGATACTCGTACTAATTTGGATGTTCGCTTCATAAACGTGTTACTATAAACTTACCATTATCTAGTCAAAAGGGGTTTGTTATGTTTATTCGAACGGAGAGCTTTCAACAATTTATTAGATCGTATCCAATCGTAACAGCGATCCTTGCTTTGCAAATCGGCCTATGGCTTTTATTTGCGATCCCTATTCCAATGATCCAGCTTGGGCAGGACCATCTCGTTGGTTTTAATTATGGTGTTGCAGCAGGAGAATGGTGGCGGCTTTTAACGCCTATTTTTCTTCACGGAAGTCTAACACATATTCTGTTCAATTCCATGTCGCTCTTCCTATTCGCTCCAGCACTTGAGTATTTGCTTGGAAAGGTTCGATTTCTTGTGATTTATCTGGGTGCTGGATTCATTGGCAATCTCGGAACCTATTGGGTGGAGCCTTTAGAGTACGTACATGTCGGGGCTTCTGGTGCGATATTTGGTTTATTTGGCGTCTATCTTTATCTTGTCCTATTTAAACCGCATATGATGGACCGTGGTAATTCTCAGGTGATCTTAACGATTCTCGGCGTCTCTGTTATTATGACGTTCGTCAACTCGAACATCAACATCATGGCCCACTTATTTGGATTGATAGGCGGCATGATCCTAGCACCGATCACTCTATTCTTCCATTCAAAAAAACGACGCTATTAAGCTCATAAAAAATGTCGATCACTCCGTTTAATGGGAGCTGATCGACATTTTTTGGTTTAAGATGATTGATTCATTTCATAGGAATACCAATCGCATACACGTGCAGCATCTTCCTCTTCAAGGTGATGCACACCAAAAGAGTCAAGCAAGGCAGAGGACTTCACAAAGGTGTGAATACTTGCCACCCGCCCTTTCTTTTGAAAATAGGATTGGGTCATCGTATAGTTTTGCATTCGTTTTCTTAAAACAATTCCGGTGGTCTTGCCGATACCTCTTGTCGTTAATTGAATTAGTTGATCTTTGATCACATATCCTGATTGTTTATAGGCTAAATACCCAAAGAACAAGGCAAATGGTAATGGAATCAGCGCCAAATACCCCCATGGTGGAAAACGTACAGAAAGGATTATACCTACAAGTAATGGAACAAATCCGTAAGATATCAGATAACGTTTCAGTGAACGCTTCGGCACTTTTTTCAAATCACTTTCTGGTGCCAGCTGATATTGATCTGTAAATTGCGTTAACAATTCATTGATTTTTTTCTTCCGTATGAGTGGAAATAAGACAGAAGAGGTCTCTTTTTCTGTAATGGAACCTCCTGCGCTGACAAGCATGACCGTCGCAAAACCAAATGGTTCACGCAGAATATTTTCTTTGATTTTCACTGCTTGAATTCTCGCAAGCGGAATGGTCATTTGATGCCTTTCGATGAGTCCTCTTGTGATGATGATGTCTTTCCCTTTTCGTTTTGCGGTAAAATTCGCATATTGAAGGGCTGTTACCCCAACACTAAGAATCCAAGCAATCAATACGGCAATAAATATGAGAATCGCATAAATCTCAACACTCGCATGACTTAAAAAAGAAAACCGTTTGAGGAATCCGTCCAAAGGCAGAATTTCATCTATTTGTGTGTAAATGGCGAGACACCCAGAAATAATGACGCCGATTCCGCTTGAAGTGGTCGCAGCCAAAAGCAACTCAGGTATACCCATTCGGTAGGAAACACTGATTTCTTTTTCTACAGGCTGTTGCGCTGTCAGAGGATCAGGGAGATCTAAATTTTCGTCATTCATTTCTTCTTGTTGCAAGCTTTTCTTCCGGTTGAAAATCGATTGCTTTAATTGTTCAGCTTCTGCTTTTGTAATGGCCGTCAGGCTCACTTCAGGTCCATCCGTCCCGCCTGCCGTTTCGATTTGCACCCGAACCAAACCGAAAATACGCTGGAAGATGCCTTCACTTGTATTCACCGTTTGAATTCGTTCTAACGAGATATACTTTTTCTTTTTGGTGATGACACCTGATTCTACTCGAAATTCATCGTCTTCCATTCGGTAGGTGAATCGTCTCCATGCTAAAACGGTTGAAACAGCTTTCCATAAAAGAAGCACCCCAAGAATAATGAACGCATAAAAACGAATACTTGAATTCGAGTTCACAAAAATAAGCACGAAAAAAGGGATAATGAAGTTTTTGATCATGGATACGGCATCTGATATAAAATCAATGAACATCGAGATTGGATGTACACGTTTTGGTTCAGACATCATCTTCCGTCACCCTTGCTAATCGAGATATGTAATCGCGAAGCTCATCTGCCTCTTCTAATTCCAGTGCCGGAATATCATGCACTGTCGCAGCCGTAGAAATTTGAACAGATGCCAACCGGTAGCGCCTTAAAAGCGGCCCTTGAGATGTATCCACATGCTGAACACGTACCATTGGCACAATGACACGTGTGACACGAATCAATCCGTGCTGTATTTCAATTTCGTTCTCAAATACTTCATAGCGCCAGATGTGATGGCGGATTTTCGGTATGAGCCAGATTCCGAAGATGACCTGTAAAATCCACAAACCGATGAGGATGGCTCCAATCCAATATGGCCATTGAAAATAATAACTAGCTACAAATACCCCAATGATGATGAATAAGAAAATCAATGAGATAATTCCATTTTGAAGACGCCATACTTTTAATCCATTTAAGCTGATTTGACGTTGCGGCTGTTTTCTCACATTCTTCCCCCATTCTCTTACTTTTCTATCAATATATTACGAAAGAAAGCCTAAAAAGTTTCATTAGGACTGTTAAAAAAAGCGAACCCTGCAAAGGATTCGCTTTTGAATTAGTTGTTATAAGATTTCTTTTGACGACGATCGTTAGAAGAACGATTGCGGTCATTTGAAGAACGCTTTTTATCACCGTAAGATGAACGGCTTTTTCCGCGATAGCCGCCACCACCGCCGCCGTCTCTGCGTTTAGAAGAGCTGCGGTTGTTACGATTGCGTTTTGAAATCATTGGTGCTTCATCTGTCAAACGAACAGGCGTTGCATCCGGCTCTTTTGTCATCATTTTGATGGCAGCCGCAACCACTGTAACAGAATCATGATCTTCTAACAATTCAGCAGCTGCTGTCATGTAGAAGTTCAAGTTGTTTTCACTAATGATTGTCCGTAGACGGTCAACTGTGACTTGTTGTTGTCCTTCAATTGCCTCGTCTAGAGTTGGTTCTTTCATACGATCCATTTTACGCTTAGTCGTTTGCTCAATCGCACGAAGCATATCTTTTTCACGTGGTGTGATGAATGTCATCGCCATACCTGTACGTCCAGCACGGCCTGTACGTCCAATACGGTGTACATAGCTTTCTGGATCTTGTGGTACGTCGAAGTTATACACATGTGTAACACCTGAGATATCAAGTCCACGTGCTGCAACGTCTGTTGCGACAAGCACATCGATTGAACCTTCTTTAAATTTACGAAGCGCAACCATACGTTTCGCCTGAGTCAAGTCACCATGAATTCCTTCAGCTGTATAACCTCTAAGGTTTAATGCTTCAGTCAATTCGTCAACGCGGCGCTTTGTACGGCCGAAAACAATTGAAAGCTCTGGTGATTGAATGTCAAGAAGACGAGTCAATGTATCGAACTTCTTACGCTCGTGAATATCCAAGTAGAACTGCTGGATGTTAGATACAGTCATTTCTTTCGCTTTTACTTTTACATGTTCTGGGTTTGTCATGAAACGCTCTGCAATACGCTTAATTGGTGCAGGCATTGTCGCAGAGAATAAAAGTGTTTGGTGTTCACTTGGTACATTTGAAAGGATCGCTTCAATGTCTTCGATGAAACCCATGTTGAGCATTTCGTCTGCTTCATCAAGCACGACTGTTTCAACATTTTGAAGACGCATTGTGCGACGATTAATGTGATCAAGTAAACGTCCTGGAGTTCCTACAATGATATGAGGATTTTTCTTGAGCGAACGGATTTGACGGCCGATATCTTGTCCACCGTAAATTGGAAGTACGCGCGCACGCTTGTCTTGGCCGATTTTGTATAGCTCTTCAGATACTTGAATCGCTAATTCTCTTGTTGGCGCAATGATGATCGCTTGGATGTTAGGAGACGCTGGATCGATTTTTTCTACAAGAGGAATACCAAATGCTGCAGTTTTTCCTGTTCCTGTTTGTGCTTGTCCGATGACATCTTTATTCTGAAGACCGAGAGGAATCGTTTCTGCTTGAATCGGTGTTGCTTCTTCAAATCCCATGCGGTTAATAGCTTTCATGAGACTTTCGCTTAATTGAAAATCTTGAAACGTTATAGTCAATTTATTCAAACTCCTTCTAATTGCTGTTTCAGTAATCTCGTGAATGATCATTAAAAACTGCCCTTTGTATGAAAGGACAGGTCCATTATATACAAAGCCCGAATTACCCTACATTATATCTTACCATTACACTATTTGTTTTTCAACAAGACAGAAATGGATATATCTACTGCTCGACAATGACTGATTCACCTTCACTTTGATCTCCGTCCATCCATTTCCACTTTTCAAACAGTTGGATTTTCCCGTTATCCAGCTGCTTAGGGGTGGAATGACATGAACCGCTTCTCATGCTGCCATCCTTACTTACATGATGATATCTAAAATGAAGTGCTCCGTCTTTATTCACAGTTCCTACAAGTACGCCAGATTGAATACTGCCGCCTTGATATGTGCCCGTTAAAATATTCCCGTCCTGACGATATTGAAATATGGTTCCTTCCGATACTTCCCCATTGCTCGAATTAGACTGCGGGACAAAGGTTTTTCCGTCATATTGAAACAACCGAATCGACCACCTTTTCTTACCTATTGTAACATAGGCCTGTCACTCATTCGACAAAAATGATGCAAATTTTAACAAGTGGGATTCAATTTATATTAGTTTAGCCACATTTTAGCTTTTCTATAGATTAAATTGTTTTTTTAGAAATTGTTCGACTTTCTCAAACAATTGCTGTGCACAAGGCTCATGACAAACGTGATGTTTACAATCCGGTAAATAGAACATTTCTTTCTGACGGGACGGGATTTTATGATAAATGAATTCTGCACTAGAAGCGGGGACGATCCCATCGCTTTCACCTTGAACGATCAAGACAGGTAGATGAAGCTTTTCAAGAGAACCTTTCGTTTGCTTCACCAATTTCATAAATTCTACAGCAGCTGATAGCGGTGTACTCTTCAGCTTATGACGATATCGATCATACAATGGGTTCGTATCAATCAAACCAGACAAGGATTCCTTCACCATCTGCCTTGTGTCTTGAATCATTTGTTTTGGGTTAACATATTTAGCAGCAGCACTTAACAGAACAAGACGGGCCACTGGATACTTCGCTGCTAAATATGAGGCAATCATCCCGCCCATAGAAAAGCCGACCAAATAAATGGTGTCACATGTTCGGTAAAGGGATAAGAGTTCTAATTCAGCGGTGGCAATCCACTCCTGATAGAGAATGCCTTTGAGCTGAAGTTCCTCCCCATGCCCCGGAAGCGTGACAGATTGTACCGTCCAATCTGTCGTCTGCTTTAAATATTCCGCAAGCGGCTCTACTTCATACGGGGCACCAGTAAAACCGTGTATACATAGACAGCCAATCACCCTGTCACCTTCTTTGCCGATCTGATTTATAGTGCAGTAATCACGTCTTCCAATCTCATGCCACGGGAAGCTTTGACCAGAACGACATCGTCAGGTCCTGCCACATCCGCTAGTTTTTTCTTCAGTTCTTCTTTGTCCATATAAGAAGATACACGGTCGTCTCCAAATGCTTTCTTTGCTCCTTCAGCAATGAATGCGCCAAGACGGCCAAACGTTAAAACATGATCAATAAACTCAGGCTTGATGTACTCCCCTACTTCAAAATGATAGGTTTCTTCTTCACTGCCCATCTCCAGCATATCTCCGAGAACGAGTATGCGGTTAGCAAAGCCATCCATATCTCCTACAAGATCAATCGCTGCCTTCATCGACGTAGGACTCGCATTATACGCATCGTTGATAACCGTGATGCCCTTATCTGTTTTAAACAGTTCTAAACGCATGCCTGTCAATTTCGTTTGCATTAGCCCTTGGGCAATTTGCCTTTCATTCAGACCGAAATGCTGGCCGATTGCAATAGCTGCAAGAGCATTCTTTACATTGTGTTTCCCTAATACAGGAATGAGAAACCCTTGAGCATATCCCTCCACTTGAAATTCAGTGCCTTCAGCGAGTTGGTGGATGTGAATCACCTTGATATCACAGTCCTCTGATTCCCCAAATGTTTTTACGCTACGTGCAAGGGCATTTGCTCTTTGGCGGAGTAAAGGCTCGTCTCCTAAATAATAAAAAGTCCCATCCTCTTTTAACCCTTTTGTGATCTCACATTTTGCATCTGCAATGGCTTCTCTTGATCCTAGATCCTGCATATGAGATTCTCCAATATTGGTGATGACAGCTGCATCAGGTTCAGCGAGATTAGATAAAAATTCGATTTCTCCTTTTGCACTCATGCCCATCTCTAATACAGCAATCTCTGTTTTTTCTGGCATTGCAAGGATGGTCAGTGGAAGTCCAATATGATTATTAAAGTTGCCATCTGTTTTATGGACTCTGTATGTCGTTTGTAGGACAGAATGGATCATGTCTTTCGTCGTTGTTTTGCCATTACTTCCAGTAATACCGACAACTCGAGGGTTTTCCTCTTTTAAGTATGATTTCGCAAGCTGTTGGAGTGCTGTCAGAGTATCCTCTACAAGAATGACAGGTACACCGGATGGTGGGTTCGCTTCTGTTTCATTCCAAAGAACCGCTGCCGCTCCAAGCTCCACTGCTTTTGAAGCAAAAGTGTGACCGTTAAAATGTTCCCCGATAAGCGGGATAAATAGTGCGCCTTTTGATACTTTTCGTGTATCTGTTGTCACTCCGTGTATCTGTTCTTCGCCAAAAGCTTCATTCGATAATGTGCCACCAGCCATTTGGGCGACTTGTTTCACTGTACGTTTGATCATGTTTTTTCGCCTCTCTTTCTCATTTCACGTTTGAAGGAAAAGAGACACTACCTGTAGGATAGTGTCTGCTTGCTTCTTACATTAAAAAGTGGTTTTAATGGTTTGTTTTTCTTGATGGCGCTCAATTGCAAGTGACACCAGCTTCTCAATCAGCTCAGGATACTCTACACCAGTATGTTTCCAAAGCAGCGGGAACATACTAAAAGGTGTGAACCCTGGCATTGTATTCACTTCATTGATCAGCACTTCGCCTTCTTCTGTTAGGAAGAAATCTGCACGTACGAGGCCAGATCCATCAATGGCTTTAAATGCCTTAATCGCCATATCATGAATCGTCTTGTACTCTTCCTCTGACACACTCGCAGGAATGATCAAATCTGTATCGCCATCTTCATATTTTGCTTTGTAGTCATAAAAATCTGTTTTAGGTGCAATTTCACCAACAACTGAGCATTTCGGCTCGTCATTTCCTAATACACCAATTTCAATTTCTCGTCCTACAACGCCTTCTTCCACAACAACACGACGATCATATTGGAAAGCCAAATCAAATGCTGTTTGCAGCTCTTCTTTGCTGCGGCATTTACTAATTCCGACACTTGATCCCATGTTGGCAGGTTTCACAAAACAAGGATACCCGAGAACTGCTTCTACCTGTTCTAGACTGTCTGATATGGCTTTCTCATAATCCTTTTTATTGAAGGAAAGGTGCTTTGCCTGCGCAAGTCCAGCTTGAGCAAACACATCTTTCATCATGACTTTATCCATACCCGCAGCAGACGCGAGAACGCCGTTACCAACATACGGGATATTCAATAGTTCAAGTAACCCTTGCATGGTCCCATCTTCACCATTTGGCCCATGTAGCAATGGAAAGACAACATCAATCTTTTCATCAGCTGCTGCAGGCTGTGGAAACATGCTTTCATTTAAAGAAGTTGGTAAAAACGTCTTTGCATTTTGTTCAAATTGAAGCATTTTGACGTTTGATACTGGTTCAGTGAGTTTTTCTCCTCTTAGCCATTCGCCCTCTTCTGTAATATAAATTGGATGTATATCGAACTTCTCAGTGTTAAGTGCTTTTGTAACTGCAAGGGCTGTTTGCAGTGATACATTATGTTCGGCTGACTTTCCGCCGTAAACCAATCCTAAACTTATTTTCAATGGATACTCCCCCCACTAAAATTCATCTTTACTATCTTATCACTTTCAAGCAAAAATGCTCTAATTAATTTTTGTTGTTACGGAATTGAAATGATTTGTAAAGGTTGTAAGCGCCCCCCCGAGCATTTGTATGTCATTCGCCTTTATTTTATATTAAAATGACATTGAAAAGGAGTTGTGACAAATTGAAAAAAATTACAAGCACTGAACAATTCAACGAAATCATTCAATCAGACAAAGAGGTCATCGTTAAATTCTTTGCGACATGGTGCCCTGATTGCACTAGAATGGACATGTTCATTCCAGACATTTTAGAGGCTTATGCTCAGAATGAATGGTTTGAAATAAACAAAGACGACTTTCCTGAATTAGCGGAAACGTATCAGGTCATGGGAATTCCTAGCCTGTTAATTTTCAAAAATGGCGAAAAAACAGGTCATTTACACAGTGCCAACGCTAAATCACCTGAAGAAGTAACGGAGTTTCTTCAAGAACACGTTTCATAACTCATTTGAATGGAGACATCAGCCAACTCATGCTGGTGTCTTTTTTTATATCCTTTTAAATCAAATCTCTTCATAAGACGAGATGTACGGCTAAAACGTTTCAACATAGGCAGGAATGTTTGATCTGATTTCATGACAAGGTTTGACAGCGGATTATTTCCTGGGAAAGAATTCATCGTCGATATGGATGGGAATATGTCGGTTACGTGAATTTTCTGAATTGAATCTTTACTTATGACATTCTGCTTTGTATAATGGAGTTGCTAATTGAAAATGATTATCAATTTCATCTATGTGAAATCTTATAGAGTCCATTCTACCAAAGGAGCGTTGAGTTACATGTCTAAGAAGAAAATCAAAACGTATCAGCAATTGATTGAAGAAAACAAGGAAGCGATCATGCAAGACCCTAAAATGATGGAAAGTATATACGAAACCATCGATAAAAAGCACCAAAAGCAGCTTGCCGCTGCTGGACGTGAATCATAAACACAAGAAGAGCAGTCAAACAGATGGCTGCTTTTTTATTTGCCTAAAGAAAAGAAAAAAGCCGATAAAATCTATTCTTCGATTTTATCGGCTTTTGTTTTAATGTGATTTCGCTACACGGTCTTGCTTCATTCCTAAATAGATGAGCATATATGTCAGATAACCCATTGTCATCGTTAAACCACCGAAGAAGAATTGTGAAAACACGGGTTCTTCAAATGTCGTAACGGCAGCAAGAACGATCCAGCTCGCATATAAATAGACCATGAACCATTTCATGTTTCTTTTAAATGTATACAGAAAGAAAAGACCCGCTAATGAAAAGATCCCTAGCGCTAGTCTGAAATAAACAAGATGATCAAACTGGAAGGCAAAAGACACAAACGAAAACGACAACAGCAACAAAATAGGTAAAGCCGTAATAAAATTTTTCACGATAGTGCCACCTCCATGACTCTGTCTTATTATAAGACAAAATCAGCCGGTTATCGTGAAATACAGACTCGTTTTCACAAAGATGTCACGAATTTTTCTTGTTATTTGACACAATTTTTACACATTTACATCACGCTTCCAAAAAAGGAGCCAAGCAGCACCAACAAAGAAAACGAAATGCGCCCCTACAATGAATAGCGAAAAAAGAGGGCTCATGCCCTGAAAGAGCGGCGGACCTTGAAAACTGTATTGTGTGAAGTCCGTATTAGCGAAAAGTAGAATCTTCCCCCACTGATTTTCTAACAGAGACATGATCGACACTAGTGATTTCGCCGCGTATAAGACGAAAAATGAAGTCACAAGTGCAATCAGACTGTTTCTAAACAAACTTGAGCACAGAAAAGCAAAGCTTGCCATCATGACCACTTCCACCCACTGTGATCCAATCACAGCAAATGTGTGCAGAAATAACCGCCCAGTGCTTTCATCAAAATCAGTACCAAAGAAAATAAGGCCAAAAAGAAAAGCGAACACATAATAAAAAACAAACAGGTAAAGGACCATCAGCACAAGAGTGATGTATTTTGACAAAAAAATATGAAGCCTTGTCTTCGGCCGGATCAACAAGAACTTGATGGTTCTTTTTTGAAACTCTGTTGAGATCAATGTGGCGCCAATCACGACAGCGAACACTTGTAAAATAAACACAACATTCGTGGAATAAGCAAAATAGTTCGCAACTGTATCTTGCCCGCCAAGCCCGGAAATGACTCGTTTCAATGCTAGGGCCATCGTCAATTGAAAGACAACAATCAGTCCAAGTGCAATGAATGTGATCTTTTGTCTCGTGATTTTTTTATGTTCATTCTTGATGAGTTGAAGCATCTGCCGTCCCACCTTCCGTCCATTTCATAAAGGCCTCTTCAATTGATTGTTTTTGAGGCGTCATTTCAAGTACATCAAATTCTGCTAAGACAAGCTGTTTATTCAGCTCCGGCACACGGTCTTTATTCAGTTGAACCAGCACATGCTGATCCCTTTGTTCATATGTATATCCTTGCGTATCTAGCCATGAAACTGCCTTTTCTACTGGCTGAATATTCATCAACACCTGCTCTTTTCCTTCCATGTCTCGAAGGTTTGTATTGGCTTTGATTTGTCCTTTTTGGATGATGATCATGCGGTCACAAAGCTCTTCTACTTCATGCAAAAGATGTGTAGCAAATAACACAGAGACACCTTCTTCTTGTACAAGCATTTGCAAGTGCTCTCGAAACTCCTTCATTCCTGCGGGATCAAGCCCATTTGTTGGTTCATCTAAAATGAGCAGATTGGGCTTATGCAAAATGGCTTGTGCAATCCCGAGCCTTTGTTTCATCCCTAGTGAATACGTTTTGACCTTCTGGTGAATGGCGTGCTCCAGACGAACTCTTTTTACCACTTCAAGAATGCGCTCTTCTGAAACTCCATCATGCATAGACGCATACAGCTCAAGGTTTTCAAAACCTGTTAAATATGAATAAAATTCCGGATTTTCTATGATCGCCCCAACAGATGACATCGCCTTTTGATGATCATCATCTTGAGAATATCCATTTATGATGATCCGGCCGTTGTTTTTTTTCATCAAGCCAACGATCAATCGAATCAAGGTCGTTTTTCCAGACCCATTTGGTCCAAGTAAACCGACAATTTCCCCTTGCCTAATGTCCATCGAAATATGTTGCAAAATTTGATGCCGGCCAATTTGTTTATCGACGTTCTCTATGTGTAAAACAGCAGACTGCAAAGTGGTTCCTCCTTCTAATGTAAAACCTATGGCGGCAGTTACGGCCGCTCATCCTGTAAAAAGTATATCACGCTAGACAAGCCGTTCCACGAAAAAAAGGGCTGATCCAGTCAGCCCTTCTTGTTGTTAAAGTGATAAATTAGGTGTTGGTGCTTCCTTCTCATGTTTCTTTTCGGTTTCAGAAACAATCACCGCACATGCTGCGTCACCTGTAATATTGACCACGGTTCTTGCCATGTCTAATAAGCGGTCTATGCCAAGGATCAGCGCAATGCCCTCAACAGGAAGATTCACGGAATTTAAAACCATGGCTAGCATGATGAGCCCTACCCCTGGGACACCTGCTGTGCCAATACTTGCTAGTACTGCTGTTAAGACAACTGTCAGCATTTGAACAAGGGTTAATTCAACTCCATACACTTGTGCGATAAAAATAGTCGCAACCCCTTGCATGATCGCTGTACCATCCATATTAATGGTCGCACCTAGCGGCTGCACAAAGCTTGAAATAGGTTCTGGCACCTTCAAACGCTTTTGAGCTGTTTCCATTGATACTGGCAGTACTGCGTTACTGCTTGATGTACTAAATGCCACAACCATCGCTGGAGAAAATCCTTTGAAGAATGCCATTGGATTTCGTTTAGCTAATAGGGCAACGGTTGACCCATAGGTCAGGAAGAAATGCAAGATCAGCGCAATTAAGACGACTGAGAAGTAAAGTCCCATCGCTTTCATGGCATCGAGCCCCTGACTGCCAATTGCCGTTGCGATCAAACCGAATGTCCCGTACGGTGCGAATTTCATCACAACACCGACAAGATACATCATTAATTCATTTCCTTGTTCAAACAGCTTCAGCAAACCTTCTGTTTTTTTACCGAGCAAGGCAATGCCAAGACCTAAAAATACACAGAAGACGATAATTTGAAGCATATTTCCTTCAACTAGAGATTGGACTGGATTGGTTGGAATAATATTGAGTAGTGTGTCTGCCATTGATGGGGCTTCCTCAGCGGAATATTCTGCCGCTTTCGTATCAAAATTGCCAAATGTGCCTGGCTTAATAAGTAAGGCCAATGAAATGCCAATAATGATGGCAAAAGTCGTAGTGAGTAGAAAGTAAGTAATGGTTTTTACGCCGATTCTGCCAAGTTTTTTCGGATCGCCAAGGCCTGCTACACCAAGTGTGATCGAAAAGAAGACAATCGGTACAACTAACATTTTAATCAGGTTTAAGAAGATTTGACCTAGAGGTGTAAATAGATAAGGGTCTAACACTTTGAATACGTTTGGAGCAAAAATGTTGAGTAGTAGTCCTGTGATTGCACCTACAATTAAAGCAATAATAATTTTCGTCGCAAGCTTCAATAAAATCTCCCCTTCCTCGTCAAAAAGGCCCACGAGAGAGTCTTCTCGTGGGCCTGCGTGTCCATACGTGTACCACTGTCTACTCTCTTCACGCTGATGAGGTTAGCTGACGGGTTAGGACGAAGAGATGTCCTTTTTTCTTAAATAAGAAAAATTCACCCCAAAAACTTGGGTCCCCCATTCCTTTAGAAGGATTAAGCGTGTGGTAATATGATATTTTCATACTATTTATACCTTATTTTTAGAAAATTGTAAACAGGTTCATATGAACTTTTTAATTACTTTCTTCCTTATTCGTGACCTCCAAGATATCTAAGATAAACACAAAGATTGGGATGCCGATAATCAGGCCCCAAATGCCAATATAGTGTTCAGAAAAGATCAGGACAATAAACGTGAAGAAAATAGGGAGCTCTGTTTTAGCTGACATGAGCTTCGGATTTAAGAAGTAGGCTTCAATGGCATGGATGATCACGATCACCAGCACAATATATAGGACGTACATTCCGCCTCCAAGTGTATACGCAATGATGCTGAGTGGAACGAGAGAGATGACCACACCCGCTACCGGAATTAAACCTAACAAGAAGACCATGACCGCTAATCCAAATAATTGCGGGAAGCCCATAATGCCAAGCGCAATTGTCGTTAAGACACAGTTAACTGTTGCAATGATGAACTGTGCTTCAAGTACCTTACCAAATGTTCTGGAAAACTTACGTCCAAAGAAGGCAATTTCATGATAGAACACGGAGATTTTACTCGTTTTGAACTTATTCATGAATTGAATGAGGCGTTCCTTTTCGAACAGGAAGAACATGCTTAATATTAAGGACATAATGACCTGGATACTGAACGTGCTGAAATCTGTTAAGTATGTATAGAGGAAATTAAACCCTTTCTCGAAGAAAGAAGATATTTTGAAATCTCCGAACACATTGGTGACGACGTCAAAGAAGGGTAAATCTTGTGGATGATCTGCAATCTTTTTCCCTAAATGAAATAACTGTTCCACCTGTTTAGCAATGATGGGCACAAACACAAAGCCGCCAAACGTCAATCCACCAGCTAGAAGGATGTACAAAATGGTGATAACTGATTTCTGTCCTATTTTCAGGAAGCGATTTAAAAAGCCTCTTATGACCTCTTCTAACCGGTTCATTAAAAAGGTGAAAATGAAGGTCAGGAGAATTAAATTCATCATTCCTCTTAATAGATATAATGCTGTGGCTAATACTACAAATACTGAAAACCTCTTGACACCAGGTTTTTCGAACAATTTAAAAAATGCCGCCATACGTTACACACCTGCCAGGACTAAAGTCTATTTTTCGTTGGATCTCATATTCATTATATCGGATCTTTCTGTAAATTATATAACAAAAGGTCAATGAGGTCTTACGATTCGTCCTAAATTTATCAAGCTTTTATGTTTTTTTCTTTTTTACACAAGAAAAAACCGAACCCCATGTAGAACATAAGGTTTCGGTTTTTGGTTGTTTTTATACTAAACAGCCTGCTTGATATTTCGCATTTCCTGTAGCGCTGTTTTACTCTTCGCTTCGTCAAATTCCCCTTCACTTTTCGCTACAACAATTGTAGCAATTCCATTTCCAATCAGATTCGTAATCGCTCTTCCTTCACTCATGAAACGGTCGACCCCTAATAGCAGTGCAAGACCTTCTAGCGGGATAACCTGAAGTGCAGCAAGTGTAGAAGCCAGCACGATAAATCCGCTTCCTGTGACTCCAGCTGCTCCCTTTGATGTGAGCATCAGAACAAGGATAATCGTGATTTGCTGTCCGATGGATAGGTCCACCCCAAACACTTGCGCTAAGAAGACCACAGCCATGGACAAGTAAATGGAGGTTCCATCTAAGTTAAAGGAATAGCCTGTCGGAATGACAAGTCCAACAACCGACTTAGAGCACCCGTAGCGTTCCATTTTATCCATCATTCTTGGCAGGACCGATTCTGACGAACTTGTGCCAAGAACAATTAAAATTTCATCTTTGATAAAACGGAGATAACCTAACAGGCTGAATCCATACATTTTACAAATGATGTTCAGTACGACGAAAATAAACAAGAACATCGTCATATAAACGGATAGCATCAGACTTGCCAGTGGTTTAATGGAAGCTAAACCGAAGTGTCCGATGGTATAAGCCATTGCTCCAAATGCCCCTAATGGCGCGGCACGCATGATGTAACCAATGATTTTAAAGAAGACAAGCGACAGCTTATCAAGCCATTCGATGATGCCTTTCCCCTTCTCGCCAAGTGCAGCGAGCGCAACACCGAATAAAATAGAGAAGAATAAGACCTGTAAAATATCTCCCTTTGCAAAGGCATCTACCATGTTAGATGGCACAATGTGTGTGACAAACTCCATCCAGTCGATACCCTGTCCCCCATTTTGGGTATATTGCGAGACATCCCCTTTTTCAAGCTTACTATAGTCAAGACCCGCTCCTGGCTTCATGATATTGACCACAAACAGTCCGATGACAAGCGCAAGCGTCGTCACAACTTCAAAATAGATAAAAGCTTTTCCCCCAACTTTTCCAACCTTTTTCATATCCCCCATCTTGGCAATTCCAAGAACAATGGTTAAGAAAATAATGGGTGCAATGACCATTTTCACTGCATTAATAAATGTGTCACCAAGCGGCTTCATTTCTTTCCCGACGTTTGGCCAAACCATCCCAACAATGATCCCGATAATGACAGCTGCAACGACCTGAAATGTCAGGTTCTTCAATAGCCTCTTCATAAAAAATCAACTCCCTCACCCTTTGATGTAAACGCTTAACTGTTATCTGTAGATAAATGATAGCGATTTCATCAAAGGCTGTGAAGCTTATGGACATATCGTACATTTTGGTCTTTTTGGTCTCTTAGTCAGAATGTACGATATATTTGTTCACAGGGCGTCCGACCCCGCCATATTGCATATCTAATTTCAGCTCGCCTTCTTTCACGAGGAAGTCTAAATAACGGCGTGCCGTTACACGTGCAATCCCAAGTGCATTGGCAACTTCCTCTGCAGACTGCGCTCCTTCTTGCAGACGCATATAGGCTTTAATTTCATTCATCGTATGCACATTCAGCCCCTTAGGAAGCCACGTCTCTTCAAGCTTAACAGCAGGCTTTCGTATGATATCATCGAGCATCTCTTGAGAAAATTCTGCTGCGGTACGAATTTTTGATTTGAACGCTTTATAGCTTTCAAGAGATTCTTTCATCCGTTCAAACTTAAATGGCTTAATGATATAATCTCGGGCACCATTTTGAAGCATGGTGCCGATCGTCTCTTTGTCCTTTGCTGCCGAAATCACAATCACATCCACCTGCATCTTTTGCTTTCTGATGTCTTGCAGTGTTTTGACGCCATCTTTTTTAGGCATATACACATCGAGCACCACAAGATCTGGGCGAATGTCTTTGATCAGCTGGATGCCCTGCTCGCCATTTCCTGCTACAGCCGCAACTTGAAAGCCAGGGACACTCTTAATGAACTCTTTATTGACTTCTTGCACCATCGGATCATCTTCAATTAATAGCACCTTAATCTGAGTCATCTGTCTCTCTCCTCTATTGTCATTGGGAATTCGATTGAGAAGGTGGTACCAATGCCGATGCTTGATGTGACTTCTACATTTCCCATTCCTTTGTCGATAATCGTTTTTACAATATACAGCCCGTAGCCTGTTCCGCCTTCTTTACCGTGAGTAAAGCCTTTGTCGAAAATATGAGGAATCATGTCCTCTTCTATTCCAGATCCATAATCTTCAATTAAGATCGCGAGGACATCCTCTGTTTGATCAATACTAATAGAAATGAGTTTTGTGTCTCTTTCTACAGTATCATACGCAGCAAAGGCGTTCTCGATCAGGTTGCCAAGCAGCTTCGTCATATCATGCTGATCCAGCCGCTCTGGGAAATCGCGCAGACTGCTATTTTCATCTACTTCAACCTTTATGCCTAGCTCCTTGCCCCTTCTTATCTTGCTCATCAATAAACCTGCAACTGCATCATGCTGTATCACACGGTGGAGAAAGTCCGTCACATGCTCCTGCTCTTCGGTCGTTTGAAACGCTAAATCGAGCGCTTGATCGGCTTTCCCCAGCTGAATTAATCCCGCAATTGTATGAAGCTTATTCATATGTTCATGATTTTGCACCCGCAGGCCATCAACGAAGTTCTTCACCCCGGTTAATTCCTCCGCCAATTTGGCCGCCTCTGTCCGGTCCTGAAAAATCGCAACCGCTCCGATGATTTTCTTTTTCATCACAATTGGAATTCGGCTGCTCATGATCCGCTTTCCGCTCATATGAATTTCTTCATTGTAGACGGGTTCTGCGCGGTCAATGATTTCTGGAAGCCTTGTATCTGACAGCACATCCCAAATATTTCGGCCCACTACATCACCTGTCACGCTGAAAATTTGCTTTGCTTTTTCATTAAAAATGGTGATCATGTGCTGGTTATCAATGGCAATGACCCCTTCATTAATGGAATGAAAGGTAGCGGTGCGTTCCTCTAGCATTCTGACAATCTCATGCGGCTCTAGCTTAAACATTTGCTGTTTAATATGACGGGCGAGCAAAAATGAACCGACAAGCCCGAAGCTGAGTGTGAGCAGAAGGATCATGAGGATATCCTGCTTCATTTCTCCTAATATATCTGCCATACTCGGCAATGTTCTTCCGACTAGTACAACCCCTGTTTGGTTAAATTTTTCATCCTTTACTGGATAAAAAGCTCTAATGGCTGTGCCAAGCTCTCCCTGTGCTTCTGAGAAATAGATATGCTCTGCAAAGGCAGGTTCTTCATCTGTCCCCTCAGAGCGCTGGCCAATCCTCGTTTTTACTGGATGTGTCAATCGCACGTGATCCATATCCATGACAACAATGTAGTCAGCATCTTGGATAATCCGAATCTCTTCAATGGCATGCTGTAACCGCGCACGCTCCTTTGTCTGATCATCCAATGCCTGCTTTACCTCATTCATCTCAGCTACTGTTCTTGCCGTGTTCATGAGCCTTTTTCGAAGTTCTCGTTCCTCTGTTTGCTGAATTCCCCCGACCAGAACAATTCCTCCGATTAAAAGGGCAAAAATGACAACGAAATATGTGAGGATGGTGAGCTTCCATCTAATAGATAATTGTTGTAATTTCAGTCGATTTCTCATCATTTTTTCACCTGTATCTTTACGAATTCTTCCTCTGTCAAGTATCCTTGACATAAGGGGGATCTGACGCATGAAGAATTTACTCGCCTATACGCTATTGCTCATCATCGGTTTTGTAACCGCTTTATACTTTGGTTTTTATCATATGATGCCTAAATCAGCGACGACCTTCGACGATGAACAGACTGGGCTGAAGGATCAGCTTGTGTTCAAATTCAGCCATGTTGTCGCAGATAATACCCCAAAAGGGCTGGCTGCAAAGAAATTTGCTGAGCTTGTTCATGAAAAATCCGACGGCAGGATCAGCATACAAATCTTTTCAAACGGGAGTCTTTATTCTGATATCGAAGAAATTAATGCACTAAAAGAGAATCAAGTTCAATTTATTGCTCCGTCTACGTCAAAGCTCGGCATGCTGTCCCCTGAATGGCTGGCACTTGATCTGCCCTTTGCCTTTTCTAACTACGATGCTGTCCAAGAAGGGTTACATGGTGCGATTGGACAGAGACTGTTCGGCACACTGCAAAAAGACGGACTAAAGGGAATGGCCTACTGGACAAATGGCTTTAAGCAAATCACTTCGAATAAAGGCCCAATCAAGCAGCCTAGTGATTTAAAAAAACAATCTCTCCGTATTATGCAAAGTGACATGATTGAAAAGCAATTCAAGCTTCTTGGCGCAAAACCCTATCAGGAATCGTTTAATTCAACGTTTCAGCTGCTAGAAACAAAAAAAGTAGACGGTGAAGAAAATACAATTTCAAATATTTATTCAAAAAAATTCTATCATATACAAGACTATATGACGATCAGTAATCACGGGTATTTAGGGTATGTCGTCTTAACGGATCAATCCTTTTTTGATCGTCAGACACCTGAGACGAAACGAATTTTACTCGAAGCGATGGAAGAAACAACGGCATGGAACGAAAAACATGCCGAACAAATGAACAAGGATCAGCTGGAGGAAATTAAACGCGAATCTCCAATTGCGATACACGAATTAACACCAGCAGAGCGGCAAAAATGGATGAAAGCGCTCGATCCTTTGTATGATGAAGCAGAAAGGATCATCGGTTCCACCTTGATCAAACAAATCCGCGAGCTCCGGGCACGCTATGAATATTCTCCGATTCAAGCGTTTGAAGAAGATGCTGAGACCAAATAAAAAATCCCTTTAGAGAGGGATTTTTTTATGCGCCGGAGTCACGCTGTTCTTGCTGAGCGAGCTCCTCTAATCTTGTTAATATTCTGCGCTTTCGATATTGCATGATGCCTGTTTCGGCAATTCCTTTTAACTGTGAGCGGTTGGACGCTGCACCAAACAAAATCCCCGCAATTGGGACAAGTTGAAACAGCTTCTTCCAGCCAAACGAATCACGGTAGTTATATACGACCTCACGCCATCCTTGAATTTGAGAGATCATGTTTTCGTGCTTCCCTTCTGATGCATGATAGCTCTTCAGCTCTTTTAATATTGATTTTTTCCCAACAACGTCAGCAGAATTCAACTGTAAACATTTAATGATAAAGACTCGTTCTTCTTTATTTTTCGGATCATAGCCATAGGTGACGGCGATATCCTGTAATGTTTTTAAAGAGAGACCGAGGACAGCCGGAATATCTGCCGCTAATGTAAACATACCTCCGACACCTGTCGTCGCACCTTGCACAGTGGCGAGGTTTGTTCGGTTTTTCCCCATCTGATCACTAATGGCATCCATGACCTCGATCGGAGCCGCCTCAATATCTTCAATACGCGAAATCGATTCATCGGCACATTTCTTTTGAAATTGATGAATAATGCCTTTCTCTGACGTCAAATAGACACCGCCTGATTGAATATAGTGCCCCATCTCATCTAATAACACACCGATTTTTTTTTGAATAAAGGCAGGGGTCAGCTTGTCCAGCATTTGAAATGGAAGCCGGCTAAGTTTCTCCCAAAACCATACCTTTTGCTGGTCTTTCTCCCACTTTTCAATCTCTTTTAATTGTGCTTTTAACCACTCTCTTTCCTCCATGCGATTTGCCTCCTTAGATGCCGTTCAAGTATATGTCTGTTATTATACACAATCCTTGTCCATCATACGTATCGAACATTGAAGTGGTTCCGAAAGGTTTTAATCTCTTTTAAAACGGTTATTGCTTAGTAAACAATAAACAAACAAAAGAGGAGTGATCAACATGTTAGGATTTCTGATTTCATTAGTTGTGGCGATTGTCATTGGTCTCATTGGGAGTGCACTCGCTGGAGGCAGTGTACCAGGAGGCTGGATCGGTTCAATGATTGCCGGGCTTGCAGGTGCTTGGATTGGTCATGGATTACTTGGAACGTGGGGTCCTAGTCTGGCAGGATTTGCGATCATTCCAGCGATCTTAGGAGCAGCCATTTTTGTCATTATTTTAAGCTTGATCTTCCGCAGCGTTGGATCAAGGGTTTCTTAAAAAACGATACAAAAGAAGAGGAAGCAGAGGATGCACCGCCTAAGATAAGAGGCGGTGCTTTTTATGTTTTGATTGACAAGGTATCTATTTTTTTCACTTACATATGATAAACAAACCTATTAGTTCAGATAGTTGACTTTTCATGAAGATGGGCATATGATGATTAAAAATTGCATCGAGGAAACTTTTTGTGCCAAAGCAAAACTTTGTAGAATCTAGGTGATGACATATGACAAACAAATACATCGAGGCACAAGCCCACATGTCAGTGGCAGCGGAGCGTGCACTTGAAGGAAAGGTGAAGGGTTTTAGAAGGCTCCTTCCTTTTCTCGGGCCTGCTTTTATCGCAGCCATTGCCTATATTGATCCAGGAAACTTTGCGACCAACATTGCGGCTGGCTCGAAATATGGCTACCTTCTGTTATGGGTCATTCTCATATCCAATCTCATGGCCTTACTCATCCAGTCTTTGTCTGCAAAGCTTGGAATCGCAACAGGGAAAAATTTACCTGAAATTGCTCGAGAAGAGTTTCCAAAACCAGTCTCGATCGGTTTATGGATTCAGGGCGAACTCGTCATTATCGCCACAGATTTAGCCGAATTTATCGGGGCTGCCCTTGGTTTATACTTACTCTTTCGTATCCCGCTGCTTGAAGCATCGATTATTGCAGCGATCGGTTCTTTTGCCATTTTAGAGCTCCAAAGACGAGGTTATCGAGCATTAGAAGCAGGAATTACCGGTATGCTGTTTGTTGTCGTGATTGCTTTCGCTGTACAAACCTTTGTGGCTAAACCTGATCTTGCAAGTGTCGCCGGTGGACTGTTCATTCCAAGGTTTGAAGGGACAGACAGCGTACTGCTTGCCGCTGGTATTTTAGGCGCTACGGTGATGCCGCATGCGATCTATCTCCATTCAGCCTTAACGCAAAGAAGAGTCGTCGGCAGAACGGAAAAAGAGAAAAAGCTGATTTTTCGTTTTGAGTTTTTAGACATCCTCATTGCGATGGTAGTTGCTGGCGCTATCAATGCCAGCATGTTGATTGTAGCAGCTGCTTTATTTTTTAAAAATGGTCTTTTTGTTGAGGATTTAGATGTAGCATTTCAGCATTTTGGAACTCTCGCAGGTCCTGTATCAGCGATCTTATTTGGTGTAGGTCTGCTTGTAGCCGGACTTTCCAGTTCTTCTGTCGGTACACTGTCAGGCGATATTATCATGCAAGGTTTTATTCAGTACCGCATTCCGCTGTATGTCCGCCGGCTGATTACCATCATTCCCCCTATTGCGATCATTGCATCTGGGGTCAATCCGACATCTGCGCTTGTGATGAGTCAAGTGGTCTTATCCTTTGGAATTGCGTTTGCTTTAATTCCGCTCATTTTGTTTACAAGTAAAAAACGAATTATGGGCGATTTGACGAATGCTCGCTGGGTGACCGGAATATCTTGGGTGATAGCAGCTCTTGTTGTCGCACTTAATCTGTTTTTAATTGTGGATACGTTTATGTAAAAGACAGTGATCAGGCTGTCTTTTATATCGGGTTGTGGTAGAATTTCCCTTGAGAGGATGTGATCACATGTTTTTTTATCAGGATCAAGATCTATCCATGCGGCTGCTTGAACCAAGAGACGCGAGAAGTCTGTATCTGCTCATCCAACGCTCAAGAGAGCACTTACGTGAATGGATGCTATGGGTCGATTCGACGCAGACAGAAGAAGATAGCATGGCGTTTATTCAAGGTGCCATGCAGCAAGCTTTGCAAAACAATGGTTTTCAGGCTGGAATCTGGTCACATGGAGAACTCGTTGGTATCATTGGCACCCACCAAATTCATTGGATTAATCGGACGGTTTCCATTGGCTATTGGCTCGGGGAAGGCTATCAAGGAAAAGGCATCATGACAAAAGCATGCAAAGCGGTCATTCACTATTTATTTGAAGAGTGCGGTCTGCATCGCATTGAAATAAGGGCCGCTGTTGATAATCAAAAAAGCAGACGCATCGCAGAGCGTTTATCTTTTTCACTTGAAGGCATATTAAGACAATGTGAATGGCTGGGCGACCACTTTGCCGATCACTGTGTGTACGCACTTTTACAGCCTGAATATATGAAACAAAAAACGAATTCAATCAATCAGCCCACTTAATTGTGTCGATTGCATGAACTATTTTACAAAGTGAAGCTTTGTAGTATCCGTTGTGATTGGCATCTGATAAAATAGAAGGAAAAAATCGAGGTATGATGTATGTCTCTTATTATTTTATTTTACTTATGGATTGTCCCTTTATTATTTGGCATTTTCTTCTCATTCCTAACAAAGAAAGCCACATACAAACGCCGCTTTGTCCCATCATATAGCATGGCAGGACTCAGCATCGTGTTTCTCATTCTGGCACTCGTCTTTTCAGCCAGTCATTTTCTATTCATTTGCGGTATGTTCCTATTCGCCACTACACTTGTCGGCACAGGCATCCCGTTATTTTTAGCTTTTACTAAAACACCTTCATAAACAAAACCACCTTTTCGCAATGGAAAGGTGGTTTCTTTTTTACTGCTGAGGCATCCGATAGGTCATCGTACCATTTGGGTTTTTTTCAATTACTTTCACAATGTCTTGAAGGATCTCTGACGCTCGATCGCTTGAGTCATACTTGCCGAGCGTCTTGACCCAAGAATCACTGCCTGCGATAAACCCTTCAATCTTTTTACCGGTTACTGTGACTTCGTGAACATTAACGAAACTTTGTTCGTTTTGTGTGAAAATCCATAGCATGGTTTATTCCCCTTTTTTTGTGGTGGTTTATTAGCCTCGTTTTTAAGATACATTTATACTCAACAACGTATTGAAATTCTCTCACTTATTCAGGTTGTGAACCAGGTGTTTCTCAATTTCCACATCATTACCATAAACTTCAAAGTAAGAAAAATCGAATGCTCTAATTTCAATATCTGCTAAAGAGTGTTGGATGCCCTCATCTTCTTCTGTTTCTGGCATTGAATTCAAATCCCATTCAATCTGTAAACCTTTTTGAAATCCTATAAAGACACCTGATTCAAATTGAACAACTTGTCTTACACTATCTATTAATTGGTCTGTTGACATTACACTCAAATCTTGGCTTGGGAATAGCTCAAAAAGAGAAGAATGAGTCGAACCAAAGACATCAAATACATACCATTGATAATCCTGTTTAAATTCCTTAATACACAAAAGAATCTCAGCAAGTTGATCACCTAAGCAAGATAATTCATCGTTAAAATATTCCCTACCTCTTATTTTTAATAGAAACGCTGATTCCTTTACACCCATTCAAATCTCCTCCAAATTATTCTTTAAAACTCCATGATCCATCCTTAAAGACCGCAAGATGAGAGTGGGGATTTGTGTGATCACCTCTACCATGATCCGTCCAATCTGTTCTTTGTATCGGCGTACCATCTTTTCCCCATTCGAGGGTTTGAATGTACCCCTCTTTACGCCCTTTCCTATAACCAATTTGCGTATGAGGAAACTGTGAATCTGGTTTATGAACCGTTCCATTGATTAACTTCCCATTCTCGTATTTTGGCAGACTCGCATTTTTACCATTTATATCTTTCGGGATATATTTGGGCTTTTTAATGGAATCTAAATTACTTTTAACTCCCTTCGCCCCAAACGGCAAAAGCATCCCCAAAGCCGCATTCATACTCGCTTCCTGCTGTTCTTTCGAGACTTTATTTCCAAACATATCTCGACCCGTAATCGCTTCGCTGAAGCCGTTGGTCGCGGTGAGTCCATATAAGCCTTTTTGTGATGTTTTCAACGCATCGAAAGACTTCTGTGATGTCTTGTAAATGTCGACTGCTCTGACTGCGGCAGACGTGGCTTGAGTCGTTTTATAGACGGCTTTTCCGCCTTTGAAAATACGTCCTGCCCATCCGACGATTGGGATATATCCTGCGGCTGCCATGCCGCCTGCGGCGACTCGTTGGCCTGCGGTGAGTTCTTCACCTGTGATCGGATCGACACCTGTTGCGGCACGTTTTGCATCGTTCACGCCTGTCAGCTCATTAACGATATTCCCACCGTAATCAAGGGCTTTTTCATACCAAGGACGGTTGGCGAGCGCTTCTTGTTCCTTTGCGATCTTGCGGGCTTCTTCTTGATCTTTTTTAATTTTTAGATATTCAGAAGTTTGCTTCTCAATATCGCTTTTTGCCTTGTAGATTTCGCTATTTTGATACGCTTTCTTGTCAAAATTCATAGGCGAAATGGACTTTCCGTCATTTGTGGCATTGATCATTTCTGCGTACAATGCCATTGTAGCCTTCTCCTCAGTCTCTGACAAAGCATATTCATCTTTTAGATTTTGATCAAGTTCTATTAAATCTTTAACCGTTTTCTTCCGTTCATCTTCCGCATCTGCAATCTTTTCGTCAAAGGTTTTACTATCAAATACCTCCAGAGAAATGAGGTCATCAATATCTTGAAAAATCGTTTTGAGTGCCTTTTTTTGATCCTTCACGATGCTTTTGGCATTCTTGATTCCCATATGTACAGCGTTGTCTAAAAAGTGTTCTTCTACAAAGGTGTCGCCGCCAAAATTTGTATCATCAAGTGTCCCAGAAACACCTTCATGAAAGGCTTTTTGTTTATCAATGAAGCTAATAAACATGTCCACATTTCCGGCGAGTTCTTTGTAGAAGCTTTTAATGTTATCGGCACCTTTTCCAGTGAAGTCGTCACCGAGATTGGCAACACCTTGAAGTGCCTTTTTTAAATCTATCATTTGTTCGCGGAGTTCCTGATAGTGTTTTGCCCTTGTATCCATGGCATTGGTTAGTGCTTTTGCATCAAGTATCTTGCCCAGATTGCGCCACTCCCTCCATTATTGATCATAAAGTCTATTTTACCTTTCTCACTGAATTGGAAAAATAGGCTTTAAGTTGTAAAAAATCCAGTCTTTATATTTTTATACAGAAGAAAACAAGTGACAATTGAAATGATTTTACCTATTCAACAAAAAAAGTCAGTCTCCCTAATTGGAAGACCGACTACCTGCTGTTTAGAAAAAGCGTTTAAGGCTTTTCTTGAGTGGAGGGATATCCAGCTCACCTTTTTCAAAGAATTTTTTCAATAAATATTTACTAAAGCCTGCTGCTTGTGTGTACGTGATTTTACCAGGTAACGGTGGTTCATTGGTCACCGCAACATCAATGATCACAGGTTTCTCAGCTTGAAGTGCTTGATCAAAGGCTGGTGCTAGTTCTTCATGTGATGACACCGAGATTCCTTTACCACCGCATGCTTCTGCAAATTTTGCAAAATCAATATCTTCCAGCTCTATACCATAGTTGATGTTGCCTTTTACCTGTTGTTCATATTCAATCATACCAAGGTTGTTGTTGTTTAAGATCACAACGACAATTGGCAGTTTATATTTTACCGCCGTCACAAAATCTTGCATCACCATTGTGAAGCCTCCGTCACCACAGACAGCAATGGCTTGGCGGTTTGGTTCGTTTAATTTAGCTGATATTGCGCCAGGTAACCCACAGCCCATTGTGGCAAGCCAGCTGGAAATAATGAAATCCTGCTGCTTCATTTCGAAATGACGTGCCATCCATACCGTCACATTACCGACATCAACTGAAAGAATGGCATCATCATCGACCGCTTCTTCTAATCTAGCGATGACTTGCTGCGGTTTAAGCGGTGATGTGGCAATAGATTTTTCCTTATCCATTTCTTCTCGCCACTTCATCATGTGCTCTGTACAAGCTTCAAGGAAACCGCGCTGCTCTTTATATTCAATATAAGAGGTTAGTTCATGAAGACCAGTCTTACTGTCACTTACAATCCCCACTTCTACTGGATATCTTTTACCGATCTGATCCGGTTTGATATCCAATTGAATGGCAGGTGTGTCTTCCGGTAAGTAATCCCTATATGGGAAGGAGGTTCCAAGCATGATTAATAAATCGCACTCTTCCATCGCTTCATATGCCGGCTTCGTCCCGATCTGACCTAGGTTCCCTAAAAAGTATGGATGCCTGTCTGGAACAACACCTTTTGCAGGAAGTGTAATGACGATCGGTGCAGCTGCCTTTTCTGCAAACGAAAGAAGTTCTTCTTTAGCATTTCTTAATCCTTTTCCTGCTAAGATGACTGGCTTCTTCGCATTGTTAATGAGTTGAGCAGCCTTTAGCAGTTGATCTTTCTTCGGCCGCACGTCTCCCTCTACGTAAAGAGGAGATGTATAAACGGGACTCCGCTTAATTTTCTGAGCAAATAAATCATCTGAGACAGTGAGAACCGCCACCCCTTTATGGGTATAAGCAGCTTTGATGGCTTGATTCAATAAGTCAGGCAGAGCTTCTGCTGTTTGTACTTGCTGATTAAAGACAGCAACATCGTCAAACATCCGCTCTAATTTGATTTCTTGAAATGCATCTCTGCCTACTTCAGTTGAAGCAACCTGCCCTGCAATCGCTAATACAGGTGCACCATCCGCTTTTGCATCGTATAGTCCATTTAATAAGTGGACAGCACCTGGCCCTGCAATTGATAAACAAACACCGAGTTTACCTGTTAGTTTCGCATCAGCTGCAGCTGAAAGTGCTGCCACTTCTTCATGTCTTGTTTGTATAAATTGAATTTTGCTTGATTCATGCCTTAGTTCTTCGATTAATTCGTTAATACTGTCGCCGGGCATTCCATAAATATGTTTCACGCCCCACTCTTCCAGTAGCGCTGTTACTTCTTTTCCTGCGGTTCTTTGCGGCATGTGAGAAAACTCCTTTTTTCTTACTCCATACCACCGCACCCTTTTGATCAAACGTTTCAACTTGCTCTTGTTACTTTTTAAAGTGATATGGAAGAGTGGCGACAACAATATCCCGTTTCCATAATAAACGGAATCTTAATAAGAAAGCAGATTGATTATGCAAAATGGTGTGCCATCTTTTTTTCGGAATAAATTGAGGGACGAGCACCATCACTCTATATTGATGTGCATTTGCTTTCGCTTCAATCGTTTCAAGAAATTTATCAAGCGGGTGAATGAGACTTCGATAAGACGAATGTAAAATCACCAGACGCACATCACTATTCAGCTTTTCCCAATCAGCTTCAATTTTCTTGTCTTTCTCTTTATCAAACGATACATGAACCGCTATGACCTGGTCTGATAAGGATTTTGCATATTGCACAGATTGTTCGACGACACGTGTGACACCTGCTATTGGGACGATGACCACATTTCCTTTGATTTCGACAGGCTCGGTTTCATTCAATAAACGTAATTGTTCTCCAACAGACAGATAATGTTTCTTAATAGAATGAAAAATAAATAGAACAATTGGCATGAAAACAAATACTGGCCATACAAGATGGAACTTGGTCAAAATGAGAATCATGAAAACCGTAAATGAAATAAATGCTCCCACGATATTGATAGGCATTTTCACTTTCCATCCCTGTGGTTTTTCACGAATCCACTTTACACACATACCTGTCTGAGACAAGGTAAATGGAATAAACACACCGACAGCATAAAGTGGAATGAGGTGTTCCGTTTTCCCATCAAATAACCAAATAAGCAACATAGAAGCTACACCTAAAAAGATAATACCATTGGAATAACCGAGCCGATCTCCTCTCACTGTAAACATGCGCGGCATATATTTATCCTTTGCTAAGTTGACAGCCAATAATGGAAAAGCTGAAAAACCTGTGTTTGCCGCTAATATTAAAATTAAAGCTGTGACAGCTTGAATGACATAGTAGAAAAATGTCCGTCCAAAAGTGTCTGATGCAATTTGTGACACAACCGTCTCTTCTGGCTTTGGCGAGATGCCAAAACCAAACGCAAGCAATGTCACTCCTACAAATAGAACGGCCAGTAATCCCCCCATCATCAATAAAGTTCTCGCTGCATTTTGTGCAGCTGGTTTTTTAAAGGATGGAATTGTATTAGAAATCGCTTCAACACCAGTTAAAGCAGAACAGCCAGACGAAAATGCCTTTAATAAAAGAAATAACGTGATGCCTGATACATGTGTGCCAAATGCTGTATGTTCAGGTGCTGGCGGCACTTGCCCAGTTAATAGTTTAAACCCGCCCACCCCAATTAAAATGAGCAATGAAAAGACAAATAGGTACACAGGATAAGCCAAAATAGATGCCGACTCTGTCAGTCCACGAAGGTTTAACACCATAATCACTAGGACTAATACAATTGAGATCATGACATGATATGGATATAGAGCTGGAAAAGCCGATGTGATCGCATCGGTCCCAGCAGAAATGCTCACTGCTACGGTTAAAATGTAATCGACGAGTAATGATCCACCAGCAACCAGCCCTGGTTTTTCACCCAAGTTTCTGCTGGAGACGACATACGCCCCGCCGCCTTCTGGATAAGCATAAATAATCTGGCGGTAAGATAGAATTAACGCCATTAAAAGGATTAATACACAACCTGCAATCGGGAGTGAGTACCAAAACGCTGCCGCACTGACAACTGATAGAACAATTAAGATTTGTTCTGTACCGTATGCGACTGACGACAATGCGTCTGATGACAATAATGCCAAAGCTTTGATTTTTGATAGTTTTTGTTCTCCTGCTGCCTGTGATTTTAATGGTTTACCAATTAAAATACGCTTCATCAAACTGTACATGTGATGCCCGCTCCTTTAGTGTCAAACGATTTGAGTTACAAAATTTGGATCGCCAAAAAGACACAGAGGCAATAGAATGCCCCTGTGCCTATTGTTTAGATCACAGGTTGGTCTTTGCTCTCTTTAACGCTTACGAGGTTAGCTGACGGATTCGGGCGCATGAGATTTTGCCCTACCTTAAAAGGATTCACCCCACGTGGTGTTTTATACCACCACAATTGGTTCCCCCGCTCATCGAAATGATTCAGCGATTGGTCTTTTATAAAAGAGATCATACTCCCGTTTGACACCAAAGTAAAGAGATTTTTTCAAGGTCTTTTGATCGTTTAGAACTCAGTCTTTTTACGGTTTTTTCGTACGAAATAGACAATCATCACAAGCACAAAAAGGATGAGTGCAGCGATACACACAAAGTAAATCCAAGACTCGCTGCTGCTTTGTTTTTCACTTGTTTTCAGACTGCTGGATGTGCTACTGACGGATTGATGATTAGTAAACACGCCTTTGTTTTTACTCTCTATTGCAACTGTTGCTTTTTCTGTATTTGTTTGAAGAAATTGCATGACTTCATTTGACACGTTAGCTTCAGCTGCAGTCATTCCTGAAAAGACTGTCATTTTCTGTTCTTTATTCCAAACAGATGGCTGCGTCCATACAATTCGAGCCGTTGTTTCGTTGATCATGCCGAAAGAAGATACATCATATTGATCCTTTTTCACCGGAACAATGAGATCGGCTGCTTTTTCTTTCAGAAGAGAGAAAGTCTGAATACCTCCGATAAAAATGAGAGGGTGATTTTTCAATTGTTCATTTGTCACTTGAGAAGCTTTCATTAAATGATATTGAGCCACTTCTGGCTGACTAAAAGATTCCGTCACCATGGCCATTTGATTGATTGTTTCACGTTTGATTTGATCTGGTATGATGATCAATGTATTTTTCGAAGTGAACGGGAGCGGCCATGCGGCTAAATCTGGCTTTTCACTCGTTGTTCCTTCTGGTATTTGTAAAGAGCTATTTTTGTCAATGAATATCCAGCCTTCTTCATCCGTATGTCTGCAGGATTCCATGTTTTTAAAACCACTTGTGACAAATTGCAAATCAATATATTCATTTTTTTGAAGTATCTTTGAATCTACTGGAATCGAGACATGATAGAATCCATTCGCATCTTTGCTGCCTAGTTTTGCTAATGGTACGTCGTGCGGTTCGTCATTGATCATAACAGTTAACCGTTCTGTTTTGCTTGCCGCTGTATCAGATTTTTTGAATGAAAGATTGAGCTTTGCACCTGATTTTTGGTTAGCCAGTAGCGCTTTCGGATAATAGTAGTGGTCGGATGCCGTCTTGTTGGTCCCAACCGTGACATCATCTCCGCCAAAATCTTTCAAACGAATCTTGTGAGATGGTTTAGACGTTTGAGCTGCAGCTTTTTGAAGCACTAGGTCTGTTCCAGTCAGTTGATCCGTTAATTCTGACTGAGTTAGAACATTGATTTTTTCAGCGATTGTCACAGGCTTTTCCGCTGTCACAAATAGAATGGGCTGTTTTGTTTTCTTTGCTGTCAAAGTTCTCATCGCTAACGTAAGATGACTGCTTTTCGTTTTAATTCCTGCAGCTTGTTCAATCGTTTTCATCCGTCCATCCCAGCTTCCTATAGCTCCCACAGCAATCGTTGGGTGAGCCACTTGCTTGATGTCCTTTTCTTGGATAAGTTTGATCTCTTTTTGGCGATCTTTGTTTTTCAACGTACGGTATACTTTGATGGCTGCTTCTAATTCAGCTGCATCCGGTGAATTAGGAATTACAATGTCTGTCTGTTCTTTCTGATCACCTGTTTGAATAAAAGGTGATGGAAAGCTATCTAATGTGAAATCTTTTGTCTGGATTCCTTTGAATGTAAGTTCACTTTCAGGATACACTTTTAGCCAATTAGCAGGTGTCTCTTGGTTGATACACACGCCTTCTTTTAAAACACCATAAAATGTGACCTGAATGCGGTGAGTACCTTTTTTCAATTGTGCTTTGTTCAACTTGATTTGAATCGACTTTTTCTGGTTTTTCCCTGATACAGGGATGGTCTTTTCGATCTCTCCATCAATCATAACAGTGAATGAGGAAGGTGAAATCAATAATGGTGAAGCCTCTATATTGAACGTCAATGTGCTTGACTCTGTTTTTTCCTGATCCACTTGATAGGTAAATTCAGTGCGGTCTTCTTGCCCATATAAGGTCACTACGTCTTCTGATAGATGCTGCGTTTTTGTTTTGCTTTCTTTTGAAGATTGAACCCAATCATCTTTGACTTGAACTCGGTTGGATTGCGCCATTGCTTGACCTGCCATGAAAAAAGGCTGGATCGCTAAGGATAATCCTAATATATAAATCAACCATTTTAACGATTTCAATATGTCACCCGCTTTTCTTTTGTTGTTGATTGTAACGCTCGGTTTTGTACCATTTCACTTCTTGTTTCAATAATCGACTTTTCGCCTCTACACATAAGGAGTACACAACAAGCGCAATCCATACTTGGGAATAGGTAAAGTACATGAGAACGACAATGAGAATATTTTGTTTGGTCAGCTCTGTTTTCTCTATGCTTAACGTAATCATTACTTCTGTTAAAAAGAGGAAGAAGGCTAATCCCCATAGGATGAGTGCCACAGCTCCCACAGATAAGTGAAGATCAACGAATAAGTTTACGATAAAAATGCCGTTGGAGAGCAGTACACCAAAGAAAAATAAGAAATACGTAAAGAAAAAATAAAATAAATCGAAAATCATTCGTTTTCGTTTTAATTTCATAAACTGTCTTAAAAATTTGAGCACAACATATTGGTTGCCTCTAGCCCAGCGTGTTCTCTGCCGCCACCAGACTTTCCATGTTTCAGGCTCTTGTTCCCATGTAATCGCAGCAGGAAAGAACCGAATCACATAGCCCAGATTATACACACGAATTGTTAATTCAGTGTCTTCAGCTAGTGCATGGACATCCCAGCCGCCAAGCTCTTCTAAAATGTGCCGGCGGATCGCAAAGTTGGTGCCTGGTATCGTCGCAATGCCAAACCATTTCCATCTCCCGCCTTGCGCCATCCACTGGAAGCAGATCGTTTCTATGTTAATGAATTTTGTCAGGAGGTTTTTGGCTGCATTGATGACCCTGAATTTCCCGACAACAGCACCTGCTTTAGGATCATTCAATAATCCAAGAACCAAATGGTAGACGGCTTTCTTTTCAGGCATATTATCTGCATCGTATACACAAATAACGTCTCCTGTCGAAGCCTTCAAGCCTTCATTCAGTGCAGTAGATTTCCCCTTCCCTGCAAATGGCGGCTTTGTTTCAATCATATGGACATGATCGTATTGCTCACTAAATGATTGCACAATCTCCCCTGTACGATCAGAGGAATTGTCATTAATCACAATGATT
The DNA here is from genome assembly GCF_000701305.1 of Bacillus sp. UNC125MFCrub1.1. Lineage (NCBI taxonomy): Bacteria > Bacillati > Bacillota > Bacilli > Caryophanales > Bacillaceae > Bacillus > Bacillus sp. UNC125MFCrub1.1. Next base: position 93,693 of record NZ_JNIG01000010.1, read on the forward strand.
TCAAGAAGGTGTTTGGGATAGGATAACTGGACCATGGCTTTTAGCGTCTGCCGAATGACCACTTCTTCATTATGTGCTGGAATGAGAATGCTGACGGTCGGCAGATCTTTCCCTTGTTTCGTCCATTTAGGCAGCACTTTTTCGTAAGTTAAATAGTGCTGAAAGCCTCCCTGCATCAGAAACATATGATATAGGAGCATGATCCAAATCAGTATTAATGATAGGTAAAATAAGATATCAGCCACCTGATTTTCTCTCCTTAAAGATCCGTTTTTTCATCGTCAGCCTTAAATACAATGTGTAAAAAGCAAATGCCACAATAAAGAGCAGCACCACCATTGTGAGTATTCGAAGCATATTTTCCATCCCGCTTCGTTTGTTTGTTTTTGGTTCAGCTATATTGGATTGCTCTATTTGAATCTGTCCATTTCCTGCTGTTTTGATCTGGACATTCTGAGTTTGAACAGTCTGTTTTGTTTTCTTTAAATCTAGCCATTCACTAGAAGGGATCGCATCCATTTGTGTGATTACATCTTGCAGCCCATCTATCCCCGCTTCCACATCATAGGACAGCCCAATGGCGGCGGATTGGATATGCTGCAAGGATTGAATTGTTTGCTCAGTCAGTATGTTTGCACCTTCTTGGTCAGACGCTGTATCTATAGACTGTTCAGGATATAAAGTCATGCCATGAAGCATGGCGGGTGTCGACAAAAATGGTGATGCACTTCTTGTTTTCCATGTACGGTCTGAGAGCTGCACCTGCCCAAATAGACTGGACATATGGCGGGAAATCACTTCATAGCCTTGCAGGGAAATGGCGTCATTTGGCACTTCAAATGCAAGCGGATATAACCCCTGCTGCGCGAGCAGTTCAATGCCTTTTGTCAGCTTTTCTTCTGTATAGATGGCTTCTTGATGTTGATTGGATGTGATATACGCATTAAAATCTTTTTCATTCGGAAAAAAGCTTTTGTTCAGCTGCTGATCAGCTTTCTCTGGTTCATTTGACGTAACGGGCTGATCGTACTTTACATCCCAGAATTCAAAGCCTTTACCCGACTCCTCCGTTCGATACGTACGGCTAAACCCGTGAAGAACGACACTAGCTCCATTGCTTTGCAATTGTTTTAACACGTGGACAAGTTTAGGCCGGTCACTGAGCGTCACTTCATCTCCCGTTGCTGGATCAATCCATATAGGGGTCACCGCCAGCAGAAAAGGGATATGGCGAGCTGTTACGTATCGTCCAAGTTTAAGTAACTTCTTCTCATCCGTGACAGGGTTAATCTTCCCAATCTGTAAGTACTTTGTCGTCGTTTGATTAGAAGCCGGCAGGAGACTTTCCAGCACCTCTGCAAGCAGCTTGTCGTGCTGAAGGATATTTAGCATTCCGATATATGCCGCACCTTCTTTTGTTTGAATCACAAATGGCTGTTCAGCTTGATTTTTCTTCAATAAGAATTTACGTTGCAGATCTGCACCTTGAACCGTCTGAGCTGTGATTCCTCTCTCTAGCTGACGGTATTCTTGATCATCAGTATCTTTGATTTGACTGATGTGATCTTGTTTGTGAAGAGTAAGCTTGGAGAATGGACGAAGCTGTTCCGCATTGTATCCTATTGCGATTAAGCGTTTTGATTCGTTTATGAGACGAATGGTTTGTGCTTTCAACGTTCTCTTTTCTTCACCTATATAGATAACTAGCTGAGAGTCATTGAGGTTCTTTTCAGTGATTTGTTCATCAGATAAAATGGTCGTTCGTGTGGAAAAATGCCCCACAAGTACATCAAGCATATGAACAGTTGGCGTTGTCTCACCTGATTGTGTGGAATAGACGATGAGGGTCCTTGACTCTTTCTCAAGTGCACCGGCTGATGTACTGTCTTTGATCGAAAGCATAGAGAAAAGAACGATTAACAAACAACATTTCGTCAAAACATTAAAGTTCATTCATCATCATCTCGTTTTCTAGTTCTTCTAAAAATTGCTCTGGTGTCCGATAGTCCGAGCTGCTTGTTAAATGACAGACATGAAAAGTTAAGGTCACTTCACGACCATTTAGCAGGACATGCGTTTGCAGTTTATCCTTTAGCTTTTCAAGAACGATCGAGACGTTTTCTGCAGGTGTGTGAGTGAGCAGCAGCCCGATTCGTTCTTCGGATAATCGAAATTTCTTATCGGTTTCTCTCACACTTTCGCGAATTTTCATACTGAGTTGCTGGAAAAGATGCTGCATTTCTTTTTCTCCATATAATGTTTTGAATTCCGCTGAGTAGTGCATATGAAGAAGGATAAAGACGAATGGCTGTTTATATCGTTCTGCTCGTTTCATTTCCTCAGATAACTCGAGCCTCATCCGCTCTGCATTGTCAAATCCTGTGGTTGAGTCAATCGCTACAAATTGTTTGATGGCCCTCTTTTGTTGGTCAATGGTGTAACGCATCGTTTTTATTCGCTCATGCACGTTTCCAGCAGAAATAGCAAAAAAGAGAAGTGCCACGCCCCATATCACGACATCTTGCAACGTTTGATGAGAAAAGAGTGAATTTGTGTGACCGAGCTCTGTAAAGAACATCCCGCTTCCTATAAAGAACAAAATCAACAAAGTAAAAACCAATGCTGGCAAAATACCAAATAAAATGCCGCATCCTATCACGACAAATGTGAGTGTGATGATCATGACACTCTCCGCATCACGTCCATTCAAGTAGCCCATAAATAAAATGAGTCCCGCAAACGTGAGGAGCAGCGTATAATACGTGCGATAGGTGTTACTGAATAACCTTTTCATTTAGAAGCTCCCTTTCTGCAATTAGAGGCAATAAATTATCAAATGAGTGTGTATCTTTTTCGTTCATATAGCCTCCGTAATAAGGCTTGAGAGGATCTTGGATTTGCAGCTCTTTCATTCGGTGATAGACGTCTTTTGCAAAATCATCTTCTCCTTGTTTGAGTGCATATAAGATCACCAGTGCATAGACTGAAGGCGATTCATACGTCACTGCTGGCTGTAATGTGCTCAGTTTATATCGTCCATACAGTTTTCCTTCCTTTTGGAAGTTGGTTTTCAGCCATTTCATGATGACTGATGTATCAACCTGTGCACGTTCGGCATAAAGAGCCGTATAAAGCTGGTCGATCAAGTTGATTTCCTGATCAAATGAGTAGACTTTCTTCGCTATGTCATAGGATTTTGGAAAAAATCCTTTTTGTCTCGGTGCATTTTTTAGAATGGCCAATTGGCTGTTCATCATTTGTTCTGTGAATAGGTGGAGGGATACTAGTTCTTTGATTGCTTTTGGGTCAATATATGAAAGTGTGATTGTATGTGAAGTTTGCTTTGTCGATGCATCATAATAGTCGGTCAACATACCCTTGAACATGTTTTTGTCTTTTAACGCTTTTGCGATTTTTTTGGCTGTGGTTTGATACACTGACTTCTGCCACAATTGATCTGCTTTTTGAAGTGCTGTTACTACACGTAAGTCATCAACTAAAGCATTGACTTTGCTTTTTTGATGAGATTCGATTTGCCAGCTAAGAAGATCATGTTCCAGTAAGAATTGAGTGCGCAGGACGTCTACCTGTTGATCAAAAGATGTTTGATCTTTTTTTCTAACAAGATAATCCATCCAAAGTCCGAGCGATTCCGATAAGTAGGTAGGCTGCTCCGCAAGCGAGGTCCGGATCATGCCTTGATCTGTCATTAAGTGGTGAGTCATAAAGTACTCTCCTGACAATACTGGCTTTGCAGGTTCTGGTTGAGCTGAATGTTGCTGCTGTTTCCAGGTACATCCGCCTAGTAGAATGACAATGAGTATAGCGATAGCTGTACGATGTATGGGTGTATCCATTCGTGTCCCCTTTCAATCCTTGTTCTCTCTAAGCATCTAACGATTTATTATAGAGCGTTTCTGTTTAAATGAAAATAAATATTTTATACCAAATTACGAGTCTTTTCGCTTACATATTCCCATTTACAGAAAAACAACATGTCAAAATACTCGAACAAACAAAAAACCCATGCGAATTCACATGGGTTTTTACACAACTATTGATCTAATTTTAGTTTCTTCAATTGTTCTGCAAGTGCGTTATTGATTGGTTCTTCCACTTTCTTTTGTTTCTTCATATATTTAGACACATCGTGCTTACTGGCTCGTTTTTGATTGGATTGTGATTTGCGTTTTTCGAAAACAGACAGTTTCTCTCTATGACCACAAACACAGGCAAATATTTTGCCATCGCCTTCCCCGCGCAGCTCAAGCTTTTTATGACAGTTCGGGCAGCGTGCATTTGTTTTCTTTGCCACATTTTTTCGATGTCCGCATTCTCTATCCTGACAAACAAGCATGGTGCCGTTTTTCCCGTTCACTTTTAACATGAGTTTTCCGCAGTCAGGGCAATGTGTGCCTGTCATGTTGTCATGCTTAAAGGTTTGGTTCGTTTGTTTGATTTCAGATACGGCTTGTTTTGCATATGACTTCATTTCACTCATGAATTGAGAAGCTTTCAATTGGCCTTTCGCAATTTTAGACAGCTTTTGTTCCCATTCCGCTGTTAACGCAGGTGACTTTAAATCTTCAGGTACTAAAGAAAGAAGCTGCTTCCCTTTCGATGTGATGAAGATGTCTTTGCCTTTTTTCTCAATTAAGAAGCTGTTAAACAGTTTCTCAATGATATCAGCTCTTGTGGCCACTGTCCCCAATCCACCCGTTTCGCCAAGGGTTTTCACTAAGTCTTTTTCCTTGTTCTCCATAAATGCAGACGGGTTCTCCATGGCAGATAAAAGGGTCGCTTCGTTAAAACGAGCAGGAGGTTTCGTTTCGCCTTTTGTCTCTTTTAATTGGCGTACGTCAAGTGACTGCCCCTCTGTTAATGCCGGCAAGTGCTGATCTGCTTCGGCTGATTCCTCGTCTTCATAGGAATCATCGTACACGGCTTTCCAACCGGCTGATTGCACAATTTTCCCTTTCGCTGTGAATGTCTCACTGCCGATCTTGGCGATCACTGTTGTTTCCTCATATTCAAAGGGGGTCATCAGTACAGCGAGGAATCGCTTGGCAATCAGGTCATATAATTTACGCTCTTTATCGCTTAATGCACCTGGATACAGCTCTTCCTCGGTTGGAATGATCGCATGGTGATCTGACACTTTGGCGTCGTTGACAAAACCTTTATGCGCTTTAATGCCTGATTGTAAAATGCGATTCACATGCTGCGCGTAAGGTCTAACGTTCATTCCTTTGAGTCGATCTTTTAATGTAGGCACGATATCTGCCGAAATGAAACGTGAATCCGTACGCGGGTATGTGACGAGCTTATGCTGCTCATACAGACGCTGAAGTGTAGACAGTGTTTCTTTTGCTGAAAAACCGTAGCGTTTATGGGCATCACGCTGCAGCTCTGTCAAGTCATACAATCCTGGAGCAAAGGCTTTTTTCGCTGTTTTTTTCAGTGCATCAATTACTGCAGGTTTTCCTTTACAGGCTGCCAAGCGCTCCTTCACTACATCCTCTTGGAATGTACGGTTTTGTTTTGTCTTTGCATCCTGCCAAGTCAGCGTCAGTCCGTCTACTTGTGCAGTCAGACCAAAGAACGGCTTCGGCTGGAATTGCTGAATGTCTTCTTCTCGTTTGGCGATCATGGCGACCGTTGGTGTTTGCACCCGTCCGCAGGAAAGCTGTGCATTGAACTTCGTTGTCAGCGCTCTTGTTGCGTTGATGCCGACAATCCAGTCTGCCTCTGCACGCGCAACCGCCGAGCGATACAAGTTATCATACTCTCTGCCGTCTTTTAATCGTTTGAACCCTTCTTGAATAGCTTTGTCTGTAACAGACGAAATCCATAGACGTTTTAGAGGCTTTTTCACATGTGCTTTTTCAAGAATCCACCTTGCCACAAGCTCCCCTTCACGTCCAGCATCTGTTGCGATGACAATGTCTTTTACATCTTTTCTCGCAAGCTGCGCTTTGACCGCTTGGAACTGTTTACCTGTCTTTTTCATCACGACAAGCTTGAGTGGTTCTGGAATAATTGGTAAATCCTCTAGGCGCCAGGATTGAAATTCTTTCCCGTAGCCTTCTGGATCAGCCAGTGTGACCAAATGGCCAAGCGCCCACGTGACAATGTATTGATCTCCTTCTAAGAAACCATTTCCTTTTTTATGACACTTCAGCACACGTGCAAGGTCACGTCCTACCGAAGGTTTCTCTGCTAATACAACTGTTTTTGACACGAAATTTCACATCTCTTTCTTCTATCCATCCTTTTATTATAGCAGACGTGGAGATGTGGTTCTAATGACGGATTATTTCTTCAATCGTTTGATGATTTCGTTTTAGATTGTCCTATATAGTTATTGGTACACACCTTCACAAATGTTATTATTAGTATAAAAAGAAAAAATTAAGGAGAACGAATGCAAACTGTTTGGACCTATATCACTAAAGTTAGTATAAAACAAGGTTTGAATTTATCTTTAGTCTATTATATTTTGATAAGTTTACTTAGTTCCATACATATTATGATATTTAAACTATCATTTTTTCTCATCCCATTATTTTGGATTTTAAAAACCATATCTCTCTATATATCAACAGTTAAACTTAAGCACCTAGATATTACTGATGAGAACTTTAAAGTAGACCGTCAAATCCGAGGTCAAATTATAATGTTAATATCTATAATTTTTATTTTAGTAGAAATAACCATTGGTTTGAATTTCAATATATTCTATCATTTTTGGAATAGTATCCATGGAATTTCTTTGCTTTCTTTTAGTTTTTGCTTAATTCTAATCGGTTTATCAATATATCACAATAATTTTTATATTAGATTTTTAGGGATTATTAGCACTACATTTTTCGGATTTTTCGGTTTGATTTTTTTAATCCTTTCAGTTTTAACGTTTGTTATAACTCTTTTTTCATTTTCCACAAACAATAATGCATATAATCACCTTATGAAATTCATATCAACTTTCAAAAATGAAAACCTTATTATTGTTTCTTATATTCTTAATGAGAAATATATTTTTGTTTTTATTATAATAACTATATATTCTGTAATATTTCTTTTAATAATTATTATATTTCACCCACCATATCAACTGGATCAATTAAGCAATGTACTTAAATTAAGTAATATTGTCATTTCATTAGTAACTATATCTATTTTTTTCCATGTGAGTATTAGTTTCTCTGGGCCTTCATTATTAGAACAAAAACAAGTTGCATTGAAATTAGTAGAAAAAGAAAAAATATACTTCGATGAGATAAATATATATATAAAGAATTTTTCAAAAGCTAATCTTATTAATCTCGCTACAATTTTATTTACACCTTACATCGTTTCACTTTTAGTTACAAATTTCTTTTTGGATTTGAAGAAAAATCTAGCTAAGAAAAAATCCTCGAAAATTTTAAGTGAATGTATTCACTTAGGTATTTGTTATAAAAATGAAGATATACAAAGCAAAAAATATTTTTTCTATGCAGGAGATAAAAACGCTTGGTTACTATATAACACTCTATATAACACACTTTCAAAAAAATAAAATCAAAAGGCGAATTATAGATACTACTTGCCTATATTTATAATTAATACGTTATTTCTTCAATCGTTTGATGATTTCATTCGTGACTTCTTGCGTTTGATAGGCGCCGCCGATGTCTGCTGTTAAAAAGCCATCTGCTGTGACTAATTCGATGGTTTCGAGCAGATGGGTGCCCAGTTCTTCCTCTCCGAAATGATCCAGCATCAATTTAGCGGTCCAGATTTGACCGATCGGATTGGCAATTCCTTTTCCAGCAATGTCTGGAGCTGAGCCGTGTACTGGTTCAAACATGGATGGGTATTTGCCATTTACATTGATGTTGGCGGCAGGCGCTACGCCAATACTTCCCATAATGGCTGCCCCAAGGTCTGTCAAAATATCACCAAACAAGTTACTGGCAACAACTACATCAAATTTCTCAGGTCTAGTTACAAAGAAGGCTGAGAGTGCATCAATGTGCTGTGAGTCTGCTGTCACCTCTGGATAATCCTTTGCTACGTCTTGAAACACTTCATCCCAAAAAGGCATGGTATGAACGATCCCATTCGATTTCGTTGCACTCGTCACATGCTTTCGCCTTTTTTCTGCTAATTGAAAGGCAAAACGCATCGCACGCTCTGTCCCTTTTCTTGAGAACACTGCATTTTGAACAGCAAGCTGATCTTCTCCTTGATAAATACGGCCTCCAATTTCACTATATTCACCTTCACCGTTTTCTCTGACAACTAGAAGGTCGAAATCCTTTGGCTGAGCAAGCGGTGAGCGAATGCCGCTCAGCTGTTTTGCAGGTCTGACGTTTATCACTTGCTCAAATTCACGTCTAATTTTAATGAGCAATCCCCAAAGTGATACATGATCCGGCACTAAATTGGCATCTCCGACTGCTCCTAAGAAAATGCTGTCAAAGGCTTTTAGTTGTTCCAATCCATCCTTTGGCATCATTTCGCCATGCTCTAAATAATACTCACAGCTCCACGGAAAGTCCTGAAAGGTGAAAGACAGACCGCCATGCACATCTGATACCGCTTTCAAAACTCGAATAGCTTCAGGCACAACTTCCTTTCCAACCCCGTCACCTGGTATCGCTGCAATTGAAATATGCTTCATTGATTTTTCCCCCTTTGTTATCGGTCGACCGTCGACCGTTTCATTTGAGTTTACTAAAGAGTGCGTGTTCTTACAATGGACAAAAGACGCTTTTTTTGATCAAAGCGCCTTTTTATCCTGCATCAGCACATGGGGCTTCTGTTTCTTTCTTCCCGCACTTTTTTTATCTGAAAGCAGCAAACCTCCTAAGGTCAGTGCTGTTCCAAGCCCAGACATGAAGGTCAATCTCTCATGGAGAACGATCATTGAAATGACCATCGTGATGATTGGAACGCCATAAATGTAGATACTCGATTTCACCACACCGATCGTCTTCACGGAAAAGCTCCATGTCAGAAAACAAATAGCAGATGCAAAGACGCCTAAAAACAGCAAGTGGAAGGCAAACGATGGATTCGTCAACCGCTCCCAGTCTAAACGAATCTTAAAATGCCAGATCAGTGGAATCATCCATAAAAGCCCGTAAAAGAAGACACGTCTTGTCACCTGAATAATATGGTAGCCATATTGATTGATCATTTTCGATAAAATGGAATAAAATGCCCAGACAATGGTAGCCATAAATGCTAAAGCATCGCCGAGTGGATTCAATTGGAATGTCGTCATCCCGTTCAAGCTAATCAGCACAATTCCCGTCATCGCAATGAAAAAACCGATAAAAAACCGGCTATGTAGCGGCTCATCTTTTAATAAAAAATAAGACAATAGAAAAGAGAAGAATGGGACAACGGAGCTGATAACACCTGCATTCGAAGCGAACGTATAGGTAAGTGCAACATTTTCTAAAAAATAGTATAAGACCACACCGCATAACCCTGCGAGCGCAAACATCCCTTCATGCTTTCTATGCTGCACCTTCATGGTGACTGGATAAATGATCATCAGGGCAAGGTACCCAAGGAAAAAACGAAAAAATAAAATCTCTGTTGGAGAAAAAGCCGTTAATAATATTTTGGTTGATATAAAGGTAGATCCCCATAAAAAAATGGTGAGCATGGCTGCTAGATGACCAAGAAGCTGTTTATTTTTCATTTTGCTATTACCTGCTTTGCAAAAATTTGCTGATACTGCCCTGGCGTAAGCCCAATAAATTCCGAAAAGAAATGAGTCAAATGACTTTGATCAGAAAATCCAGCGGCAGCAGCTACATCTATTGGCTTCATTCCTTGGGCGAGAAGTTCCTTCGCATAGTTCACCCTGATTGTCTGTAAATAACGATACGGCGTAATTCCTCTGAACTTTGTAAAAGCACGCAGCAATGAATATTTGTTCATGGACACAAGCTCACCTAAGTCATCTAACGATATATTTTCCGTGAGATGTGTTTCAATATATTGCTGTACGTCTTGGACTTTTTGTTCATTGGCATTGGCTGCTGATGCTTTTTCCTCTGGTGTATCAGAATAGGTTTCGATCAACTGCTTCATCAAAAAGTAAAAGGCTTCCTGTTTATTCAAAGCAGGAGCTTCTTCTGTGATCATTTGATGAAGATCATATAATTGCTTTGCTAGTTCACTTTGTGAAACCACAGGGGCTTTAAAATGCGGCTTGTGCTGAAAGATCTTCTCCAGCACCTCTGGTTCAATATTTAAGCTGCGATAATCTAGCGGCATGTGATCAAATTGTTCACATGCGTGGTTATCGTACGGATTGAAAAGAAGGATATCTCCTTTTTCAATGATGTATTCTTGATTTTGGCAGAACATTCGTCTTTGACCGCCTTCAATAAATCCAATCACATAGTATGGATGAAAATGTTTTGGGAACTTTTTGATGATGGCATGAAAGCGATACGCCTCTATTTGCAAGTCCTGGTCAAAATGGACTGTTCGTTCCTCTAGTATTCTCATGTCGATCCCCTCTTTTCACTGAGCTGATCATTAGTGTAGCACACCCTTTTTCTCTTGGATTGTACGATATTGACTTTTCGATGCAGGCTTGCCTAGAGGGAAGAACTTGGATAACATGAGACAAAAGATGATGTACAAAAGAGGGAATGATGGGATGAATTCATTCGAGATGGAAAGACCAGCACCTTATCACATGCAATTTTATGAACAGTTGAAGCAAATGATTTTTGATGGCCAGTTTCAGCCAGGAGAGCGCATCAATGAAACACAGCTTGCCAAACAATTTGGCGTAAGCCGATCACCGGTCAGAGAGGCGATGAGGCTGTTAGAAAAAGACGAACTTTTAATCGCGGATCATCGATCAGGCTATTCCGTCTATACGTTAACAGAGCGAGATGTCGAGGAACTCTATCAAGTCCGAATGGCTTTAGAAACGCTTGCCGTTAAGCTTGCCTGCAAAGAAGCCACAGATAGAGAAATAGATGACATTGAACAGGTGCTCACGAAGGCAGACGAAGCGATCAAACAGCAACTGCCATCTCAGGATATCGTTCAGTTACACGAAGCGTTTCATCAAACAATCATACAAGCCAGTCACAATCACCGTTTATCTAAACAATTAAATCACGTGAATGCGCTCATTCATTATTGCCGCATCTTTCATTTTAGCGGCGGGCCTCGGGCTGAGACGATTCAAAAAGAGCATACGGCCATTTTCACTCAAATAAAAGAACGCCGGGCTGCTGAAGCCGTTCAGGCGATGACAGACCACCTCATACATGATGTGGCGCATTTAAAGCAAGTACTCTCTGAAACAACCGAAAAGTAACGCGTGTCATTTCCCATTTTTTAAGCATTCGTTGAACATATTTTGAATTTTTCGTAGATTATCGCATGTTCAGGCGATCTTTCGTTTATATTAGAAGATGAGAAACTAGCTTTTATACAGGAGGATTTGTATATGCATACAAGTATCAGCCGTCTGAGACAGGCGGGTTTTATTGAGGGTATGTCTCTTTTAACCCTTCTTTTAATTGCCATGCCTCTAAAATATTTTGCGGATATTCCGATGGCGGTCACCATTGTGGGCTCTCTTCATGGCGCATTGTTTGTGATCTATATGCTCATTTTGGCATATGTGACATTTAAAGTTCGCTGGCATTTGAAATGGTCCATCGCCGGATTCTTTGCGGCATTCATTCCTTTCGGCAACTTCGCCTATGACAAGGTGCTTCGCCAGTATGATACAAAAGCTTAATCAAAAGGGCTAAAACGAATGTCGTTTTAGCCCTTTGTCTTTATGTTGAAGCGTTCTGATAATGGAACGCTTTTTTATATCGATGCATATTTCACAATGGCTGCTTGACGTGTCATATCGTTAAACGCTATCCATAATTCATCATCAGGCAATACGCTAGTAATTGGATCGATTGGCTGCTTGATCTCATACTGCACACCATTTCTTTCGACTTGAATGATCGCTAACGGAAGGTTGCCGATGACCCCGACAAACGACACTTCGGTCACTTTTGCACTTCCTTGTTTCTCTTGCATGAGTCCCATTTCTCTATTCAACTCTTCTTTTTTTGTCTGCATCGTGATTTGTGTTCCTGGCGCAACCTGCATATGATCAGGGATGAATTGGCTGACCGTTTTTGTGATGGACTGATCTCCGCTTGAAACCGTCACATCTAGCATGATCGGTTTCTGTCCATGAATCGTAACTGGGTATGGCTTCACCCGCTGGATGGTACCTGTTAACGTCACATCTTCTCCTGATCGATTCCGCACTTCATGCCCATAGGCTGCCATTTTCAACTGACCGCTGATGTCAACGAGATCGGCTTTTTCTCCTGTTCTAAACTCAAAACCAGCGGCTTGAATCATCGGAATGGTATACCTTTTCTGATCTGCTTCAAATGTAAGTGATAAGACGGTGCCTCGTCCTACGGTTCCATATGATTCTATGTTTCTTAAAATAGCGCCTTTGATGAACTTTGGCTCGCTTGGCTGCGAGAAGTCACCCTCTTTTAAGAGCATCGCCTTTTTCTTTTTCGGATTGTAAAGAATAGCGATACGCTGACCCGGCTGCGGTATCTGAGTATAGGATACAACCGTTTTAACCGCCTTCTCGATATTTCTCCCATCATATTGAAATTGAAGCTGCATGTTGACCAGCGGCTGTTCGTTGATGTAGGTACCCGTTTCTTTGACAGATACAATATTGGCTTCTAATGTGACACTGTCTTTTATCTTGTTCTTTCTCACCAGCCTCAAAATCGGTGGCAGGAAGATCGCTAGCACAAATAACAGCAGTGGGATAAAGAGCCATATCGCCCAGTTGAGAATGAGTGGTCCGCCCTTCATGACATATTGTATAAAGGTGTCAACAGACGTTTGGTGGGCTGGACTGGCATTTTCGATTGAGATGACCTTTTGCAAAGGAAATTCCTTTAGCTGTTTGCTTTTCGTCTCAAATGCCCCCGTTAATTGGTTGCCAAGTGAATAATAGAGCCAATTGCTCTTCACATTTTTATGAAAAGAGAGATCTTCTTTTTGTAAAGATTCATATGACAACGACTGAGACAGCTTGCTGGCAGACGTCGCCTTATTCGTGCGATGATTATAAATATAACCAGTCAGCTTGCCTTTTGCTTCGTCCTTTGCTGTCGAGCCTAAAAGAAGAACTTCTTCTTCATTCAGCTGGTAGATAAAAGTTTGGTAAATTGGTTTTGGTGTTGGGACGACTTCCCCAAGCCTTCCCTCTGCATTCACTTTCCTTGGTCTTTTTGGATAGTTGGCTTCGACAGCGACAGCCACGTTTTGTGATGATCCGATCGTTTTTTGCAGCTGCTGCACGACTTTATCTTCGATGAGGCTGAACGGTTCTGCACTTTTGGAGACATAGACCCCAAGCTGATGCTTCTCATTTGAGATTCCGCTGACATACGCCTTTTGGTCATTTTTCAAAGTCAATTCAAACATAGGGAATGGGGTCTGCCCTCTAAAAGAATTCATGACGACATCGATGGAAACAGGTCTTGCTGGCAGCTTCAGCTCGTTGAGATTGTGGACATGAAACTGACCATTCTTTAGCTCACCGAGGACCGCAGCAGCTCCTTCCATTTCTCCTGTAAACACAAGACGTCCATTCCATTGATATGTATTCGTTTTTAAAAATGAGGGAATCTGTAAGTTTTGCTTGACGAGTTCTTTCTTTGCTCCGCTTGGAGACAGTTTTTCGATCAACAGCTGCTCGTCTTTATTTTTTAAAGCAAGTAAGAGATGGTTCCCTTGAATAGATGGCAGCATTTCATTAAACGTATCGCTTTCCGTGGTCCATTCACTGATTCTTTTTCCTGATTGAGGATCATACATTGCAAAATGGAGCTGCTGGTTTTTTGATACAGCACTCACTACTCGTTTTCCTTCATCGAATGTAAATATTTGTTTGACGTCATATTGCGTCGCTTTCCCTGCTGACAAATCATCTTGGTAATGGTTCCACACCAAGACACTAAGAATGATTGCTGGAATAAAGAAGACAATATACCTGAGGAAAATCACTGGTATTCTTTTCACTTGATCGCTTCCTTTCATGGAGTTCCTTTTTCTTATACGTCAGTGCAGCGAGAATGTTTCATGCTAGAAGAATACCATTCCAACTTTCTAAATCCATATTTTACATATTTGATTGTTTACGATAAAATCCAATCAGATTCAAAAAAAAGGATGTTATCTCAATGGATAAGCTATCATCGATCATTCTAGCGGCTTGGCTGCGTGTTCCCCGTTGGTTCAAGCAAGGGGTGCTCGTATCTATTACCATTTTCTTTTTTTATATGTGCTTTGTAAAGGGGCTGACTAGCTGGCACACCTTGCCGCCTGTCACTTTGCTCGCATGCGCCATTTGTTCCTTTTTCATCTGGATGGTGTGGCTAAACAGTCAAAAAAACAAGTAAAAAGGAGAATTTCATGAAAGAATCCATCTTTTATTTTGCTATCTCTTTTGTTCTTCAATGGGTTTGGTTTGGGGTTGTGCATCCAGATAGAGGCGTGACACTGCTGGACATGTTGATCTTCTCTATTTTGTTTACGGTGATGTTCTTTTTTATTGGCGGGATTTGGAGGTATCAGAAGAAAGGGCGAAGGGAGTGATGATGAAGCATTTCCTCTTTCTGTCGATGAGTGTTCGTTGTTCTATTGTTGACGGCGAATCTTTTTGAAGGGGATGTCATGCGGATGGTATCCGCTTTTAACCTAAAAAAGGCTGCCAAATAGATGGCAGCCCGTTTCTTACTCTTTTCATGCAAATAAATAATCAATGTTTAATCTCCATCACGGAGTGTATGAATTAAGATTCGATCATATCAGTGTGTCATATGTGTTCCGAGTGAACCTACGTTTGAAAGTAAACGCCATGGAAGTTCTGGATAACAAGACAACGAAAGCCCTACCTCTCATTCGTCCTTACGGCTCCGAAGCCGTGCCAGTGTGAATTGTAAATCAAAACGTCTTTTTTCCATTCTTCCGCTTTTATAGGGGGGCGGTTGCAGAAGGAAAAGAATAAGTTTGTTCGCTTTGACAGCGTCTCGTTCTTATCAAGTAGAAGCTCTATTGCTTCTCATTATGTCATAGAAAAAAGAAAGTTTACTTTCTTTATTTATTTGCTATTTCAACACTTAATATAAAAATATAACACGTTCCCCCAACTTACGCAAGTGTTAAAGTGATAATTCTGCTGGTGTCCGGTTTCCTTCGTTCATATAACGAATGGAGGTTGGGTCAATCTTAAGGATCACTAGGTTTGGATCATCTTTTCCTTTAAACCATTTCTCCATCTCATCAGACCAAAGGCGGTCGATCAATTCTGGATCATCCGTTAATGTGGCTTTACCTGCTATTTCTGCATATGTGTCCCCAAATCCTTCACCTGAATAACCAATGAGAATATGAACATTCGGATTTTTTTCAATCTCATCCGCTTTATGTGTTTCTTTGCTTGTTGGTGTATATAATGTCAGCCCTTCATGAAAAAAAGTCATATAGCGGGTATGCGGCTTATCTTGTTCAACAGTCGCCAATGTTCCAACTTTTTGTTCATCTAATAAGTTCATTACCTTTTGTTTTAACTCTTCTTGTGACATGTATCTTCACTCCTTCAAAATGTCATCCGTACTCTTAGGTTTCCACGACAACCCATTCATTAAACAAAGAAATGTGTTTTTCATAAAAAGACATCTTCTAGCTGATGCTATAAAAAACGGACACATTGAAAGGGGAAGTTGAACATGCATCATGAAACGATGTTCCATTTGAGTTCACTTGTTATTGCAGCGGTTGTTGTGGGCATTATCATATGGTCTGTCTCATCTGTACAGAAGAATCGGAAGAAATACTAAATACACCGCCCAATCAAAGCTGGGCGGCGTGTTTATTGATCATGTATTCATAAAGGAACCGCCGTTGACGTGAAGTGTCTGTCCCGTCATATAAGACGATTCGTCCGAAGCAAGCAGTACATAGCAGCCTACATGCTCCACAGGCTGTCCTGGTCTTCCCATTGGCGTCTCGGCCCCGAAGCTTTCGACACTGTCTTCATCAAATGTAGATGGAATGAGCGGCGTCCAAATTGGGCCGGGCGCTACACCGTTTACCCGAATACCATCTTTCACAAGCGACTGTGCCATAGAACGAGTAAAGCCGTTGATGGCCCCTTTTGTCGCCGTATAATCAATGAGCACTTTGTTGCCTCGATACGGGTTAATAGATGTTGTATTAATAATGGAACTTCCCGGTTTTAAGTAATCGAGTGCCTTCTTCGTAAAATAAAAATAAGAATAGAAATTGGTTCTAAAGGTTTGGTGAAGCTGTTCACTAGAAATATCTTGAATACGTTCTTTCGGATGCTGTTCGGCCGCATTATTGACTAATATGTCCAGCTTCCCAAAGGCTTCAACTGTCTTTTCTACCGCTTTCTCGCAAAAGGCTTCGTCCCCGACATCCCCTGCAATCGTTAAACATTTAACGCCTTCCTGTTCTACACGTTTTTGCGTATCTTCTGCATCCTCATGTTCATTTAAGTATACGATCGCGACATGAGCTCCTTCTTTGGCATACGCGACAGAAACGGCACGTCCAATTCCGCTGTCTCCACCTGTAATCAGCGCTACTTTTCCTTTTAGCTTACCAGACCCTTTATACGATTCATCCTCATAGATCGGCGCAGGATTCATTTCTCTTTCACTGCCCGGCTGCTGATCCTGCGTTTGGCGCGGAATGCCATTTGTTAAGTATTCACGTAAATCCATGTGTAAGCTCCTCCTTGATTTGTTGATGTATCCTTTCATTACCACTTCATTTTTTTACTCAAACATCCCTATGCGTCATCAATGCGTTTTGAAAACTGACAGGTTTCAGGATGGGAAAAATCGGTTACATAAACATGAAAAAGGAGCGTTCTCACATGCTATCAACCATTTCTAAAACCTTTAGCAGACCAAAAGGCTGGCTCGGAAGCATCGCAGGTTTTATTATGGCAAATGAAAATAAGGCACTGAATCAATGGGCGATCCAGCATTTAGATTTATCAGATGGTGAAAACATTTTGGAAATAGGCTACGGCCCCGGCTATAGCATCAAACATATGCTCAAGCATTATGACGATCTTCACATTGATGGACTAGATGCTTCTTCAACTATGAAGGAACAGGCGCATTCGCGTATAAAGAAACGATCCAAAGAGAAGCAGGTCCGGCTGTATGTCGGGAAAATTGAAAAAACACGCCTGCCGGCGGATCAGTATGACAAAGTACTTTCTGTTAACAATTATACGATTTGGGATGACCCAAAGGCTGGCGCACTCAACCTTTATCACACCTTGAAACCTGGCGGAAAACTCGTCATTGTGATGCAGCCAAGAGAAAAAGGAGCAGACGCCAATCGGACAAAAGAAATGGGCGAAAGCATCCTCAATGATTTAGAATTTGCTGGATTTGATCAGTTTTCTGTTGAATATGAAGAGATTCGTCCCACCCTCGCTGTCTGTGTCACAGCAAAAAAGCCGAGAAGCGAATAAGCTCTCGGCTTTTTCTTACCATTTTGCCTCTTTGACAAATTGATAAAAAAGTTGATGTAATTTCTGTTCAATCTCTTCCTTTGTTCCTTGTCCATAAAGCGCCATGCTTTCTTCGCTTTCAATGATGGATGAACTGATCAGGCTAAACATTTCAGACCCTTCTTTGCCAAGCTCTAGCGGCGCCAGCATGAGGAGCATTCTGGACATGAGCTGTTGCCCGCCATCCATGCTTTTGATCTCGTATGCCTCATCAAGATCATAGATATGAAAGACCGGTTTCTTAATGAGATCATGCTTTAAGTGAAAAAGAGCAAACTCGGTTCCTGGAATGCCTAAACCACCTTGCTGCTCACGCTCAAGTAAACCGGCTGTCACTTCGTCTGCACGTTCTAAATAGCCTTGACTTTCAACCTGACGCATCAGCTCTCTCATTGTTGTCTCATGCTGCTCCATTGTCTTCTTTTTTTCTATTGTAAAATGGGACAAGATGCTGCGAATCACTGACATATAATTCGTGATTTGCTCTGCCATTCCTATCATATCAACCGTTTCCTCCACCGATTCTTTTGCAGATTCCTGCGCTCTTTTTTTCTCAATCAGATAAGGAATTTTTCGTTTAATATGAGACTTGACCCGCACTGCGTCATCCTCGTTTAAGAGCGGGCTGACCATAATGTAATCAATATGCTCATATGGGATCGGAACGGTTGATACGATCATGTCATAGCTCGCCGCGTCGATTTCCTTTAACTCCATTAAGGAAGATAGATCGAATTTGGCGATCTCAGGCAGTTCTTTTTTTAATCGTGATGCGAGCATTTTTGACGACCCGATACCGCTTGAGCAAACGACCAATGCATGAATCTTTGTTTCTTCTTTTTTAATTTCAAGCACCGAACCAAAATGAAGTACGATAAAGGCAATTTCATCCTCTGGAAATTCGATCTCAGGAAAGAAGCGCTCCACACCTTCTTCAATCGCCATGAACAGCAAGAAGTAGTCTTTTTTTATTTGTTGTGTGAGCGGATTGTAAATCCGCATCTTTTCTTTTAAACGGTTCATAGCTGGTTCAAGATGAGACACGAGTCCCTCATACAATGAATCGTTTTCATTTAAATGGTAACCTGTTTTATGAGAAATAAAGTCAATGAGTTTCTTCGTTCTCAGCGCGATATCTAACTCAATCTCATCAATGCGGTATTCTGCCGTAAAGCTTCGATTTGCACTGCGCAAATGGATGGTCATGTAGCCGACCTCCGCTTCAGGAATCTCTACATTAAACATGCGTTCTAATGCTCGCGCGATTCTGAGTGAAGATTCAAATTCCTTCGTCCGCTTTAATTCAAGCAATTCTTCCTCTTCCATCCGAATGGTTTCACCGATTTGAATGCGTTCAATGGCATAGGTTAAGTGAACGACAAGTGCAATATAGGCACTATCTGACAACGAGAGAGAGAGTCTGTTTTTCAAATGAAAGAGCAGCCTTTCTACCTTGAGCAGCTGTCCTCGACTGACTACCCCAAACACCTTTTCAGTCGCTTTCGTTCGATGTTTAATATTCATCTCAATCGTTTCGAGAAATAATTGAATGTCGAGACGGTCGACGATCAGGTTCCCGACAATTTTCCGCTTGGCTTCCTCCGGTCCTTTTAATTCAATGCCGTACCCGCGCTTGCGGATGAGCAGTAAACCGTAAGGAGCGATCCAGTCCGTCAGTTCATCTAAGTCGTAGCTGATGGTCGCATTTGTAACCTGCAAGTCGGCTGCAAGTGTATATAATTTCACCGGTTCCTTTGCTTCGAGCAGGGCACACAGGATTAAGAGCTTCCGTTCATCAGAACTATATTCAATTTGATCTTCATTTGAAATATGAGACAGAAGCCGCTGTTTGTCTTCCTGTTCACCGACCGCCTTCAAGCCCTTCCCCGGCTGTTTATCAAGTGATAGGTTGTAATTCTTTAAAATAGGTTTAATGGATTTAAGTTCTCTATGAATGGTTCTTGTACTTACTTGAACAGAATCGGCGATCTCACGAATGGTGACATAACGATTTTGCTGAATCATATATTTGATCACTTTCTGTTCTCGTGCCGTTATGTACATGAAATGCCTCCTTCTGCTTAAATAGGTCTATTGTCACACTTTAATATAAAACGCTTTCACTGATTGATGCAACCTGAAGTTGATCTAAATTTGGCACACAGGCTGTGACAAAATGAAAGACTCACACGTTTTTCCAAAAGGAAGGTCCATAATCCTTTTGATGAAATTGAATCGTTCGTTCATGAAATGGCAGTGTGCCCCCGACCTTTAATGAATAGGTAGGATGATAGACGGGAGAGCCAAAGCAATACTCCATCGTCCCTTCCTCCGGCCGAAACATGACGGTTCGCATCGTCCCAAACAGCTCTTCATAATTGTGCACAGTCAGACCAGCAGGGTATTCTGCCTGAAATAGTTCCGTAAGAGACTCGCTTGACGGCTGTTCTTCTAAAGCTTGAATTAACATGTCGTACCTGACAACAGAATGATGTTTCGTCAACCCTTTTGCCGTATGATCAGCAAGCGGATGGTTCGTAGCCGCAATAAATCCACGCTCCGGCCTTCTCACCTTTTTTTGCCCATCAATCATTTCAATCACAGCCGCCTCTCCCTGCCGGTCGGCAAGCATTAGGTGAACATTTGACGCGACGGGCATTTCCTGTACCAAACGGACGGCATCCTCCACCATTTTACAGGACTCTAGCACAGCACGAATGACATGATATACTTGCAAGCCAGCAACAGCCGGCGGCTTTAAGCCTGGTTCGTTGCCAATAGGCGGACCGCATGCAGAAAATGTGACCGATAGACCATGCTCATTCATCCCATCAGATCTGCCAAATAAGATTAATGATGAGCCTGTATGGACTGCTGAGCCCTTCACATGTGTAGATACAAGACGCATATCATCAAACAGCGGAGAAAAATCATAGTTGCGTAGCATCACCGTTTGTTGATTGGCAGCCTCATTTCCCTGCATCACACAATGGGAACAGCCTGGCTGAAGATGCGAAGAATAGAAAAAGGTCAAATTGCTTTCATCCATTTGCATTTCATCACAAAATCCCGTGAGTTCTTCCTCTAACTGAGGAAGAAACGGTCGAATCAGCTGCTTCGTTTCCTTCACAGCCTCTTTTGATAACGGTTCTGATTGAATGTATTGTTTTTTAAGCAAAGGGTGCTCCTTCAGCCAGACAGCCTGCTGCTTTCCTACCTCATAAGCTGTTCCTTTCAATTCATGAAAATACGCGCTCATCTCCTGCATGCATACACCTCTTTTGTCTTTGTTTCTTTTATCATATCGAAACAGCCCTTCATTTAAAAGAATGAAAAAAACTGCAATCCCGCGGGATCACAGTTGCTTAGCGGATTGTTGAAACAGCGCTTCTGCCATTGCTTCATATCCTTTGTGGTTCGGATGAAATTGATCAATCGATAAGTATGCGCTTTGATGACCTTCAAATACACCGTAAATATCCACCACTTCTACATGTGGATTCGCAGCAAGCTGGCGAAGGTGATGGTTGTATTGCTTCAGCCATCTCTCGGCGATCGGAATCTCAGGAAAAGGATTATATAAATTCAATAAATATACGCAGTATGGTTGATGCTGTCCTCTTTTTATCAGAGCGATTTCTTGAACCATTTTGCTAAAATTCGCCTGACAATGCATAGACGCTTGCAGCAGTGTCTTTTCATCTTCACCTTTTTCATACTGCAGAACAGCTTGAACTAGATCATTCCCGCAGCCTGTGATGGTGATGATGTCAGCATGAGCAATCGCCCGTCTTACATCAGACCGCTGAAAAAGCTGCAAGATCTCTTCCGTTGTTAACCCTGATTTCGCAAATACGGACAGTTTCACCGGTATATGCAGCTTCTTTTCAAGCTTCGCCGCATATCGCTCCGTAAAACCGCCGCCAAATAAACGTGCCCCCACCCCAACCGTTAAGGAATCTCCAATCGCAACATAGGATCGTCCCACTCTTATCCCTCACTCTCTCCTGCCTTCTCTTATATATACGAAAAAGAAGAACAAATGCTTGTAGCAGATGGCTTAAAGGCATCCACCTTTTTTTCAAAGACGCAGGATGAGCGCATTTACAAACACTTTACTTGCGATATCGATCCATTTTTTGTTCAATGGTAGTAGGGTTTTTTTGCTTAAATCGCAGCTTTGAAGCGTTTCAGAAAAATTTACAAACTTTTTATCTTGATTTCAAGACTTTATACCTTGACTTCAAACTATATAGTGATTACAATGAAAATATCAGTTTTTATGTAACTGTGCTTGTTACATCTTTTTCATAGCATTCCAATATGATTAAAGATGCCACATATTCAGTGTATCTTTGGGATACGCTAAAAAAATCATTGAAACAGGAAGGATTGAATGAACATGGCAAAAGTTTTATACATCACTGCACATCCGCATGATGAAACAGTTTCTTACAGTATGGCTACTGCTAAAGCATTTATCGAATCTTATAAGGAAGCAAATCCAAGTGACGAGGTTGTACATATCGATTTGTACAAAGAAAACATTCCTCACATTGATGCAGATGTATTCGCTGGATGGGGCAAGCTTCAATCTGGTGCTGGCTTCGATACACTTTCAGCTGAAGAGCAAGCGAAAGTTGCTCGCCTAAACGAATTAAGCGATCAATTCGTTTCTGCTGACAAATACGTATTTGTTTCACCACTTTGGAACTTCTCATTCCCACCAGTTCTTAAAGCATACATCGACTCTGTTGCTGTAGCTGGTAAAACATTCAAATACACTGAGCAAGGTCCTGTTGGATTACTAACAGACAAAAAAGCGCTACACATCCAAGCACGTGGCGGATACTACACTGAAGGTCCTGCTGCTGAACTAGAAGCAGGTCACCGTTACCTTGGAACAATTGCAAACTTCTTCGGTATTCCTTCTTTCGAAGGTCTTATTGTTGAAGGTCACAATGCTGAGCCTGCAAAAGCAGAACAAATTAAAGCAGATGCGATCGAACGTGCAAAAGCTTTAGGTAAAACTTTCTAATCATGAACACGCAAAAAGCCAATGATCTTAACGGTCATTGGCTTTTTATTTGTTCAGATGCAAAACCTAATTCTTTTGAAATGCCGCTGGCCGCTTTTTTGACCTGCTCAATTAAATAAGGAAGCCGTTCCTTTTGATAGCCTGCCTCAAACCCGGCAATACTAATGCCTGCTGCCACTTCTCCGTGATGATTGAAAATGGGCGCTCCAATAGCCGCAGTATAGTTTTCAAGCTCTGAATAGCTTAACGTATATCCGCGCCTGTTTGATTCTTCGATCATGTTTCGCAGGACATCTTTATCAGTAATGGTTCCGATCCCGATTTTCCCGAGCTCTACCGAATCAATATAGGCAAGTCTCTCTTCCTCTGGCAAAAAGGAAAGAATACTTCTCGCACAAGCTCCCGCATATAATGGGGATCTTCTTCCGACAGCGGTATAGAGCCGGACAGGCTGCGTTCCTTCCATTTTCTCCACATAAATGGCTTCATCTCCTTCACGAATAATGAGCTGAACAGCCTCACCTACCTCATCACGCAAGTTTTCCATAAAGGGCCTTGCAATTCTACGGATATCGAGGCGGTCGGCGACAAGCTGACCGTATTCAAGGAACATCAATCCTAATCGGTAAACACCTGAAGGATGCTTTTCTAATAATCCCATATCGGCTAACGAGTTGGCCATTCGGTGTACAGATGTTTTGGGCATGCTCGAGAGCTCAATCATGTCATTTAACGTTAATTGTTCGTGTGTGATAAAAAGCCGTAATATCTCCATTGATTTCACAACGGTTTTATTTGTGTTCTGCATGTTTCTCACCTTTTCTAAAACGAAAATGCTTCGAGTTTTAATCTTGCCGTCAGGTCCCTCATTTCTGCTTCTTGTGTGAATAAGGCTTGCTCTGCTTCTTGGCGGTCAATTTGTTGAAACGTGAGATTCGCTCCAGGCATCGCCTGCGCAATGAGCGGCAAATCGACTGTTGCCACCTCACCAATACGGGGATATCCACCTGTCGTTTGACGATCTGCGAGCAGAATAATCGGCTGGCCGTCAGGAGGAATTTGAATAGAGCCAAAAGCAACCGCTTCTGAAATCAATTCAAGCTTTTGCTTTAAACGTATCGGTTCCCCTTTCAATCTGCATCCCATACGATCAGATTGGGGAGTGACCTGATAAGACCGTTCGAAAAAAGCTTGCTGCGATTCTTCCTGAAAATGAGATAGATGTCTGCCTGCCAGCACCCGAATGACTGGTGATTTCCCGAGAGGCAAAAAATGAGCATGATTGACTGTCCATTCTGGCGCACGTTCCCCTTTGCTTTTTAACATGTGAACGAGGCTCACCGCCAGTGGTGACGGTTCTCCAATCGGCAGGACGTCTCCTTTTTCTAGCGGACGCCCTTCTACCCCGCCTATCTTCGCTCTGACGTACGTACTTTTACTTTTCATCACCGGCTCAACATCAAATCCACCGGCTACAGCGAGGTAGGAGCGGCATCCCCTCTTACAAGGGCCAAAGGTGATCGTGCTTCCTGCTCGAATGAAGAGCGGTTTCCATAGAGGCACTTGTTCCCCGTCAATCTCAACCTCCACATCAGCACCGGTCACGGCGATCAGCTGATCCTTCTGACATGTCAACACTGGACCGGGCCCCATTAATGTGATTTCCAGCACCGCTTCGTTTTCTTGATTCCCGGTGAGGATGTTGGCGATTCGGAGCGAGAGCGGGTCCATGCCGCCGCTCGTTAAAACACCGTACTTCTGATAGCCTATTCTCCCTTTATCTTGAATGGTGGTGAACATTCCTGGCTTGATGACATGAATACTCAACGATCTTCCTCCTTCATGCTGAAAAATTCCTTTTCAGACAGTTGAACAAATCGAACCTCGTCCCCTGCCTTTAGTAGACTAGGTCTCTCAGCATTCGGCCGAAATAAGGACAAAGGGGTTTGTCCAATGAGCTGCCAGCCTCCCGGTGTAGATATCGGATAAACCCCTGTCTGCTTCCCCGCAATACCCACAGATCCTTTCGGAATCGACATTCTTGGTGTTTCTCTACGCGGAGCTGCAATTTTTTCAGAAAGTCCGCCTAAAAACGGGAACCCAGGAGCAAACCCAATCATATAGACAAGATACCTCCCGGATGTGTGAATGCGTACAACTTCTTCAGGCGTCAAACCATTGATACGGGCGACTTCTTCTAAGTCAGGACCGAGCTCTCCTCCATAACATACAGGAATGTCGATAATCCGGCGCTTTGCTTGATTCCCCTCCTGCCAGTTGTCTTCAAGGAGGTTTTCAATATAGTCTTTGACCCATTCATACGGAGAGATCGCACGTTGCTTAAGCTGAGCAGATTGATACACCTTATAGGGCTCATAAAAGACGGTCACGTTTGTAAAAGCTTGAACAGCTTCCACATATCCGTCAAATGGATGCTGTTCAATACATGAAAACAGCTGCTTCACACGCTCATGAATGTCTTCACTTATGTCAGTCCCGGCTTGGATGACAATGGCTGCGTCTCCTAGCGGGTGGAACGTGATCGTATCTTTTATCGTTGAAAATGCCACTTTTATGACACCTCTCTTTCTACAGGACACCGAGCTTTTGATCTCTTACATCTGTGATAAACATATGACCGGGTGCATGGGTGATCGCAATGTCTGGCTTAGTGTGCATGACGATGGCTTGCGGCGTCACACCACATGCCCAAAACACCGGAACTTCCCCTTCTTTGATCACAGATGGTTCTCCAAAGTCTGGTTGATCTACATGTTCAATGCCAATCACAGCTGGATCACCTATATGGATAGGACCGCCATGTACCGATGGGAATCTAGATGTCACCTGAACACTTCTTGTGACTTGATGCGCTGGGATCGGCCTCATACTGACAACCATCGGACCATGGAATACACCTGCCCTTTCACATGGAATGTTCGTTTGATACATTGGTACATTATGACCGTCTTCAATATGGCGGACAGGAATGTCATTCAGCATCAGTGCATGCTCAAACGTAAAGCTGCATCCGATGAGAAAGCCCACCATATCATCCTCCCAATAGGAAGAAATATCTGTTACCTCTTCTTGAAGAACCCCTTTTTTGTAAACACAATATTTAGGGAAATCCGTTCGAATATCCGCATCAGGTGCTGAACGCCTTGGCACTGGATCACCTGGGTCGAGCACATCAAGCAAAGGGCACGAAGCCGGATTCCGCTGACAAAATAAAAGAAAATCGAAGGCCAGCTCTTTTTTGACGATCATTAAGTTGGCTTGCGCAAATCCCTCAGCAAAGCCAGCCGTTGGTCCTGTGATCTTCTGCTTACGAATCAATTCCCTTATTTGTGACGGCTTATAGGTTTGATATGCTTTCATGTGATCAGCTCCATAGTTTTGGAATTTCATTCATGATGGTATATCCGCCCATGATTGCCATGATGACAACAACAAACGCACCTGTTGCTGTCAAAAAGAATGGATGGCGATAATCACCGACAATTTCTTTTTTATAGGCAGCAATCAGCAATGTCCCGAGTGCAAGCGGCAAGATCAATGCATTGATGGCCCCAACCAAAATCAATATGTTCACAGGTCTTCCAATCGTGATAAAACAAATGGTCGAGAGCGCAATGAATCCAACGATAATGCCTCGTTGATTTTTCTCGATTTTTGGTGAGAAGGTTTTAAAGAAAGAAACGGAGGTGTATGCTGCTCCAATGACTGAGGTAATGGCGGCAGCCCACATAATAATCCCGAACATTTTATATCCAACATTTCCAGATGCTAATTGAAAAACAGACGCAGGCGGGTTCGACGGATCAATCTGTAAGCCTTTTGAGACAACTCCTAGAACGGCTAAAAATAAAGCAACACGCATCACGGATGTGATCAAAATACCGAAAATGGAACTTTTCGTCACTTGAGGCAATGCATCCTTCCCCTTAATGCCAGCATCCAGCAGACGATGACCACCAGCAAAAACGATATAGCCACCAACTGTCCCGCCGACAAGTGTGACAATTGATAACATGTCAATTTTCTCTGGCACGAAAGTTCTCATGACCGCTTCTCCAACTGGCGGTGCTGTGGAAATAGCCACATACAGCATCAGACCAATCATGACAAAACCAGCGATTTGTGTGAATCGGTCCATCGCTTTTCCTGCCTCTTTGATGACAAAAATGAGAATGGCAATGACTGCACTGACCCCAGCCCCTATGCGGGGATCGACGCCGAATATGACCTGAAAACCGAGACCCGCACCGGCGATATTTCCAATATTAAAGGCAAGCCCCCCAATGACAATCAAACAGGCTAACACATATCCGAGACCCGGCAGAACCATATTGGCAATGTCCTGTCCTCTTTTTTCCGAGACGGCAATGATACGCCATACATTTGTTTGCGCAAAAATGTCTAGCAAAATGGAAATCAAGATGACAAACCCAAAGCTAGCTGCGAGCTGCTGTGTGAACACCGTTGTTTGTGTTAAAAATCCCGGTCCAATGGCGGACGTTGCCATTAAAAAGGCTGCGCCCATCAGCATAGAACGGTTCCCTTTTGGAGCTTTCATCTGTTTGGCTTTCTCTCTTTTCATGCTGTTTCCCCCTTTGATGACGATTTATCGAAAGGCCTTGAGTTGAATAGTGGCTTCTTTTAGCTTCGCTGTAATGGTTTTTGCAAATTGAAGCGCGTGACTGCCATCCCCGTGGATGCACACCGTATCTGCTTTGAGCTGAACATCTTCCCCTTGCACTGTCCGCACTTTCCCCTCTCTTACCATACGGATGACCTGCTGAACTGCCCTTTCATCCTCTTCAATAAGTGCATTAGGTTCACGGCGTGATGTCAGTGTCCCGTCTGGTTGATACGTCCGATCAGAAAAAACTTCATGTGCCACTTGAAGACCGATTCTTTCCCCTGCTGACGCAAGTTCACTGCCTGACAGCGCAAATAACACAAGGTTAGGATCAATATCATACACAGCCTTCGCGATTGATTCAGATAATTCAGTATTTTTAGCCGCCATGTTGTAAAGGGCGCCATGTGGTTTGACGTGCTGCATCATACCGCCTTCTGCTTTCAGAAAGGCTGATAGTGCACCAATTTGATAGATCACAAGATCATAGGCTTCCTCTGCTGAGATCGCGATTGGACGTC
The DNA here is from genome assembly GCF_000701305.1 of Bacillus sp. UNC125MFCrub1.1. Taxonomy (NCBI): domain Bacteria; kingdom Bacillati; phylum Bacillota; class Bacilli; order Caryophanales; family Bacillaceae; genus Bacillus; species Bacillus sp. UNC125MFCrub1.1. The sequence continues at coordinate 121,532 of NZ_JNIG01000010.1, forward strand.
TACCAAAACCGACTAAATCTTGCAGACCTGGATGTGCACCAATTTGAACCCCTTTATCCAGTGCCATTTTAACCGTCTTTCTCATCACAGTTGGATCTCCCGCATGAAAACCGCATGCAATATTGGCTGAGGTGACATATTCAAGAATTTGTTCATCTGAACCGATGGTGTATTGACCAAAACTTTCTCCCAAATCACAGTTAATATCCACTTGATACATAGAACCCCTCCTTGTCGTTCCGAATTGCGGAATAGAAAGTCCGAATATTCGAATTTATATTGATTATACCAACTTTGGATAGACTGCACATGAAATTGTCAGAAAATATAACAATAGAACTAGTAGAAAACAAAAAAGTGAGAGGTCATGTCCTCTCACTTTTTCTACTCATTTATTTAGACAGCACCCAATGCTGGATGGCTTTTGCTACCCCGTGCTCTGTATTAGGAGCCGTAATCCAATCAGCCGCTTCTTTCACAACTTCTTGTGCATTGCCCATTGCAATGCCTAATCCGGCTTCTTGAATCATCGCCATATCATTTAGACTGTCGCCAAGTGACATGACGTTGTCCATTGTGCAGCCAATGCGTTCTGCTACTTTTGCAAGAGCTGCCGCTTTGTTAATGCCTGCTGCATTGACTTCAATATTGGTTGGACTGGAATTCGTGATTTCTAGCTGTCCATTTGTTTTCAATGTATGGAGGACTTCCTCACGAACAGCATCGTCATGAATATCAAAACCAAATTTCAACCATTCGTGGTCATGAATGCGTTCTGGGAATTCTCCTCTCCACACCTTATCCACAGTAGATGCCCAGTAATCGGTTTCGTATCTGTTTTTTAGATCCCACATCATCTGAACGTGATCGGGATGCAGCAGTTCCCGTTCGATCAACTGGAAGTTTGAATCCCAAATTTCACTTCCGTTCGCTGTGACAAGATAGGAAGAGAGTTTCAGCGGCTCGACCAGCTCTCGGCATGTCATCAGCGTACGTCCTGTGCTAATCACCACATGGACCCCTTTGGCTTCTGCTTCTTTAATGGCTTGTTTATTTTCCTCAGGAATGACGTGCTCACTGTTTAACAGCGTGCCATCCATATCAATGGCAATCAATCGGATGTCTTTCTTATCAGCTTGTGTTGACAAATTGAGTACCCCACTTTGTATCATTTTTTGAATCTATCTTTATTTTAATATAAAGATGAAGATGGCACAAAGGGACGAGTTTGATCCCAAAGAAAAAAGACCTTGTGACAGGTCTTTTTTCTTCTTCTTAACGTTCACACGCAATGCCGTCTTTATCACGGTCAAGGTGTTTATTTTTTAAGTAGAGTGCTTTTGATACATAAGGCTTGTACTTCGTTTTTCCACCTTTGTTTTTCGTATTTTTGCTTTTTGCCACGCCGCCTTTATACACTTTGTTGAGTGCTTTACAGTTTTTGTACTTGACTGTCTTTGCATCCGCTGTGTGAGTGTCAACTTGTGTAAAGCTAAGTAAAAGACCGAATGATATGACAGCCACCATGATTTTTTTCAACATGTAAGTCCCCCCTATTTTTTCTCATTTTACATTTTTATCATATGTCACCACATTTTGTTTTTCAAGACGATTGAGGTGAAAATATTGGTTTTTTTGGAATTCAATGAATCTTATGACCTATGTGGTAAAATGAGTGGGAAACCTTTCCGGTTTTTACACGTATATGAAGAGAGGAGCTTTCCATATGAAAATGAAATATACCATTCTATATGTAAACGATGTTGAAGCAAGTATTCAGTTCTACCATCATATCCTCGGTTTCCCGATTAAATTGAGGGTTGAATCCTATGTTGAGTTTGATACAGGAGAAGTCACCCTATCTATTAATTCACGCCAAGATGTGAAAGAGGCACTTGGGCTGCCTGTTCCAGAGGCAGTCAGCTCATCACAAACGTTTGAGATTGGCTTTGTTGTGGATGATGTGAATGAAACCATTGCGTCTTTGAAGGAAAAAGGAGTACCTGTCATCAAGGAACCTGCCAAGAAGCCGTGGGGACAAACGGTCAGTTATGTGTCTGATCCTGATGGACATTTCATTGAAATATGTGATGCGGTCTCCTAATAGCTGTCCGAAGGAGTGAAGCGTAATGAGAAAGAAACATGCTTTTTTTGTTGGTGTTTGCTCCATGCTGGTGATTTGCAGTGCGGCGCTCATATTACAGCACCATGAATGGATTGGGTTTGTCAGTGGTGGAATCTCTATTATTGCGTTCGTTGCATCTGGATTTCTTATGGGTGCATGGACCAACGGGGAAGAGGCACGAGCAGCCTATCACTCTGAAACAAAAGAACACCGGATGTTTCGTCTTGATACGGCTTTTCTTTTCATCATCTTTGCTCTTCCGCATATGGGTGCAGCACTGTTATATGTTTTTATGTAAATAGTTGATTTGGTTCAAAGGAGTAATTAACATGGCTGTTTTTGTCTTATTCGTTGTATTTGGTTTACCTATGATCTCTGTGCTGATTGGTATTTTCGGTACATTGTTTTTAAAGAACATTTGGTTTCCCACCTTGATTGTGCTGGTAGCGAGTGTGATTCTGATGTTCACCTCTATTGGTGGAAATGAAACCTTTCTCATTTGGATCATCATCTACACAGCCTGTGCATTTCTCGGTGCATTCATTACAAAGCGATTCCAAGTTGTTTCATAAATACTTATTAAAAAAGAACAGTTTGCACTGTTCTTTTTTTGATTAAATATCTGCACACCATAGCTCTATTTCGATTTTCAGCTCTGGCCATCCTAATGCCGTCACATAGGCAACGGTCATTGATGGATATGCGGTTTTGAAGATTGCATCCCACTGCGGATATAGATGATCCCAATCAATTTCTTCTGTTGCCCAAATATTGACTTTGATGACGTGTTCTTCATTCAATCCTTCTGATGCAAGGATTTTTTTTATATTTTCAAACGTATTGGTTACTTGGTCGTTCAAGCTTGATGGGATCTGTCCATCCGCTCCTGTCCCTACTTGACCTGATGTCACAAATAACCCCGCACCCTTTGGCACCCTTGTGATATGACTGTAGTTGCCGACGGGTTTCGGCATACTTTCTGGGTTTTTTCTCGTGATTTTTTCCATGTAAATCCCTCACTCACTATGATTTTTCTGCGTGTTTTTCTTCCTGTAGACAGACTTCACCAATTTTTGTCTATCCTAAAAGAAAACAGCAGTGGAGTGTCCGTAGCCACAAGGTAAGAACATCAATATTTTCTTTTTCATGGACGAAACACTCCTTTTTGATTGCGTGAGCAAGGTTTAGATTTATTTCATCCTACCTGATAAATGAACCACAGTCAAAAATAAATGATAACGTGTAATATCTTGATTCTTATTGCCCATTATCTAAAATCGTTCTTTTCTTGTTCATGGTTTGTTCAAATTTCTTCTATATAGTAGATCGTAATAGGAGGTGGGATACATCATGGCAAAAATAAATAAGAAAATGATTAGTCTTTGCACCGCAGCTATCAGCAGCTTATACATCACTGGTTATGCAACTACCCATCACGCGCAAGCCGTTCAGACAGCACAATCAACTACACAAGCAGGCGCTTCTTCAAACGATACATCTCTCACATCAGATACTACCGCCACTCAAACAGAAGATACCACTTCAGAAACTGAACTCAAGGATGGTACTTTCTCTGGTACTGGATCAAATGAGATTGGCTCTATTAGTGTATCTGTTACCATCAAACAAGGAAATATCACTTCTGTCGAGATTACGAGTGATAACACTAGATACGGGCAAAGCTCCATTTCATCATTACCCAATGAAGTGGTTATCAGACAAAGTGCTGATGTAGATACGGTGAGCGGTGCAACATTAAGTACTCAGGATTTTGAAACAGCCGTTGCTCAGGCTTTAGAGCAGGCAAAGGCATAGAGAGGAGACACTATGATGAAATGGTTAGGACAACAAAAACTGATGACTTTTCAAAAATCCATGCTGGCTATGGGAACTGTTATCAATATTCAAGTGGTTGCCTATGAAGAAGATCGACGGGCTGTTTTAGAAGACATCAACCGTGCCTTTTCCATTTTTTACGATATCGAGCATCGTTTTAGCCGTTTCCGCTCTGATTCTGAAGTCATGAAGTTAGCCAATCGTTCAAAGCAAGAGGTAGTTGTCAGTGAAATGCTTTTCGATTTAACAGCCTATGCGTTAGAGTTAGCTGAATTAACAAATGGAAAGTATGATCCAACCATCGGGAAAGTCATGGAACAAAAAGGATTCAATCGGTTGTACACGACAGGACAAACTTTTTCATCAGATGACGTACCACATACAGCTGTTCATTACCGTGACGTCCAGTTAAACGAGATGAATCGGACGATTTATTTAAACAAACCGCTTATCTTGGATTTTGGTTCTATTGCAAAGGGATTCGCATGCGATCTTGCAGCAAAAGAACTTGAAGCATGGGAGGGCTTTATGATGAATGCTGGTGGGGATGTGTTGGTATCTGGATTTAACGAACAACAAGAAGAGTGGACAATTGGGATTCGGCATCCCATTCAAAAACAGACCAACATCTCGGTCATTCAAACGACTAATTGTGCGATTTGTACATCTGGAAGCTATGAACGGATCAGCCGTAATGATCCTCATACGCACCATTTGATTCACCCTCAAACGAAACAGTCTGAACAAAGTTTGTTAAGCTGTACCGTCATTGCACCACTCGGTATGCTCGCCGATAGTCTATCGACAGCTGCTTTTTTATTAGGTCGAGAAGAGGGTTATTCATTTTTAGCCGAACATGAAATACCTGCCGTGATGGTAGATCAAACCGCTGATATGATCGTAACACCGGAGATGAAGGAGGTTCACTCATGGAATCACAACCAGCACCTATCACAAACCAAACATTTTTGAAACCATCACCCTCACTAAAAGCCTACATTCGGACACCGAAACGGTATGTCATCGCCATTCTTTTGGTCCTTTTAGCCGCCGGGAGTCTGCACGCTGGTTTTCTTAGTGGTCTCGCTACAGTTGCTACCAGCATCGGGACAGCACTAATTCTTGACTCTTTCATCTCAAGAGTGATTTGGAAAAACAATAAACACACATTCCCTGATGGAGCTCTGCTCACAGGGCTGATTATTGGCATTGTTCTAAGTCCAGCCACTTCTTTTGCTGTATCTGTTTTCACAGCCACAGCGGCCATTTTATCTAAGCATGTCATCACTTATCAAAAGAAACCAATTTTGAATCCAGCCGCATTTGGTTTATGGCTCTCAGTCATTTTATTTTCTTCCAATCAAAGCTGGTGGGGCGGTATGTCTCTTCTACCTTGGTGGACCATAATCCTTGTGGTGGTCGGCGGTTATTTGGTGACAAGCCGCGTACAAAAGTTCCCGCAAGTTTTCGCCTTTCTAGCCGCATACGGCCTTATTCACCTCATATTGGGGTTCATTGGCTTAATGGATGCTTCATCTGCTTTTATGACGCCCTACTTAAATGCCGTCTTGTTCCTTGCATTCTTTATGTTGACTGATCCACCTACTTCACCCGCAAAGAATCGTGATCAAATCATCTTTGGTATCCTGTGTGCTGTCGTTTCATGTGTGGACTTCTATTTATTTAACAGCTTATCTTACTTACTCACAGGGCTTTTATGTGCCAATGCTTGGAAAGCCTATCGAACGTACCAAACAAATCAAAAGCGACGGGCAATACGGACGAAAGTCGTCTAAATAAAAAAACGGACATCGACTTCTCGACGTCCGTTTGACCATACCTTATAAACGATAACGTGCAATATCTTGATTCAATCGCATGCTTAGCTCATTGAGCCTTTCTGCTGCCTTCGCCACATTGGAGATGGCGGTGACTTGTTCGTCTGTAGATGCAGTGATTTCTTCAATCGCTGCGGCATTTTCTTGAGAAATATGCGCTGCACCATGCATCGCTTTTGTGATGAGGTCGTTTTGTTCCAGTAATGTGTTCAGCTCTTTTGCCATCGCATTCGTTTCAACGATGGTTTGTGAAATCGATGTAGAGATGGAATTGAATTCTTGTTCTGTTGCGTGAACCGCTTCATCAAGCTCGGCAAAACGATCCATTGTTTTTGACATCATGCCAGCTGTAGACGTCGTTTCTTCTTTAATGCCTTGAATCATCTGCTGTATTTGAACAGCTGATTGCTTTGTCTGTTCAGCTAAATTCCGCACTTCACTCGCCACAACCGAGAATCCTTTGCCATGCTCTCCTGCACGAGCTGCTTCAATGCTCGCATTCAGGGCCAGTAAGTTCGTTTCATTTGAAATGCTTTCAATGGTATCTGTGATTTGTGAAATATCTTGTACTTTTGTACTTAATTGCTCAATCCCTGATCGAATGCCTTGAGATGCCTGAATGGATTGCTCATTTGATTGTTTTAATTGCTGGACAATTTGCTGACCCTGCTGGGAAGATTGGTTCGACTGGTCTGAAATTCGTTTGATCTGGTCGCTTTGTTCTTTGACGTTTTCAATGGATTGATTGAACTGAGTCATTTGTTGATTGGCTACCTCAAGGTCTGATGCCTGATGAAGGGTCCCAGTTGAGATATCTCCAATTGCTCGGCCAATTTCTTCACTGCTGGCGGATGTTTCTTCAGAGATGGCGGATAGATCTGTCGCAGATTCGACGAGCTGGCTGCTCGTTTCCTGCAAACCGCTCACAAGTGCTCTAAGCTCTCCTGACATATGATTAAAGCCTTTTGCCAGCTGTCCAATTTCATCCGAGGTTTCTTTTAAGCTGGTGCGTTCAATATTGCCCGCCGCAATTTCTTTTGAAGCAGCCGTGACTTGCTTGAGCAGTCTCACTTTTCCTCGGGCTGCCAAATAAAAGACACCCATACTTAAAAGAGCGACACCTGCTGTAATGAGAATAATATAGAGCTTCATCTGCTCTAGTTCTTTATAAAATTCATCCTGAAATACGGCGATTCCTATACTCCAATTCCACGGTGTAAACTGATTCATATAAGCGAGTTTTTGCTTTTCTTCCCCCGTGGCATCGTCTTTATCCATATAGGTGATATAGTGTGCATCTTCGCCTTTTGCTGTGGCGCCAGCGACCATTTTTTGACGGTTTGTCGTATCATCTGGGATGACGCCAATGTCGTTAACCGGATGAACCTGTGATGAATAATCGGCTCCATATGCGACAAGGTAGCCTTTATTTTTATAGATAAAATCTGATTTTTGAAATTGGTACCCTTTGCCGTTGTCATTTTTAGGCCCGCTCAAGTAAATACGGGCTTGTTCCTGCGCCTGTTCAAGCGTCAGTTCTTTGTTCTCCACACGGTCGTTCAATTGTTCAAGAGTGGCCATCGCTCCATTTACGATGTGTTTTAAATCTGCTTTCCCTGCATCAATTAAGACATTTTTCGCTAAAAAATACCCCGTTGTTCCTACAAGTCCGCCTGTTAAAATTGTAATAACGATAATGGCTGACATCAATTGAAAAAAGACACTTCTTGAAGCAAACGCTTTCTTTTTCATGTTCTAATTCCCCCTTACTACATATATCGTCATGCTGGGGAAAGTATTAAAAAAGTCATAGAAAAATCCCTTTCACGTTAGAAAGGGATTTTTTGATTATCGCTCGGTTTCTTTGAGGATGGCTTGATAGAGATCGTCTTCAGGTTTGAGTCCACATACCTCTTGAAGCACACCTTCAATGCCTTTTTCTTTCCTTAATGCCTGCAAGCGAACCGCTTCTTCGTCTTCTGCAAAGTCGTAAGCCAAAGCAGCAGCGATCCCTTTGATTAAGTACACTGGCTGCTTGATCTTTTTCGCTGGACCGATTAAACGGTCATCTGCTCCCAGCTTTCTAAGAGGAGAGCGTGCAACACGAGTCACTTCATCGGAAATAAAAGCATTTTCAAATCGTTTGATGATTTTTTGAATATACGCATCATGTTCTTCTTTTCGGAAGCCATATGCGTCAATTAAATAACTGCCCGTTTCATGAAGGGCACCTTCGACAACCTGACGAATGTCTGGTGTATCAACAGCTTCTTTAATGGTTTTTACGCCTTGCTGATACCCGACATAAGCCGCTAGTGCATGTCCTGTATTGACGGTGAAGAGCTTCCGTTCAATATACGGCGTCAAATCTTGGACAAAGGTCGCTCCGTCAATTTGAGGAACATCTCCAATAAAGCCCGTCTCATCAATGACCCACTCGAAAAATGGTTCAACCGACACTTTGAGAATGTCCTCATGGTGCTGAATCGGAACAATGCGGTCAACCGCAGCGTTCGGAAAGCCAACGGTTTGTGATATCGCTGCTTGCTCATCTGCTGTTAAATGAGAGAACACCGCTTCTTTTAAATGAGCACTTCCCCCAATCATATTTTCACATGCCACGATGTTGATGATATGGTCCGGCTTTTTTTGTTTTAATCCTTCAGCAATCGATGAGGCAATGATCTTCAATACGGCTGGTCCAACAGCTGTTGTAATCAAATTGGCTGTGGCAACGGCCTCTGTTAATGCCGCTGGGTTTTGCGATGAATTGATCGCTGATACTGGCCCGACTACTTCTTGCTTCTGCCCTGGTGCTGCGAGTTCAACCGTGTATTCTCCTCTTTCATTCAGCTCATTGATGACCGCTTCATTCACATCGGTAAAGACAAGCTCAAAGCCTGATGCCTTTAACAAAGAACCGATAAACCCTCTGCCGATATTCCCTGCTCCAAAATGAAGTGCCTTCATATTAGTTCACCTCATTAAAGATGGCGATCAGTTCATCCTGATCCTTTGCATGAATGATCCGTTCTACATTTTCTTCTTCTGAACAGACAATCGCAATTTGAGACAGAATATCAAGATGCTCGTTGTTTTTCCCAGCGATCCCAAAGACGACTTTCGCCACATTTCCTTCACCATATTCAACACCATCTGGAATTTGGATAATCGAAATCCCTGAATGAAGGACTGCCGCTTTCGCATCCTCTGTTCCATGAGGGATTGCAATGCCGTTCCCCATAAATGTAGAAGAGATCTCTTCTCTTTCAAACATTTTGTCGACATAATCACTTGTGACATAGCCGTTTGCTACGAGGACTTCGCCTGCTTTTTTGATGGCTTCTTCTTTAGAACCTGCTTGTTCGTTTAGAAAAATATTGTCTTTAGAAAGTACTTGTTTCATACATGATCACACACCTTTTTTAGAATAAAAATCAGGAAAACAACCAAAACGGGGAGTTCAATTAGGAAAAATTGGACTCAACCCGTTTCGTCATGTTATTTTTTCAATTTCTCAATCAGCTCATCATATTTCGGGCTGTTTAAGAAATTATCCACTGAGATATGCACAGCGCCTGGCAGCTTTGCCTTGGCTCTGTCTGTTAAATCTTTATGAGTAAAGACCACATCCGCATCGTCTGGGATGTTGCTGATCGATGTGTTTGTCACATCGATATCAAGCTCTGCCTTTTTCACTTTGTTTTTCAGAATGGACGCACCCATTGCACTTGAGCCCATCCCTGCATCGCAGGCAAAGATGATTTTATTCACGTCATCTGGATTGACGTCACTTGGAGATGCTACTTGCTCGTTTGCTTCAGCGTTTTCATTTTGTGCTGTAAGAGCAGCGGCCGCTGCACTTTTCTTGCCTTTCATGTCCTGCATCTTTTCTGTTGCTGCTGTTAAATCTTCGTCAACTTCTTTAGATGCTTTCAAAATGACCGATGCGACAAGGAACGATACGATAGCTGCTACGACAACACCTGCTAAAACGGCAAGGTGACCGCCTTTTGGAGACATCAGCATAAGCGCAATAATACTTCCTGGTGACGGCACAGCTTTTAATCCTGCATTTAATAATGTGAACGTCAGGACACCACTTGCTCCCCCTGCAATGACAGCCAAAATAAGTTTTGGTTTCATTAAGATGTACGGGAAGTAAATTTCATGGATTCCTCCTAAGAACTGAATCACAATGGCACCTGGTGCAGACTGTTTCGCATTTCCTCTTCCAAAGAACATATACGCAAGAAGAACACCTAAACCTGGCCCTGGGTTTGTTTCAAGCAAGAACAGAACAGACTGCCCTGTCTTCGCTGCTTGCTCCACCCCTAACGGACCTAAAATACCTTGGTTAATCGCATTGTTTAAGAACAATACTTTTGCAGGTTCAATGAAGATACTTGCCAGCGGTAGTAAATGAGCATTGACAATGATATCTACACCTGCCGCAAGGGCTTTATTCAGACCTAGTACCACTGGGCCGATGGCATAGAATGCAATGGCAACGAGAATGGCACCGAGGATACCTGCCGTAAAGTTATTCACAAGCATTTCAAAGCCAGATTTGATTCGGTCTTTGAACAGCTGGTCAATTTTCTTTATGAGATAACCGCCAAGCGGTCCCATGATCATGGCACCTAAAAACATTGGAATGTCTGAGCCAACAATGACGCCAATCGTAGCCGTAGCACCGAGCACTCCGCCTCGATGGTCATAGACGAGTTTACCGCCTGTGTAACCAATTAAGAGCGGTAGTAAGTAGTTAATCATCGGTCCAACGAGTGTAGCTAACTGTTCATTCGGAAGATAACCACTTGGAATGAACAAAGCTGTAATGAGTCCCCATGCAATAAATGCACCAATATTCGGCATAATCATGCCGCTTAAATAGCTTCCAAAGCGCTGTACTTTCACGCGGAATCCGCTTTTTTCCTGCATCTGTGAAAACCCCTTTCTTCTCTCCCTTTATTTCGGGCTTTATAGGTCAAAAGATATAAGAACGAGAGTCAGTGAAGCCCTTATACCTATCGTAAAACGCTTTCACTTTCCCTTCAATTGAAACTAAATGTCACTTTGTCACTTAGTGTGTGACAAAATTGAAAAATGATGTGAATTCTCTTTCAGATCATAGAAGATAGTGGCTGAAAAGGTGAATCAGCCGGCATTTTCTCGAAAATTCATTGGAATTTCACAACTTTCAAATCGTCACTTCTTGTTTCCTCTACTTAAATCGAATAGGCTTATATTGATCAAACATTCAAGAAACGTCTGCGCAGACAAGACATGACACAGAAAAAGTGAACCATCTTGCTATTTGTTTCGTTTACCTTTTAGAGTGGGCGGTACAATAGAAAGAGCGGTTTTTCTGTGACTCACAGTTTACTGCCGCTTTCTTTCTGATACATGAGACATTTTCATAGGTAGAAAGGCGGTTATTCACATTGTTGAAATATCGTAAGTGGCTTCTGCTCCTCATCTTCATGTTCTCCTTTTTCATGCCAAAAGAGGCATTTGCTCATGCATATGTGGTGAGCTCAAATCCAGTAGCAAATGAAGAGCTGGATCAGCAGCCTCCTGCAGTCTCGATCACCTTTAGTGAAGGAATCGAAAGTGGATTTCATGCCATTAAGGTGTTCAATGCAAAAGGGGATCGTGTGGATCAAGGAGATACGGTCATCAAAGAGCAAAAGATCATGGAAGCAGCTTTAAAAAAGAATTTACCTAAAGGCATTTACACCATTCAGTGGAATGCGGTATCAGCCGATGGGCACTCTGTGTCTGGCATGATTCCGTTTAGTATCGGAAAAGCGGATGGAGGATTTGATCAATTAGATCAAGGACAATCAAGTGAATCCATCGATATGGCTTCAACCATTGACAAAGCCTTTCTGTATACGTCATTTAGCTTATTTCTTGGAACCATTTTATTTGGGCTTCTATGGTTTAAAGCGGCCATAACCGACGTTTTAGCTCGGCGAATGAAGCGACTCTTAACTGTTTCATTGATCATGATGGGCGGAGCACTCTTGTTCCAGCTGCCGATTCAAACTAAGTCAGCGGCAGACGTGTCCTTTTTAGGGGCATTTCAACCATCACTTTTACAAGAAACCATTGCGTCGACTTCGGGCGGGAGTCTGTGGATGATGCTAATGGCGTCATTTGTTCTACTGTCGATCTGGACGATTGTGGCGATGAAAAAAGGAAACTTCACTTCCTTCCGGGTATGGCTGTTTCCACTGCTCATTTTCACTGTGCTCCTATGGCTAAAAGCACAAATCGGTCATCCAGCCGCAACAGATAATAAAATACTGACAACGTCACTTGACTTCATTCATCTCATTTCTGCATCTATTTGGGTCGGCGGCTTAACAGCCATTGTCCTTCTTTTGATGAAGAAACTGCCGAATGAAGATCAGCCGCTCATACGCAGCACCCTGACAGCTTTTCATCCGTGGGCACTGCTCTCAGTTGGACTGATTGTGTTTTCTGGGTTTGTGAATGCGATTTTTATTCTGCAATCATTTGATGCCCTTTTCCAATCAGCCTATGGACGCACCTTCTTAATCAAACTTGGTTTATTTATCATCATGGGTCTACTTGGGCTCGTCCATTATTTGATGCTGAGATGGGAAAAGAAGCAGAAACGAAACGTATCTTTACGAGCAGAGTGGATTATTGGGATCGCTATTTTACTATTAACAGCCGTATTCACCAATATCCCAAGCCCTCCGCCGCCTGCACCAGAGCCATTCTTTGGAGCCAATCAGGTGGAGCATCGTGACCTTGTGTCTTTGAGCATTACCCCGAATGCTCCTGGTAAAAACACGTTCGAGGTGGCATTTACGAAGAAGGATGGACAAACGATCACAGACATTCAATCAGTGACAGCTAAGATCCACAAAGTCTCCTTGTTCGGTGATGAAACGCCTAACGAATTTCAGCTGAAACGATTAAAGAATGGACACTTCTCGGCTGAAAACCTCTTACTAAATGAAAAAGGCACTTGGAAAATTGAGATTCATGCATTAACTGGTTCTTTTGACAACATCGATACGACATTCATTAGAAGAAACTAAAAGGAGTTCATATCATATGAAAAAATACGTTAAAGCTTTATTACCAATGCTTCTCGCTTCATTTTTACTGGCGATTCCTGTGAGTGCACACGTGACAGTCAAACCTGATACATCTGCAACGAATGCTTGGGAAACCTATACGTTAAAAGTACCTTCTGAAAGCGACAGTCCGACAACAAAGGTTGTCATCATGATGCCTAAAGGCGTAGAATTCCAGCAATACGAGCCAGTGCCTGGCTGGAAAACAACAACTGAAGAGAAAAACGGAAAAGTCACAAGAGTCACTTGGGAAGCAACTGGCGATGGTGTCCTTGCTGGCCAGTTCCAGCAATTCGTGTTTGTCGCAAAAAACCCTGAAAAAGCCGGCGAAGCGGCATGGGATGCGTATCAATATTATAAGGATGGAACAGTAGTTGAATGGACTGGCGACAAGGACGCTGATAAGCCTCATTCGATCACAAACATTGTTGCGTCTAATACCGTAACGGATTCACATGGTCAAGAAAAACCAAAAGAAGAAAAGGCATCTGAAACAGCCTCTGCTTCTTCTTCACCACTTCTTCTTGGTCTGTCCATTGCAGCCTTAGTTGTGGCATTAATTGCACTTGGACTTGCATTTAGAAAGAAATAAACCTTACATGAGCGATCGTTTTTTCAAGCGGTCGCTTTTTATTTTCCCAACCTATCATTTCCAATATAGGATTGAATAGGATACTCGTGCATGCCATAATGAGACACATGACCACCTAGGAGGCTATGAGATGAACCATCTAATCATATTTGCTCATCCCCAGCAAAGCTTAAATCAAACCCTATTAGATCTTGTTGTAAGCACTCTTTTGAACAATGGTCATGATGTGACGGTTCGTGATGTGTATAGCATTGGCTTTCCGCCAGAGCTGACAACAGCAGAAAAGGTTGCCATGAGAAACGGACATGTGCCGGTACCGGTTCAAAGAGAGCAGAAGCTGATTCAACAAGCTGATGTCCTCACGTTTATCTTTCCAATATGGTGGACAGGCTTGCCGGCGATGCTAAAGGGTTATGTGGAGCGCGTTTTTTCAGAGGGGTTTGCGTATGAGATCAATGAAAACGGAGTGGTGAAAAATCTGCTTAGAGACAAAAAAGGGGTCATTATTAATACGCATGATGCACCGAGGACCTTTCTTGATTCAAATATGATCATCACCCCCAGCCATCACATGACGACAGATACAGCCGCCTTCGATCTGATCGGCGTTCAGCCAGTCGAACGGCTCTTATTCAGCAGCATGGAACAAGCATCTGCAGACGACATCCACGAGATTCTCAAAGAAACAAAAGAAACGGTGGATCAACTTTTCCCACCGGCTGTTTAACATAAAAAAACTGCCGAGGCTTCTCGGACAGTCACAGATTGTTGACAAAGGGCTAAAATGAACTTGATTTTAGCCCTTTGTCTTCCTTTTCAGCGTGATAGAAAACCTTTGCAGCCCTAGGAAGGACGAGTACTGGAGCGGAGCGAATTTGACATTCGTGAGCACCAGCACGCAGGACTGACAAAGAATGCGAGGGTTTGCCTACACGCTGAGACTGCCGAGACTTCTCGGACAGTCTTTTTCACATGTTATTCGTCTAAACCAATTGACACATACTTCGTTTCTAAATAAGGCTCGATGCCTTCGATGCCGCCTTCACGGCCAATACCGCTCTCTTTCATACCGCCGAAAGGTGCCTGCACAGCGGATGGTCCCCCGTCATTCCAGCCAATAATCCCGTAATCTAGATTCTCAGATATATAGAGACCATTGCGGTAATTCTCTGTAAAGAAATAAGCCGCAAGTCCAAAAGGTGTATCATTTGCTAATTCAATGGCTTCATCTAATGTGCTAAATGTCGTAATGGGTGCAACTGGACCAAACGTCTCTTCATGCATAATGTTCATTGAAGGGTCGACATGAGTTAGCACCGTCGGCTGAACAAAATAATACGACTTCTCATCGTCAAAATGTGTATCGCCGCCGACAAGAACTTTCGCCCCTTTATCCACGGCATCTTGAATTTGGTCGACAATTTTATCGAAGCCTCGCTTATTGATAATCGGTCCGATGGACGTGCCTTCCTCAAACCCATTTCCTACTTTCAGCTTTTCCACTTCTTTGCTGAAGCTTTGCGCAAATGCTTCATGAATTTCTTCATGGACGATTAAGCGATTGGCACAAACACACGTCTGGCCTGCATTACGGAATTTAGATGCCACTGCTTGTTTCACAGCCAATTCAAGGTTGGCGTCCTTATCTACGATCAGCGGGGCATGACCGCCAAGTTCCATAGAAACGTGTTTCACTGTGCTCGCACTGTTTTTGATGAGATGTTTTCCAACTGGTGTTGAGCCAGTAAATGTGATCTTGCGGATCAATGGACTATCTGTGAAGATTTCCCCCACTTCTTTTCCATCTCCAATCACCCATTGTAAGGCATCCTCTGGAATTCCGGCTTCATGGCCTAATTTGACAAGCTCAATGGCCGTAAGCGGCGTGTCTTCAGCAGGTTTCACGATAAACGTACAGCCCGCCGCAAGCGCTGGTGCTGCCTTTCTTGTAATCATCGCCGCAGGGAAATTCCATGGTGTAATCGCCGCAACAGGACCGACTGGCTGTTTTGTGACAAATAGGCGTTTGTTTGTCGTATGAGATGGGATCGTTCTACCGTAAATCCGCTTTGCTTCCTCTGCGTACCACTCAATATATCCAGCGGCATAGACGATTTCCCCTAATGCTTCTTGATACGGCTTCCCGTTTTCTTCTGTGATGATTTTTGCAAGTCTTTCTTTATGCTCGATCATGAGATCAAACCATTTGCGAATGATATTTGCACGTTCATGGGCCGACGTTTTTGCCCATGTTTTGAATGCTTTGTGTGAGCGAGTGATCGCATCTTCAATCTGTTCTTTTGTATGCTGAGCAACTGAGGCAATTTCTTCTCCGGTTGCAGGATTATACACTTTGAGTTCGTTTGTCATGCTCTACCTTCTCCTTCGTTCTTGGATTCATTACATATAGTATATACCCAATGAGTGCCCAACCTAAAAGCAAAATCCATTCAGCTGGCCATGATAAGGAGGCCGGCATCCCTGGAAAATAAAATGAAAGAAAAAGGAAACTCAGTCCAATGGCTAAAACGCCGGTCGTCCGCCAATATTTAATGCGGTATGGTCGCTCAAGCTCAGGTTCTGTCTTGCGAAGTCTCATAAAGGCAATGGACACAATCAAATACCCAACGATGATGCCCACACCGCCTGCATTAACAATCCACACGAGGGCAGGTCGGCCTAGTAATGGTGCAAAAAATGCAAGTGCACCTAAGAACAAAATGGCATTTGTCGGTGTTTTATACTTCGGATGAATATACGCAAACCATTTGGAAATCATGCCTCTTTCCGCCATTGCATAGAGGATACGGCTTGCACCAATGATAAATGCATTCCAGCTCGTCACAATGCCTGCTACACCACCAATGACAAGCACAGTCCCAAACGCCTGATGACCAAGAAGCTGTACCATGGCATCTGCTGTTGCCAGTGATGAAGCCTCAAGCTGACCTTTTGACAATCCTGCCGCTACTCCAAAGACAATGAGCAGATAAAATACAACCGCACTCACAATGGAGATAATCAAAATTCTCCCGATGATCTTCTTAGGTGCGTTAATCTCCGCCGCTACCTGCGGGATGACATCAAACCCAACGAATAAAAAGGGAATCATCACTAACACAGCCATCAGACCGCCAACCCCGCCCTGAAACATCGGCTCAAGGTTTGCAAAATCTCCATTAAATGTAGCTCCGCCTAATAGAAGAAAACCTGTCAGGATAATGGCCACTGTGAACACCGATTGAAAAATGGCAGCAGGCTTTGCGCCAATGTAGTTCAGAGCTGTTAAAAACAGTGCACCGCCAGATCCAATCAATACCCATGTAAAGTAAACATCCCATCCTCCTATATTCCATAGGAAACCAACATGCTGTGTTGGAATGACATAGTCAATGACTGTCGGAAGTGCGACAGCTTCAAACGTAATCACGGACACATAACCGAACAATACGCCCCATGCGGAGACAAACGCTGATTTGATCCCAAATGCCCGCTGGACAAAGACGAGTCCTCCGCCTGTTTCTGGAATCGCAGAGGAAAGCTCTGCATACGTTAGCCCAATAAAAATGACGAGAATGCCCCCTATGACAAAGGCAATCACACTTCCTAAAAATCCAGCTGTTAAAATCCAATCTCCCGAAAGTACAACCCAGCCCCAGCCAAGCATTGCACCAATGGATAAAAACAGTACGTCTGACTGCGACATGGTTTTAGCCATTTGTTGTTTTTGCATACAACCATCCCCCTTTGTTGTTTAGCGTGCTGTGAAGGCGTCTTCGATAATCCCTAGTCCTTCTTGCAGCAGCTCATCTGTGATGACAAGTGGTGTTAAAAAGCGAATAATATTCCCATTGATCCCTGCCGTTAATAAGAGTAGTCCGTGCTTGTTTGCATAGGCTGCAATCGCTGCGGCTGTCTTCTTATCTGGTGTACGCGTTGTTTGATCTTCCACAATTTCAATGGCCGCCATTGCCCCTAATCGCCGGACTTCCCCGATGAATGAGTACTTACTTCTCCACTCATTCGCTTTGTCCTCAATGACTTGTCCAATGTATTCAGATCGTTCATTCAGTTGTTCTGTTTCAATAATATCAAGTACAGCCAAAGCTGCCACACAGCCTAATGGACTGCCAGCATACGTTCCTCCTAGCTCCCCTGGGTCCGCTGCATCAAGTAATTCTTTTCTGCCAACAACACCGCTCAGCGGCAGGCCAGCTGCAAGTGATTTTGACACAGTAATTAAGTCTGGCACCACATCGTAGTGCTCAATCGCAAAATATTTCCCTGTTCTTGCAAATCCTGTTTGGATTTCATCTGCCACGAATACGATTCCATGCTGCTGACAGAATGAAGCGACGTGCTGGACAAAACGCTTCGATGGTACAATGAATCCGCCCTCCCCTTGGACTGGCTCCATCACCACACAAGCGACCGTTTCTGGTGCAACGGTTGCGACAAAGAATTGATTGAACTGATCAATGATGTATTCGTCGTAGGCTGCATCGCTTAATCCTTCAGGTTTTTGATAGTAATAAGGATACGGCGCTTGATAGACCTCTGATGCAAATGGGCCGAATCCAAATTTATAAGGCTTGACCTTGCTTGTCATGCTCATCGTCATATTCGTTCTTCCGTGGAACCCTCTTGTAAATGAGACAACCGCTTGTCTTTTCGTATATTTACGGGCAATTTTCACTGCGTTCTCAACCGCTTCTGCACCTGAATTTAAGAAAATGGCTTTTTTGTCATGGTCGCCTGGTGTAAGGTGGCATAGCTTTTCTGCTAATTCGATATAGGATTCGTACATCATGACATTAAATCCTGGGTGAATCAGGCTGTCTGCCTGCGCTTTGACTGCTTCCACAACCTTTGGATGAGAGTGTCCTACATTTAATGTACCGATGGCCCCTGCAAAATCGATAAAACGATTGCCGTCGATATCGAAAAGCTCGGCTCCCTTCCCTTTCGCTGCAAGATGACGGTTGCCATTACTTACGCCTCTTGCGACGTATTGATCTCTTTTCCCCTGCCATTCCTCTGTTGAAAAACGGTTTGTTGTCGTTTGACTCATTGTCATCCATCCCCTTTATGTCTTTTTTATTATTCTGAATATTTTTTGGTATGATAGAAAGTACCAATATCATTTTTTTCATGGTACCAGAGAGGATGGAATGACGAGATGCTGACAATTCAACTAGATCAAACAGGGGAAAACGGATTTATTTATCATCAAATTTATACAAAAATTAAAGAGGAAATTTTAAACCGTAACCTGCAACCACACGATCAATTACCATCTAAACGAGAGTTAGCAGATACTTTAAACGTCAGCGTCAATTCAGTGAATGGCGCCTATCAGCAGCTGCTTGCCGAGGGATATTTATATTCAGTTGAACGGAAAGGCTTTTTTGTGGAATCACTGGAAACATTTCATGAATCAGGTCAACTGAAACCCTCTTCCCTTCCAGCGGATTTAAAAGAGAATTCGATTGAGCGAAATGACTGGTATTCCTTTTCACATATTTCTGTTGATACAGCCAATTTTCCTTTTAAAAGCTGGCTGAAAAGTGAGCAAAAAGCGATTCACCTCCACCAAGAAGCCTTTGGTGAGCTGCCGCACCCACAAGGCGTCTATGAGCTGCGGGAAACGATTGCCCGGCTGATTGGACTTGCACGAGGGGTCAAATGCTACCCTGAGCAGCTTATTTTAAGTGCGGGTACACAGTCGCTCATTCATTCGCTATCAAGCATTCTTCCAGCTGATCAAATATACGGATTAGAAAACCCCGGCTACCGCAGACTGTATCAAATGCTGAAAAACAATCATCACCGCATTGAAACGATTGGCATTGATCAAAAAGGGGTGCGGATGAGCGACATTCACAAAAAAAAGCCGAATGTCTTGATCATTACGCCTTCTCATCAGTTCCCAACAGGTGTGATCATGCCAATTTCCCGGCGGATACAACTGTTAAACTGGGCAGCTGATCAGCCAGACCGCTATATCATTGAGGACGATTATGACAGTGAATTTAAGTACGGCACAGACAGCATACCGGCGCTGCAAAGCCTTGACCGCTATGACAAAGTCATTTATATGGGGACCTTTTCGAAATCATTGCTGCCCGGCTTAAGGATCAGTTACATGGTGCTACCGCAGCATTTATTAAGACGCTATAAGGAAGAACAGCACTTTTTCATCCAAACGGCCAACCTTTTTACACAATACACCCTTCTTTATTTTATAAAAGATGGCGCCTATCAGCGGCATATTAAAAGAATGAATGGGCTATACGAGGAAAAACGAAAACAGCTCATTGGGGAGCTTGACACTGTCTTTCGTGACAACGTACGAATTATCGGGGAAAATGCAGGGCTGCATTTTATCGCAGAATTCCGCTCAGATCGGACGCAGCATGAGATTTTACAACGTGCCAAAGACCGAAAGCTGAAAATGTACGGGATGGACCGTTTTACCCTTGATGAGCATGTGCCTGGTCACAAAAAAGGCTTTGTCCCGCTCGTCCTCGGCTTTTCGCACATGCGGCCAGAGGATATTAAGCCAGCGGTGAGACGCCTGTATGACTCGATTTATGGGAAATGAAACAGCTCATGTAGATGAATCGTGGCGCTCCTTTGACGGGACTAAACCGACAGAGGAGTGTTACGATCACATTCTTTCATAAACGTAATAGTTGATGTGAATATTTTTTTCTAGCAATTTCACGAGTGTTTGAAGGCTTTTTAAGTTGGTTGGCAGTAACGCAATACCATCTCCCTGTTCAACGATTTTGATCATTCCTTCAAACGAATCTAACTCAAATAGGGTTCGATCACCCAGCATACGTCTGGCCTCATGTCTTAATGGGCAAAGCTGATCACGATTCACGACCAATGAAATATCATCATCGTATATTTCTTTAGATTTTCCATATACGTTCAATGCCAAGCTCTTTACCTCTTTTAATTGATATTCCGGTTTTTCCATTTGATTAAAAGAAATAATTTGATCATACACATCCTCTGTTAACTTTTTGTTGATCGTACTTGATGAAGCAATGATAAAATCAGTGGCTTGAATATCCTCTAAAACTCGTTGCTCGTACAAAACGTTAAATAGAAGTTCAGAGCATAAAACGGTCTTTTTCTTTGAAGTCAATTTTTGTTGAATGTCCTTCGTTTCTTTTACGATTTTTTGAGCGTATTGATAAAATAAATCCCCCTGTCCTGTTGAACTGATTCCATGATGATACCGGATAAAAAATGTTGCATCATATAACGTTTCAAGCGCTTTGATTCTTTGAGAAATATTGGATTGCGCATACCCTAAAGCTTTAGCCGCTTGATTAATCGATTCTTTTTGATACACCTCTATAAAAATAATCAAATCATTTATATTCATCATGATCACCTATCACTTTTTGTGATAACAATAACACAAATATGTATTATTCAACTGGTTTGAAGTCGATTATGATGGCTATTGAAAGGGAGTGTTTCAATGCATGCCATGCAATATCATGTGGATCTGCCTGCGGATTATGATATGAATATCATTAGAAAAAGAGTACGAAACAATGGATGGAAAACAGATGGATATCAGGATTTATTATTTAAAGCTTATTTGATCACTGAAAAAGACAAACATAGAAGTTTACACAATGGCTATTG
The DNA here is from genome assembly GCF_000701305.1 of Bacillus sp. UNC125MFCrub1.1. NCBI lineage: Bacteria > Bacillati > Bacillota > Bacilli > Caryophanales > Bacillaceae > Bacillus > Bacillus sp. UNC125MFCrub1.1. The sequence continues at coordinate 142,715 of NZ_JNIG01000010.1, forward strand.
CCCATTGTATATTTGGAAACAATCTGAGGGCATGACGGATTTTGTGTTTAAGGGGTCATTTGATCATATTTTACGTTCTTTTGGCTGGAAACAAATCAATATTGGCATCACATATTCCGTTCATTTAACAGATGATTTTCATCGTAGCACATTCGTTCTTGAAGAGTATGTGACGATTCATCCTACTGATTGCCTGGAAAACCTAGATATCGCCCATCTCTTTTCTCATTTTAACGACAATAAGGGTGAAGTCATCGTATATAACCCCGATAAATGGAAGTGCGTCAAATATTCTTTTCTGGACTCATTACCAGAGAATATAGAGCAGCAGATTCACATTTATGACATTGTCCATCTGTCTATGGATCATTCATTGGCCTAATTCATTTTACACGAGACGCATCACAAATCCCCAAGGTTACAATGCCTTGGGGATTTGTCATTTGTTGATGCAAGATTCTCTTACCATCGCTCCTTGTCTACAGCTAAAACGGATGACAAGAGGCCTGGAAAAGCGGAATCAATGTCATCCTTTCTGAGAGAGTAGTAACGGTGCTTCCCGTCAATTCTCACTTTCACGATGCCTGCCTCTCTTAGTACTTTAAAGTGATGCGACAGCGTGGACTTGGCAATGTTCATATGATACGTACCGCATGTTCTCTCACCCGCTTCTGCTAAGCAGCGGACAATCTCCAGCCGAACAGGGTCAGCCAATGCTTGCAGCACAGAAATGAGTCTCATGTTTTCTTGGGTTGGATGATTTGGATTATTCATACGATAAATGTATCGTATTTTGTTCTAACATACAATCTCGTTACTCAATCCATCCAAAGTAGCAAATACGACTACCAGTGCATCGCCATTAGTGTTAAATTCAATTGATAAGTTGGCGCAACCAACTTAAGTAATAAATAAAACGATACCTATTCGGTATCGTTTTGTTCTGGTGGATATGATATTTCTCTGCCATCAATATTGATAACATATGGTTCCATGTCTTTAGCCTTTTTAAGCAAGTTAACCATATCCATGGAGTACCTACTAACACCGTTCATGTAAACGTGGTAAACATTGTTACTTTCACGTAGATTAACTCCAGTCTTACTATAAATATCATTAATTAAATCATAGGCATGAGACCAATAAGACTTTTCATAATCATATACTCTTTCGCAGAGCTCAGTAGCAGTAAGAGTAAATTGTACTGCTAGTTGATTAGGATCTTGAATGTCTGCAAATGTAACGAGAGTTCTTGTAGCAGCTTGTTCATCAGCAGCAGAAGACGTTGTAAATGCGCTTAATAAAGTGTCTCTATCTGTAAAGTATCGTAAGCTTGCAATATCAACTTCAAGGTTAGTAATAGTATCGCTCTTTACTACGTTATATACTGTTTCTTCAATTTGTTTAAGAAATTCAATATCAACAGAGTCTTGATATAAAGCTTCGTATAGCTTTTCATAAGTATGTAACTGAATATAATTAACCCTTACCGATTCCCCATTCCCAACCGGGATAGACTTTTCTTTTGGTGGCGTGTAATTAAAGTTAATTGGCTCCCTACTCCAATCAATAAACCACATGTTATCAATCATTGGTTCGATATCGGCATCAATAATCTGCTTAACATTGTATAATATGGACTTAATATTTTCATCGCTTAAGCTATACCCAATAAAAATTATCGGATGCTCCATAAAATAGGTGAATAATTTAGCAATTAAGTAAATTTGCTTTTTAAAGAAGTAGTCATAATCTTGTTGTTCAATAACTATGCTCTCACAATCTTCAACTGAGCCATGGATTTTCAAGATATGCCCAATATCAGTAGATTTTTTTTGGCGGATGACCTGCTGACCTACTATTGCTTCATACTTAGGAAAAAGCGATTCCAATAGATTATCATAGTTGGTAGTAATAATAGCCTGTGGGTTCAATTGTTTTATTAAGTCAATTTCTTCGGCGAATTCATGTGTTTCAGCATCGAATTGTTCCATCAGGTTAATTAAAATACTTGCAATTTTATATTTCAGGTGCACGCTTCGTGAAGCAGATTCGTAAAGAAAAGGAGGAAACATTTCACCATTATCATGATGTTCCCAAGCAAAAGTTCGGTAGTAATCAACCAATTCGGAAGCAATTTTTGCATAATCTCCATTATGCTCTTGAACAAAATATTGCATAGGCCTCTTAATTTCAGGATTTTCTTTGATTAATTGTTTAAGCAACGCGCCCCAAGTTGGAGAATTTATATACCTCTGGGAAAAGCCAGAACCAATAAAAAAAATTGGTCTACTTTTCATATTATCAATGTATTGTTTTAAGTATTCTAACGAACTATTTAAATATGAATTGTAGTTTGACAAAGCTTCACACTCCCATTTTAGAGTAATATATCCATTTTATCATTGACACTGCTTTCTTACTATATAATATGGAAATAATTTGTTAAACACTGTCGAACTGATAATATTTAGATCTTCAGTATGTTTGAATTTTTTCTACAAAGATTTTCTATAATCACACATTTCCTTTTCAACTTTTTTAATTCTTTTCAAATCATTCGAGAAATTTGAAGCTTGTATTTCATTATATTACCTTTTGTATATTGCGTTCTTGAACAAGTTAAACTCCAGATAATGATCTAATTCCACGGGTTTTCCACTGCTCTACTAACTGTATATACATTAAAAATTATTCTCATTGTCGATAACATCCTCAAAGTTAATTAAGATTGTTTTTTATGTAAGTTTACATTATTTCAATAATCTTCATGAAAAAACAAAGCCATTAATTGATTTGTGTTTTTTCGTTTTAACGAGTATTTATATTTAAAGAACTGAAATTTCTCATTTTACATATCACTATTCAATTATTATAAAAAATACCTGTCGGATGACAGGTATTTTTTAAGCTCATTTTCTTGTCATGTGCCATTGGTTTTGTTATCATAGCAAAAGTGACCACTCGGTTTCCATTGTGACCATATGGTTTTGCCGATTCGGAAAGGACTTATGAAGATGAACGAAAAGCAAGAAGAGATTTTGCGGGTGTCGAAGAAATTATTTTCTCAAAAAGGCTATATGAGTGTCTCCATGCAGTCAATTGCTGATGCCTGTAAAATATCAAAAGCGTCTATTTATAAACTGTTTGATTCAAAGGAAGCTCTTCTATTGGAACTGATTAAATACAATCAGCGCAAAATGAGAGAGATTTCTCAGATCATTCATTCCGAAACGACGCTGTCCAAAAAGGAAAAATTCACAAAAAAGATTAAGCTTGAGCTTGAAGAGTTTAAAGAGAATCATAAATTTTTGAATATGCTGTCCTTTGAAGCTTTTTCACAGCATTCGCCCATCGTCATTAAGCATTTACGTGAGACACGCTCCATTATCATGCAGCGGCACAGAGACATGATTTTAAGCACATATGGTGAATCTGTTGCGCCTTATGTGTGGGATCTTGTGATTGTCCTCAACGGATTAATGAGAGAATTCATCTTGATGTTGGCGATTGAGCACAAGAACATCCAATTAGAAAATGCCGCCGAAATGATCATCGGTGTGATGGACCGTGTATCAATAAAGCCTTGCTCCATTAAGCCTGTGCTAACAGATCAGCTGATGGACTCTTATTTGCTTTCCACACAGGAAGAATATGATGAAGAAAAGCTTGTCATCTCGTACTTAACAAAGATGAAACAAGAGCTTCACACACTCTCAAATGGAGAAGAAAAGGACGATCTCCTCTCTGCGTTTGAACTGCTGAGTCAAGAACTGTCAAAGGACCAACCGAGAACCTTTTTAATCAGCTCATTGCTTGATTATTTAGGCAAACACAGCGTTTTATCACAAAACGTGTCACAGCTGAAAAGCATTATTTTATAGATAAAGAAGGGATAATATGAACCAATCAACAACATCGTATAATCGGTCTGTGATTGTTGGGATTTTCCTCGTTGGGGCGTTCGTTGCGATCTTAAACCAAACGCTTCTCATTCCAGCGATCCCGCATATCATGGAAGAGTTCAATATTGATGTCAGTAAAGGCCAATGGCTGACCACAGCCTTTATGCTGACAAACGGGATTCTCATCCCAATTACGGCCTTTTTAATTGAGAAATTTTCAAGCCGTTCCTTAGTCTTAACGGCTCTTAGCATTTTTACAGCAGGTACCATTCTTGCTTCGTTCGCCACGAATTTTCCGGTGCTACTTGCAGCACGTATCGTGCAGGCAGCTGGCGCAGGGATTTTAATGCCGCTCATGCAAACGATCTTTTTAACCATTTTCCCAAAAGAAAAACGCGGGCAAGCCATGGGTATGGTCGGACTAGTGATTTCATTCGCACCGGCGCTTGGACCAACACTTGGCGGCTGGATTGTCGATTCCTTTAGCTGGAAGTTCTTATTCTATATTGTTCTACCAATCGGTATCATTGATCTCATTCTTGCTTTCTTCTTAATGAAAAATGTCACACAGCAAAGAGACACTCGTATCGATGTCTTATCGGTGATCCTGTCTTCCTTCGGATTTGGTGGACTGCTGTACGGATTTTCAAGTGTCGGAACGTATGGTTGGACGAGTGCGACCGTTCTGATTTCACTCATTGTCGGCGCTGTGAGCTTGTTCTTCTTTATCCTGCGTCAGTCGAATTTGAAAAGACCGATGCTTGAGTTTGGCGTCTTTAAGTTTGCGATCTTTAGCTTAACGACCTTCCTCGGTATGCTCGTCTTTGCTTTACTGATTGGAACAGAGACGATTCTGCCGCTCTATACGCAGAATGTCAGAGGGTTATCTGCCCTTGATACAGGGCTGATCTTATTGCCAGGGGCTCTCTTTATGGGATTCCTATCACCGATTATCGGACGAATTTTTGACAAAGTAGGCGGTAAAGGGCTGGCTCTAGGCGGGTTTACGATATTAGCTGTCACTTCCCTGCCATTTATGATGCTGAACCTTGATTCATCGATTGCCCTCATTACAGTGGCCTACACACTTCGCTTAATCGGGGTTGGGATGATCATGATGCCGCTGACAACAGCCGGTATTAACTCTTTACCACCGCATTTGATTCCGCACGGGACAGCAATGAATAATACGATGAGACAAATGGGCGGCTCTATCGGGACGGCTGTGCTTGTCTCCATTATGAGCAGCTCTGCTGCCAATGCAGCATTATCCGATCCAATGAAGTCAGCCGTTCATGGCATGAATACGTCATTTATCGTGTCTGGTGCTATTGCGGTGATTGGACTTGTCCTCTCATTCTTCTTAAAAGAAAAACGTGAAAACAAAGTGATGAAGCAGGAGCTATCTTCTTCGTCCTCTTCTTCATAAAGACAAAGAGCTCGGCATATCGCCGGCTCTTTTTTCATATATTTACATACATCGTCCTCTCAGAAAACACATTTGTTCATATAGAGAAGAAAAACCTTGATAATTTGAAGAAAAGAGTTGATAATAGAAACTATTCAATTTGTGAGAAAATTTTTACTATAGGAGATGTATGCATTGAAGGTCGTTAAATTTGGTGGCAGTTCTCTTGCTTCTGGCAAGCAGCTGCAAAAGGTATTTGACATTGTCACAGCAGATCCAGCTCGAAAAGCAGTCGTTGTTTCCGCACCAGGAAAACGGCATTCAACGGATACGAAGGTCACCGATCTATTAATTAGTTGCGGTGAACAATATTTACGTTTAGGTGAAGCACACGATTTACAAGAAGCTGTCATCGAGCGATATGCCTCGATTGCGGATGAGCTGGGGTTAGGTCATGACATTATTGACACCATCCGGCAAGATGTAAACACGTTATTACAGGCTGATTCTTCTCATCCTGAGCGTTATCTTGATGCGATTAAAGCAAGCGGTGAAGATAATAACGCAAAGCTGATTGCAGCCTACTTTCAGCATCAAGGCGTCGAAGCGCACTATGTGAATCCAAAAGAAGCCGGTCTATTTGTCAGCGACGAGCCTGGTCAAGCGCAAGTCCTTCCAGAATCGTATGATCATTTGTACAAATTAAGAGAACGCTCTGGCATCATTGTGTTCCCTGGCTTTTTCGGTTTTAGTCTAGCGAGTGATATCGTCACTTTTTCCCGCAGTGGATCAGACATTACCGGTTCCATTTTGGCAAATGGACTGAAGGCAGATGTGTATGAAAACTTTACGGATGTGGATGCAGTCTACGCCGTCAATCCAACGATCGTTCATGAACCAAAGGAAATCACAGAGCTGACATATCGTGAAATGCGTGAATTGTCCTATGCGGGTTTTTCTGTATTTCATGATGAGGCACTTATTCCAGCCTTTCGGGCAGGCATTCCTGTTCAGATTAAGAACACCAATAATCCAACGGCCAAAGGTACGAAAATTGTAAATCAACGGGATCATACGAATGGCCCTGTTGTGGGAATCGCATCAGACAATGGATTTTGCAGTATTTATATCTCCAAGTATTTGATGAACCGAGAAGTGGGCTTTGGACGTAAAGTGTTGCAAACGTTAGAGGAATATGGACTTACGTATGAACACGTGCCTTCTGGCATTGATGATATGACCATTATTTTAAGACAGGATCAGCTGGAGGAGCAGCAGATTGAACAAGAGCTTTTAGACCGATTAAAGCTTGTACTTGATGCAGATGAAGTGGTTCTAGAGCGGAACCTCTCGCTTATTATGGTCGTAGGAGAAGCGATGCGTCATAATGTTGGTACAACAGCAAGAGCGGCAAAAGCGCTGTCAAAAGCCAAAGTGAATATTGAAATGATCAACCAAGGCTCTTCAGAGGTGAGCATGATGTTTGGCGTCAAAGCGGCTCAAGAAAAAGAAGCCGTTCAAGCCTTATATGAGGAATTTTTCTCTATGTCCACGGTGCCTGTCTCCATTTAATCAGCAGACTGTCAGATCTCCGGATCGGCAGTCTTTTTGATCTCGCACGATTTGCGCATTAAAGTATATCTATTTCTCGTTTGATTTTGTATGATAGAGACAAATCAACTATTGTTCCGGCCATTGATCGGAGCTACAAGGAGTCCTAATCCATGCCTCGTCAACAACTATTAAAACAGTTTCGCAATTTTCATGATGCTTCTACAAGTATTTTAAACATGATGAGTCAATTCATTCATGTGAATACACTGTTTATTGCTAAAAATGATCAAAACACCAATCAGATTGTGAAAGTGCTAAATCAAGACGAGCAGCTTCTTGAAGAAGGGGAAGAAAATCCTTACGAGAAGACATTTTGCAAGCTGGCGGTCGATCATCGCGATACGCTGTTGATCCCTGATATCCGCTTGGACGAGCGTTCAAAAAACTTAGACGTCACGAAACAGCTGCAAGGCGGATCATTTATTGGGGTTCCCATCGATTTTACTGATGGTACGAACTATGGAACCATTTGTGGACTTGATCTAAGGCCGCAGCAATTTACAGAAGAGCATGTTCATATGTTTGAAACGATGGCATCTTTGTTGAGTTACGTCTTAGAACTCGACCAGGCCAATCGGCAGATTCAGCAATTATCTGTACCGATCGTACCTGTTGTTGACGGTGTCGCCGTGCTCCCTCTTCTTGGTGATATCGAAGAGACACGTGCGCAGCATATTTTAGAAACCATTTTACAGGAAAGCTACAGGCTGTCGCTCTCTCATTTGGTCATTGATGTTTCAGGGACAAAACGACTCAATGAACAAAGCATTCAATACTTGGTCAGCTATGCGCAAACGTTAAGACTTTTAGGCATTTCAGCTGTTTTAACAGGAATAAAGCAAGACCTTGCGCTAAATGCGATTCAATCGAATATTTCATTTAAAGACATCACTATTCGTAAGGATTTACCGCAGGCACTTGCTCATATCGGCCTAACGTTTTCCAAAACAGAATAAGTGATGATACACCAAAAAGGGCTAAACCGAGTTTAGCCCTTTTCTTCTTTTCAGCGTGATAGAAAACCTTTGCAGCCCTAGGAAAGACGAGTACCGGCGCGGAGCGAATTTCACATTCGTGAGCACCGGCACGCAGGACTGACACCGAATGCGAGGGTTTGTCTACACGCTGAGGCTAAACGGAGTTTAGCCCTTTTCTTGTGGTAGCGGTAAACGAATGATAAATGTTGTTCCTTTATGTTTTTCGCTTTTTAAATCAATCTGTCCGTCGTGCAAGTCCACAAGCTGCTTGACAATCGACAGGCCAAGTCCGTATTCTCCATATGGTGTATTCGTTCTCGAAATATCCGCTTTATAAAAACGTTCCCAAATGTGTTTGACTTCTTCAGGTGCAATGCCGATTCCCGTGTCTTCTACTTCAATGATCGTTTCCCCATTCTCTTCTTTCCCTCTCAAAGAAATACGGCCGCCTTCTGTAAATTGAATGGCGTTCTTTGTGATGTTGACGAGAATTTGAATGAGCCGGTCATAATCTGCGTATACCTTTTGTTCAGGGTGAACCTCTACCATGAGCTGATTGTTTTTCTCTTCAGCCATTCGGCTCAGCTGCTCCTTAATCACTTCAAACGTATCAATGAGTGGATAGTGAAATTTTTGAAGGGTGATTTGATTCGACCTGATTTTCTCATAATCCATATTTTCATTGACGAGACGCAGCATTCGTTTTGTCTCATCAGTGATGAGCGCATAGCATTTCTCTTTCTCTTCTGCCGGCACATCCGCAGTATTCAGCCATTCGACCAATCCTCGAATGGTCGTCAGCGGTGTTTTCAATTCGTGAGACACATCCGCAATGAATTGTCGCCTACGCTTTTCGAGCCGGTCAATTTCCTCTCTTGACCGTTGAAGACGATTCGCCATCATATTAAAATCCTCACCTAGTGTGCCAATTTCATCAAGGTGTTTGTTTTCAAGATGAATGTTGTAGTCACCATGCGCAATTTTCTCAGTTGCCTCTCTCAGTTTTTTGATACGATTCACATGGAACTTCGACAGAAACAGACTGAGAATAAAGGTAATCGTCAATGCCACAAACACGATGATATATAAATACCGGTTCATTTGAGCAATCAGCTCTTCTGCTCCTTGAATAGGAGCTATGAGCACCACCCCGCCCTTCAGCTTTCCGTCTTCCATGACAGGAAGTGCCACAAGTGATGCTTCTTGATCAAGCCGGCGTGAATCACTCCGCTTGACTATGATTTCTTCTCCTTTTGAGAGCTTTGCCCACAAATCCTTTGTGAGTAACGCTTCATGCGGCGGCATCTCTTGCTGCTGAGACAGCACAGTCCCTTTTTCATCAAAGACGAAAAAGCGAATTTGTCTTGTCGAGAGAATGTCTTCAAATGGACGAAGGCGGAAGTTCATCTCGGCTTTCGGCAGCTGCTGAAAATTCTGCAAAATTTCATTCCCATAAGATTTCATTTCATCCACTCTGTTTTGATAGGCCATATCTTTTACAAAATGAGACATGAGGGTGCTGATAATAATGATGGCGATGAGCAATAACCCAAGGTGACTAATCAGCAACTGGTAAAAATATTTAATCTTCATCGAACTTATACCCTACGCCCCATACCGTATACAGAAAGGGCTTAGGTCCGTCTCCGATTTTTTGGCGCAACCGTTTAATATGAACATCAACTGTTCGTTCATCACCATAAAATTGGTATCCCCAAATTTGCTCAAGCAATTGTTCTCGTGAAAATACTTGCCGAGGATGCTGTATAAAAAAGCACAGCAGATCGTATTCCTTTGGCGTTAAATTTTCGATCCGTTTCCCCTCTAGAAACACTTCTCTCGTTTTTTTATCTAACTGAAAATGTTCGGTCTCTAGCCGTTCACCCTCTTTCGCTCCTTCTTGAGTAGATGTTGTTTGAGCAAAACGTCGTTTCACTGCTTTGATTCTTGCCATTAAGGTGAGCGGACTAAAGGGTTTTGTCACATAATCATCTGCCCCAAGATCGAAGCCCAGCACCTGATCAGATTCCGTTTCCTTTGCTGTCAGCATAATAATCGGAACATCACTAATCTGGCGTACTTTTTGACAAATGGTCAGACCATCCATTGAAGGAAGCATGACATCTAAAATGAGCAGATCCCAATCCTCCTCTTGCTTAAATCGATTCAATCCTTCTAATCCATCATGGACGAATTCCGCTTGAAATCCTTCTCGTTGAAAAAACATATCCGTCATTGTACAAACACTCTGGTTATCTTCAATCATTAATATTTTCATCATCAGCCTCCGCTGTTGCCTTTGTTTTTCTTTATGTAGCTTTATTTTACATGTTCCTTCTCAAATCTCAATTGGATTGATACGATTTCATGAACTTATCATGCTTTGGTCATCTTTTATTCATACTTTTTGATGGAGCTGGGTGTCGAGGTGAGCCGCATTGATTTTTGTTATGAAAAAAAGCTCATCTGATTGATGAGCCCAGATTGTTGACAAAGGGCTAAAATGAACTTGATTTTAGCCCTTTGTCTTCTTTTCAGCGTGATAGAAAACCTTTGCAGTCTCGGAAGGGCGAGCACCGGAGCGGAGCGAATTTGACATTCGTGAGCACCGGCGCACAGACCTGACACCAAATGCGAGGGTTTGTCTACACGCTGAGCTCATCTGATTGATGAGCCCTTTTCCTTGTCATGCCAGCAGTTGCAAGTAAGCAGTGTCATTCCCCTCTTCAACCGCCTGTAAAAGCTGCTTTGCCTGTGATGTGCTGGTGACGCTGCTTAACTTTTGTATGATGTCTTCTGTCGATAACGCACAGCCTGGTGCTCCCCGAGGGATATCGACTCGTTTGCTGATGGTGGTGCCGTCAGATAAGTTGAGCTTTACAATCGTAAATCGTCCTTTTGGCACTGCGTCTGGATGGGGTTGTGTCGTTTGATCATATACTCTATTTACCCGCTTCATCCATGTCCGCAGCTCTGGTGAAATGGCTTTTTTCGTAAAAGCATCCAGTGATAAAGGTTGTCCAAACACCGCTAATGCGATGACATACTCGACACTAAATCGTCCCTCTTCTCCCGTCAAAGGTGCCCGCTCCGTGAGTGCGGCATCTCCGCCAGGCGGAAACATGACGTCGACCTGTACGATCTTCTCCTGTAAGGAAGAGTGTTCTTGTACTAATGACTCGATCGCATCGGCTGCATGATGCGCCGCTGAACAGAACGGATACACTTTAAACCATAGACCTGGCGACACGATACGCCATGCAGTGCCATAGTCCTCTAGCAGACGTCTTTCCGCCAGTTTCTGATCCCCATAGAGAGAAAAGAAGCCCAGCTCCCCATCTAGAAGCGATTCACTCCCGCCAAAACCTGAGCAAGCTAAATCCATGGACCATACGGCGGTTTGAGCGGCGAGTCCAGCTTGTAATGGTTTCATATCAGTCCCAAACTGCTTTCGCATTCCAGCTGATTGCGCACCAGCAAAGCCGATCGCTTTCGCCAGCTCTTTCTGTGAAACTTGTTTCAAATAACCAATCGCACAGACCGCTGCAATGGCTCCGAGCGTTCCGGTATTATGCCAGCCCCGCTCATAATGCGAATTGCCGATGGATTCACCTAGCCTTGCCATCACTTCGACGCCAGTAATGTAGGCTGCTAGAAATCGATCACCGTACGCCTCCCCGTTGGTCAGCTGGGAAAGCAAGGCCGGAATGATCACCGCACTTGGGTGTCCTCTCACATCAGAATGCACATCATCATAATCAAGGGCGTGAATCAGGTAGCCATTTAGCATGGCTGCGGATTGACGGCTGACCTTCTTCCCTTGTCCAATGACGGGAATTTGAGCCGCGCCGCCTTCTTGTTCCACGAGCGTCATGAGCTTCTGAATCCCTTCATCCTCTTTTGCAGCAAGCGCTGCTGCCGCAGCGTCTAACAGACCATTTCGAGCCATTTGAACGGCCTGTTGATCTTGCAGCGGATCAGCAGAGAGCACTGCCTCTGCGAGCTGTTTCGTTAGTTCCATGATCTTGACTCCAACGCCCGAACCGCAAGCTCGGCAAAGAAGGCAGCGGCAACAGGGAGTGCCTCTTCATTTAACGTAAAGGCAGGGTGATGCCACTCCTCGGTACCGCTCGTCCCCATCCATACGAAAAAGCCTGGAATGCGCTCTTGGTAAAGAGCAAAGTCTTCTCCGCCTGGTGACTGCTCTGCCTCTACTACTGCGAGATCAAGCGCTCCTGCTGTTTCTTCCACAACCTTTGTCAAACGCTCGTCATTCATCACAGAAGGCAAATACGGATGCCATTTCACTTCTGCCTTTGCGCCAAACCCTTCTGCGATACCGCTCACGATTTGTTTCATGAGACCTGGAATCATCGCTCTCACTTCAGGTTCAAACGTCCGAACGGTCCCTTCCATCTCGACGCGATCAGGTATCACATTCCATGATGTGCCGCCTTGAATACGTGTGATGCTGACAACCGCATGATGCAAGGAACTAATGCGGCGGCTGACAATTTGCTGTAGGGCGCTTGTGATCTGACCGCTGATGGCAATCGGATCAATTGTGTGATTTGGAATTCCAGCATGACCACCCGTCCCTTTAATGTCAATTTCAAACCGATCGACGCTCGCCATTAATGCTTTTTCTCTTATCCCGATGGTGCCAACTGGCAGGTTAGGTTTATTGTGCATACCAAATATCGCATCCACTCCATTTAAGACGCCCGCCTCTATGACGTGTTTCGCTCCTTGCGCCACTTCCTCAGCCGGCTGGAACAAAATGCGCACTGTTCCCTTGAGCTCATGTTTCCGTTCGTTTAATAGGACGGCCGCACCTAAAATCGAAGCGGTATGGAAATCATGACCGCATGCATGCATTTTTCCTTGTATCTTTGAAGAAAATGGTTCGCCAGATGCTTCTTCAATTGGAAGTGCGTCAATATCGGCTCTCAGAGCAATCGTTGGTCCCTCTTGTTCTCCTTTGATTTCACAAACGACCCCTGTTTGAAGATCTGGAAAATCGAGTACAGTGATCCCTTCCTCTTCTAACCAGCCTCGTAGTTTTTTTGTCGTTTCATACTCTTCAAATGCCAGCTCTGGATGCTCATGAAGCGCTCGGCGTATGTTAATTAAACGTTTGTTTAAAGCTTCATTTCCTAATGATTTCACTGATACTCACCCCTCTAAAGAGTAAAAAGCAGCTTATGCTTCTTCAGCCGCTGCTTCTTTTTGGATAAATCGTTTTGTTCGTTCATTCTTCGTTTCGTCAAATAGTTCGGTTGGCGTTCCCTGCTCAATGATATGACCATCTGCCATAAAAATCACATGATCTGCTACTTCTCTTGCAAACGCCATTTCATGTGTCACGATGATCATCGTCGTTTCTTGAATGGCAATGGATTTAATCACTTGAAGCACACCTGAGACAAGTTCTGGATCTAGTGCTGACGTTGGTTCATCCAGCAAAATCGCATGTGGATCGACCGCTAACGCACGGGCAATCCCAATTCGCTGCTGCTGACCGCCGGATAGTGTAACCGGATAGCTGTCCGCTTTTTGTTCTAGCCCTACTTGTTTCAATAGCTCCATGCCGATCTCATTTGCTTGCTGTTTTGTCATTTTTTTCGTCACAAGCAGTGACTCGGTAATGTTTTGCAAGGCTGTTTTGTTTTTGAATAAATTATAGTTTTGAAACACCATGGCCGTTTGCTGACGCAGGTGATGGGCTTCTTTACGTGTATATTTAGACGCATTCAGCTTCGCATCGCCAATTTCAATCGTACCTTCATCTGGCGTTTCTAATAGATTTAGACAGCGCAGCAATGTTGATTTACCGGAGCCAGAAGGTCCGATAATGGCCACAACCTGCCCTTTTTGCACGTCAAGATTAATTCCGTCTAAGACGACAAGGTCGCCGAATGATTTTTTCAAATTGGTGAGCTTGATCATGTCCACACCTCCTTAATTCCGGTAAGGTTTGCTGATTTTTCGTTCAAATAGGTCTTGCAGGAAACTATAAATGATGGTGAGCACCCAATACACAATGCCAACCGCTAAATACGTTTCAAAGTACTTATAGTTGGCCGATGCAATCATTTTCCCTTGCGCAAACATTTCTGCCACCCCAATGGTAAAGGCAAGCGATGTTTCTTTTAAAAGACCAATAAAGGTATTCCCCGTCGCTGGAATGGCATTTCTGACGGCCTGCGGGAAAATAATTCTGACGTAAGACTGCCATCTTGTCATGCCGACAGACAGGCACGCCTCAAGCTGCCCTTCATCCACTGAATTAAGAGCCGCTCTAAAAATTTCTGCTAAGTACGCTGAGTTTTTAATACTTAAACCGATAATGACCGCTGTTAAGGCATCCATTGAGGTCATCGCAGGGAATAGCTGCGGAAGACCAAAATAAATGAGAAAGAGCTGAACCAAAGTTGGAACCGCTCTGAAAAAAGAAATATACAGCTTGGCAAATTGGTATAAGACAGGTATCCGGTTTTTCGTTATAAGCGCGAATACCACACCAATGATAATGGCAAATACCATGGAGACAATCGCCATGAAGATCGTTATCGGCAAGTATTGAATCAAGGTTGGAAAAACCGTCACCATATACTGCCAATCAATGTGATTCATGTCTGCTTTTCACCGCCGCTGTTGTTATTTTTTAATCGGCACTGTGACATCGTCTTTGAAATATTTCTCAGACAATTTCTTCAGTGTTCCGTCTTCTCTTAATTCTTTGATCGCTTTATTGAATTCTTCTCTTAGCTTGTCGTGCTTTTCATCTTTGGCAAATGGGTAGCCGACTTCTTCATATACGATTGGGTTGCCGACGATTTTGAGTGGAAGTCCTGTTTTTTCAATTTGAGCTAACAAGACACTGCGTCCGTTGACGTAAGCATCTACACGGCCATTTGCAACTTCATTTAAGACACCGTCTTGTGTTTCATATGTTTTGATGTTGATTTTCTTGTCTGGGTCTTTGCTCTCTAGGTTTTTGGCATGGTTTGAGCCAAGAACAGCCGCCACCGTTTTTCCTTTTAAGTCGTCAAGTCCTTTAATGTCCTTGTTGTCCTTCTTGACAATGATTTGTGTTCCTGCGTATGCATACGTATCTGTAAAGTTGAACGTTTGTTTACGCTCATCTGTAATCGCAACTTGGTTTGATACGGTATCCAGCTTACCAGATGTCAGCTGGCCCATCAGTCCGCTGAATTCACTCAGCTGCCAGTCTAGTTTGTAGCCTAGCTTTTTCGCAATGGCTTCTGTGACCTCGACATCAAATCCTACTAGTTTGCCGTTTTCTTTATAAGCAAATGGATAGCTTTGGCCTGTAGCGCCCACTTTAAGCACTTTCTCGTCTTTTCCTTCACTCTGATTGCCCCCGCCGCATGCCGCTAACACCGCAAGCATTGCCGCAAATAAAACAACTAGCCACTTTTTGTTTTTCATGTTCGTACACCCTTCTTTCCTCTTATGGTTGTGTAATATCTGATCGTAATTGTTTTTTAAAATAAATGGTGATATGGCCTTTGCCTAGATCCTTTTCACCTGCTCTGACATAGCCTTTACGCTCATACATGTCCATGAGCCACGGATGCTTATCAGCTGTACCGAGAGAGACATACGGTACCTTTAGTGTGTCCCTTAGCACTTCCGTTTCAACCCATTCAAGCAAGGCTGAGCCTGTGCCTTTTTTTGCCGCTGGTTCTGAAGCAAACCACCATATATGCGGAACGCCGAATGGTCCTGGCTGTTCTCCCCAAGGCATACGGAGTGATAAGGTGGAGAGAAGCTCTCCGTTTTCTTCCATTACATAGCAAAGGTTCTTTTGTACATTTTTCTGAACGAGGGCGATATCTGCATGTGCTGCTTGGAACTGGATGCCGAGCTCACGAATCGGCTCATAGGCTCTTGTTGTCAGTTCAAGCAACGCTTCTATATCATCCTCAGTTGCCAGACGAAACGTATATCCCAACGTTAGTCACCTCACCTTTATGTCGTGTAGCGATTTTTTGGCTGTTTTAATCCGAGATTTTCTCGTAAAGTTTGTCCTGTGTATTCTGTTTTGAACAGGCCTCTTTCCTGAAGGATCGGAACGACGCGGTCTACGAAGGCATCAAGTCCTTCTGGCAATAATGGCGGCATCACGTTAAAACCGTCGGCTGCTTCCTCAACGAGCCATGTCTCCATCACATCTGCTAGCTGCTCTGGTGTTCCAATAAAGATATGGTGCCCACGGGACCCTGCAACAGATTGGTAGAGCTGGCGAATGGTCAGGTTGTCCTTTCTCGCCATATTCATCACAAGGTCAAAGCGGCTTTTCACGGCATTTGACGCGCTTGGATCAATCTCTGGAAGCGGTCCATCTAGTGGATACTTCGAAAGATCAATACCCCCTAAGTAGTTTTGTAAAATGCTAAGGCCGATCTCTGGAACAATCAGCTCTTGTAATTCTTCATACTTCGCTTTTGCCTCTTCTACTGTATCGGCAATGATTGGGAAGATGCCCGGCATGATGCTGACATCTTCTCTCGCTCGTCCAGTAGCCTCTACTTTCCCCTTCAAGCTTTGGTAAAATTCCTTCGCTTTGTCGAGATCGTTTTGTGCCGTGAAAATGAGCTCAGCCGTTTTAGCCGCAAGCTTTTGACCATCTTCAGAAGACCCTGCTTGAATGATCACCGGCTGTCCTTGAGGGGTGCGTGATACGTTAAGCGGACCCCGTACGGAGAAGAATTCACCTTTGTGCTGCAGCTCATGCAGCTTACTAGACTCAAAGAATTCTCCCGTTTCTTGGTTTCTGATAAGTGCGTCCTCTTCCCAAGAATCCCACAGACCTTTGACGACATCGACGAATTCTTCAGCTCGTTCGTATCGTTTGTGATGCGCTAAATGCTCTTCTCCGCTAAAATTTTTCGCTGTTTCTTCAATAGAAGATGTGACCACATTCCATGCTGCTCGTCCGCCTGATAAATGATCGAGTGAGGCAAACTGTCTCGCAATATGGAATGGCTCACTGTATGTAGTTGATGCTGTTGCTGCTAAACCAATTGTTGAGGTAGACTCTGCAATCGAAGAAAGCAGGGTGAGCGGTTCAAATCTCGTTAATACATTTGGATGAGATGTATGATTAATTGATAAGCTGTCGGCTAAAAAGAGCAAATCCAGCTTCCCTTCCTCGGCCTTTTTCGCTAATTGTTTAAAGTAATCAAGATTCATGGCTGCGTCTGGTACTGCTTTCGGATGTCTCCAAGAGGCGACATGATGTCCAGTTCCCGCGATGAATACGCCTAGCTTGAGCTTCCGTTTCGGCTGTGACACTTGTTCTTCATCCTTTCTATATCATCCTTGTATCAAGTTATTATTTTACAAGATACATTTTTCTGATTGAATTAATCGGTTTTATCCATAAAAAAAGGGCAAATGTTGTGAAAAATGAAAAATAATTATTACTATATGCCCTTTTTACATGATTGTCAACCGCCTTCTGAACCTCCAAAAAAAGGGATTTACAGGCGTTTACGGTGGATCAATTTCAATATTTCCGATGAGCCGGTCGGTGGAGTGTGTCATCAATTGACTGCGCTCCAGTACGTTATGGGCAATCACCGAATGAGTGGAAGATACGGTGCGGACGGCAATCGCTTTTTGAGGAGAGAGATTAATGATGTTATTCCGCAGCACACGTGCTGAGACAACCTCATCAAGAAAAACGGCTGTCGGCTGTCCGATCGAACGATTTAAATAAAAGCGGTTATCTCCAATTTGGGGTGAGCCATTTTTAATATACATCACCACATATAAGGACGTTTCTTCAAAGGAATTGTCTTTAATCTCTAAAGGAGCGGTCGTATTGCTATAGACGGCATAGTTTTGATAGTGCTTAAAACGATTCTGCCATATGAAAGCCTTTGCATTTCCTGTCACGCTGATCGTATACGAAGATGCGAGCTGTGAATGTCCTTCTTGAATAAAGTGATTGCCGTTGATCCCCGCTTCTCCCTCCTGCACCCATATCCCTCGGCTGAATTCCTTGAATTGATTATGCTGAATGAGAATATTCGTTCCTCTGACCATCGCCGCATCGATGACAGAGTAGACGGTATTGTTTGAAAAGACAATGCTGTCTGATTGATAAATACGCAGCGATGTACTTCTAAGCCGTGTGTTTGTCCCTGACTCAATATGATTTCCTTCTATTAAAATACGATTGGCCATATAGACAGACACAGCCGCATCTTCAAAAAGACTGATTTTATTACCTGTGATGTGCACGCTGTCTCCCCTCACATCAATCCCCTTTTCAAATCCTTCAATCATATTGCCAATAATGATCACATTGTTTTCCGATTGATCAAGCGGCACACCTAAGCTCGTAATCCCTGCTTTTGTCACGCCCCCACCCACTGCACGAATCAAATTATTCGCAATGATCATTTCAGTGGCGAAGCCATAGGAGATACTGCTGTCCGTTTGATTGCCTTCAATGATCACACCATAGCCATTGAAATTATAGATAGAGCTGGCTGCGCCGCCTCTGACTATGTTGTTTCGAATTTGAATATTCAGCGGTTCCTCCAAGTTGACCGCATTTTCTCCGTATCCTTCAATATCAATGCCCATTTTTGGCTCGACCCCATTTACCCCTGCCCTTTCAAGCAAACAGTCTTCCACAATGACACCATCGCAGCCTGTAATAGACATATTGTTTCGCCTTGAGTCAGTGATGGTGCAGCCAGAAATATGAATAGACGAAGCAGGCGAGTACGATTCGATATGGGTCAATAAACCGTGCGGACTGACAATGATGCCGTCTCCCGTACAATTGTTGATTTGAACACGATCGATATTCACATGGGAAGCACCTTCAATACACACCCCGAAGCCCCATTCATGTGTTTTTCTTTCTGGCGGGAGTGCCTTGTACACATGCTCATCACGGTCGCCTTCAATCCGCCCGCCCCGAATGGTCACATGCTCTACCTCTCCTATATAAAAGGCTGCATATCCCCACGAATCATTTGGTTTCACTTTGATAACGGCATCTGATGCCATCTCAATACAAATATGACTTGGCACTCGTATGCCGGCATTACGAAAAGGAAAAAATTGATCCCCCCTGTACACCGCATCTATTAGATACGTTCCACTCGGCAGCCAGACGTGGGAGTAGCCCTGTGCTTTTGTCCATTCCAGGCATTCGTTCAGTTTCGCTGTACAGTCCGTTTTCCCGTCAGCAATCACGCCAAAGTCTAATACATTGACAATGGGTTTCTTCAGATCAGATTCATTTACATCCCCCAATGAAAACCCCTCCTTTTTACACATGTCCTCTTGTCATCCTATGCATGTGGAAAAGGTTTGCTTGTACGATATTTCAAATTTTATATAAATTCTTCTGGAATAACTTTCCGATGATTTTCACTTGAGCGAATTTTTCATTTTTTTGAGTCTTTACGCCTATTGAACTAACATTTTCCTGTTTTAGAATAGTTTTATATTGACACAAGAACTATACAAGAATATCATTTTTCTCATATCTCTTTTTTTAAGAAAGGATCTATGCCATGTCTACAATTGACCACGATAAAATTGTTAAAAGTGTTCCTCAAAAAGGGTTTTTTGGACATCCTAAAGGACTTTACACACTGTTTTTCACTGAATTTTGGGAGCGTTTTTCTTATTATGGCATGCGTGCACTGCTTATTTATTATATGTACACAGAGGTGACAAAAGGCGGTCTTGGCTTCGACCAGACAACCGCTAATTCGATCATGTCTGTCTATGGTGCGCTTGTCTATATGTCAGGCATTATTGGCGGATGGCTTGCCGACCGAGTATTTGGTTCGTCCAGTACGGTCTTTTATGGCGGGGTATTCATTATGCTTGGTCATGTCATTTTGGCACTACCTAGCGGAGCAACAGCGCTCTTTATTAGTATGGGGCTGATTATTATTGGGACAGGCCTCCTAAAGCCGAACGTATCAAACATAGTCGGCGACCTGTATACAAAAACAGACCCTCGCAGGGATTCGGGATTCAGTATTTTCTATATGGGGATCAATATGGGTGGTTTTATCGCCCCATTAATTGTCGGAACACTCGGTCAAAAAGTGAATTTTCACCTTGGTTTCTCACTCGCTGCCGTTGGTATGCTTGTTGGACTGATTACGTTTGTCATCACGAAAAAGCCGAATCTTGGACTTGCCGGCACTTATGTCACAAATCCACTATCAGCTGCTGAACGCAAGAACTTCAAAATTTTCGGTACATTGATCGTGATTGTCCTTGCTGTTTTTGCTGTCATCGGCATTCAAACAGGAGCGCTCACGATTAATCTATTCACTTGGTTTGTCAGTGTCCTTGGTGTGCTGATTCCAATTGTTTATTTTATTGTGATGTATTTTAGTCAAAAAACGAGTGCAGTGGAGCAGTCGAGGGTACTCGCTTATATTCCATTGTTCCTAGCTGCGGTGATGTTCTGGGCCATTCAAGAACAAGGCTCAAATATTTTAGCGACATATGCAGATCAGCGAACAAACTTGAATTTCCTTGGCATGACATTAGCCTCTTCTTGGTTCCAATCATTGAACCCAATCTTTATTGTGCTCCTGTCACCAGTATTTGCTTGGTTATGGGTCAGACTCGGTAAGAAACAGCCGTCTACCCCGATTAAATTCTCACTTGGTCTTCTGTTCGCAGGACTATCCTTTATCATCATGATCATTCCTGCTTACATGTCTGGTCCGAATACACTTGTGAGTCCATTATGGCTCGTTCTCAGCTTCTTCCTTGTCGTCATCGGAGAGCTCTGCTTATCACCAGTTGGGCTTTCAGCGACAACAAAACTGGCACCTGCTGCCTTCTCAGCGCAAACGATGAGCCTTTGGTTCCTTTCAAATGCGATGGCACAGGCGATCAATGCACAAGTGGTCAAGCTGTTTGATAAAATACCAGAAACCGTCTATTTCGGGATCATCGGCATGCTCGCTATCGTTTTATGTGGCGCTATGCTTCTGCTTACACCGGTGATTAAGAAAGCGATGAAAGGCGTGCATTAAATTGAAAAAGAAGCCTCCCAAATGGGAAGGCTTCTTTTTTTGAATTAAAACCGAATCTCATCATCTCCGTGGATTTGCAACTGGAGCGGTTCACTTTTCACCTGATGTTTTTTCACATAGCGGTGATAGACAACATATCCAATGATCATGAGCGGTACGCCGACATACAGCCCAATCCGCTGCTCGGCATCAAAGGCAAGACTGATTAGCACAATCGAGTTCAGCGTGATCGCAATGATCGGCAGTACCGGATAAAGAGGGGTTTTAAATTTTAGGTTTTCCAGCTTTCCGCCTGCTTTCAAATATCTTCTGCGGAAAAGCAGCTGTGATAATGTAATCGTAATCCAGCCGGTTTGGGCGCTCATGCCTGCAATAGACACGATCCAAGCAAAAACGGTTTTCTCTGCAAAGAATCCTGATAATAACGAAATACCTGTAAACAGGAAAGTGAGCAGTAAGGCATTCATCGGGATGCCCCGCTGATTGACTCGTCTAAACGCCTTCCCTGCCATTCCTTCCTTCGACAAAGAGTACAGCATTCTCGTAGAGGCATATAGGCCAGAGTTCGCCACAGATAATAAAGCAATGATAATGACAAAGTTCATGATATCTGCCGCATAAGGAATGCCCGTTCTCTCAAACACAGTGACAAATGGGCTTTGCAGCACACTTGCTTCCTTCCAAGGCACCATGCCCGCTAAGACAAAAATAGATAAAACGAAAAAGACAAGGGTGCGCCAAACCGTCTGATGAATCGAGCGAGGCACGGTTTTCTCTGGATTTTCACTTTCTCCTGCCGCAATCCCGATCAGCTCCGTTCCTTGAAACGAAAAATTCACCGTGATCATCGTGACGACTACTGCGAGCAAGCCATTCGGAAACAGACCGTCACTCACAAAATGACTAAAGTAAGGAGCTGGTTCCCCGCTCGTCGTTTGAATAAAACCAAACATCGCCGCTCCGCCTACGCCAATAAATAGTAAGATGGCAACAATCTTAATGGTTGAAAAGAAAAACTCCGACTCCCCGAACGCTTTCGCTGATCTGGCATTTAATAAGAACAAACACAGCCCAAATATGAGACACCAAATCCACACATCCACTTGTGGAAGCCAGCGTCTCATCAGCTGCCCTGCTGATAAAAATTCCAGCGCCACAGTGGCTGCCCAGCCAAGCCAATAAATCCAGCCAACAGCAAATCCTGCTGCAGGACTCACAAATTTCGTCGCATACGTATGAAACGACCCCGACACAGGAAGCGCGACTGAGAGCTCTCCAAGACACAGCATGGTTAAATACATAATCAATCCGCCCACAATATAGGAAAGAACAGCTCCAACTGGCCCTGCTTGCCCAATCGTATAGCCTGTTCCAAGGAAAAAGCCTGTCCCAATGACACCGCCAAGAGAAATCATAAATAAATGGCGGGAGGTCATCGCCCTTTTCAATTGTTCGGGCTGATTTTGTCCAACATCCACAATGATGCCCTCCTTCTTCTAAGATGTTCTGTTATCAAAACATGTCTCCATGTAATTATTCCATTTTCAAAACAACCTACTAATTATACATCTTTTATAATAAATATGCTTCCTTCTATCGTCACTGTTACAAAGTCTTTATTTTAGTAATGTTCGCACAACTATACGGTGATTCTGATCATTTGATAGGATGCCTTATATCCAAAAGAATTGCACGAAAAAACCAGCATGCAAACTTACATGACACACTGGTTTCATTTCCCTCTATTCGAGTCTCATTTCAAACAGTCATGAGTCATTTTTCTTTTGTAGACACTCTTTGATAAAACCATCGATTTCTTGAAAGCAGCGATTTTTAGATTCAGCGTGAAAAGTCGTAGAATCTGGATTGGCGAACCCATGCTGCCCCTTTACTATTTTCACGCAAAGCTTTTCCTTTTTCTCCAAAACATTCGCAACCTCCCGTGGGTTAAAAGATGCTTCAACTTCCGAGAAAAATAACAACGTATTGCAGGCAGGCTTCATATCGAGAAAATCTCTTATCCTTGAACCATAAAATCCAATGACTCCGGTAAACAACTGATCATATTGGCTGCATTGCCAAGCAATTGTTGCCCCCACACTAAAACCTATCAGACATATGTCTCTCTCTGCATTTTTCGTTTTTAACTCTCTTGCCACATTCAATACGATCTTTACCGATTCATCAAAACCAACATTATTCATAAAGTAGTCATATGCCTCATTCTCACTGGCATAAGGGAAGTGTTTAGCCTGTCCTAATAAATGAGGACAATAAACCTCAAAACCAGCTTTGTCAAAATGATCGATCATACTCTTCATATGATCATTTATTCCGTATATTTCGTGTACTAAAATCATGACAGGTTTTTGTTTCGATGTATGCAAATGATCACACTTCCCTTTTATTCCGTTTGTTCACTGGAGGATCGTACTTTAAAAAGTCATTTAAGTCGACTGATCAACACTCACATAAACTTCTTTCGATGTGAAAATCATAGCATATTTTGCCATTAAGTAGTCTATCTCACATTCTCATCAATCGAACTCTCTTCATCATCGTTTGAGAATGCGTTTGGTTTTATCCACCTTTTGTTTTGGGTATAGTTCTATCGTTTATCCGTTCAACCAGTTCAAGGCATAAAGTTGGTGAGATTCGCTCAAGCTAGTTTCAAATGCTTTACTTTTAGGTTGCTTCTCTGTAAGATCATATGTTGTAAATACCAACAAGAAAAGTGGGGAATAAAATGAAAAAAATGTTCTTTGCCATTATTTTAGGCGCTTGTGTTGCATTGATCACAGCATGTGGATCAGCTGCAAACGACAGCGCAAATAAACAATCTGGGTCTAAGGAATCAGGTGACCTTTGGAAGTCCATTCAGGATAAAGGCGTATTAACCATCGGTACAGAAGGTACATATGCTCCTTTCACCTTCCATGACAAAAAGACAGATAAATTAACTGGCTATGATGTCGAGGTCATCACAGAAGTCGCAAAACGTCTTGACTTAAAACCAGAATTCAAAGAAACACAATGGGACAGCATGTTTGCTGGTCTGAATTCTAAACGTTTTGATGTGGTAGCGAACCAAGTTGGTAAAACTGGACGTGAAAATCAATATGATTTCTCTGATAAATACACAACGTCTCAAGCCATTGTTGTGACAAAATCAGATAACAATGACATCAAGAAACTTTCTGATGTGAAAGGCAAAAAAGCAGCACAATCATTAACAAGTAACTATAACAAATTAGCTACAGATGCTGGCGCTAAAATTGAAGGGGTTGAAGGTCTTGCACAATCCATTCAATTGATTCAGCAAGGGCGTGCTGATTTGACGTTCAATGATAAATTAGCTGTCTTGAATTACTTGAAAACAAGCGGTAACAAAAACCTAAAAGTTGCATTTGAAACAGGAGATCCACAAGAAACGTATTTTGCCTTCAGAAAAGGCAGCGGCGAAGTCGTTGACAAAGTGAATGGCGCATTAAAAGAAATGAAAAAAGACGGTACACTTGCTAAGATTTCTAAGAAATGGTTTGGTGAAGATGTTACAAAGTAATACCCTAGGAGTCGTCATTCCTTGGGATCTTCTTCAGCAATCTTTTTGGCCAATGGTGATGCAGGGGATTTATTATACAATCCCCCTTGCCATCATTGCCTTCATTATTGGTCTTTTTATCGCGCTTGTGACAGCTCTTGCTAGAATGTCTAAAATTAAAGCCCTCAGATGGATTTTCTCCATCTATGTGTCGGCCGTTCGCGGAACGCCGCTTTTTGTGCAATTGTTTATTATTTTCTATTTCTTTCCGACATTTAATATCACACTGGATCCATATCCAAGTGCTATCATCGCTTTTTCTTTAAACGTAGGTGCGTATGCTTCGGAAATTATTCGTGCATCTGTCCTATCTGTTCCAAAAGGACAATGGGAAGCGGGGTATTCGATTGGGATGACCCATCGCAAAACGCTCATCCGCGTGATTTTACCGCAGGCAGTGCGTGTATCGATTCCGCCGCTGTCTAATTCATTCATTAGTTTGGTGAAAGATACATCGCTTGCCTCCCAAATCCTCGTGGCAGAGATGTTCCGTAAATCACAGGAAATTGCTGCGGCGAACTTGGATCAAATTTTATTTATTTATATGGAAGCAGCCCTGATCTATTGGGTATTCTGCTTCATTCTATCGCTCGTTCAACACCAAATTGAAAAACGACTTGATCGATATGTCGCAAGGTAAGGAGGGAACGACATGCTAACAGTCAAAGGCTTAAACAAATCCTTTGGTGAAAATGAGATTTTAAAGTCGATTGATTTTACGATCAACAAAGGGCAGGTTGTGGCGATTCTTGGTCCATCAGGTTCAGGAAAAACAACGATGCTTCGCTGTTTAAATGCACTTGAAATTCCAAATGCCGGCTCCTTTACCTTCGATGATTTCTCGATTGATTTTTCTAAAAAAAATAAACAAGCTGATTTGCTCAAGCTTCGCCGGAAGTCAGGCATGGTGTTTCAAGATTATCATCTGTTCCCACATCGCACTGTTCTTGAGAATGTGATGGAAGGTCCAGTCCAAGTCCAGCGCCGTCCGAAAGAAGCCGTGCGAAAAGAAGCGATTCAGCTTCTGCAAAAGGTAGGACTTGAGGATAAAAAAGATTTGTATCCCTTCCAGCTGTCAGGCGGTCAAAAGCAGCGTGTCGGCATTGCCCGTGCACTTGCCATTCAGCCAGAGCTTATGCTTTTTGATGAACCAACCTCTGCGCTTGATCCTGAGCTTGTCGGGGAAGTCTTAAAGGTCATGAAGGATTTAGCGAAAGAAGGCTGGACGATGGCGGTTGTCACACATGAAATCAAGTTTGCCCAAGAAGTGGCGGACGAAGTGATTTTTATTGATGGAGGCGTCATCGTCGAACAAGGTCCTCCGGAAGAAATCTTCAAACGACCAAAGGAAGAACGAACAAAACAATTCTTAAACCGGATTTTGAATCCAGTGTGATCAAAAAGGCTGTTCTCATCATGTGAGAACAGCCTTTTATTATATCTCTTTTTGCAGCCGCAGCGCTAATAAATCTTGCAGGAGCAGTCTCGCTCCCTCTGGGCTGACAACTACACCGCCTGACAGCGCCTTATTGGAACAGGTGACTTGCCCTGTAACGATACAAGGTTTATCCTGCCAATAAGGCTTTATCACAATGTGACTTTCTTCTTGATAGATTTCAATAAAATCTTGTGGGTGAATTTTCAACCGTTTTCTTATATCTATCGGCAGGACAATTCTTCCAACGTTATCTATATACTTTACATCTTCTTTATTTAACAAATTGACCCCCCCTGCATCTCTAGATATGATATAGACGATTCCCTGTTTATCAAGGGATTAAGCGCTCTAATCGGTTAATGAAAGAATGAGCTGCAGGCTGATCCAGTGGCTAAACACGCTTCCCATATATAATATATCTGTTTGGCGCAGGACCAATGAAAGAAAAAGGATAACATGTGGTGAGGACAAGTTCTTCCTTTTCCTGTTGTAGTGTAATAATACTTTGATCATCTTTTTTCACAATCTTTGTTTTCTCAATTTCATAGGTGAATCGTCCGTATGAAAGCTCTATGACAAGTTGATCCCCTTTCACAAGTTCTCCTGTTCGTCTAAACACAGTATCACGATGCCCAGATAAAACGATTTGTCCCTGTTCGTTAGGAAAATAGCTCTCGTGATAATGACCAACTCCCTTTGCCAAATCCTCCGCCGCTGTTCCTTCTACAATTGGTAACTCAGCGTTTAACTTTGGAATGTGCAAGAGCCCAATGGTTTCACCAGCCTCCGGCACAAAAGAGGAATCCATTTTCCCCTTTTGCTGGATGGCTGCTTGCGCAGACTGGAATGATTGATCTACTTGTCTTTGTCCATCAACGATTCTCGTATATCCTACAATCACAAGACAAATACCTGCTGTAATCAATAGAGCTGAGATGATTTTTTGAAACATGGACGATTATCCGTTTCTTTTTCTTCTTTTCCATACAATAAGGGATGCACCTATTAGTACAAGTGCAAATCCTGCTAGTAAAAGGTTGTACATCTCTGTTGCAGTGTTCGGAAGATGATGACCAGGTGTATCCGGTTCTGAATGAGAAGGCTGCTCTGGATTTGCTGGCACCTCTGGCACATGCGGCGGTACTACCGTTGTTGAGTTTTCAGGTTTGTCTGGTTCGTCAACATTATCACCCTTCACAACTGCGATATTTTGAATGGTTTTACCTTCAGATCCTTTCGCAACCTTCGCTTCAAAAGTCACCGTATGCCAGTCCGTGTCTTTGATATCACCAAATTGACCGGTTACTGTGCCTTTTGTGTAGTCTCCATTGTCATCATCTTTTGCATCTGTGACGGCTTGGTCATCTACTTTTAATGATCCTTCGACGTATTCAAGACCTTCTGGTAGTTGATCTGTGATGACTAGATCTTTGATGACACTGTCTTCTACACTATTTTTTGTTTTGATGGTGTAAAGGAGAGTGTCGCCTGCCTGTACTTGTTTTTCATCTGTATTGCCTTCTGCTTTTTGAGAGATCTCAGATGTTTTTTCTGATTCAAGCTTTGGATCTCTTGGATCAATGTTTGTTTCGGTTGTTGGCTCATCTGGCGGCGTGTTTTCGCCTGTTACTTTCGCTGTGTTTTGAATGGTTTTATCCGCTTGGCCTTTAGCGACCTTCGCTTCAAACGTCACCGTATGCCAGTCTGTGTCTTTGATATCACCAAATTGACCGGTTACTGTGCCTTTTGTGTAGTCTCCATTGTCATCATCTTTTGCATCTGTGACGGCTTGGTCATCTACTTTTAATGATCCTTCGACGTATTCAAGACCTTCTGGTAGTTGATCTGTGATGACTAGATCTTTGATGACACTGTCTTCTACACTATTTTTTGTTTTGATCGTGTAAAGGAGAGTGTCGCCTACCTGAACTTGTTTTTCATTTGTATTGTCTTTTGCTTTTTGAGAGATCTCAGATGTTTTTTCTGATTCAAGCTTTGGATCTCTTGGATCAATGTTTGTTTCGGTTGTCGGCTCATCTGGCGGCGTGTTTTCGCCTGTTACTTTTGCTGTGTTTTGAATGCTTTTACCTGATTGGCCTTTGGCTACTTTCGCCTCAAACGTCACAGTATGCCAGTCCGTGTCTTTGATATCACCAAATTGACCGGTGACTGTGCCTTTAGTGTAATCTCCGTTGTCGTCATCTTTTGCATCTGTGACGGCTTGGTCATCTACTTTTAATGACCCTTCGACGTATTCAAGACCTTCTGGCAGTTGATCTGAAATCACGAGATTTTCGACGATGCTGTCCTCTTCAAGATTCTTTGTTTTGATCGTATACAGAAGGGTATCGCCTACCTGTGGTGTTTTTTCATCTGTGTTCCCTTCTGCTTTTTTCTGAATGCTCGCTGTCTTTTCTGATGCTAGTTTTGGTTCACGAGGATAAATTTCTGTATTCGTTGTTGGATCATCTGGCGGTGTGTTTTCACCTGTTACTTCGGCAGTGTTTTGAATGTCTTGACCAGCCTGTCCCTTTTCAACTGTCACTTCAAACGTCACGGTATGCCAATCTGTGTCCTTCACATTACCAAAATAACCTGTGACCTTTCCATCTGTGTAGTCTCCGCTATCGTCGTCTTTCACATCTGTGACAGATTCTCCATCAATTTCAAGAGACCCAGCGACATACTTCAGCCCTTTTGGTAATTGATCTGAGATCACTAGATTTTCCACAAGGCTGTCTTCTATCGTGTTCTTTGTTTTAATTGTATAAAGCAGGGTATCCCCCACTTCTGGATGCTTCTCATCTTTGTTACCTTCTGCTTTTTTCTGTAAGACGGCTGATTTTTCTGATTCAAGCTTTGGATCACGAGGATAGATTTCTGTTTTTGTTGTCGGATCGTCTGGTGGTGTGTTTTCACCTGTGACACTCGCTGTATTTTGAATGTCTTTGCCAGATTGACCTTTTTCAACCGTCACTTCAAATGTCACGGTATGCCAATCTGTATCTTGAACGTCACCAAATTGTCCTGAAATGGTACCATCTGTGAAGTCTCCGTTATCGTCATCCTTTGCGTCAGTGACTGCCTCTCCATCCACTTGAAGTGAATCCGACACATACGCTAATCCTTCCGGCAGTTCGTCTGAGATCACTAAATTTTCAACGAGACTATCTTCTATCGTATTCTTTGTTTTAATCGTATAAAGAAGTGTATCACCGACCTCTGGATGCTTCTCATCTGTATTGCCATCTGCTTTTTTCTGCAAGACGGCTGATTTTTCAGAAGTCAGCTTCGGGTCACGAGGATAGATTTCTATATTCGTTGTCGGCTTGTCTGGCGGTGTGTTGCCGGTTGTGACACTCGCTGTATTTTGAATATCTTTGCCTGCCTGACCTTTTTCAACTGTGACTTCAAACGTCACGGTATGCCATTTCGTATCTTTCACTTCACCGAGCGTTCCAGTGACAGTTCCATCTGTCATATCACCGTTGTCGCCATCTTTTGCATCTGTGACTGGATTCCCATCTACCTGTAGAGAATTTGGTACATAAGATAATCCTTGAGGTAACTTGTCAGAAATCACAAGGTCTTCTATTACACTATCTTCAACAGCGTTACGGGCTTGAATGGTATACAGCAATGTGTCCCCTACTTCTGGGTGCTTCTCATCTGTATTCCCATCTGCTTTTTTCTGTAAGACCGCTGATTTTTCTGATTCAAGCTTCGGATCACGAGGATAAATTTCTATGTTTGTTGTTGGATTGTCTGGCGGTGTGTTTTCCCCTTTGACATTCGCTGTATTTTGAATATCTTTACCCGCTTGCCCTTTTGCTACTTTCGCTTCAAATGTCACGGTGTGCCAATCGGTGTCTTTCACATCACCTATTTGACCTGTCACAGTACCGTTTGTAAAATCACCTTTGTCTTGATCCTTTGCATCTGTTACGCTTGTGCCATCTACCATAAGAGATCCAGAAACATAGGTTAAGCTGCTCGGAAGGTTATCTGATATGATCAGATTTTTAAGAATGCCGAATTGCACAGTATTTTTTGCTCTAATTGTATAAAGCAAAGTGTCGCCTACTTCTGGATGCTTTTCATCTGTGTTGCCTTCTGCTTTTTTCTGTAAAGCAACCGATTTTTCTGATTCAAGGTTAGGTGGATATGGATCGAATTCAGGCTTCACCCTTGAAGCTAAGTCGTAAGATAATGAATCACCTGCAGTGCCCATATATGTTGTACTTAATGTTTTCGCATCAAGTGTAAAAAGAGTGGAATGACCAATGGATTCATTTAATCCTGACTGTAATAGCATCTGCCCATTTGGCAAGAAGCTAATTCCCCGCACGCCTCCGTCAATCGTTTTACCATCCGCATTTGTAATCGGAATGACACGAATGACTTCAGCTGTTTCAGGATTCATTTGCGCAACGGCTCCACTGTTATTAGATGCAAACCAAAGATAGCCATCCTTATCGACTACAAGATCTCCGCCAATGTCACCACCAATGCCAGAGCCAGCGTCATAACCGACGATTTTTTTGGACGTTTTTTGACCCGTAACTAAATCGTACGTTCCAAGGAAAGAATCACCATTAGAAAAATAAGAATAAATATATTTATCTTGATGCACAACGGCATTAGTAGCGCCTTCAGGTAGTTTCGTTACGACTTGTGCTTGCCCTGATGTCGCATTTATTTTATATAGAGTAAGGCTAGTGCCATTTGCAGTTGCATACACTACATTTTCTCGATCGCTAACAGCAACACCATTCACTGCGCCTATATCGATTCCTTTCACCTCTACACTAGCTTTAACATTTGTTGGATCATTTCCATCGAGTTGCTGAAGAACTAGTGGCCTAGTCCCAATCATATAGGAATCCGTATTGTTCACGACCACTGTTCCAGCAGCTTTTGTAACAGGTGGTGAGACCGTTAATAAATTTCCAGCGATCAGCACCAATATAAGAAATAATTGACTCGTTCTTTTTAATATGTTCATTTTTTGACATCCCCTTTTCCCTGCTTTACATCATAATGGTATGTACCAGTTCACCTCCCACACTTTGGTAAAGAATATCAGTAACATTTCAGAACCCTCAACATGACTAAAAGACTATTTTCGACAAAAATAGCCCTTTGGTCATATAAAGCTTTCGACATCTGATCCATCTATGTTTTTTCCAATAAAACAAGTTTTTTTATCGTGTATCAAATATTTTATCTATCAATAAAAACAGGCCTAACGACGCAATTTACATACAATCTATTCTATTTTATCTTGAATATTCTTTAATTGGATAAAGGTTGTTTTTTTGTCATTTTATATTGAATTTTTTTCTTATTTTCATAAAAATTGTTAATTATTGGTTCGCTTTGTTAAAAAAAACAATTCAAAAGTCTTGCTCCAAAATTTGATGTTTTCTGCTCTTTTTATGGAAAAAATTCTTTTTATCGAGTAAGCGATTACAATTGAGCAAAGCCATTTAAAGGGGCGTGCGAGTATGTTACGATTGAAATCGAGTGTTTAAGAAAGAAGGGAAAGCTTTTGAAGCGGGAACATCTTTTACGTTGGTTTTTTTATTTTGTTGGATTAATTGTACTTGCTTTTGGACTATCGCTGACAGTGAAGGGAAAGATCCTTGGCATTGGTCCGTGGGACGCTTTTCATTATGGACTGTTTCAGCATTTTGGTTTAACCATTGGACAATGGTCGATCATTATTGGTGCACTGATTGTGACACTGACATCTGTTTTCACGAAATCTTTTCCAAAGATCGGCGCCCTGCTCAATATGGTGCTGATCGGCGTGTTTATTGATTTCTTTAATGCAGTATTACCTGCACCACATGGGTATTTACCTGCTTTATATGTGTTTATTACGGGCGTGATTGTGTCTGGGTATGGCGTTGGCATTTATGTCTCAGCCAACCTTGGCGCTGGGCCAAGGGATTCATTAATGTTGCTCATCTCAGCAAAAACGGGGCTGAACGTGCAGTGGGTTCGAAATGGTATTGAGTTAACCGTGCTCCTATTTGCATGGATGCTCGGCGGCCCGATTGGCATTGGAACGATTCTGACGGCCATCTTTACCGGACTCGTCCTTCGCTTTTCATTGCCACAATCGACACGGCTCTTGCAACTGCTCATTACAAAAACAGCGGAGAAACCTGTTCAGACCCTTACCCGATAAGAACAAGCCATTCTACTAAATGAATGGCTTGTTTTGTGCTAAACTAAATAGACGCAATATTCTTAAAACAGGAGATGATCCTCTGATGCAGCTTTTCCATTATCATTACTGGACACCATTTGTTGAGGAGACAGAGAAGGCGTACACCTCATTAGGCTTTGAAGTAAAGGGGCGTTTCGCAAAGGAATGTTCCTTTCCCCCTCCGCAGACATGGGATGATTTTAGAGAGAAGAAGCCCTCTTTCCGAATCATTGAGATGAGAAAGGGACAGATCAATATCACATTTGGTTATAGTAAAAAAGTCCTTTTTGATCACATCGGCTTTCTAGTGACTGATGATGAATATGATCAGCTGCTGGTACAAGCGCAAAAGAGAAACTGGGCAATCCAGACTGGGGAGCGAAGAACGTTTCTTTCTACACCGATGCGCTTAAGGCTTGAATTGCAGCGGCGGACAGATGTGATTGAAACTGGTGAAGAAGCAATTGCCGAGATGACGATCGCAGTACCTGATTTGACTCATACACCTGCGGTCGATCAGTTGCTGGACGGTTTGACACAACCTATTCATTGGAAAAAGGGAGAACGTCTCTCTTTACTTGAAGTGAAGATGATAGATTCTCATGGGATGAATACGACCGATCCAAACGGTGTTCACGTCCTCACACAAGGATAAAAAGCAGCGAGATACGCT
Source organism: Bacillus sp. UNC125MFCrub1.1 (assembly GCF_000701305.1). Taxonomy (NCBI): domain Bacteria; kingdom Bacillati; phylum Bacillota; class Bacilli; order Caryophanales; family Bacillaceae; genus Bacillus; species Bacillus sp. UNC125MFCrub1.1. The sequence goes on from NZ_JNIG01000010.1 coordinate 175,612, forward strand.
GCCTTTTTTATGATTGTTTACGGATTGGAATCCAAATCAATGTCACATGATCTGGAGAATTTATCTCTCCATCTAAAGGGTACGTTTCCATCTCCATTCCCCCAGCATGCTCATATCCTGAGGCAGGAAACCATTCTGTGAAAATACGTGTCCATGTTGAATGCACAGCGGTTTCGACAGGCCCCTTTGCCTGAAATACAGCCCACGTACTGGCCGGAATCTGCTCGACTGTCATGGTCGAATCTGGTTGTTCCTCACCTTGCTCAATCCCAATGATATAGTCAAATGTTTCAAGCGTTTCATCAAAATGCGCACATACACCGATATATCCGAGTTCTCCAGCTGCATGAGCCAGTGAATCCGTCCATCCTTCTTGATTGACACGCTTCCAAAAGGCGGGAATATCCTGTTTGTTTTGGCTATTCTTTGTTGTTGTCTTTAGTCTTCTGCCCATGATTGAAAATGAATCTTTTTCCACAATTCGATAATGCATCGGTTCGACTCCTTTTATTTGAAGTTCGAAGGAGAGACGGGGGTAGGCTTTCACTGTATACTCGCCTGTTTTCACTGCTGCCGGTGTATATCCATGATGCCGCTTGAAGGCTTTCGCAAACGACTCTGGGGTTTCATAGCCATACTTCACCGCCGCATCAATGACTTTCACTTGCTTGGTCATGAATTCTTCTGCCGCAAGGGTTAATCGTCTTTTGCGAATATATTCTGCTACTGCAATTCCCGTCAGCATATGGAATAGCCGCTGATAATGAAATTTAGACATACAGGCGGCCTCTGCCACTTCTTCGATCTGCAAAGGCTGATCCAGCCTCTCTTCCATATAATTGATACTATCCATGATCAAGTGAATCATTTTTCCCTCTCCTTCCTTTTCCACTATATCGAGAACCGTCCGCACCTTCCTGTCATTTTGTGCTTTCATTGAACAGGATGTCTGTTTCTCTTTTGCATGTGTTCATCCAATGGTACAATAAATGTAAAAAATCGAGGTCCGTTATGAAGATTTTCGCTATTCAATTACAACCTTTAGATGATAAAAATGCACGAAACCAAATAGAACAGCTGAAGCCTTTTGTGTCACTTGAAAAACGCGCCGCCGCTGAGCGCTTTCGCTTTTTGATCGATGCAAGAAGAACGCTTTTAGGTGAGGTACTGATTCGTCACATCATTCATGAGATGTACGCACTGCCTATGGAACAGATCATTTTTGAAACAGAAGGGAATGGAAAGCCTGTTGTCCGGCAAATTCCTTCTTTTCATTTTAATCTTTCTCACTCTGGTGATTGGGTCGTGGGCGCAGTAGATGATGCGCCTGTTGGCATTGATATTGAAGAGATTAAACCGATTGATTTAGCCATTGCCAAACGATTTTTTTCAGCTGACGAATATCAAGATTTACTATCACAGCCGGCAGACCAGCAGGAAGCCTATTTCTTTCATTTATGGTCCATGAAGGAGGCTTTTATCAAGCTGACAGGGAAGGGAATATCCTATGGTCTTTCATCCTTTACCGCTCGCTTGTCAGAGGATGGACAGGCTACTTTGAGATTACCTGATCACGAAGCCCCTTGCGTTGTCCAAACATATTCACTTGATCCTGCCTACCAAATGGCGGTTTGTACAAGAAAACCCGCTGCGGCTGAGCACGTCGAGATACTCACTTGTGAGAACATGCTGTCACGCCTTAATAACGTGTGATTTGTTGAAGTGATGACTTTAGCAAATCGACGCCTCGTGCGATTTCCTCTTCTTTTACATGCCAAATGTTCAGCTGAAGTATAGGCTCCTTATGATAAGTAGAAATGAAATGGCGGTCGATCGGCTGAACCATCACAGAAGCCTTTTTTAGCTGCTGAATGAGCTGATTCATCGGAATGGACCGGTCGACACGAACGTGGGTATGGGTAGCTGGCTCCTCTTCTCCCAGCGCATAAGCGCCTTGATCATTTTTCAAACAGGCCACAAGTTGTTTGGATCGAGCTCTATAGGTCGCCTGCATCCTTTCTCTATGACGCTCAAACATCCCGCTTTTCAAATATATTTCTAAAGCAGCCTGCGACAGCATCGAGCTGTCGATATCAATCAGCCGTTTATGTTCACTGAAGGGGCCAATCAGCTCGTTTGGTAAGACGACAGCACCTGTTCTAAGCCCTGGAAAAATGATTTTTGAGAAGCTTTTTAAATAAATGACCTTCCCCGCCTGATCATATGAATAGATCGGGTCTCTTTTTGTATCGAATTCTAAATCAGCCAAATAATCGTCTTCAACGATGTAGACATCATATGCTTCGGCAAGGGCTGCAATCGCTATTTTTTCTTGTTTCGACAGACTCGTTCCAAGCGGGTTTTGAAATCTTGGCATCGTATAGAAAAAGCGAATATCCTCCTCCCGGAAGATACGCTCCAATTCCTGAAGATCGAGTCCTTTTTTCGTCCGCTGAATCCCCCGGACAGGCAGCTGGTTTTTCTCTAAGTATTGGAGGAATAGGTGATAGCCTGGCTGTTCGACCAATATGGTCTGTTTTCCATTTGGAAACGGGATGGTGCTTAAAATCGATAAAGCCAGCTGAATACCAGAAGTCATGACGATCTGTTCTGGAGAGGCAAACACTTGATAATCCGTTAAACGCTTTGAAATGATTGGCAGTAAAGATGGTAATCCATTGGTGGTGCCATAGATAAATAAATCATTTTGATACAGATCAATCGCTTGATTGATGCAGTGCTGAAAATCGACATACGGAAACACAATGGGATCAGGCGCAGAGGAAGCAAAATCAATCCATGTGCTGCCCTTCTTAACGGCTGACTGATTGGTTTTCACGACAAAATAGCCACTTCTTTCTACAGAGTACAGCAAGTGTTCACGCTCTAATGTATCTAGTGCTTTTATGACAGTGCTTTTGCTCACAGCATATTGAGCCGCTAAGTGACGAATGGATGGGATTTTCATTCCAGCATTGTATTCGCCGCTCTCGATTTTGTTTTTTATATTCAACACAAGGTGATCATATTTCCTCACAGTACTACCCTCCTTGTACCGGTACAGATATCAATAACTCTTATTGTACACTTTACTTGATCCGTTTACGATAAAAAGACAGAACCGGTCAATTCAACTGAAGCATGCATGCTCGTGTAAGGAGAATTCTGATGGATATGTCAAAACAAAAAGCGTATGCTGCTTCGATCGCATACGCCTGTATAATTGGTTTTTCATTCTTGTTTGTCAAAGTGGCTTTAGCATCAGCGAATCCAATTGATGTATTGGCACACCGATTTACTGTTTCTTTTGCAGCGGCTCTTTTGTTATTTCCATTTTTACGAAAAAAGTACCGTTTTTCCATTCAATGGCGTGATCTCATTTACATTGTGCCATTTTCCTTGCTTTATCCTGTGTTGTTTTTTGCATTTCAAGTGTGGGGGCTGATGTTTACCTCTTCATCAGAGGCCGGCATTATTCAGGCGACCATCCCTATTTTGACAATGGTGCTTGCAGCATGGTGTTTAAAGGAACGTCCTACCTCGATTCAGGTGCTGTTTACCATTCTTTCTGTGTCCGGGGTGATGCTCCTCTTTGTGGTGAAGGGAATTGATGTGAAACATTCTCATCTCATTGGTTATGTGCTGATCTTACTTTCAGCCTTATCATCCAGTGCCTATAGCGTATTTGCCAGAGTGATGACACGGCGATTCCATGTCATTGAACTGACTTTCGTGATGACATTCTTTGGATTTGTCTTCTTTAATGCTGCTGCTCTCATTCGGCACTCGGTACATGCTACACTACCGCAGTTTTTCAGTCCGTTTACGCAGCCATCCTTTGTATGGTCTATGCTGTTTTTAGGCATTCTCTCATCACTGCTCACAGCGTATTTATCAAACTATGCTCTTTCCCACCTTGAAGCAGCAAAGGTGAGTATCTTTAACAATCTTTCTGCTTTCATTACCATTGCCGCTGGCGTGCTTATTTTACATGAAACGATTGATATGGTTCACCTCATCGGAGCTGTGCTCGTCATTGGCGGAGTGATTGGCGGGAATGTGGTGAGGAAGGGGAATTCATAAAGAAAACGGCCCTCGTTTGACAGGGCCGTTGTTTTCTTTTATTGGTTGATGAATTGCCTTTTTGTTGTCTGCTCAATGACATGCCTCATATGTTCTGCGAACCGCTCGAGGTGTGTGTTGATATACATGTGGCCTCCTTCGAAATCAGTGCGTTCGATGGCGTTTGCCCATGTTAGCCAGCCGGCTGCGTCTTCCATGCATTTTTTATCTTGCTTTCCGTTCAATAAATAAACGGGTGATTTAATGATCGTTTTGTCTGTGTGCTGGAAGGATTCTAATGCTTGATAGTCGGCACGTAAGGATGGTGTAAAGTAATCCATCATTGGCTTGTTCTCTAACAATTCTTTTGGAATCCCGCCCATTTCAGCGATATGCTGAACAAATGCTTCATTCGATAAATGGGTCAATATTTGTCTTTTTGTTTGCGGTGGCTGAATGGCAGAAATGACAACCGCTGCCGGATCGATGCCTTCCCTTTCTAGCAACTGAGTCAGCCTGTACACCACAAGTCCGCCCATGGAATGTCCGAACAAAATAAATGGACGGTTTAATTTGCCTGTCAGTCCTTCTTTATACAATTCAGCCAGCCGGTCAATGCTTGTTTCAAGCGGCATGAGGTTCGTTCCATGACCCGGAGGCTCTGCTGCTGTCACTTCGGCCGTGTCCTTCAGCTGTTCAAAGAGCGGACGGTAAGAGGCGGAATATCCGCCAGCAAAAGGAAAACAAATAAGCTGAATGAGATCTGATTTTTTTTCAAAGGTTTTAAATAATTGGTTCATACGTCCTTACCCCTTTACGATCGTTTCAAGAATCTGCGCAAGTTGATCTGCCTGCGGTCTTTTCATCATGGTCACATGGTCGCCTTTTATTTGATAATACGAGCACGTTTCTCTCGTGTAAGCTTCCCAATCGGCAAATTTCTTCTGGAAATCTGTGGCGTGATCGCTGCTTTGTATAATATAAAACGGCACAGAGAATGGGTCTTTTTCTAATTCAATGGCTTGTGACATGATGGTATTATGAGTCTGCATTTGCAAGTATTTATCTAAATAGTGATCATTCATAAATTGATGAACGACTTCATCCTTTTCTGCTTCTTTGAGGATTTTCTGCTTCACTTCTTGGAAGCTGAGCCCTTGTAATGCTTCTGGTTTGATGCCGACGAGGTTCCCCATACCTAGGACGAGGGCGAGCATTTTCACTTCTTCTTCGTTCATATCGGCATGAAGCGCTTGATCTGCCTCATCTCTTAATACCGGAACCGTATCTAAAATGATCAATCCTTTTGGCGCTTTTCCTGCATGACAGAGTCTCTGATTCATTCCGTAAGCAAGATGTCCGCCCATAGAATGCCCTGCCAAATAATCAATGCCTGGTCGATAGAATGTCTCAATGGCTTCAATAAAAATGGTGACAAGCTCTGTATAATGAAGGAATTGTGGTTCTTCATCCTCATATAAGCCTGGAGACTGCAAGGCGTAAACAGCTCCTTCATGTGTCATGAGCTTGGCCACATCGATATACCCCATCACCGTTCCACCAGCAGGCGGTGCAAAGAAAATTCTCGGTTCAGCCGGATCCCCTTTTTTCAACTCGATCGCATAGTCTTTCGGCGCTCTTTCGACAGGCTCGCCTGTTTCTGGCACTGTGTCCAAATATGCCGCTAACTGCGCTGGCGCTGGGTGCATGAAAATCCATTTTGGATCAACACGGACACCCTTTTCTTTTAATTTGGCAACGGCTTGAATACTCATAATCGAATCTCCGCCTAAATCAAAGAATGAATCATGAATTCCTACTCGTTTGACACCAAGCACTTCACTGAAAGCTGTCACAATCAGCTGCTGTGTTTCTGTTACCGGTTGATCGTCTTCATGTGAGGATGAGACTGCGTCTGTCGGCTCCGGCAATGCTTTTTGATCGACCTTCCCATTCGTTGTGACGGGAATTGCGTCAAGTACGATAAAGTAACTTGGAATCATATAGCCTGGCAGGCTTTCCTGTAAAAATGCTTTCCATCCGGGAACAGGCTCTCCTCCATCTGTGACAAGGTAGGCTGCCAGCCGTTTTGAGCTGCCGTACGTTTTGGCAATGACGGTACATTCTTTTACTTGTGGGTGTTTGAGCAGGGCTGTCTCAATTTCTCCACATTCAATTCGGTAGCCTCTAATTTTCACCAAGTTGTCTTTTCGGCCAAGGTATTCAATACTGCCATCAGACCGCCATTTCCCTAGGTCACCGGAACGATACAGTTTGTCGCCTTTTAATGCCGGGAATGGATTGTCAATAAACCGCTCCTCCGTACGCTCTGGGTCATGCAGATACCCTTTCGCCAGCCCTGTTCCGCCGATATAGATTTCTCCTTTTACGCCTGTTGGTACTGGATTGAGATGATCATCTAGTATGACAACCGTTGAGTTGGCGACTGGCACACCGATTGGCACTGATCTAGCATCCTCCGGTACGTGTGTGACTTGATAAGTGGTCGCTAATGTTGTGTTTTCTGTTGGACCGTAAGCATTGATCAGCACACCCTTCATATGCGGCAATGCCTTTCGTGCATGCTCACTAGACATGGCTTCTCCGCCAACAAGTAATGTACGGTATCCAGCTACACTTTTTGGATCATGCTCAATCAGCCGGTTGAATAATGCAGTTGGCAAACAGTTGGCTGTGACTTGATGCGTTTTGATTAACCGAGTTAATTCGTCCATATTCAGAGCAGCATATTTCGGGATCAGAACCAGCTGACCGCCACTTAGCAGCATTCCCCATAATTCAAAGGTAAAGGCATCAAATGCATAGTTAGACAGCTGAAGCATTTTATCTTCTGAACCAAGCTCAATATAGTTTGTTTCTTTCACTAAGCGGACCACACCTGCATGAGGAAGCATCACGCCTTTTGGTGTGCCTGTTGAGCCTGAAGTGTAGTTAACATAGGCAAGCTGGTCTTCTCCTACAATCGATTTTTCCCTTTGATACACTGCGTCTGTTTCTGGTAACGGCTTGTCCATTTCAATCTTTGTGCCGCTCAGATCGTCTAAACGATTGATCAGATGCGACTGGGTTAAGATGATATCGCTTTGTGTATCGCGAACGATCAGACCGATGCGGGCATCTGGATACTCAGGTGACATCGGTACATAAGCAGCACCCGACTTGACGATCCCTAGAACTGAGACCATCATGTCAAACGAACGATCAAACAGCATCGGGACAAGTGAACCTGGTCCAACGCCCTTTGATTGTAAATAGGCAGCCAGTTTTGTCGCCTTCTCGTCTAAATCTTGATACGTCATATGCTCTTCCATATAAGATACAGCAATCCGGTGCGGGTCACGCTGCACTTGTTCTTCAAATAATTCTTGTAGCGTACGCTTTGGATAAGGCGTGTCAGTTTGATTTTTCCCTATGATCATGGCATTCTGTTCTGTTTTGTCCATGACGCAAAAGTCAGCGAATGTCCGTTCAGGCTGAGCCGTCATGCCATCTAACAGATTGAGATAATAATTCATCATACGGTGGATCGTTTCTTGCTCAAATAAATCCGTATTATATTCCACATGGATAGACAGCTTGTCCTCCTGCTCAAATACATGCAAGGTGAGATCAAATTTAGAGACGGTATGATGGACCATCACTTGTTCCGATGTCAGTCCTTTTAGGTTGATATCCAGCGAATCAGTGACATACCCCATGGCGACTTGGAAGATCGGTGAACGACTTAGGTCTCTATCCATTGAAAGGTCATCCACAAGCTTGTCGAATGGATAATGCTGATGCTCAAAGGCTTTTAACGTCATTTCTTTCACCTTTGCCAGTAAATCGGCAAAGGTATTGGCTGTTGAAACGTCCTGTCTCAGCGCCAACGTATTGACAAACATGCCGACGAGCTTCTCTGATTGTTCGACATCACGGCCAGCGATCGGCGATCCAACAATGACATCTGTTTGTCCAGACAACTTGTGAAGCAGGACATAATAGGCTGACAACATCGTCATAAATAGTGTTGTCCCCTGCTGCCTCGACAAGGCATGTAAACGACGAACAAGCGGTTCATCTATCACGATTTGCTCTGTAGCTCCATTAAATGTTTGAACCGGCGGACGAGGACGGTCAAACGGGAGCTCTAATACCGGCAACTCTCCTTGTAACGTTTCTAGCCAATAGCTCTGAGCCTCATGGTGGTTCTTTAATTGCTCATTCTCCCAATGAACATAATCAGTCCATTCAATCTCAAGTGCAGGTAACTCAGACGTTTTCTCTGATAATAGCGCACCATACACGACTTCTAATTCTTGAATAAGCAGGCTGAGCGACCATGCATCGGAAATGATATGATGCTGCGCACAAAGCAAGTAATATTCCTCTTTCCCCATATCAACAATTGTCCACTGTGCAAGCGGTCCCCGTTCTAAGTCATAGATGCGGTTCGCCTCTTGCTGAATCAGCTGTTCCAATCTTCTCACTCTTGTTTTTTCATTAAATAATGAGAAATTCGCAACGGTTACTGATGGCGGAAGATCTTCACGGATGACTTGAACCGGCTTGCCGCCAATGGTTTGAAATGTTGCGCGCAGTGCTTCATGACGTTTTGTTAAGAGACCGATCGCTTTTGTTAACGTTTGGATGTGTAATTGGCCCATCAGCTTCCAAGCACCTAATATATTGTAATGATGGCTCTTTTCTAATGTAGATAAGAACCAAATTCGCTTTTGAGCATGTGACAGCTCATAGCTTGTTCGTTTTTCCAGCTTTGGAATGCTGGCTTCCTGAATGGCTGGTGCTCCATTGATGTCATCGACCATTTGTGCCAAGTGTGCCAGATTCTTGCTTTCAAACAATATTTTTAGCGGTGCCTTTATTGAAAACTCATGATTAATACGAGAAATCGTTTGAGTGGCCTTTAATGAATGTCCACCAAGATCAAAGAATTGATCCTCTTTGTACACACGATCGACTTCTAAAATATCCTCCCATATGGCCGCAAGCACCTGCTCTGTCTTCGTTTCTGGCAATTGCTTTTCAAACGGCTGTGCGTGTTTGTGATGGAACTGTTTGAGGGCTTCGTGATCAATAGAGCCATCTTGTTTTTTCGGTATATCTTCCACTTGCCTGATGTCCCATTTCCCCTCTATGATGTCTGTGATCTTGTCAGCATCCACTTCTTTGCCTGATTGCACCGTATAGTACAGTTTCTTTTCAAAAAGCGGCATTGGTGCTGGTTGAAGATGTTCAGCGATTTCTTGATTCGCCCCATCTAGGCCGATAAATAGATGCGCTTCATTCAGCCGAACACCTAGACATAATGAATGGAGCCCTTGTTTTTTTCCAATCAATTGAAAGCCCTTGCGAACGGTTAGCGCAGCCCCAGTATGTCCCTTAGACAAACCAAGATTATCCCACATACTGAAATTCAACGAAATCGCTCTTCTTCCCTCATGATAGGTAAGGTCATGTGCGAGTCCATCTAAAAAGCTGTTCGCCGCAGAATATGCACCAAATGTGGTGCCGCCAAAAAAGCCATTCACTGATCCAAAAAAGACGAGTGGCACTGACGGATCATGCTTGAAGGCTTCTTGCAGCACCCAAGCACCATCTGCCTTCCCTGAAAGTTCTTTGACGAAATCTTCTTCTGTTGTATGAGCCAGTGTGTACGTATCCACATGCTGAAAGTGCTCAGATACATTGCCAGCACCGGCTAAATGAAGCGCTCCTCGGATCGACTGTCCGAAATGCTTTTCTGCTTCATAAATCGCCTGCTCGACGTCACATAAATTCGTCACATCGGCTTGTACATAAAGGACGTCTCCCAGATCTTTAAGTTGTGAGAATGACGCCTCTTTTTCTCTGTCTTCTTCAAGGGATGTCCGTCCAATTAACACGAGCTTCAAGCCAAATTGGAGCATTTGCTTAGCCAGTTCAAATCCAATACCGCCAAGCCCGCCAGTCAGCAAGTACAAGCCTTCATATTCTAAAAACCCTTCTGTCTGAGGTGCCGTCATCATATTCACTTTTTCCAGCTTTGGTACGAGACGCTGGCCATGCCGGTAAGACACTTCTGCTTTCAAATGAATCGCACCTAGTTCGTCCGCAATATGCTTGGCATCCTGTTCCACATTCTCCGCTTCAATATCAAGGTGAGACACTTCTGCCCCTTCCCATTCTTGCGGGATGGTTTTTAATAATCCGGCAAGAGACGTTTTCTCCACATGAAGCTCATCTTGCGGTTTTACCAATTGACCACCTTTTGTGACAACAACGAGACGCATTGGCTCTTTATTTTCTTGTCTCAATGCTTGATACAAATATAAAATGGATTGGCTGGTGCTTGCATTCAGTTCTTTGAACTGCGCAGGGCTCGCAATCATCTCCTTATCTGACACATTCCACAAGTGGAGCATACGGTCAATCTTTAATTCATCGGCTTCAAGCGCCGCCACAAGCCTGACGTAATCCCCTTTGATACGAGGGTTCATCTGATACATCCCTTTTGACAGGCGTAAAAATTCATGACCCTTTTTCACAGAAACAAAAGACAGGTTCATTTGTTCAAATTGTGTATAAAGCGATGGATAAAGCCCTTTTTCATCCTCAAATACGAGTACATGATCAGTGGATACCGGCTGAGATGGACCGATATTCTCTTTTACCCAAATACGTTTAAAGAACCAATCTGGGAGGGTTTGTTCATTTTCCGAAGCAAGATCAAGTGCACGTTCAATGTCATGAAACACCCCATCTTTCAGTGCCGCACCTAGTTGGGCACGTTGGATTTTTCCGCTTTCTGTTTTCGGAAATTGGTCTTTTTTCACCGGAATGATGTGGTCAGGTTCGATTCCCATTTTGCGAATGATGCTCTCTCTAATCTGCTGAATCATTGTGATTTGATCCTCTATCGAATCCTTCTGCGTAACAAAAAAGACGGCGAGTGTGTCATTACTTGATTCGGGATTGTAAATGCCGTACGCAGCGGCAAATGTGACTTCAACCCCCTCAACTTCTTCCACAACGGCTTCAATTTCGTAATTCAAATAGTTCGCTCCGTTGATGACGATGATGTCCTTTTCCCGCCCTGTGAGGACTAGGCGCCCTTCATGAATAAATCCTAAATCTCCTGTATGAAACCAGCCGTTTTCTGCAAATACTTCTTCATTCGCTTCCTCATTTTGATAGTAGCCCATCATAATCGTTGGACTCTTCACCTGCAAGCGGCCGACTTGATCTTCTGGCAGCACTTGGTGATGCTCGTCTACAATCCGAATCCATACAGAAGGGATTGGTGCACCGACTTCTGTAAAAGTCATCTTGTGCGGATGATCGTGCGTCACATATTGAATCTCACTTGTTAATGAGGTCTGATCAATGGTCAATTGTCCACCCTGATCATCATGACGCATGAATTCTTTTGACTGGACAATGGCTGATGATGTTTCTGACATACCATAAGCCGGCACCATCGCATGGCGGCTTAATCCGTGCGCACCCATGATGTGCATGAAACGCTGCGTCACTTTAGGAACAACTGCTTCGGCGGCGTTCATGATATAGGTCAAGGTGGAGAGATCCCAGCTCCCTTTGCGAATGTCGTCTTCATATTCATTCATCATCGCAAAGGCAAAGTTTGGTGCCCACGTTCTTGTGACACCGTATCTTTCTACCCAATCCAGCCACACCATCGGCCGTTCGATAAATTGATCAATGGATGGACTAATTTGCTGGCAGCCGAGGTAGACATCATGGACATGAAACATGACAATGCCCCCTACATGATCAAGCGGCATCCAGTTCATGGATACATCCTCATGCGTGAAACCATTTGCCTGCTCAAAGGAAATGATTCTAGATAAAATGCTTTGATGGTTGTGCCGGATACACTTTGGCACACCCGTACTTCCTGAGGACAGCAGCTGAAGCACAGGCTCATCCGGCTCTGGCTCATAATGCTGTTCATCTGGATCACAGGCAAGTAATGTTTCGATTGTTAAAATCGGAATCGCTTTTGATTCAAATGTTTCACGCAGTCCTGCAATGTCCTCAGCACTCGCTTCGTTTGTAATAATGAATGGCTCATTTTGCAGCTGAAACACGCCCTTGAGCTTGTTCACGCCTTGATTCATTTCATCATACACCGGCGGTACAGAGACTGGGGTTGGAATGATTCCACCGAGAATACAGCCCCAGAATACTGTGATAAAATCTTGATGATCTTTCAATTGAAGCAGCACTTGATCGCCGTTTGAAAGTCCGGCTGCCCTTAATCCAGATAGGACACGTTCCGCTCCTGTGAGCAATTCCGGGTAAGTCTGGATCACCTCATGACCGCCTTCTTTGAGATACGTGACTCCGCGATTTGGTGACATAAAGGCGGCTCGGATCAGTACCTCTGTCAATGTGACTGGTGTACCAGGTTTTCTAATCACATCACCTCCATAAACAAGAGCTGGTGGTTTTTCTTGTGCGGAGGATTGTATGGTTTGGCTGACTTCATCTTTTGAAAACGATTCGTTTCCATTTGTACGCTGTCTATCTGGGAAGAGGTCATCTAAATGATAGGGTGTTTGTTTTTCTGTCTGACTCTCTATCAAAACGGCTGCTTCCTCTACTCCATCTATGGCTTTCGTGCGCTCTTCTATCTTTCTTCGTTCCTCTTCATCTAGTACATCAATGGCAAGCAGCGCCTCGGTATCGACCGCTCCACTTTCTTTTCGCGGCAAGGAAGGGACGAGGACGAGTGCGGCTGGCACTTCATCAGGATGAAGCGGGCCTTTCATCAAATCCTCTCTTTTCAGCGAAGGGTCCTTCGCCTGTGCAAAAAGCACAAGCGATAGGCCTCCTTCTTGATTTTTCTTCGGGATGAGCGCACATTCCTTTAGTGGAAAGTGAAGCATGAAGACTTTCTCTAATGCTTTGAGATCGATTCGTTTTCCATTGATCCTGACAATATGATTTGCTGTATTTCCTTTTCGTCTACTAACTAGCATTCTTCTTCTCCTCCTACATCCAATCCAAAATCTGAATCTTGATTTCTTCCGTCCAAACGCCGACATCCCCTGTCGGATAAAGGTATTCGCCTGTTTGATGTTTGAATGGATGCGGAATTTTATGCGCCTCCATCCAATCGGCTAGCTCTCCAAAAAGTGCTTTGATCTCTTTTGCGCCGATAAAAATATCTCCAGGAAATCCAATCGGCATGAGCTGATGTTCTTCATTCAGGACATATATTTCCGTTTCATAGGCAGGATCATGTACGCCTGCATAAACTTCTTCTTGGTCTGGGTATAGCACGCTGACACATGCGTTTTTCGCCCAATCACTGATCATCCGCTCTTTTTCCTCACTTGTCACAAGTGTGAAGGAAGATAGCGGCGTATCCACTTGTTCTGTCATGGCTTCAAGTGTGTGAATCAGCTGCTGCATCAGCGTTTGTATTTGCTTTTCTGTATATTGATTTAAGTTGTATGTGATCCGAAGCTCCAGCGTATCTCCCGGCACTGCGACAAGGGTTAAGTCATAATTTGTTTCTTCATGACTGGCGATGTCTAAAATGCGTACGCCATACGGCTCAATGGACTCAATCGGATAGTTTTCAAACACGACAATGCTGTGAAACAATGCCTCTCCATTTGGAATTTCCGTCATCTGCTGAATATCTGGCAGTACGGTATACTCGTATTCTCTCATCTGAAAAACGGTTTCCTGTGTATGGGCGAGCAATCGTGCAATCGTCCAGTCCGAATGGATCGGTAAACGAAGCGGCAATGTGTTAATAAAGAGCCCTGTCATGCTTTCCACTTCTGGTAAGTCGGCTGGCCGGCCAGATACGGTCACCCCAAATATGACATCCTCTGCGCCCGAATGAAGGTGCAAGAGTAGTCCCCACGCTGATTGAATCAGTGTGCTCATCGTGACCTTCTGCTTGCCAGTCATCTTCTCCAGCTTCTGCTGCATCTCTGGCGTCAATTTGACGCTGGACTGCGCCATGCTTACTTCTTGGTCTAAAGCATGTTCTTCGCCGTCTCCTGGAAGCGGTGTCGCTTCCTCTACGCCTGACATATAACGCTGCCAGAATTCTTGCGCCTTCTCTTGATCCTGCTTTTGCAGCCATTCGATAAAATCTTTATATGGACGGACTGTAGAAAGACTGATCTCTCGTTCGTCCACAAGAGAGCGATAAAGCGCAAAGGATTCCTGAATAAAGCTGAACAAACTCCATCCATCGATTAAAATGTGATGAAAACTAAAGACAAACGTGCATCTTTCCTCATCACAACGGAATAAAGCAATCCGAATCAGCGGTTCATCTATATGGTCTAAATTGAAATCCTTTGAACGATCAGATACTAAAAAGTGTTCGATTGTCTCTTCTTGCTCCTCGTCACTCAGGTGGCGCACATCGTGCTGAGTGAGGTGGATGCTTCCTTCTGATTGAATGAACTGAACAGGCTCCTTCAGCCCTTCCCAAGCGAATTTTGTTCTCAAAATGGAATGACGTTCTACAAGAAGATTCCAAGCTTGTTCATAGGCATCGCCGTTTGTTAAGCCTTCGAGTGTCATATGCACCTGACCAAAATAAGCTTGTGAGTCTTGATCTAGCAGTGCATGAAACAGCATTCCTTGCTGCATTGGAGACAGCGGATACACATCGACTACATTGTCTGGAAGTTCATCTATTTGCTTTTGCGTGAGCTGAACCATCGGAAAATCAGATGGTGTAAAGCCGCCGCTCGTTTCAACACAATGCGTCAAGATGATCTCCATTTTTTCTTTAAAACGTTCAGGTAACAACCGCACCTCTTGATCTTGCAGCAGTTCTCGATTGATCATAAAGTTCATCTGCAACTGACCATCTGTCACATATCCATACACATCGATCAAATGCTGTCTTTCTGCTTTCGGATCGTGAACATGTCCATTTCGTTCGTCTGCTATATAAAGCTTGGCTTCGCCATCTGCCTGATCTAACTGACCGAGGTAATTAAAGCTCATCTGCGGCGTTACCGTTTTGAGTAAACGAGATTCTGTCATATATTGAAGCAAACCGTAGCCGATTCCCTTTTGCGGCACAGCTCGTAAGGTTTCTTTGACGTCTTTGATTTGTCTTGCAACATCGGTTTGAATAAAAGGAATAAAAATAGGATAAGAGCTTGTAAACCAGCCGACTGTCCGTGACAAATCCATCTGTTCAAATAAATCCTCGCGTCCATGCCCTTCTAACGTGATGAGCATTGGCTTTCCAATTGCTTGCGTGAGGCCTGATAACAGTAAATCGTTAATCTCTGTTCGGTATGCTTGTGAGGCCTGTCTAAGTAACATATCTGTTTGTTCCTTTGTGAGCTGAACCGACAGGATCTCTGCATGTTCTTCTATATTAGAAAGCGCAGGCAGTTGGAAAGGAGAACCTTCTTCCTCTTGATCCTTGATTTTTTGCCAAAAAGAGGCCTGCGCTTGTAATTGATCTGTTTGTGCATATTCATATAAGGCATCTGCCCACTGCTTATAGGAGGCGGTTTTTTTCGCAAATATGATGTCCTGCCCCGAAGCAAGCTGTTTCAATCCATTTAGTACATCTTCTTGTATCATGCGCCATGATATGCCATCCATGACGAGATGGTGTGCAGCAATAAAGAGCTCAGACGTGTCTTCACCTGTATGGAAAAGAATCGCTTTGATCACTTCTCCGCGCTGTAATGACAATGTTCCTTGACAGGCACTTGTCTCCAAGCGGATTTGTTCCCGTGCTTCCTCTTGAGACACATCCGTCACATCAAAGAATGTGACACAAGGTGTGACACCAGGCTCACGAATGGTTTGAATCCATGTGCCATCTGCCTCTTTTGTATATATAGCTCTCAGCATATCGTGATGATCGACCAGTTTTGAAAGAACCTGTGTTAACTGTTCATGTGGAACAGATCGCTTCATTTCAATATGCGCCGATAGATTCCAATAATCTTGATTGGTCATCGATTGCTCAAAGAACCATGATTGAATCGGGAGAAGACGAACCTCTCCTGTCACAGGTGATTGATCATAGACCGTAGAGACCTCTGCCTTTCTCATGGCTTGTGCGAGTTGTGAGATGGTCTGTTTTTCAAATACATCTCTCGGCTGGATGACGTAGCCTTCCTGTGCTAAGCGTGCCACCATTTGTATGACAATAATGGAATCTCCGCCAAGCTCAAAGTAGTTATCATGGACGCCAATAGAAGGAACGCCTAGCAGCTGAGACCACACTTTTTCTAACACACGTTCTTCCTCAGTAGCTGCTTTGTCAATGGCTGTTTCTACTTCTTCTTGTCTCCACTCTGGCGGGGGAAGACGCTTTTGGTCTACCTTGCCATTTGGCGTGAGCGGTAATTCATCCAGCTCTATTAATAGGCTTGGTACCATATAATCTGGCAGGATGTCTTTTAAGTTTTTGCGAATGTCTTGCGTGGTCATGCCGCCTTTTTGGACAAAATAACCGATCAATCGCTTATGACCACTCTCATGCTGATGCGGGATAACGGCACATTCTGTGATGTCATCAAAAGTCAGCATAGCGGCTTCAATTTCTCCACATTCCACGCGGTGTCCGCGAATTTTCACTTGATGATCGATTCTTCCAAGACAGTCAATGATGCCATTTGACAGCCAGCGGCCCATATCGCCTGTTTTATATAAACGCGCTCCTTCTTGGAAAGGATGCGGGATAAATGATGATGCTGTTTTTTCTTCATCTCCAAGGTAACCAAGTGCTAGCCCTGTGCCGCCAACGTAAATTTCGCCGATGACGCCTTGCGGAACTGGCTGCATTTGGTCATCTAATACATAAGCTTGTGAATAAGCAATAGGCTGTCCAATCGGGACCGTCGCCTGATCTTCTTCCAGTGCTCGAATGTGATGCACACAGGAGAATGTTGTATTCTCTGTTGGTCCATAACCATTTAAAAGCCCTTCAGGCAAATACGGTAGTGCTTTTCGGATATGAGCGGCTGATAAGGCATCTCCGCCGATCAATAATGCATGAAGTCCAGATAAAGCTTCTGGATGTTCTTCTGTTAAACGGTTGAACAGCGGCACAGTCAGGAACCCTGTTGTAATCTGATAAGTTTTTAGTGCTTCCGCTAATGTATCCATTGATAAAATGGTATTTCGATCCGTCAGTATGAGCCTTCCCCCGTTTAAAAGGGCACCCCATATTTCATACGTAAATGCATCAAAAGAGAAGCTAGCGATTTGTAAAATGCGCGTTTGTTCATTAAGGGTGACATAGTCTGTTTCACACACAAGCCGGACGACCGCTTGATGCGGGATCAGTACTCCTTTTGGCTGTCCAGTTGACCCCGATGTGTAATTGATATAAGCAAGTCCATCAGGTCTTAGTGCAGCGGGCATGACCTCTGCTTCTGGTAAAAATTCTTCATACCCTTGATCAAGACAAATGAGTTCCGTTTGATGGATGGATACTTTTTTCAGCCATTCATTTTTTGTCAGTAAAAGCTGAATCCCTGTATCTCTCAGCATATAGTCAATGCGTGCATCTGGATATTCAGGATCAATTGGCACATAGGCCCCGCCTGCTTTCACAATGGCCAGCACCCCAAGAATCATTTCAGGCGATCTGTCGATGAGCAGTCCAACTGGTTCATGCGGCGTCACGCCTCGCTGCTGCAAATAGGCTGCTAGACGATCGACTTTCTCATGTAACTCTTGGTACGTCCACTCATCTCCCTGGAACTCGAGCGCCACTGCATGAGGTGTCTTTTTCACTTGCGCTTCAAATCGTTCCGTCATGAGTAACGGACCTTTTGGTTGATCAGTCTTTCCGCTCCATTCATAGAGCAATTGATGCTTTTCTTTCTCTGGCAGGAAATTCACTTGTCTGATCGGCAGCGCTGGATTTTCACAAATTCCTTCAAGCAGGTGCTCGTAGTATGCAAGGAATCGCTCCATCGTGTCATCAGAAAATAAATCCGCATGATACTCAAGTTTTAACTGAAGACCTTCAGCTCCTTCAAACACAAACAAAGAGAGATCAAATTTCGCTGTATCATTATCTTCAATGGCTAAAACTGACGTCGCCTCCCCCATTGGAGAAGCTTCAAGCGGTAGGTTTTGCAGAACAAACATAACTTGAAACAGCGGCTGCTTACTGGCATCACGGACAATATTCAATTCATCGACCACCATCTCAAACGGCACATCCTGATGTGCATAAGCACCGACGGTTGTCTCCTTCACTCGCTCTAATAATTCCGTAAAGGCTGGATTCCCGCTATGGTCGATCCGAAGCGCCAATGTATTCACGAAAAATCCGATTAAATGCTCCATTTCCGTTCGATTTCTCCCAGCAATGACCGAGCCAATGACAAACTCATCCTGTGAAGACAATCGATGTAAAAGTGTAGAGAAAGCCGACAGCAAGGTCATATAAAGTGTGCTGTCTGTTTTCTTAGATAGCTCATCAATCTTTTCAGACAGTGACTTCGACAGTTGATATGTTTTCGTCTTCCCTTCGTAGGATTGAACGGCCGGCCGCGGATGATCATACGGCAATACCAAATCTTCAACAGGTGCCGCAAATTGCTCCTTCCAATAGGTAAGCTGCTTATCTAGTGGCTCTCCTGTCAAATACTCCTTCTGCCACAGTGCGTAATCCGCATATTGAATTGGCAATGCCGGCAAGTGCGGCTCCCGCCCTTCGATCGCCGCTGTATACCACTCGGATAATTCTCTTGCAACAATGCCGATCGACCAGCCATCTGACACGATGTGGTGAATGGACATCAGCAAGATATGCTCTGCGGGTGAAAGTCGAATCAGCTTCACTCGAAAGAGCGCTTCGTGTTCTAATTGAAAAGGTGTGGATGCCTCTTCTTTCGCCCATTCAGCCGCTTTTTGTTCTTTCTCTTCCTGTGACGCTATGCCTGAAAGGTCCATCACCTCAAGCTCTGGAAGGGCCATCTGTTCATGAATGACCTGTACCGGTTCATCCCCGCTCATCGTAAAGGACGTTCTGAGCGATTCATGTCTTTCCACCATATGATGCAGACTTTCCTGAAGCACCTTGATATCTAAAGGCCCATTCATCCGAAACGAAATCGTATTATTGTAAAATGGCAGATCCGGCTCTAATTGATAGAGGAACCACTGTCTTTGCTGGGCATAAGACATCGGAATTTCCTGACCCTTTTCCATTTTTCTCATCGGAATCACTTCATCTGCTTTGGCATTTGAATCGATCCAGTCTGCTAATTCTCCGAGTCTCGTATGTTCAAACAACACAGCAAGTGGCACGTCAAACCCTGTTTTTTGTCTAACCGCAGACAGCATTTGCGTCGCCTTCAGCGAATGACCTCCTAGTAAAAAGAAATGATCGCCGCAGCTGACATCCGAGACATCGAGCAACTCTGACCAAATGTGTGCGAGCAGTTTCTCCGTTTCTGTGTGAGGTGCTCTGTTGTCTGAATCCATTCCGCTTTCCTCTATTAATTCATGAAAATATGCCTCGTCTGGCGATCCATCTTCTGTTTCTTTCCAATATTCCTCAGGAAACAAATGCACGGCATATTCACCAGATAGACGGGACTGTAAACACGTATGAATCGATTGATAAAGCCGCTCTTCCACCGCCTTTGTTTGATCAGTTTTGAAAAAGACGTAAAAGGTCTGCTCTGTTTGCATCTCCGCATCCGCATGGATCATCTCGTGAATCTCTTTCTTCGATCGATCCAATCCCGTATAAATGAGCGGAGCATCTGTCATCAGACATGCGAGCATTGTTTGGAAGCCTGCCTGCTTTGAAATTGGTAGATAACCTCTTTCTTTTAACATGCCTTTTATCATGGAGCCTTCACTCATTCCAATCTCGTCCCACATGCTGAAACTAAAGCAATATGGCTTCACTGTAGATGTCAGCTTCTGATAATGAGCAAATTGTTCCACGAACTCATTGGCAGCGCAATAGGCGCCGACAGTCATACCGCCCTTTAGCGTTCGGGCTGACGAGCTGGAAAGAAATAAAACATTCCTGCGTTTGGAGGCAGCTTCATGAAGCGCAATCGTTCCATATACCTTCGCTTCGTACATGTCATTCAGAGACACAGATGTCATATCAGCAAGCAGTTCTTCTTGAATAATACCTGCGAAATGAATGATGCCATCCAGCCTTCGATTTCCGGCGACCTCATGTCTAGAGATGATCGCTTCTACCTCTTTTTCAGCCGTGATGTCTGCTTTCTCATAAAGAACCTTGCCGCCATGCACTTTTGCCTGCTTTTCTAGCAAAGACAATGTCTCTTGCTGGTCACTAGAAAGTGCCTCTCTCTCTTTCCTTCCAAGCAATACGAGATGTGCTTGATAAGATGTCAGTAGGTGTTCACTGACTAAACGGCCAATTCCGCCTAGCCCGCCTGTTATGACATAAAGCCCAGATGATTCAAATGGCGGCTCTTTCCTTTTCTGTTCCTTTTCCAAATGAAGAGGTGCTAAAAAGGGAATATAACGAACACCTTGACGATAAGCAGCAACATGACGGTCTTGGTCATGTGTGAGTTCTGCCATCATCGCCATTGCATGAGAATGACTAGATACCGATTCTGCTAGAGAAAAATCAAGACATTGCACCTTGATAAACGGCCATTCATGCTGAATTGCTGTCATCAGTCCTACTGTCGTTGCTTTTTCTACATCGTGGATATGATCCCCCGGCACATTCATCGCATGGGCTGAGACAAAAGTGATGGCCACCTGCTCCTCATAGACGGAAATGGCTTTTGTTAAAAATAATGCACTCATGCTGCCCGTTTTCTGCGCTTGTTTTGCCTTGGACACATAAAGCTTGTCTTCTTGGTTTGTATAGTTCCAAAGGTGAATGATGTGTTTCACCGAAACGCCATACGAACGGAGCGTCTCAAAGAGTTGTTCGTAGTCAGACGGCCGATTCGGGTGGATGATGAAGTGAGTGTGTGTGAGTTGTTTGAACGCTTGACCCGGTTCAACCGTAATGTATGTTTGTTCACTGTTTGCAAAAGATTTCAATTGATCTGCCAGTCCTAATGGATCTGCAAAGATCACAACGTCCCCTATGATCTGCTTGTCAGCTGCATCAAGTGGAGCAGGTATCCACTTCTTTTGATAACTCCAATCAGGCAAGGTATGTTCATTTTCAAGTCTCATGTCCATTTCCATGATCATTTCATCAAATTCGCCTTCTTGCCATCTTGTCTTGAGCTGTGCCCTTTCTATTTTTCCAGAGCTTGTTTTGGGAAATGCATGCTTCTGGACAGGAATGATGCGAGATGCAGACAAGCCCATTTTTGTTGCAATATGGGATTTAATGTGCTGACTTGCCCTCATAATATAAGCTGGCTCATACAGCTTCGGTGTAAAAAAGAGAATCAGTTCATCGGATGCAGAAGCCTCCATTCGGACGGAACAAGCAGCCACAAAGCTCGTTTCTACTCCCGGTACTTCCTCTGCTATGGCTTCAATTTCATAGTTGTGATAGTTTTTCCCGTTGATGATAATCATGTCTTTTTCTCTACCGGTTAGTGTCAGCCTTCCTTCGTGCAGGAAACCTAAATCACCCGTGTGAAACCAGCCATCCGCTTGAAATACTTCTTGATTCGCTTCGTCATTCCGGTAATAGCCCTTCATGGTGGTTGGACCTTTTATTTGCACACGGCCAATATGATCTTCTGGAAGAAGCTCATGCTGATGATTGACGATGCGTATCGTGATACCTGGAATCGGTTTGCCCAACTCTGTAAAGCTGACGGTTCCTGTCTCACGTGCTTCTGCTGGTCTTAGCTGCTCTGTCAGCGACGTTTCCTCAAAAGTCAGAACCCCGCTGTTTTCATCTCCACGCTCAATCGCAAAGGAAAACACAACCGCTGATGAGATTTCAGACATGCCAAAAGCCGGTCTGATCACATCTCCCTTTAAGCCGTGCGGAGCAAGCAGGTGTAGAAATCGGTGGATGGTTTTTGGCACGACCGCCTCTGCCCCATTGATCATGCAGGTCATCGCCGACAGATCCCAAGATCCTGATGAAATCTCTTTCTCATAATCATTGATCATCGCAAATGCAAAGTTAGGTGCCCACGTCTTCGTTGCACGGTAGCGGTCCATCCAGTCAAGCCACCGCAGCGGCTGAGCGATAAAGTCATCTGTTCTTGCCCGAATCTGCTCGCAGCCTGTGTACACATTGACAAGGTGGAACATCACGATGCCACCAATATGATCTAAAGGCATCCAGTCTAACGAGACATCCTCTTGTGTAAATTGATTTGCTGCCACTGTTCCTTTGACGTTCGCCAGCACACTTCTATGGGAATGCTCTACACACTTTGGCATCCCTGTACTTCCAGACGTTAAGATAAAGAAGACGGAATCATCTGGCGCGGCAGGGTGAGCGGCTGTATCTCTTTCTAATGTCAGCATCGGCTCAACTGCTGCGACACGTAATTGGTCTGTATGCCACAGTAAGGCTAACCCTTGCACCTCCTCGATCAGTGAGTCATCTGTTAGGATGAGCGGATGCTCGAGCAGCTTCCAAGCGTGATGAAGCTTCTTCACTGCAGCATTCATCTCCCGATAGGTTGGGGCAGCCGACACAAGCGTTGGAACAAATCCGCCTAATACACATGCCCAAAAGGCAGTGACCATGGCATGATTCGATGAGAATTGAAAGAAAACAGGATCGCCTGCCTTAAGCCCCAGTGCCCTTAAACCAGTCAGAACCCTCTCGGCGTCCCCTTGTAACTGCGCATAAGATTGTGTGAGTTCGTTCTTGCTATTCACGATATACGTAAGCCCATTTGTCGTTTTTGCAGCCTCTGTTAAGACTTCCTGTAAGGTCTGTGCGCCTTGTGTGACGTCGAGATCCCCTCCATAGGAAAGAGCGGGCGGCATATCGGCCAAAGCAGGTACAGCCTTTTGCGTCTGTATCGCTTCCGCTGCGGCCTCCTGCTCAATGTGCTTGTCGAGAAATAAATGAGAGAGGTGATACGGCCGCGGTCGAATGGTTTTTTCACGTGAAAAAACAGCGAAGCGTTCGATTTCGTTGGTTTGTAAAATGGTTGTCTTTACATCTTGTAAAATCGCATCCATTGATTCATGTCTACTCGTTTGGTTAATGGTTGATGGTTTCATATGAGTTCCTTTCCTTTTTTGTTAGGCAGGACTGCAAGGCTGCATCCTGCCTAATCTAAAGTTTACAAGACTCGTTCTCTATTTGTTTGATTGACAATATGTTTGATCAGCTTTGCATTTTGAGCTGCACATTCTTTCTGTTTGAACATATCAGCATGCCGGCCATAGCCTTGGTATTGGGTAAAAGATCCGGCCGTTGCCTGTGTCCACTCTTCCATCCAGTCCGGGATCGCTATTTGTTCTTCAGATTGGATGAACGTAATATCTGCCTGTATTTTGCCTTGATTCACCCCCTTAACAAACGTTTCATAGTAGGCGCGCGTCTTTTGGGCAAGCGCTTCTTGAACGATCTCCCCTTGAGCAAGCTCGCTTTGTTTCGTTTGATGAACAATCGCTTCAATATCATCATCAATGGATCGTCCTTCTAAATCACTTTCTCCAATTTTCTTATAGGAATCGATCATGATGACCTTCTCGACTGTCCGTCCTACTTGTTCAAGCGCTTGAACAAGCTCAAAGGCGAGGTAACATCCGCCTGAGTACCCCATCAACGTCAGCGGCCCTTTTGGCTGAAGGTGCTGAATATGCTGAACGTACTGCGCCATTCGGTTATTCGTTTCAATAAAATCAAAAGCGACTAGCCGAACATCATCAAGCGTTTTTGCTGCTTCCTGATAGATAAAGCCGTAGCCTGGTAATGGCGGAAGAGCAAAGACTGTTGATGTTTGAGATTCATTGAATACAAGATAGCCAGCGGTTTCCCCGTCCTGATGCTGAATATAATGACTAAGCGCTTCAATCGTCGGGGTCTCAAACAACAAATGGATCGGCACCTGAACCTCAAACTCTTTTGATACTTTGGACAAAAGAGACATTGCTTTTAAAGAATGTCCGCCAAGCTCAAAGAAATGGTCATCTGTGCTAATATCCTCTCGTTCAAGTACTTCCCGCCACATTACCAGCAGCTTTTGTTCCACTTCATTTGCGGGCAGTTTCACACGGCGGTTTCCTTGCGGTGCCTCTGGTTTTGGTAGCTGGCGTTTATCAACCTTCCCGTTTGGCGTAAGTGGGAGGTTCTCCAGTTCAATCAGCTCATGAGGCAGCATATAAGCTGGAAGACGCTCTTTCAGCCCTGATTTGATGTCATCGAGTTTGCCTTTCCATGCATCATCACACGTGATATAGGCAAGCAGCCTTGTATGATTGGTTTCATCATGATCCGCTAGGAGTACAGCTTGTTTTACACCTGGGTGCATGAGAAGGTTGGCTTCAATTTCTGTCAGTTCAATTCGGTGTCCTCGAATTTTCACCTGATCATCAACTCTGCCTGCATACTCAATCAGACCGTCTTCTCGAAAGTAAGCTAAATCCCCCGTGCGATACAGGCGCTCACCCGCAGCGAATGGATGGGCGATAAAGACTTGTTTTGTCAGATCAGGACGATTCAAATACCCTTTTGCCAGTCCTTTGCCGCTCAGACAAAGCTCTCCAACCATTCCAATCGGCTGAAGCTGTCTGTGCTCACTCAATATATAAGCGCCCGTCTGGTTGAGCGGCTTCCCAATTGGAATAGAACGTGCCTCTAAAGGGATCGCTTCATCTATCGGATAATATGTGGCAAAAACCGTTGATTCGGTTGGTCCGTATACATTCAACAATCTGCCTTTTCCCATCACATCAAAGGCTTTTCTCACATGCTGAACCGATGCCCTCTCTCCCCCAAACAGCACCTTACGCACACCGCGCATCCAGTCTGTTCCTTCATCAACGAGAAGATGGAATAAAGCGGTTGGAACAAACATGACAGAAATATGCTCTCCTTTTATCAACTCAGTGAGCTTCCCCATATCTAAAATGGTTTCTTTTTGCGGCAGGACAAGCTTTGCTCCGTTTAAAAGCGCACCATATACATCAAATGTAAAGCCATCAAATACGCTATTTGATAACGACAGCAATGTATCTGTTTCTAAAATGGTTAAATAATTCGTATTTTTGACCACCCGGGCAATATTGGAATGGGTCGTCATGATGCCTTTTGGCTGTCCGGTTGTTCCAGATGTATACATGATGTATGCCGTATCATCTAAACCAGCTTCAAGTGGCAGATTCTCTGAGCTCATCAGTAAAATTTCTTGATCATCTGCAAAAAGATACGTGCCATCAAATGCGAGTGACCTCGTCTGACTGATAAAGGATGAATGAGTCAGAAGATGCGTCGCTCCGCTGTCTCTCAGCATATATTGGATACGGCTTTCTGGATAATCTGGATCAATCGACACATAGGTGGCACCTGCTTTTAAGACAGCGAGTAAACTGACAATGAGTTCAGGTGTCCGCTCTGCTAAAATGGCGGTCACCGTTTGATGACCCACCCCATTTTTTTGCAAATGCCTTGCCAGTCGATTGGCTTGTTCGTTCAGCTCCGCATATGTCATCGTGTGATCACCTGCTGATAATGCCACTGCATTCGGCTGTTTTCGGACATTATGCTCAAACCACTTTGTCAAATAAAGCTGATCATGCTCCAGCTCAGGTGCATTCCATTCCTCTAACATTCGCTGTTTTTCCTGCTTTGTCACAAGTGTCAGTATATGAACTAACTGATCTGGATGTTTGATGGCCCCTTTGATCAAAAGGGTCAGCTGATCCTTTAATTTATGGACAAATGCAGGATCAAATGCACGCTGATTAAAGGCCAGCTTCAGCTGCAATTGTTCCCCGGGCGACGCCAGTAAATTGAGATCATAGTTCGATTTCTCATAGACATTCATGTCTTCTACTGTAAAGCCAAGCAGTGACTCCTGCTCGTCTTTCTTTGCAGCAGGGACATTCTCAAACACCACAATATGATCAATGAGCTGCTGCTGACCTGCCTTAGCCTGAATATCATAAATCGGGATATATTGGTGCGGTTCAGCCGCTAAAGACTGCTGCTGCGTCTCTGATAATAGAGAACGGAACGTCATTTGGTCTGTCAGCTGAATTCGTCTTGGAATGACATTGATGAACAACCCCACCATCCGGTCCACACCAGCTAAATCTGCCGGACGTCCTGACACAACCGTTCCAAACAACACATCGTTTGAGCGCTGATACCTGCTTAGTAAAATGGACCAAGCCGATTGAAGCGCACTGCTTAACGTGGCATTCTGCTGCAAGGCTAACTCTGATAAAGCAGCAGTTTCTTCTTTACTCATGGCCCATTCGATTTCGCCTAATTCATGCTCATTTGTTTGCTTTCGCTGTTCTTTAAAAGTCGACTGCCCCTCAAAACCAGCCAAAGATTGCGTCCAATATTCAAGTGAGGCTTGTTTATCTTGTTTTTCCAGCCATTGAATATATTCTTTATATGGCTTGACTGGCTCCAGCCTATAAGGGATGTCATGCAAAAGTGCATGATAAATCGCAAACAATTCCTGCACAACTAGGCCAAAACACCAGCCATCTAGAAGGATATGGTGATAGCTCCATATCCAGCGATAGCTTGAAGGACCCGTTTGAAAAACAGAGGCCCGCATGAGCAGATCCTTCGAGAGATCAAATCCTCTCAGCTGATCCTTTTGTTTAAAACGATCAATACGTTCAAGCTGTTCACTTTCAGAAAGATCCTGTATGTCCACAACATCAAGCTGGAAAGGTCGATTTTTTAATACAACTTGGACAGGACGCTTCACTTTTTCGTGGAGGAACACGGTACGAAAAATATCGTACCGTTCCACAATGATATTCATGCTTTTCTCAAGCAAATCATGCCGAAGTGTGCCCTTCACGTTCATATCCATTTGTTCTACATAAAAGCCTTTTTCTTGATGATGGAGGGTATGAAACAGCATTCCTTCTTGCATCGGTGACAGATAGTACATATCTTGAACTTGATCCCTTTTAAATTGACTCATCTATTTCATTCCTCCTTCCCCTTTTTCATGACTGATCTAGTGGTGTTAGGTCAATTTCTCCTCAAGCATGTCAAAGATATCGTCCATTTCATCCATTTCAAGGTCTGCAGCCGAGAAGTCACTTGGTGTAAATTCTCGCTCTTGATGCGCTAAGCAATGGGTGATGATGGATCTGATCTTCTCCTTCAACAATGCGATGAACTGCTGTATCGTTTGTTCTTCATATTCACTTGCACAATATGAGCACGACAGAATGAATTGATTGTGCTGAACAAGACCGCTGAGGTTCAGCTTATAAACAGCTTCAGATTCAGGGCTTGCTTGACGGCCCATATCATAGGTTGAGGGCCCAAAGAGTTCTGTCGTCACTTCCTGATCAATCTGCCCAAGATAGTTCAAGCTGATTTCAGGCTGCACGTGTTTGACTGACGGTTCGGATGGTGTCATGTATCTTAAAATACCGTAACCAATCCCTTTATTCGGTACACGCCGTAGCATCTCTTTCGTTCCTTTGATAGCGTCTGCAATGGTCTGATTCGGTTTCGCTTCAAGAACGACTGGATACATGCTCGTAAACCAGCCAACTGTGCGGGATATATCTAATCCTGATAAAATGTCCTCTCTTCCATGACCTTCAAGCTGTACATGTACATGAGATTGACCTGTCCATTCCTGAACGGCCAGCCCAAGCGCACATAGAAGAATATCATTCATTTCTGTTGTGTACGGAAGATGGATATTCGTTAACAGATGCTCGGTTTCTGCTTCTGTCAGCTGCATTTTGACCGCTTTCGTATCCGCGACTTTTCTTTCTTTTACTTCATGGTCAACAGGTAAAGTCGTAAACGGTCTATTTTCAATCGCTGCCCAATACTCCTTCTGGTTTTTTAGCAGCTGTGACTGCGCATATCGTTCAATCGCTTCTGCCCATTCTTTGAAAGAGTGCGTTTTTGGCGGCAGAACCATCGTTTCTCCTTTTTCTGCCTGATGATAAAGAGACATAAAGTCTTCTAGTAAAATCCGGCAAGAAACGCCGTCAATCACAAGATGATGTGTGATGATGAGTAAGTGATCACCGTTTTCTGTATGGAAACAAATCACTTTCATCAATGGACCCTTTTCAAGATTCAGTTGACGCTGATACTCATTGGCGTATGTGGAAATCGCCTGTTTCACATCTTGCGCTTTTGAAACATCACAAGAAATAATTGAAAATGGTTCTGTCAACTCCCGCTGATTGTATTGCAGCATGTCATCATGCTCCTGTCTGAACACCATGCGCAGTGCATCATGATGTGAGAGCAGTTTTTGCAGAACTTGTTCTGTGACAGCCAAGTCAAACCCTTTTGGTGCATGAAGCATCATTGAGAGATTCCAGTGGTGCTGGTGATCAAAGTTCCGTTCAAAGAACCAGCGCTGAATCGGTGTTAAAATGACCTCTCCTTCCACAGCTGACTGATCAGCTGTGAGAAGGTCCGCTTCTTCGATATATGGGCGAAGCTCCGCAATCGTTGGGTATTGGAAAAGCAGTTTCATATCGAGCTTCCAGCCTTCTTGCGTGAGTCTGCTTGCCATCTGGATGCCTTTAATCGAATCTCCGCCAAGGAAGAAGAAGTGGTCGTGAATACCAACTTGGCTGACGCCAAGTACATCTTCCCAAATGCCGCAAAGTAGTGCTTCCACTTCATCTCTTGGGGCTTCGTATGCTGTTTGATTCGCTTCCACATCAGGTGCTGGCAGTGCTTTGAGATCCACTTTGCCATTTGCCGTCATTGGCAGTTGGTCTAGCTTGATGATCCATGATGGCACCATATATTCAGGCAAGATGCGCTTTAAGCTTTCTTTCAGCGCAGCCGTTTCTGCATCTGTAATGACGTAAGCGACAAGAGCGTCTTGATCACTTGCGTCTTTGACCGTTGTCACGACGGCTTCTTTCACTTCATTTAGCGCAAGGAGCTGCGCTTCAATTTCTGATAGCTCAATACGGAATCCGCGGATGCTCACTTGATGGTCTTTTCTACCGAGATAGATCAGTTCGCCATCCTCTGTCCACTTCACCAAATCACCTGTACGGTACATGCGCTCTCCTGGATAAAATGGATCTGGGACAAACCGTTTGTCCGTTTCCTCTGGTAGATTCCAGTAGCCTCTTGCCAGTCCTTTCCCTGCAATCACGAGCTCACCCGGTACGCCTTGCGGCGAGAGATCATATAACGAACCCATAATGTAAAAACGAGTATTGGCAATCGCTGTTCCGATAGGAAGCGTGCCTTGATCTGGATCAATGATCCCGCTTGTCGCCACGACCGTATTTTCTGTTGGGCCGTAGTTATTCACGAGTTTGTATGGAACGGGCTTCACCTGTTTCAGCTTGTCCCCGCCTGTCAGTAAGTAACGGAGAGAATGATTGTCCATCGACATAAACTGCTCACATAGCTGTGTTGGCAGGAATGCAATGGTGATGCCTTCGTGATTAAAATACGAATTGAGCTTGATCATATCGAGGCGAATCGCTTCACACAACAAAATGGCGGTTCGGTCTTGTTTCGTCACCTGGAAAGCATCATTGTGCCAAAAAGCAAGATTGACAAGAGACTGATGCTCGACCATGACACCCTTCGGCTGTCCAGTCGTTCCAGATGTGTAAATCATATAAGCGAGATCCGTTGGTTTGACAGGAACCTGAATCTCGTGCGCTTCTCCTTCTACTGCCTCTTCTATGAAGAGGGTATGACCTGTGAAAGAAGGTGGTGCAGTGAGCTCTTTCTGAATCAGAAGGACCTCTGCCCCGCAATCTTCCAGCATGTAGGCAATGCGCTGCGCTGGATAATCGGCATCAATCGGCACGAATGCCGCACCTGCCTTGAGCACACCGAGAACAGCGGCTGTCATCTCGAGCGATGGACGCGTGAGAATGCCGATGCGGTCTCCCGGTTTTGTGCCGGTGGAAATGAGTCTTGCGGCGACTGTATTCGCCCGGTTGTTCAGTTCTTCATACGTCCAGCTTGTGCCGCAGAAAGTTGCGGCTTTTTGATGAGGTACTTCTTGTGACTTCGCCTCAATCAATGTATGAACCGTTTGATCTGTCGGGACATCTAGGACAGGTCCGGACCATTCATCAAGCAGATGTCGCTCTTCTTCTTTGGTTAAGATGGAGATGGTCGAGATCGACTGATTCAATTTCGCAAGCATTTCGTCTATGATTCGCTCAACATATTGACTCCATCGCTGAATGGTACTCTTTTTAAATAGTGCCGCTGCATATTCAAAGCGCAAGCCCACTTGATCTTGTTCCTCAAAGACACCGAGCGTTAAATCAAATTTTGCCTGAACGGCTTCTTGCTGTTTGTGCGAAAGCGTAAGTCCATTCAATTCCGGTAACGTCAGATCACGCTCATCCGTTGTCATCATGACACTAAACAACGGGTTGCGGCTCGTGTCTTTCGGAAGGTCTAACTGCGCGACCAAATCCTCGAATGGGAATCCTTGATGTTCATAAGCTGATAGATTGTGATCTCTTATTTTTTCTAGCAGATGCTCTGCAGTTTCTTCTAACTGAACGTCATGTCGAAGGGCCAGTGTATTCACAAACATGCCCGGAATCCGTTCGATTGACGCATGTGTACGTCCAGCCGTTACAGCCCCTATGACGATGTCATGCTGCCCAGTCAATTTATGAAGGAGAATGGCAAAGGCCGTTTGCATCACCATGTTCAAACTCACATTTTTTTCAGCCATGAGCGCTTTGACATGCTGCGCCTTTTCAGCAGACAGCCATCTATCAACCCGGCCTCCTGCAAATGACTGCACGCTAGGCCGCGGGAAATCAAGCGGAAGTGCTAAGTCTTCTGGCGGCTGTGCATATTGCTCCAGCCAATACTGCCGCTGTTTTTCAAGTGCTGCTTGCTGTTCTTCCTCTTGCTGCCATACCGCATAATCCTTGTAGTGCAACTGAACTGGCGGTAACGTCTTATGCTCATACAACTCCGCTAATTCTTGAATAAGCAGACTGCGTGTCACTCCGTCTGCGATGATATGGTGCATATCCATCATGAACACATATTTGTCATCAGACAGCTTTGCCACTTTCGCTCTCATTAGAGGTGCTTGATGTAATGAGAATGGTGTCATGAAGTTGTCTACGACGGATTGTACCTGATCGCTTTCTACTTCAACCATCTGTAACGTAAACGGTACACGGCGATAGATTTTTTGGACGGGACTGCCGTCAATTTCAACAAAGGCTGTCCGCAATGACTCATGTCTATCAATTAAAGCTTGAATCGCTCCTTCTAGCTGCTTCAGATCAAGGTTTCCTTCCATCATGAAAACGGCTGGCATATGGTAGGTGACGGATTCTGGATGTAACTGCTGTAATACGTACATTCGCTTTTGTGCGGAAGAGACTGGATAGAAATCTTGCTTTTCCGCTGGCTGAATCGATGTGACGAGCGAAGCATCAGCTTCTTCCAAATAGGCAGCTATCGCACGTATCGTTGGCTTTTCAAAAAGAACCTTGAGTGGAACATGCTGATTCAGTTTGGCTTGCATGTTCGAAATGAGCACCATGCCTTTCAGAGAATGCCCGCCTAATTCAAAGAAATGGTCATCAATGCCGACTTTTTCAATCTCAAGAACATCTGACCACATATCACAAAGCGTCTGCTCAAGCGCCGTTTCTGGTGCTGCATGTGCCGTGCGGTTCATATGTGCCTCATGAGGAAGCGGCAGAGATTTTGCATCCACTTTTCCGTTTTGCGTCAGCGGCATATGACCCACTTTGACAAAATAAGTAGGAATCATGTAATCCGGTAGTGTCTCTGAAAGCTTTTCTCTAAATGTCAGCGTTCCAATGTGATCAGGTGCTGTATAATATAACGCCAGCTCCGGTAAACGAGATGTGTTGATCACTTTGACATACACTTTTTGAATGGTTGAAAGGGCACGTGCGGCATGCTCAATTTCTTGTTTCTCAATTCGATAACCGCGAATTTTCACTTGATCATCTACTCTTCCAAGGAATTCAATCTCTCCATTTGTATGCTGTCTAACCAAATCTCCCGTTCGATACATCCGCTCTTGAGGGAAATAAGGATTTTCAAGAAAACGCTCTGCTGTTAATTCAGGCTGATTCAAATAACCTCTTGAAACACCATCACCTGAAATATAAAGCTCCCCCGGTGCGCCATAAGGAACAAGGCGCTGCTCGCGATTGCATACGAGCGCTCTTGTATGAGCAATAGGCTTTCCGATGATAGAACGCTCCTTTAAAGCGTCCAGCTCATGCGGTGTCATTAGCTTGCTCACTGTACCAATCGTTGTTTCTGTCGGACCGTAATGGTTCATCACTGCCACGCATGGATGCTGCTTCATAAATGTCGCAACATCTTCAGAGACAATCGGTTCTCCTCCCAATACCACAAGCCGTAAAGCGTCAAATGTATGACCCTTCGAATCTGCCATCATATGAAATAAGGATGGTGTCATTTTGATATAAGTCAGCTCTTGTTCATCAATAAAACGCATGAGACGTACAGGGTCTGTATACACGTCTTCACGAGGAATATAGAGTGTCCCGCCTGCTTTTAGAACCGGGAAAATGCTTGTGTAACCAAGATCGTATGCATAAGAAGACAGGAGTGCCGTTCGATCGCATTCTTGTAAAGTCACTTCATGTGTCAACCAATTGACGTAGTGTGATAGATTACGATGCGTGAGCTGTACACCTTTTGGCTTCCCTGTTGTTCCAGATGTGTAAATCACATAAGCCAGTTGATCAACCGATACGTCTGGCAGGTCTAGAGAATCGTTTCGTTGGACGGCTTTCTCCACATGTACGACCTGAATCGACTTGAGATGCTGATACGAATCGCCAAGAGACTCATTTGCCACGATGACTTTTGCCCCTGAATCTTTTAATGTGTAACGAATACGTTCCGCAGGAAAAGCTGGATCAATTGGGACAAATGCACCGCCTGCTTTCATTACACCTAGCATCGAGACAACGACATAGACAGATCGATCAAGAATAAGTGCGACTGTGCTTTCTTTCTCTACGCCTTGCATCTTCAGCTCACTGCAAAGAGCATTGGACATGTGATCTAGTTCACGGTAGGTCAGCTTCCTTTCACCATCCATCACCGCAATGGCATCAGGCGTTTCCATGGCTTGACGTGAAAATTGCACATGGTACGGCTCATGTTGACCTGTTTGTTCTCCATCCCTTTTCTCCAGCCGCTCCATTTGTTCATGCTGATCCAAGAGGTTGAACAAGCCAATTTGTTCATTCGGATGCTGGACCGCCTCACGAATAATCGCAAGAAGATGTGTTCCGAACCGGCGGATGGTTTCCTCTTTAAATAATGCCGTTGCATAGTCTAGGCTTAGTTTTATTTCTCCCTCACGTTCAAATGCTTCTAGAGACAGATCAAATTTGACGGATCGGTGCTGCATTGCATAAGGCGAAATGTTCAGATCGCCGAGCTTTAGTGCAGGAACATCCATGTTCTGCATATTAAACGAAACACTAAAGAGCGGGCTTCGGGTTGTATCACGATCAAGCGGCAGACGCGCGATTAACTCTTCGAGCGGATAGCTTTGATGTGCAAAAGCATCTACACTCGTTTCTTTTATTTCTTTAAGCAGCTGTAAAAATGACTTTGTTTGTTCCGGTTTCCCGCGCATCGCAATGGTATTGATGAACATCCCCGGCATGTCCTGAATATCTGGATGTGTTCGCCCCGCAACAGGAGATCCGACAATGATATCTTCCTGTCCGCTGTAGGAAGCGAGCAGCACTTGAAATGCAGATAACAAGAACATGTACAGCGTCGTATCTGTTTTCTTGAGCAGCTCATGAATACGCTGAGTTGTCGCTTGATCACAGCCAAACATCACCCGTTCTCCAGAAAAATCACGTTCCACTGGACGTGGGTAGTCTGTCGGCAAATCTAAAACCGGTACATCTCCTTCGTATTGCTTCAGCCAATACGCTTCATGCGCACGCTGTTTCTCTGTTTCTTCTTCACTTAACTGCCAGACAGCGTAATCTTTATAATGAATGGCTCTTTCTGCAAGTGCCTCTCCATCATAGGCTTTCGCCAAATCCTGAATGAACGTCTTCATGGAGCTGCCATCTGTAATGAGGTGATGTGCTTCCAAGACTAATAGATGACGATCATGACTCACTTTGAGCAACTGTGCCCGCAGGAGGGGAGCGGCTGTCAAATCAAACGGCGCCTGACGTTCAGCAAGAAATGCCTCGGCCTCTTCTTCCTTTACATCATGGACAGGGAGGTCAAATGCCGCTCTTTCATGTACCCTTTGGACGATGTTCTCGCCTTTCATATGAAAACTCGTTCTTAAGATTTCATGCGTTTGAATCAATTCATCAAATGCTGAGGTGAGCCGCTGATGATCGAGCGTACCTTCAAGCGTTAAGACGATCGGAATATGATAGTTCGTACTCTTAGGTTCAAGTGTTTGTAAAATGTATAAGCGCCGCTGAGCTGGTGACACTGGATAGTCCTCCGCCTTCGCTGCGGGTAAGATCGGATGTCCTTGTTCTTCTTGACCGTCCTGGTCAATGTATGACGCAAGCGATCGAACCGTTGGCTTTTCGAATATCACTTGAATCGGAACTTCCTTTTGGAACACTTCTTGGATTTTGGCTGACATCATCATTGCTTTGAGTGAATGTCCGCCAGTCATGAAGAAATGCTCATCTATTCCCACCGCTTTCCCAAGCAGTTCCTCCCAAATTTGAGCAAGCGCCTTTTCCGTCTCAGTTTCAGGCGGAATGATCCTGACTTCTTCACGATGAGCTTCGTCAGGCGTTGGTAAAGCTTTTCGATCGACCTTTCCGTTTGCTGTAAGCGGGAAAGCATCTAGCTTCATGACGTGATGAGGTACCATATATGCTGGCAGTGCTTGATGAAATAAAGCCCGCACCTCTTCTTCTCTGATCGTTCCCGTATAGTAAGCGGTCATTTCTTTTTCTTCTGAAGGAGACGCATGGATGAGCACAACCGCCTCATCGATCCCCGCCTCTTGTTGAAGAACCGTTTCAATTTCACCGAGCTCAATACGGAAACCACGGATTTTCACTTGATCATCTGTCCGTCCGAGGAATTCGATTTGACCATTTGAACCGTACCTAGCCAAATCTCCTGTTCGATATAAACGCCCTTCTGCCTTGAAAGGATCAGCGATAAATACTTGCTTTGTTAATTCTGGACGATGGAGATATCCTCTTGAGACACCGTCACCGCCGACATACAGCTCTCCTGGCGCACCAATTGGCTGAAGTCTTTGATTGTCATCTAAAATGTAAGCGGACGAATGATTGATCGGCTGACCAATTGGAATCGTGCCCGTTTCATCCCCTCTCACCTCATAAATGGTCGAGATGGTGGTGTTTTCTGTTGGGCCATACGCATTCAGTAAAACAAGTGATGGATGATGTTTCTTCACAAGCTCTGCACTTTTCACATTGATCACATCACCGCCTGTGATCAATTTGGACAATCCTTTAAACATATGCGGTCGCTGCTGAGCGAGTTGATTAAACAAACCTGTCGTTAAAAAGAGCGCCGAGATTTGATTCGTTTGGATAAAGCGTTCAAACCGGTTGATGTCCAATAACGTGTCACGGTCAACAGGATAAAGCGTTGCACCGTTCAGCAGTGTGGTGAAAATTTCAAAAGTAATGGCATCAAAGCTGACTGCTCCTGTATGTGCCATACGATCCGACTTGTTCAAGCCCAGTGTCTCCTGTGAACATGCCAATCTGACAATATGTTGATGCTCAATTTGAACACCTTTTGGCTGACCGGTTGACCCCGACGTGTACATGATATACGCCAATTGCGAAGGAGAGGTCTCGACTTCGAAAGGTCCGTTTGACTGATTCGATATGTCCGACACATGAACGGCTTGGATGCTTTCATGAACTGGCGGCTGGCTGTCCGCATAGAGCAAAACGGATGCGCCGCTGTCTTCAAGCATAAAGCGGATTCTATCCTCTGGCTGGGCTGGATCAATTGGTACATAAGCAGCCCCTGCTTGAAGAACCGCTAAAATGGCGATCACTGCTTCAGCAGATCGATTCATATACACTGCGACGGCATCTTCTTGTTTCACTCCGCTATCAATCAAATGTCCCGCAACACGATGGATTTCTTGGCCGAGTTCTTCATAGGTGAATGCCCGCTCTCCTTCGACTAACGCCAGATGGTCTGGCTGCGTTTGAATGCGTTCTTTCAGAAGCTCAGGAATAGACAGATGCTTTGGATAATCTCGTTCTGTCTTGTTCCATGCTTCAATCTGCTGTTTTTCTTCTTCAGTGATACACGTCACGTCATGAAGGCGAACTTCCGGATTTTCGATGATCTGCTTCATGAGGTTGGTCAGGTGTTTCGATATTTTTTCAATGACCTCTTCTTCAAAAGCCACCGCATTGTATTTGATTTTCAATGTCCATGTTTCACCTGGATATACAAGGACATTTAGATCGAAATTCGTTTGTTCAAATCCGTCTTTTACATCAATGGAAAACCCTAGACGTTCCGACATGGTGTCACCAGATAGCTCTTGATCTAAAGGATAGTTCTCAAACCCGACCAAGTGATCGAAGAGTTGTCCTCCTGCAGCTGCCTGTTGCTGAATGTCATAAAGCGGCATAAAATCATAGTTTTCCGCTTCCAGCGCATGCTGCTGAACTTTTTGAAACAGCTGTTTGAAGGTGTCTTCCTGATTCATTTCTACCCTGACCGGTATTGTATTGATAAAAAGCCCTGCCATCTGTTCTATCCCAGCCACACTTGGCGGCCTTCCAGATACGACTGTTCCGAAAGTGACATCATGTGCCGCATGGTAAGTGCCTAAAAGAACCGACCAAACAGCCTGGAATAGATTTGGTGCTGTCACTTGGCAATTTCTTGCGATCTCTTGAATGCTTCTGACCATTTCAGCATCCCATGTGAACGTCCATTCCTGATGGTCATATTGTCCGTTCGCTTCTTTTTGCTGCAAAAGCCCTTGATGCTGAACCGCACCGTCTAAGCGATCCTTCCAATAGCCTTCCGCTGCTTGTTGATTTTGCTTGCCAAGCCACTGGATATAATCTGCATAAGGTTTTCCTTGTGAGCGATCCGGCGTTTTGCCGTTCCGATAAGATTCGTAGTAATGAAACAATTTTTTCATCAAAACTCCCATGGACCAACCATCCATGATGATGTGATGGTTGCTCCAAATGAGATGCCAGTTTGTTTCATTCAGTTGAAAAACAGCGACCTTCAATAACAAATCATTCGTTAAATGGAAGCCTTGCTTTCTCACTTGCTTTTTATATTGATCTAGTACCTTTTGCTGTTCCTGATGATTCAGGTGAGATAGATTCTTTCTATACACATCTAGATTGCGCTCTGCCAGTACAACCTGACGAGGCTTCTGTAATTGCTGATAGACAAAGGCTGTACGGAGAATGTCATATGTGCCGATGAGCTCATTGAGACTTTTTTCAAAAAGATCGAGATCAAACTCCCCTCTTATTCCAAGCTCCAGCTGTGTGAAATAAGAGGACGAATTAGGGTCTAGCATGGCATGATATAACATGCCTTCTTGCATTGGTGTTAAAGGATATACCTTTTGAATCTTCTGTTTGCTCATAGTCCACCTCTTCGTTTGCTTAAAATATATCCATTAGCTTTTCAAGTTCATCCATGGTCAGGTCATCGTCTCCTACATCACTAGGTGTAATTTGCGCTTCATCTTGTGATACACAATGTGAGATGAGTGCCTTCACGTTCTTTTCTAAAAGGTCCTTGAACTGCTCCATCGTTTGCTCTTCGAATTCAAGCTGGTGATATGAAATCGTCATATGGAACAAGCCCTGTTCTACGAAACCAACAATATCTAATGCATGAGGTTTCTCTGATTCTGGACTTAATGATTGACCTGCCTGCCAAGTGGATCGACTTAGTTCACCCCCGCCAATCTGTTCATCAAACTGACCAAGATAGTTAAAGCTGATATCTGGCGTGACATCAAATGCGAGACCGTCCTTCATTTTGTCAGGCGTTAAGTATTTTAAAACGCCATAGCCGATTCCCTTGTTCGGAATGTGTCTGAGCTCTTCTTTCAAAAGCTTGATTTGATACGAAAGATCCTCCGCATGCGACAAATCAAGTAGCACAGGATACATGCTCGTAAACCAGCCGATGGTCCGCGACACATTGACCGCCGGAAGGATGTCTTCCCTTCCATGTCCTTCAAGGTGAATAAAGTGTCTGTCTTCTCCTGTCCACTCTTTCAGGGTCAATCCTAAAGCGGTTAGCAAAATGTCATTGATTTCCGTATGGTACGCCTCATGTACTTCTGTCAGTAGACTGCGTGTTTCTTCCTCAGACAGCGTAAAGCGAATGGTTTTTGTATGCAGCATTCTTTGATCCTCTGTAACATGATCCTTTTGCAGAGGTGCAGTTAAATGCCCAAGTACCTTTTTCCAATAGTCCCTTTCTGCCAGCAGCTCATCTGACACTGCATATTCCGTCAACTTCTGGGCATATGCTTGGAATGAATGTGTTTTTTCAGGAAGTGTCAGCTCTTCCCCACGCTTCGCCTGCTCATAAAGAGCCATGAAGTCTTCAAGGAAAATACGCCATGACACACCATCAATGACAAGGTGATGTACAACGAGCAATAAGTGATCTCCATGATCCGTACGGAAAATCGCAGGTTTGACTAACGGTCCCTCTGTTAAAGAAATACTCGCCTGCACTTCATTTGCCAGCTTTTCTACGTGCTCGATTTGCTGTGATCGTTCTCCTTGTACTTCTATCACGTCCACCGCTACATCGTTTTCGTCTACTCCACGATGACGCTGGATGATGCGTCCTTCTTCTATCGGATAAACCAATCGCAAAGCATCATGATGGGTCATCATCTGCTCGAGCACTTGCTTGACAAGCGCTTCATCCAAACCATTTGCCGCATGGAGCATAACGGACTGATTCCAATGATGCTGGCTGCTGAAGTTCCGTTCAAAGAACCAGCGCTGTATAGGTGTTAAAATAACCTCTCCTTCGACAGCTGACTGATCGGCTGTGAGAAGGTCCGCTTCTTCGATATATGGGCGAAGCTCCGCAATCGTTGGGTATTGGAAAAGTAGTTTCATATCGAGCTTCCAGCCTTCTTGCGTGAGTCTGCTTGCCATTTGGATGCCTTTAATCGAATCTCCGCCAAGGAAGAAGAAATGGTCGTGAATACCGACTTGGCTGACGCCAAGCACATCTTCCCAAATGCCGCAAAGCAGTGTTTCCACTTCATCTCTTGGGGCTTCGTATGCTGTTTGATTCGCTTCCACATCAGGTGCTGGCAGTGCTTTGAGATCCACTTTGCCATTTGCCGTCATCGGCAGTTGGGCTAGCTTAATGATCCATGATGGCACCATATATTCAGGTAAGGTGCGCTTTAGGCTTTCTTTCAAAGTGCCCGTTTCTTTATCTGTGATGACGTAAGCGACAAGAGCGTCTTGATCACTTGCGTCTTTGACCGTTGTCACGACGGCTTCTTGGACTGAATCCAGCGCAAGGAGCTGCGCTTCAATTTCTGACAGCTCAATACGGAATCCGCGGATGCTCACTTGATGGTCTTTTCTGCCGAGGTAGATCAGTTCGCCATCCTCTGTCCATTTCACCAAGTCACCTGTACGGTACATGCGCTCTCCTGGATAAAATGGATCTGGGACAAACCGTTTGTCCGTTTCCTCTGGGAGATTCCAGTAGCCTCTTGCCAGTCCTTTCCCCGCAATCACGAGCTCACCCGGTACGCCTTGCGGCGAGAGGTCATATAACGAACCCATAATGTAAAAACGAGTATTGGCAATCGCTGTTCCGATAGGAAGCGTGCCTTGATCTGGATCAATGATCCCGCTTGTCGCCACGACCGTATTTTCTGTTGGGCCGTAGTTATTGACGAGTTTGTATGGAACGGGCTTCACCTGTTTTAGCTTGTCCCCGCCTGTCAGTAAGTAACGGAGAGAATGATTGTCCATCGACATAAACTGCTCACATAGCTGTGTTGGCAAGAATGCAATGGTGATGCCTTCGTGATTGAAATACGAATTGAGCTTGATCATATCGAGGCGAATCGCTTCGTCGATGATATGGAGCTCTGCGCCGGCGATCCACGTCGGGAACATCTCCCAAATGGAGGCATCAAAGCCAAAGCCGGCATATTTGGCGGTTCGGTCTTGTTTCGTCACCTGGAAAGCATCATTGTGCCAAAAAGCAAGATTGACAAGAGACTGGTGCTCGACCATGACACCCTTCGGCTGTCCAGTCGTTCCAGATGTGTAAATCATATAGGCGAGATCCGTTGGTTTGACAGGAACCTGAATCTCGTGTGCTTCTCCTTCTACTGCCTCTTCTATGAAGAGGGTATGACCTGTGAAAGAACGTGGTGCAGTGAGCCCTTTCTGAATCAGAAGGACCTCTGCCCCGCAATCTTCCAACATGTAGGCAATGCGCTGCGCTGGATAATCGGCATCAATCGGCACAAATGCCGCACCTGCCTTGAGAACCCCGAGAACAGCGGCTGTCATCTCGAGCGATGGACGCGTGAGAATGCCGATGCGGTCTCCCGGTTTTGTGCCGCTGGAAATGAGTCTTGCGGCGACTGTATTCGCCCGGTTGTTCAGTTCTTCATACGTCCAGCTTGTGCCGCAGAAGGCAGCGGCTTTTTGATGAGATACTTCCTGTGACTTCGCCTCAATCAATGCATGAACCGTTTGATCTGTCGGGACATTTAGGACAGGTCCGGACCAATCATCAAGCAGTTTTTGCTGCTGCGCTGGTGATAATAATTGCATCTGATCTAATAATTGATCTGGTGCTGACACCATTTGTTCGATCAAGTAAAGGAAATACTCCTTCCACTTCTCAATCGACGACCGTTCAAAGATAGAAGAATTAAAATCAAACACAAGCTCGATTTGATCGTCAGATTCGTTTCCAGTTAAGGTTAAGTCAAATTTCGCTATGTTCTCATTGAATGATTGTGGAACAATGTGAAGTCCATCCATCGACAGGTCACGGATATCTGCATTTTCCATCGAGAACACCACATCAAAGATCGGATGACGGCTTGTGTCGCGAACCGTTTGTACTTGGTCCACCAATTCTTCAAATGGGTAAAGTTGATGTTCATTTGCCGCTAACACAAGCTCATGAACTGTTGACGCAAATTGAGAAAATGTCTGGTGTCCTTCTGGTTTTGTTCTGAGTGCCAGCGTATTCACAAACATGCCGATGACTGATTGAATATCAGGATGGGTTCTGCCCACCACTGGAGAACCGATCATGATGTCTTCTTGTCTCGAAAGCTTGCTTAAAAGCGTACTGTAGCAAGCAAGCAGCACTGTATACGTTGTACCGTTGAGTGATCTAACCAGCTCATCCAATTGCGCTTTAAGCGCACCGTCTATAGAGAATTCGACGCGGCCCCCTTCAAACGTCTGAACCTTTGGTCTCGGAAGATCCTCAGGCAACGCCAAAACAGGCAGTTCTCCTTGTAATTGTTCCAACCAAAACGCCGCTTCAGCCTCTTTTTGTACAAGAGATTCTTCACTGTTTGACCAGACCGCATAATCCTTATATTGAATAGGCAATTCATCAAGTTCGTCTCCTCGATACAAGATCGATAGCTCATCAATTAAAATACCGACAGACGCACCATCTGAAATGATGTGGTGCATATCAATCAACAGATAATGAACACTCTCCGATTCAGACACAAGCCCCACTCTGAGCAGCGGCGCTTTTTCTACATCAAATGGACGAATAAAATCATTCATTAATTGCTGAATGTCTCGGCCTTCCCCTTCGATGTTTTCAATGTTCACAGAAACATTCGTTTCAATTCGTTGAACAGGTTCACCCTGAACGAAGTCAAAACTCGTACGGAATGCTTCATGGCGATGAACAAGCTGGTCAATGGCTTTTTTAAATCGTTTTTCATCAAATACACCTTCAAGCTTTAAAGCAGCTGGCATATGATAGCTCTGCTCGGCATCTGTCATTTTTTGCAGAACAAATAATCTTTTCTGAGCAGATGTCACAGGATAAACAGCCGCTTCTTCCGCTTTTTCCACTCGTCTGATTTCAGTTCGATCTGTTTGATCCACCGCATGGGCAAACGCCTCTAAAGTGGGTGATTCAAATAATGTTTTCAACGTACATTCCACATGCATCTCTTCATAGAGCCTGTTCAACATTTTCATGCCGCGCAGTGAATGACCTCCGCATTCAAAGAAATGATCATGTCTGCCGATTTTCGGAACTTCAAGAACTTCCTGCCAAATATGTGCCAATATACGCTCTGTATCTGATTGAGGTGGGACGTATTCATTTGCCGCCTGCTCACTTACATCAGGTACCGGTAATGCCCGTCTGTCTACCTTGCCATTCCCCGTTAGTGGCAGCTCGTCTAATTGCATGAAGAAAGCTGGCATCATATAAACAGGGAGTTCTCGTCCTGCTTGCTCACGTAAATCCGACAGTGAAACAGCACCTTCTGCTGTGAAATATGCACACAATGTATCATTTGATATCGCAATGACAACAGCTTCCTTCACTTGCGGATGCTGCAATAGCTGGTGTTCAATTTCGCCAAGCTCGATACGCTGACCTCGAATCTTGACTTGATGATCTATTCGCCCAATGAATTCAATATCTCCATTTGACAGCCATCGTGCGAGATCGCCCGTTTTGTACATGACTTCACCAGGTCGGAAAGGATTTTCAACAAACTTTTCGCTCGTTAACTCTGGCTGGCAATAATACCCCTTGACCAGTCCGTCACCTGCGACACAAAGCTCTCCAGCTACTCCCGGCGGCTGCACATGTCCAAACTCATCGACAATATAAACAGCCGTTTGACTCACCGGCTTTCCGATCGGAATCGATAGTGCTTGTTCTTCAATGTGATTCACCGGATAATACGTTGTGAAAATCGTGCTTTCAGAAGGTCCATACATATGAATAAGTTTGTCTTCTCCAACCGTTTCAAGGGCTGCCACAACATGCGGCACAGAAGCACGTTCCCCGCCAAACAGCACTTTTCTGACGTTTTTCAGGCTGCCTTTTTTCATATCAATCAGTAAGTGAAATAGAGCGGTCGTGATCATTAAAATACTGACTTTTTCCTTCTCAATCGCGCCAGAAAGCTCATTCATATTTAAAATGTGATCCTTTGGCAAAACAATGAGTTTCGCTCCGTTCAATAAAGCGCCAAACACATCAAACATAAATGCATCAAATACATAGTTTGAAATGCTCATCACCGTGTCTTCATGATGAATGGTGAGATAATTCGACTGCTTCACTGTTCTCAAAATGTTCCGGTGCGTCACCATGTTCCCTTTAGGTTTGCCTGTCGTACCAGATGTATAGGTTAAATTCGCCAAGTCCAAAGGCGAAACACATACAACTGGATTGCTCTCTGACTGCTGATCAACGGCTCGATCTTCTGTTTCTATGATTTTCCCTTCAAACGCAGTAAGCACAGAGCGATGACGCAGCACCTGATGGGTCAGGACAAACTGTGCACCACTATCTGTCAAAAAGTGCTTGATGCGCTCATCAGGGAAGTCAGGATCGATTGGCACATAGACACCGCCAGCCTTTAGCACAGCTAAAACCGACAACACCATCTCATTGGAACGTTCAAAGAATAAAGCCGCTGTCATCCCTTTTTCAAAACCATGTTCACGTAAATAATGAGCCAGCTGGTTCACTCTGCGATTCAGCTCTTGATAAGAAAGAACCTCATCTTTATATTGCAAAGCAGGCTGATGACCATGCTGCTGCACTTGCGATTCAAATTGCGTCACAATGGTTTCTTCCACAGGATATGGCGTAGGTAACGGGTTCCACATCTTCAATTGAGCCGCTGCTTCTTGTTCAGACAGTAAGCGGTATGATTGAATCGCTTGCTCCGGCATTTCGACCATCTGCTCCAGAAGAT
This sequence comes from Bacillus sp. UNC125MFCrub1.1, assembly GCF_000701305.1. Classification (NCBI taxonomy): domain Bacteria; kingdom Bacillati; phylum Bacillota; class Bacilli; order Caryophanales; family Bacillaceae; genus Bacillus; species Bacillus sp. UNC125MFCrub1.1. Next base: position 219,756 of record NZ_JNIG01000010.1, read on the forward strand.
AAACATAATGCTTGAGCATCTGCTCGGCAGTACTTCGTTTAAATAACGCCGTACTGTAATCGAGAACAAAGGAAAGACCATGACTTGACTCCATCGCTTGAAGTGTGAGATCAAACTTTGCAATATGGAAATTGGTTTCCTCGACTTCGACTTTCATCTCTCCAATATGCTGGGCTGTTGAATGATCTGGCGTTAGAGTAAAGACCGTATCAAATAATGGATGGCGGCTAAAATCTCTTTGCACATTTAGCTTTTCAAGCAGCCGCTCGAATGGATATTGCTGATGCTCAAACGCCCTCATCGTCTTTTCCTTTACTTGCTCAATCAACTGCGTCATTGAACCGTTCGGATCTACCTCTGAACGTAAAGCAAGTGTTTGGACAAACATGCCGATCATGTCATTCAAATCTGCATGCACCCGGCCTGCTGTTGGCGTCCCCACTACAAACTCCTTTTGACCTGTGTATTTTGCAAGCAATGTATAGTAAGCAGAAAGCAACACGGTATACAGCGTCGTATGATGATTCGCTGCAAGCTCCTCCAAACGGCCTGTTAACGTCTCATCGATGTTTCTGAGAACGCGGTCTCCAGCGAAAGACTGGACAGCCGGACGCTGATAATCCGTTAGCAACTGCAAAGCAGGGATATCTCCTGAAAATTCTTTCAGCCAGAATGCTTCATCTATTTGCCCGCCTTGCTCTGCCTGTTGTTCTTGCCAAACAGCATAATCTTGATATTGAAGCTTCAATGGCGCTTTCACTAATCCCTCATATGCGTCAGACAGCTCACGCAGCATCAAATCAATTGAAAGACCATCTGAAATCAGATGATGCATATCGAAATAGAGAAGATGCTCCTGATCATGTAAAGACTGAAGCCCAACACGCAAAAGCGGAGCCTGCTCAAGTTGAAAAGGTCGGACAAATTGACGCATGTTCTCTTCCATCGTGCTGCCTGTCACCTGTTCTATTTGAAATGGAACGGATGAAGCTACCCGCTGACGAGGGACTCCTTTGACTGTATGAAAAGAAGTGCGCAGCATATCATGACGTGCGATCAATTTTTCAAAAGCTCCCTCCAACTTCTCTCGTTGCAGCGTTCCTCTTAATTTCACAACGGCAGGCATATGATAGGCGATGCTCTGCTCCAGCTGAGTCACCATATAAACACGCTGCTGCGCTGGTGACAGTGGATAATCGGCGGCAGTCGGTGCTTTCGGTATGACCACTTGTGAAGACTTTTCCGCTTGTTCAATATAAACAGCAAGTGCTGCAATTGTTTGCTGTTCAAATAAAACAGATAAAGGGACCTCCACTTGAAAAGCCCGCTGAACGAGTGTAAGAACTTTCATCGCTTTGAGTGAATGCCCGCCTAGGTCAAAGAATGAGTCGTACACACCTATGCTCTCTTGATGAAGAACGTCTTCCCACAAACGAACAAGCTTCGTTTCTACATCGTTTCTAGGCGCTACATAAACAGCACTGACAGCCTTATCCCCTTTTAATGCAGCAAGCGCACGCCGGTCGACTTTCCCGCTAACTGTTAGTGGAAATGCCTCAAGCTGCTTGAAATAAAGCGGCATCATATAAGCTGGCAGCTGATGTTTGATAGCGGCTTGCAGGGTGTCCACGGAAAGAAATTCTTGTCGTGCCTGATAGTAAGCACTTAAAGCATTTCCACCGTCCGGTTCATCCACGACAAGGACGACAGCCTGATCGACTCCGTCTACCTGCTCCATGACTGCCTCAATTTCACCTGTTTCGATGCGGTAACCTCTTATTTTCACTTGGTCATCTATTCTTCCAAGGTAATCAATTGTGCCGTCTGGAAGCCATCTCACTACATCACCTGTGCGATACATCCGGTCTTCAGGAAAAAATGGATCTGGTCTGAATGCCTTCTCCGTCAATTCAGGCTGATTCACATAGCCCCGTCCAACTCCTATTCCCGCAATGCATAGTTCTCCCACAGCTCCCTGCACCTGTAGTTGTTCATGTTCATTTAAAATATAAATCCGGTGATGGCCCAGTGGCTTTCCAATTGACACATAGCGCTGTTCTGGTGACTTCTGCAGCTCACTGAGATCTAGACGGTGAACCGCCGCATCCACACACGTTTCTGTCGGACCATACACATTCCACAAGGCAAAATCCGGCTGGCTGACACGCACAGCTTCAATCAGCGCCTGCGCTGCTTTCGCAGGGAGTGCTTCTCCCCCAATCAGCATATGAGTCAGTGCAAGCCCGTCCAAATCAGCTGCAAGTAAAAGCTGCACATGTGCTGGCGTTCCATCTGTTGCTTCAATTTGTTGTTCTTTGTAATAAGTCGCTAGCTGTACACCGTTTCGTGTCGTTTCTCTAGGCACAATATGAAGCGTATGTCCAAATAAAAGAGCAGCAAAGATTTGTTTAACAGATGCATCGAAATGGAACGGTGCAAGAAGCGCCACTTGAAGCTGATTTGCCCCCTCATACACTTCGTGATGCAGGGCATGAACCAAATGATGCAGCTGAAGATGCTCGATCATCACTCCCTTCGGCTTTCCAGTCGTACCCGATGTATAAATGAGATAAGCCAAATCCTGTGATGTCGTCTGATCGATCAGCTCAGGCAGCGGACGATCTTCTAATTCCATATGCTGCTGGACAATCATTTTTTCCGCAATAGATGAATATCGCTGAACAAACGATTCTTCTGTTAAAACGATAGAAGCACCGGAATCTTCTACAATAAATTGAATGCGTTCCTCAGGTAATGCCGGATCGATCGGTACATATGCACCACCAGCTTTTAATATCCCAAAAATGGCAGCCATCGCATCTGCCGTCCGTTCCATTAAAACGGCAACTGGCACATCACCCGAGACACCTTTCATCTGTAAAAATCGTGCCAGTTTGTCCGCTTTTTGATACAGCTCTCCATAAGTGAACGTTCCATTTTCCGCAACCACAGCTGCCCGTTCTGAATACTTTTTAGCTGCCTCATCAAATAAGTGGTGAACTGGTTTCGCTCCTGGTAAATCAAATGCTTCTCCCTTAGATAATTGAAGCAGCTGCTTTTGTTCATCTGCTGGCAGTAAAGAGAAAGCCCCAATTAGCTGATCTGGCTGAGAGACTGCCGCCTCCAGCAAAATGATCAATCGATCAAACAGCTTACTCATATCATCTTCACTAAATAGGTCTGTACGGTAATCCAAATCAATGGTCAATGTATCTGTATCCCAGCGGTCTTTCACATGAATCGATATATCATTCATCCCGCTTCCACTAAAAATCGGCTCCGTAATGAACGAAAGATTCTCTTTTTTCTGCCACTGCATGACCTGATACTCTAAAGAAATATCAAACAGGCGTCCTGTAAATCCATCTCTTTCCCTTAAATCATTCATGAGCACATTGTAAGGATATTTTTGATGACGCAAGATCTTCATCTGATCCGCCATGACCTGCTTCACGAAATCAAGAAACGTGAGGGATCCTTGCACAGATGCGCGCATCGGAATGGTCGACACAAACATCCCAATCATCTTTTTTTCCTTTGCATTTGTCCGATTGCCCATAAAAGTTCCAAGGACCACATCCTCCATGCCGCTAAATCGGTGCAAGTAAATATAGACAGCGGACATAAACATAGAAAGCATACTGACTTTCTCTTCTTCACAAAAGACTCGAAGCTTCTCCTTTAAAGAATCAGGAATATCCCCTGAAAATCTCTCCGCATGTAAGCTCATCTCGTAACCTTTATGCGGTGTTAAAGAAGCGAAATCTGGAATATTGGAAAATTGCTCGTTCCAAAAAGCTTGGTCTTTCTGAAAACGTTTAGAAGATTCATACGTTTGCTCACTCATGATGTGATCAACGAAGGAAATGTCTTCAATTGGGGAGATGTCTGTCCCCTGCAGCATGTCATGGTATAGATCAATGATTCGATTTCCCATCAAGATAATTGAAATACCATCAGCCACAATATGATGTGCTTTACAGAACAGCCAGCACTCTTGATCACTGATTTGAAAGACCGTAAATTCAATTAAGGAACGATCAATCAGTTCCATCGGCTCACGAATCTCCTCGTTCGCCCACGCTCTGACTTCCTTTTCACTCCAGCCTTTCACCAAACGAATCGGCTGTTTTTCATATGGCTTGATATATTGAACGGGCTCCTCCTGCTCATGTCGATACACCAGCCTTAAACGAAGAGAATCAGTTTCACGAATGTACGCTTGAAGCACATCCACGATCAAAGAAGGATTTAGACCTGATACCGATCTTAACTTGGCAAACCCACCCAAATTAGAAATACTTGTGCCTGGATAAAATCTTTCCGTGTAGAATACTCGCTTTTGCGCATGTGTTAAGGGGTAATAAACTGTACTCATTCTCATCCTCCGCTCTTCTATGTTTTCTCCACCAACTGTGATACCCTGCACCCTCTATATCAAAAGAACCAAGTCTATTTCATTAAAATAGACGGAATAACAAAAAAGGAGCCCACCCCGAATAAAACGGAGGGACTCCCATTTTGATTCGGTAACCTGCCGACCATAGTAAAAAAGCAACTTTTACCTTAGGACATGGCTTTGCGTCTCTATGTTTCCATAGATTTGCCTTTTTCTTCTTTTCTTTTAGATATTTTCTATTTACGTCCACTTTATATGAAATTATTGTTTTTTTCACCGAAAAATGGGTGTAAAGATTCATGCGTTATGCCGAAGGGATCACATCATAATTTACGATATTTACCGAAAATAACTAATAATAGTTGCGTTCCACCGAAAATAAATGACCAATTACCGCAAAAATTTCATGTTTTTCCTTAAATTTTTCAAATATGACCGAAAATGTAGGAGAGAGGTCTCCTATCACGCCTCGCATTTTCTTAAACCTTAAGAACTACATTCCATAAAACTTTGAATATTTTTACCATAAAAAACAATACAAAAAGAGCTGTCATTTCAAATGACAGCTCCTTGTTTCTTCATTATATTTACATCACCTTAGACAGACCAATCGTTTTCTCAATAATGAGCAACGCAATGATAGAAATGATAATAAATATGACAGATATCGCATTGACACTCGGATCAAAAGTTTGCTCAATGTAATTAAACGTCCTCACGGGAATCGTAATGGTTTGAGGTGAAGAAACGAACAAACTAATCGAGATTTCACCAAATGATGTCACAGCAGAAAACACCCCACCTGCGATAATACCAGGCTTGATCAAGGGCAGTGTCACACGAAAGAAAGTACGTATGGGCCCTGCACCAAGATTCATGGAAGCTAGCTCAAGACGTGGATCAAGATTTGAAACACTGACACCCACGGTTCGTACCACATAAGGAAAACCAATGATGACATGCCCAATGACTAATGCCCACAAAGACCCTGTAAAACCCATAGCCGTAAACAAATACAGCATCGCAATCCCTAATACCACCTGAGGAATCATAAGAGGTGACAAAATAAAGGCTTGAACAGCTTCCTTTCCCTTAAAGGAAAGCCTTGCTAAAGCATAAGAAGCCATCGTTCCTAAAAGAACAGTAAGCGGCGTCACAATCAATAACAGAATCACGCTGATACGCAAAGATTCCATCCATTCTGGATTCGACACGACCTCATGAAACCAGCGAACGGAAAACGAAGTCGGCGGGAATTCAGGAAAAGCATTCGGACTAAAAGCAGAAAGAACAATGACAAGAACAGGTACGGTTAAAAAGAGATAAACGAGTGAGCCTGCGGTCCATATCAGAACCGAAAGCAAACGGTCACTTATTGATTTTTTACGCATGCATCCTCGCCTCCCAACGCTTCAATAGATAGCTTAATAGACTGACGACCGCTAGCACACAAATCAATAAAGTAAAGGACATCGCAGCGGCAAGAGGCAAATTATACACCTGCATGACCTGCTGATAAATGGACAGTGGCAAGAGCGGTTGCATCCGTCCGCCGACTAGCAGAGGAGTAATATAACTTCCTGCTGCAAGTGAGAAGACAATAATTGCTCCGGTGATCATGCCTGGAATCGTAAGCGGCAAGGTCACATGAAAAAATGTCCGAATACGACCAGCACCAAGACTCATAGAAGCCGGTCTTAAGTGACGGTCCATATCAGTTAAGCTCGTTGCAATAGGCAGCACTGCAAAAGGCAGCATCACTTGAACATAAGCAATAATGACCGCATTCATATTCCACAGCATCGATAACGGTTTCTCAATCAGATGTAAATCGATCAGCATGCCATTGATCAAGCCATTTTGCGAAAGAAGAACGATCCATGCAAATGTCCGAATGACGACACTCGTCAAAAGCGGCGATACAAGTAAGATATAGAAAAAAGCCCGCAATCTTGGGTGAGGTGCTTTCACTAGCACATAAGCTGCTGGATATGCCATCAATAAACAAATCACCGTTGTCTGTAAGGCCACCCACACAGTACTTCCAATTGCTTTCACATATGCATCTGTCGTAAATACATGTAAATATTGAGACAAACTATAGGATTGTAACGTATTCATCATCGAATCCACATCACGAAAACTGAGGACAAACATCATCACAAGCGGAGCAAGAAGGAATACAACTAGAAACAAACAAGCTGGCAGCAGCATAAACCAATGAAAGCGCTGATTCTTTTTTTTGATTCGCATCACGCATGCACCTTCGAATCTAAGAACACAATATCTTCAGGCTGCCAATGAATATGCACAGTTTCTCCAACTTGAGGCAGCTCGGGAAATGCTGCGTCTGATGCATGGACAATGATTTCACCTTGATTAAGCCCAACGACCAAACGTAAAGAGTGCCCAATATAACTGACATCTGCCAACACGCCTGTGACATGATTTGGCTGAACTTCCTCCCCGACAGAAGATAACTTGATTCTCTCAGGACGCAGCATGAGTAAATGCTTCTCGCTCTTCTCTTTAAATGCGGCAACTTTTAGCTGAACTTGCTTCCCGTTTGATTGAATGAAATGTGGAACAGTGTATGTGGAAGTAACTTCATCATATTCCGCTTCAAATAGATTGACCTGTCCGATAAATTCAGCAACAAAACGATTATTTGGCTGACGATATACTTCTAAAGGTGTCCCAATCTGCTGAATTTTCCCCTCACCTAATATCCCAATTCGGTCGGAAAGACTTAAGGCTTCCTCCTGATCATGCGTCACAAGAATAGTCGTAATCCCGACATTCCGTTGAATATTTCGCAGCTCCGTCTGCATATTTTTTCTTAGTTTTGCATCTAAGTTACTGAGTGGTTCATCCAGAAGAAGAACGGCAGGCTGGATGGCAAGTGCCCGTGCAATGGCGACCCGTTGCTGCTGACCTCCACTTAATTGGTGCGGCATACGTTTGGCAAATGACTCTAATTGAACAAGAGACAAACTCTCCATCACCTTTTGCTTGATTTCCGCCTTCTTTTTCTTTTGAACCTTCAACCCATATGCAACATTATCAAATACGGTGAGATGTGGGAAAAGTGCATAGCTTTGAAAGACCATCCCCGTTTTTCTTTGATAAGGAGGTAAAGTCGTCACATCCTGATCACCAATATAGACGACTCCTTTTGTCGGTTCTAAAAAACCACCAATGATATTGAGTAAAGTTGATTTTCCGCAGCCACTAGGGCCAAGAAGGGAGAAAAACTCTCCCTCTTTTACCGTAAGACTGACATCATCAAGAGCAATCTGCTCGCCAAAATGCTGGCTGATATGTTCTAAATTGATTCCACTCATGCGATCACCTATTTTCCTCCGCCTAATACTTCATTCCATCGATTTGTCCATTGACCGAGCTCCGAGGTCGCTGTTTCGTAATCTACCCAAGTCAGCTTGCTATAATAATTTTCGCCAACCTTCACTTTCCCCTTAATTTTGTCTCCGTATTTCACATCAGAATTCGACATGCCATAGTAAGATTTTTCTGAGAAGGCTTCTTGAGCTTCTTTCCCGCTAAGGTAGTTTAATAGCTTATAAGCCGCTTCCTCATGCTGACTTCCCTTTGTTAACGCCCAGCTCGCAACTGCTGCCACAGCGCCTTCTTTCGGATATGAGAATCCAATATCCATCCCTTCTTCTTCAAGTGCAAATGCTCGGCCATCCCAATATGGAACTGCCGTCACGTCACCACGTTCTAACAGCGTTTGAATAGACCCTGGGTTATCAGGAAAAGCAGCTACACGCCCTTTTAATTGTGCTAGGCTTTTAAATGCTTTATCAATATCCTTAGGATTTGATTCTGTCCCTCCTTGAGCATGGACAAGTGCAGAGAAAAATTGTAAGCCCGCTGAATAAGTTGGGGAAGAAATCGCCACTTTCCCTTTCAGCTGATCGCTCCATAAATCTGTCCAGCTGTTTGGCTCCTGTTTGACAAGATCTTTTCTATAAGCAATTCCAAGCTGTCCCATACTAAAGCCTGCTGCATATTGTTTTCCATCAACAGTGAGTTTCTTTTGAACAGAACGATAAAGCTTTTTCACATTCGGTGCTTGATCTTCATCAATAGGCGCAAGAACGTTTGCCGCAATACCTCTTTGAATCGTATCAGGCTGTAAAATAAGCAAATCATACGGTGGATTTTTACCATTAGATGCTTTTAATTTTGTAAACCATTCAGAATCTGCCCCAGAGACCGTTTGTACTTTAATGCCTGTATCCTTTTCAAACTTTTCGAGGATTGGCTTAATATTCTTTTCCCAATCCCCTCCGTAGACACCAACGATCACAGTCTGCTGCTGTTTACTTTGGTCCTGCCCATTTCCACCGCATGCAGACAGCAGTATCATGATGGATAGGACACCTGCAAATATGGTCATTAATCTTCTTTTCATAATTCGTTTCCCCCTTTTTGTTGATTCAACTGATGAAGTGCTTGAATAATATCCATCTTTGTTAACGGTTCTTGTCTATGACTAAAATGAGAATGAACCGCATGTTTATAGTGCGTACGCTCATTTGCTGGGTATGAACGAAGCTGCACAGCAAGCTCACTGCTGGCTTCGTCTGTCCACACTTTCTCATAAGCTGCTCTTTGTTTTCCAAAATCCCAAGCGACAGCATCAGCATCATTCATCTTTTCACGAAGCCTGCTCGTCTGTTCGTCATCAATTTTCCATTCATTATGATCTCGATAGACTTTGACGCCATATTGCTGAAGTGCTCTTTCTTCACTTAATAGCCCTGCTTCCACTTCATGAAGGACTTTTTCTTTCGTTCTAGCAAATGGATTCCCCCATCCTCCTCCACTTGGTGAAACCAATTGAACAATATCGCCTTTTTCAAGACGCATGACATCAATTTTCGGCTGGTTTTGTGTCTCCCCATTTGGTTTGGTCAATTTCACCTCACCAATTGCTCCTGCACGTCCGCCCATTAACCCCCAAGGTTGAAACTTCATTCGTTCCATTCCTCGTGCCGTCACCATCGATTCTGGCTTGATCATTTCAAATTCTAAACCAATCGCATGTCCCCCTCTATGTTCCCCTGCTCCACCTGTGTTTGGCAACAGTTCATATCGGTGTACATGAATATCAATATGCTGTTCCAAGCTCTCAATGGGTGTATTTTTTAAAAATCCTGACGAATGATCAATTCCATCTACTCCATCAGTCCCTTTTTGAGCACCGCCGCCTCCGCCTAACGGTTCGACCACAGACATTTTTCTGCCTCCTGTTTGATCATCAGGAACAGAGAGAACGACGATAGCGGATTGACCTGCACCTGCCGCCGGCACTGCTTCAGGCAACAGCTTACCAATAGCACCTAGCACGACATTATACAGTCTCATTGTAATGGAATGCCGAATACCGACAGAAGCCGGATATTCTGGATGGACAAGCGTTCCTTTAGGTGAAATCACGTCTATCGGATACGTAATCCCACCATTAATCGGAATAAAAGGATCTTTACTAATAATGTAATTGATCAACCCTTGATATAAAAAGGAGTGCTTTTGACCATTGGTGACAAGATTAAAAGCTGTCTTAACTTGCGGGTCACACTCAGAGAAGTCCAGTGTCAGCTGTTTCCCTTTGACCGTCAGCTTGATCTTTAATCGGATCGGCACGTCCGAAATCATATCATCATCCAAGTAATCAGCGAATTCACTCGTTCCATCAGGGATGGCTTCAATGACTTTTCCTGCGCGATCCTCTGCTTGCTTCAGCAGATCAATCATTCCTTGCTTCACTTCGTTTTTTCCGAATTTCTCGATCATTTCTTTTAGTCTGATTTCTGCTGTATTAACAGCGGCAATCATCGCATTAATATCGCCATCATTTAAATGACTCGCCCGGCTATTAGCTCTTAAAAAGGTACGAACAACCTGATTCTCTTTTCCACCTTCATAGATTTTCACTGGTGGAATTCTTAATCCTTCCTGATGAACATCTGTTGCAGTTGGAGAAATGCTTGAAGGGACAAGACCTCCCACATCACTTACATGAACAAAAGACCAGGCATAGCTGACAATTTCATCTTCTATAAAAATGGGTTTGATGATATGGACATCTGGCAAATGAGTCGCTAAACCGTTTGTCGTATAAGGATCATTTGTGATGATAATGTCACCCGGCTGCATCGGTCCGCTTTCTTCAATCGCTTTTTTGAGACTCAGCCCTAAAAAGATCGTGACACCGACTGTTTTTGGGTAAACAAAGAAATCTCCAGAAGGCGTGGCTAATGCTGTAGCAAAATCCGCCGATTCTTTTACGAATGTTGTAAAGGATGTCCGCTCAATGACATGTCCCATGCCTGATGCAATTGCATTAAAATAACTCCTCATCATCTCAAGCTTTGCTGGATCAGTTCCCATGTAAAGCCGCCTCCCTTGAAATCACCAAGTTTCCTGAATGGTCTATGCTGCCTGCCCAGTTTGGCAAAATCAATGTTGTCGTATCATCTTGCTCAATGATGGCAGGTCCTTTCACAACAGCGCCTAATGACAAAGTACTCCGATTGTAAACAGATGCTTCGTACTCTTTTTCTTCTATAAAGATTCGTCTGTATGATTGTGGTATTAAAGGCTGTCCGCTGCTTTCATCAACAGGAGAGAAAGGCAGTGGAGGCGTTTCACCTATAACCCGAACTCGCAAATGAGTAAATTCAATGTTCGCCTGATCATCTCTATGGCCATATTGACGCTCATGTAGGCTGTGGAAAGCTTCAATCAGATGATAGACGTCTTGTTCCTGCTTTAGCCAATCCACCGATAATGGCAATTCAATCTCAAATGCCTGTCCTTGATAGCGGGCATCTGCTAATAACAAAATGGACGTTTGTTTGATATGTTGAATGTTTTGCTGGCTGAACCAACCCGTTGCTTTGCGAGAAAGCATTTCATAATCTTGTTTTAATTCGTCAAGCGTATAGTCTTGTAAGCAGATTTTCTTAGACAACACAGCATCATGGATAAAATCGGCTGTAAGTGCACCTAGCGCACATAATGTCCCTGGACTTGGAGGGACGACCACATTTTTCGCATGAATTTCTCTCGCAAGGAAATTCGCGACAACAGGCCCTGCCCCGCCAAATGCTAGCAAACTAAAATCTCTAGGATCAAACCCTTGCTGCTCCATGACATTGCTTAGTTCTGTGTACATATTGGCAACAGCCACTTGAATCAACTGGTCAGCCGCCTGTTCGACCGTTTTATGAAGTTGATCAGCAATTGGCTGAAAGGCTATTTCCGCTGCAGACCGCTTCAATTGTAAATGTCCTCCGGCAAACCGATCTTGATTGAGGTAACCGCATATGAGAAATGCATCGGTTAAAGCAGCTTTTTTTCCCTTTCCATACGAAGCCGGTCCAGGCTGCGAGCCAACTGATTCCGGTCCTGCTTTAAGAAGCCCGCCTTGATCAAGCCATGCGACAGAACCTCCGCCAGCCCCTATCGAATACATTGCAACAGATGGAAGAATGATCGGAAATCCTGAAAGCTGATTCGATTGAGCCATTGTAGGCTGCCCATTTTGAATGATCGAGATATCTGCACTTGTGCCACCAACATCAAACGTAATTAAATTGGGTTCATTTGCAGATGTTGCAATTCTTGCCGCACCAATTACACCAGCTGCCGGGCCAGAAAAAAGTGTTTTAACGGGTGAAGTGGCTGCACTTTCTGCATCCATTAAACCACCATTTGATTGGGTAATGTATGGAGAAATTGGTACACCTTCTTCTTTCAAACGGTTTTTCAACGTTTGTAAATATTGTTTCACCTTTGGTTGAATGTACAAATTGACAACAGACATCACTGTCCGCTCATATTCTCTCATTTGTGGCCATAATTCTGAAGATGTCAGGACATCTAACTGTGGGTAATGATGATGAATATAGGCTTTTGCCTGTAATTCATGAACTGGATTTTGATAGCTATGTAAAAAAGAAATGACAATGCCTGCTAGCTTTTTAGAGATGACCTGCTGGACAGCATCATCTAATTGCTGCAGTTGGAGAGGTTTTTTGATCGAACCATCGTGTATGAGCCTTTCAGAGATTGGATATACATGTTTTCGTGGTATCAATGGTTCTGGCAATTGAGAATTGAAGTCATAAGGAATGGGTAGACGTAAACGCTGTAATGACAAAATGTCTTGAAAACCTTCCGTTACAAAAAGGGCTAAATCTGCTCCCTTTCTCTGCAATAATGTATTAAGACCGATTGTCATGCCGTGTACGAGATATTGGATTTTGGATAAATCGACACCTCTTTCTTTTAGAAGTTTTAGCCCATTGATTATTCCTTGAGCTGGGTCATCTGTCACTGTAGGTGTCTTGAGTTCAGTTAGCTCCCCTGTTGCTTCATTCATCAGCGATAAATCAGTAAATGTTCCACCTATGTCTATTCCGAGCCGATAAGAGACATCCGCCATTTGTACTTCCCTCCTGCAATGTAAATGGAATCATATTTTGATAAATTACGACATTTTTTGATATTTGACTCCATATTATTAAAGCATATCGGTCTAGTCAATTTTATTTTTTTGAAATTTCTGTGTGTTAAAATCTTGAAATTAGCCTAAAAACCTGTGATAAAGCCATTTTACATAAGCAGAATTGTAATATGAGCAGCAAAATTAAAATTTTTGTGATTTTTGTTCAAATAGGAAAAGAGCATAAACAGGTAAAAAACGTTTTTCGAACTTTAAAAGACGTTTTTTCAAAACGAGGAGAAATTGGTAAGTAATTCTGCTATACTTCTGTTTACAAAATACGCTAAAGAGAAAGAGAGCTAGCATCTATGAAACTTCTTAAAACCATTCTCTTGCTTTTATTGATTGTCATTGGTATAGCGACAGGCTATGTCCAACTAGGGCAACATAAACAAGAGACGACAAACTCTTCTTATGACAAAACCATTCACTTTCCATCAGATCGATATCCAGAAACCGCGAAGCACATAGAAGAAGCTATTGACGAAGGTCATTCTTCCATTTGCACCATTGATCGAAAAAATAGTGATGAGCAAAGAGACAAATCACTTCATGGCATTCCAACAAAGCGTGGTTATGATCGTGATGAATGGCCAATGGCGATGTGTAAAGAAGGTGGAGCAGGGGCTTCTGTCAAATATGTACGTCCTTCGGATAATAGGGGGGCAGGCTCTTGGGTAAGTCATCAATTATCAGATGATCCTGATGGCACAAGAATCCAATTTATTATCGAGTAGCACGATCTTTCCTTTTTTCATAACAAAAATTTCTGTGTAAGTGCATTCACGTATATCAAACATTTTTTTCATGCCGATAATCTTTAAGGAGGGATACCCTACCTTATACCTAAAGGAGTAAAAAGCATGAAGAAAAAAGGAAAACTGAGGCTTGGCGCCAAAATAATGCTGATCTTTTTAAGTGTCCTCATCGTATTTTCAGCAGTGGTTGGTTATGTAGTGAACCGCGAAATGACAGAGAACATTAAGCAAATGGCCACCGAAAAAGCAAAAGGCGATCTAAAGCTAGGATACGCTTATCTAACTGAAAAGGTTGCTGGCTCGTGGCAGATAAAAGATGGCAAGCTTTACAAAGGAAATACTCAAATCAATAACCATGACACATTGGTTGATCAATTAGCCGAATATACTGGTGATACAATCACGATCTTCCAAGGAAATACCCGTGTTGCCACAAATGTCATGTTAAACGGGAAACGAGCTGTAGGAACCGAAGTCTCACCTGAAGTAAAGGCCGCTGTTTTGGATAAAGGCGAGAATTATTACGGAACAGCCAATGTTGCCGGGAAAGACTACCAAACGGCTTATATGCCCATCAAAAATGATACAGGGGAAACGATTGGTATTTTCTATACCGGTGCAAATCAAAGCATGATTTCACAAATGCTTCAGTCTTTCTTTATTCAATTTGTCACGGTCCTACTGTTAAGTTTAATTGTTTCTGTTATCATTATTTCTATTTTCACAAAGCGGATTCAGACACGTCTCAAACATATGGCATCTGCTATTAAGAGTGCGGGCGAAGGAAATTTAACCATCAACGTGACAGATCACACAGGCGATGAACTTTCTGAGCTGGCAGGTCACTTTAATAAGATGCGTGAGAAATTAAATCAAACCATCTTAAATGTGATCAAAACATCTGAATTAGTAGCCACCTCTTCTGAGGAGCTGTCAGCTAGCGCAGAAGAAACGAGTGCAGCATCAGAAAAAATTACCCATACCATTCAAGAAGTCGCTCAATCGTCTGAACAGCAATCAGCCCAAATGACAGCTAGTGAGCACACGATGAGACAAGTATCTAACGAGCTGGTAAACATCACTGAAAATGCAGGACAAATGGCAACAAGAAGTCAGTCCGCACAAGAAATGGCCCAAAAAGGTGTACAAAATATCGGTGAAGTTAATTCACAAATGACATCTATTGCAAAATCAATTGAAGAGAACGGTACAGCAATTCAAGCGCTAGAAACACGTTCAGCCGAGATTGATCAGATTTCCAAAGTGATTACAGATATCGCTAACCAAACAAATCTACTTGCTCTTAATGCGGCCATTGAGGCAGCACGCGCAGGTGAACACGGAAAAGGCTTTGCCGTTGTGGCAGACGAAGTGAGGAAGCTCGCAGAAGAATCGCAAACATCATCCAACATGATTTCACATCTCATTTCCGAAATACAAAAAGAGATGAATCATTCGACGAGTGCCATTAAACGAGTACGAGAGGAAGCGACTCAAGGGGCTGTTCTTATTTCTCATACAGAGGAATCATTTATTGACATTCAGCAGTCAATGAAGGAAATGGCAGATGGCATTAAACATTTATCAGATGCATCCCAAAAAATCGCAGCTTATACAAATGATGCGAAGCAAACCTTTGCCTCTATCACAGAAGGCGTTAAACTGACGAGTGAACATTCACAACAAGTAGCAGGTTTAACAGAAGAACAATTCGCAGCAATGGAAGAAGTAACAGCTTCATCAGAGGCTCTCGCCCATTTAGCAGGAGACCTAAAAGAAATGGTTTCGCAATTTCACATCTAGATCCCTCATACAGTAGCGCAAGACGGCGACAATCGTCTTGCTGCCTAACATTCTCTTCAATTATCTTACTTTCAAACATTCACTTTTCAACATGATTCCAAGCTGGACAAATTTTATGAATAAAGGAGTTATCTATTATGAATGATTTAAATCAAACGTATCCCCTATCTATCTCCTATCACCAAATCACCGTATACACTGGAAGCACGACGCCACCTGTGATTGATTGGACAGATGACGATATTCTTCAAGGATTCGCAACTGGGGATCGAGGTATTTCTTTTGAAGGCATCAATAACGGAAAAGCTTCTATTATCGTGACATTAAACAGCCATGAGCCTCCATCATCCGTTAATAGAGTCATCACAGTGCCATTTACTCATTCAAGTGATCATGTTTATCTGACAAGCGTCATGGCACAGGTACTGTCTTTCTCCATTCCAAAAGGAGACTATCAGCTCACCTGCTATATATCTGAGCACCCTGATCAAGATCTCTATTATTTTGATTTTCAGACTGCTTAGATCACGCCTGGTCGTACTGCTCAAGCCATTTTTCTGCAAAATCGACTGATTCTCTCATCGGCAATAAATACGAATTGGCTAGCCCGATTTGACTGTGGTTATAACTACATTCTGATTGTAAAAAATCACGACCAATCTGTTCAAATAGTTCTTCTCTTGTGATGATATCTTGATACTCTTTCCACACCCTCCAACCATTCTCTAAAATGGGGGCCCCTCGTGTCATGAGGTCTTGCTGTGAGATTCGATATTCAGCTAAGTGAAAAGCTGTAACACTCTCGAATGACGTGCCAATTAGCAGCACTTTTGCATCAAGATCGTACATACGTCCAAGAGGTGAATTTTCTCCTAAACCATAAGGAAGCGCATGGTGGTTCAACACTTCATGTTTCCTTTTCCCCCAGGCGGTGAATGAGAAATGAGGATGATTGCTTCTTTCTACGCCTGGGTATTTCCAAAAGGTCTCCGCTA
Source organism: Bacillus sp. UNC125MFCrub1.1 (assembly GCF_000701305.1). Taxonomy (NCBI): domain Bacteria; kingdom Bacillati; phylum Bacillota; class Bacilli; order Caryophanales; family Bacillaceae; genus Bacillus; species Bacillus sp. UNC125MFCrub1.1. The sequence continues at coordinate 236,250 of NZ_JNIG01000010.1, forward strand.
CCTTTCCCATTGCTGTTGGAGCTGTGTAAGCCGGATCAAATGCAGGCATCGTGTCTTTGATCGGTTTCCACCAAGAATAAGGAACAGGCGGATTGATCCAATCAGCAGGATCAGACAGCTCTAATGTTTGTGCCGGCATAATCAGTGTTCCTTCATCTGTTAAAATATCCATCATAGCTTGTATAACGGCTATAGCTCCTCCATTCACCCAGCCAATAGATGACAAGGATGAGTGGACACATAAGATCATGCCCTTCCTTACACCAAGTTGAACCAAATCCGCTTTGATTCTTTCCTTTGTGATCGGTTCAGCCTGATGTTCAATTAATCTTTTCATCGGTTATTTCCTCCTGCGCCTCATCTATTCTTGATGAGTGAGACGTTTCACAGCGATAGACAACTTATAATTTGCATGCTTTGTTAGCTCCGTTAAAAATTGATCAAGCTCATCATGACTGGAGAAATGTCCTTCAGCCATATAACAGCCCTCTCCACTTATTTTAAACAGGTTTTTGATTTCTTCCTTTTGATGGAGAAACGATAAAAGCGGTTCATGATCATAACTTCGGGTAAAGAGCTGCAAAAATGTTTGGATGTTCTGCTGTGTCCGCCAGTTAATTGAAATGGTATAGGCTTCAATAATCCCCTCTTCCTCAAGCTTTAAAACTCTATTTTTAGCAGCTTGACCGGTTAAATGGACTTTTTCACCAAGTGCTTTCATCGTCAATCGGCTATTCTTTGAGAGTTCTTTTAATATATCCATATCTGTTTTGTCTAGCATTAGCTCACCTCTTTCAAAAATCAAGTCTTTCCGCTGAAAGACTTTCATGATCCTCTGTCACATGAGGCTCTTTTAATATACTGTAAACTTAATGAGAAAAAAAGGAGGCCTTCTAATGAAAATAACACTCATTCGTAATGCTACTTTATACCTTCAATATGGTTCGTCAACATTTTTAATCGATCCCTTTTTAGCAGCAAAAGGAACCTATCCACCATTCCCGCATACTGCCAATCAACATGCAAACAATCCAATTGTGGATCTGCCTGCAAACATTGATTTGGACAAGATATTACAGCCGGATGCTGTCCTGCTTACTCATTTACATGTAGATCACTTTGACGACGAGGCAAAAAAGAGATTAGCTCAAACTTTGCCGATCTATACTCAATCAGAGAAAGATCGCACGGAAGTAAAAGAAGCTGGATTTCAGCATGTTACATGCATTGAAGATGAAATGGATGTTTGCGGTGTTCATATCAAACGAACTGGCGGGCAGCACGGGACAGGAGAAACCGCTAAACGGATGGGACAAGTGAGTGGTTTTGTTTTCTCTCATCCTGATGAGCCTACTCTTTATATTGCAGGAGATACCATTTGGTGTGATGAGCCGAAAGAGGTTGTGAATACATGCCAGCCAGATATTATTGTGGTCAATAGTGGGGCTGCCCAATTTTTAGAGGGAGATCCCATTACGATGACAAAGGAAGAGATTGTAGACATTCACCATACTCAACCACAAGCTCAAATCATCGCCTGTCACCTTGAAGCCGTGAATCATTGTTTATTAACAAGAGCGGCATTAACATCTTACATTCAAGAGAATCATGCAGATCAGGCCATTTTTGTCCCTCAAGATGGTGAGACGCTGACCTTTTAACACTTAAACAATAAAAACCGGCACCTTGCTGCCGGTTTTCTTGAACTTATGGTCGATGGTGCTGTGGTTTTTTTAGTAATGGAACAAACCCGTTATTTTTTAAGTGATTGTAATGTTCATCCATTCGTTTTGTGATGTGCGTGCCTTGTTCCTTCGTTAACACACCATACTGAACGTATTTTTCGATCACTTCTTTTCGTTTAGACAAAATTTGCTGTTCAAGTATTTCAATTTGTTTTTGTTGCTCTGTCGTTAATTTTACTTGATGCGTGACGGGGCGCTTTTCCATTTGGGGTGTTTCTCCATGAGCCGTATTCACTTGAAAACCAAATAATATCACCATCGTTAGTATGATCAAACCACTTGTTTTTTTCATCTCTGTCGTTCCCTCCTTTATTCGATTTTAATTTGCGCATCCTTTCCTTTTTTATACATTATTCACACCATCAAATTGCACATAATATTCTTACTTTTTCGCTTTTCATCTGAAAACGTTGTCCTAACTGAAAAAGCGTGCTATGTTTTGTTTTGTATAAAAAATAGAGGAGGATTCTTAAATGAGTCGTTTTTATCATAGAAAACCTATATGGGTGCTGCTTGTTGTGTCTGCTCTCATGCTTGTCATGTCTGCTTGCAATCAATCAGGCTCATCTCAGTCTGGAGAATCAAAGTGGGATCAGATTCAAAAGAAAGGGAAAATCGTGGTCGCTACTTCAGGCACCTTGTATCCTACGTCTTACCATGATACATCGAACGGCAAGGATCAATTGACTGGCTATGAAGTGGAAGTCGTCAAAGAAGCATTTAAGCGCCTTGACGTAAAAGTAGAATTTAAAGAAATGGGTTATGACGGTATGCTCAGTGCCATTAATTCAGGTCAGGTGGATGCCGCTGCAAACGATATCGACATCACAGATGACAGGAAAGATAAGTTCGCCTTTTCAACACCTTATAAATACTCCTATGGAACCGCTATCGTCAGAAAAGATGATCTGTCAGGTATTAAAACGCTAAAGGATTTAAAAGGAAAGAAAGCAGCAGGTGCTGCAACGACCATTTATATGGATGTTGCCCGTAAGTATGGTGCAAAAGAAGTCATCTATGATAATGCCACAAACGAGCAATATTTAAAGGATGTTGCAAACGGCCGTACAGATGTCATTTTAAATGACTACTACTTGCAAACACTGGCGCTTGCTGCATTCCCTAAGCTAAATATTACGATCCATCCAGACTTAAAGTACATGCCGAATGAACAAGGGTTTGTGATGAAAAAAGACAATACAGAGCTTCAAAAAGAATTAAATCGTGTATTAAAAGAGATGAAAAAAGACGGAACCATGAAAAAGATTTCGGAGAAATTCTTTAATCATGCTGACGTCTCAAAGAAAATTGATGTTGATGTCGAAGATGTCGACATTTCTAAATAAGGGGCCGCAGCCGTGGGAGATATTCATTTAGAATATATCTTTAATCCTGCACTGGCAAAAGCGTCATTTCCATTTGTCATGAAAGGCATCTGGCTGACGCTGCTCATTTCTTTTGTGAGCATGTTTTTTGGTACGATTCTAGGCTTTTTTATTGCCCTTGCTCGAATGGCAAATACGTGGTTCCTTCGGCTGCCTGCACGACTGTATATTTCATTCATGCGTGGGGTTCCCATTCTGGTCATTTTGTTTATCCTTTATTTCGGATTCCCTTACATCGGCATTGAATTTACAGCTGTCACTGCTGCTATTATTGGATTCAGCTTCAATAGTGCTGCATACATTGCCGAAATTAACCGGGCGGCTCTCTCCTCTGTTCCAAGTGGTCAAGTGGAAGCCGCCAAATCACTTGGTCTCAGTTATTGGCAAACGATGCGCGGAGTCATCTTGCCTCAATCCGTGCGCATTGCACTGCCGCCCCTGACCAACGTCATGCTTGATTTAATCAAAGCTTCCTCACTAGCGGCAATGATTACTGTGCCCGAACTCTTCCAGCAAGCAAAAATTGTGGGTGGACGAGAATTCGATTATATGACCATGTATATTTTGGTTGCCTTGATTTACTGGGGCATATGCAGTGTGGTCTCATTGCTCCAAGACTTTTTGGAAAAACGCTATGCAAAATATCTATAACAACAAAAAGCAGATCCATGGGATCTGCTTAGATTGTTAACAAAGGGCTAAAATGAACTTGATTTTAGCCCTTTGTTTTCTTTTCAGCGTGATAGAAAACCTTTGCAGTCTAGGAAGGACGAGTACTGGCGCAGAGCGAATTTGATATTCGTGAGCACCAGCACGCAGGACTGACAAAGAATGCGAGGGTTTGCCTACGCGCTGAGATCCATTGGATCTGCTTTTTAATGTATCAGCCATAACCACACATACAACCCCAATAACGTGATGATCAGCGTCGGTATGGTTAGAATGATTCCAGCTTTCATGTATGCTCCCCAAGAAATATGCACACCTTTTTTCTTCAAGACATGAAGCCACAGCAATGTCGCCAATGAACCGATTGGGGTCATTTTCGGACCAAGGTTTGAGCCGATGACGTTGGCATAAATCAGTGCATCTCTCATCACACCTGCTGTATCTGTGTGACCGATGGCAATCGCATCAATTAAAACGGTTGGGAGGTTGTTCATGACAGAGGATAACACGGCTGCCAGAACCCCCATAAACATCGTTCCCGCAAGTAAACCGTGTGACGCCCCCTGTTCAATCCACGCTGCTAAAATTTCTGTCAGGCCGACATTTTTCAGCCCATACACCACGACATACATGCCGATAGAGAAAAACACAATCGACCACGGCGCTTCTTTGACGACTCGTTTTGTCGCTACTTGTGGACTCCGTTTCGCCAGCCATAAGAAAGCAATGGCAATGCCTCCTACAATGATTGACACCGGAATGCCTGCCAATTCGCCAGCAAAATATCCAACAAGCAAGCACCCTAACACATACCAAGATAACCGGAACATGCGCAGATCACGAATGGCCGAAGCTGGTTCCTTCGCCTGCGAAACATCGTACGTTTTCGGGATGAGTTTCCGATAAAACACATACAACACAAGCATACTAGCGCCAAGCGATACAAGGTTTGGAACGAACATGTTTGCTGTATATTCAAGAAAGCCAATATGAAAATAATCGGCTGATACGATATTGACCAAGTTACTAATGACAAATGGCAAAGACGTCGTATCTGCAATAAAGCCGCTTGCCATGACAAATGGCAGGATCATACGCTCATCCAGCTTCAGTGCTCTGACCACAGATAAAACGATCGGGGTTAAGATAAGTGCCGCTCCATCGTTGGCAAAAAAAGCTGCTACCACAGCGCCGAGCAATGTTAAATAAATAAACATGCGGACCCCGTTCCCTCTTGCGGCTTTTGCCATATGAAGTGCCGCCCATTCAAAAAAACCAATCTCATCTAAAATCAATGAAATGATGATAATTCCAATAAATGCAAAGGTGGCGTTCCAGACAATTTGGGTAACTTCCCATACATCGCCCAAATGAACGACCCCAAAAGCAAGCGCAAGAATCGCTCCCCCGCATGCTGACCATCCAATGGTTAAACGTCCTGGCTGCCAAATGACAAGGACGAGGGTCATGATGAAAATCAAAATGGCCAAGGTGACTGATCCCAAAGGTGGCCCTCCTTTCACTTTCCTTATAAAATCTTTATCTATCATACAACGAAATAAGGCAATTGTATGCCATTTTATCATCTCGCATAAAAATCCGCAGGTCAGCCTTTGCACCTGCGGAGTCCACGCCTATTGATCTTTTTTCATCAGCATCAATTCAATAAATAACTCACATCGCTGGCTAAAATGACTTAAATCGATAGACGTCATTTCAAAAATTTGTTTCATTCGATAGTTTAGTGTATTTTGATGAATAAACAACTGCTCTGCAGCTGGTTTTAGCTTGCAATTATTCAATAAGTAGACCTCTAAAGTTTTTAAAAATGATGTTTGGCTGTCACGGTCTTTTTCCTTTAGGCGCAACAAATCTGGATTGAAGTCGTTTTTCTTTTTTTGGTGACTGTAAATCGAGTCTAAGAACCGGAAGACCCCCAAATGCTCGTAATCGTATGGAATCAATTCCTGTCCGCCGACAATCTTCACTGCTTTCACGACTTCTATCGCTTCAAATCGACTTGTGCTCATTTTCATGACATCTCGATATTCTCTTCCCATCCCAATATATAAAGGAGATGGGTGTGTATGCGTTTTCGATTGAAGATGGGCGACGACATCCGCAGCGGTCGCTTTTGGTGAGTGGCGATCTGACAAACTGCCTAATATCACGACGATGTCTGCTTGCACAGAGTAGACATGATTGACCTTGTCTTCTAGCTGTAAATAGGTTCTAATCATATCCTTCACATCTTCTGCCGTCTCACTTTTGTTATCGGCGGCATGAACAACCATCACAGTAAAGACAGCTGGCAGTGGTATGCTTAAATTCTCAGCTTCCCATTTTAGCTCTTCTTCTGTATAAAAATGATCATCCATGACCTTTTTGAAGAACTCTTCAATCTTGCCTTCCTTTTTCTCCAACTGCTTCTTATTTTTATAAATGACTTTTCCAACCTGAAACGATGCCTCGTGTAAAAATTGCAGCTCCTCTTGAGAGAGAGAATCTTCAATGTCCTGCACCCAAATAAAGCCGACAACCTCTTGTTTGTGTTTGGCGCTCACAGCCACTCGTCGATTAAACCCGAGCTCCTCATGACCATTCACATAAAAAGGATTTGAATCTGTATATAGCTGCTCAATGACCCCTGTTTTTTTTAACCAATCCACCACAGCTCCCGGGCATTCCTTTGAGAAAATGGTTTGCTGATTGACTGGGTCGAACTGCTGGATGCTGTAAGAATTATAAGCAAGCAGCTGACATTCAGTACTTTCTAAAATGACTGGTTTTTTTAAATACCCACTAATAAATGCAATTAATTTATCGACATCAAAAAATGTATGAAGCTTTTCTAATATCTCTTCCATCCCGATTGCTCCCTGAATAAGTGATACATTTATCATACTTCTTTCCAGTCATATTTGTATAGAAACAAGTCGTAGACAGGTAAAAAAAGCATGAACTCGCCTGCACGAGTTCATGCTTTTCCATATTAAAACATTTCGCTGATCGTTTTGGCCTGCATGTGCAGAGCAAGATAATCTGGTCCGCCTGCTTTTGAATCAGTTCCTGACATTTTAAAGCCGCCAAATGGATGGTATCCCACAATTGCTCCCGTACAGTTACGGTTAAAGTAAAGGTTCCCGACATGGAACTCCTGCTTCGCACGGTTGATGTGATCACGATTATTTGTAATGACCGCACCGGTTAACCCGTATTCTGTGTTGTTGGCTACTTCAAGCGCCTCATCAAAGCTTGAGACTTTTGAGAAAGCTAGGACAGGTCCAAAGATTTCTTCTTGCATTAAACGAGATGTTGGCTCTAGATCTGCAAACACGGTTGGATGAATGAAGTACCCTTCTGAATCATCACTTGTTCCGCCAGTGACTAGACGGCCTTCTTGCTTGCCAATTTCGATATATTCCGTGATTTTGTCAAAGGAAGCTTGATCAATGACAGGTCCCATGTACACATCAGCTGATAACGGATTCGCTGTTGTTTTCGTTTCTGTGATTTCCTTCACTCGCTCAACGACTTGGTCATACAGCTTCTCGTGGACGACAGCACGAGATCCAGCTGAACATTTCTGACCTGAAAAACCGAAGGCTGATGTGAAAATGGCGTTAGCCGCTAATTCAACATCTGCATCCTCATCTACAACGACTGTATCTTTACCGCCCATTTCAGCAATGACACGCTTTAAATGCTGTTGTCCTGGCTGTACTTTTGCCGCACGTTCAAAAATACGTGTGCCCACTTCTCTTGATCCAGTGAATGTAATAAGGCTTGTTTTCGGATGATCTACTAAGTAATCTCCTACTTCTGCTCCGCTACCTGGCACAAAGTTGACAACACCTTTCGGAAGACCTGCTTGCTCCAGTTCTTCTACAAAGCGGGCAGCAATGACAGGCGTCGCACTTGCTGGTTTTAAAACAACTGTATTCCCAGTGACGATTGGCGCTACTGTTGTTCCTGCCATGATCGCAAACAAGAAGTTCCATGGTGGAATGACAAGCGTCACGCCAGTTGGTGTGTACACATATTGATTGCGTTCCCCTTCGCGGCTGTTCACCGGTTTGCCTTTCGCAAGCTCTAGCATTTGACGGGCATAATACTCTAGGAAGTCAATGGCTTCTGCTGTATCTGCATCCGCTTCATTCCAAGGCTTCCCTGCTTCTTTTACGAGAAGGGCTGAATACTCATGCTTTTTACGGCGAATGCTTGCCGCAGCGCGGAATAAGACGCCTGCTCTTTCTTCTGGAGACGTGTAGCGCCATGTTTCAAACGCTTTTGCCGCAGCTTGAATCGCTTGCTCTGCCTCTTCTTTCCCAGCTTTTGATACGGTACCCACGACTTCTTCCTTCTTCGCCGGATTGATCGAGATAATCTTGTCTGTTGTTTCGATTCTTTCTCCATTAATCACAAGCGGATAGGTTTGCCCAAGTGATTCTGTTACTTTGGCTAATGCTTGTTCAAACGCTTGGCGATTTTCTTCCTGGCTAAAATCCGTGAATGGTTCATGCTTGTAAGGTGTTGTCATCTTTGTCACGCTCCCGTTTCAAATTATTTTCTCGTCATCCCTTTTAAAGCAAATGCAATGTTTGCCGGTCGTTCTGCAAGACGTCTCATGTAGTAGCCATACCACTCTCTTCCATACGGGGTGTAGACCCTCATTTGATAGCCTTCCTTCACGAGTGCTTGCTGCGTTTCTGATCTCATGCCATACAACATTTGAAATTCGAACTGATCTGTCTGTATATTGTGTTTTTTCACAATATGTTTCGTGAACTCGATCATTTGATCGTCATGTGTCGCAATGGCTGTATAGTTCCCTGAGAGTAATTGCTTTTCGATCAGCTTCTTGTAATTCTGATCGACGTCTTTTTTGTTTGGATACGCCACTTCGGCGGATTCCTTATAGGCACCCTTTACAAGTCTTAAAAATGGCTGCAACTCATTTAGGTCATCAAGATCTTGTTCTGTTCTGTACAAATACGCCTGCAAAACCGTACTGACATACTCATACTGAGATTTCATTTCTTTAAAAATGTCCAGCGTTTTTTGACAGCGCTGTTCATCCTCCATATCAATTGTCACCATAATACGGTGTTTCTCTGCCGTATCTAAAATGCTTTTCATATTGCGATACACGAGATCATCGTCAATATCTAAGCCAAGCGATGTCATTTTAAGTGAGACGTGGGAATTGAGTCCCGCCTCTGCAATTCGCTGAATGGTTTGAATACACTCATTCGTCCGCTCATTTGCAATCTCTGCCTTTGTGACAAACTCACCAAGGTGATCAACCGTTACGGCCATACCTTGATCGTTTAATCGTTTGATGACAGGGATAGCGCTCTCAAAATCCTTCCCACCGATGATTTTCTTTGATGCAACAGCACTTCCCCAATTACGAGCAATATGGTTCAAGAGACTGCTCTTTGACAAAAACAAGAAGAAATTTCTTGTGACCGACTCCATAAAGGGCACCTCCCACTCTTTGTAAGCTATGTCTTTATTGTAAGGCTCATGAGCTGTCCGCTACAATATTTGAAGATGACAAAAATTCTGACTTTTTTTGTGGTTTTATCACAATAAGAGATAAAAAAGAGCCTACCGCTAACCGGCTGGCTCTTTCATGCTTACGCCCACACCTCATCAAGGGTAGACTGCAAAAGCTCATTTAATTCTTGCATCAGATTGTCTTTCGGCTGATTGTAGCTTTTCACCAATTCATCAAAACGCACCAGCTCTTGATCAATAAATGGATGGACATGAGCGAGACGGTTCTCTACATCCATTTCTTCTCCGTCCATTTTACGTTTGAGCAGTTCGTGAATTTCTGCTAACAGCGGGCCTTCCTCCACTAGCTCCTTGAGTAATTCATGAAAATCCATTGGTGGAACCGTCCGGTAGCGTTCAATCCACTGACAGGCAAGCAGCGGACGAAGCACATAGAAATACTTCTTGATTCGCACCTGCTCTCCTCGTAAATGCCGGCTCTCATTCCGCTTCGCCATATTGAGGTAATGATACATCAAAGCCGCAGGGTAAAACGCTCGATCCTTTAATTCTCTTAGCTGCTTTGCCAAAGAGAAAGATTCAGCATAAATGATATCAGAAGACAGCCATTCCATAATGGACGGATTCGATTTATTGAATAAACGCAGCGCCTTTCGCAGCTCCCAGCCGCTGATATCAAGCATGTCATCAATCGGCCGTTCAATGACATCACGATGCTCTTCCATCGCCCAATACCATTCTTTCCGGGGAACGTATAAAAAGCGAACATCATAATCACTGTCAGTTGAAGGAAATCCCCATGCCCTGCTGCCCGATTCAACGGCGAGACAAATCTTGACGTCATACGTTTCTTCGATGATTTTCAGCTCTTCCTTAATTCTTTCTCTCAAGTGTCCATCAACTCTTTCTATAGAATTCTGCATGACTTCTTCACCTTTTGGGAAAATACGAATAAGACCTATATGAAAAGGAGTTGAACCTCATGTCTATATCTCGCATCATGAAATGGATTACTGGAATTTTTGAAGCTTGCCTTGCTATCCCTGTGATCGGAGGTCTATTCGTTATCAGCAATGGCTATTCACCGCTCATGGTCATGCTTATTCTGCATATTATCACACTCGTCTTATCGAAGCGAGACCAAGGACCAATGATTGGAAGTATCATTGGCATTGTGACATCCTGCCTTGCCTGGATTCCGATTCTCGGATTCATCCTTCACATCATCACAGCCCTTGCCCTGATCGTTACAGCATTAGTACCTGATGAAAAAACAAGACAGAACACCAGTTATTAAGCTGATCGCTCCAATAGCTGAAAAAAGACAAAGAGCTAAAATGAATGTCATTTTAGCTCTTTGTCAATGCTCTTATGTTGATAGAAGCAAATGCTTTTGTAAAAAGGACAGCTTCTCTGTTTGAAAAGCAGGAATAAACTCGTGCCCAAAATATCGGTACACTTTCAGCTCTTTATCTGTTTCTAAATGATTGTATGCCGCAAACACGGTGGATGGCGGTGTCACTTGATCAATCAGACCGATCGCCATCAATGTTGGCTGTTTCACCCAGCCGGCTAAATTGATTAAATCAAAGTAACTTAATGTCTCAAATACCTTTTCTTCAGCTTCAGGATCACTGTTTCTGCGAAAGTATGAATTGATTTCTAAATAAGGCTGCTCCAAGGCTACATCAACCGCACGCTCAAAATTTGATAAGTAAGGATAGTCTGCCACAACGACTTTTGGAATGTCTGAAAGGGCTGCGGCCGCAATCGCTAACGCCCCCCCCTGACTTCCACCGATCACGCCGATACGGTGTTCATCTACTTCGGGGAAAGACTGAATGACTTCGAGTGCACGAACAGCATCTAGATAAACGCCTCGATAATAGTACGTATCCTTCGATAAAATGCCTTTTGTCATCCACCCTAATGCATGCCCGCCTGGTGTCACTGATGTGTCTTCACTGCCACCTTGACCACGGACAAGCATTCCAAACGTCGCATAGCCATGCAGCGCCCAATTGACGATGTCGTGAATGCCGCCGTCATAGCTGGCATTATAGCCATGAAAACGAACGAGCGCTGGATACGGACCAGTTTGATCAGGCACAGCATAAAAGCCTTCAATTTTAGAATGTCCAAAGCTTTGATACGTCAGGCGGTACACCTTGACGCCTTTCACTGGATAGTCATAAGATTCAAGTGTTGGCTCTGCCTCCACTTGGCGCAGTTCTTCGAGCGATTTCTTCCAAAAGTCTGAGAAATCAGGACGTGCTGTTTTCTTTGGTTTATATTTTTTTAGCTCTTCTAGTGATAAATCGAACAATTGCATATCATACTATTCCCCTTTGTTTTATTAGTTATGAGTATCATACCACTCATTTCTTGATTGAGAAAGTCATTTAACAAAACCTTCTGACATTTCTATTGGCAAAGATAGCGGAAAGCTTTATGATAAAGAAACTGGCTTGAAGACTAGATGTTTCAGGCAATATCAACGAACCATTCATTGCATGAAACGAATAAAGGAGGACGACCGACATGAACATCGCCCTGATTCAAATGGACGTACAAATAGGAGAACCTGATGTAAACTTTCAGAAAGCAGAAGCGTTTTTAGAAGAGGCCATCCGTCAACAGCCTGATTTGATTATTCTACCTGAAATGTGGAATACCGGCTATGCGCTGGAACAAGCGGATGAGCTTGCCGATGCAGATGGTGAGCGGACAAAACAACTCTTCTCTTCCTTTGCTCGTAAACACAAAGTGTATCTCATCGCTGGAAGTGTCTTGAATAAACGGACAACAAATGAAGATATCACCAACACAATGTATGTGTTTGACCGTCAAGGTGAGCTTTTGTTAGATTATGATAAAATTCATTTATTCCGCTTAATGGATGAACACAACTATTTAACCGCCGGTCATCAGCTTGGTTTATTTAACTATGATGAAGATGTCAAGATTGGCACCATGATCTGCTATGACCTCCGCTTCCCTCAGCTTTCTAGGACGCTCGTGAACAAAGGGGCGAAGGTGCTTGTTAATACCGCTCAATGGCCGTCAGCAAGAGTGGACCATTGGCGCAGTCTGCTCATCGCAAGAGCCATTGAGAATCAGTCATTTGTGATTGCGGTGAACCGGACGGGCACAAGCAGAGACACTGAATTCCCTGGTCACTCCATGGTGATTGACCCGCTCGGACGCATTCTGCTTGAGACAAATGATGAAGAAGACATTTATTATGCAAACATTGATCTTCAGCTCGTAGATGAAGTGAGACAACAAATCCCCGTCATGACAGATCAGCGGCTGGATTTATATTAGAAAGCAGGGGACTCCCCTGCTTTCAGCGTGTAGACAAACCCTCGCATTCGGTGTCAGTCCTGCGTGCCGGTGCTCACGAATGTCAAATTCGCTCCGCGTCGGTACTCGTCCTTCCTAAACTGCAAAGGTTTTCTATCACGCTGAAAAAAGGTAAAAGCAGGGGACTCCCCTGCTTTTTGCGTTTAATTAAACGTTTGTTTAAGCTTTTCCTTGATTCTGTTGAAGGTCCATGAAGGCTTGAGCGGCTTTCGTTAAATATCTTTCTTCCACATATGCAAACACAAGTGTGCGGGTTGGGCATGAATCAATGTGTAAATAAGTGACTGCTTTCCTTTCCTCTTGTGCCACCATTTTCGGCACCACTGTCACCCCTAGCTCATTTTCAACCAATGCCTGAGCTGTTTGAATATGACTTGTTTCAAATGCAATCCTAGGCCGAAAGCCATGATGACGGCACAGTTCCGTGACCACTTGCCGAAAGCCATATCCCTCTTTCAGCATAATAAATGGGGCATCTTCCAGAAGATGAAACGGGACAGACCCTTCTTGATCCGCTTGATTGATGATTTCATTGAGTTCATCCGTCAACCACGGTTGAGCCGTTTGCGGAATGGCGAGGAGAAGCGGCTCTGTCAGCATTTGTTTTGTTTTCAATGATTCATGCTCGACAGGCAGAGAAAGAATCGCAAGATCCAGTTTCCCAGCGAGTAAACGTCTTTCTAGCTCACGAGGCGATTCTTCTATCAAATGAACGTGAACGTGCGGATACGTTTGACAATAGGTTTTTAATAAACTTGGCAGGACATATCCCCCTGTGACAGCTGGCGCACCGATCTTCAGTTCTTTCCCTACCTCATAAGCAGCTTCCCCCATCTCACGTAACAAATCATCTCGTTCCTTCAAAATGGTCTCTGCTCTTTTGATCAATCGGTTTCCTTGAGGTGTAGGAGTGACTTGTCCATACTTCCGAATAAACAGAGGAGTATCTAATTCCTCCTCAAGTTTTTTAATTTGCTGACTTAATGAGGGCTGTGCAATGTGAAGTTTTTCCGCTGCTTTTGTAAAGCTTTGCTGCCGGTACACTTCCATGACATATTCCATCATTCGTATATCCACTTCTCTCACCTCATAGGTTTTAACTATTCATATCATATCTTTTATGTCTTAGACAAATCACGGGAAGAACCCTACGATAAAGAAACAACAAAAAGGGGGTAAAGGAATGAATCCATATTCAAAAGCCGAGAAACAATTCTCACAAAATGCAGAGAACTACCGAGATTCACCTATCTTTGCAGCTGGAAAAGAACTTGAATGGATGAAAACGGCGGCGAAGGCAAAGGGCGATGAGCATCTACTTGATATCGGCTGCGCGGCAGGTCATACCGTTTTTTCCTTTTCAGACGTCATCTCTAAAGGAATCGGGATTGATGTCACACACAAAATGATCGAGGTTGCTACAGCACTTGCGGATGAGCGCCAGCTGAACCACATTACGTTTGAGCAGGCATCCGCAGACGCATTGCCCTTTTCTGATGCATCATTTGATCTCGTCACATGCCGATTTGCTGCTCATCACTTCCCACATCTCCCGGCAGCCATGTCTGAAATCAGCCGAGTCTTAAAGAAAGGCGGCAAATTTCTACTTGTGGATCATTATGCACCTGAAAACCAAGCACAGGATGACTTTATTAATCATTTAAATAGACTGAGAGATCCCTCCCATGTGCGAGAAAGCTCGTTATCAGAATGGAAAGAGCTTTTCGCTGACAACCATCTGACGAAAGAAGATATCCGTTACTGGGATCTGCATATTGATTATCAGGACTGGATCATACGTGGACGTACACCAGAAAATGTTCAAAAGGAAATCGTTGCCCACCTTCATGCTGCAGACGATGAAACGAAACAGCTGTTTCAACTGCAATTCGACGAACATCGTCAGCCAATATCCTTTTGCCTAAAAGCCGCACTGCTTCAAGGGATCAAACACTGATCCTATAGAAAAAAGTCTACCCTAAAGCGGTAGACTTTTTATTTAGAATATAAATCCCAGCCAAGCTTGAGTGTGTCGACAATATAATTGGCGACTTCTTCAGCTTCTAGATGATCTGTTTCCACTCTTGAGTTATGAAGGGAATAAATTTCCCGGCGCTCTTCAAACAGCTCTTTCATCTCGTCAAGCGTGCGGTTATGAAGAACAGGACGGTTTTCAATTAAAATATCCAGCCGTTGTTTCCAATTCTCCCAAGATAGGTCAAGGAAAAGAACCGTACAATGCTTTAAGCAAGATCGTTTGATTTCTTCCTGTTTAAACGCACCGCCTCCAAGAGACACGATCTTTAGCTGAGTATGTTCACATAAATCGACGATATAGTCCTTTTCAGCCTGTCTGAAGAACGCTTCTCCTTTTTGCTGAAACATTTCTGGAATCGTCATGTTGTACTTTTTCTCAATCTCCTGATCAACATCAATAAAATCTCTATATAACTTTTTGGCAACCAGCTGCCCAATGGTTGTTTTCCCAACGCCCATAAAGCCAATGAGGACAATATTTCGCTGTCTCACAGGAATCTCTCTATTGTTTTTCATGTTCGTGACACGTCCTCCTTACGACAAGGAATGCTACATAATGTTTCTATTATATGATAAATGGACTGAGAAAAGATAGGCATTCTTAAAAATTGTGTTTGACGACGTAACCGAGCTGTTCGGAGAGCTTCTCGGCATGCTCTTTCACTTTTTGCTGCAGCTGAGGGATGACATCTTCAGTAAATCGTTGGGTCGGTCCAGATATGGATAAACATGCCTGCACTTCCCCATGAATGTTAAAGATCGGTGCCGCCACTGCCGCCGATCCGACTTCCCGTTCATCAATACTGCAAGCGGTATGCGTTTCAAGAATATGACGACATTCTTTTTGCCATTCCTCCATCGTCATGTGATCAGCCTCAGATGCGAAAACTTGCTGTTGAAACTCTTCGCTTTGGAAAGCAAGCAGCACCTTTCCACCAGCACCAGCGTATAACGGCAACTTCTCACCGATTTTCACAAGATGCCGAATCGATTGCAGCCCTTCGGCTTGTTCAATACATACCCTGCTTTTGTGATCGAGCACATACAGGTTGACGGTTTCCTTTGTTTCATCACGAAGTGTGTACATGAGCGGTTTTGCCAGTTCCCTCAATTTGATGGACTTCCCAGCAATATAACCGAGAAGATAAAGTCTTTGACCGAGCCGGTACTTCATTGTCTCTTGGTTCTTTTCCACAAAATGATTCATTTCAAGTGCCTTGAGCAGTCTCGTTGTGGTAGACATTGCTAAGTTCATCTCTTTTGAAATGTCCGTTAGCGTCAACTCTTGACGTTCTTCGCTAAAGCAAGAAAGAATATCCAAAGCGCGCTGAACGGTACGCAATCCTGATTCTTCTTTTGACTTCTTATCAGCCATGTTCACTTTCTCCTTTTCCCCTTTGATTTCTTATCGACATGATTGACCAATTTTGCTATAATCCATTTTAAATGTTCCATTAAAAGAAAACAAATTCCACTGTACGGAATAAAACCAATAGATGTTTTGATGGAGGAGATATCATGATCTACCTGCTCATTTTCACACTTCTTATTAGCTTATACATCGTTCATCAACTATTCCCTGCTCCCATTCTCTCCTATTTGGTTGGTCTGCTGGCGGCTGCTTCGCTCATCATTTCCTTTAAGAAGGCAAGTGGGCTTTATTTGAAAACGGGTGCTATGTTTCTCTTGATTGGATTGGTGTTATTTTTCTGGTCAGAACAGCCTTTGCATACGCTTTTTCTTCATTTTCATTCCATGCTAGGCTTGCTTTCTTTATTTTTCATGTTGCCATTTATTCATTCTCTCATACATGTTGGACATTTCGATACTCAATTAAATAAACTGCTTACTTTACATACAACGAGTACAAATCAGCTTTATCGCAAGAGTTCATTTGTCACTCATGTTCTTGGCATGTTTTTAAATATCGCAACGATTCCCTTATTATATACATCCTTGAAACCATCGCTGAACGCCCTTCAGGAACAAATCAAACAGCACCTTTATACGCGCAATCTTTTAAGGTCATATGCGCTATGTCTTAGCTGGAGTCCTGTCGAAGTACTGGTGAGTGTCACCATTGATGCAACCAAATTGAAATATTATCAGATTGCACCCGTTACGTTTTGTTTAATGGTGCTTGTGCTGTTGACGGATTGGTTGCTGTTTTCTCGTCAAAGCAAACGATTGCCGCATATCATCCAGCCGGCGGAAGCTCACTCCAACCCTCATCGCATCAAGAGAAAAACCCTTCAGCTTGCTTTTATGCTGCTCAGTTTTATGACAGTCGTTTCGCTTGTTGACGCCTGGATTGGGAAAGGTTATCTGTTCGCTGTTGTGCTGACGATTATTCCTTTCGCTCTATTATTCTCGTCTATCATCAATAAACGAAAACAATATGTAGCCGTCGCTATTCCCCATTGGAAAGAACGGACCCGCCAGCTCTCCAATTATATGTGTCTATTTTTAAGCGCAGGCTTCTTTGTCGATATGCTGCTTGTCACAAACAGCCTGCAGCCGATTCAAGCATTTATCGTCAGTATATCAGATCATGCCATTTGGGTTTATGGGGTCATCGGGCTGTATTTTCTCATCACCGCTCTTTGCGGTTTTCACCCGCTCGTTTCGCTTGCTCTATTAGTGAGCTTGATGGCACCTGTCATTCATGAACTGCCTGCCCTTCCCATCGCAATCATGCTCATTATCGCTGGAACCTCAACGGTCATGTTTAGCCCATATAATGTATCTGTCTCCCTATTAGCCGATTTGATGAAGGTCAATCCTTACCGAATCACTCGATGGAATATCTGGTTTGCTGGTTTTTATATCAGCATGGGGATCGCATGTGCAACGATCATCACCGTCATCTTTTATTCATAGAAAAAGAGAACCCTATGAGTTCTCTTTTTCTTGCTCTCTATTATTTTAATTGAATCCGTTCAATCTTACCTACAATAAAGATATACGACAACGCTCCGCCTAATGCCACTAGGCTGACGAATAAAATACCGCCGTTGTAAGAGCCTGTCGCCGATACGATGAATCCGATAATCAGCGGGGTGATGATGCCGGATAAGTTAGCAAAAAAGTTAAATACGCCGCCAGCCAGACCGACCATTTCTCGTGGTGCCACCTCAGACAGCATGGTCCAGGAGATATTAGACAGTCCTTGTGCAAAGGAAGCGATGGATAAAATGGTCAGCACAAGCGGGATATTCGTTGTAAAATTCGCTAAAACAATGGTACTTGTCAGAAGCAGACCGACCACAACCGGCAGCTTTCTCGCTACATTGACCGATACACCCTTTTTAAGCAACCAGTCAGACACATAGCCTCCAAACAGCACCCCAAAGAATGCAGCGATGTATGGCAGGGATGCCGCAAAACCCACTTTGAGAAAGGCCATATTTTTCGCCTCTGCTAAATAGGTCGGAAACCATGTTAAAAAGAAAAAGAGGGTAGACGCAACAGAAAATTGACCAATATAGAGTCCAATCAATTTACGATATTTTAAAAGTGCGGCAAAGTCTGCCCATTTCAGTTTCTCCTGTGATGCCACTGTCAGCCCTTCGCCTTGACGGATCAATTCTAACTCATCTTCATTGATCTTCGGATGCTCTTTCGGTTCGTGATAATACTTGTACCAAAAGAAAGCAAATATAATACCGAGCGCACCAGCAGTGATAAAGACGGTTCTCCAATCGAAAGTTGTCATGATCCAAAAAAGAAGAGGTGTCGCAAATGCAAGCCCCACATACTCTCCAGCGGTATAAACCCCTGTTGCAAATGCGCGTTCCCGCCTTGGAAACCATGTGGTCACAATGCGGTTATTCGCAGGAAATGCGGGAGATTCTGTAATTCCGATAAACAAACGGCAGCCAAATAAGAAGGCAAAGCTGTTCGCAAACGCCTGTAAACCGGTGAAAATAGACCAAGTAATGAGTGATATTCCATACGTTACCTTTGATCCAAACTTATCAAGAATAAAGCCGCCAGGGATCTGCATGGCTGTATAGGTCCAGCTAAATGCTGAAAAGATGAGGCCTAATAAGGCAGGGTTTAATTGCAATGAAGACTGAATCGCAGGTGCAACAATGGATACACTGGCTCGATCAATATAGTTAATAGCGGTAATAAAAAACAACAGAATCAAGATGCCGAAACGAGCTTTTGTTGGTTTCGCATAAGCAGGCCGCAAGTCGTTCCCCTTCAGTTCTGAATGCACTTTCATAACCATCCTCCTTTGTTTCCGCAGCGTGCGGATCGGTTGAGTGTCTTAAATGACCCCTTTTTCTTCTAACTGTTTACACTCTTCTTCTGTGAAGCCAAGCATTTTCGTTAAAATTTCATAATTATGTTCACCTAAATCAGGCGCAATATGGCGGATACTACCGGGGGTTTTTTCAAACTTCGGAATGATCCCAGGCACCTTCACTTTTCCAAGTCGCGGGTGATGCACCTCGACAATATTTTCTCGTGCTTTAAATTGCGGATGCTCAAAGATATCCCGAATGCTTAGAATCGGACTCACAGGCACACCATGTGTATCTAGAATGTCTAGGACGTCATCTCTTGTTTTGGACGCAATCCACTGCGAGACGATCGCATCCATTTCATCGTTATGCTTCAGCCTGGCTGCATTCACAGAGAATTTCTCGTTCTCAAGTAAATCTAAGCGATTCATCGCCTCTGCCAATCGATTAAAGGTCGAATCTGTACTCGTCACAAGAACCAAATAATGCCCGTCCTTTGTCTCATAGGTGCCGGCAGGGCTTGAATGACCGCTTAACCCTGGTGAACGCTCACGCACCTTTCCTAGCTTGTCATATTCAGCAACCAAAAATTCTAACATGCGGAACACAGATTCATAGAGAGCCAAATCCACCATTTGCCCAGTTCCTTCTGAATGTGTGTCACGGTAATACATCGCTGTCACAGTGGCAAACGCCACATAGATTCCTGCGATATAATCCGTAAGGGAAAAGGAAGGGCTGACTGGATGCCGATCTGGAAACCCTTGAATATATGTAAAGCCGCTAAACGCCGTCGCAGGTGTACCAAATCCCGCCTTGTCCTTAAACGGACCGGTTTGCCCATAACCCGAAACACGAATCATAATTAAACGAGGGTTGATTTCTTTTAATACATCGTACCCAACGTCCCATTTTTCAAGTGTTCCTGGACGAAAATTTTCAATGATCACATCAACCTGCGCTGCAAGCTTTTTAAAAATGTCTTTTGCTTCTTCTTTGTGCAAATCGAGTGTAAGAGATTTCTTATTCCTTGAAAGCCCTGACCATCTCAAAGGTTCACCATCTGCAAAAGGGCCAACATGCCGCAGTGTATCCCCTTTTCCGGGAATCTCGACTTTAATGACCTCTGCACCGAAATCCCCTAGAAGCACCGCGCCGTATGGTGCAGCAATCATCGTAGAAACATCTAATATTTTGATTCCTTCAAGCGGTGTATTCTTATTCATTGCTTGACTCCCTTTCATTCAATTGATAAAGGGCTAAAATGCTTTCTATTTTAGCCCCTTTTCTTCTTTCTCTCGTGCAAGGTTTTTTTAGTCCTTCGGAAGCTGCCCTTGCGGTGTATAGAGCCAAATCAGCCATAAAGGTTCGTCCCCTGTGTTCACATGCTGATGTGAGACACCATCTGGAATAAACATAAAGTCATTTTGTTTAAATGATTGTCTTTCTCCATCGCAAATGACTTCGCCAGACCCTTTAATCACATAATCAAATTCCTCTGAACCCGGGTGATTGTGTACCGAGCTTGCTTCGCCCGGCTCAAAAATAGTGAGACCTGCCATCATATGCTCTGACCCTACGGTATCTGGTGTGATCGTTTGAAACACTTTCCGAATCATTTTCTCTTCTGGATGATCTAAACCTAACCATAATGGATGACCGTCTTGAAATGGATTTAATACTTTAATTTTCATTGTTGATTCCTCCCTAGTCATGTTTAGTTCACACTGACATGTGAACGTTTTGTATTTGGTGAATAAATATCATTAATGTTCCAATGTCCATCAGTAGGCACTGGATCATTTTTCATCGCTACATCAATGACACATGGCTCCTGAGAAGCGATTGCTTCAGCCAAAGCTTCTTTGAATTCAGAAGCCGCCGTAATTTTGATCCCCTTCATCCCATAACCTCTTGCAATGGCTGCAAAATCAGGCGAATAGCTTTCTCCATCTTTTCTAAAAACAGTGCCGTAAGTCGTTTCATAGTGTGCCATTTGCAAGCCGGCGATCGTCCCAAACGCACTGTTGTTCATCACAATCCACACGACAGGAATGTTTTCTTCCATGGCTGTTGCGAGAACAGATGGATTTTGACCGAAACCGCCGTCCCCAACAAGTGATACAACGACACGGTCAGGTTGGGCAATCTTTGCTCCAAGTGCAGCAGGAGCGCCAAATCCCATCGTCGCAAAACCACCTGGGGTTAAAATAGTGCCTGGCGTGTATACAGGAAATTGCTGTCCGACCCCATTTTTATTCCAGCCAACATCGGTTGTAATGAAGGCATCAGGTGGCAATACTTCCCGCACTTCCTGCAAAATACGCTGTGGTTTCATTGGGAAAGACTCGTCTTGAATATTCGTCAAATTGCTCTTCTGAAATTCCTCACGATATGCCGCAATGTCCTTTTTCAATTGAGGGCGATCCAGACCTTCTGGCAGCCTTTCTTTCGCCACACGATTAAGTACAGTCAGCGCCTGCTTGAGATCTGCTACTGCTCCAATTTCCACAGGATAATTTCGGCCAATTTCATTCGGATCAATGTCAATATGGATGAGCTTGGTTGATTGGAAATTGAACGTATACTCCGATTCCCACGAACTCGCATCTGCTTCAGCAAAACGGGTGCCTAATGCCAATATATAATCCGCTGCTTTACACTGATCATTGATAAATTTCGTCCCCCAAAACCCTGTCATGCCAAGGGTCATTGGATGATCATCTGGCATCGCCCCTTTCCCCATCAAAGAATGGGCAACAGGGATACTCAAATGATCAGAAAATGCCTTTAACTCTTCTGCTGCATCGGCTAGTAAAATGCCTCCCCCTACATATAAAAGCGGTTTGTCTGCCTGCAGCAATCGATCTATTATCCGATTCGCTGTTTGATCATCAATAGATGGTTTTTCAACGGTTTGTGTATGATGAGCGATTTGTTCAAATAACGACACATCTAAGTCTTTTGAGAACACATCCATCGGAACTGAAATCAGGACTGGCCCAGGGCGGCCGCTTTCAGCTAACTGAAACGCTTTTGATAAAATTTCTGGAAATAATTCTGGAATGTCGACTCGCCATGCTCTTTTCACAAATGGGCGATAAATTTCGTATTGAGAAGCATCGGAATGAAGATTGATTTCTTGGTGTGGGTGCTTTCCGTAGTAATGACTTGGAACATCTCCTGCAATGACAACCATTGGAATGGAATCGAGTGCGGCATTCGCTACGCCTGTTGCCGCATTGGTGAGTCCAGGACCTAAGTGACTGAGCACAACAGCCGTCTGTTTTTTCGCTCGTGCATAACCGTCTGCTGCATGCGCCGCTATCTGTTCATGTCTAACATTCACAAATTGAATACGGCTTTTTTCTAGGGCTGATAAAAAAGCAATATTCGTATGACCGCACAGACCGAAGATATGCTCAACTCCTCGATTTTCTAAATACTGAATGACCTGTGTAGATATATTCTTCTTCATGTTTCTCTCCTCTCACGGTGCAGCTATGAATCTGCTACTCACTGATTCTTTGAAAACACAATCGATAGAACGGTATTCAAATCCTGTATCGCAACTTGTCCAGGTGCTGAGCTTTCTTTCCCTACAGCAAAGGTCATGACAGACCCAAAGAGTCCACCTACCATTCTTGTGAAGGCGCCATATTCCCCCATCGCCATCGAAATAACGGGGATGGACAGATGCTTTTTCGCCTTGCCTGTCGCAGAGAGCAGTGTCAGTGCATCCTCATAGGAATGCGGCATGACGGCGATCTTTGCAATGTCGGCACCGACCGATTCTGCATTGGTGAATAGTTCCACGAGCCGATCCGCCTCCGGGGTACGCTGGAAATCGTGGTACGACACAATCAAGATGACCCCGTTTCTCTTAGCCGCCTGACTGACTTGCTGGATATGCGAGACATCATGCATTAATTCAAAATCAACGGCAGCCACAAGCTGAGTGGCACAAAGCTCGACAAGCAGGGAAACCTTTTCATCCTCTGAGAGTGAGATGCGTTCGCCGCCCTCTTTTTCAGAACGAATGGTGAATAAAAATGGGATGCTACCTGCCTTTTCAATCATCCCTTTCAGGGTGGTGATGACTTGTTCCTTGTCATTGAGGTGATTGAAAAAATCCGCTCGCCACTCTATCACATCAGGCTTCTTCTCAGCTAACACCTCAACTTCAAGAAACAATTCTTCCTTTGTTTGTCCAATGAGCGGCGTACAAATCATTGGCTGACCGCCTGTCTGCGCACTTTTCACCTTTTGCTGAAAGACATTCACGTCCATCTGCCCCCTTTATAGACCATTTGGCAGCACAACCATTTTGGTTTCGGTCATCTCTTCGATGGCGAAACGCGGGCCTTCCCTTCCAATACCGCTTCGTTTAATCCCGCCATATGGCCAGTGATCTAGTCTGAAATTCGATGTCCCATTGATGACTACGCCACCAGTTTCAAGCTCTTTTGCTGCGTGTAACGCAACATCTAGCTGATTCGTAAAGACACCTGCCTGCAAACCATATCGACTATCGTTTGCTTCTTTGATTGCCTCATCCAGCTCCTCATATGGGAGAATGCTGACAACTGGACCGAACACTTCTTCACAGACGACCTTGGCTTGTTTTGGCGGGTTTAGCAAAATAGCCGGTGTGATGCTTGCGCCATTTCGTTGTCCTCCAGATAGAAGCTCGGCACCCATTTTCTCTGCCTCTTGTATCCATGCCTCCACACGTTTTGCTGCCTGTACATCAACCATACAGCCGATATCACTTTCATTAGACAGCGGATCTCCAACGACGAGCTGTTCTACTTTTTGTTTAAGTGTCTCAGTAAATGTCGACAAAATTTGCTTGTGAACATAAATTCTTTGAACAGAAATACAGCTTTGACCAGAGTTGCTAAAGCCCGTTTTGGCACAAAGAGAGGCGGCTTGCTCGATATCTGCATCATGATGAACAATCGTCGCTCCATTTCCTCCGAGTTCCAGCAGTACCTTTTTTAATCCAGCAGAGTTTGAAATATGTTCTCCGCCCACCGCACCGCCAGTAAAAGAAACAAGATTGGTTCTTTCATCAGTGACTAACTGCTTGCCGGCGTCTACTCCTCCAATCACAAGCTGCACGCTCTTTTCTGGAAACCCTGCTTCAAGCAGGAGCTTAACAAACGCTGTGGCAACAGCTGATGTTTGCGGTGCTGGTTTTAAAATAATGGCATTCCCTGCCGCAAAAGCTGGACCGATTTTGTGACAAATTAAGTTGAGAGGCGCATTAAAAGGCGTAATCGCCAGCACAACCCCAACCGGCACTTTAAATGTCATCGCCATTGCTCTCTGTCCACGGGAAGATACATTGCCAGGAATAGTCTCACCGATTAGTCGATTGGCTTCTTCGGCTGACTGCGCCAGCGTTTCAATTGATCGTGAGACTTCATCTCTTGTATTTTTAAGCGGTTTGCCTAATTCTAAAGAAATGAGTTTTGCAAAATGCTCTTTTTGTTCTTCCAATAAGGCGGCTGCCTTTGTTAGAAGCGTTGAGCGTTCTAATGCTGATATTGCCGCTATTTGTTTTTTAGCTTGCTGCGCAATAGAAAGCGCTTGTTCAATATCTTCTGAGGAGGCAAGATAGGATGTACCGATGCTTTCCCCAGAGTATGGATTGATGATATCTTCTTTGCCATGGTTTGCATCCAGCCATTCGCCGCTTATATATGACAACGCTTTCAATTCACTCAAATTTTCTCACCCTCCTTCAAGTGACGCGTCCCGACCCCCGCATAACGAACCAGTCTTTCTTCATTCGGACAAGGGCCTTTCACTAGGGCACCTTTTGTCAGCTCTTCATATGCATGCGCCACGATGCCCATTCCTCTCGATAAGGAAAAGATGCCTTTTGCCGCTTCAGCTGGAATGTTTAATTCACATTGGATCGCAGCAGATACACCATCTATGTTCATCGTGATTTTTTTCCCTTTTAATTGTTCTAGTTCATGTCTAATCGCCTCAGCTAACCGTAAGTATGTTCCGCTGATATCACCTTGCTGCACATATGTTTGACTCAGCTCATACAGCCGTCTCACTCTCGGATCATCATCATGCAGCTGATGACCGATTCCCGGAATTTTTTCCTTGCGGGCTAACCATGTCTGACATACTTGCTTTGCAGCAGACTTGATATCCTTGTGTTCATCATAGGCTGCTTTGGCTTCGTATAACATACGCATCGCCTTTTCACCGGCTCCACCATGAATATCACCTAATAGATTCACCCCTGTTGCAACAGAAGAATTAAACGAAATGCCGCACGTAACCGCCATTCTTGCCGCTGCAATAGACGGTGCCCTTGGCCCATGATCCGCACCTGCGACCAGAACACTTTCAAAAAGAGCTGCCTTCGAATCATCTAGTAATTCACCAACAAGCAGTAGATAAAGCATTTGTGGATACGATAATTGACCAATAAGCTCTTCAATTGGATAGCCCCGAAGTTCAATTGAATTTTTTTGAATATGACTAATCTCAGTCTCCCACCAAGCGCCTCCTTCTTTGTATATTTCCAGTGCACTTCGATTTTTCATTGTGTGAATCATTCCTTTAGCCACTTATTTGGAGATGAACGACTCCTCTAATTCCGTCTAGTGGAATTCAATTTCACTTTTTGGAATGTGTTTTCATTGTAAGCGCATTCGTTTTTATCGTCAATCATTTTTTCTGAAAATACTGTCTTTTGAAGAGAAATTAAGTGAATCGAACTAATTATTTCACCACTTATTCTTCAATTCATCCTTTATTTAGTCAAACAGACTTATGTAGATCGTTCTACTAATTAATGAACCATTTCCGATTCATTCTGTCAAATCCAGCTGAAATTTGACATAAAAAGACCTCTCCATCTTCTGGAGAGGTCACTTATTTTATTTCCACCAGTCATCAAACATAGAAGCTGGTACTTGACGTTTATGTTCTGATTGAACATAGCGTTTTTCAATCGCTTCTGCTGCTTGATCTGAAACTGGCTTTCCTTCTAAGTAATCATCAATTTCATTGTACGTAATACCAAGTTCTGTTTCATCCGTTTGCTGAGGCTTGTCATCTAGCAGATCGGCTGTCGGTTTCTTTAAGTATAATCGCTCCGGCGCCTGAAGGGTCTCAAGCAGCAACCGTCCTTGGCGTTTCGTTAAACCTGTGAGCGGAAGGACATCTGCACCGCCATCCCCATACTTCGTGAAAAAGCCCGTCACAGCTTCGGCTGCATGATCCGTTCCAATGACAAGTAAGCCTTCCTGTCCACCGACGGCATACTGTGCGATCATTCTCATGCGTGCTTTGACGTTCCCTTTATTAAAATCAGACAGCGCACCGCCTGTTTCCTTTTGGTATTGTTCACTGAATGCCGTCACGGCAGGCGCGATGTCATATTTCCAAGACTTGTCCGGCTGAATAAATGATAGAGCCAGCTGCGCATCGTCTTCATCCTGCTGCGTGCCATGCGGAAGACGGACTGCAATAAAGACAGCATCCTCTTTTCCTTCTTGACGAAGCTCACTTACAGCAAGCTGAGCGAGACGGCCGGCAAGCGTTGAATCCTGTCCGCCGCTAATACCGAGAACGAATCCTTTTGCACCGGTCTTTTTCAAGTAAGCCTTTAGAAATCCAACCCGTTTTTCGATCTCCTGCTTTGGGTCAATTGAGGGCTGCACATGCAACTCTTGGCTGATTTTTTTCTGCAAACTCATACACTTTTCCTCCTAAGCATCCTCTACATGAAGAGAACAGGTTTTACTTCCAATTCAATTGGTTTACCAACGATTTTAGCCACTTTATTATATCATGTTTTGATAAAGGATATTTTTTAGACGTTCCCCTTTTTCATAAATGATCAAACATTCACAAACGAAATAGACCAAGCCGCTTTGACTGGTCTCTCCTTTTCAATCGATCTCCACTCGGATGGATGTACAGCTTGAACCATTGCATTTTCCAATGTCGGCAGGACATGCAGACACCGCGACAATGAGGTCCATTTCTGCACGCAGGCGGATGTAATCACCGGAGAGCGATTTTGGCAGCTCGACAGACAACTTTCCTTTGTCATCAATGACTGTATTCATAAAGACATTAAAAGGATAATACATATCCTCTTTTGGAATCCCGAATGGCTCAAAGGCTGTCCTGAGATTATCGTAGCATGTATGCATGACCTCTAGGTGCGTACGCCCATATAAGAGTTGATACATTTCTTGCCGGCACGCAGGCATATATAAATCATGACATTCAACTGTATCTTCAATGACCGTAAACATTGGTTTATATAAATTAGAATAAAGCTGATCTCCCTTTTTCACCTTGGAAGAGAACAGGCTGTCCATTGTAGCGCCTTGATCAAATTTTTCATAAAAATCCTTTTCATGATAGGCCATCACATCTGCTACTTGCTGCCCTTCGACATCAACCACTCGCATACATTGTCCTTTTCCTAACCGAAAACCAATCCCATCCTTTGGTAAAATCACGTATTCTCCGTTCATCACATGCACTCCTTTCCATGTTGACAGTATGCCCAAAACGTCCTCTTGATCATGTATAAAAAAAAGAGGCGGTCACAAGCTAATGCTATTGAATCAGAAAGGTGTTGCACATGCATTGAAAGAAGAACAATCTTTATCTTGGTGGCAGCTTTCTCTTATCGGAGTCGGCTGTACAATCGGCACTGGTTTCTTCCTTGGTTCCAGCATCGCCATTACAAAGTCCGGTTATTCCGTCTGTATTTCATTTTTGCTTGCGGCAGTCGGCACATATCTCGTCTTTAAACACCTGGCTGCGATGACAGCCGAAAACCCAGATAAGGGATCATTTTGTTCCTATGCCCGAAAAGCCTATGGGCGCTGGGCGGGTTTTAGTAATGGCTGGGTGTATTGGTTTTCAGAAATGCTCATCACAGGGAGTCAGCTGACGGCGATTTCTCTTTTTACTCGTCACTGGTTTCCATCCATTCCACTATGGGTGTTTTCAGCGATTTATTCCGCTCTTGCCCTGCTTGTGATTATCATTGGGCTTTCTTCTTTCCAAAAGACGGAAAATGTCCTTGCCGTACTGAAGACCGGGGCGATTCTGCTGTTTATGATTCTTGCCGTTCTTGTTTTATGTGGCATTCTCACAGAGCATAGGCCCACCCTTCATCTTCCAAATAATGATCACGAATGGATGCCGCTCGGTCCGCTCGGTCTATGGAATGGGCTAATTTATGCGTTTTATGCTTTCGGGGGGATTGAAGTCATGGGGCTGATGGCGGTTCATTTAAAAGACCCGAAAGACGCCGCAAAATCTGGACGTGTGATGCTGATCATTCTTGCTGTCATTTATATCGTCTCCATCGGACTTGCGCTTTTGCTTGTTCCAGTGACAGCCTTTAACGAGAATAGCAGTCCATTTATTACATCACTGGAGCCATTTCATTTATCGATTTTCCTTCATATTTTTAATGGCATTTTCATTATTGCGGGGTTTTCCACATTGGTTGCCTCCCTCTATGCGGTCACAACACTGCTCGGCACGATGTCGGAGCATCAGGATGCACCTGCTTGTTTTAAACAAAAAGAACCATCTCATGTCAGATGGTCTTCAATTCTTTTAACTGCTGCAGGGTTGATTGTCTCGATTTTGCTGGCACTCTTTTTGTCCAAACACATTTACGAGCATCTCACAACGGCAGCCGGTTTAACTCTTTTGTACACATGGGTGTTTATTCTGCTTTCAAGCAAAAAACTGTCAAAGCCATCCACTCGCCAAACGTGCGAAATGGTTCTTGCCCTGATCTTAATTGGTGCAGCTGTTTCAGGTACTCTGACAGAGGCAAGCGGACGACCTGGCTTTTTTATTAGCCTTGGAATCATTGCTGTCATTG
This sequence comes from Bacillus sp. UNC125MFCrub1.1, assembly GCF_000701305.1. Classification (NCBI taxonomy): domain Bacteria; kingdom Bacillati; phylum Bacillota; class Bacilli; order Caryophanales; family Bacillaceae; genus Bacillus; species Bacillus sp. UNC125MFCrub1.1. Next base: position 265,129 of record NZ_JNIG01000010.1, read on the forward strand.
GCATCATGGTACTCTTTATGAGAAAAAAGTGGAAACAGGATCAGGCCGCATCATAATTTCATCATGTTTTTTAAAGCAGTAAATGGACATTTGGCGGAGGCTGGTTTCTCCGCCTCATCATCTGAAAGAAAGTATTGTTTCCATTCTAAATTTTTCTGATCCCCATACCATTTTAATGCTGGGTGTACATCTACTTGATCATACGCCTTCAGCCTCTTCCGAACGAGTTTACTCATTTTTTGACCAAATGTGGTGGAACCGTTCATCTTTTCAAACACCCACCTTGGTTGAAAGGCCCACATCACATAAGGAAAATGACGGCTTTTTCTTAGCTTATGCGCTGGTGTCGCGCATAAAATAAAATAAGGCTCCCCATGAAAACAAAATTCCCATTCATGATTTTCAGGATCTGATGGAATTTCCTCTGGCCATTTCATTTCATCCTTTTGATGTAATTGCTGAACCATCGACCAAAACTGCTCCTCATACTCTTCGAGCGAATACTCCTTCATATCCTGCGGTGTTTCAAAAAAGCAAATGAACGAAGCATATTGACCGGTTTCCCTAGAGCAGCTTTGGTATTCCCTTAAAAGCTCTGCTAATTCATTCACGGCCTCTTCTCCCCGCGGATCACCGACAAACCCATAACGCAAATGATCGAGAAAAAATCCTTGTCTGCCTGGTACACACGGAAATGTATCTGCCTCATCCCCTACCATCTCTCCAAACTGTGTGAAGGCATCCTGCTTCCATTCTTCGAGTGATCGTAGATTTTGATCAAGGCAACTTTTTGCATACAGCTGGGCCATTTTTTTCCACCTCGTTTTAGCGTCTTCTCCATAGCCTATGAGGAGGAAAAAGCTGTGGTGACTGTCCTTCAACGACTTTCACTGGACATTCACAGGGTGGTTGATTTGCCGGATGAAGCAGGAATTCACTTCCATTTATCTAATCATGTATGAGTATGCTTCTGCATATCATCATTTAGCCGCCTCTATCTAATAGAGTCGGTCATCATAAAAGAAATGGGTGAATGACATGCGTCTTCTTTTTCTCCATCCGATGTATCTGATCTTATTTACACTACCAGTGATGGCTTTCCTTTGGGGATTTGTTGGTTATCTGCTATTTAAACGGATATGGCCTGTCCTCATATTAACGTCTGTGATCTCGATGATTTTCATCTTCGTTTATACTGGATTTGACCTTAGCAATCTATACTGGGTCCTTCTGATGACGGCTCTTGCTTTTGTATCAAGCGGATGCTCGAAGGTCATACACGTTCATGTTCAAGAGAAAAAACGGGAAAAGCCTTTATGATTGATTCTTCTTCTTTAAAAAGACTGAATCAAGCAGCCAATAAATAAAGGCCGCGCAAAAGCTAAATAGATAAACTTTGTAGCTAATAAAGACGACAACACCATAATCAATCCATAAAGCAAGCGCCGAACAAACCACCCACGCCCCGATAAAATAAACCAATAAATCACGGCGTCGAAACTTCTCAGGATGACGGTGTAAAACCATTTGGATAGGTGTAGCAAATAGGACATAAGCGATCAAAATGAAAAGACTGGTGACCTCCACATAACTGAATCTGGATTCAGGTGGGGCAAACAACATGGTATAAACGAATGTCGCTGTGATCACAGACAACATCAGCATACACACATAGTTGAATGCTGGCAGGAACATACGCATGGCAAAAACTCCTTCAATTTTATGTATCTTCCATCATTATTGAAGAGTGTCCTATTATTGTCAAATATGAAAAAGGGCTAAAATGATTTAGATTTTAGCCCTTTTTCTTATCAACCATTCTATCCAATGAGCGCCATGATCCCTTGATATCCAAAGTAAGCACCGAAGCCGAGTAAAGAGAGACCTGCCAGAACGGATAAGCCGTGCAAAATCCGTTCATTTAAATATCGTCTAAACGTACTGGCGAGCAACGCCATACAGAAATCCCATAAGAGCATGCCGATGAAAATAGCAATGCTGTACATCAGCATTTGAGATGCCCCGTACTTTTCAATCGTATTGGCTAAAATACTGCCATAGATCCCAAGCCAAAATAATATACTAAGCGGATTGGAAAGGGAAATGAAAAATCCCGTCATGAACGAATGCCCGATCGACGTGTTTCCTCCGTCCTTCTTTGGGCTTTCATGCAAATTGATTTTACGAAGGCTTTCAATACCGGTATAGGTCAGAACGAAAAAGCCGAACAGCCACAAAAAGGTTTTCACAAGAGGTGCAGTCAAAAGCTGGGCGACACCAAAATAGATGAGGATCATATAGACAATATCCGCAGCCATAGCCCCCACACCAAAAATCCAAGCGTGCCAAAATCCACTTTTAATCCCTCTGTCGATTTGGGCTGCATTGACTGGCCCAACAGGCGCTGAAAGTGACAACCCTAAAAAGATATAACCAAAAAACACCGCCACATAGACGTCCTCCTTTTGATGCTGACTTGTACATGTTATTCACGCTTTCGTTGTTTTAGTACAAGTCCTTCGTCACCTTTTCTGAAGATAAGCTATACAAAAGGAGGAGCCACCAGATCAGCTGCTTATCGATCTGCTTTCATCGCCGGCGGCTGTGTGGGTATGGTTTCTTTTTTCCGAGATCGATTCATTTGAATGGCAGCCGCAAAAAGGAGAACAGCTAAAAAGGCGAAAACAAAGACGGCGCTTGCCGCACCTGCCCACTCAAGGCTAAACCCAATCAAAAAGGACAAACAGGCTCCACCTAAACTAGCGGCGGCAATAAAATAACTCGTTGCCTCGTCGATGGCATTTTCAATCATTAATGCAGAAGCCGTCAAGGCAATGGGAAACATGCCAGCTGCGCACAGACCGATGAAAAAGATAAGAATCAGCTGCGCAGCGATGTGGGTGGCTAGAGCAAATACGGCGAGCAGCACAATCATCAGCGCTGCGCTTAGTTTTAAAAAACGCAGCGGATGCAGCTGATCGGCTTTTCTCGCAATGACAGTTCTGCCAATGACGATCGCTGTCCAAAAAGTAGAGACCGCAAAAAGACCCCAGTTGTCTCCCCCTTTTTCCAGCATGATCGACGGTAAAAAGTTCGCAAAGTTCGTTTCAATTCCTGCGTAGAAAAACGCAAAACAGATCATAAGCACCACAATCATTCGATTCCCTCGATCAAACAGCAAGGACGGTTTCTTCATGTCTTGAACAGGAGCCGCCATCTGCCCACGAGGGAGTTTATTCATAAAGGTAAGCCAGAGCATAAGGAAAAAAGTCAGTGCACCGACTTGAAATAAAAATACATAATGCCACGTTTCCTCTGTCACAGTCAGCAGAATCAATAGAGGAAATAATAGCGCACCTAATCCAAAAAAGACCTCCATGATGCTGATTCGCTTTGCACTGTTTGCCATTGAAATGACATACGCCCCGGCCGTCGTCTCAAGACTGCCTGCACCGCTCCCAAGGAAAAAACCTGCCACCACAAGAATCGTCCAGCCCGGCACTAAAAGGCCAAGAAGAAGCGCTCCGATCATCAGCAGCAATCCCATCGTCAGAACAGTGCCATAGCCTTTTTTCCTCACAAGAATGGGCGACAAAAGAACGCCTGTCAAAAAACCAATAAACTGAAAGAAGATTAAAGAAGATAATTCCCCAGGACCCTTATCATAACTAGACAGCAAATAAGGCGTTAAACTGCCAAAAAACACATGAATGGTCCCAATAAAAAAATAAAAGATACAACCAAAATAAAACACCTTTTTCATCTTTTCACTTCCTCTAAAAAGGAGCGGAGTCATGATATCCTCCGCTCCACCTCTTCATTAATATGCACGGGCAGAGACGACAGCCTCTTCCCTCTCGAAGCATGTATTCAGCGCAGCCTGCGCGCGATAACCATCTTCAAAATCAGCTACCTTCATATGAGATGGATATGAGTTTGTATTTACCCAATGCATCAGCTGATCACGGAATGTATCAGACCATCCATAAAATTCATTCGGCGGATCTGTCAGCAATGTTTGCGGCATTTGATGACGCTCTACACACAAACCATCACTGATCTCATATTCGTTTTTCATGTTTGTATGGTATTTAAAAACCTTGTCATGCCCCACCACTTCTACACTAAATCCACATTCCTCGGGCTGCGTACTTTTGGACGTCACCAAATGAAAGAACACTTGATTCTCCATTTGCCCAAAAATTTCGGTATGGTCATCGACCTGTACCTTTTTCTCTTCCTTTTCCTTTACATGTGTCAGCATCTTCGTATTAAGGGATTCTTTTTTCATTTCACTGCCAAATAAGTACCACAGCATATCAATCAAATGAATCCCTAAATCTCCTAATGCACCGCTTGTACGCAGACTTTCGCCGCTGTCTCTCCACGAAAATGTCTTTCTTCTAAGGGCACTATTTTTCTTAAAATGTGTCCGTACTGTCAAAACGCGTCCTAATTCACCATTGGCGATCAAGTTCTTCAAAATATTCACAAAGGATAAATAGCGATAGTTAAAGCCCATACTGGCTTGAACCTGGAACTGTTTGGCTGTCTCCACCATTTCCTTCGCTTCTTTTAACGATACAGCCATCGGTTTTTCACATAAAATCGGCTGTCCCGCTCTAAGTGCCTGAAGGGCATGGTCCTTGTGACAGAAGTTAGGGGAAGCAATGATCAATCCATCTGATGCATCCGCTAGTGTTTCGATACTGGCATACACCCGTCCGCCGTACTGTTTAATAAATCCTTGTGCGACGGATTCGTGCAAGTCATAGACCCCAGATAATTCTGCACCTTTGATCGTTGATAAGGCTCTAGCATGTGCTTTTGCAATATTCCCTGCTCCAACAATTCCAATTTTCTTCATGAATGTGCCTCCTCATGTTTATACATCACTGTTTTCAATGTTTCATAGATTCCTTTTGCATACCCATGATGACAAATTTGATGATGGTGCCGTTTGGCTTCGGCTGTTGCATTTTGGACAAGAAAGCCGTGCGTGACGGATTGAAGCATCCGCAGGTCATTCCCACTATCACCAAAAGCAAAGCCCTTATCTTTTGACAGGTTATATTGATTCAGCATAAACCGAACGATTTCATCCTTCCCTGTTCCCACTGGTAAAAAATCAACGTCATAGCAATCCGCAGGGTCACCCGCAAGTGGGTTGCATTTATTGATGTTCACCGCCACACCCCGCTCCTTCGCAAGTGTTTGGATGAACGATAGATGATGGAGATCTGTTCGTTCATCCTGCTCCTGATAATAGAAATTCTTTTTATACCCAGAGCTGCCTAGCTGCGTTTGCGGCCTAAGGGTGATCCCCTTTTCACGTACGGCTTGCAGAATATCTTCAATTTTTTCGTCTGAAAAGCCCTGTGCATCAAGCCGTTTCATCCATTCTGCATCCGGCTGTCCAAATTTCCCATTTGATGTATACACGATTTCAGTTCCTAAATTCGACGCAATAAAATGCGGGAATTGATAGAAACCGCCTTTCTCCATTTTGCTCGTAACAGAATCGAGGCTGCTTCCCGTCACCCAGCCCAGCATGAGCTGTCCGGCTTCGCTCTTTTCTGCCACAAAAGCTTCCAGGCACTTTACATCCTCTCTCTGCTCCTCGGTCATTCCGTGAGAATAATAGGTTTCATCGAAATCACAGAAGACGATCCACTGCGGATGTTGCGGTTGATGCACAAGCTTTTTATTGAATGGAAGATTTGATAACATGATGGACCCCCTCGATGACTTTCTCCTGATCTTGCAGCGGCATACCTGGATAAAGCGGCAAATGGAGTAATTGCTGTACGGCTTTTTCCGTATGTGGTAGTTCCGTTTGTCTATACTTTTGAGAAACAAGATTCGTTTGATGCTGATGCGATAAAATTGGGTAATAGACGTCTGTTTCTATGCCCATTTCTAATAATTTCTCTGCCAGCTCATCTCGGCTTCCCTTCACCACTCTGATCGGGAATAGATGCCATACATGATCGTCTGTCAGCTTCGGAAGCTTAATATAGCCTTCGTCTTCCAGCGTTTGCAGCTGATCTATGTATCTCTTTGCCAAGTAAAAGCGTTTAAAGTTTTGTAAACCTAAATATTTCATTCGTTCTAGCCCGATTGCGGCCTGTAAGTTATCAATCTTAGAATTAAAGCCATAGTCACTGCGCTTCACGTTTTTCTTTCCTGGTTCAAAACCGTGATAGCTGATTTCCATGCATTTTTCTGCTAGTGCTTCATCATTTGTCGCGATGGCTCCTGCCTTCCCGCAAACTCCAAGGTTTTTGTAAGGATTAAAGCTGAGAACAAGTCCATCCCCAAATGCCCCAAGCCCGCTGCTGCCAATCGCCTGACAGCCATCCTCAATGATCGATAGACCATGCCGTTTCGCAATCGTCGAAATGGCCTTCATATCCGCTTGCTTTCCATACAAATGAACCGGGAGAATACATACTGTCTTATCTGTGATATGCTTTTCTATTTCATTCGCCGCTAGGCAGTAGGTGTCTGGATCAATATCGGCATAGACTGGAATCGCACCAATCGCAAGCACTGCATTTTCTGTTGCAGCAAAGCTGTTGGCAGGTAGGATGACCTCATCTCCAGGATGGACACCTGCTGATATTAAACTGATCATCAAGGCATCTGTTCCACTTGATGTGGCAATGACATATTTTTTCCCTAAGTACGCTGCGAGCGTCTTTTCAAACTTTGGAATATAAGGGCCTGATGTAAAACGGCCTGAACTTAATACTTCTTTCAGTACCTGCATAATATCATCGATTTCATCCTCCGAAATCAGTTTATCGACCGGCAGGAACGGTATCTTTTTTTCCTTATTTTGTTTATAATGGAAGAGAATTTTTTCCAAACCCGTACGCGCAATATCTTGCTCAAGGAACGCAGCAAGCTTATCATTCGCTAGATTCTTTTCAACTGAATCAGCCTTTACTTGAACACCTTGATTGATCATATCCAGCAACGGTAGATAATCCTTGCTTTTACCTGATATCTTCGTCAATATTTGCATTCCATTCCCTCCAATTAATCAATTCCATTTGTTAATATTTAACTTGTTTCACATTGTAAATGATGTTATCGATTTCAGAACAATAACTTTGTGTAAAGGATTTGTTAATATGTGTACAATTTATGAAATTGCCAAACGCTGCGGGGTTTCAACGACCACTGTTTCTCGGGTGCTGAACAACCATCCATATGTATCAGAAGAAAAGCGCCAGCACATTTTACAGGTGATGAAGGAAATGGAGTATACACCAAGCTCAGCAGCCCGCACCCTTCGGTCACATCAGACAAAAACCATTGCTGTGTCTGTTCCAGCTGTGGACCATCCTTTTTTTGCACAATTGATTAAAGGCATTTCAAAGGAAGCACTGGATCAAGGGTATAAAGCGATCGTGCTTCAGACGTTTTATCAAGAATCAGTAGAATTTGAAGGGCTTCAATTATTAAAAAGAAAAGAAGTAGATGGTGTCATATTGGGGGCGTTAGAAAATAAGTGGGCAACAATCGAGCCATTTTTAGCAAACGGTCCGATCGTCATGGCAAATGAGTATCATCAAACAGCAGACATTCCGATTATCGGATATGATGAGCGGGAAGCTGCCTATAAAGCGGTTGACTACTTGATTCAATCAGGGCGTACATCCATTGGATTTTGCTTTGATACAGAAAGCAGCGAAGCGCAAAAACAAAGAAAGCAAGGCTATCTTGATGCGCTTTCTGATCACGGTTTGTCGCTTAAAGAAGATTGGCTGTTTGGCGAGGCTTTTACCATTGAAGACGGCTTTCGTTTAATGGACTTAATCCACCGGATGCCGGATGCGCCGGATGCGATTTTCACCGGCAATGATCAAGTGGCAGCAGGCCTCATTAAACAAGCCATTTCATATGGATATGACATTCCTAAAGATTTAGCGGTGATCGGTTATGACAATCAAGACATTTGCGAGGTGACAGCTCCAACGATCACGACCATCGACATCCCCATCGTCGAGCTTGGCCAGCAGTCTGTAAAACAAATGATTCAGCTGCTGCAAGATCAAAAACCATTACAACGTGAACATATTCAGCTGCCTACTCGGCTTGTCACACGAGAATCTACATAAAAAAAGACTGAGAAATCTCTCAGTCTCAGCGTGTAGACAAACCCTCGCATTCTTTGTCAGTCCTGCGCTCTGGTGCTCACGAATGCCGAATTCGCTCCGCTCCAGTGCTCGTCCTTCCTAGACTGCAAAGGTTTTCTTTCACGCTGAAAAGAAGACAAAGGGCTAAAAAAAGTACATTTTAGCCCTTTGTTAACAATCTGAAGACTGAGAAATCTCTCAGTCTTTCATTTTTCAATCAATCGATCAACCTATACAAATTGAGCAAGAATGAATGTCCATATACATACGATGCCGAGCAAAATGAAGCTGTACTTCACTGTTTTTTGGAAGAGCTCAGATTCTTTACCTGTTTCTCCAACAGCTGCTGTTGCAATGGCAATAGATTGTGGAGAAATTAATTTCGCCATCACACCGCCGGTCGTATTTGCCCCGATTAACAAACCTGCCTGAGAGCCGATTTGAGAAGCGGTGACTGCTTGAAGGTTACCGAATAAGGCATTGTTACTCACAACAGATCCCGTAATAAATACGCCGATCCAGCCAAGCACTGGGCTGACAAGCGGGAATAAATCGCCTGTTTTAGCAAGCGCTAGTCCGATAGCAGAACTTAGGCCTGCAAAGTTCGCCAAGTTGGCAAAGCCCATAACAAAACAAATCGTAAGAACAGGGACCCAAAGCTCTTTGACCGCTGCATTCAAGCAGGCAGACCCTTCTTTTAATGTAATATGTCTGCTGAACAATCCTGTCAGCATCACCGCAATTAGAATGGCGGTACCTGTTGCACTAATAACATCAATTTTAAAGATCGCATCAATCGGTGTTTCTGTTTGAGCAATTGGCGGTAATTTCACAATTTGCTGATGCAGAAACGGCATTTTCACTAAAATGGTTGTCCAATTAAGCGGGCCTCCCTCAGCAAACAATGCTTTAAATGCAGGCAGACTCCATACTGTAATGACAGCCGTTAAGATATAAAACGGAGACCAAGCCTTCAGCACCTCAACTCCGCTAAACGTTTGTTTTTGTTCAATGGCCGGCGCGCCTTCTTCACGGTAAATGTGTTTTGGCTGCCATTTTCGAAGAAATAGTGCCAGAATTCCCATACTCGCTAAAGCTGAAATAATATTGGCAAGCTCAGGACCCATCGTGACCATTGTAACAGCCTGCAGAATCGCGTAGCTTCCACTCACAACAAGCAAGGCTGGAAGCGTTTCTTTGATCCCTTTAAAGCCGTCTACAATGAGAATCAGCAGAAACGGGATACAGAAAGAAATAAACGGAATGGTGTACACAAGGGTTTGAGACAGCTCAAGCGGCGTCATATTTCCCATTTGCGCCCCTGTAATAACCGGGATACCTACTGCACCAAAAGCGCCAGACGCAGCATTCGCAATCAAACAGAGCATTGCGGCTTTTAGTGGTTTAAACCCAAGCTCTGTTAAAAGAGCGGCACTAATCGCAATCGGTACACCGAATCCAGCGGCTCCCTCTAAAAATGCGTTAAAACTAAAACCAATTAATAAGAGCTGTAACCGTTGATCTTGAGAAATTCCTGCAATACTAGAACGAATGACATCGAACTTTCCAGACTTCACAGCAATTTTATAGAGCCATACGGCCATGATGACGATATATCCAATTGGCCACAGCCCATTAGATACACCGAGCACCACAGCAGATAATGCTTTTTCAATTGGCATATGAAAGAAGAAAACAGCTGTTACAAAACTGACGATCAAGGTAAAACAAGCGGCTAATACACCTTTTAACTTAAATACAGTCAATGCAAGTAGGAAAAATAAGATTGGAAGCATGGCCACCAATGCACTAACGAACTCATTACCAAACGGATCATATATTTGTTGCCACATAGTGATTCATCCTTTTCTGCTCAGATAGGTTGCCTTTGATTGATTAAAAATGAGGAGCTAAAATCTCTTTTAACACATTTACACTGCGAGCGAATTTTTCTTTTTCTGTGTCATTCAGTGCGAGCTCCATCACTTCAGTTGCACCATTTCGATTCACGAGGGCAGGTACACCAATGTAGACATCTTCTGCTCCGTATTCTCCATCTAAATAAGTGCTGACAGTCAAAATGCTGTTTTCATTGTGCAAAATGGCTCTAGTAATACGGGCTAAACTCATCGCTACGCCGTAATAAGTCGCGCCTTTTTTCTCAATGATTTGGTAAGCGGCATGACGGACATTTTCCATGATGTCGTCTAAATCTTCTTGTTTGTATTGGTCATTTCTCTTCATTAATTCTGTGATCGGTACACTTCCGATATTCGCATGGCTCCAAACAGCAAGCTCTGTATCCCCATGCTCTCCAATGATGTAAGCATGCACATTGTGCGCCGCTGCTTCAAAGTACTCACTAAGCATGTATCTGAATCTTGCCGTATCAAGCGTTGTTCCACTGCCAATCACTCGTTCTTTTGGCAGTCCGCTGAATTTCCAAGTCGCATATGTCAAAATATCAACTGGGTTCGTAGCAACTAAGAAAATACCATCGAATCCGCTTTTCATCACATTGTCTACAATGCCTTTAAATATATTTAAATTTTTCTCAACAAGGTCAAGTCTCGTTTCACCTGGCTTTTGGTTTGCACCAGCACAGATACATACAATGTCAGCATCCTGACAATCCTCATAATCTCCATACCAAGTATTCACAGGATGCGGGGCGAATGCTTTCCCGTGGTTTAAATCCATGACGTCACCCATTGCTTTATCTTGATTCAAATCGATGACAACCAATTCATCTGTGATCGCTTGATTTATTAATGTAAAGGCATAACTGCTGCCGACAAAACCTGCTCCAATAAGTGCTACTTTGTTTACTTTTTCGTTTGTCATTTATCTCATCCTCCTGAGTAAAACTAGGTTGTTTTTTATATGTGAAGTATTTCACATTCTTATTGTGCAATACTTCACAAACTTTTGCAAGGGGATTGCTCAAAAAAATAATGTAGCCATTTTGTGAACACTCTTATTGTGGTTTTAAACCGCTGTCCCCATACATTTTCTCATAAGAAAAAAGCTGCCAAACACTCTTTGGCAGCTTCTTTCTTATTTAATAAGGTCCCCAATTGATCATGACACCGATACAAATAAAGACAAGGCCGATGACGAACCAAATGAGCGCAAGCGGCACCATAAAACGCAGCCATTTCACGTAAGGAATCCCACTTGCAGCCAAGACAGCCATCAGCACACCTGAAGTCGGATTCACGCAGTTGACCACCCCTTCACCGAGCATCACTGCTTCTACCGCTACTTGTCTCGTGATACCCATTAAATCAGCAAGCGGCGCAAGAATCGGTATAAAAACAACCGCTTCCCCTGATCCTGATGAAATCAAAAAGTGAAGGAGCGCACTGGCGATATACATGCCGATCGCACCAGCGATTGGACTAAACCCTGTCAGCATACTCGCAAGCCCATTCACCACAGTATCAAGCAGCTTGCCATTTTCTAAAATGACTGAAATGCAGCGTGCCATGCCGACAATGAGTGCGCCGTATACAAGGCTTTGACAGCCGACAATAAACGTTTTTGCAATATCATTGGCAGCTAATCCGCCAAGCAGGCCAGCAGCAATTGCCATGAAAATAAACACACCAGCCATTTCCTTATCGGTCCAGCCAAGCTGAAGCGCACCATATAAAAAACCCCCAAGCGACAAACCGCACACCGCTAAAATCAGCTTATGTCTGCCGGTGAATTCAGGCTTGTCCACAGATTCCGCATCAGCTCCTCCAAGCCCTTTAGCAGGAAACCACTCGTCACCAAGCAGGCTTCCCTTTTCTTTATTTTTCAGGCGTTTTGTATATAAATAGATGTACACAATACTAGATAAGAGAAAACAAAGATAAATGATGACACGTAGACCAATACCAGAAAAAATCGGCAGTTCTGCAATCGTTTGTGATAAACCTAATGGAGATGGAGACAAAATGGTTGCGTTAAAACCTGCATAACAGCCGATGTAAATAACCGCCGCTCCCGCCACTGCATCCCACTTTAAAGAACGTGCCACAATAATCCCAATAGGAATAAAGCCAATGACCGAGTTCACCACAATTCCGGTCGTCCCAAGTACAGAAAACAATCCACCAACAATACAAATAAACAATAGCTGTTTCGTTTGGAACCGGCTGATGACATTGTGAATCATCCCGTTAATGGCACCTGTCTTTTCCAAAATCGCAATGGTTCCGCCAGTAAAAAGAATCAGAAAAATAATAGAGGATGAACCAACCATCCCTTCTTGAATCGCTGTAAAAAAACCAACCGGACTAACTGGTGATTGATCAATACGGTGATAACTGCCAGGAACAGCTGTTGTGATCTCTCCTGACGTTTTCCGATCAAATTCACCGGCTGGTACAAAATACGTTGCGATCGTACAAATTAAAGCAATCATAAATAAGAGTACATACGCATCCGGCATCTGAAGTTTTCTTTTTTGTTTCTCAGGTGCTGATACTGTCGCTGTTTTCATCTGTCAAAACCCCTTTGTCCCGATCGGAATTTCACTTAATTTTCTGAATAATCAAATGATGTGTTATATTATAAACACTGATGATATTTAAGATCAATATTATTTCACTAAAAGAATGTTTTGGCAGATTATCTGTCAGCAAGGAGGCTTCTCATGACAACTTTGACAAACGAGATGAAACAAACCGTGACAGACATCTTTGAACATCTGCACGCCCATCCAGAAATCAGTTGGGAAGAGACAAATACGACGGCTTATATTGAAGATCTATTAAAGAAAGCAGGCTGTAAAACGAGAACATTTGAAGACTGTACAGGGGTAATCGGTGAAATTGGGGAAGGCGCACCAGTGGTTGCTGTGAGAGCCGATATTGACGCCCTCTGGCAGGAAGTAGATGGCGTTTTCCAAGCCAACCATTCATGCGGACACGATGCACACATGACGATGGCACTTGGGACATTCATGGCATTGAAAGAAAAAGAACTCCCAAGTGGCACGATCCGATTCATTTTTCAGCCTGCCGAAGAAAGAGGCGGCGGCGCTTTAAAGATGATCGAAAAAGGTGTGTTAGCAGATGTCGATTATTTATACGGGGTGCATGTGCGCCCAATTCAAGAAACCTTAAACGGACGATGCGCTCCTGCCATTTTGCACGGATCAAGTAATCATTACGTCGGGACCATTCTAGGGGAGGAAGCTCACGGTGCACGCCCGCACCTTGGGGTCAACGTCATCGAAGTTGCATCTACGCTTGTGCAGAGACTGGCACATATCCATGTCGATCCACGAGTCGCCCATTCTGTGAAAATGACCAATTTAAATGCAGGCGGCGGCAGCTCAAACATCATACCTGGCAAAGCCTCTTTTACACTCGACGTTCGGGCACAGACAAACGAAGTGATGGATGAATTAGAAAAGGAAATTGAAAGAGCATGCCATTCTGTAGCGGATGCTTTTGGCGCCTCTATCACACTTTCAACTGATCATCGTCTTCCAGCTGCGACATTAAATGAAGAAGCTGTGGAGATCATGTCACATGCCATAGAGCAAGTGCTAGGCAAAGAACAGCTCGATCCACCGATCGTAACGACAGGCGGAGAGGACTTTCATTTTTATGCAGCAAAGCTTCCTCATATTAAATCGACGATGCTCGGTTTAGGCTGTGATTTAAAACCAGGGCTACACCACCCTTATATGACATTTGACCGCTCTGCCATTTTTACCGGTATTGAGATTTTGACGGAAGCTGTATACGAAACACTTCAACAGCATTCATCGTAAAATAAAAAAACCACCCGTCTTTTCTGAAGCGGGTGGTCTCCTTTATTTTACGCATTCACATCTGTCATTGCCGGGACATTGATTTCTTTGACACAGGACACCCTGGATAGATGAATAACACATCTCGCCAGCTCGACAATATCTTGTACAGGTATTCTCGTTTCATCATACAGAGCAATGGCTTTTTCAGCGCCATCTTCGTACGGAACTTCTGCCGCCAGCTCTCCTGGATTGATACAGGTAACGGATATTTTATCTTTCCTTACGTGCTCTCTTAGTGCGTTCACAATACCACGAAGCCCAAATTTAGAAGCAACAAAAGAAACCTGAGGCAAATTCGTATGGTCAAGTCCCGCAGTAGAACCAATGACGATGATCTTTCCATTCTCAGATGTCCTTACGTGCGGAAGCAGAGCTTGAATGTAGGTAATCGTTGAGGTAACGTTCACATTGATTAAATGAGCGATATCCTCCGGTTGATCATGATCGAAAGAATAATCATCTTCAAAGCCGCGTTTCTCCCATAAACCTACGTTATAAATGAGTACATCAATTGTCTGATCCTTCAATGCTTCTAGCATAAAAGGGATATGGGTTTGGCTTGATAAATCGATCTTCAGCCAGATTCTACGCACCCCATCGTCTATGTTCAAACTGCTTGGTTCACTTCGTGACACAATCCATACTGTATCTCCACTTGAAGGAAGACCTTTTACAAAGGCATCCCCTAATCCTTGACTCGCACCAAATATGATATAGTTTTTACTCATGCTTCCTCCTTCATGGCTCACTTACGAGCTTCCATCCATACACCCATTCATCTGTAAGCGTTTTATACCTATATCATACAGTGTCTTATACATGCCTGCCCCTTTTATGCTCATCTTCACTTTCTAAATGGCCTAGCTTCCTTATTTCCTTTAATTCCGCTGGTAACGCACGCTCTTCTATAAAGCTTTTGATCATGTCGACAAAAAGTTCTTTCTTTTCAAAAGTAAACGTATGTCCAATGTCAGGAACGATGCCCCCCGCTGCATTCGGGTGTGCATTCGTGATTTTTTCTGCTGACCTAGTCATAATGCCCTTTTCCTTTTCTCCCACTGTCACAAGAATCCGTGCCTTCGCTTGTTGAAACGTGTCAGGGAGCTTGTAATGAAGATTTTCTTGAAACATCGTAAGCAGCGTCTTCTTCTGCAATTGTTTGGAATCCGCTGCATAATGATCCAGTACATCGTTTGGAAGTCCCATCTTTTCTGCTTGCAGCTGGATGAACCAATCTTTCTTTAATAACGGATATGTAAGAGGTAAAATGGGCCTTACCATCAAATAGAGCCATGGTAATGGCAACACAAGGGCGCTATTGATGATGGCGATGTCTGCGATGTCTGGCTCTCTCGATAACACATCAACGGCTACCTGTGCACCTAGAGAGAAGCCAATTAGAATGACTGTACGGCCATGTGCATGCTCCTTTATCCATGAAATGATTTCAAGAGCACTTCCTCGCATGGAAAACGACGTTTCATTTGCTCTTGTCCCGTGTCCGATAAAATCAGGGGTATAGCATTCATACGTTTCCTTGAATATTTCCATATGCTCCTGCCACATCCAGCTGCTTACGCCTCCACCGTGCAGGAAAATCATCATTGGTTTTTCCACCATCGACAACTCATCCACCATCCTTATATATAAGAAAAAGCAGTCGCTTTTTGAGCAGACTGCTTTTTCCATATGCTCCCTTCTATTATAAGGGAACTGTTATACAATTGGCTATTTTTTCAAATCTTCGATCGAGTTGACGTTTTTCATATAAGTCGGAACAACGAGACCCATGCGAAGACCCTTCATACTTGTACCGAGATCATCATATTTTCCTTTAAACTTCGCTGCATACGTTTTATGCGTATTTGGAAGCCATGCAGATAATGATGCATCAGCACTTCCGGTTGCAATTGCTGTCCACATTGGGCCCGCTTCAACCTGAGTCAAGGTCACTTTAAAGCCAAGTTCACGCAATACCTCTGCGGCCACATTGGTACTTGCAATCTCACTATCCCACGCAACGTAGGCAAGATTGATTTTGTCACCGTTTGACTTTTTCACGCCTTTTGTCCATTTCGCTACTTGATCTTTATGCTTTTTCACATATTTAACAGCAGCATCCTTTGGTTTGACGCCATCCTGAATATCAAGCATCACTTCACCCATGTCATCTTGAGACCATTTAAACTGACTGAGCATTTTGGCTGCTTCCGGCTGATCCTTCGCAAATCCTTTACGAGAAATGGTGTGAATTTCTTCTTCGTCACCATATGATTTTTTCGGATCATCTAAATATTTCAAATCGTAGCGGGAAAACATCCAGTGAGGATTCCAGCCAGTGATGATAATCGGTTTTTTACGGTCATACGATTTCTTCAATGTCGCTGTCATCGCTGCACTTGAGGCAGATACAACCGTCCAATCCTCTAAACCGTAATCCTTTTTCGCTTGATCGGTTAAGGCCATAATACCTGAACCCGGATCAATCCCGATAATCGTTTTATTGACCTGCTGTGCTGCACTTGCATTTGAATCTGATTGTGCACCACAAGCGGCTAGTAAAAAGACAAGCAGGGCGGTCATCCCAATGTAGAGAGACTTTTTCCACATTAAGCATTCCCCCTGGTTTTTTTCGTTTTAATGTTTTGTGTAATACGATCCAGTGTAATCGCTACGATAACAATGGCAATACCAGCTTCAAAACCAATTCCTGTTTTCAGCTGCGTTACTGCACTATATACTTCCGAACCAAGTCCTGGTGCACCAACCATTGCCGCAATGACGACCATGGATAGAGCAAGCATGATACTTTGGTTAATCCCAGCTAAGATGGTTTTTGTAGCAAGTGGAAGCTGAACTTTGAACAAACGCTGGAATGTCGTTGAACCAAAAGCTTCTGTTGCTTCAATTAAATCAGATGGTACTTGTTTAATCCCAAGAATGGTCATACGAATCGTTGGCGGCATAGAGAAAATAACCGATGCCACAACCCCAGGAACAACTCCAATATTAAAGAAGAAGATCGCTGGTAAAAGGTATACGAATGCAGGCATTGTCTGCATTAAGTCTAAAATAGGTGTGACAATTTTACGCACTGTTTCCTTCTGTGATGCCCAAATACCGATCGGAACCCCGATCACGATAGAAATGACCACAGCTGTCAGAACGAGCGCAAGTGTTTGCAGCATTGGCTGCCAGTAGCCTAAATAGTCGATCAGTAAGAATCCAATAAGTGTGAAAAGAGCAACTCCTCTTGTACTGATCCACCAAGCAATGCCGGCAAAGATAAGCGTTAAAATAATGGATGGAATGACGCCAAGTGCAGCTACAATACCATTTACTGTTCCAGCTAATCCATTTGTGATGCCATCAAAGAAACCACCAAAGGTTAATGTTAACCAGTCAACAAATTGATCGATATAATCCGCGAACGGAATTCTAGGTAAATCACTCATACTAAACATCTTATTCTACCTCCTGTGCAGAAGGCTCTTGTGCTTTAATTTCCTCTAGCTTGTTAGAAGACATGTTGATATATTCATCATTACCTGATAATGCACCAATCAATGCACCTCTGACCACAATACCCTTCATTCTGTTTTTCTCATCTACAACGGCAATTGGAATGTTCGCATCAGACACCGCGTCAAAGATCTCTGTTAAATACGTTGATTCCAATACTGTCGTAAATTCTTTATCAAGAACAGTTTCTAGCGACGCACCCGTTTCTGCCGCTTTTTTCGCTGCTTGTGCAGAAATAACACCTAATAAATGCTTTTTCTTATCTACTGCATAGATAGACGAAATACCAAGGTTCTTCATGAGCGTGAGCGCAACACGTGCCCCTTTATCAATCTGAACTGTTTCTGCACGTTTCATAATATGACCAGCGGTTAATACTTTAGAAAGGTCTACATCTTCAACGAAACGTTCAACATACTCGTTCGATGGGTTCATCAGAATTTCTTCTGGTGTTCCGATTTGAACGATATTCCCGTCTTTCATGAGGACAATGCGGTCGCCAATACGAAGCGCTTCATCTAAATCAT
Organism: Bacillus sp. UNC125MFCrub1.1; assembly: GCF_000701305.1. Lineage (NCBI taxonomy): Bacteria > Bacillati > Bacillota > Bacilli > Caryophanales > Bacillaceae > Bacillus > Bacillus sp. UNC125MFCrub1.1. Next base: position 283,140 of record NZ_JNIG01000010.1, read on the forward strand.
GCGTGATGAAAATAATTGTTTTTCCTACAGACGTATGAAGCTCAAGCAATTCATCCTGCATGTCTTTACGAATTAATGGATCTAGTGCGCTGAATGCTTCATCCATTAACAAAATATCAGGGTCATTAGCTAGTGCACGTGCCAATCCAACACGCTGCTGCATACCGCCACTTAATTGATTTGGGTACTGCTCTTCAAAACCTTCAAGTCCAACAAGCTTTAAAGATTCAAGCGCTTTAGAGCGGCGCTGTTCTTTCTCTACACCTTGCAATTCAAGCCCGTATTCTGTATTCTCCAGAATGGTACGATGCGGGAACAATGCGAAGTTTTGGAAGACCATGCTGATCTTTTTCCGTCTAACTTCACGCAATTGATCCTTTGACATATTTGTTATCATATCCCCATCAATATAAATTTCGCCGGAGGTTGGTTCGATTAACCTATTTAGCAGCCGCACAAGTGTGGACTTTCCGCTCCCTGATAGCCCCATGATGACAAATATCTCGCCGTCATACACATCAAAATTTGCTCGATTGACACCAACTGTTGCGCCGGTCTCTTTTAGGATTTCTCTTTTTGTCTTCCCTTTTTCAAGCATTTGAGATGCTTTTTTAGCATTTTTACCGAAAATTTTAGATACATTATTTATCTTGATTTTGATCTTTCTCTCTTCAGAATTCATTTTTTCCCTCCAAATTAGCATCTTTATAACCGTAACATAAGCGTTATGATGCGAACAATCTTTAGAATTCGCTTATTTCCGTACAATATGTATGAATTCCATATAGAGGTCTGGTGATTACAGTTTATACGCCGTATTACTCGTAAATCCTATAGAATGCTTCATAAACTACATATTTTACGGGGTATTTTCTCTCATCAGACAATATTTTACTGGAAATTCCTTATTGTGCTAAAAAATAAGTCGAATCCTTGTGATAGCGGACTTTTTCTTTCATGGGTGAACCATGCCCCTGAACAGGATTTACCCGAAAAAGGTCACATAAAAACCTTTTTCCTCAAATTTTAATCAAATTCATGAAAAAAACTGCCTGCAACTTTCGTTACAGACAGCCTGTTTTTTTAGGACTCTAGGGCAGCTTTCTTAATATTATCTTGAAGCTCAAGCATACGTTTTGTTCCGTCCTCACGTAATCGTTTGTTTTCTTCTTCAATCTGCTTCGTCTCTTTCATCCCTTGTACAATCGTATTAAAGGATGATTCGATCGTTTCAATGTCGATGCTTGGACGACCTGATAATTTAGCAATCTCAACACTTTGACTTGAGATATTTTCAGCATTTCGTTTCAGCATTTCATTCGTTCTTCTGTCCAGTTCACTCATGGAATCAGCCACAAGCTTTTGTCTCTTCACTGTCACCGCTTGAATAATTCCATTTTTGAAAATTGGAATCGTAATGATGAAGGCAGAGTTAATTTTCCCGATTAATTTCGTATTACCACGCTGTAGCAAACGGATTTGCGGTGCCGTTTGAAGTGCCACCATCCGTGCCATATCAAGATCATATACACGCTCTTCAAGCGCTTGAATCCCATTACGAAGCGTATCCAACTCCATTTGTGCCAGCTGGTTTCCCCCCGCCGCTTTTTCTTCATAAGAAGGAACCAATTGTTTTAATTCTTCGATCTTCATTTGCCCTGCGACGACATACTTTTCAAGCTCCATATAGTATTGAATGTTATGCTCATACATTTCTTCAAGCGTAACCGTCGATTTGGTCATTTCATCTTTGTATTTACTGATTTCCACATTGATTTTTTCAATTTCTGCACCGAGCGTTTGATATTTGCTGAATATCTTTTCGATCATGCTGCCGCCGCGTTTAAAGATTTTTGACAACAAACCACCCTTCGGCTCGTCAAAATCATTTTTATCAAAACGATCCATAATTTTTCCAAGCTGTGTAAGCATCGTTCCTGAGTCTGTGACACTTGTTGAACGCATCATAGAGAGAATACGGTCAGAAAACTTAGAGATTTCGACAGCCGGCTGTTTTCCGTATTCAAGCAGTTCAAGCTGATTTTTGGCATCAATCTGTCTCGCAATGTTTTGGACTTCTGGTTCATTGCGCAGCTGAACGCGAATATCGTCTGCCTTTTCAATCGTGATTTCCTCTTTATCAATTGAAATGATGTCATTTCCGTTTGTATTTGTCATAAGCTTTGATCTCCTTATCGGTTTTTAATGGATTGAAATAACTTTCTCACAATAGACGGCTCTTTAAACTCTTGGTTCATGACCATTTCATCAAGCCAATGTGTATCAAATAATTGATCGTCTATATACCGCTCTATACACTGATAGCCGGCGGGATGATAGACGAAGAGATCCACACCCATTTCATTTAGGAAAATCAGGGCAGCCGCATCAGAACGAGTCAGCTCACCATTATATTCCGTATGGTATAAAATCACTTTCGGTACAGTCTGGGCATAATCAAAGGTTTGAATGAGTTCAATTACATCTTGGTTCATATGCAAAAGCTGCTTGAATAAATAAATACGCACATCTAATTCGGTCTCATGGCCTTCTTTTAACAGCTTCGGATGCTGACATATGCGAGAAATGGCCTCTGCGATCGCACGCTGCGTGCCCTCATATAAATGCGAGAACTGCCACACATTGCTTTTCATTACCAAATCAGGGTCAACCTCTCCTGCTTTAGAGAGTGCATGCTGATAATGAAATTGATAATTCGAAGACACTTCTTGTGTGAAAGGGAAATGACGAATCGTTTTCGTTTCTTTCCCCTCCATTAGCGTGTGGATACGGTCCCAATATTCTCGCTTGTCTCTCGTCACCCCCATCATCTTCGCAAAAAGATTCGGAATCTGTATGGTGTCACGGTCTGCTTTGAAATTCGGGCGGATAAACGACCGTTCCTTCGCAATTAAAAATAGCTCATCATACGTTGTCTTTAGCGTAATAGAATGAGGGGTATGATCTCTGAATTGCCATGGCTTATACAGCATGGAATCTTCTGTGTGAAGTACCTCTTCAAGCTCTCTTGTCGAACGGTACGCCACCGTTGATTTCCTCTCAGGCTTTTCAGTAGGGAACGGTTCAAGCTTTGACGTCCCTGGATACTGATCAATAAAAGTCAGCTTTTCTTCTGGATCTAATTCACGAAATTGATCCTTGCCTTCTGGATGAAACAGCACCACATCACAGCCAATCAGCATGACATAGTAAAGAAAATAAAGCTGACTTTTATTCGCCTCTCCATACCAAATGACAGCTGGCATTTTTTCTTCCATATTGCCTTCCTTCAGCCATTGTCCTAGATGATTATTTGAAAACTTCACCACATCTAGCAACACACGGCGGAAATCAGGATGCTGGAATCCCCCTTCATGCAGCTGCTTGAAATGTTCAAACACCTGAATTAACGAAAGGCGAATATGCCGGTTCATCACTGGGTTTGGATGACGGACAATGAGCTGTTCACCGTCTAAGAAAGCCACAAATCGATTCACGGACAATCCCTTTTCTTCCTGATTGATCATATGAATCCGCTGGAGCGCTTGAAAGTGCTCCGGCTCAATATGACGGTTGAGGGTTTCACTTAAAATATGCATGCCGTCAGTTTCGTATAATTCATGTAAATAAATAAAATAATCGGTTGCATCATGCGGAGTTCCAAGGACACGGGCGGCGAGACGCGGCAAGGATAAGGTGTGCTCGTCCTTGACGTAGCCGTCTCGTTCAGGGAGCGGCTTTTTCAGCAGGTTTTTCCAGGCTTCCTGTTTCGCCCGTGTCTGGGTTACGTTGATTTCTTTATAACTCACGCCGCTCCTTCCTTTCTCCTATATTTTCTCGAAAGCTACTACTATCATATCATTCAGCCTTCTACTTCTGCTATCGAATCGAAGGCTTTTTTGCTGTGTTCATCTTCTTTGCGACAGAAGCGGCGATTTCGTCTGCCGCCGCCATGCCAGAGGCTGTCGTCGGTTCAAACGATAGCTCAACATCTAAGACTTCCCCATGACTCGGAGCGAAGCCTTTATCTGCTTGACGTATGAGATCAGCATCTAACAAGGAGTCGCCCGCACCATATACATATTCAAGGTGTAGCCTTTCTTTTAGAAAAGCAACAGCAGCCCACTTATTGAGCGGCTTTGGAATAAAATATAGCTTCCGGCCCTGAAGGGAAACTTGCCAGCCTCTCTCCTCACCCCACAGCCTTAATTCAGCAAGCGGAATATGAGAAAGAAACTCGTCTTTCATAATTAAATAAAGAAATTTTCCCTCAGCTGTTCGAGTACGTTTCACCCAAGCGGCAACCGGAAGTTCAGAGATCGCCCGCAGCATATCTCTCACCGGCATACACTCTTGCAGTCTCTCATCTACAATCGCCTGCCACTCCTCAAGCGGCTTGCCGTGATGAAGGATACAGCCGCCGTTTGTCGTGACGGCATACTCTGGTTTGATCTCTTGCTGAAAGAGAGTGATTCGTTCAAATTGTGCTGTCGTTCTTGTCGTCACTGGGATAAACCAACCTGCTTGATGAATTGCCTGTAAGGATGCTTTCGTTTCAATCGACACATAGGAAAGCGGCCGGTCGTCCAGCACCTCAATTAATTCGTATGCTCCCTTGTATGCATACTGCTCCAGCATTCGATGTGAGTATATCAGTGTCCGGTCTAAATCACTGGCAAATGCGATATTCTTCATGACGATTGCTCCAACGGGCGGATGAGCCCGCAGCATGTGTAGGACATGTTGGCATATTCAATGACGGGCACGCCTCTGTCCTCTGCGAGTAGTAAAATGTGCTTGAGCTTCTCCCGAGATCCAGGCTGAATGAGTATTTTCCAAGGGACTCTTCTGAGCAGCACACGGGTCGTCTCACCGACGCCCGGCTTAATCAAATGCGTATTGTCAATTTGGAACTCCTGACCAATCGCTTCAATGGAGGTCATCCCTCGCCAGTCAGGAGGCGTTCCTTTTGCGAGCAGGGTCTCTGCTTTCTCTTTTACATTTGCATCAAGTTCAGAAAACGCTTCTTCAATTGTATTGACATACAAATTAGAGACATCCTCATCAATGAGCTCTTCATAATACTTGGCCCCATGGAAATCATCGGCATGGATCCAGCGGTTGTTTAGCACCGTTCGACTAACTAGGCCAGAGACCGTTGAATTCAAGCAGGCACTTGGAATGAGGAAATCCTCTCTCGTTCCGTAAACACTCGTACAATAACCAGGATCAGCAAGCACAGCTAGCTCACTCGAAAGACGAATTCCATATTTCTGTTCAAAATCGAGCACCGCTTTTTGAAGCTCTTTGGAAATAGCACCCTTTCCGGTCCAGCCGTCAATAAAGGCAATCTCAAAACCTGGATGTTCTTTGAGTATATAATGCAGCGCATTTTCATCTATTCCACGATCACGAATAATAGAGATGCTATAATGCGGCAAATCGAGACCATATGTCTTTCTGATATACCGTTTAATGAGCACCCCGATTGGTGTCCCAGCCCGTGCCAAGCTGCACAGAACGGTTTGAAATCCTCGCTTTTTCACAATTTGTTCTGCGACAATCGCTACGGCTTCCGCTACCTTTTGCTTACTTTTTTCAAGAGATTGATAGAATAAGTCCATATAAGATGCCGTCGGCTTATATTCAATTGGCAGCATTTCTGAGTAATGGGCACCGCTTTGAATAGAGAGCTCCCGCTCTTCTGTACTTTTCTCCATCTCAATCGATGATAAATCCTTGAGTAAGAAGGTTACGTCCTGCTCTGGATAGCTTCCCATCTTTGTATACACGTTAGCCATTCACCTTCACCTCATCTGATAAAGTCACAATATGCACATGCTTCACATGCCGCTCGGCAAATAAGTGGATCAGCGGCATCAAAGCTTCTTGAGACACCTTTTTCTCAAAAAACAAAAAGACATCATCGTACTGATCTTTAGGGATATTGTACACGTAGTGCTGAATGCGAGCATCCTCTGGACTCAAAAATGCGAATCCGTTTTGAACAGCGTACCCTTCCTTTTCAACCGGATGAATCGGACTTCTTGTCGTCGAATGAAAAAGGACACCTTCGCCCATATGAGCTGCAAGTCTCATCGGCACATACATCAATTCTCCTGTTCCTAAGCAGAGTGTCTGTTTTCCTTTTCGTTCTCGCTGAAGCTTCAGCCCAGCCTCAGTAGCTGCTTGATCAATGGCGTCCGTGTCCACTGCGCTTAAACCGAAACGACCTGTTTCATGGATATACGGCGAATGCCCCGCCGGATTGACTGCATGGGAAAGTGAATATGGCACTTGCTTAAAGAAGGATTGAAGAGAATGAAAAGAGAGTTCAGGTCTTTTCTCTTGCGCAGCAATTTCATACGAATAAGCAGGCTCATCCAGCGTTGTCCCCCGAAACATCATCTGCCCTTTTAATAAAGATAATGATGTGATATTTACCCCTAGCTCCTCTTGAAGCTGAAGCATCGCTTCCTCGTGCTCCTCTGTTCTCCAATCTAAAATGGATAGAATCGTATAAGAGGATCTAGGGTGCTTTGCGTGCAGATCCCGAATGATATTCATATTTGTCCGGCCTGTCGTGACCTCATCATCTACTAGCACAATCGGGCGATCCGTCCGAAGTAAGGCGTCATCTGCGTAGCAAAGCTGATCTGTCGCATGAGAATGTTCCTCTTCAAATACGAGTGAAGGATCAAGATCCAACAGCTGTTCACGTGTCGTATGAATGTAAGATGCTCCTTCTATGACGTCATACACACCATGACCAAGCGCTGTTGCCGTTTCAGCAAAGCCGATCACAATCGGCTCGTTTACCGCCGAAAGCTTCTCTTTTTTGAGCGCAGCATAGGCTTCAGTTAACTTAACATGATCATTCGTTTTTAGTGCTTCTACTACATCGTCTTGATGCGGGGGCGTCTTGCCTGTTTGTTCTTTTGCATAAGCCATTGCCAAAAGACCTGAGACGAGGAGTGGCTTCAACGGGTGAACAGGCATATGTTTCCCGAGCACCTTGCTAACAAATAAAAAGGCTCTCTTTTTGTTCACCCGTGCCGCCATGTCAAAAAGATGTTCTTTTTCAAGCTGAAGCGTACCCTCTTTGAGGTTAAGCTCCACCTCCATATGTTCCAAGATGTTCAGCGTATGCGGCTTCTGATTCTGTGAGTATGTCGATATAGCTTCTATTTTCATGAAACACCCCGTAAATGTCTGACTTCATTAAAATGTTTTCCGCCCAGCGATAGTGCGGCTTCGTTTCGTTCATTTTATTAGAAAAGGTACTCTTCATCACGCCGACTGTACCATCTGCATGCTCTAAAATACTTAATGCATCCATGTACTCTTCCTTTGTGACAACGTACATGCTTTGAACTGGCTTGAGATGCGTTGGATGGATGACTGTCTTGCCATGAATACCGTTTACCACATCCAGCCTTGTCTCTTTGAGCAGACCTTGCATATGATCGAGCTCAGATGATAAAGACTCACCACTCTTAGAAATTGCACGGATGAATGGATTTTGTTCTTTTCGTGCCGGTCCAAAATGCTCCCATACAGCTCCTGATATCACAAATGAACGACCAAAATAATTGATGATATCTGTGATCAACTCAGCAATGACTCTGATCTCATAAATGGTGGTCTCGCGATCACGGCGAATGCCGTACAATCCACACAGATCCGTTGCCCCAATGCGAATATTCAAAATATATTCCTCATCATTCAGCATGATCTGCTTTAACTCAGACAACACCTGATATCTCGTTTCTTTTTCTAATAAATCTGGTGTTTCTAAAATGGGCATTCCGTATAGTGTTTTCTGAGTTTGTGCTGAAGCTCGTTTCAAACTGTCTACATATTCCTTTGCATTGTGAACGGAGCACTTTGGAAACACAAAACCAGTCAGTAAATGAAGAGAGGAACCGAGCAAATCTGCCATTTTGAGCAGCTGTTTGGGCGAACGAACCCGAATAAATAAAAGCGGCAAATGCTCAGCCATTTCTGGAGATTGATGAATTGTCTCAGAAAGGCAGGTCAATTGTGCCACTATATTCTGTTCAGCCATGTCCACTTCCTGATCACCAATGGCGTCCTCCAAGCAAAACACAACAGAGCAAAGCGCTTCATATTTCTGCGAAAGCAGCATGTCTGCTACATCCTGTCTTGTCGCAGGCATATACAAAGTAGCACCTAATGCATGCGCAAGTACATGCCTTGGCGTCAATGAATGAACTGCCGCCGGCCGCTTAAAAAAAATATCGTGCTGCCTCGTCTCTGATAAAAAACGAAAATATCGCATGCAGTGCCACCTCCTGTTGTAATGACTTGATGATTCAAAAAAGGATGGAGCCGCTAGTCAACTCCATTCCTTTTTGATCGTCCTATTCTTCTTTTGAAGCCGCAGCTTCGTTTGTTACACCTTGATGCTTCTTCTTATTGATTTTATGAACAATAAACGTTCCGATAAACGCTAGGATAATAATCGCAAAGAATGCGAGATGCGGGATTTCAATATGAGCAGCACTTAAGCCCATTTTGATGGCAATAATTCCAATGAGAATAAATGCCGTATTCTCAAGCTCTGGTATACGGTCGATGAGCACAAGGAATAATTGTGCCACTGTACGCATCATGAGAATTCCAAGCATTCCACCTAAAAGAAGAATCCATACTTCCTCAGATACAGCGAATGCAGCAAGAATACTATCTACCGAGAAGGCAAGGTCCATAATTTCTACAGAAATAACAGTTGCCCAGAAGACGCCAAATACACGAATCATCCAGCCTTCTTTTTTCAATTCCTTCGCTTCGTCATCTCCGTCACCTAACCAGAAGTGCTTAATGACCAGCCAAGCTAAGTATGCAGCGCCTAGAACCTTAATCCACCAAAACTTAATAAGCAGCATCCCTACGCCAATGAATAGAAAACGGAAGAAATAAGCGCCAATTAATCCGTAGGTTAATGCCTTTTTACGCTGCTTTTCAGGTAAATGTTTCACCATAACAGCTAATACAAGTGCGTTATCCGCTGACAACAAACCTTCAAGCACGACAAGGGTCCCAATAAGCCCCCAAGAGACAGGGTCTGTTAATACCTCTGCCCACATATGCCAATCAAAAAACGAGGCATACGTGTCCAACATATGTTTCAAAATGTCCAACTGGTTTTCCTCCTATAAGTGTAGAAGCATCAGCAGGCTTTCGCCTGCTGTTATTCTTGATCGCTGTTTCTTTCTCACTTTGGAAAATACCCTCATATGAGTCATTGGCAGCGCCTCTTGAATGAAGTTGTTTCTTCTCTTTACACTTCTAACCCATAATTTTGACAAAGAGCAGCAAGTCCGCCAGAGAATCCGCTTCCGATTGCGTTAAACTTCCAATCGCTGCCGTGTCTGTATAGTTCGCATACGACGACAGCTGTTTCAATTGAGAAGTCCTCCCCTAAATCAAAACGAATCAATTCTTCCCCGCCCTCTTCATTTACAACACGAACAAATGCATTAGAGACTTGTCCAAAATTCTGGCTACGTGCCTCTGCATCATGAATCGTCACTGTAATTCCGATACGATCAATGTTAGCAGGAATTTTCGAGAAATCAACGAGAATTTGCTCGTCATCTCCATCTCCTTCACCCGTACGGTTATCACCGGTATGAGTAACACTACCGCTTGGATGCTGCAGATTATTATAGAACACGAAGTCTGTGTCTTGTTGACAACGATTGTTTGCATCTACTAAGAAAGCCGAAGCGTCCAAATCAAATTCGGCTCCGCCTGAATATTTATTCGTATCCCAGCCAAGTCCGATCATCACTTTTGTCAGCCCTGGATTGGTTTTCGTTAAATCGACACGTTGTCCTTTTGAAAGCTGAATCGCCATATTCGTATCTCTCCTATCTCCTGAAAATATGAAAACGGGCGTTACCCGATATCTAAGCCGAAGTCTGTTGCAATGCGGGCAAGTCCGCCTTGATAGCCTGATCCAACAGCTGAGAATTTCCACTCTCCGCCATGACGGTATAATTCACCTACAATAATCGCTGTTTCAATTGAAAAGTCTTCTGCCAAATCATAGCGAATGAGCTCTTCATTTGATGCCGCATTTAAAATACGGACGTAAGCGTTAGACACCTGTCCAAAGTTTTGGCTGCGTGCTTCTGCATCATGGATTGTAATGACGAAGGAGATTTTCTCAATACTTGCTGGTACAGTTGAAAGATCAACATTGACCTGCTCGTCATCTCCGTCTCCTTCACCTGTACGGTTATCGCCTGTATGTACGATACTTCCGCCACCGCCAGTTGTTTGATTGTAGAAGACAAAGTCAGATGGAGAGTTTGCTTTCCCTGCTGCATCTAACAGGAATACGCTTGCGTCTAGATCAAAGTCATGTCCGCCATCATACTTGTTTACATCCCAGCCAAGACCTACGACTACTTTTGTTAAACCTGGATTCGTTTTTGTTAAATCAATTTTTTGACCTTTCGCTAAAGAAATTCCCACTAGGAACCTCTCCCTTCTAATTAAATGTAGTTTCTCGTAATATCGGCAAGCTTCGCATCGTTTGTACCATTTCCTACAGCTGCAAACTTCCACTCATTCTCGTGGCGATAAAGCTCTCCAACGATTAATGATGTTTTACCTGCATATTCATCTTTCAAATTATATTTCACTAATTCTTGATTGTTTGAACGGTCAACAATTCGGATGTAAGCATTTTGAATCATACCAAAGTGTTGGTTTCTTCTAAGTGCATCATAAATGTTCACAACGAACACCAATTTATTCACATTGCCTGGTACCTTGCTTAAGTTGACGAGGACTTGTTCATCATCTCCGTCTCCTTCACCTGTCAGGTTGTCACCTGTGTGCTCAACACTGCCGCATTTGCTTTTCAAGTTACCAAAGTAAATCAAATCTTTATTTTCAACAAACTTATCATTTTTCAGCATCAGCACTGAAGCGTCACAATCAATATCAGCACCGCCGCCTCCGCCAAACAGCTTTCCAAGAAAACCGCCACCTTGTGACACAGGGTCCCAGCCAAGTCCAACTAGAATATTGGTTAGTCCTGCTTTTCCTTTTGTTAAATCAATACGTTGACCTTTTTCTAATGTAATCGCCAAATCAATCACTCCTCCAGCATAATAAAAATCTATTTATTAAGCGATGGACCCTATTAAAATCATCATACATGAAAATTCGACAAAATTCATGAAATGACATTGGAGCCTCTTACTCTTTTTTCTATTTACTAGTATATACGATCTATGTATAAAAGAGGTTTCAATATGATGATATTTTTTTAAAGAAAGATCCATGACAAAAATGATTCATGTCGTAAAAGAAGTGTTTCATGTGAAACATTGTCGAATGTTCCCGTTACACAGCCTCTCGCTTAAAAACAGGGCGCGCACCCACTTCATATGTTGATATAGAAAATTCATGTACATAGCTGTGATAAACCCTTTCATTTCCTTCCGTTCATGACTTTCTTTATACTTATGGATAGAATTCAACGTATTGATGAAAGGGTGTTGATGATGCCATCACTTCATATATTAGATCAAGTCGCCATCCCTAAAGGCCAATCCGCACAAGAAACATTGGTTCATACGACAGAGCTGGCCAAGCTTGCGGAAACACTGGGGTATGAGCGGTATTGGTTTGCTGAACACCATAGCACGAGAGGACTCGCGAGTACAGCGCCTGAAATATTAATGGCACATATTGCTTCACACACATCGACATTGCGCACAGGCTCTGGGGGGATTTTACTCCCGCAGTACAGCCCTTTTAAAGTAGCAGAAGTCACCCGCCAGCTTGAAGCCCTTTACCCTGGGCGGATTGAGATCGGGGTTGGTAAATCCCCAGGCGGAATTGAACGGACGAGACTCGCTTTGACAGACGGCGTGAAGAAAGAACTGTCTCAATTTGACCGCCAGCTGGAGGACCTTCTTTTTTACTTATCTGACAGCCTGCCTTCTGGTCATCGGCATGCAGGAGTGAAAGCGGCTCCGCTCATTGATTCTTATCCGCCAGTCTGGCTGCTTGGACTCGGGGAAAACAGTGCCATCCAGGCGGCATCACTTGGAATCAACTATATTTTCGGACATTTTATTCATCCTGCACGAGGCCGGCAAGCTTTTGAAGCGTATCGGTCACACTTTTCTCCATCCGTTTTCTCACGTCAGCCTCAGTCTATGTTTGCTGTCTTTGTGATCTGCGCAGACACAGACGAGGAAGCAAGCCGCATTTCCACCAGTACAGATTTATGGCTGCTTCGGGTTGAAAAAGGGCTGGACAGTCGCGTTCCTTCTATAGAAGAAGCAGAGAACTATCATTACACTGAGCAAGAAAAGAAAAAAGTGTTACAAAACCGCCAGCGAATGATTGTTGGCTCAAAGCAAACAGTGAAAGAACAGCTGCAAATCTTAATGGACCGCTATCAAACAGGCGAGATCATGATATTAAACAATTCATTTGATCCAATGGAAAAGCAGCGTTCCTTTGAACGAATCGCAGAACTATTTTGAAGCCAATCTTTCGTTGGCTTCTTTTTTACATTGTCATAAAAAATGGGAAATGTAACATCGAGATGTCAAAACGCTTCCTTCTGTCATCTGATCGCAAATGTGTCTTCTAATCGTTAGCGAACTGTAAACGCATTGTAGGTGTACCTTTTATATAGTAGAGGTACATATGAAGTAACGGTTTACAATGCTGAGAAGGAAGGAGATGACTGGCCTTGAATAAGCGACTCGACTGGGTGGATGCGGCTAAAGGAATCGGCATTCTGCTCGTCGTTATGGCACATGTACCCATTCCTGATTCATTCAAGCAATTTATATACTCTTTTCATATGCCACTCTTCTTTTTACTATCAGGTATGATGTTTCGATCATCTTCACAACCTGCTATGTCATTTATACAGAAAAAAGCGAAAAGCTTGCTCTTACCTTATCTCTATTTCTCCATTATTACGTACGTTTTCTGGTTCACGGTGACCCGATTTTTCGCCTTTAAAGGGCAAACAGATATTGATCCCTTCGTTCCATTTACGGGAATTTTCATTTCAAATGCCGATGAAGCAAGACTGACACATAACCCAGCCATCTGGTTTTTAACGACACTCTTTTTAGTGGAAATGTTGTTTTTCTTGATGCATCGTCTGACAAAAGGAAAACCAGCTGTATTGATTTTACTGACCGTCCTTTGCGGTGGAGCCGGATATGCTTCCACGCTATTGTTAAACCAGAGTCTCCCTTGGAATGCCAACGTTGCGTTAACGGCTGTTGTGTTTTATTCAATCGGATTTTTAGCAAAACAATGGTTTGTGGAATTAAAAACAGATCCTACCCTTCTGTTATGTACAGGTCTGCTTGTACTGACTGCATATATGCAAAGCTTTAATTCACGAATTGATATGCGGGTCAATGACTATGGAGATCTATTCATTTTTTATGCTTGTGCACTGCTCGGTTCAGCTGCTGTCATTTATTTAAGCTTCAAATTGAAAACGTCCACGATATTGACGTATCTCGGACGTCATTCCATTGTGATTCTCGTCCTGCAATTTGCCGGTATCGATATCATGAAGGCATTTGTTTATTACGGACTAGGCATCAATATCTCTGATACAGCGCAGCTTTCTTGGACGCTCTTTTATACGATCGGTACATTGCTGCTCATGGTGCCATGTATCTCTTTCTTGAGCAAGTATCCTATGCTGCTCGGCAAACCAGCAAAGTCAGCACACCGCTACAAAGAAAAAACATCCGCCGGCTAATGGGGCGGATGTTTTTCTATTATTCATCATTTAATTGAGAAGGATAAAGCGTCATTCCTCCATCAACAAATAATGTAGTACCTGTAATATAGGCCGCTTCTTTCGATACGAGAAATGCAGCGGCGGACCCAATCTCTTTCGGATCGCCAAACGTTCTCATTGGAATTTTCTCAAGCTGCTTTTGTTTTTTCTGTTCATCTTGAAGGTCGTCATTTGATTCCGTTGCCATTGTACCTGGTGCAATCGCATTGACCCGAATACCCGCTTCGGCATAATCAAGAGCCAGCGTCTTCGTCATCATATTCATTCCTCCTTTAGAAGTAGAGTAATGAACATTAAACGGACGCGGGATCTCTTGATGGACACTGGATATATTCAAGATGGATCCTTTCACATCATGTTCCATCATATAGGCAATCGCTGCCTTTGCTCCTAAAAATGAGCCTGTGATATTCACATCAATGACCTTTTGCCATTGTTCCAGCGTCATTTCATGCGGCATTGCTTCTTCACCATTAAATCCCGAATTATTGACGAACACGTCTAGTGCGTTAAAATTCTCCAGCGCGGCATCCATTAACGCCTGAATTCCTTCCTCTTTGGAGACATCTGCGTGTACTTTCACTGCTTGACCCCCATGCTGCAGAATGGCTTGTACCGTTTCTTCAGCACCCTCTTCATCGCCTTTATAATTCACAACCACGTTCATTTGTTCTTGTCCAAATCTCAAGGCGATGGCTTGTCCTATGCCTTTAGAAGAACCTGTCACAATGGCTGTTTTCCCTTTTAAGTCTTGATACATTCTCATTTCCTCCAATCACGTGCTTCATCTTGTTGATACACAATGGTTACCCATTTTGAAAAAAAGAAAAACACAATCCTCTTGAATACAAAGGATTGTGCTGTTCATCAAACTAAAAGGTGTTATAAACATTCTCACATGTTTCAGCTGTGGGCTGGTAAAAGCAATGTGACTTATACCTTGCCACAAACGGCTGATTGTACCAAGTGGATGGACAATTTCCAGGCGGTTTAAAATACCAAAGACTGAATTTCGCAGGCCAAAATCGTTCACCATTAATGTTCCTCCGTGCAAGTGTCTTTTCACTTTCTCGTGCTCGCTGATAAAAATAGCCATGCGTGACCGCCTCAAACGCATGCTCCTGATAAATCATTTGTGGAATCGTACGCAGCCCTTTAAAGTCAGAACAGTTGGCACGCAAACGATTGATGCCTACATTTCCTACAAGCAGCATCCCTTGTTTCCCTTCACCTTCCGCTTCGGCTCTCAGCAGTCTGGCCATTAAATCAATATCAGAGCTTGTCGCTCTTACCACTGCCATACATCCACCTCCCATTCATTTCTCTTTTATTTTATGTAGGGTTTCTGTGTAGATGACTGCCATTTTGAAGGGAAAAGACACATTCCGTGTCGAGAGCCTGTCTAAATACCTCAACATTTCGCTGGACAAGTGTCTCTATGTCAACAACACACAAACCTAGTGATCATACACATCACAGGAAAAAATATTCATTACTAACGACTCATTTACAAGTCATAAAAATCCTTCTATTTGCTACATCTTCTTCAAAAACAGTCATTTGAACCTATTCAATAATCCGACTCAAAACCTTAAAATATAAAATGTTGAGTTTTTACAGGAGATTTCAAACAATAAAATACACATTTCTCCTCTCAACATAGTGTCATTTTTACTACTTGAAGTGGATGAACCTTTCGAACGCACTGAGGTATTGACAGTACTTTCGCTTCATTCTACAGTAAAAAACATACAGTATTTTTCTTTTTGTGCAAAAAGAACGATATGAACTAAAGCTTTCCAATGAAATTCACCATAAAACCCGAGGAGGAAAACATCTCATGTTTAAAAAGAAATTATCCCTGTTTCTTCTGATTTTGTGTGTAACTGTTGTCGCTGCTGCTTGTAGTGGTGGAAAAGACAAAACTGCTGCGAAAGAAAGCGATACAAAAAAATCCCTTGATGCAGCTGAAGTAAAAGTAGAAAGTGCTGAGTACACTTTACCACCTCAATACGATACATCTGTTCAGGATGATCAATATGTCCTAAAAGTGAATGTATCTGTAAAAAACATCAGCAAAGAACCATTGAATGTGGATAAAAGCAACTTTACGCTTTACCAAGATGACGCTCAGGTGTCTACCATCTCTCCTGATGACTACAACGAAGTATTATCTTCAAGCTCTCTAAATGCAGGTAAAGTATCAAAAGGTGGTCTTTTCTATGTAGTTGATAAAGAAAAAGACTATCAACTTGTCTACACAGAGCCTGGTTCTGGATCGAAAAAAGATGACAAAACACTAGAATTCGATATTAAAGGAAAAGACTTGATGAAAAAGGCAGATACACTTCAAGCGTCTGCAAAAGCCCTTTCTTCTTATATTGATGTCATGATTTTTGGTAAGAAAAATGACGATTTCGAAAAACTAACAGGTGATAACAAATCAACTGTCGTAAACGAATTTGATAAATCATTCAAACAAGGCTATATTTCTTCTTCTGGTATTTCATCTAGCTCAGCAAAAGACGAAAACCTTGATAAGCTTCTAAAAGCTGTGAAAGAAACATTAGCTGAAAAATCAAAAGTATCAACGAAAACAAAATCAATCAGCGGTGATAAAGCTGTCGTGACTGTGACACTTACACCAATTGATGCAAGCCCGCTTGTCGATCGTTTAAAAGAAAAAGCAACTGAATTCTACAGCAAAAACCGTACAGCATCTTATGATGATGCACAGAAATATCTACTTTCTATCTATCCAGATGAATTTAAAAAATTAGGACCATCATCTTCTGAAGAAACAGTAGAAGTGAACATGAAGAAAAACGATATCGACCAATGGAAACTTGATTTGAACGACTACAAAACAAGCTCATTGGTTGAAAAGTTCATCAAGAACTAAAGAAAAACCCCCGTTTCCCGGGGGTTTTCTTTAGTCTTTTTTCGATTGATGTCTATATTTGATTCCGACATACAAGCAAGTAAGGAAGAAAATGGTGACCCACACCCACAAGACATTCACCATCAATAATGTGGTGGCTACTACGATCAAAATTGTGAGATCTAGTTTTTTTTCTAGTTTTTTATGGGTGAGAACGAAAATGATTAGTAGAAAAGCGATGAAACAGGTGATTCCATAACTGAAAGCTGCGGGCAATTTTCGCACCTCCTTATTACAAGGCCTATACTGACAAAAGGATACAACATACTATGAAGATGAATTCCCCTTTTCAGCATCATATCCTTTTATGATGTCAATCGGATCAACTGCATCATCTTCTTGTATGTATTCCTCTACATAAGGAGTGATTAATTTCTCGAAACTTTGCTCATCGCCTTCATAGTCAGATGGGAATAAATGTGCAACAGAACTACCTGTTTCTAAAGCTCTATCAATTGCATTTCTCAATTCTATCAGTCCTTTTTTATTCCCTAAAATGAAAGCTTCAAAATGATGTGTTTGCTGAGCATATATATTACATAATCCCAAAACATCATCGTCTTCTACTTGATAACTCATATACAAAACCCCTTTTAAGTAAAATTAAGTAAAATTTTACACGACTGAGCATTTTTATTCTATAACCTCCTTCACATTGTGACCCAATTTTTATCACTCATTTAAACATACAAAACAAAAAACTTGTAGAAAAAATCTACAAGTTCTTCATCTTTATCAATGAAATGATCTTTCTATTTCGCAAGCATCCATTTCTCTTTCATAAACAAACTTCTCACGATGACAAACAAAATCATCACTGTCAGCGCCGAGGAGCCGAGCGTCAGGGCAATCGACATTGGGTCAACGATGCCAAACATCAATTGCTTGCATAGTGCGTGAATATTAAGGAATGGGATCGCAAAGTAATACGTATCTAGCTGCGTAGCGCCTGCTCTCATGGTGAAAAACATCGGAATCACACCTAGTGTAATAATCATGGACATGTACGACTGTGCTTCTTTCACTGAGCTTGAAACGACACTGAGCAGCAGTTCAATCATGGATACCATGAATGAGAAAATAATTAATGCCGCAAACATAACACCGATGATGCTCCACACTTGATCTCCGAAGTTCAGCGCTTGTTTCAGTTTTTCTGTAAAGAGCAATGTAGAGAGCAGCAGCATGCCAATCGCCACAATGCCACTTAATATACCAAACATAGAAACAGCTAGCCATTTTCCAATTAAAAGCTGAAGTCTGCTGGCCGGTGTCAGGAATAAAGCTTCAATTGACTTTCTATCCTTTTCACCTGCTACGATATCAAGCGCAGCTGGCAAAGCACCTGAGATCACGGACGTCACTAAAATCATTGGAAGGAGAATCGACAGCAGCATGGTGGTCACACCGTTTTCTCCATCCCCGTCCTCTCCTTCTTGCACATCAACCGATTGTACCTCAAACGGATGAATCACTGACGATTTGATCTGATCCTGTGCTAAACGCTTTTCTACGACTTGATTTTGATATTGCTCCAGCAATGATTGCAGCATTTGAACCGCAATCACGGAATCATCATCTGTTGGATACCCATGGACTTTAATGGCAAACGATGTTTGATGCTGAAGCATATCACCTGCATCTTTTGGCATTTCTAGATAAGCATTTGCCTCACCGTCTTTAACGGCTTGCTGCGGGTCATCAAATGTTTCAAGTTTCAGGTTTTTCACTTCTTTGATCATGTCATTCATATCGGACGGAAGCTTTTCATTGATTGCGACTGTATACGTTTTATCGCCTGGATCAGCGATCATGCTTTCGTAGAAAAACACGAGTCCGAGCATCGTCAAAAGAGGGATCAACACTGTTAAGAGCAACGTTTTCCTGTCTCTGAGCGAATCTGTCATTTCTTTTAAAAAGACGGTTTTCCACATTATGCATTCCCCCTTGCGAGCTTCGACATAAAGATGTAATTCAAGTCTTCACTTTGTTCCTGTGCATATAATTCTGGAAGCGTTCCTTTGTACACGAGCTCCCCTTGATGTATCATCATGACACTGTCACAAAGCAGGCTGACTTCTTCCATGATGTGGCTTGAAAATAGAATCGTTTTATTTTGCTGTTTCAACTGATGAATAAACTCTCTGAAAATATTACTCGATGTGATATCTAAACCTGTTGTCGGTTCGTCAAACAAAATAATGTCAGGGTCATGAATCAATGTTCTGGCAATCGCCACCTTTTGCTTCATCCCTCTTGAAAATCCTTTTACCTTGCGATCCATGTACTGCCTCATCCCGAATCGCTTTGCCAAATCCTCAATTCTTGCTTTGATTTCATGCTGATCTAAGCCATATAATTTCCCAAAGTATTCAAGGTTTTCACGAGCCGTCAAACGGTCATAAAGTCCCGTCTCGCCGCCAAATAAGACCCCAATTCGCTTCTTCACTTCAGTTGCTTCTTTGACTGTATCAAAGCCTGCAACATTGACTGTTCCATGAGTAGGCTCCAATAATGTCGCAACGGCGCGTAATAATGTGGTTTTCCCCGCACCATTTTCTCCTAAGATGCCGACAACTTCTCCTTCCTTCACTGAGAACGTCATATGTTTCATCGCCTTTACGACTTTTTTCTTATCTGTAAACCAGCAACTACAATCGCTGAGAGTAATCATTTGGTTCGCCCCTTTCGACTATCTACGTCTATGATAGAAAAAATACCGCCTGTCTGACATAAAAATGTCGCGAAACGTCCTTTTTCTGTCTTGAAATGATCCATTTTAAAAAACAAATGGTAAAATAGACAAATAATAAGAAGAGTCATAGGTGATTTTTATGATAAAAGTAGGTCTTGTCGATGATTACCGAGTGGATTTAGAAAAGCTGCATGCCATTGTCGGCAGAATGGATGCCGTTGACATCGTTTTTGTGACGCAGTCAGCGGAGGAGGCATATGAGAAGGTCAAACAGGGAGACATTGATCTATTGTTTGCAGACATTGAGATGCCTGGCATGTCAGGCTATGAATTAGCAGACCTTATTCACTCTCATGCACTGAATGTAGATGTTGTATTTGTGACGGGAAACAGTGGGTATGCTGTCCATGCCTTTGATTTGAATGTCCATGATTATATTATGAAGCCTTATCAAGCTGATCGAATCGCCAAATCCTTAGAGCGCTACATGTCCACCAAGCAGGAGAAAAGCATTCACGGACGGCTTCTCATCAAACAGCAATCAGATATTCATGTACTGCAAAAAAAGGATGTCATCTTTGTTGAACGTACTGGCAGGTCGACGACCATTGTCACAACAACAGGAGATATTCAAACATACCAAACTCTCAACGAGTTAAAAGGTGATTTAGCTGAGAAAGACTTTATCCGCTCCCACCGCTCGTTTATCATCAATATTCATTACATTAAGAACTTTTCGGCGTATGCCAAAAATTCATTTATCGTGTCTTTTGAAGGGACTGATAAAAAAGCCATGATGACGAAGCAGCAATTAGAATACTTTAAGAAATACTACTTTTAAGGAGAACGAACGTGAACGCTTTCTATCTTGGATTTCGCATATATACGCTCATCTGGCTGGGTCTTGCAGTTCATGCTGCTGCTAACGCTGTTCTGCCTTTGTCATCAAGCATGGTGTGGCTTCTGACCTTTTGCATCTTGTGCCTTTACACCTTTTTCATTTACAAAAGGTTTTGGCTAGGTATGAGTGGTTACGTGATATTAGGCGCTTTTGTGCTCATTACCTGCTCAGGCATTTCACTTTTTCTCACGCACGGAAATGGACTAAGCCATCTTTTAACTGTCATCATCATTTTGACAGCCGATCTCCTTTCCTTCAAGATAATGCAAACGGAGCAACGATTAAATGGACGGCTTCAAGAGCTGATTCATGCTGAGTCGAGAACCAATGACTTGCTGCTTGAGCTGCGAAGTAAACACCATGAAACAGCTAGACATTTAAATGCCTTTTCCGCATCGAATGACGAGCATGAGATCAAAGATTTGATTCAGCAATATGTGAAACATTTCCCTTGGATCAAAGGGGAAAATACTTATTTGGCCTCAACCCTTCATTCCTTTTTCCAGCGGGCTGAAAAAGAGGACATCGCCCTTTCACTAGATCTTCAAGCACCCTTTTCTTCTCTGCCTTTTTCTAAGGCGGATCAGGTGAGTTTTACTGGCAACCTGCTTGATAACGCATTAGACGCCGCCATTGAAGCGAAGCAAGCTGGGAACGAGGGAAGCATCTCGATCACGACTTCCATACGGAGCGGGCTCTTTTTGATTCATTGTGAAAACAGTACGAAGGGAATGGAAAAACACGTATTAGATCATCTGTTTAAGACGTTTGGCCGCTCGACAAAAGGCGGTGATCATCAAGGTATGGGTACTTATATCATTCATCAGCTTGTTGAAAAGGCAGACGGCACGCTTGATTTTACGTATCGTTCTCCAAACCTGAGGCTCGTGATCAAGATTCCTCTCACAATGGCATAAAAAAATAAGGTGCTGCTTGGCACCTTATTTTTTATATTATGAAAAGATCTGATCGATTTCGTTGATTTCTTCTTTTGTTAACTGAACATCGTTTGTTTTCAAGTTTTGTAAGACTTGCTCGGCTCGTTTTGCACCCGGAATTATGGCATCAATGCCATCCTGCGCCAATAGCCACGCCAGCGCTACATGAGCTGTTTCGGCATGTTTTGATTGCGCAATGGCCTTCAGCTTGTCTACTTTTTCGAGGTTTTGAAGGAAAGCATCGCCTTGGAAAAGCGGGTCCTTTGCTCGAATATCATCAAATGTCGCATCCTTTGTAAACTTCCCAGTCAACAGGCCTGACGCCAATGGAAAATAAGGGATAAAGGAAATCCCATGCTCCACGCAGTATGGGAGAAGGTCTTGCTCGGCCTGACGTTTCAGCAGAGAATACTCTGATTGAAGCACGTCTAGGTATCCATCTCGATTAAAGGTTTGAAGCTGTTCAAAATCAAGGTTTGATGCCCCAATTGCCCGGATTTTCCCCTCATCCTTCAATTCCTTTAAAGTACCGGCCACTTCATCCAGCGGCGTGCGGCCATCTGGGAAATGCATATAGTACAAATCAATATAATCGGTTTGGAGCCGCTTCAGGCTGTCTTCGACTTGCTGTCTTAAGAAATCTCGGCTATTATCCAGTTCAATTTGCCCGTTTACCTCTTTATGAGCCCCTTTTGTCGCAAGAACAAGTTCGTCTCTGCCGCCTCTTTTGGCAATGATCTCACCAATCAATTCTTCTGAACGGCCCAGCCCATAAATAAAAGCAGAATCTAAGAAATTGACACCATGATCAAGAGCTGTTTCTACCAGCTCCCGCCCTGCATCTTCACTCAGATTCGGGAATAAATTATGCCCGCCTACTGCATTTGTTCCAAGCCCTATCGGATTCACCTGTAAATCAGTTCGTCCAAGCGTTACTTTTTTCAAAAGCTCATCTCCCTTATCTGCTTAATCATCCTTATTTTCCCATGAATCATTTTCAACATTCAAGTATTCTGCTCTCTGAAAATCAATCTGGAGGTGGACGCTTTGAAAGAAAAAGATTCGTATGATGAAGATATACTTAAACGAAAAGACGTTCTTCACATGACCATTCAAATTGTGATCATCATCGTCATTCTACTTTTAAGGTCAGGCAAGGAAAAAGAAGTTCGTCCAATCAAACTTCTGATAGGTCCGATGATTTTATTAGCCGTTCTTTCTTATTCATTCATGCAGCATGTGCAAATCACTGCTACGGGCCTGCTCGTAATGGCAGCCTTTGTACTTGTAGGTTTTGCAATCGGGCTATGGAGAGGTACACTATATAAAGTAACATTTGATCGTCAGTCAGGGCGTATTACTGCCGCAAGCTCTCTCTCTGGAACCCTTTTTTTCATTGGGGTTATCCTGATACGTATGGCAGTTGGCTCATTTGTTCAAGACGGCGGTCATTCGCTGATGATCTTCGCAAATGGCCTGACATTACTGCCAGTCGGAAGCATGATTGGATTGCGGTTCATCCTTTTTAAAAAATATATGGCCCTCAAAGCATCTGCAGCCATTTAACTGACAGACAGGAGTTTTACACATGAATCTTCAGAAGCCACTCGAGCTTTTAGGTCAAATGAGACGAAAAGTAGTGTTAGGTCTTGTGTTGACGTATATGTATATTCAAATGTACGAGCCACTTTCTATAGGCGAATTGGTGTTTCGCACCTTCGCCTATTTGGTGTTTCTTCTTTGTCTTTTTCCAAAAAACAAGCTGGCACCTAAAAAGCAATTTTCCATGCTTTTCTTGATGTGGATACTGACACATCTCCTTTGGATCGTCACAGGACATCTGCAAGACAGTATCGGGCTCACCTTTTTTATGATTGGTTTTATTGCTTTTCGTTTTTCAGAGGCACATCATCCCTATTTATTCGGACTGATCTTTCTCACCAGTGGTGTAAGTTACTACGTGAATGGCCTTTCTTGGAGCATGGTCATCACCCTTCCATTATTCCAGCTGCTTGTGTATACCATTGTCTTGATCTCTAGAATGCGACGGCGGGAACAAGAATTAAAGGAAGAACACTTCGGAGAACTTCAGCTGGTTCACCGTGAATTGTCAGACGCACATGAGAAATTGAAACAGGCTCATATCGAACTGGAAGAAGCGACGGTTCAGTCATTGCAATTTGCTGTGCTGGAAGAGCGAAGCAGAATTGCACGGGATTTGCATGACAGCATCGGCCACCAATTAACGTCTATGATTGTGCAGCTTCAATCTCTGCCCTACCGCTTAAAACAAGAAAAACCTGAACAGATGGCTCAAACATTTGATGAACTGATCTCCATTTCTAAAAACTGTCTCACAGAGGTCCGTTCCGTTGTTCATCATATGGCGTCAGATGATGCAGGACTTGGTCTTGCAGGACTCCGCAGCTTAGTGAAACAAGGAGAAATGACTGGAGAGCTTGAGCTTCACTTTTATACCAATCAGCTCACATATAAAAAATGGCCGCTCACTATATCTGAACTGTTCTATCGTGTTTTGCAAGAAGCGATCACCAATACAATTCGGCATGCGCAAGCGACCACGATGAGTATTACATTATGTAATGATGATAAAGAGCTCATCATGCACATTGAAGATGATGGATATGTAAACGGCGGCAGCATATCATACGGGTTTGGCCTGTCAGGTATGAAAGCCCGCTGTGAGGCAGCAGGGGGAACTCTCAAGACCTCCATTCGTGATCCACATGGCTTCTCTATACTTGTTCAAATCCCAATCAAGGAGGATACCCTATCATGAAAAACCCTATTTCAATTGGCATAATTGATGATCAACCGCTGATTCGCCAAGGATTTCGTTATATTGCAAGTGCTCAAGAGGATATTGAGGTTATATGGGAAGCGGCAGACGGTCAGGAAGCAGTAGACCTTTGCGCTAGCCGCAAACCAGATGTCCTGCTGATGGATGTCCAAATGCCTAAAATGGATGGTATCACAGCAACAGAGCACATTTTAAGTCAGCAGCCTGATATCAAAGTTGTCATTCTGACGACCTTTGATACAGAAGAATATGTCTTTGACGGAATCCGTGCAGGAGCAGTCGGTTATTTACTAAAGGACACATCGCCGGAGGAATTAATTGAGGCCATTCGAACGGCTTTTGCTGGCGAATCTGTGTTTAAAACGGCAGCCTCCGAGCATATGATGGCCCAGGCCCTTCAACAGGCAAATGATCGGCACCACACTCATTTTCTTCAAGAATCTTTTACAGAACGGGAACGTGACGTTCTGCAGCAAATGGCTTACGGCTTAAAGAATGAAGACATTGCTGATCAGTTATTTATTAGTGTAAGTACGGTAAAAACGCATGTCCATCGCATTTTGCAGAAATTAAATGCACAAGATCGGACACAAGCTGTCGTCTTCGCTATTCGTCATCGCCTTGTGAAATGAAAAATACCTCCACTTCAAGAATTTTATACAAAAAACATTTAAAACCCATGATAAATAGATAAATTAATTCTTATTAACTAGTATATTTTACTTATTAAATTCCGTTTTTTATAGGTATTTGTGTAAAAATCTATCAAAGATAGGGAATACAACCTATTCCTCTTCACGAATGAAATTCGATAGAATGAATAGTGCAAATCGTCATTAGGAGATTTTCCCCTTTAACACCCGAATATACCATTCTATCTGTTTCTTTTTTCTCAGTCAGATAGCGGGAAGAAAATGACGAAAGAAAAGCAAAGGAGCATCAACTGTGAATCTTAAAAAAATAAGTGCACTCCTCATGATTTCATTCGTGATGATCATCTCTGCAGCCTGCCAGAGCTCAGCAAAATCAACAAAGGCTGACCAAAAATCAACAAAAACAGCAGAGGTAAAAGTGAATAGCTACGAATATACGTTACCAGAAGACTCAACAACTACCTTGCGAGACAATGAATTGGTGTTAAAAGTCAACCTGACGATCACCAACAAAGGTGACAAAGCCCTTTCACTATATAACTCTGATTTCACCCTTTATCAGGACGATGCCAAAGTCTCTGATTTAAAATTCTACGGCAGTAAAGACCGACTTGATCTAGGGTCATTGAACAAAGGGAAATCACTATCAGGAGCTCTTTATTTCCTAGTAGATAAAGGCAAAAAATATCAGTTCGTGTACCAAGATAGCATCAAGAAAAACAGCGATTCGATCGAAATTGAACTAGATGGCGAAAAGATACTGGATACAGCGAAAAAGCTAGATAACCCAGCAAAAGCACTATCTGCTTATACAGATCTCATTGTTTTTGACAAAAAGAATGATCAATTCTCAGAATTAACAGGTGACAATCAATCAGATGTCGTTAATAAATATCACGAAATGTTTGTAAAAGACTTTAAAAGAAGTGCAGGCATATATGGAAACGAAGTCAGTGACCGCGATATTTTATCCATGTACAAACGCATGCAAAATACAATGAAGGATAAAGCGAAAGTGGAAACAAGTGTGAAAACCATCTCAGATGACGAAGCGAAGGTTGTCGCTCAAGTAACCGGTATTGATGCTTCTAACTTAAAAGACAAACTAGACAAACAAAGAGATGAGTTTTACAACGGCAAAATCCGTTCGAAAGAAGAATTGTATAAGAAAAGCTTGAATATGTACGCATCTGAGTTTGAAAAGCTTCCTCCAGTCTCAAGCCCTGCTGAGTATGAAGTGAAAATGAAACGTAACGGAGATGGTCAGTGGAAAATTGACCTCAATGATTATAATACAGAGCAATACATGAGTGGTTTTATTAAAACAAGATGATGAAAAAAAGACGCTGGCTCCTTGAAAGGTGCCGCGTCTTTTTTCATGCTATGATACAGTCGTCTCTTGCTCTTCTTTGACCGCTTTTTCAATATCTTTAAATCGGCTCGATACAGTGGACGCACTAATACCATACTTTTTAGCAACTTGTGCTTGAGAAAGCGGGGCATCGCTTGCAAGTGAATGAATATAATATTCGATTCCCGCAGCAAATGACGCCACTTTACGGATCACAGGTGCTTTCTGATCACAGTAAGCTTTCCAAACTGTTAAAGCACCATCTGTCAGGCTTTGGTCACCGTGCTCTTTCATCCCGTCTTCAATCAGCTTGGCTGTTTCCAGCTGAACGTCACTAGCCCAGTCCATCCGATCTGCTGATAGTCCTACTGTACTTCCTTCTGTTTGAGCAGGCGCTTCTGTTTCTTCAACTTCTTGCTTCGCAAACATACACTTCAGCACTTCAGGGAAGGCTTCTCTCATAAATGTGCTGCGTGCTCCACCGTTTGCCTCATGTGCTTCAACGAGCTGGCGAACCTGAAGAAGAAGCGTATCAGTAAACTCTTTCGCAAACATCGTATATTGAATGAAAAACTCTGCTTTTTCTTCAAACTGAACAGGGAAACCTAGAACAAGACTACCTTTCTCTGGCAGCACAGTTTGATCCGGCTTCACATCAACTTCAACCTTCTCAGCTGTCACCATATTCTCAAAGTAAAGAGACTCGTCCGTTTTTTCATTTAATAAAAGCAAAGATGGCTCCATGTCTGTCCAAGATTCAACCACTTGTCTTGTTTTAGGACGGGTAATATCTTCTGCTTTTTTTGTCAGGAATTCTTGGAAGATGGTCTCTTTCTTATCTGTTAATGGGCGGAAGAAAATGCCCCATACACTCAAATGAAAGACTGAGATTTGTTGCGTTTCTTTATCCATATCTGCTAGGAAAGAAAACTCATTAATGAATTGATTGATCGCTCTCTGATGCTTAGAGAACGCATAATTCATTAAATCCTTTTGAACTTGTACAGCTTCCTTAAACACAAGCTCAGACGTTTGTTCTCCGCCTGACTTTTGACCACAGCAATGTTTATATTTTTTTCCGCTTCCGCATGGGCAGAGCGCATTTCGTTTAATTTTTCCCAAAATAAAACCTCCGACATTCTAGTCTAACCTCACTATTTTAACAAACGATTGCACAGGAGAGTTTTATTTTCAATAAAAAAGAAAAATCAGAATGATCAGATAAATAACAAAGACGTCTAAAAGAGCAAGGCGGCTCATAGTCAAAAGCACTCTGTCTCTGTTTATTTTCTCCAATCATTCCAATAGATTTCCCTCAGCTCATCCCTTCGAATAGCTGCTTTGCTTCAAAATAAAAGATTTGCACGAACTTTTTCGTATTGACTCTGCCTGTTGACCCTGCAGATGAAGAAGTCTTCTGCATTTCTTTCATTCTTTGGCTGACATCAGTGAAATCAAAAAACTTCGACGCATAGTGCTCAAATTTAGGGTTTGAAAAATCTGTGAGCCCTAGTGATGCGAAATGATTTAAGGAATGATGGATGGCTCGTCTAATTCGCTGCTCTGCTGCTTTCACTTCCCGCATCACTTCCACATCCGACGCACCACGACCAAGCTTTCGTTCCGCCGTTTTGATAAATAGCTGCTTTAATGGCGGAAAATTCACCTCATGAGAATTGGCTGTCTGCGTTTCATGTAAATAGATCAAGATCTCTAGTAAATCCTTAGAGCCACTCTCTCCGACAATTCCTAATTCAGATAGGAGGAATTCCCCTGCCTCTTTCATCGTTCTTCGCTTCGATCCAGTACCTGTCTCATGAGAAATCACCGGCTCTAAAGGCAGCACATGTCGAAGAGAAGCTTGAATATCGTAAATTGATTTTTCGAGCTTGATCCGCTCCATGACCTTTCGAATGACACTGACAATCTCAATTCGATTGACGGGTTTATGAATATAATATTCAATTCCAAGTTCATAGGCTTCTGCCATCATCTCTTTTGCTTCTACTTGAGATATCATGATGACCTTGCCTTTGAATTCAGGGTGAATATGACGTATGGTTTGAATGCCGTCTCTAGCTGGCATTAAAAGATCAATCAGAAGGATGTCTACTTTTTTCAGGTTCAATGAATGCGCTTCTAATCCAATGCCGTCATCAGCTTCATCCACGACCTCTCCTAGATCCTCATCCTCAATGATCTGACCTAAAATCGAGCGTATTGCACGATCATCATCTGCAATGAAAAATCGCATACACTCACCCTCTCTGTATTAAATTTTTTATCGGAAGGACAAGCTGAAAAGCTGTTCCCTTCGTTTCTTTCTGCTCAATCTGGATTTGACCGTCCAGCTCTTGAACCAGCTCTCTCACATAGGATAAGCCAATCCCAGTTGACGGTGTTCCATATGCATCAAATTTTGAAGTATATCCAGGATCAAATACAATCTCTCTCAATTTCTCAGGAATACCCGGTCCATCATCCTCAACCCGAATCTCTATTTTATCATGACTCCCTTTTAATACGAGTGAGATGGCTCCATCATCCTTGATTGCTTCAACTGCATTTGCCATTAAATTATTAATCAGCGATAAGAAAATGAACACATGATACTCATGCAAGTGAATGCCTTTTATATCAGATGTAAAGGAAATGTTCTTCCCGAGAGATAGCGCATATTTCTCTTGAATGCGAATCACGATTTGAACAAGATCCTCTGCCCTCATATAATCTTGCATATTCTCCTTGGAAATTAGCTTTGAAAGCCCAGCGTAAATACGCTGATTGTCCTTTTTGACTTCATGTATTTCCCCTGCAAGCTTGAGCAGCTCCTGACTCACTTTCTTTCCTGCCTCATGTTCATTCAGCAGACGATAGAGCCGATAGGATTCTTGCGTTATGTGCTCTGTATGATTTAACGTTTTCTTTAAATGAACTGTTTCCTCATATAGATTTGAAATGACCATCATCATATGCTCATTTTGCTTCATGATTTGTTTCTCTCTTGATTGTGCCTCATACAGCCTCATCATATTAAAAAAGCTGATGACCACGAAGCTGTGAGCAAATGCAATGAGGATCATATCACTCAGCTTTGAGAAAGTCATGGTTGTATCAAACACTAAAAATTGTACAAACAGCTCAACAAAATCAGCCAGCAGTTCAATCATCAGTCCGATCAGCCCAATAAAAATGGAACGTTGCTTGAAACGTCCTGTACGGACAACAAAGAAAAGAAAAGCATAAGTAAAGTAAAAAAAGAAGCTCGGAAACTGCTGATAAAATGACAGAGCCAGATCAGCTTTTTGCTGAATAAGATCTAAACCTACCCGAAATAGAACAATGGCTGCGCCTGTTAAAAACCCTGGCAGCAATGGTCTTGATTTTCTTAAAAGTAATAAGCAAAAGAAAAACGCAGGTGCCCCAAAACTAATGCGAAATGTTTCATTCACAGGATAAAACTTCAGCTCTCCCGCAAGCGGCACAATGACGATCATAAAAATCAAAATAAATGCGTCTTTTTTGACAAGCTGGTTTAAACTCAAATGACTGACATCCCTTCCCCTGTTTACATAGCCACAGTATACAAGGAGACTCTTTGCTTCACAATGAGCAAAAAAATTATTTTCACGGCTTCTTCTCTCTTCAAAATCATTTTTTATGACTATTCTCCGAGGAGGCATGGTGACCTTTCAGCTATTCTACGATTTGGAAATTGTCTACAATAATGGGAATTGTTTAGACAATTGCATGCAGACTGATTTTTATTTGTAAGTTTTTCTGTAGATTTTCGTCAGATTGTGTAGTTTCCAAGATAAATTGAATGAACAATTTTAGTGAAACTATATGTAAGCGTTTTCTGATTTTTCACTAAAAACCCTTTTTGTTGTTTCGCCGCCAAAGCCTTCATTTGAACATATATTTAGGTGTAAAGGAGTGGTACAAGCAGCGCATGACAAGTTCTTTGAAGATGTGTAACATGTTTTCGTGCCTATTTGATCGCATTTTTTGTCATCCGCCAATTCAATAGGGTACTTTTTGATTTTTGATTGGAGGAATCGTATGAAAACAGCAATTTCTAATAATACACAACACGCATGCCAGTCTTCTGTTGATCAATGGGCAGAAGAAATACGTCCGTATTACAAAAACGGGCAGAACGCTGGCTACATTCCAGCACTCGGAAAAGTAAATTCCTCTCAACTTGGTATCAGCGTGATAGGCCCAGATGGATCATCTGTACGTTATGGTGATTGGGACGTTCCCTTTACCCTGCAAAGTATCTCAAAAGTCATCAGCTTTATAGCTGCCTGTTTAGGAAGAGGCGTTCCGTACGTCTTGGATCGGGTAGATGTAGAGCCAACTGGTGATGCATTTAATTCCATCTACCGCCTTGAGATGCATAAACCAGGGAAGCCCTTTAATCCAATGATTAATGCTGGAGCTATTACCGTATCCTCCATCCTTCCTGGAAAGACTTCTACAGAAAAGCTAGCATATATTTTCGATTTAATCGAAAACTTAATAGGTAAGCGTCCTTCTGTTAATGAAGAGGTTTATCAATCAGAATGGGCAACTGCACACCGCAACCGGGCACTTGCTTATTATTTAAAAGAAACCAATTACTTAGAATCAGATGTCGAGGACACGTTAGAAGTGTATTTAAAGCAATGTTCCATTGAGGTCACAACAGAGGACATCGCCTTGATTGGACTGATTATTTCAAGTGATGGCTTCCATCCCTTTAAACAAGTCCAAGTCATCCCAAAAGATATCGCAAGACTAACAAAGGCATTGATGCTGACATGCGGCATGTACAATGCGTCTGGTAATTTTGCTGCTTTCGTAGGCGTTCCAGCCAAAAGTGGTGTGTCTGGAGGAATCATGGCTTGCGTTCCGCCAAGCGCAAGAAGAGAATTCCCATTTCAGACAGGCTGCGGTATCGGCATTTATGGTCCTGCCATTGACGATTGTGGAAATAGTATTACCGGTGTCATGATGCTGAAGAAACTCGCCAAAGAGTGGGATCTCAGTATTTTTTAAAGAGAACAGTGATGAAATCGAAGAGGTGATGTTATGAACGAAAAAGCTTTGCTATCTTATTTAACAACTACAAATGATTTTATTTGGACTTATCTAATCATTGCTCTGTTACTTGGAGTAGGGGTCTACTTCACATATAGATCACGCTTCCTGCAAGTCAGAATGCTGAAAGAAATGCTGCGTGTTCTAAAAGAAGGAAGAAAAGAAAAAGAGGGAATCTCACCGTTCCAAGCATTTGCCATCAGTATGGCAGCACGTGTCGGAACAGGGAATATCACAGGGATTGCCATCGCTATTGCGATCGGTGGACCTGGCGCAATCTTCTGGATGTGGATCGTAGCGATTATCGGTTCTGCTTCAAGCTTTGTTGAAAGTACACTAGCTCAGGTGTATAAAGTAAAAGATAAAACAGGATTCCGCGGTGGACCTGCTTATTACATGGAAAAAGGATTAAATAAGCGCTGGATGGGGATTTTATTTGCCATCCTGATCACGATCTCTTTTGGGATTGTCTTTAACGCCGTGCAATCAAATACAATCACCGTCGCTTTTAAAAACTCTTTTGGCCTAGATCGTTTAACTGTCGGAATCGTTATGGCTGTTATTTTTGCGTTCATTATTTTCAAAGGGATCAAAGCGATTGCAAAAGCATCTGAATATATTGTCGTTTTTCTTGCCGTTGCTTACATCGGGATTGCTTTCTTTGTGATTATCACAAATATCACTGAACTACCAGGTGTCATCAGTACGATTGTGAAGCACGCTTTCGGATTTGAACAGTTTGCCGGCGGTACATTAGGTGGAGCATTGTTACAAGGCATTAAACGCGGTCTCTTCTCAAACGAAGCCGGTATGGGTAGTGCCCCTAACGCAGCAGCAACTGCTGTCACGAGCCACCCCGTCAAACAAGGGTTAATCCAAGCATTTGGTGTGTTAACAGATACGTTAATTATTTGTACAAGCACAGCCTTTCTTGTTCTGTTCTCTGATGCGTATAAAACAACCAATCTGGAAGGAATTGAGCTAACTCAGGCTTCATTAAGCCAGCACATTGGCCCTTGGGCTTCTGGATTCCTGGCGATCATGATTTTCTTATTCGCTTTTAGTACGTTAATTGGTAACTATTACTATGGTGAAACGAACATTGAGTTCTTGGGAGCGAATAAAATTTGGCTCAACATCTATCGTGTTGCTGTCATTGGCATGGTTCTTTTCGGAGCTGTTGCGACTGTTCCTCTCGTTTGGGGTCTAGCCGACTTATTCATGGGTCTCATGGTCATCGTCAACCTCATTGCCATTACCATGTTGTCCAAAGTCGCCTTTGCAGCACTGAAGGATTACATGAGACAGAAAAAAGAAGGCAAAGATCCTGTTTTCTATAAAAACGCTGTTCCAAACAATGAAGAGATTGAATGCTGGGACGACGAACCTGTTTCCTTGAAAAAGAATCAAATCGGATAAAACAAATAAGCTCTGGTCATATGATCAGAGCTTATTTCTTTATGTTAAAAATTCGAGTATGAGCTTATTCACGACATCTGGCTTTTCATGATTGATCCAATGGGTGGCATCATCGACAAAAATCAGCTGTCCATTTGGGCAAATTTTGATCGTTTCTTTTGCGAGCTTTCTGCTTAGAAACTTGTCCTCCATTCCCCAAATCATTCGGACAGGCACGAGAATTCGTTTGGAAATCGGTTTTTCAAAGCCGCCTTTTTTAATCGCTCTATACCAATTCAACATGGACGTAATGGCTCCAGGCTGCGTCCATGCCAACTTATAGCTTGAGACATCTTCTTTTGTAAACAAATGAGGTCTAGCAGATAGTCCAATGGCTTCATCCAGTCTTTGAAAGTGATTTTCTTGAAGGGCTGCCTCTGGTACATTTGGAAGCTGAAAGAATGCGATATAAGAGCTCTTCTTCCACTGCGGCGGATAAAACGGAAGGACCTTCATCATCACACGAGGATGCGGCATGTTGACGATGATTAATTTTTCTACATATTGAGAACGGGTTGAAGCAAGATGCCAAGCAACAGCTCCGCCCCAATCATGTCCGCCGACAATAGCCTTTTGATTTGGGCTCAGCGCCTTAATTAATCCCACGATATCATCTCTTAATTTGTCTAAGACGTATGATTCGACTCCTTCTGGTTTGTCACTCAGATGGTATCCCCTTTGATCAGGAACAACGACACGATACCCTGCCTCAGCCAGGGGGCGGATTTGATTTTTCCAACCATACCAAAACTCAGGAAATCCATGCAGCAGCACCAGCAGTGGGCCATCTTCAGGACCAGCCATTGCCGTATGGAGCTTTATGCCGTTTGTTTGAATATATTGAAACTCAACTTGATCCATTCCTTTTCCACCCTTTCCCCATGTCTTATCATTCTTCCAACATAGCATATTTTCCATTTTTCAGAAAATAAAAACACTCACAAAAAAACCTTCACAAGGGTGAAGGTCTCAAATTACTGACAACGAATGCGAGGGTTTGTCTTCACCTCAAAACGTCTTTATTTCATATAATTCAGCACCCATATCAGACCATTCTTCCGATCTTGTACTTGTCCATGAAGTGCGCCAAAAAACGTATCCTGTAATTCCACAAGGACATCTCCGTCAGCTTCAAGCGCCTCGTATACAGCCTTTAACTCTTCCTCATTGTCAAACTGCATGATCAATCGAAGATTCTCTGGTTTTGGTGTGCGGCCAAATGTATCTGAAAAGTGGAGCAGTGATTCTCCAAGGTGTAGCTCAGCATGCAATACACGGTCTTGATGTTCATTTAAGATACGAATATCTCCGCCAAAAATTCCTTGATAATATTGAAGAGATTCTTTGACGTCTTCTACGACAATATAAGGACTAACGCTGATCATTTCCCTCATCCTCCTCTTATTCCGTTCATTATCTCTTATATAGCTTATCCCAAATCGTATGAAAAAAGGCACAAATCGTCAACGGATTTGCACCTTTTTCTCAAGCAGATTTCGCTAATTCACTGTGTTTGTTAGAATACGCTGCATACATGACGACACCGATCATCAGCCAAACCCCGAAATACAGCCATGTCCGGCCTGGTAAATTGAGCATCAGGAACACACAACAGCCCATCGAGATAATTGGCAAAACCGGTACAAACGGAACCCGGAATCCCCTTTCCAGCTGTTTATGTGTCTTTCTCAAAATGAGTACGGATAAGCTCACCATCGCAAACGTTAATAATGCACCGATATTGGCTAGGTTGGACAGATCCTTCAAATCAATAAACCCTGAAATAACAGCTGTCATCCCGCCAATCACCCATATACTGGCAACAGGTGTATCACTTTTGTTTGTTTTTGAAAACACTTTAGGCAAGAGCCCGTCCCGCCCCATCGCAAAAGCAATTCGAGTTGCCGCATAATTATTGGCGAAAATCACAGCCATCAATCCAATCACAGCACCGACAGAAATAATACCAGCCACGCTATGTTGATGGACACTTTGCAATACATAAGACATTGCCTCTGTCACATTCAACTTCGTATAGTGCACCATACCTGTCATGACCAAACAAACGACAATATAAATGATCGTACAAATGAGCAATGAACCAATAATGCCAATTGGCAGGTTCCGCTGTGGATTTTTCACCTCTTCTGCAGAAGCCGAAATGGCATCGAATCCTAAAAAGGCAAAAAACACAGCAGCGGCTCCAGCAATAATCCCTTCCGTACCAAACGGCATGAACGGCTGCCAATTGGCTGGCTCTACATAAAAACCACCTACTACAATGAAAAGAACAATAATGCCAAGTTTCACAAATACCATGATATTATTGAATTTTTTACTTTCTTTCGTTCCTCTAGATAGGATCCACGCAATGAGTAAAGCAATGATAATTGCTGGCAAATTCATATATCCGCCTTGTTCTGGACCAGCTAAAAATTGATGTGGAATTGAGATTCCAAACCCCTCCAGCAGGCTGTTAAAATAACTCGACCAGCCACTCGCTACAGCTGAAGCAGTCAGCATATAAACAGATAATAACGTCCATCCCATGAGATGACCTACGAGCTCACCCATTGTGGTATATGAATAAATGTACGCACTGCCGAACACAGGCAGCGCGGAAGCCATTTCTGCATAACAAAGTGCTGCTAAACTGCACACAATCGCTGCGATCGCAAAGGAGAAAATAACAGCCGGTCCTGCATCCTTAGCTGCTGTAATTCCGGTTAACACCATGACCCCCGTCCCAATCACAGCCCCTATGCCAAGGAGCGTGAGATCGAGCCCGCCCAGTGTTTTTTTTACCTTTTGCTGTCTGCTCTGTTCTAACAAATCGTGAATGTGTTTCTTACGAAGTATATGTCGCAAACCCTTTCCCTCCAAAACGTTAGAAAAACAAAAAAATCATTCAAATTTCATTATAGCAGAATAGATCCTACGCATTCACAACCAATTCACGTAAATCTTTCTTCATGATTTTACCAAGTTTATTTTTTGGCAGATCCTGCGTGAAATGAATGGATGGCACTTTGTAATCTGCTAAACGTTCCTTGCAGTAATTCAACACATCTTCTTCGCAGAAATCGACAGATTCGTCTTTTACGATATACGCACTTGGTACTTCACCATATAAGTCATCTGGTACCCCAATGACAGCAGATTCAATTACACCTGGAATTTGATCAATGACCTCTTCCACTTGGTCAGGATAAATATTATCCCCACCGTATAGAATCACATCTTTGTATCTCCCTGTGATGTAAAGAAAACCGTCTTCATCCAGATAGCCTGCATCCCCCATATGGAACCAGCCATCTTTGAGCACTTTCTCTGTCGCTTCAGGTTGATGATAGTAGCCTAAGAAATAAAATGGGCTTCTCATGACGACCTCGCCAATTTCTCCAGCTGGGAGCGCCTCCTCTGTCTCAGGATGCACGATTTTGACTTCTACATCCGGATCCACTTTACCAGCAGAGCCCATCTTATCCTCGCCCATCGCTGGATGCCACGCACTCACAACCCACGCTTCCGTACTTCCATAGCCATGCATCATCTGAATGCCTACTTCTTTGTAATCTTTAATTAAGCGTACCGGTACCTTCGTACCACCAGAAATCGCAATTTCAAAAGATGAGAGATCGTACGAACCGCGCTTCATTTCTTCTAGCATGTACGTATAAGCTGATGGGAAAGCCATCATAAACGTAATTCTTTCTTTCTCAATCGTTTCTAAAATGCGTTTCGGTGTTGCATCATGTAAGAAGACTAACGTATACCCTTCAATTGCAGCTGCAATCAAGTGATTAATAGAACTCATATGATACAGCGGATGACTTGCCAAGTATCGTTTTCCTTTCAGATCAAATCCTCGATTCCCACGTCGTGTTAAAAATTGATAGATTCGTCCATGTCCGACCATACAGCCTTTTGGATTGCCTGTTGTACCTGAGGTGAATAAAATCATGGCCAAATCTTCTTCTGATACCTGTTCAGCAAGATCAATGCCATCATTAGACGCCAATATGTCTTCAAACAGCTGTGTTGTTTTCGCATTGACACCAGATTCCACCATGAGACAATCTTCTAAAGACACATTCACTGCCGCAATGATGTCGCGGAATTCACGGTCAAAAAATAAAGCCTTTGGCTCTGCTTTTTTCAAGATACCTTCTAGCTCAAAAGAGGTAAGTTGCCAGCTAAGCGGTACGGCGACTGCACCTGCTTTAATGGCTGCCAGCATAATCGTAGAAAAGTGATGATGGTTTTGACAAATAAAGCACACCCGGTCACCTTTTCGAATTCCTTTACGATGTAAGTAATGCGCCAGCTGATCAATGCGTTTTGCATATTCTTCAAATGTATAAGACACACCGCCGCCAGTTACCGCTTCAATTTGTGAAGAGCGTTCCATTCTGTCGTTTAGTAATGCCTGTAAAGTATTCAATATCTTCATCTCCAAACGTTTGATGTCCAATAGCCAATTTCCAGTGAATTGGATTGGCAGATTTTATCTCATTCACATTCTAAAATAAAAAGAGGTGAAAGTAAAATCATTTCATTTTGGAATTGTTACTTTTATTAATTGATAATATAGGTAATTTTATAGCCGTCTTCCATTTTGGTTTAAATGATGATGCTTATTATGATAAGATAGACCTAGTAATTGATCGGAAAATGCGAATGCAATAGGAAAAGAGGTATGGAGAATGCAACATTTCGAGCTAGAGGCAAGTTTGTTAGACCATGCACTGACAAAGTATTTAAAGGCGACGAAACGAATAGATGAAGAGAATATCCCGAAAAACGTCACGAATGTAAAAGGGTTTATTTTACGCATCATCTACCGCCATCAATCATGTACTGTGAAAAATATTCTGCAGGAAGTTTCATTATCTCCCTCCGCAACAACAACCGCTCTCAATCACTTAGAAGATGAAGGGCTGATTATCCGCTCTAGAAATAACAATGACCGCCGTACGGTATGGATTACACTCTCTGAATCAGGTGAACAAATCGCCAGACAAATGATCGACAATCGTCAGCTACTTGTCAATCAACTGTTCAATCACCTATCAGAAGAAGATAAAAAAACATTTTTTGAATTAATCGAAAAAATGATGGACGAGTATACATTAAAGGCTTAGGAAATATCCTAAGCCTTCTTTTTATGGCTTTAAGATGACTTTTATACAATCATCTTGTTTTTCATTGAATATGTGATACGCATGAGCTGCGTCATCTAGCGGCAATTGATGTGTGATGATCGCTCTAGGATCAATTTCCCCGGTTGTCACTTTTTGATAAAGCTTTGACATGTACCCTCTCGCCGGTGCCTGTCCCATTTTCAGCGTGACGTTTCTTGCGAAAAAAGCACCCAATGGGAACATATTGTAAAGACCTCCATACACACCCGTCAGCTGAACAGTCCCGCATTTCCTCACGGCTTTTGTGGCAATTTGAATGGGCCCTATCGTTCCGCCTTGCAGCTTGAGCTTCTGTTCAATCTTTTCAAGCGGTGACTTTTTCCCATCCATCCCCACACAATCAATGACAACATCCGCCCCGCCTTTTGTGAGCTCCTTTAGGGTTTCTCCCATGTCAGGGTCTTCTGTAAAATCAAATACTTCTACGCCGCTCATTCGTTTTGCATGATGTAGACGGTAGTCAATGTAATCAACAGCAATGACCCGCTCTGCGCCCTTTTGCCAAGCAAATTGCTGTGCCATTAACCCAACAGGTCCACACCCCAGCACAATGACTGTATCCCCCTTTTTTACACCTGCGTGTTCTACACTCCAATAAGCAGTTGGCAGAACATCTGATAAAAACAGCAATTGTTCATCCTCTAGCTCACAATCATCCGGCACCTTAAATGGTGTATAGTTTCCAAAGGGCACACGTAAATATTCAGCCTGTCCTCCGGGGTAATTCCCATATTTCTCACTGTATCCAAAAAGTCCGCCTGAATCATAATGAGGATTTGAGTGATCGCATTGACTTTCTAAATGGTGATGGCAATACTGGCATTGACCACACGCCACGGTAAATGGAATAACGACACGATCTCCCTTTTTCACCGCAGTGACATCCGGCCCGACTTCCTCTACCACCCCCATCGGTTCATGCCCAATCACATAGCCGATAGGAAGCGGGAAATTCCCTTGATATAAATGTAAATCTGACCCACAAATAGCTGTAGATGTTATCCGAACGATGACATCTTCACGATCTTGTATGGATGGTGCAGCTACTTCCTTTACCGCAATGCGGCTTTTCCCTTGATAGGTGACAGCTCTCATTTGCATTTCCTCCTTTAGTTCAAGTCATCATTTCTATAGCTTCACCTTGAATGGATGGTTCATACATATGAATAGGGATGCTGTTCCACAAGGGAAAACAAAATAACCCGTGATTCGACAGGCTGTTTATTCAAAGCTGTGTAACGCGTTACACAGCTATTTATCTTCGACAAACACCAAATCATACTGAGCAGAGGTCTCCCCACCCTCCATCATGTTCCCTTCCTGTATAAAATAAGGGCACATACCTGGACTTTGTGCTTCTTCAAATTGTTCAAACACTTGCTCAATATAGCCAGGCAGCAGCAAAACCAACATTTTATTTGAATGAGACACGAATTCATACAAGTGAACGGTATTCGGAGGAATATAGGCAAAATCCCCTGGCATCAAGCAAATATTTTCTCCGTTTAACTGAAGATTGATTCTGCCTTCAACACAATAAAGTGCTTCTGTATGCATTTCATGATAATGCGAACGTAATCCTTTTCCCTTTGTCCCTTCAATCACAAAATAACTAAATCCGTCTCCTGTTGTTTCCGTTGTCGCAATCAGCTCATGAAGCTGACCTTCGACCATGTATTGCTTTCCTTCACCAGCCTCCAGCACATATGGCTGCACTGCGCGCGGGAGCTGACTATGAAACAAAACAGCTGGCTTGGTTGTATTGGATAGCTCCCTAATGCCGTGCATCAATATGATATCGCTTTCTTTTTCAGCCTGATGAAAGCTGTCTGCATCAAATGGGTGATCAGTCATCGGCCATTCATTCTGCAACAGCCTCTTTCCGATTTGCTGATAGACATCTGTCATTTGCCCGCCCAGTGTATAAGAAATAAACCTTGTTTTGTGACTATGCATTCTATAGCCATGAATTGTTTTGGGCGGAATATGAATATAATCGCAGGCCGTCACCATATACTTTTTACCGTCCAGTATCACTTCCAGCTTCCCTTCCAGCACAAAGATGGTTTCAAATAGCGTCTCATGACAATGCAGCGGAAAGTAAGCACCTTTCCCACCTGTGATTAAGACAAGCTCAAACAGTTGATTTGTTTGATTTGCTTCTGCCAGCACATGTACAAGCTGATTTTCCAAACCATACAGCTCCCCCGAACCGGACACGGTATAAAAAGAGGTATCTTCGGATTGCTTGATCGATTGTGGTTGCTCCGACATCCCATCACTCCTCATGACTAATTGACTATCTTTATTATATAGACCAATTGATATAATAGATAGGCAATATGCGAGAGATTTTACTCTTCTCGCATAAATAAGTGTCTAAGGTAACATTTTACGTGCTCTAAAGGTGTCGTTTGCTTTAATACAGTAGTCATTGATAATCCGCCGATGACCATTGAATGAAGGAGAGATGCCCGCTCATCCGCTTTTATTTCATCA
The DNA here is from genome assembly GCF_000701305.1 of Bacillus sp. UNC125MFCrub1.1. NCBI lineage: Bacteria > Bacillati > Bacillota > Bacilli > Caryophanales > Bacillaceae > Bacillus > Bacillus sp. UNC125MFCrub1.1. The sequence goes on from NZ_JNIG01000010.1 coordinate 323,520, forward strand.
TATCCGCTATTCATCAGCTTTTTTTTGACAAGCTCTTGCCAGCGGATCATTTCTTGTTTGCATGCAGCATGAAGTTTTGTATGTTCAGGTTTTGACTCTGCCGCCAGTAAGACAATCGGTATCCCTCTTTCACTTTCTTGCTCCATAAAACCCCGAATAATATTTGTCATAAAATGATCGACGGCGACATATGGGTCATCAGAATAGGCAAAGCTTGCTTCAATTTGATCGATGACCCTTTGACTAATATATTCAACGGCTGCTATGGCTAGCTCTTCTTTTCCATTTGGAAAGTAATAATAAAGAGATCCTTTCGGCGTGCCGCTCTCTCGAATGATTTGATTCAACCCTGTCGCATGATACCCCTGTTTACGTAAAAGAAGTGCGGCCGTTTGAATGATTTTGTCCTTCGTACTCACGTGTGACACTCCTTTCCTCCATAGACCAACGTCGATGCCATTGTATTATTGATTCAGTAATGGATGCGTTCCTTTCCATAATGAGGATGATTCTATTTCTGACGCCAGTCTGAGCAGCCAGTCCTCTTTTCCTTTCGGTGCTGTCACCTGTACGCCTAAAGGCATGCCTGCTTCTGTGAGATGAACTGGCACACTCATAGATGGCTGGCCGGTTAGGTTAGCCAGCTGTGTAAATGGTGTGTAGGTCAAACTCTTGAGGAACATTTCATAAATCAGATCCTGCTGTGCTTGCATTGAAAGGGATGACACACGTAACAATGCAGACATTTCTTGTTCGTTATGCATCAGCTCGCCAACCTTTGGAGCCGAATAGGCAGTAGCTGGGGTCACATATAGATCGTAGGTTTGATGAAATGCAGCCATTTTTGCAGCGGCCATATCCCATGCATCAAGACTTTCTGTATAAGCAGCAGCTGTCACATTTTTTCCTGCTTCCGCCAGTACCCATGCCACAATATCTGTCTCCTCCGGCTGCACCGGACGCCCGAATGAACGAGCCAGAGAGGTAAATAAGGCAGACATTTCACCGCTGTTCATGACATAATATTGCTGCATCAGATGGACACCATCAATGTCCGGCTTCGCTTCCTCTATTTGATGCCCTTGTTCACTCAGCCATTTCACAGTGTTCAAGACTGCCTGCTTTGCTTCCTCACTCACCTTCGTGCCTACTGGAGAGTCTACACTGTAAGCAATTCGCATAGAAGAGGTTCGTTTCACCAAATCCTCCTGATAGCTACCGTCATATAATGGCGTTTGGAACGCAGCCTCTGGCTGAATGACTTGAAGCAAATCAAGCAGGGCTGCACTGTCTCGAACTGTTTTTGTGAGCGTAAAATCAATGGAAGCTCCTTGCCACTGCCTTCCTGCACCCGGGCCGACCGGTGTTCTCCCCCTTGTTGGCTTGAGTCCAAATAAACCAGTAAAGGATGCCGGAATCCGAATAGACCCTCCGCCATCACTCGCTCCACCCGCCGGTACGATGCCGCTTGCCACAGCTGCTGCCGTCCCGCCGCTTGAACCGCCCGGAGAATAGTCAGCATTCCAAGGGTTTCTCGTCGGACCATATAAAAAGGGTTCTGTCACATTTCGCAATCCGAATTCAGGTGTGTTCGTATGACCGATCATGAGGAGCCCAGCCTGCTTCAATCGACGGACAAAGTGGGAATCTGTTTGCGCCTTTACATCCTTTAACAGCAAAGCACCCGCCGTCAAAGGTTCATTCTCCAGCCCCTGCGATATATTTTTCAACACAAACGGAACACCAGCAAAAGGCTGATCCGCATCTAGTGACTTCATGTCTTTGAACACTTGATCTCGTCTAGTATGAATCACCGCATTTAGTACTGGATTCACTTCTTCCAATCTAGTAAATGCAGCTTGTACAAGCTCTTCGGGCGTGACCTGCTTTTTCTGCACAAGTGACGCCAGTCCTGTCGCATCATACGTCATATACTCTTTTACATTCATCGGCATGTCCTTCTTTCTCATATTATGATCTCTCTATTGTCTACTAGAATTCTATGAAATTCAATTTCGGGATACGTGTGAAAAAAACTTTCTTTCTAGACTATGATTCTTCTAACCATCCATCTTATTTCTCCGATATAATAAAGAAAAAAAGACGGAGGTCATCTCGTATGCAAGGAGCCATTGCCTTGAAAAAGAAAATCGTCGTGGTCATCGCGTTTCTTCTTGCTTTGACAACTGCTTTGCCCTTCCATTCGCAGGCAGCTGCACCACCAAAAGAAACAGATGTCATCATCGTCTATAAAAATCAAAAAGGAAAACAGACGGCTATTCAAGAAAGTGAAAAAGTGAACGCTCAATACATACATCTTCCAGCTGTAGCAGTGACAGCAGATGAGCAAGCTGTCACCTCACTTAAAAAAGACCCGAACATCGCTTATGTTTCAAAAAACGTTAGGATCAAACTCGCTGCTGCTACCATGAAAAAAACGGCTGCTGCTACTGGCCAGGATGCTTTGGTACAAAAATCTTATAACTTGCAGAAGCTCAATGTAAAGCAAGCAATCAAAGAAGGTGTGACAGGGAAAAATGTGAAAGTAGCCGTTCTCGATACTGGTATTTTCCCACATGAAGATTTAAAGGTAGCCGGCGGTAAATCATTCGTCGATTACACGTCTTCTTACAAAGATGATGAAGGACATGGAACACATGTCGCCGGTACAATTGGGGCGCTCAATAATGATTACGGTACGGTCGGCGTCGCTTCTGGTGTGAAGCTGTATGCTGTAAAAGTATTAGATAAAAAAGGAGAGGGCGACTTATACAGTCTGCTCCGAGGCATTGATTGGGCGATTAGCAATAAGATGGACATCATCAACCTAAGTCTAGCTTTTGAAGATAACATTCCGATTTTACGTTCAGCAGTTGATGAAGCATACAAAAAAGGACTGCTGGTCGTTGCTGCAAGTGGAAATGATGGAAAGAAGAATGGGATTAGTTATCCTGCCGCATACAATAGCGTCATTGCTGTTTCCGCAACGACAGACAAAGACAAACTCGCCTCCATCTCTAATACGGGGAAAGGAATTGAATTTTCCGCTCCCGGCGAGAACGTCATCAGTACCTATTTGAAAAATGAATATTGGTATGCAACCGGTACATCACAAGCGGCACCGCATGTCACAGGGATGCTGGCGCTGTTAAAACAGCTACATCCTAAGAAAACAAATGTTCAGCTCCGCACTTTATTGCGCAGCTATACAGTCGATCTCGGCGCAAAAGGAAAAGATTCACAATTCGGCTATGGCCGCGTGCAATATGTGCCGCAGTCAACCTTTTTAAAGGCTGCGACAAGCGCAGTCAAGACAGCCGAAACATCTAAAAAACAGACAGATGTTGATCAAGCCAAAACGAAAATTGGCAGACTAACTGCCAGCAAGCAAAAAACCGCACTCACTGACCGAGTCAAAAAAGTCCAAACAGCCATTGATATTCGTGACGCACGAGCGAAGGTCAAATCAGCTGAAAAAAGTAAAACCCAAGGCTCGATTAAAAGTGCCCAAACGGCTATTAAAAAGCTATCCAAAGGCAAAGAAAAAACAAGCCTGCAAAACCGGCTCGACAAAGTCAAAAAACAAGTCGCCTATCAAAAGAAAGTGACAGATGCCAAACAAAAAGTAAAAAAAGCGGAAGCCAAACGAACAAAGAAAACAAAAGCAACCGCTCAAAGTGCGGTCAAACAACTAAAAGCATCTAAAACAAAAACTGATTTACAAAAACGAATCAACCGGATCAAGGTTTGATAAAAAAACGATTCCTTTCAGCAAGGAATCGTTTTTCTATTTCAACATCTTCTGAAACAAGGTGTGATGATATTTCCCTTTCGCATCCAGCCTCACTTGATCGAGGATGTGCGCTATTGAATGGATGACATCACGGAGTGCTCGATGAACCGAGCCCTGCTCAAAGGAAGCTAAACTCTCCGGCAGTTCATCTTCATCCAAAACAAAGAAATCACCATTCGGAAGAACGAGTAGATCAATCAATAAATCTTCAAAAACAACCGCCCGTTCTTCAAACCATGTATGTCTGACGATATTCACATAAGAGCCAAGTTCATTACCTTGATCATCTCGCCAAAAATAGACATTGTAAGGCCGGTCCGTCCAATAATAGGCGGTCGTATAACTCCCTTTTGGAATCGTGACAGTGCCATCACCAGCAACCATTGTAAATGGTTCTTGAATTTTATGAAACAACACGACTTGCTGCTCCTGTGCGTCTAACAGCTGACACGTATGTTCCACAACCTGATCATCGTATTTGATTTTTCTCTCGATTACGTCATCCCAAGAATTTGCATATAGCGGAAACAATCGGTCACAACCCCTTCTGCATCTACTTCTTATTCTAGTATACACTGCTTTCTTTTGAAGAAATAAAGGTTCACTGCTGCTGTCTATGGAAGACATATGGTGAGATGAAAACAAATGAACGGAATCACAATCATCGAAACCGTAGCAGAACTCGGACAAATCATCTTGGTTTTTTGTGGTTATGCCCTTTACTGGCGGCTTGTGAAAACGAAAATGATCGAAAGCTAACCCTTTATGAACATGTGTTAAAATTCCTGGTCATGTTTGGGTTAATCTCCTGGTGCTTTTCATATATGGCACTGAACGTATGGGTGTCATGAGAAAAAGGAAGAGTCCCGTCCATGCAGGACATACTCTTCCTCTTCTTATTCGGTGTATATTATGAGCCAGCCGGCTGTTCTTTTTTGATCACATACTGATAGCTCTTCACATGCGTCCCATTTTGATTCACAAATTCTTTATCAAGTGCCCGTTCGAAGCCCATTCTTTCATATAAACGAATGGCGGCCTGCATTTTATCCGACGTATGAAGGTACAGGACGTTCTCGCCCCACGATTGCGTCAGTTCTATACTTTTACGCAACAATGACTCTGCAATACCTTTTCCTCTCACATCAGGATCTACCCCTAAAAACCGGACAATCGCTGAAGTAATGCCCATCTCCGGCTTGTCATATGCCTGTTCTGATGATCGGAACATTTGAAGGGTCCCCACGACCTTGCCCTCAAGCTCGGCCACAAGCATCAACTCCATGTTTGGGTTATCTACAGCCGCTCGCAGGGCTGCAGAATAATTTTGCCAGCCTTCCTCTGTAAATTGAGGCTCATACTGTGCGTATGATTTGATCAGCACATGTGTGATCGCCTCATGATCTTCGCTCACCGCTTGACGAATGATCAACTCTTGCTTCTCCATGCCAGCACCTCCTGTTTGTCTATGAATGGATATACGTATCATGCAATCACTGCATGCCGATGATCTAATTCTTTTCTCTACTCATTCAATGTAAAGAGTCTCCTTCGAAAGATCAATGATTTTGCACGAAAACTTCTTTGAAAATTTTGATTGAAATGGAAAGCTTGATTCATTATGCTGATTTGAGGACGTATACGAGGAGTGTCATCATATGAATTCTTTATCTTATCCCCAAGAATCGAAAAAAAATCGATTCCTCCTTGCCGCGCTTCTTGGCTCTTTAACAGCCCTTGCACCGCTGGCAATGGATATGTATTTACCTGCTTTACCTAATATCGCCCGTGACTTTGAAGCAAGCACGGCGCTGTCTCAGTTAAGTCTCATGGCTTGTTTGATTGGACTTGCGCTTGGACAGCTCATTGCAGGTCCAATCAGTGATACAGTTGGCAGAAGAAAGCCGCTGATGGTTGGATTGATCATTTTTATTGCGGCCTCTCTTTTATGTACAGTGGTCACATCAATTTGGACATTCATTCTTTTAAGGCTGATTCAAGGACTTGCTGGTTCAGCAGGCATTGTTATTGCACGAGCCATCGTGAGAGATCATTATGAAGGCTCAGAAATGACGAAATTCTTTGCTTTGCTCATGTTAGTCAACGGAGTGGCTCCTGCAGCGGCACCGATCGTGGGCGGACAAATGTTACGGTTCACGACGTGGCAGGGAGTATTTGTTCTGCTAGGAATCCTCGGGGCGCTCATGCTTCTAAGATCGATGTTTTCATTGAAAGAAAGCTTACCTGTGGAACGTAGACAGACTGGAGGCTTTAAACAGATCCTAGGTGCGATGAAAATTCTAGCGAGCGATCGACTCTTTGTCGGATATGCTCTCTCACAAGGACTTGTCTTCGCAGCAATGTTTGCGTATATCTCTGGATCACCGTTTGTATTGCAGGAGATTTTCAACCTTTCTCCGCAAGGCTTCAGTGCTGCCTTTGCGGTGAATAGTCTTGGCATCATCACAGCCGGACAAGTATTTGCCCGCGTTGCTTCGAAAATTGGTGAGGAGAAAGTCCTTCGCATCGGGCTGCTGACAGCTACTTTAGGGGGCGTCACCTTGTGTGTGATGATCTCTATTGATGCAGGGCTTTATGGCATCCTCATCCCGCTCTTTTTTGTGGTCTCAAGCGTTGGGATTGTCGGCACGTCTGCACCGTCTCTTGCGATGCAACATCACGGTGCGCATGCTGGAAGTGCCGCTGCCCTCATCGGTGTGGCACAAATGCTTCTTGGCGCATGCATGACACCCCTTGTCGGCTTAGCTGGAAGCCAGACTGCCTTTCCCATGGGGCTGATTATTATGCTCTGTGACCTTGGCGCACTTTGCTGTTATTTTTTCTTTGTTGCCAGAGCGAAAAAAAGACCCGCATAAGCGGGCCTTTCATTTATGGCTTGCTCCAATTGATCGTGCGGAACACATTGTACTGGTCATTATTTTGATATGCATCTAGGTCAAAGCCTGAAAGTCCAAAACCAATTGCCATGACAATTCCTCCGGCAACGGTGAAGATGATCCCCCATTTGATGCATTGCTTTTTTAAATCATTCACGTTCATACTCTCACGACCTTCTTTTTAAACATTCCCATGAATGCCTTAGTGGATTGAACAGTCCCTTGCACAAATAGCTTTGTCAAATACGCCGTGGCTATGCCGCTTAATAATCCGACACCTAATAGAAGAATACCAACTCCGATCTGCGTCACCACCACATGCAAACCGTCTTGAAAGATAAACGGAGAACCAATGATGCTCCAAAAACCGCCGAGCAGACCAACTAGCGTCATTGTACCTGTCACGAGTGGAATGCACCAAATCACCATATACACAGAAAGAATCAGCAGGAAGACTGTTGCTAGAATACTGCCCCATAACGGAAAGCCCAAAATGAGGATGGAGAGTCTTGTGGCTTTTTCTCCAAACGTCGGCACCTGAACGGTTTTGATTCCTTGTTCCTTCATAATCCCTTCAGCGATGATGGCAGGCTGACCGACTTGATGAACTGCCTCCTGTTCACTGTAGCCATCTTCCTGATAATCCTCGATCATTTCATCGTAATACTCGATGAACCGATCACTTTCTTTTTCGCCTAGACGATGCAGATGCTTCTCCAAGCTGGCTAAAAATTCTTTTTTATTCATTGCTCTGTCCTCCAGAAATAAAGTCGTAAATCGCCATCACTTGATCCCATTCCGCTAAAAATTGCGCGATATGCTCCCGTCCGTTCTTTGTCATCCGGTAGTATTTTCTTAATCGACTGTTATGTTCCTGTGAATAGGTCTCCACATAATTGTTTTGCTCTAACCGCTTTAATATCGGATATAATGTCGATTCTGAAATCTCAATACAATGGGACATATCTTTAATCATTTGATAACCATAGGAATCGCCTTTCTTTAATACCGCCAGTACACAGAATTCCAGTAATCCTTTTTTTAGTTGTGCATTCATGTTTACAACTCCTAACTATTTATACTATACAATACATAGTATGATGTGACAAGAGGTATAAAATATAAAAAAAGACCCTTTTGGGTCTTTTCGTTTTTATATATTCACAAATCCTTCTCCAAACACATCACGCACGTCATGGACAACAACGAATGCGTCTCGATCAATTTTCTTAATGATTTTCTTTAAACGCATCAGCTCCTGTTTTTGAATGACCGCATAGAGAATTTCCTTCGATTCCTTTGAATAATGACCGCGACCGTTTAATATTGTCACGCCTCGATCCAAGGTGTGATTGATTTCTTCTGCAATATCATCTTTGCATGAAGAAATGATCGTCACTGCTTTTTTCGTGTTAAGCCCTTCTATGACGAAGTCCATCACCTTAGTCGCCACATACAGCATCACAATCGTAAACATTAATTTTTCCGCACCAATAATAAAGTAAGAAGCAAAAACAACGATCAGATCAAAGAACAAGATGGCGTAGCTCACGTTCCAGTCTAGATACTTATTCGCAATTCGACCAAGAATGGCAGATCCCGCTGTTGTACCGCCCGCTCTTAAAACAAGACCAATACCAATCCCAATGATGATCCCAGCGAAAATAGAACCAATGATCAATTCATGGACATTCACCACCCATGTAGTGGTCAAATGTAAAAATAGAGAGTTACTTGCGACAGCTACCACTGTGTAGATCGTGGTCTTCTTGTCCAAGTATTTATACCCCACAAGTAATAAAATCGCATTCAACACAAGGTTTGTCAGCCACGGCGCAATCTCAAACATATAGTAGAAAATGATGGACAGCCCCGTTACGCCGCCTTCACCAAACTCAAGTGGAATGACAAACATGTTCACAGCTGCAGCAAATAAAAAAGAACCAACTAGAATCATTGCAATATCTTTTACACATTTTTTCAATTTCTTCTTTCCTCCTTTTTTTAAGCATATAAAAAACCCTCTTTCTGCACGAAAGAAGACAGTCGTTGGACAAAATAAAAATCAAAAGACGGCGCCTTTTGATGAAGCTTTCTGAAATGAACCTTTCCATAATATATATCTCTTTTTAGAGGCTGTCAATGACTTGGTTTTCTATTATTTCAACTGTATGTTTATGCACTCAAACCCGCATGTTTTCAGGGTTTTTCCGTCATATGATGCTTATTCCTCTCCTTGACAAAAACACTTTAGTCATTTAAACTACTGCCTCATATCATATCCATTATTTCCGATCGACAAAGGAGGCTGTTTGATTTATATGAATCCTATTCAAAGCCGTTTACAGGCTCACACACCATTGATTTTAGATGGTGCACTTGCAACGGAGCTTGAACGAAAGGGCTGTGATTTAAACGACAGTTTATGGTCAGCCAAAATCCTCATTGAACAGCCAGAATTGATTCAGCAAGTACACTTGGACTACTTCCAAGCAGGTGCTGACTGTGCAACAACAGCCAGCTACCAAACGACAATTGATGGCTTTGCTGAAAAAGGCTATACAAAAGAAGAAGCCATCGAATTAATGAAACGATCTGTCATTTTAGCAAAAGAAGCATGTGAGCAGTTTTGGCAGGATGAGACACAACGTAAAGAGCGGACAAAACCATTTGTCGCTGGATCTGTGGGGCCCTTCGGCGCTTATTTGTCTGACGGTTCAGAATATAAGGGGAATTACGGACTCACAGAGCAGGCGCTCATTGATTTTCACAGACCAAGAATTCAAGCATTGGTAGAGGCTGGTGCAGATATTCTCGCTTGTGAAACCATCCCTTGTCTCATTGAAGCGATCGCCATCGCTAAACTGCTGGAGGATGAGTTCAGCGGTGTATATGCGTGGATTACATTTAGTGCAAAAGATGGTCAGCACATTAGTGAAGGAGATTTACTTAGAGACTGTGTACAAGCACTCGAGCCATATGAGCAAATCGCTGCTGTTGGCGTAAACTGTACACCGCCGCAATATATGTCTTCTCTTATTCAGGAGATGAAAAAAGGGACGAGCAAACCGATTGTCGTGTATCCGAACTCAGGGGAATTATATGATCCTGAAGAAAAGGTTTGGAGCGGCGATACGTCTCACCATACATTTGGTGAATGTGCGCAGCAATGGTATAAAGACGGCGCACAAATCATCGGCGGCTGCTGCCGGACGACACCAGAGGATATTACCGATATCTTAAAACAGGCAACATCGTAGCATCATGACTCAACACACATACTTTTAAGCAAAAGGGCGGGAAGACATGGAACAAGCAAAAGATCAGTCACAACAATATCAACGAAAAATGACAAGCCGTCACCTGTTCATGCTTTCTTTAGGTGGCGTGATTGGCACAGGACTCTTTTTAAGTTCAGGATATACGATCAATCAGGCCGGACCTGCGGGAACGATTTTGGCTTATCTGGTTGGGGCATTAATTGTGTATCTCGTGATGCTCTGTTTAGGTGAACTGTCTGTCGCAATGCCGGTTACAGGCGCTTTTCACACATATGCAACAAAATACATTGGGCCCGGCACTGGCTATACAGTGGCTTGGCTTTATTGGCTGACATGGACCGTGGCACTTGGTTCAGAATTTACAGCGGCAGGTCTTTTAATGCAGCGCTGGTTCCCGGACACATCAGTTTGGATGTGGAGCGGTGTTTTTGCCATTCTCATCTTTTTACTCAATGCTTTTACAGTTAAGTTTTTTGCAGAATCGGAATTTTGGTTTTCTAGCATTAAAGTCATGGCTATTATTCTCTTTATTATCCTTGGCGGAGCCGCGATGTTTGGATTGATTCCACTAAAAGGCGGTGAGGCCGCTCCGTTCTTCTCTAACTTCACTGGAGATGGGGGTCTCTTCCCAAACGGCTTTTTACCGATTTTAATGACAATGCTGGCTGTTAATTTTGCTTTTTCGGGTACTGAGCTAATTGGGATTGCTGCGGGCGAAAGTGTCAATCCAGATGAGACCATTCCCCGGGCGATTCGCACGACTGTGCTACGTCTTGTCCTGTTTTTCGTCGGAACGATCGTGGTCTTAGCCGGCTTAATTCCAGTAGAAGAAGCCGGGGTGATCAAAAGTCCTTTCGTTGTGGTCTTTGACCGCATCGGTATTCCTTATGCGGCAGATTTTATGAACTTTGTCATTCTGACGGCGATCTTATCTGCTGCAAACTCAGGACTATACGCTTCATCTCGCATGCTATGGTCCCTTTCTGAAGAACGAACATTACCTAAAAAGCTGGCAAAATTGACGTCAAAGGGAATTCCTTTGAATGCACTCATTTTGAGTATGATTGGGGGCATTCTCTCTTTGCTATCGAGTGTCATCGCACCTGAAACGGTGTATCTGGTTCTTGTTTCAATCTCTGGACTCGCCGTTGTTGTTGTATGGATGGGAATTGCAGCTTCACAGTTCATGTTTCGCAAAAAATTCTTACAGGATGGCGGACAGCTTCATGATTTATCTTTCCGAACCCCGCTCTATCCGGTGGTTCCGATTGCTGCCTTCCTCCTATGCCTTGCATCTGTGATCGGCATTGCTTTTGATCCAAATCAGCGTATTGCTCTTATCTGCGGTATCCCTTTTATCGCACTCTGCTATGCTGCCTATTACATGACAACATGGATTCAGAAAAAACGAGAAAAACCTGGTGTATAGCACCAGGGTTTTTGTTTGTCCCAAAAAAGGATATCACTAGCAAAACAAAGACATTTTGGTATATGATAGGAATCTATGATTTTCAGGATGAATCAAGGGAGCTGTTTTTAATATGGAAATGACCATTACAAGAGCATTAAGTGAACTGAAAATGTTAGATAAGAGAATCAGCCGAACGATTGATGAAGCCGTACTCGGTGGTTTGATCATCGGGAAACATATACAGAACGGATTTCAAAATCAAGAAGAAGTAGAAAAAAAGGCAAAAGCAGATGACCAATCGATTCAAGCATTAATCAAACGCCGAAATGCCATTAAATCAGCCATCGTTGTGTCGAATGCTACGACAACGATTGAGGTGGCGGGTGTTAGCATGACCGTAGCAGAAGCCATTGAACGCAAGACATCCATAGATTACGATATTCGTTATTTACGAAAATTAAAAAAGGTCTACACAGAGCTGGTTGACCGGTCAGAACAAATCAATGAAGATGTGAAAAAGAGACTGGATCAGCATTTAGAAACACTATTTGGGAAAGACGGGAAAACACAAGCCGCTGCCAACCAAGAGATCGTCAAGTCATTCCTAGCTGAAAATGAGGCGGCGATCATTGACCCTCTTCGTCTCCGAGTGAAGATTGAACAGCTTTCGAAAGAGATTGAAGATTTCCAAATGGAAGTGGATTTCTCCTTGTCAGAAAGCAATACCTTGACAAAAATACAGATCGACTAGTCGATTTTGTTAGTGAGCCGAAAATCGATAGGACTAAACACCTCCGAGGGAAAGGTCATTCCCTCCTCATCTGATGATCATCTTAGGATGATCCATGATAAAAGCTCAAAGCTGAACGTTCAAAGCTGAAAGCTCAAGTATTCAAAGTTCTTATCCATCAAAGTTCAAGATGAAAAGCTCAATGCTCGATCGAATCTGGGAGAAACGGCTCATGAGTGTTTGTTTATCGACTCTTTCGGTTGCCGCCCAGCAGGTTTGCTAACAAAAAGAAAAGGATGTCACTAGCTGACATCCTTTTTTTCTATGAAAACGACAGGAATTTCGCCAAGTCGCCTCTTCTAGCAGATTAGTAACGTGATGTATATGCCAAATGGTACACACTTGTCACATTTGAAGATAGCGTGATGTCGTTTGAAGTAAAAGTCACTGGAACGATATCGTAGTAATGTGTAGACCAGCCTGCATTATTGTATGTACGGTAGCCTGCACCTGCAGGAACTTGAATCGTTAGTGAAAATTGTCCATTCTCGTCTGTTGTACCTGTCGCTGTTTGAGCATATGATTTGATTGCTGCTTCAAAATAAAGCTGAATTGGCTGATTCGCCATGAGTTGACCACTTGTGTCCTTTAATGTTCCTTTAAAAGTAGCTGGATAATATGAACCTACACGATATTTACTGCCAGAACCGTAATTAACCATACCACCGTCTGCTGCTGTGACGCCTGTTACTTGTACGGATGCTGGTACTGCTCCTGTTTCCTCTGCATGTGCAAAGCTTGGGAAAACGAGAAGCAATGATAGAAAGAAAGCAAACATGATTTTTTTCATCGATAAATCCTCCTTTTTTTTCCTACTATATTACTATCGACAGTTATTGTCATTTTTCCAGTAAAAAACAAAAACTTCCCTTTTTATTCAAAAGGGAAGCTGCAAAACTATTTTTTCACAACAACTTTCACTGCTTTACTTTCTCTTTTTCTCACATCTGAAGCCGTCACATACAAGACGGTTTTGGCTTTTTGCGGCTTGATTTTAGCCGTAAATGCGCCTTTGCTATTGGTTTTGACCGTTTGAATGACTTTCTTTGATTTGTTCTTCACCTTGATTGTCAAGCCTGCACCCGCAGTTCCTTTGACCGTTTTACTTTTCACTGTTACTCGATTCACCTTTGGCTTAGCTGGTGCTTTGCCCTTTTTCACGACCGTTTTGAGCGAAGTCGCAGCCTTTCCTTTTGATATCTTGATGTGAAGCACTTTATTTTTGTTTTGATGCTTGATCTTCACACTAAAGGTTCCCTTTTTGCTTGCCGTGCCTTTTCCAAGCAGGGTTTTGCCTCTATACACAGAAATGGCAGCGCCGGCTTTCGCCTTTCCTGTCACCTTTTGATGCTGATCTTCTACTTTGCTGACTGATGCGTTTAATTCAACAGCACTTAATGCGGCAAAAGCATTGAGTCTGCCATGTCCAGTCATCCAATCGATACCCGGAATTTTCGGATCGACAACAGGCTCGTCATTTTCATCATAGAAAATGTCATCTGTTCCATCAACAGCTTTAAATGAAATATCATCCGCTGTATTTTGTAAAATATTTCTCACTTGGTTTGGTTTCAGGGTTGGATTTTTAGAAAGCAGTAATCCTGCTGCTGCTGCAACATACGGTGTAGCCATTGATGTCCCGCTCAAGTATGAAACATTCCCATCAGGCATTAAGCTTGGGATATCGGACCCTGGTGCAGACATGCTTAATCCTTTCCCATAGCTTGAGAATTCAGCGGCAATATCCATGCGATTGCTTGCACCAACTGCCATGGCATATTTGGAAGTCGCAGGATAACCCATTTCTGGAATGCCATCGTTTCCGCTCGCCACTACCACTAATACATTTTTTTGTGCAGCATAGTTCATCGCATATTCAATGACCTTGCTATAGTAGCCACCGAGGCTCATGTTGATGACCTTTGCACCTTTGTCCACTGCATGTTTAATGCCAAGAGCAATATGCTCTGTATCTCCATTTCCATACGCATCCAGCACTTTGACTGGGATGATACCTGTATGTTGATTCAGCCCTGCCATGGAGTAATGATTGTCGGCTTTTGCTGCAATGATACCTGCCACATGGGTACCGTGGCCATTGTCATCAATTGCATCTTTATTACGGCCAATCAGATTAGCACCTAAGTCTGTGCGAACCGTTCCGCTTAAATCGGACAAACGGCTGTCGACACCTGTATCCACAACAGCAATTAACGTTTGCTTCATTTTGCTTGTGCCAATCAATGTATTCATTTGTTCAAACTTCACATCAGCGCCTTTTTTCCCACTGTTCTGCGCACTGTTTTTCAGCGGCCACTGGTAACCATACTGCGCGTCATTACTGAGCGCACGATACGTTTGTACAGGCTCTGCAAATTCAACATTCGGCATACTAGAAAGCTTTCTCGCCGTGCTTTTGATCACAGCTTTGCCTGCTTTAAGCGTTTTGCCAGCTGATTCTTTCCCTGCCGGTACATCGTAAACATACATTCCTTTAAATAAAGGATTTACTGATTGAGATGTCACACGGTTTTCTTGAATTCCGTAGCTTTTCATTTTCTTTTTTGCGGATTGAAGCGTTTGTCCATCCTTTAATTTAAAGATGATTTTGTTTGTGTTGACCTTTTCTTCTGGAACAAGCTTTTGTTTCTCTAATACATAACCGATCGATTTTCCTTCAAGCTGATCGATTCCTACTTTTTGCCCCACTGCTTCTAATTCCTTTTTTAGATAGGCTGGACTTGCCTCTTTGAGCATATCAAAAAGGGAACGGATCGCCTGTTGCTCTTTCTCTGTGACGATATGACCGCTGAATGCACCATTTTTCTCTACGTCATTCAGCAATGATTTTAATGTAAGCAAATGATTGTACACCGTTTGCTGCTTTTTTTGATTGTTGATGAGTTTAGATTTAAGAAACGGCTTTGTTTTTTGTAGCAGACGTGTAAGCTTCTGACCATCGGCTGTTTCATTGAATCGTTTGTCTTCGATCGTACGAATGGATTGAAGAATTTGACGTCCATGCTTTTTCTCAATAATGATGATCCCTGGCTCTTCTTCTTCAGGGAAAATCGGTTCAGATGGCGGAAGATTCGCGCCTTTATACCCGATTGTATATGCTGCATCCTCTTCCTCATCACGGCTGTCTTCCTCTGAACCTAAATACAGCACTTTGACATAGTAAGGACCTGACCATGCATGCGGGAAGTTGATTTCTGTCTCTCCACTTGCTGTGTCCACACGATATCTCGAATAAGTGTCATCCTTTATCGCTCTATCCTTACTTGGGTAGACCGATACAGATAACACTTGTTTGCTTTTGACAGCAATTTGCATATGTGTATGTTTTGCCACATCTTGTGCAGATGGCGTGATTTGGTACCATGACTCTTCTTTTTCATTCTGTAATGTACCTGAGATGACTTCACCATTTTTTAACCCAATGGCTTCATTGACACTTGTGCCTTTACTAACTGCTGATGCCTTGTACCCAGGTAATGCAGCCATACATAGAATGATGGCCATGAGTACAACCACACAGGATTTGACCTGCTTTTTAAACATGAAAAGACCCCCTTATCTTTTACAATACCTTGGAAGAATATCACAGAATCCTTTTTAGTAGAATCTATTTTTGACATAATTAAACTCGTTTTAAGCTAGGATTTGAGATATTCAGATGACTAGTCTAATCGCTTCATAAACTTTTTGCCATTTCAAACGGAAAATGATGCTATTTAACCATGTTGAAAAGTACATTACAATCAAATTGTAAGCGCTTAACAAACAAGAGAGAAGGGATCAGCTTGTTCCAAAAAGATCATGTTTTTACACAAGTAAACGGTCGATCAAAGAATGAGATTTTACAATACATTTCCGAGAAAGCTGAAGACCTTCACATTACAGATGATCAGTCAGGGTTATTAACAGATTTGTTGAAACGCGAAGACGAAGTCTCAACAGGACTTCAGCAAGGTTTTGCGATTCCTCATACAAAAAGCTCTGCTGTTCAAACGGCTTCACTTCTCTTTTTAGAACTTGAACAACCCATTGAATGGGGAAGCTTCGACGATTTGCCAACAAGTTATTTATTTACACTGCTCGTTCCACTAGAAGAGGCCAATGTCACACACCTCAAATTACTGTCTGGCATTGCCACAAGTTTAATGGAGCCTGCTTTCATCGAAAAGATTCAACCCGGTCGAACAGCAGACTATTATTACGAAGTCATTGAACAACAATTGAAAGAGGGGATTACACAATGAAAATTGTCGGTGTCACTTCATGCCCAGCAGGGTTAGCTCATACACCAATGGCAGCAAAAGCATTAGAGAATGCGGGTAAACAGCTTGGACACGAGATTAAAATCGAACAACAAGGAATTATGGGACAAGTGAATGGCATTACAGCAGAGGAAGCCAAGCAGGCAGACCTTTGCATTATCGCCTCCAATCAGCACATTAACGACGCTGAACGCTTCTCAGGTATTCCTACTGTTCGTGTCGAAATCGGACGCGCCCTAAAAAATGCCGAGCAAATCATCACAAAAGCCGTTGCGCTGGTTGAAAAGAAAAAATCTGAATCCCAATAAACAAGAGCAATGCCATATAGAAAGGAGCAAAGCAGAATGAAAGCAAAATTAAAAGTCATTGAAGGCCACCTCATGACCGGTATTTCTTATATTCTTCCGGTGATCATCGGAGCTTCACTTATCGTTGGTTTAGCCAAACTAGTCGGGTTAGGTTTTGGTGTGTCAGATTTAAACGCCTATAAAGATGCAGGCGGGATTTTACATGGTGCCTATTTGATGGAACAGGTTGGCTGGACAGGCATTGGCTTAATGAACGTACTGCTCGCTGGCTTTATTGCCTATTCGATTGCGGATAAATCAGGTCTTGCGGCCGGCTTTATCGGCGGAGCTCTTGCCAGCTCAACAAATGCTGGTTTTATCGGCGCCGTCATTGCAGGTTTCTTTGCCGGGTATGTCGCTCTCTTTGTGAAAAGAAAAATTCAAATTCAAGGCTCTGCAGCTGGACTCGTCCCTCTGCTCATCTTACCGCTCATTACTGTTGGCTTAACCGGACTTCTCATGTCCGTTCTGCTGGGCGGTCCATTAGGGGCTTTGAACACCGCATTAATTGAATGGATCAAAGGCATGGTTGCAGATGGAACAAGTACACTCGCACTTGCTCTCATTCTAGGTGCCATGATTGGCTTTGATCTTGGCGGCCCAGTGAATAAATCAGCTTGGATGGCTGGTAACGCGCTCTTCCTATCAGGTGTCTATCTTCCTGCCATTCTCGTCAATATCGCGATTGTCATTCCTCCGCTTGGATACGGGCTTGCGACATTGATTCGAAAACGCAACTTCTCTCCTACGTTTAGAGAAGCCGGACGAGGCGGTCTTGTGATGGGGATTATCGGGATTACAGAAGGAGCCATTCCCTTTACACTCGTCAATCCTTTGAAATTGATTCCGCTGAATGTCGTCGCTTGTGCTGCTGGAAGCGGGGTTGCTGCCTTATTAGGTGTCCATGACATCATGCCGCCAATTGGCGGACTCTACGGATTCTTCTCAGTAGGAAACTGGTGGGCATATTTAATCGGCGCGCTAACTGGCGCACTTGTTATTGGAATTGGTGCCAACCTACTTGTGAACTTCTCTGAGAAAAAAGAACCCCAAAAGCCAGAACATGATCAGAAGCAGAAAGAAGAAGATGATTTTGACCTTGTGCTAGAAGGATAATTTGAACAAAGAAAGGTGTCGTTACACAATGACTGTCAATGTACATGTGATTCCACATACTCACTGGGACCGGGAATGGTATTTTACCACCTCCCGCTCCCGTATCTACTTAATGAAAAGCGTAATGGACATATTGGACACCCTCGAAACAGATGAACGATTCCATTACTTCATGCTCGATGCGCAAGCATCCTTGCTAGATGATTACTTAAAATGGCGCCCCGAGGATGAAAATCGAATCAAACAGCTCGTCACAGCAAAACGCCTCATCATCGGTCCGTGGTATACACAAACGGATCAGCTCGTGATTTCTGGGGAATCGATTGTACGGAATCTGCAATATGGGATTGAGCGCTGTCAGCAGTTTGGACATGTCATGAAGGTCGGTTATGTCCCTGATTCCTTCGGTCAATCTGCACAAATGCCTCAAATTTATCAAGGCTTTGGAATTGTCGATACAGCCTTTTGGCGCGGCGTTTCTGATCATATGACGAATCACACAGAATTTAATTGGCGCGGGGCGGATGGCAGTGAAGTGTTTGCAGTGAATCTGCCATTTGGCTACTACTACGGAGGAAATATTCCTGAGAAGGATGAAGACCTGCAAGCCTTTCTTTCTGAAAAAATCGGGGCGCTGCAAGCAAAAGCTACGACAAAGAATGTCTATTTCCCAAATGGCTTTGACCAAGCGCCTATTCGTAAAAACCTGCCTGACTTATTAGAAAAAGCCAATGAAATAGATGAGCATAACTATCAAATCAGCAGTTTAGAAGACTACATTGCAGCAGTGAAAAAAGAGCGAACTTCTTTTGAGACATTAGAAGGAGAGCTCATTCATGCCAAGCATATGCGAATTCATAAGTCCATTTTTTCAACAAGAGCAGATTTGAAAATCTTAAACAATCAAATTGAAAACTATCTTGTTAATGTGATGGAGCCGATCCTTACAATCAGCTATTCACTCGGACATGACTATCCGCATGACACGGTGCGTGATATTTGGTACCTCATGTTTGAAAATGCAGCGCATGATAGCATTGGCGGCTGTAACAGTGATACGACGAATCAAGATGTCTTCTTCCGCTATAAACAGGCAAAGGAAATCGCCGAGAATCTTGTGGACTTACACATGCGTCTCATCGCCATCCGGCTGCAAACTGAGCAAGAAATCACGTTCACTTTATTTAATACACTGCCTTCAAAGCGCTCTGAAGTCATTGAAGTCGAAACCTTTATCACAGAACGTCCATTTACACTAAAAGACGCTGATGGACGAACTCTTTACTACACAGTCAAAAGCAAAACCGATGTGACAGATTATGTCTTAGCACAGCAGATTTCACTTAACCCAAGCAAAGAAGTGTACATGCCAAAGCAAGTATGGAAAGCTGTTTTACTCATTGAAGCAGTCGACTTACCATCCGTTGGTTATACACAAGTTAGCATGGTTTTCGATGAATCTAGTGAATCCATTTTGGAAAAAACAGAAGGTCGTGTCATTGAAAATACGTTTTACCGCATTGCAGCAAATGACAATGGGTCATTAGAAATTACGGATAAACAGACCGGACGAACGTTCTCTGAGCAAATGATCTTTGAAGACAACGGAGATGATGGGGATTCTTATAACTATTCACCACCGCGTGAGGATCTTTATGTATCATCTAAAGATATCTCATCAGCCGACATCACCGTATCTAAAAGCAGTTTACAGGAAGAGCTCACCATCAAGCTTCAATTGACTGTCCCATATGATTTAGAGGAACGTTCGGAGCAAAAGGTGACGACTTCCCTCCCGATCACAGCGAAGGTGGCTTTAAATAAAGATGAAGCGGTCATCCGTTTTCATGTGAATGTGGACAACCATGCGCTAGACCACCGTCTACGGGTGCTCTTTGATACAGGTATTGCGTCAAACTTATCACTCAGCGATCAACAGTTTGGCACCATCGAACGTCCAACGGAGCTGACGCAAGAGCTAGAATGGTGGAACAATGAACATTGGGAAGAAAAACCGATTACCATTGAACCCATGCAATCATTTGTTGCACTTCGCGATGAAGCATATGGTGTCTCTCTTTTGACGGACTGCGTGAGAGAATACCAGATCACAGGAGAAGACTACACAACGATCGCGTATACACTCTTCCGCTGTTTCGGAAAAATGGGGAAAGAAAACCTTCTTTACCGTCCCGGCCGGGCTTCTGGAGAAAAAATCGTGGAAACACCTGATGCCCAGCTTCAAGGATCGCTATCATTCTCCTTTGGCATGCACTATAGCCAAGAAGCGGTGAGTGAAGGACACTTGGCTCAGCTTGCTAAACGTTACACCACCCCGGTTCAGTGCTACGAGCGGGCAGACTTTTTAAACGGTCGTTTAATTTTCTCTTTCCGAGATGAAAAAGAAGACTTACAATCTACTTATAGCCTGCTTGACATTGAGACAGACGGGGCCGTTCTAAGCGCTTTGAAAAAAGAAGAGCATGGAACAGGCATTGTCATTCGTCTCTTCAATCCATATTTAACACGTCAAACAGCCGCTTCAATCAATAGTTCATCTCTACAACATGGAGAAACAGCGAATTTAGGCGAAACACCTGAAGGACATATACTGAAAGCACAACATGGATCATTACACATTGAACCGCTCACACCTTGTCAGGTACAAACCTACATTGTAAAGAAAAAATGAACATGTAGGGGCGGGATCCATTTGGATTCCGCCTCTCTTTAATGGAGGGCATTGATCATGCGAATTGGAGGCATCGAAGCAGGCGGTACAAAATTTGTCTGCGGCTACGGAACAACAGACGGAACGATTGAACATATGACTTCCTTTGCAACAGGGAACCCAGAAGAAACATGCCGGCAAGTGATCGAATACTTTACAGAGCATCCAGTTGATGCGATTGGCATAGGCGCATTCGGACCTGTCGATGTAAAAGAACACAGCCCCAGCTATGGAACGATTCTCGAAACACCCAAAACAGCTTGGCGCCAATTTCCATTACTCTCAACCTTAAAACAAGCACTCGGTCTCCCTATGAAGCTTGATACGGATGTGAACTGTGCGGCGCTCGGTGAAGCTCGTTTTTCAATGGAAACAGACAGACCAAATTCCTTGATCTATATCACGGTTGGGACGGGAATCGGTGGCGGTGCCTATATTGAAAACCGCCTCATTCACGGACTGCTTCATCCAGAAATGGGACATATCACCGTTCAGCGCCACCCTCATGACACCTATGGGGGCTGCTGCCCGATCCATCATGATTGTTTAGAGGGATTGGCATCTGGACCTGCCATAGAAGGCCGCTATCATACATTGGCACAAATGCTGCCAGAGGAACACCCTGCCTGGTCACTTCAAGCTTATTATCTCGGGCAAATGACCGCAAATTTATTACTCACCCTGTCACCAGAACGCATTATTTTTGGTGGAGGTGTCATGAAACAGCCGGCCTTGCTGCCGCTCATCCTTGAAGAAACAGACAAGCGCCTTCATGGTTACTTACAATTACCAAAGCCATTAAATGAAATCGTCACAAAGCCTTCCTTTGACGGATTATCTGGTTTAATGGGAGCCATCGCCCTTGGAGCTGATGCCTTAAAGGAACAAGGAGCGGCGCAATGATGATGACGGCAGATACTCGAACCTACCAGCTCATTCAGCGGCTATTTGAAACGAAAGGGTTCGTGAAGCTGGAGGAGCTCACTGCCTCTTTTCGCTTATCTGACCGCTCCATCCGCAATTTAATCAAAGAAGCAAATGAGCTGTTAACGCAAGCTGGAGCCATGATCAAGACCATCCGCGGGAAAGGGTATACGCTCTTAACAAGTGACCAAGACGCTTTCCTGCTTTGGCTTCATCAGCAAAAGCTTCCTGCTCGCTCTCTCGTTCCCGTCATGCCAGAAGAGCGCATACGATTTATGATGAGAAAACTATTGCTTCAATCAGACTACTTAAAAATTGATCAATTAGCAGAAGAATTGTTCATCAGCCGTATGACGGTCAGCAGTGATTTAAAAAAAGGACGGGAGCTGTTAGCCCGTTACGGTATGACCCTTGTCTCAAAGCCTGGATTTGGCTTAAAAGTAGACGGAGACGAATTGCAAAAAAGGACGTGCTACGCAGACTTACTGCTTGAAGAAGAACCCGCCCTATCTCATATAACTGAGCGGGAACAGCTTCATTTCCCTGACATTTCACTTGAAACCATTCGATCCATTGTGCTGACAAATCTATATCAAGAATCACTGCTCATTAAAGATATTGCCCTAAAGAATTTAGTGATTCACTTAGCGATTGCCATTCAACAAACGCAAAAAAAACAGCGGATACCCACCAGTACTACTCACACACAAAGACCGCCAGTGTTAACAAGAATCGCTCAAAAGATCACGCATCAAATAAGCGACACGTTTCATGTCACCTTATCAGAGGATGAAACAGATTACTTGGTGATGCATCTCTTGGCGAATCAAACGTGGAAAGAAATCGATGAGCACCAAACAACAGAAGAAGTACGTCAGGCGGTGACACGATTTCTCCAGCACATTGAAAAAACAAGCGGTCATCGTTTTGTAGATGACGATATCCTGCGTCAAGATTTGATGCTGCATATGAAGCCATTATTAAATCGAATTCAATACGGCGTGTCTTTACAAAATCCGCTTTTGCATGAGATCAAAACATCTTACCCTTATCCGTTTGATTTGGCCGTCAGCGGACTCAATGCCTTACAGCTGGTACGGACGCCAAATGAAGATGAAGCGGCATATGTTGCCTTACATATTGCTGCTTCATTTGAAAGAAGCCATCTTGACACCTCGCAAAAAAAGAGGGCCATTATTGTATGCGGATCTGGACTAGGAACGGCACGGCTACTTGAAATTAAATTGAAGGCGGCCTTTCAACATGAGCTTGAGATTGTTGAGCTTTATTCTTATCAGGATTACGCTTTTAGCACGACTTTGCCATGTGATGTGATTATTACAACCGTACCTCTCGCACCAAAGGGGAAACCAATCATTCAAGTGAATGCTTTTTTTGAACATCATGATGTCCAGCGTGTGAGTGAGGTCATTCACCTGTTAAACGGACACGGTGCCCCTTCGCAGGAGCTGATGGCTTTTTTCCAAGAACGATTGACCTTGTTGGATGTGAACCTTTCAAGCAAAGAAGAGGTATTAGATACGCTTTGCAGCCGGCTGGAGGCGCATCAGCTTGTTTCATCTTCTTTTCGTTCCTCCGTGCTGGAGCGGGAGCAAATGTCATCAACTTATCTTGGCAAGGGGATTGCGATGCCTCACCCGCTCATCACAAATGAAGGCACCTCCTGCGTGGCAATTGCACGATTGAAACAGCCGATTGATTGGCAGGGAGATCAAGTATCTCTGATTTTCTTATTAGCCATTCAGAAAGATGACGCTGCCTGCATGAATCAATTTTTTGAACAAGCTGTCGATTTGTTAGACAGTCCTGACCGCCTTCAATCCTTGACACATGCAAAGACATTTGATGAGCTGATGCATGTCCTGTTTCAATAGCACTAAAGGCCGCCCAATTGAGATCGGGCGGCCTTTTATTCATCTATTCCTTACATACGAATCAATCGTATATGACATTTTTTCCTTCTTCCCTTAACTTTTTTAACAACGTCAGCATATGATTAATTTCTTCATTGGAGTGTCTTTCCCAAGCGCCTAATTCTGCGACAATTTTCAAAGGGGATGTCGATCGATAAGAACGGGTCGGATTCCCTGGAAACTTTTGATCCGTCAAATTCGGATCATCTTCAAACTCGCCTGTCGGTTCTACAACATAAATTCTCTCTTTGGAATCAGACCGGGCTAATTCAACTCCCCATTTGGCTGCGTTTAATGTTCCAGTAAAATAGATGTGGTTCGATTGTTTATCCTGATAATTGGATAAATGCAACGGTTCAAGCAGGTCCCCAATCTTCAATTCTGCTTTCGTCCCATGAAAAAACGGCCCAGGATCTAAAACATCTTTCTTGTCATTCATACAGCCACATCCCTTATCGTTTTTGACTTGCGTATAACAGTATACGGCCTGATGCGGGCGGAAAACAGTCTATAAATGAGATTAAATTCGGGGTATAATGATAGTAGAGAGTAAGATGTGATCGGTAAACTCCAGCAAGTTGAAAAAACAGCAAGCATACATACATACAAAGCAGTCTTCTTGAAAGAGATAAAAAGCTGTTAGACGCCATAAAAGCCAAAGAGACGTTTGACGTTTTATGTGGTTGGCGTGTTGGCACATAATCAATTAAATTCTTCAGGAAGGGTGTAATGAGATAATGAAAGATAGAGATAAGATTTGCCATATATATGCACAAAAAAGTTGGCATATGGATTCTTATATTATTGGTAATCGTGAGGGTTTAATTGAATTAAAGAGTGCTATTGACCAAGCATTGAAAAGTAATGTTGGTCAAGCTGAATTGTTTCCATCAGATTTAGAGGATTATACAACTTACGTTGCTTTAGTTGATGATAAAGAAGAGTTGGATTCACTTATTATGCCTTACACTGATGAGGATAATGATGATGAAAACTTGATACATCCAGTTGATATAGTTACAAGTCATGAAGAGAAAAAAACCCCTAAAAATTAGGGGTTTTTTAGTGTGAAATTGTTACTTCCCGATGTTCTCTCCATTTTGCTCGATTAATGTTTCATACCAATAAGAGCTCTTTTTCCGAATTCTCTTCAGGTCTTTCAGGTCAAATTCATCACGATTGACGTAGATAAAACCGTAGCGTTTTGAGCAGCCTTGGTGTGTACTGATTAAGTCGATGGCTGACCACGGGCAGTACCCGAATACCTCTACACCGTCAGTGATCGCCCATTTGATTTGTTCAATATGTTTTTCTAAATAATCAATTCGATAATCATCCTGAATCGATCCATCCGCTTCTAACTTGTCAAAAGCGCCTAACCCGTTTTCCGTAATAATAAGAGGCAACTGATAGCGATCGTAAATCTCACGCATCGTTGATCGGAAACCGGTAGGGTCAATCTCCCAGCCAAATGCATTTTTACTTAAAAACGGGTTGTTGCCGCCTTTGTAGACGCCATCTTCACCGGATTTTAAATGCTGATCTCCGCCACGGGCAAATTCATCATTGCCATCTCCTTTACTCGCTTCAACCGTTTGAGATGTGTAGTAGTTAAAGGCAATGAAGTCTGGTTTTGCACTTTTCAAAATATCCATATCTCCCTCTTCAATCACAGGAAGAATGTCTTTTTCCTTCATGTATGCCCATGCAAGGTTGTTATAACGACCGAATACCGCCATATCAAGATATAGCCAGTTGCGGATTGCATTGTAATTAGCCGCAGCAATGACATCCTCAGGTTTGGGAGATGCCGGGTAAATAAGGGCGATGTTTGGCGCTGGTCCGATTTTTGCCTCAGGCAGCAAACGATGACAAAGCGTCATGGCTTTCGCCTGTGCCACAAGCATATGGTGGTTCTGCTGATATAGTTCTTTTTTCGGATTTTCTAAATTTGGATCCAGTGTACCTAGAGCTGATCCATGTAAGATCATCATGTTTTGTTCATTAATCGTCAGCCAATATTTTACCTTCTCGCCATACTCCTGGAACAAAACCTCCGCATAACGTTCAAACGCATCGACTGTCGAACGATTTGACCAGCCGCCTTTCACTTGAAGCGCATGAGGTAAATCAAAGTGATACATCGTCACAATTGGTTCAATGTCATAGCGGCGTAATTCATCAATGAGAGAATGGTAGAAGTCAATTCCCTTTTGATTGATCTCCCCATCTCCATCTGGAATGATACGTGTCCATGCAATAGAGAAACGATAAGCCTTCAAGCCCATTTCTGCAAACATCTTCACGTCCTCTTTATATCGATGATAGTGATCGCTGGCTACCTTAAAATCAGTTGTTCCTTCAGGATAGCTTTCTCTCATATCAATGACTGAAGGTCCCTTGCCATCCTCGTTCCACGCACCTTCTACTTGATAGGCGGAAGTCGATCCGCCCCAGAAAAAGTCTTTTGGAAATGGTGCTAGTGTTGAATATCTCATGATTATGTCCTCCCTTTTCTTAAACTAAGTGTAAAAATGATTGTCCTGGTGTCACTTGTTTTTCTTCTGTCTCAATGATATCGCTAAATTCACCGGAATTGGTAATAATCACAGGTGTTGTGACAGAAAGACCTGCTGCTTGAATGGCCTCAATATCAAACTCCGCAAGCAGTTCACCTTCTGTAATGGTTTGGCCCTGCTCAACCTTCGGCGTAAAATGACGGCCCCCAAGTTGTACAGTATCCAGTCCAATATGAATGAGTACTTCTGCTCCGCTTTCAGAGGTGAGACCGTATGCATGTCCTGTTGGGAATACCGTTGTCACGACCCCAGTTACTGGTGCAAACAGCTTACCTTCTGATGGAATAATGGCTGCACCCTTACCTAATGCGCCAGATGAGAAGGCTTTATCTTGCACCTCTTCTAGCTTGATGACTTCGCCAGATAAAGGACTTTTCACATGAGCTGCTTTGACACCATGTTCATTTTCAGATGCTGGTGCAGAACTAGCTGCAGGAGCATCTTCTTCATCCACAGGATCTTTGAATCCAATCAAATAGGTTAAGACGATTGAAAGGACAAATGAAACGGAAATTCCGATTAAGAATCCTGTAAACCCTTGACCATAGAAGATCGGAAGTGTCAGTAAACTCGGAAGACCTGATGAGATCGCAATACTTTGTGAATAACCAATAATGGCACCACCGACACCGGCAGAGATAACCGCTGCAATAAATGGTTTTTTCAAACGAAGTGTGACGCCGTATACAGCAGGCTCTGTAATTCCAAATACAGCAGAAACCGCTGTCGATCCAGCTAATGATTTCAGCTTTTTGTTCTTTGTTTTCAGCATAACACCGATTGAAGCACCGGCTTGTGAAAATACAGCTGGCGCAGTGGCCGGCTTAATATGATCTTTTCCATGGACCGCAATATTATTTAAAATGACTGGCACAAGCCCCCAATGGATACCGAAGATGACAAGAACCTGCCATGCCATCGCAATTAAAGCACCGGCAAGTGTAGGGCTAAAGGAGAATACTTTCAGCAGGACGGCTGCAATTCCGTTCCCTGCATACACACCAAATGGTCCAAATACGATCAGTGTCAGTGGAACGACCGTGACCAGTAAAATCAGTGGTGTAATAAAGTTTTTCACACTTTCATGAATGACTTTGTTAAAGAAACGTTCGATATATCCCATCACAAACACTGCCAAAATAATCGGGATAACCGTTGATGTATAAGACATTAAGACAACCGGAATACCGAAGAACGACACATCTCCGCCGCCTTTTGTGAGCTCTTGAATAGTCGGGTAGATCAGTGCACCTGCAATCGTCACAGCGACAAATGGATTCGCTTTAAACTTCCTAGCAGAAGTGAATGCGAGCAGCAGCGGCAGGAAGTAGAACAAGCTGTCTGATGCGGCAAATAAAATTTGATACGACGTATCTTCAGGAGATAACCATTTTGCATTGATACAGATGCCTAGAAGTCCTTTTAAAATACCGGCACCCGCCATGACACCTAGAAGCGGTGTGAAAATTCCAGAAACAATGTCGACGAATTTTCCGAAAAGACTTGTACTTTCTTCACTTGATCTAGCAGATGAAGAAGTGGAATCCTCTAATAGATTCGTAAACTCTCCAATCTCTCGATATACCTCTGGTACGGTGTTGCCAATGACCACCTGAAACTGGCCGCCGCTTTCCATGACAGTCACCACACCATTTAATTTTTCAATGGCCGCTTTATCTGCTTTTGATCTGTCATTTAATGTGAAGCGAAGTCTTGTGGCACAGTGAACCAATGAATGAACATTTTTCTCTGTCCCGATATGTTTGATAATGTCTTCTGCTAATTGACGATGACTCATACAAAAACCCCCTTTTTTTCAAAAAAATACGTTTTTAGGCAAAATAAAAACCTAAACGGGCACCAAAAATAGTCGCAACTTGCTATTGCGCTTTTTCAGTGAACGTTTAGGTTTTGCCTGCCGAACAGTCACAATCCTCTAAGACGATCATTGTGAAACCGTATTCTTTTATGTTTATGAGCAAATAGTACCACTCACTTTTTATGATGTCAACGCTTTCTTTTAAAATTCTATCTTTATTTTTCTCGTTTGATGAGTCGATTCAAATGAATCGATAGATAGAGCATCTCCTCTGATGTTAGATCGCGATGATATGTTTGATACACATATTCCGCGATTTTCTTTGCGCATTCGTACGCCTTCGGATATTTCACTTTAATCAGCTGATATAAATCTTGATCTTCACTGACGAGTAACGTTTCGTTGATGAGACGCTGTACGAAAAAGCGTAAATGTGTGAGAAAACGATAAAAGTTGAGCGAGTCTTCATCAAATTCCATGTTCAAGTGATATTTCACAATGGTCAGTATGGCATTCACTTCTTTTGTGATATTGACCGTTGTATTCATGTCTTCATTGAGCTCTGCATTAATGATATGCATGGCAATAAAGCCCGCTTCATCTTCGGGCAGTTCAATATCAAGACGATCTTCAATCATCTCAAGGCATTCCTTCGCCACGAGAAATTCATCTTTGTATAAACGTTTAATCTCCCAAATCAGCGAATTCTCAATCAAGTGGTTTTTCTTTAATCGTTCGATGGCGTAATGAATATGGTCTGCCAGCGATACATGCAGACTTTCGTTTAATCTTCGGTTCAGCTTTGTATGTGCGTATTGGATCATTTCCTCGGTCACCTTGACGACATCATACGGAACCTCTTGAAGCAACATTTTCATCCGCTCATGTACGGAATGATCTTCTAGGCGGAACACTTTATCAATTAACGCCTCGTCCACCGGGTCGCCGGGACGTCTTTGAAAAGCGATGCCTCTGCCCATGACGACGATTTCTTTTCCTTGTTCATCTATCACACTAATGACATTATTGTTTAGAACCTTTTGAATCTGCATCTCCAAACACCTCCGTCTATAACCAGCCATCTACACTCAAAATATGCTCTCATCTTAACACAACTGTCAAATCACTTGGCGTTTTTATCTGACTTTTGAAATAGATTTAACGATATTTTCACTTCTTTCTTGCTGGTCTGATCCTCCCTCGGCCTGCATACAATACCCCGAGGAGGTGACCTTCGATGAAGGCTTTTTTCTGGTCAGCATCTTTTTTATTCATGTTCATTCTGACTCTCTTTATTCTAGGTATTGTTTTTTGGCTTAGTGGACAAGGCTTAGATCAGCTATGGAGATATGCGCTTATCTGTCTTGTGACAGCCACCGTTCTACACGGCGTTACCACTTGGCTAAAGCAGCATGTCATGCATCATCTATCCAAATAAAAAGGCTGCCCTCCGTATTCAGGCAGCCCTTCCGTTATTCCTTAGATGAGGCGGCTTCTTTCTGAGAAGCACGCAGTTCATCATTAATTTTTTTCGCATCTTCTAAAAACTCTGTTTCAAATCCACTTTTGAGTGCCCACATATAAAATAACAACGCCACAACTGCAATGAGCGCCATATCCCAACCATAATGAATGACGTTATACCCGCCAAATTTATCACTGCCGAGACAAGAAATCGTCATCATCACAAGCAAATACACAACCATCCAAGCACCTGCTTTAAAGTGACGGCCAAAGCCCTTCCACTTCGCTTTTGCTTGATAGTAAAAATAGATTGGCAGACCGATGAGAATAATGAACAGCACCTGACCCGTCAGTGGCCATCTCGCCCAGTACAGTGTCAATGATGCAAAGACAAAACCAAGCGGAGCAATGATGCTGAGTCCTTTAATTCGCAGTGGACGATATAAATCTGTGCCCGTCTTTCTCAGCGTCATCACTGTCACAGGTCCTGTCAAATAGGAAATCAGGGTCGCCACAGAGATAATTTCAGCGAGAACCCCCCATCCTCTAAACAAAAACAGAAAGATAAACGATACGCCTAAGTTAAAAAACATCGCTGGACGAGGCACACCATAAATTGGGTGCAGACGACCAAGTACACTCGGCATGTACTTGTTTTTTTCCATCCCATAAATCATACGAGACGTCGTCGCCGTATACGTAATCCCTGTTCCAGAAGGAGAAACGAACGCATCTGCATATAAAATAAGGACAAGCCAGTTGATCCCTAGCGCAATGGCAAGGTCAGCAAATGGCGAGTTGAAATTCAAATGCCCCCAGCCATTCACAATCATTGATGGATCGACAGCGCCAATAAAAGCGATTTGCAGCAGCACATAAATGACCGTTGCAATCAAAATCGATCCAACAATGGCGATTGGAATCGAACGCCCTGGATTTTTCGCTTCTCCTGCCATATTAATCGGGCTTTGGAAGCCATTAAAAGCAAACACAATCCCCGATGTTGCCACAGCTGTGAGCACACTTGCCCAGCCGTTCGGCGCAATACTTGTTCCAGAAGTAAAATTCTCACTATGAAAACCTACGAATAAGAGCGCACCAATTGTTAATCCTGGAATGACGATTTTAAAAATCGTAATGAATGTATTCGCCTTTGAAAACAACCCAACTGTCCAATAATTGAGCAGAAAATAAATCACCAGCAGCACACTTGCCACCATGAGCCCCTCAGTCGTCAAAACCCCTTTTGTGACCAAATGGCTTGTCCACTTTGCCCACTCCCAAGGCCATGAGCTCATGTATTGAACGGAGGCAACTGCCTCAACAGGAATCACTGAGACAATGGCGATCCAGTTTGCCCAAGCGGCGATAAATCCAATAAAAGAGCCATGTGAATATTGCGTATATTTGACCATTCCGCCTGCCTCTGGAAACATCGACCCGAGTTCACTATAAGACAATGCGATAAATAAAATAACAACCATCCCGATCAACCATGACAAAATAGCAGCAGGGCCGGCGATTTGAGCAGCCCGCCACGCACCAAAGAGCCATCCTGAACCAATGATTGAGCCAAGACCTACCATCATTAAAGCGAAAGTTCCCATCCTACGATGCAAATGATTCATGTTCATAACACCTTTCGATTAAAATACAGAGCATGTGTCGAGCAAGCGCCTTTCTTTTATAGCAGCTCACCTTTCATTCCATTGGCAAATATTTTCTGATCTGAACTTTTATCTTTGTTCATTTTTTTGCCTGTTATATTATCTCTCAATTCTCCATTTTCTGAAATAGTCGAACATGCTTATTTCAAAAGAAAGCGCTTTTTCAACTGTTCAATCTATTAGACTGATTAACTACCTTTACCCTTATTTTGAAAAAAACAAAACAAAAAAGAAAGAGGAAATGACTTCCTCTTCCCTCTGAACACATATCATCCAAAGAAAAAAGGATAAAAGGGAAACCCTCTTATCCTTGTGAGATTGCTTGTTCTTTTTCAATGACAGCTAGTCTTTCTTGAACTTCTTCCTCAGACAAATTATGCTGTTTCACATAAAGGTTACGTTCGCTTGTGCGGCATTCATGGCTGCAGCTGCGCATATATTTATGCTCGCTTTCTTCTGTTGCAATCATTTTGCGGTTACATGCAGGGTTCGCACAGTTCACATAACGCTCGCAAGGTTCGCCAGTGAAGAAATCTTTTCCTACCACAACGTGCTCTGTTTGATTGACTGGAACCGTTAGGCGGTTATCAAACACATAACATTGACCATCCCATAGCTTTCCTTGAACTTCTGGGTCTTTTCCGTACGTGACAATTCCACCGTCAAGCTGGGATACATCTTCAAAGCCTTCACGCTTTAACCATCCTGAGAATTTCTCACAGCGTACGCCGCCTGTGCAATACGTCAGAATTTTTTTCCCTTCAAGAATCTCTTTATTGTCACGAATCCACTCAGGCAATTCACGGAATGTCTCAATGTCAGGGCGCACAGCACCTCTGAAGTGACCGACATCAAACTCATAATCATTACGTGCATCAATCACGACCGTATCAGGTGATTGCATTTGCTCGTAAAATTCAACTGGGCTGAGATGTTTCCCCGTTAATTCTAGCGGATTCACATCATCTTCAAGACTTAAATTCACCAATTCATTTCGATGACGGACGTGCATTTTCTTAAACGCATGACCATCTGCTTCGTCAATTTTAATTGGCATGGACGCAAAGCGTGGATCTTCTTTCAATGCTTGCATGTACTTGTCCGTTTGCTCAATGGTACCAGAAACGGTTCCGTTTATGCCTTCAGATGAAACAAGAATACGACCTAACAAACCAAGTTCCTTACAGAATGCTAGATGCTCTGCTGTAAACGTTTCTGGATCCTCAATGGGGACATATTGATAGTAAAGTAATACACGATATTGTTTTTCCATATATATAAACACCTCTTAAATTTAATCAAAACATACCATTTTATATCATACAGGAAATACATACCTTAAGGCAATGTCAGTAGTTCAATTCCATAAAACGGAAGGGTCTATGGTCTCATATTGTCCAATTATTTGACAGAACTTTCTGTAAAATGAGATGATTTAAGAACTATATGATTTCATAAAGGAGCATAAGTCCATGATCCAACCAGAAGAGATCGTCAGAAGCGGTCCTAACCAGTTTATTTCTCAAAAGGGGATTTATCATGAAATCGAGTCACTTGTTACTCCCTTTCAGTCACCAGCTATAGTGACAGGATATGACTCATATCAAGCCTTTTCACAGTACACAAAGCTTCCATCCGAGTGGCCTGTTGTTCAGCATAAAGGTTACAGTTCACCAAATGCGATCACACGAATTGCGGAAGAACTCAAGAGTTCAGACGTGATCATAGGGATCGGTGGCGGCACGATTTTAGATACAGCGAAGTCTGTTGCCGACGCTCTCCAAATTGAAGTGATCATGGTGCCGACGATTCCTGGGACATGTGCGGCTTCTACACCGCTCAGCGTCATTTATGATGACAAGGGAAATTTTATGAGGGTCGACTATCATAAGCGGTCCAGCTATCTCACGTTAATTGATCATACTTTTTTGCTTTCATCTCCTCTTTCCTATCTCCAAAGCGGAATTGGGGATACGCTGGCAAAATGGTATGAAGCGGAAGCCATTATTCGTAACACAAAAGGCACCTTGCCGCTCATGGTACATGCTGCATTAAAGCAGGCAGTGTACGTTCGTGACATTCTTCTGACTCATAGTGAAGAAGCCGTTAGCAGTTTAAAAACAGGTCAGCTTTCTCAAGCCTTTGCAGATGTAACAGATACGATCATTACGTTAGCGGGAACAGTCGGCGGCTATGGAGGACGTTATGGCAGAATGGCAGGAGCCCATGCTGTTCATAATGGATTAACATTTATTGATGAAACACATCATGTGTTACATGGACAAAAAGTGGCCTATGGCATTCTCGTTCAGCTTGCCGCAGAAAACCGTATGACGGAAGTAGAAGAATTACTTGAGCTTTATCAAACACTCGGATTACCTAGAACGATGCGTGAGCTTGGCATCACAGCTCAGCTAGAGGAAGCAGCACATACAGTGGCAAACCATGCTGCACGTAAAGATGAAACCTTTTGTTTGATTGGAGACTATACGAAAGAGCAAATTGTCGACGCCATTCAAATCATTGAGACCTATCAGCCTCAAAAGACGGTCTGAACATAGGTGCAAAAAAAGCACAGGCATCCCGCCCGTGCTTTCTTTTTATTAAAAATCGAAGTTATCTGGGTCTGGACCCGTGCGCTCATCTTCATTGAGCTGATCAATGACACTCATTTCATGGGCGGACAACTCGAAATCAAATACGTTTGTGTTTTCGATGATTCGGCTCTTCGTCACAGATTTCGGAATGGTGATAATGCCATGCTGCAAGTCCCAGCGAAGAATGACTTGCGCCACTGACTTCTCATGTTTTTTCGCAATATCTTGAAGCACCGGATGATTAAGAAGTTTCCCGCTGCCTAATGGCGACCATGCTTCTACATGAATGCCTTTTGCCTTGCAGTAGTCACGTAAAGGCTCTTGCGTCAGCTTCGGATGCAGTTCAATTTGATTGACCATTGGCACCACTTCTGCCTCTTCTAATAAATCTTCTAAATGATGCTGATGGAAGTTACACACGCCAATGGCTTTCACGCGGCCATCCTTATAAAGCTTTTCTAGCGCCTTCCACGTTTCTTTATATTTGCCTTCAACCGGCCAATGGATTAAATAAAGATCCAATACATCCAAACCAAGTTTGTTCATACTTGTTTCAAAGGCTTCAAGCGTTGACTCATATCCTTGATCACTATTCCAGACTTTTGTCGTAATGAACAGCTCATCGCGAGAGATGCCTGATTGCTGAATGGCTTTGCCAACACCTTCTTCATTTTGATAGGCCGCTGCTGTATCTATACTGCGGTAGCCAGCTTCAAGTGCGTCTTTGACTGCATTTACAGCCTCATCCCCATCTTTTACTTGCCATACACCAAAGCCAAGCTTCGGCATTTTCACTCCGTTTGCTAATGTGACTGTATCTGTTAATCCACTCATCAAACAAACCTCCGCTTCATTTTTGCTTACCATGCACTATACCCGAATGTGCGAAAGATCATGCATGAAAATAGACCATGCAAGGGCTACTATGATCTAATTTCATTTAGTCCCATACTAACAACACAAAATTTTTATGTGAATATATTTGTTTTTATATTAAATAGATTTCTACTTATCCCTATACAAACAGCGAGGTCCAATCATCCTCCTCAGAGAATACTTGAATCCCATGCTGTTTCAGCAAGGCAGACGTCACACCGTCCCCAGCCTTTGTCTTCCCGTTAAACTCTCCCCGATAGATCATCCGGCTTCCGCAAGAAGGGCTGTACTCTTTTAACACGACGGATGTTGCGCCAAGAGTCTGAACCTGCTTAAGCGTGGCTTGTGCACCATTTACATACATCTCTGTCACATCCGTTCCATGAACATCAACAACAGCAGCCTGCCCCCGTAAGACATCATGACCATCTCCACCAATAATTTCTGCGGGAGGTCTTGGTGTAGAGAAACCGCCAAGCAGCTCAGGGCAAACTGTTACCGCCTTTCCTTCCTGCACAAGCTCCTCGATACGTTGATCTAATCGATGGCTGCCATTATAACGGACCTTTAATCCCGCAAGACAAGCGCTGACAACGATCATGTATGTTCCTCATTTCTATGTATTGAACGTTTTTTGCTGACTTTAAAATAAATCCATAAAGGCAAACAGAGTATCGTGTACATCAGAAAGGGCAGAGCACAATACAAAACAGCCGCCCACATGGACCCTTCAACTCCTGTCACTCCAAAAAAATAAACAAATAATAGCAAGCTGACAAACAATCCGACGAACGGCATGATAAATACATATTTTTTGAAATTTTCCATCATCTCTTTCACCAACACGGCTCCCTTCCTCAATCATCATCACGAATAACGTCAATATATGTTAATTTTACCATAAAAAAAACCGAAAGCATCTAGTTTATAGAAATCTTTCGGTCCGTTATTTATATCTTTTCCTTCCAAGCCTTTAAGAAGCGCTCAATAACCTGTAGTTCGTCTTCATTAAATTCATGGAGGAATTCTAAATAGGAGGAGACTGCCTGTTCATGAAGCTCATCATGCAGTGCCGCAAGCTGTGTGCCTTCCTCTGTGAGTGAATAATAGACGGATTTCTTGTCACCTTGCCGGTGGCGATAGTCGACCATGCCTTTTTCGATGAGCTTTTTCACAGCTTTTGTAATAGCTGGTTTTGATAGTTTTAGTTGTTGTGAAAGAAATGTATTATTGGATTCGTTAGGGTTTGCTTGAATCATAGATAAAATATGAAGCTGTGTAAGTGTCCAATCTTGCTTGAGTGTATCAGTCGTGGTAATCAGTGGATCTGTTGGATCGTTCCGTTTCTTTTCCCTATGCATAATCAAATCTTGAATCGCTTTTAAGACAATCTGCTCGTTTGTTTCCATCTGAACCTCCACTCTTAACTGGTTAATAAAATGGTACTAATAATCAATAAAGGAGTCAAAAGAAATGTGGGGATGATGAAAAGAATGGGTCATCAGACCTGATAAATAAAAGAACTTTTTTACTAGAATGCAAGAGACGACACAATTTCCTTTTCTTTGCTATTATTTATGATAGGTACCCCTCAATCAAAAAAAGAAGGTGAGAGAGTGAAAACAGAGCAGCAAATGGCCATTCGCCAGTTAGAAGAAAAAATAAATTTGTTTTCTTCTGTTGTCAACGGATCGATCCTATCAGCGGAAGATTTCGTTCTATCAAACACGCATATATCAACTGACACGTTCAATTTATTATTACCCATTTCAGCGCACATACAAGATCAACAAAAAGTGGAAGCTGCCATCGAACAAATGCAGCAACAGCAGCTAGCATTCAGCACATGGATCACTCAAAGCCTGCTCCACCCCGATTGGTCGAATACCATGCAGAAATATGGGCTTCAAGAAGTGGAACGCAATACCATCATGATGCTTGAACATACAAACGACATCGATCAAAGGACCTCTCAATCGCTTACGATCAAGGAAGTGACGGACGATCAAACTTTTCTCGATTATCAACATTTATTTATCGAACTTTTCGAAGGATCACCTGAAGCAATCGCTTTAAACAGCTATTTCCAGCGCTTCTCGATTGAACGATTACACCCGAGTACCCGCATGTTCGTTGGATATGAACACAACAAACCAGTCACAACGGGCTTATTGATTGAAACAGCAGACAGCTACGGTATTTATGATGTCATCACAAAGGCAGAACACCGCGGAAGAGGACTTGGCAGTGACATGTTTCATTACCTTCTGACCCAGACAGATAACAAACAAAAGTGTGTGATGTTACAAGCCTCAAATGACGGCAAACATATCTATCAGCGTGCCGGATTTCAACCAATTGGAGAAATGGTTATTTTTGAATAGAAGATGATATTTTTCCTGAGGTATCAAAGGCAAAGAAAGGTAGCCTGTCTCTTCTTTGCCTCCAACATCTCACCATAAAAATGAATGTACATTCATTCACTCCTTTGGTACATTTAAAAAAAGGAGCTGAAAAACAGATGGTTCGACCAGGCGATCAATTTCAAACAAGCAAAACCTATACGCATGAAGATGTGATTCAATTTGGCGAGATGACAGGTGATCTTGGCAAACATCATACCGAGCTAGATGATCAAGGCAGGCTCATGGTACACGGCTTTCTCACAGCAAGTCTAGCCACGAAACTTGGCGGGCAGTTTCATTTTATCGGTCAAGAGATGACATGTACCTTCATACGCCCTGTTTATACAGGTGACACCATTACCTGTCAGATGGCCGTCACCAAGGTAGAACCCCTTGAAAAATACCATCGTGTCCACCTTTTTTCCCGGTATATCAATCAGCATGGAGAAGAAGTCATTACTGGTAAAAGTGAAGGTGTGGTTTTCAAAAAATAAAAAGCTGCCTATGATGAGGCAGCTAACTAACACGAAAACGTTCTTATTCCCTTCTATTCAGCATGATGCTGACGATCCATATAAAGCGGCGGTCTCTTTAATGAAATCACTGCACAGCTAAAGGCAATCAGCACAAAAACAGCACCGAATTTAGCCAAATCAACAGATGAACCGGTCATTGTAAACATGACGCCACCCACTGCTGATCCAATGGAAATCCCAATTTGCAAAGCGGATGTATTTAAACTTTGCTGAATATCAGACGTCACAGGGTCTGTTTGAATCAAATAGCTCTGCAAAGCAGGTGTCAGTGCCCAGCTAAGAGCACCCCATAGGACAACCATCACCATAAAGAGCATAAACACTCCCGCTGTATAAGGAAGGATAAACATCACAATGGCAAACGCCATGGTCACAAGCAAAATGGCTTTTCCTGATCCTAGTTTGTCACTCAGCCAGCCACCAAACCCATTCCCGCCAATCGACGCAAGTCCGAAGACCAAATAACAAATACTAATCCAAAACGGAGTCATATGCAAAACTTCCATCAGAAATGGCGTGAAATAAGAATACAGCATATAATGACCAGCAAGCATGAACAAGCTAATCAAATGTGCACTGAAAATTTTCGGATGCCCTAAAGAACGAATTTGTTCTTTAAGCGGTGTGACTTTTTCAACAGGCATTTTCTCCAAAAGAAAATAAATGAGTACCATGGATATAGCTGACAGAATACTGATTCCTAAAAACATCACTCTCCAGCCAAAGCTCTCTGTAATAAAAATACCGATCGGTACACCGAGAACAAGTGATGAGCTAATCCCTATAAAAATCAGACCTAATGCTTTCGCTCGATGCGCCGGTTCCACCAGCTTGGCGGTAATCGTTAGTGATAACACCACAACAAGCGCTGTACTCATGGCAATCAAGACCCTAGAGATCATGACAAGGGCAAAGGTGGAACTAAAATATGTGAATACATTGCCTAATGTAAAGACCAATAATGCGATTAAATAAAGACGCTTTCGTTCGATTTTGGCTGTGACGGTCAGTAGCACCGGTGCTGAAATAGCATACACAATCGCAAATACCGTGATCAGCTGCCCAGCTGTCGCAAGAGACACATTGAGATCCTCTGCTAAACTTGGCAAAATGCCCCCGACCACAAGCTCAACTAATCCAACCGCAAAAGTAGAAACAGCTAATAAATAAACTCTCCAGTTCATGTCTAACATCCCTTCTCTATATCATGGCTTTCACTTTTGATACAGGGTGTAGACAAACAAAAAAACCCTGATTACAAAAAAGGAAAGCGCGCTTTTGTAATCAGGATTTATCGGATCCTGGTAGAAACCCTCAAACCATATTATTGAGGTTATACAAGTCTATTTTTTTCTTCAAATATATTAGCATAGCCTTCCATAACGTGCAAGCTGCAAAAATAGAAAATATCTGCCAATGGCTCAGCAACATAAACGACCTTAGAAAGGCATGAAATGAACTTGCGGACCAACTTGCTTTCTCCCCCATTTACAGGTAAACTGATGAAAAATCAACGAACAAGGATCAACGTAGATCTGGAATAGTAGCTTGAATCGATCTTTAACAGAGAGGGAACGGTGCTGAGAAGTTCCTACTGACATCTTCAAGTGAACCTGCCGATTTAGTTCTGTTTCATACAGCGGTTCATACCGTTATCATGATCGAGTGTAAAGCTGTGCTTTAAATTAGGGTGGTACCACCAGGAATGGTCCCTAACTTAAAGCACAGCTTTTTTGTTTTTTAAAAGGAGGAAAAAGACGATGTCAAAGAAACAATTTGTTGAGAAAATTACAAGCATGGAAGACGACTTTGCCCAGTGGTATACAGATGTTGTCACAAAGGCGCGTCTCGTCGATTATTCAAGCGTTAGAGGCAGTATGATCATTCAGCCATACGGTTTTAAAATTTGGGAGAATATTCGCGACGAACTTGATCGTCAAATCAAAGAAACGGGTCACGAGAATGTCTATATGCCGCTCTTTATCCCTGAAAGCCTTCTCCAGCAGGAAAAAGATCATATCGAAGGCTTTGCTCCTGAAGTGGCGTGGGTGACACATGGCGGTGATTCGGAATTACAAGAAAGACTCTGCGTCAGACCAACATCTGAGGTGCTGTTCGCTGAGCATTATAAAAACATCATTCACTCCTATCGTGATTTACCAAAGCTATATAACCAATGGGCCAATGTCGTCCGCTGGGAAAAGACAACACGTCCATTCCTTAGAACCCTTGAATTCCTCTGGCAGGAAGGGCACACTTGTCATGAGACAGAGCAAGAAGCGATTGAAGAAACAGAAAAAATGCTCCATGTCTATGCGTCTATTTGTGAAGAGCTTCTAGCGATCCCTGTCATTAAAGGAAGAAAAACAGAGAAAGAAAAATTCGCTGGCGCCCGCTTCACCTATACGGTTGAAAGCTTGATGCATGATGGAAAAGCCCTGCAAACCGCCACTTCTCACTTCTTCGGCAGCGGATTTGCCAAGGCGTTTGGCATTGAATTTTTAAATCGAGAAGGAAAATTAGAGCATGTCCAGCAAACATCATGGGGCTTCACCACAAGAATTATTGGCGCTATGATCATGGTGCATGGCGATGACAGAGGACTTGTCCTGCCGCCAAACATTGCGCCAACCCAAGTACGTGTTGTGCCAATTGCTTCCCATAAAGAAGGTGTCCTCGATCATGCCTATGAATTAAAGGATAGACTCGCCCGCATCGCACGCGCTGACATCGATGCAAGTGATAAACAGCCTGGCTGGAAATTCAACGAATGCGAAATGCAGGGCATCCCATTACGCGTAGAAGTAGGACCAAAGGATATGGAAAAAGGTCAGGTGATGCTCGCAAGACGAGACACTGGTGAAAAGCAAGCCGTCACATTAGATGCACTTGAACAAACCATCACGTCCACGCTTGAAGACATTCAGCAGACGATGTACGAAAAAGCAAAAGAACGATTACATGAAAAAACATCAAACGCCCACACAATCGAAGACATCGAGCAGCTTCTTGCCGAAGAAAACAGGTTGATCAAAGCCATGTGGTGCGGCGATGAAGACTGTGAAAACGACATCAAAGAGAGAACAGGGGCGACATCACGCTGTATCCCGTTTGAACAAGAATCCGTTTCTGACACATGTGTCTGCTGCGGGAAACCAGCTTCTGATATGGTGTTCTGGGCAAAAGCCTACTAATCATATTTCAAATTTTTTACAAATGATGCAGGGATTTGTCTACACGCTGAAGCATCTTATAAGATGCTTCTTTTTTGTTAAAAAGAGCCAAATATCCATTGACCTCCTTCACACAATCCCCTATAATTCATATTAATATAATCGGTTTTTAAGACTTTAACTGGAGTGGTGATCTATGAAGCGCTGGCTCTCAATTTTTAACGAACGCTGTCCAAAATGTAAAACAGCATTAGATGTCTCGAAGTCCAATGCCTTGCAAGGCAAAGTCGTGAAAACATGCCCAAATCTTCATTATCAAAAAGAGTACCACCCTGCACTTGAAACGTATATCGAGCACGATAACATGAAATAAAAAAGACCAACACATGGAAAAGAGCCCTTGCTCTCAGTTGTTGGTCTTTTTCTTATAATAAATCCACCCAGATTTTGATCGCTGTGGCTGTAATCATCACGGCAAGCGCCCATTGCAAATAAACGGCATTGATTTTCTGGCCAATTTTCGCCCCAATCGGCGCGGCCATCAAACTGGCTACCATTAAGACAAGCGCAGGCATGAACATGACTTGACCAGTCAGCACTTTCCCAGCCGATGCGCCGATCGCAGAGAGAAACGTAATCGCCAGAGACGAGGCAATCGTCATCCGCACAGGGATTTTGAGAATCGATAGCATCACCGGCACTAAAATAAAGGCACCGCCTGCACCTAATACACCGGATACACTTCCGATCACAAAGGCAATACCAGCCGCCAATCCTTTATGAAAGGTCACCTCTCCATCCGCTTCTGCCTGCTGACCTTTTTTCGGAACAAGCATTAAAATGACAGCGACAATGGCAAGCAGACCATAGACCACATTGATGCCTTTCTCTAGAAGGAAA
This sequence comes from Bacillus sp. UNC125MFCrub1.1, assembly GCF_000701305.1. Lineage (NCBI taxonomy): Bacteria > Bacillati > Bacillota > Bacilli > Caryophanales > Bacillaceae > Bacillus > Bacillus sp. UNC125MFCrub1.1. The sequence goes on from NZ_JNIG01000010.1 coordinate 365,043, forward strand.
TGTGATAAATAGCTGCCTAATAAACTCCCTGCCAATATACTGCTCCCCATATATAAAATCAATGGTCGATGTAAAAATCCGCTTTTTCGATACGCCAGCACACCGCCGAGTGTCGAAAATAGTACTTGAATGGCACCAATCCCTGAAACCTCGTGTGCCGATAATGCCATCACTCCGACTAGAGGCGGGATATAAAGCAGCATAGGATAGTTGATCACCGATCCTCCTATTCCGACCATTCCTGATAAGAAGGAACCAATAAATCCGATGATAAATAAAGTAATGAAAAATGCAAAATCCACGCTGGTCTCCTCCTTTGCAAAAGGAAAAGGGGCTCCCTCATAGATACCCCTCTCCCCTTTAGGACCCTTTTCTCACCCAGAACTTCAGCACATGCCCTTCATCTGTCTGCGTGATCAATTCATGTCCGCTTGACTTAGCCCATGCAGCCAAATCAGCTTTGGCCCCTTTATCTGTTGCATGTATTTCTAATACTTGGCCTTCTGCCAAGTCGTTCATTTTTTTCTTCGTCCGAATAATCGGCATTGGGCATGCAAGCCCGGTTACGTCTAAAATGTGATCTGATGTCATCTGATCATCCCTCGCTTCTTTATTTTATTGAACATTATCGAATCGCACAACGGTTTGGACCAATTTCCATGTCTCGCTGCGCTTCCTCGTCTGGATGCAGCTTCCCCATATTGGTAGACCGAATGTCTTGATAAGCGTTTGGCTGTGCAGGTAGATGCTGCGTGACCATTTGTCTAAATACGTCTTCATCTTCAATGTTCAGCCCGTGATTTTCTTCAAACAAAGCGCCTAGTTCCTTCCAAACGCTCCCGTCTTCATTCAGCTCATCCACGATCATAAAATGTGCAGGCAGCACAATCAATTCTGCCGAAAGCGCCGTATATCGTGTATAAAGGGTTTCTCTCAAATCACCTACCCAGTCCTCCGCCATACCGGCTAGGTCAGGTCTTCCGATCGAATCAATGAACAAAATATCACCTGAAAGGAGATAACGGCCGTCTACGATAAAAGAGGTTGAACCAATCGTATGGCCCGGTGAATAAAGGGCATGAATATCAATCTCCGTCGCTCCAATCGTCACACGCTGTCCTTCTTCAAGGTGATTGTAATCAAATGTCACCTCTTCGGCGTCTTTTGGCGGTAGCCAATAGATAGCACCAGTCAGTTCAGACAGCTTTTTCCCGCCAGATATATGGTCCGCATGAAGGTGCGTATCAAACACATGCGTCACTGTGACTTGATGTTTTTTGGCAAATTGCGTATAGACCTCCGTCATTCTAGCCGCATCAATAATCGCAGCTTCCCTATTCGACATGATCATATAGGACAAGCACCCCTTGCCCATTCGCACAAATTGGTACAACTCTCCACCGCCAGTTAAATCACCGATCTTCACTGGCTCTAAATGCTCACTCCATGCCTTCATGCCGCCTTGCAAATAATGGACCGTTCTGCCTGCCTCTGACAGCATCTCTGCCACCATAATAGAAGAGCCCTCTTTCGCACAAACGACCAGTACATCTAGGTCATCCGGTATGTTCTCCACCATATCCTCTACGCCATCAAGAAGCTCAAAGTAAGGCACATTTAAATATTCAACGGCTTTCCCTTCAATTTTCCAGTCCTGCACATCTGTTTCGTTTCGTACATCCAACAAAAAGATCGGCTCTTTGTTGATGATCTTTTTTGTTAACTGTTCTGCTGTCATTGCTTTTACAGTCATTGGTTCATTCAGCTCCTATTTTTCAATCTCTCCTGTCCAGCTGTTCATGCCTGGCACTACATTGATCAATTGATGGAATCCTTTTTCTTTTAACTTTTGTGCGGCTAATTCACTTCTTCTGCCTGAATGACAGATGAGGTAAATGAGCGTCTCTCGGTTCAATTCTTCAGCACGTTGTTCCACCTCGCCAAGAGGGATGTGAACAGCTCCTGGAATATGACCCGCTTCGTATTCATCTGGCTCTCGTACATCTAAAATAAACAATGACTGATCTTCTTTTACCTTCTGTTGAAACATGTTCAACGACATTTCCGAAATCATTGACTGCTCCTCCTGTTTCGCTCCGCCTTTACGAATCAAATGATGAAGCACCTGTCCTTCTACTTTTGTGCCTAAAAATTCATGACCGGCGCTTTTTGACCAAGCTGCTAAATCCGCTGTAGACCCTTTGTCAGTTGCTTGCACTTCAAGCACATCTCCTGGCAAGAGCTCATTCATTTGTTTTTTCGTTTTGACAATGGGCATTGGGCATGCCAATCCTTTTGTATCTAGAATTGCTGTTGGTTGCTGCATTGTTTTTCCTCCTTTTATAGGGGTGGGGGTATATTACAAAGCCTATTGATACCTATAATTGCCAAGCATTCATGCCACCCTTGATATTCGTAATGTGGGTAAATCCCTGTTTTTTTAACAATTTAGCCGCCTGCATACTTCTCATCCCGCTTTGGCAGATCACATACACTTCTTTGTCTTTCTCAAGCTCATGCGCTCGATTCCTTAACTGTGGTAAGGGGATATTTTGAAAACCTTTTATATGATTTGTTTGAAATTCTAAAGGTGATCGCACGTCTATCAGCTGTTGATGCCGACTATGCAATGTAGGTTTCAGATGAGCTGCGTCCATTTGTTTCACACCCCGTACGGGAAGAAAACGGCTCACAAGCAAAGCGATCACAATAATGAGCAAAAGCGTTTGAATCATGTATGGACACCTCCCTAGATAAATAAGTTCACATTCCCGATTTCTGCCTCTGCTAAATACGCTGCCACACCGGCATATTGAATGTCTTCTAGTAATTCATTCTCCTGCAGCCCTAAAAGATCCATCGTCATCGTACATGCCACGAGGTTGATCTCTTGTTCCTTCGCCATATCAATGAGCTGCGGCAGGGTCATGGCATTGTGTTTATTGATCACATGCTTGATCATCTTCGGTCCCATTCCTGCAAAATTCATCTTTGACAGCCCCATTCGATCAGCGCCACGCGGCATCATTTTGCCAAACATTTTTTCTAAAAATCCCTTCTTCAGTGGCACCATCTCTTCCTGACGCAAGGCATTCAGCCCCCAAAAAGTATGAAAAATCGTCACCTCGTGATCATAAGCTGCTGCGCCATTTGCAATAATGTAAGCGGCCATCGCTTTATCATAATCTCCACTAAATAAAACAATTGTTGTTCGTTTTTTCTGTTCCTCCATCATGATCCTCCTTATATATAAATTACCCGTGGGGGTATATTGAAAACAAAAAATATATACACATACCGGTAAGGGTATATTATAACAAGTAAAAAAATTCGTCAACCTCCAAAGGCTGAGGAATTTCTTACCGGCTTTTCACCAAGAGTTCAACCGCTTCTTTGACAAGCCCCTCTGTATCCTTGCCTTGTTCAAGACTTTCACGGACACATTGTTCAAGGTTTGTACTCACAATCACACCCATCGCCCGATCAATGGCATTGCGTGATGCAGATAGCTGCGTCACCACCTCACGGCAATCCTTTCCCTGCTCCATCATGGCAAGAACCCCTTTAATCTGCCCTTCAATCCGGCGAAGACGATTCTTCATCTGCTGATTATACTCCACGTTTAACACTCCTTTCTCTTTTCCCTATGATCAGATAGTATACCCTGACAGGTATTTAGTCAAACATGATGAATCATTACAAAAGAGCTACTGAGAGCAAATGTCGCAGCAGCCCGTTCTCTTTAAGCACTCGCTTCCTCTCTAGAGCGCTTATTTCCTTTGTAAATAAAATAAAGAGCGATCAGCATAAAAAATAATGCCAATATGCGTTTGAGATCAAGTGAAATCATTAGGCTATGGAACCAGCCAAAATGATCGATGACCATTCCAATGACAAGCTGCCCAGCAATCCCCGCAATATTCGCAGCAATGACACCGATTTTCGGAACAGCGACCACTGTCAGGATTAAATAAGCCGTTCCAAGAAAAGCCGCACTCAACTGCCACTTTGGTGCATGCAAGAGATTCAACAGATGGCCGCTCCCAAAGAATAAAATCAGAATGGTCAAAAACATCGTACCCGTTAAAAAGGTCAAAAAGGTCGTTTCAATCGTACCCGCTCTCCTGCTAAACGTACCGTTTATGGAAGATTGCGCACTTAACGTAATGCCTCCGATGAAAGTAAATAAAATTAACAATAATGCCATATCGAGTTTCCTCCTAATGAATAAGAATAAGGGCAATGATCATCGAAATGACCGCAAATACCTTCTCTTTGTTTACTCTCGTTCTCTGACTCCCAAGCCAGCCAAAATGCTCAATCACCATACTCATCATCAGCTGACCAATAATGACAGCAACCATCGTTACCCCCACACCAACAAATGGAACACTCACCACAATAGACGTTAAATACACAACCCCCATCGCTCCGCCAAGTAGCGACCATTTCGGTGCCTTCAACGTATAGGAAAGGTCACCTTTGCCAACAAAGAGCCACAATAGCCCCATGATAATTGAACCGACAAAAAAGTTATAAAAACTCGTTTCTAACTGTCCGATCGACTTCCCAAGTTCCGCATAGATGGCTCCTTCAAAACTAAGTGCCGCACCCGCTAATAGTGCAAGCACATAAAAAATTAAACGCATCATTAAATCTCCTTTGATTCATATATTTAGATATCTAGATAAACAGATATATAGAATAGAAAAAAACAGAAATCACACATCCTTTAGATCTCTGTTTTCATATATTGTCCGATCTGTTGGATAAATTCTTCATTTCGTCTATAGTATGTCCATTGTCCATGCCGTACCGATTCGAGCAGACCAGCCTTTTGCATCAAATGTAAGTAGCTAGAGACCGTTGATTGAGAAATTTGCGCCTTTTCTTGAATATCCCCAACACAAACGCCTCCCTTATAACTAACCTCCTTCGGTAAATGAGCGCCTTGCTTAGGAAAATGCTTCTCTGGTTCCTTGAGCCACTTTAAAATATTCAACCTTGTTTCATTCGATAATGCCTTAAACACATCAATAGGTTCCATGGCAGACATTGTATATCTAGAAATACCGATATGTCAAGCCATTGCATATTTATCTCTAAATTGGTAAAAAGGAAATAATCAACGCTATAAGGAATATTTCAAGGAAAGAGGGCAACCCATGACTTTACAGCATTATATTGGATCAAACAAAGAACTGCCGCTTGGTACCATTGGTCAAAATCCTACCTATAAACCATTCTCTGAACTCAATATCAACATGTTTGATAAAAAACAAAAAAAGCCCAAAATCTATCAAAAAGAAGATCTTTTGATAGAAGTATTTGAAACAGAAGAGGATTTCGAAGGCATTCACATTGATTATCTAGATCCCGTCAATGAAGCGGTGAGAAACAAATTCACGCACCCTTTTGTTTATGAATTAGACATCATTCATTCTCTTCGTGCACTTTTTAAATTCATTGAAAAAGAGCTGTCAAAAGGAGAAACCATCGAAATCTATTCTTGTCTAAATGAACTCGAAATGAAAGAAAAGGACGATCAATTGGATGTAGAAATTGACCTAAGCAAAAAACGGTTTGGAAAACATATCGATTTTAAAGGGATCGATGAACTGATTGATATGTTTGAATTAGAAAACTTACAATATGTACTAGTGAAGAGGTAGAGGAGAATTGACAAGTTACATCAAAATGCTGTGTTATTAGAGATCGTAGAAGCGTAACCTTGGTTAAGCAAAGATCAATTGAAGTTATGAATAGAAAAGCGAATATAAATGTAACACGGAGGTAGTTGAAGGAACCAAAATTTCCTCAATTACCTCTCTTCAGAACATCATAAACTTTTTCATATTATTTGAACTAGATAAGCGAATAGACGGCATGTCTCAATCAGCGATACCCGAAGAAGCTAAATGTCATGATTAAGTTTAAAAAGCACAAAATAATTTCTACCATAAATACTTAATTTATCTAAATTATAACGAAGGAAGGATACCTCAAATCTATTCTTCTCTCCAAACAATAGCTACCCTTCAATCAAACGTTTTAACTTAAGCTCCGTTTCAGTATCCTCAACTGGAGTATAGACACTGCATCTTAAATCAGTATCCCCATACACTTGTAATGAAGTGAGATTAAACAACATTTTCCCTACCTTAGCATGACGAAATTCAATTAATACTTCAGGTGCATAGCTGATCTCATTTTCATTCCATATTTTACGAAACTCAGGATATGCCTGCTCCATTTCTTCTATAAATTGCTCATACCAGTCATCCGCCACATACTGTCCATAATACGTTCTAAATATGGCGATATAGCCTCTTACAAAATGCTCCCAATTCACGGCTAAACTTTTAAATTCCTTTCTTGCGAATAGTAAGCGGATGATATTTCTTTCTGCCGGGATGATTTGTTCAAAGTCCAAAAATACATTAGCTGCTGCTTGATTCCACCCAACAATCTGACTTCTTCTATCAGATATAATCGTTGGACAATAACGAAGCTCCTGCAAAATTTTCACTAAAGCCGGACTGATTTCCTTCTCATTCTCAATGATATAGGATTGTTTCACACCTTCCTCTAACGCTAAAGCGTACAAATATCTCCTTTCATCGTTATTTAATTGTAACGCACTAGAAATCGCATCTAATACCGAAGTAGATACTTTTATATCTCTGCCTTGCTCTAACCATGTATACCAAGTAAGACTCACACCGGCTAGTTGAGCTACTTCTTCTCTTCTGAGCCCTGGTGTTCTTCGGCGGGTTCCTACAGGTAAACCAACCATTTGAGGCGTAATTTTTGAACGTTGGTTTTTTAGAAATTCTGATAATGCTTGAAGTCTTGTTTCAGGTTTCATTCAGATCTCCCTTTAAAATATTATTCATTATACTAGGATAAACAACAACTTGTAATAGGATAACACAATGGCTAAAGTTAATAAAAACAAGGAGGGAATGATCATGAAAAGAGTTGTTATTACTGGAATGGGAGTTATTTCTCCACTTGGAAATGATATAGATAGCTTTTGGAATCAACTCATTAAAGGACAATCGGGAATATCTCACATTGATTCTTTTGATACGACTGATTATAAAACAAAAATAGCTGGAATCGTTCGTGATTTCGATGCAGATGAAATATTAGGGAGAAAAGAAGCAAAACGATTAGATCGTTTTAGTCAGTTTGCCTTAGCAGCAGCCGAACAAGCATTAGAACAATCACAATTACAGTTAGATCAAGTAGATCTTGAACGTTTAGGCGTATATGTTGGTTCAGGAATCGGGGGCATACAATCGCTTGTTGATCAGGTGAATGTATTAGATAAACGAGGTCCCTCGAGAGTAAGCCCTAGCCTTGTCCCAATGATGATTTCAAATGCAGCTGCGGCCCAAATCAGCATCAAATTAGGCGCACAAGGGCCATCATTGTCACCAGTCACAGCTTGTTCTATCGGTAACACTTCTATTGGTGAAGCTTTCAATGCGATCCGAAACGATGAAGCAGATATTATATTTGCCGGTGGAGCAGAAGCTGCCGTCAACCAGATATCTTTGGCTAGTTTTGGAAACGCACACGCACTATCTACTAGAAACCAAGACCCAAGTCGAGCCAGCCGCCCATTCGATACAGATAGAGATGGCTTTGTGATGAGTGAAGGCGCAGGTATCTTAGTATTAGAATCATTAGACAACGCAATTCTTAGAGATGCGCCGATATTATGTGAAGTAGTGGGATACGGAGCTAGTTCAGATGCTCATCATATGGTCGCTTCACACCCAGAAGGTAGGGGTGCCTACTTAGCCATGAAGAAAGCATTGAGAAGTGCAGATATATCAATAAGTGAAATCGATGTTATTAGTGCTCATGCAACAAGTACACAAGTAGGTGATCGTTCAGAAGTTCTAGCGATTAAGAAATTATTTGGTGATCGTTCAGGTGAAATTCCAACAACGGCGAACAAGTCAATGACTGGGCACATGTTTGGTGCTGCTGGCGGAGTAGAAGCGATTGCTTTAGTGGAAAGTTTGAGACGAGGATTGATTCCGCCAACTATTAATGTAGAGAAGCAAGATCCAGATTGTAACTTAGATGTTGTATTGGAAGCGAGACAGCTTCCATTGAAATATGGGCTATCCAATTCTTTTGGTTTTGGAGGACATAATTCAGCCATCTTGTTAAAACATTACGATTGAAGTGATGAAAAGGTGAAATAATGACAAAACAAGGGTTTATAGCCCTTGTTTTTTTCATGATGGGAATACCTCACAGACAAAATATGACGAGCCTCAGCAATCTGATATATTAAATGGAGAAAAGAAAATACTAAAAAACATTTAGAAAGAAGGTGTCCCATGCCAAACAACCAAACACCCAACCCACTCATCACGGAAAAATCACCCTACCTCCTTCAACACGCCCACAACCCAGTTCACTGGTACCCGTGGGGGCAAGAAGCATTCGACAAAGCGAAACGTGAAAATAAACCGGTGCTTGTCAGCATCGGCTACGCCACTTGCCACTGGTGCCACGTCATGGCACACGAAAGCTTTGAAGATCAACAAGTCGCTGACATCCTAAACGAGCATTTCATTTCAATCAAAGTTGATCGTGAGGAGCGTCCAGATATTGACTCGATGTATATGTCCGTTTGTCAGATGATGACCGGGCAAGGCGGCTGGCCGCTCAACGTGTTTGTCACGCCTGATCAAAAGCCGTTTTATGCGGGGACATACTTTCCAAAAAGAAGTGCTTACGGCCGTCCCGGCTTCATTGAAGCACTGACGCAATTGCTGGATGCGTATCACAACGATCGTGATCATATTGAATCATTGGCAGAAAAGGCAACAAATAATTTACGGATCAAGGCAGCAGGGCAGACAGAAAATACGCTCACTCAGGAGTCGATTCACAAAGCCTATTATCAGCTCATGAGCAGCTTTGATACGCTGTATGGCGGCTTCGGTTCTGCGCCTAAATTTCCCGCACCTCATATGCTCACGTTTCTCATGCGTTATTTTGAATGGACAGGGCAAGAAAATGCGTTATATGCCGTCACAAAAACATTAAATGGCATGGCAAACGGCGGTATTTATGATCATATTGGTTCTGGATTTACTCGATATTCAACGGATGAAAAATGGCTTGTGCCGCATTTTGAAAAGATGCTGTATGATAACGCCTTGCTGATAGATGCCTACACCGAAGCCTATCAAATCACTCAACACCTTGAGTACGAAAAGCTTGTCCAAGACCTCATTCAATTTATCAAACGAGACATGATGAATCGTGATGGCTCTTTTTATTCGGCAATCGATGCCGATTCGGAAGGAAAGGAAGGGCAATATTACGTTTGGACAAAAGAGGAGATCATGACTCATTTAGGTGATGACCTCGGCACTTTATTTTGTGCGGTCTACCACATCACAGAGGAAGGAAATTTTGAAGGACAGAACATCCCTCATACCATTTCCACCTCATTTGATGACATCAAGGCAGCATATTCAATCGACGACCAAACCCTTTATTCTAAACTGCAATTCGCTCGAAACATCTTACTCACTGTAAGACAGCAGCGACCTGCACCGCTGATCGATGACAAGGTACTCACATCGTGGAATGCGCTGATGATCTCCGCACTTGCCAAAGCAGGGAGTGTCTTTCATGAAAAAGAGGCTATCCGCATAGCAAAACAGGCAATGTCTTTTCTAGAAACACACCTCGTCCAGCAGGAACGGCTCATGGTCCGCTACAGGGAAGGGGACGTAAAGCATCTAGGCTTTATCGAGGATTATGCGCACATGCTCACAGCGTATATGTCTTTATACGAAGCGACCTTTGACCTAGATTGGCTGACAAAAGCCAGAGCCGTTGGTGAAAATATGTTTGAACTATTTTGGGATGAGCAAATCGGGGGCTTTTTCTTCTCAGGCTCAGATGCAGAAGCGCTTATCGTTCGTGAAAAAGAAGTATACGACGGGGCCATGCCGTCTGGTAACAGTACTGCACTCCAACACCTTCTGAAACTAAGCAGAATGATCGGACGTCAAGACTGGATCGAAACACTAGAGAAGATGTTCAGCGCCTTTTACGTCGATGTCTCTTCCTATCCAAGCGGACATACCGCCTTTTTACAAGGACTATTAAGCCAATATGCCGCAAAACGAGAAATCATTATTCTTGGGAAAAAGGGCGACCCGCAAAAAGAACAGCTTCTACAAGCATTGCAAAAACGATTCATGCCATTTGATATCATTTTAACTGCCGAAACAGGGCAAGAATTAGCAAGGCTCGCACCTTTTGCAAAAGATTACAAAACGATCAACGACAGCACGACAGTCTATATTTGTGAGAACTACAGTTGCCGCCAGCCGATCACCAATCTCGACGAAGCGATGGAACAATTATTTCAAATTTGAGCTGTCATATGATGACTATGAGAAGACAAAATGAGGACAAACAGATAAAAAAAATGTCAATCCGCTAACAATTCGTCTGTACGGTTTTATTTTTCCTCTAAAACGGTTAGAATGCGCACTAGATGTTCTCATACCGAAGGGAGAGAAAATAATTGAAAAAAGTATCATATACACTCATTGCTTGTCTGTTATCAGTGGGGCTTGCAGCCTGCTCATCAAACGATGCGAAACAGGATAAGCAAAACGATTCAGCCAACAGCAAGGAAACAACACAGGCTGACCAAAAAGAGCAGCAAAAGCAAATGGAAGAGATGCAAAAGAAATTAGACGCACAAAAAATTGATGATCAAAAGGTCGTTGCTACCGTCAACAAAGATAAAATCACAGGAAGTGAATACAATAGCGCCTTATCGACCATTCAAGGTCAGCTTCAGCAGTCAGGACAAGACCCAACATCTAAAGAAGGCGCAAAAGCTGTCAAAAAGCAAACCATTGATGCGCTAGTAGGTCAAGAGCTCATCCTGCAAGATGCTGAGAAGAAGGGCTATAAAGCCTCTGACAAGCAAGTCGATAAGCAGCTAAAAGAAGAAAAGAAACAATTTAAAGACAATGCTCAATTTGAAGAAGCACTCAAAAAGAGCGGACTGACAATGGATCAGCTGAAAAGTGATATTGCCGACAGCATCAAATACAGCCAATATGTCGACAAAGAAATTAAATCAGCCTCTGTGTCTGAAAAAGACGTCAAAGCGTACTATGACCAATACGCCGAACAAATGAAAAAACAAAAACAAAAAGCACCTGATTTCAAAGACGTCAAATCACAAATCAAGAAGCAGTTAGAATCTCAAGAAAAGCAAAAAGAAGTACAAAAAGAAATTGATCAACTAAAGAAATCTGCAAAAATTGATGTATCGATTTAACCACTATTAAAAATCCGCCATTGTGCGGATTTTTTTCATCACTTCATGAACTGTTTTTCCAAAATAATGACAAAAGCCTCATCATAAACATCTACTCCATCCGATATGATGGGAGTACAAAAGAAAGCGTTATCAATTCTTTTGTCTCTGAAAAAGTACAAGATCAAAGACAGACCTCGTACTTTTGTTTCAGTCATATCTACAAGAGGAGGATGTTTATGTTCAAATGGTTTAAACCCGCTCCGCATATCGACAGGCTCGATGATGCCAAAACAGACGAAACCTATAAACGGCTGCGGCTGCAAGTCTTTTTGGGAATCTTTATCGGATATGCGGGCTACTATTTGCTGCGCAAAAATTTCGCATTTGCCATCCCTTATTTACAGGAAGAGGGGTTCACAAAAAGTGAATTAGGCTTTGTACTAGCGGCCGTTTCAATCGCTTATGGCTTTAGTAAATTCATTATGGGGATGATCTCAGACCGGTGTAACCCAAGATACTTTTTAGCCGCTGGACTTTTTCTATCAGCTCTTATCAATATTCTATTTGTCTCATTTCCATGGGTGACATCCAGTGTATGGATCATGTTTTTATTCATGTTCTTAAACGGCTGGTTTCAAGGAATGGGGTGGCCGCCATGCGGACGCACGATGGCGCATTGGTTTTCGGTGAGTGAACGTGGAACGAAAATGTCGATTTGGAACGTCGCTCACAATATCGGCGGGGGGATTCTTGCACCGCTTATTACATTAGGAATTGTTTTGTTTGCGACGTGGAAAAGTATCTTTTTCTTCCCTGCCATCATTGCCATTATCGTCTCCTTCGTCATCATTCTTCTCGTACGGGACACCCCGCAATCCGCTGGTCTTCCGCCAATTGAAGAATACCGAAATGACTATCCGGCACAACAATATGAAGATCAAGAAAAAGAATTAACAGTAAAAGAGATTTTGTTTAAATATGTACTCAACAACAAATTCCTTTGGTATATCGCCATTGCCAACGTCTTTGTGTACTTTGTCCGTTACGGGGTCGTAGACTGGGCACCTACCTATTTAACAGAAGCAAAAGGATTCTCACCAGAGCATTCACGCTGGTCTTATTTCCTTTATGAATATGCAGGCATCCCTGGTACATTATTGTGCGGGTGGATTAGTGACCGCTTCTTTAGAAGCCGCCGCGCACCTGCTGGCGTCCTTTTTATGATTGGCGTGTTAATTGCGGTTCTTGTGTACTGGTTAAACCCTGCTGGCAATCCAATGGTTGATAACATTGCCCTCATCAGCATCGGGTTTTTAATTTACGGACCCGTCATGCTCATTGGACTGCAAGCCATTGATCTCGCTCCGAAAAAAGCCGCTGGCACTGCTGCCGGGCTGACAGGATTCTTTGGGTATATTGGTGGCTCTGCTTTTGCTAATGCCATGATGGGCGTCGTCGTCGATCACTATGACTGGACAGGAGGTTTCATTTTACTAGTTGGTTCTTGTATCCTTGCGATTGTGTTCCTCGCCATGACATGGAATACAGGAAAGCGCGTAGAGCAAGCTTAATGAAAATCACATAAAAGATTCATCTCCGCCCAACATGCCCTTTACATCTATTTCTTATGATGGAGGCAGTTACCGTAAAAGGAGGATAAAATATGAAGAAAAGTAGATTACTTGCTTTCGTGTTACTCTCTTTTGCTTTACTGTCTTTTGGTTGGGTGCCGACCACCATATCGGCACATGAACATCTTTTATCTCCAGATCGCATTTTAACCGTTGCACACCGCGGAGCATCAGGGTATGCCCCAGAGCATACCCTGGCTTCCTACAAGCTCGCCACAAAGATGAATGCAGATTACCTCGAACTCGACCTTCAAATGACAAAGGATGGACACCTCATCGTCATGCACGATGAAACGGTTGACCGGACGACAAACGGAACAGGCTGGGTCAAAGACCTCACACTTGCCGAAATCAAACAGCTCGATGCCGGTGCATGGTTTAACGAAGCCAACCCCGACAAACAAAATACCCACTATATTGGACAGCAAGTCCTCACATTAGATGAGGTATTACGCTACTTCGGTAAACGAGAAAATTATTATATTGAAACCAAAAAACCAGACATCTATCCACAAATGGAAGAAAAGCTATTGGCCGTCTTAAAGAAACATCATCTTCTTGGAAAACATACGAGAAAAGGGCAGGTCATCATCCAATCTTTCAGCCAAGAAAGTCTATTAAAATTGCAGAAACTCGCCCCTCGGCTTCCAAAAGTACAGCTATTAGATAGAGCGCAAATGACGTCTATTACAGATGATCAGCTCGACTTCATCAAATCGTATGCAGTGGGGATCGGACCGAATTTTAGAGCTTTGACACTTGAAAATGTACAGCAGGTCAGAAGCCATGGACTTCTCCTTCACCCATATACAGTCAATAGCGAGGCAGACATGACACGTCTTCTGCAATACGGCGTCACCGGTCTTTTCACCAACTTTCCAGATGTCTTTCAGCGTGTCAAAGCTTCTCTGTAAACGACAAAAGCCTTGCGGGTCCACTCCGCAAGGCTTTTGATTATTCCACCGTTTGATTAGATGGAGCAGCTTGGATCGGTTTTCTCTTTCCAATCCCAAATATGAAGAAGCTAAGCGCTACAACAATCAAGAAAACAATCCCCACAATAAGAGAAATACGCGTATCCTGATTAATGAGCATAAACACAAGAACCATCAATAAGAAGCCAATCGTAAGATAATTAGAAACTGGTGCTAGCGGCATCTTAAATGGATGCTGATCAAGCGCTGCCCCCTTCGCTTTTCTGAAGCCAATATGACTAATCAAAATGACAAACCAAGGCACCATACCAGGAAGGACACTCGCACTATACACATAAACGAAAATGTTTGGCGGCGAAACGTAATTTAAGACCACCCCAACCGCTAAACCAATCAGCACAGCAAATGTCCCAAAATACGGTACACCATTCTTCGAAATTTTTGTGAAGAAAGCAGGTGCCTGTCCATTCACACCTAATGTATAAAGCATACGTCCCGCACTGAAGATTCCACTATTACAGCCGGACATCGCTGCTGTAATGACAACAAAGTTAATAATACCTGCTGCTGCCGTAATTCCAATTTTCGCAAACGTCGCCACAAATGGACTGCCGAGCGTATTCAGCTGATCCCACGGATACACCGTTACGATGACAAAGATCGCACCGATATAGAAAATCAAAATACGCCAGATGATGCTTTTGATGGCATTTGTCAGCGTCTTTTGCGGATTTTGCGCCTCACCTGCAGTAATCCCAATGAGCTCTACCCCTTGATAGGCAGCAATCACTAGGGATAATGCAAACAAGAAACCGCTAAATCCACCTGTAAAGAATCCGCCGTGCGCCCAAAGGTTAGACAAACCAATCGCTGTTCCACCATTGCCAAACCCAAAGAAAATAATGCCTAAACCTGCAATGATCATTAAAATAATCGTCACAATCTTGATCATCGCAAACCAGAATTCAAACTCACCGAATGACTTAACCGAAATCAAGTTGGCCGCACCTAAAATGATCATGGCGATTAATCCGGGAATCCACGCCGGTAACTCCGGGAACCAATATTTCATATAAGCGCCTACGGCGATAATCTCAGACATTCCAACAATGACCCACTGGAACCAGTTACTCCAAGCTGTCATATACCCCGCAAGCGGATGAATATATTGATGCCCAAATGTAGCAAACGATCCCGTACTCGGTTCAAGATACAACATTTCTCCCATCGCACGCATAATAAAAAAGATAAAAATACCACACACTGCGTACGCGAGAAGAACCGATGGACCTGTCCATTGAATGGCTTTAGCTGACCCCATAAATAAGCCAACACCAATTGTGCCGCCAAGCGCAATCATTTGAATATGACGAGCACTTAACCCTCTCTTTAATTCCTTTTGAGCCACTTCTATTCCCCCTCATCAACAAACAACATAAAAAATAAAAAATCAGAATTTTCATTCTGATTCAAAATCTTCAATCTTTCGATGTATATTATCATAATAAATCTACCCTTAAAAAACAATTGTTTTTTTGAGGAAAACACTATTAACAAAATATTCTGACATAAAAAGATATTCAAATTATTTTATATTGATATATCGAATCAGAGGATCATCATCGCTTCAATGACCATCACTTAATAGAAAAGAACCTCCCCTTATATCGACCTCAAAGCTTTTCCCTCCATTTTTATAAACCATTCTATCCTGATCATCAACACAAGGAAAGTCATTGTGAAAAGTACCTGATCTTTTCTTCACATAACAAATAAATCCATCATTTTCCGGAATTGCCACTTTGACAGATGATCCAGTTGACGTCGATTTGAGCGAATGCAACATGGCCTTTGAATGTATCTGTACCCTTCTGCCTATTAAATTCAGATCAATATCTGAAAAAGCACCTACCATCTCCACTTTTGACGAAGTAGTACGCAGGCTCAATGTCTGCGTGTTGAGCTGTTGACTAGAGATAAGTCCACCCACTGTCTGCAAGCGCAGATGCTTGATTTCTCCCGTGAACATGGACTTTCCAGAAATCAATTGGCAGTCAGCCTCCTTCACCTTCAGTCCATCCAAGAATAGATTTGCTCCTTTACAATGAATAGACAAGGACTGTAACTGTGCCTGAGGGAGGTAAATCTCCAAATTCGTTTGATGAAGATGAAGCCCCAAGCTGATCGCTCGTTTTCTTTTATCTTGAATGACTAGCCTGCCTTCCTGCACTTGATGATGCAGTAAATACCGATGGGGGAATACATGATTGGTGGTCTGCTTCATCAATAAATAAGGATGATCATGGTGATAAAGGCGAACATCTCCCACCAGCCAGTTTAACGAAAGTTCCGTTATTGCTTCTTCAATTTGAACCGTATGCTTCACATGTCTCCACCCTTTTCCCATCATGAATTACCTCGTTTGCAGCCGGCCGATGCGGCTCCACAATTCCAAGATCACAATGAGGATTGCTGCAATCATCACTCCTGACAGGATGAGGTTCATTTGATCATTGCCATAAATGGCGAGCGATACATTTCCTAAAACAGCACATAAAACAATGGCAGTCAGGACGGTCATCAAAACAGATTTCTTGCTCAACCCTATTCTCATCGCCATCATGCCAATCGCTTGAACACAAACAATCAACATAAAGAATGTTTTCATCAATTGAAACAGAGAACCTGCCGTCAGCGTATCGTGAACAATAGGGAAAAACAATTCAGTCACACTAAACACAACAAACGAAGGAATGATACTACACATCATCGCAAACGTTGAAAGGCACACCATCCATATCATATGAGAAAGGAATCTCACTGAATTGGATGTGCGTTCCTGATAAACAGTCTTGCCTACACGCCAATACAGCATAGCTGTGATGATAGAAAAAAAGATCATCCATACTGTACTCGTTAACAAATAAATATTCGTATATTGCTGAAAACCCGGTTCGCGTTCAATTTTTGCAGCAAACGCAATAAAATAGATGAATACTAGCAGCACAATACTCGCGATGAAACTAGCTTGAATATACTGCTTCATGTGGCCTTTTCTTAGCTCAACCTTCATAAAATGAATCATACGTCATCCTCCTATCAGTTGGCATTCTTTATCTTTCGGGCAGATCATACCCGCCAATTTCAGCATAGTGCGCTGTCACCTTTTGAATAAATAGATCACTCACAATATCCACGCCAAGACCCTTCATCATCTGCTTTAAAAAACACAAACGCTGGACCGTTTCTTCATGATTGCGGACAAACAAGGTGGGATTCAACCATATATTCACAAGAAGCAAAAATACTTCTGCCACTTCACCAGGAAACGCAGTTTCCATCGAACCATCCTCAATCCCTTCAATGATTAACTGTTTGATTCTCACAGCATCCTGATTGACACCTGTCTTCATGCCTTCAATCACAAATTGCGGATTTTTCATCTGATCAACCAAGATCCCATCAATCGAATGAGACTGAGGGTCTGCCACAAGTTGCTCCAGGATAAGCTGCAGCTTCTCTTTCGCATGAGCTGCCTCCGTATGCTCAATTAACTCCTCAAGCTTCTCGGTTGCATAACGAAACTGCCGATCCATCACGCCGCGTAATATATCATCCTTCGATTTAAAATGATGATATATAGCCCCTTTAGACATATTCAATTCATGGATAATATCTTGCAAACTTGTCTTTTCAAATCCCTTTTCCTGAAACAACTTTGTCGACACGTCCAAAATTTGCTGCATCGTCTTTTCTGGATACTTATTTCGCGCCAGTTCAAACGCCCCCTTTTACATACCGACCGACGGTATGTTTATTTATATTTTTCATTATAAA
Source organism: Bacillus sp. UNC125MFCrub1.1 (assembly GCF_000701305.1). Classification (NCBI taxonomy): domain Bacteria; kingdom Bacillati; phylum Bacillota; class Bacilli; order Caryophanales; family Bacillaceae; genus Bacillus; species Bacillus sp. UNC125MFCrub1.1. The sequence goes on from NZ_JNIG01000010.1 coordinate 382,778, forward strand.
CGGTTCATGCAGATTTGTATACAACAAAAAAAGACCGCTCACACGGTCTCCTCAAGCTCAAAATGCAAATTCATCGGCACATCTGGCAAAGCCGAAGCCTCCGCCATATTTGTCGTAGGTGTTTTCTCATTCACTTCCTCAAATCGAAAACCGTCAGCCCAGACTGTTCCATGACCGCTGAGCAGCACTCCAAAATGAATGGATTCACTGCGCGTAGGAACATCTAATACGATCGCATATTGATTCCATTCCGTAGAATCTGTCACAGGTCGATTCTGCATATTATCAAACTGCACCGTATCACCCTTTCCGTCATCTACCCGCATCCAAATTCCTGCTGAAGATACATTCTCTGTTTTCAAGAAAGCAGAAAGCTTCAACCGCTTGCCTACATACTCTTTTGCTTGAAACCCTTGCATCATCGTCGCAAACTGTCCTTCTTGTACGCCTTCTTTAGATGATAAAACACCTGATTGCTTTCCCGTATGGAACTCTGCTGTATCAACACCCATCTCATACATATGCGGATGTGAACCACTCAAACCCCAGCCAGGTACTGCTTCATGTAATGTCATCGAATCTTCCTCCTTTTTCATTTGCATGTCTCTCATCATCGACCTGTACATTCCGGGAGGTAAGGAATACAGATGCTTAAAAGCACGCGTAAAGGCTTCCTGCGATTGGAATTGTAACGAAAAAGCGATGTCTAAAATCCCCTGATCCGTATACAAAAGAAGCTGTGCAGCCGTAGCCAATCTTCGTTTCCGCACATATTCCCCCATCGACAGCCCGGTTTCTCGTTTAAACACACGCAGCAAATGAAAATGTGAATATCCTACTTTCTCAGGCACCTGTCTCAGCGACAGCTCATCCATCAAATGCGACTCCAAATAAGAAATCACCTCTTGCGTCACCCGACTATACATCATCTCCCTCACCTCTTCTTGATCATAAAACAAATCAGTTCACTCGTTTTGATCAAAATTGCGATGTTTCATCTGTCCAGCTGAGGAGGAAAAACGCTAACGTGAGCGCTCGTTGTTCGATAGAAACTCCCTCACATCATCTGCGATTTCTTTTGATTTCGTATGATGCAAATAATGGCCGCCTTTGAAAGTAACGACTTTTCCGTGGTCTACATTTTTCAGCAGCTCTTCATGCATTGGTTTCCAGTTTGGTGTTTCTTCCTCCGTTTGATCCGCTAGGTAGAAAACAACAGGGAGACGCTTAGGAAAATGTAAACGCTCTGCATTTTTAAAGTTATTTGTGAAATTTTCCGCCTCACTCGCTTGGCTTTCATTCAAGAAATTTCGAAAGGTCAGCATTTTGATTTGATCTTTCGTTTGTTGATCCACGTTAGGCATCAACAGTTGATCTGGATTCACTTTCAATAACAATCTGTAAAAGCCAGATTGATTGAGCAGCTGCAAGCTAGAAACCGGCAATTCTTCCGTTTCCTGTTGAGGAACACTTGTATCAATGCCGACAAAGGCTTTGACTTCTTTTTCGTATTGATTCACATATTCTAATCCATAGATGCCAGCAATCGAATGACCCATCAGCGTATATTTTTTAATGTTAAGTTTCTGCAAACATTCATGAATCTCATCCACAATGTTTTGACTTGTCCTTGCTTTATCTGTGTCGTCACTTAAACCATAACCAAACGGTTCAATTACAACAACTCTATAATATGGCGATAACTCCTTGACTAACGGTTTAAAATCAAGCACGGGTGAAGCAGTTCCATAGCCTGGGAGAAGGACAATCGTTTCTTTCCCATCGCCTTGAATGAGCACATTCATCTGCTTCCCATCCACCAAGACCTTTTGCCCATAAGCTTCTATTTTCCCCTGTTCTCTTTCCTTACTAATTAGATTAACAACATAAACACTTGCTACAAATACAACCAAGACAGTCAGAATGGTACATAGAGCAATCAGCATTATTTTCAGTAATTTTTTCATTATTTCTTCTTCCCTTCATGATGAAGTACCCTAGCTTGCATCCGCAGATAAAAGATTAGTATTTTCTTTCACAATAGATAATGCCAATGGTATTTGCGCAAACACTTGATACATACATAAACGTAATCGCTATATAAAACCATTCCGTTGGAGATGATAATTCATGAACAAAAGCTTGAATGACAGCAACCAATATATAGGCTAATGCCACACCTACAATTGAAAAACTTCCGGCTTTCGCTAAAATAAATTGGCCCCGTTCATCCTGTTTATATTCACGGCTTTTCTTAAATTGAAAGACCGTACTTAAGATAGAAAGGATAATCAGAGAATAAAGTATGATCGTTGTCATCATCGCTGTTGTTCCTCCTTGTCGACCTCTTGAAAAACGTCATATAAATCAACTTCAAATGTTCTCGCAATTTGAAATGCTAGTTTTAAAGACAAAGAATATTTACCATTTTCAATCGCTGCCACAGTTTGACGAGTCACACCTAACTTCTCTGCCAAATCCTTTTGTGTCCAGTCTTTTTCTGCCCGTAATACTTTCATTCTATTTTTAATTTCCATTTCAAATTCCTTTCTTAAAGGATGATTTATTTAACAATATGTTAAAAATAATTAACATTATGTTAATTAACAATAACCTCTTTTCTTCTGTATGTCAATTTCACCGGATGCAAAAAAGAATCATCCATTTTGAAAGGCCTACCTCAAAATGAATGATTCTCTATAAATGATGTGATCATCTGATTTAAAACACTTTCCTCTGGTAAATCGCAGTAGAAAGTCCCCAAGATAGCAAGTAGATGAGCATAATCAGTACAGTTGATCCCGTATATACAATAGGGATCGATAAATTCATGATAAAATCAGTGATCCCACTGAATTGCTCTGCTAAATAGAAAACAACAGGCGGTCCCATAGCAGATAATACGATAAAGCCAATGATCACTGCCGTTGTGATATAACCAGGCTTTAAGATATAAAACAATGGAAACGTACATGCTGCGAACAATAAAAACAACCCGCTGCCAATCGCAATATCTGACAGCGAAAACAGCTTCCCAAACACAAATAATGCAGCACTTGTCAGCACGATCGCAATACTCATATAGAAAATGGCGCCAAGATAACGTGATGCGATAATTTCTTTACGTGTATAGGGCAAGGAATTTAATAGAATATTCGTTTCTGCCTTCTCATCATAAGCATATGTGTTAAATGGAATGAAGACACTAGCGACTAGAAACGTTAATACTGGATGGACATCCATGAAAATGAAAAATAAGATAAACGGAATAAAAATAAGTAACTGCTTCTTTTGCAAAATCACATCACGCTTAATTAAATGAAACATGCGCAATCCCGCCTTTCAAATAAAACATGATATCCTCAAGCGACGCCGGTTCAATCACAACAGCATCCCCAAAAATAAGTTTCACCTCATCAATCCGATCTGTTAATGCTTCAAATCCGGCTGCCGTACGCTGAATATGGATAAACGCCTTTTCTGTGTCTCGATCCAGCAAATCAAGGCTCCCCTTCACCAGCGCATAATTCTCCGCCACCTCATGAATCGACTGTTGAAAGACCAATCTTCCATTTTGTATAAACGCAATATAATCCGCAATCCGGTCTAAATCAGTCGTCATATGCGTTGAGAAAAAAATCGTTCGATTTCCATCAATCATCAATTCTTGTAACGTGCCGAGCAGCTCTCTTCTAAAGACCGGATCTAAACCAGCAGTTGGTTCATCCATAATAATCAGCTCTGCATGGTGCGACAGCGCAATCGCAAGCGATGCCTTCATCTGCATCCCTTTTGAAAATGTTTTAATCGCTTTATTCAGCGGTAGGCCAAACTGTTCAATATATTGATAAAAAAGCTGGTCATCCCAGCGTTTATAGGCAGGTGCCACAATTCGTTTGATGTCTTTTAAATTCAATCCTGGGAAAAAAACGTTAGCATCGTAAACAAAGCCAATTCGTTCCTTAATCTCTTTTTCATGGGTGCAATAATCTAATCCAAAAATTTCAACCTCACCAGAATCTGGTTTTAACAAATTCATGATCATTTTAATCGTGGTCGACTTACCGGCTCCATTTTCTCCAATAAACCCAGTAACAAAGCCCTTTTTGACCTGTAAATCAAGATTCTGCACAGAAAAATCTTTGAACCGTTTTGATACTCCTTTGAATTCAATCACATGCTCCACTCATCTCACTCCTCATACAAGAACTTTAATAACTGCTGCAATTCATCAAAAGATAAGCCTAATTCCTTGCCGTTTGTAACAACCGCTCCAAGCTGTTCCTCAATCACCTTCAATTTTTTCTCTCTCATGACCTCTAGGTTTTGCTCGGCAACAAATGAACCCTTCCCGACAATCGAATAAATAAATCCTGCCTTCTCTAACTCTTCATATGCACGTTTTGTTGTGATGACGCTAATTTGTAAATCCTTCGCTAGCTTTCGGATAGACGGCAGGGCCGCACCTTCTGCAAGCTCACCCGTTAAGATCAACGATTTGATTTGCGTCGTAATTTGCTCATAGATAGGCTCCTTAGAATGGTTAGAAATCGTAATTTGCATATAAAAACCTCTTTTTTCTGTACTGGTATTCGCAATGAAATATTGTATATACACTATATATACATTATATACACACTAAAAAAATATTCAACTCCTTTTATGAACTTTTTTGAATGCAACTAAAAAACCGCACAGCTCTTCAGCCATGCGGTTCCTCAACAAATCAATTTATCTCCAATATACCCATTTTCCCATAAGCCATTCCACAGGCCCTCTTCTCCACTTTTTCAAATAGAGATAGCTGATGAACAGCTGTGCTGTGTAAAGTCCAACAGCAAGTAGCAGTCCAAACATTGAGCCCATTTGTCCGAATAACCCAAGTCCGTAAGAATAGAAAATCGTTGTACAAATAATAGATTGTGCTAAATAGTTTGATAAAGACAATCGGCCAAGTCCTGCAAGCAGACGTTTCAACCCTTGTGCAGCCTTTGAATAGTAAAAGACAATAAAAGCTTGAATATAACCGATCGTCAGGACATAGGCTCCTAACGTCAGCACCATTTCACTCCAAGGAGCATCACTGAACGTCGCACATTTTAAAGCGAGCCCGATGATAATCATCCAAACCCAGCCTTTACGATAAGCCATGCCTCGATCTTCTTCTGTCAGATGACCTTTTTTCCCGATCGCCATGCCAAGCAGTGCAAATGGACCGATCATGATAGGAGCATAGAGAAGACTTAAAATTGGTGTCAGAGTAAGTGTTACAATTGCCATAATGATGGAGACGATGACCATATCATCTTCAATTGTAATCCGGCTCAACACAATATCGCCATATGTACCAGTCCCATATACATTTGTTAATAATTCAGAATTTCCATAAATAAAATTCATTAGAGTTGGATAAATCACTAAAGATACGGCACCTAAAATACCCGACCATATAAACACTGTTTTGATCCGGCTGCTCAAAAACATCATCAAGAAAAACGTACATGCTCCATAATATAAGAGAATATCACCATTCCAAATGAATATGTAATGCAGCATCCCAAGCACAATAAGACCAAAGCCGCGGCGAACGACGATGGCATTCGTATTCAGCCCCTTGGCCTTAGTGGATTCAATCAGTTTGATAAAAGAATACCCAAACAAAAAGGAGAAAATCGGATAAAATGACCCCTGGAACAAGATCTCCGTCACATATACCCCAAACTCCTGTCCCCATATGCTCGGATCAAACATCTTCTCAAAATCATAATCATATTGAAAATTAAGCATATTCACAATCAAAATACCTAATAAACTAAAACCACGTAAACTATCAATAAACTCAACCCTAGATCCCTTCAACACGACCGCTCCTTCGGAAAGTATAAATACATCTATATATAATAACTCATTTATATAAGAAAAGTTATATAATCCTGAATGTTATAAAACCCTAAATTCATTGTTTATCGAATCTGTAGACTAGAAATAATTATATACCTTAAAATTTAAACAACCATTAGATTAATTAATATACATAATTTAAAGTTCTTACTCGCATTTCTATAAAACAAAGTCCTTTTTACTATATGAAGGTGAATTATATTGAAAAACCCAGAAATTATAGTTCGTTAGTTTCAATTTAATGTAAAATATGAAAAAATATGAAAATATTGTTGTGTTTAAACTTATTTTGTTTTAATATTTAATACATAAATTAGCAGGAGGTGAAAACAATGGTAGCTTTCTTAAGACTTGTTGCTCAGCTTGGTACTAAAGCCGCTAAATGGGCTTGGGACAACAAATCAACTGTTATTAACTGGATCAAGAACGGTGCAACGTTCCAATGGATCAGTGATAAAATTGACAGCATTATCAATGGCTAATTCTGAATTTTTTAAAAGTGGAATTTGGGAGGTGAAAAGAATATGGTAGCTTTCTTAAAACTTGTTGCTCAACTTGGTACTAAAGCAGCTAAATGGGCTTGGGACAACAAATCAACTGTTATCAACTGGATCAAGAACGGTGCAACGTTCCAATGGATCAGTGATAAGATTGACAGCATTATCAATGGCTAATTCTGAGATTATCTTTCCAAGTAGTTTGGTGGAGGTGAAAAGAATGGCAACTTTCTTACAACTTGTTGCTCAACTTACAGCTAAACAGGCGATTTGGGCTTGGGCTAACAAAAAAAAGGTACTTGAATGGATAGGACAAGGCTTTTCTTTTAAATGGATTTCAAACCAAATTATCCGAGCTTTAGCAGGCTAAACGAATTCAGGAGGTGAAATAAATAATGGTAGCTTTCTTAAGACTTGTTGCTCAACTTGGTACTAAAGCCGCTAAATGGGCTTGGGCTAACAAATCAACTGTTATCAACTGGATCAAGAACGGTGCAACGTTCCAATGGATCAGCGATAAAATTGACAGCATCATCAATGGCTAGTTGTTCGTTAGCCCAATAGGGATAGTGGAAACACTCTATCCCTATTGTTTTATTATAGCCAAAAATCAAACATTTAAAACCTAAAAATCATAATTTTTGTGATTATTTTTTTATAGTGATGTCTTGTGTTTTCATCTTTTCAATTTCTTTGACTCTTTTTTTGTGGAGCATTCTACGACCGCGGTTCCACTCTTCAATTAAAAGAGCTAATCCAACTAGCGCAATAATAAGAAAACCTATATTATTACTTGCTTTATTTTCGAAATAAAACCATGACATTCCAGCGATAAAGACGATCGGGATTAAAGCTCCCCACAAAAGGTTGTTTCTTGTTGAAAGGAAATACTGAACTGCAAAAACGACAACTACTAAAATAAAATACATTAATTCATTCATTTAATCTCCATCCCTTTCTGCTTTATATTTTTCAATAATGTTTTTGGCAACTTCTAAACTAATTTTTTCCTCAATCGCGAGTTTCTTTACATATTTAATTAGAGTTTCTTGCTCTAAAGTTTCATTTAATCTAATCAATTGAATGATTCTGTCTAATCGGGTTCTAACTGTTGGATAAGAAACATCATAATCTTTCGCCATTTGTTTTAATGAACCTGAACTAAGTATAAATTTTCTTATAAATTCTCTGTCCTCAGAATCTACAGATAAAATCCATGTTGGAATATCTTTCTCCATATATCAGCCACCCCGCTTTTTTATTATTATAACACAGAAATAATAAATGTAATCAAAAAATGAATAAAAAAATGAATAATGTTTATTTTTTTTAAACTTTTTTAAAATTTATGTGGAAAAATCTATCCAAAATATGTTATTGTAAGTTTAGGTTATTTAACCAATAAATTGTATTTTGTGGAGGTTAAGCATGAAACGTACTTTAGAAAAGACTTTTACTATTATAGGTGTTATTTTATTCACAGCCTTACTTATTGGAAGCTTTATGTTTTATGAAGGAACAAAAAATAACAATGATACTAACAAACTAATCCAAGACTTTATTGATGAAGAAAACGTACAAGATATCACACCGGAACAAGTAATTAACATCCTTGCCAATGGTTCTTTATATATGATCGCAATAACGATATTGAGCATACTAGCAGGAATTTTTTCATTAATATTATTAAAAAACAGAGCACGCTCTGCCGGTATTCTATTAATAACTACCTCTATTTTAGGCTCCTTATTAACAATCTTTTTAGGCATACTTGGCGGCATTGCGTATCTAATTGCTGGAATTACTATAATTGTGAAAGATAAAAAAGCAAGAAACGGGACAGATCAGTCATTCTAAAAGAGGTGAAACTATGTTTGCAATTGGTTTGAATGAATTCAAAGCACTGTTTAAAAGTATACGCTCTATCCTAATTATTATTGTCCTAATTGGAATTACAACCGGTACGGCAAAAATCCTTAGCCAATTTAGTGACCAATTGAAATCTTTAGGTCTAGGTGATAATGCATATGTGGGTGGATTAATGGTATTACTTTTCATTGCTGCCCCACTATTTGTCACCAGTCTAGCCCATAATGTAATCAATAAAGAGGTATACTCTCGTACTGTTCGATTTTTGGTGACGAAAACATCTAGAAATAACATATTATTAGGAAAGTTTTTAGGTAATCTTCTTTTTTGGATTGTATGTTTAACAATTTCCTTAATATTAATTATCCCGTTTTCAAACACTTTTTATTTTCTAGAATTAATACAATGTATTGTATTTATTTCTTACTTCTTAGGGTTAACTCTATTACTATCCACTATCATTTCAAACCCATCTATTACAATGTTTCTAGGTATTACATTGTCGATTATTTTACCTGTTATCGGTATGATTAGCATTGGGTCAAATAATATTATCATTAAAATGATTAGTTATATCACACCCTATTATTATTTCACTCAAGAGCAGACTGCTTTTACATATATAGTCATCCTTTTCCCAATTTTATTTATAATTGTAAGTTTAATGCTTTTTAGAAAGAGGGATTTATAGTGTATGCACTCAAAACGACCAATCTAACAAAGAGATATGGAAATAAAATTGTTGTTGATAAAATGAACTTATCAATCGATAAAGGCACAATATTTGGTTTTCTAGGGAAGAACGGTGCCGGTAAATCAACATTTATAAATATGATTACAGGTATAATTGAACCAACTGAAGGACTTTATGAAGTATTGGGCTATAAAAAGAATCAACAAAAATCAATCTGGGGTAAAATAGGGGTTCTCCCTGATTATTCTACATTCTATGAAAACATGACCGCACTAGATCATTTAAAATACTTTAGTCAAATATTGAAATTAGATTTAAAACAAGAAGATTTAATTGAACTTCTAGATAAAGTTGAGTTAAAAGATGCAGCTAAGTTAAAGACTAAAAATTTTTCATTTGGAATGAAAAAAAAACTAGGGATCGCCCAAGCATTATTAAATAAACCTGATTTAATTTTTTTAGATGAACCGACTTCAGGGGTAGATGCAAATTCAGTATTAAATATCCATTCTATTATTAAAGAAATCGCCACAAACGGTACTACCGTATTTCTAACCTCACACAATTTAGATGAAGTTGAGAAATTATGTGATGAAGTTGCTATTATGAACAAAGGTGTCATTCAAATTAAAGGAAGTATGAAAGAGTTAAGAACAGCATACAAAAAGAATATGACGGTTTATATAAAGCATAGTGTTGCTTCAATTGCACAGATTGAGTCATTAAAAGTAGACCTTAAGAGTCTTTCTATAAAAAATGAAATCAGTGAACTATCATCTCAAATAACCATTGAAGATGAATCATCTATACCATTAATCAACAAGCTTTTTATTTCTAAAAACATTGATGTATTTAGAATAGAAGTCGATGAGCCATCATTAGAAGAAATATTTCTTAATATTGGAGATAATAATTAAGAATCCTATAAAAAGTAGATTTAGTATCCAAGTGGTACTAAATCTACAAAGGATAAGGAGGATTATATTTGTATCAATTGAAGGAGCCCTCAAAAAAAATTTCTAAAGATGCGATTAAGGTTTGGCGGATTGTCGACTTTATAAATTTTATTATATCAACTAGCGTTTTAGTTGTCCTTTTAGTTCTACACAACTATTATAGTTGGTCAGAATGGATTGTTTGGCTTATTTATAGCCTTATGGGTATTTTAATTATATCAGCTATTGTAGAACTCATGTTAGTCCCTATTTACAAACAAAAAACTTGGCGTTATGAAATAGATATAAATATGATTCAATTAAAGCATGGAGGAATTTTCAGAAGGAAACACCTAATAATTCCTATGAATAAAGTATATTTTGTAGATACATATCAAGGTCCCTTATTAAAAAAATATAAATTATCTTCTATTAAGATTGGTACGATTGGCTATGTACATGAAATACCTTGCATTCCAGAAAAAGAAGCTTCAGATATTCGTGATTATATAGCGCATATTACTGATAATCAAACCAAAAAGAATGAGATTAGAAAGGAAAGCTCTCTATAAATGGAAACTAATAGTCGCCTAAAAAGATTACATCCATTATGGATGCTATTTGAATTATTAAAATCGATTAAAGGTTTCATCTTCTTCTGTATTTTTTTATCAGTATTATTTGGTTTTTCATCCATATCAATATTCTCTAAATTAGGTTTTTTAATTATTGTTATTTTTATAATTTACAAGGTCATTACTATATTATTAGAGTGGAAACATTTTGGTTATGACCTAAGCGAAGAGGAGTTATATTTAGAAAAGGGTAGGTTCATTACTGTAAAAAGACATTTTCCAATTAACAGTATTCAAGGCGTGAATCAAACATCTACTTTTTTTCATCGTTTTTTTGACCTTACCTCTTTGTTAATTGATGTAGGATCAAGCAATAATGACCACGTAGTAAAATTACATATGATTACAACTTCAGAAGCTTTGAGCATAAAAAAGCACCTTACAGAAAAAGGCAGTATCAATGCTAATGTAGAAAGTGAATTTGAAAGACCTATACAACAAAGTGCTCAGAAACTTCATTATGAAATCCAAATGAAGGAGATATTTATTGCTTCCCTTACATCTTTAAGATTACTTTTCTTTCTACTTCTTCTCTATTCTGCTTACTCAGAAATCAATCAATTTTTGTCTTTAGAAAAGTATATAGATAGTTTGATTTCATTTGTAAAATCCTCTCCAATGACAATTATTCTGAGTGTTTTTTTACTTATTATATTGTCTATTCTATATGGAATTTTAAAGACATACTTGCAATATGGAGGATTTAAATTATCTTCGGACAAAACTAGACTGTACATCGAAAAAGGTAAATTGAATATTACTGACTTCTCTATCCCAAAAGAAAAGATTGAAGCGTTATACTTCACTAGCAGTTTTATACAAAAATTACTTTCTATTGTGAAAGTAAAAATCATCAGTTCGACTGAAGTTAATGACGAAAATGTAAAATCACCAAATATATTATTTCCTTTTATAAATAAAAATTTGGCAAATAAATTAATTTCAGATATCTTTCCTAACATTAGACTAGAGACCAATATGAAGAGAATACCATGGTATTCAATCATACCTAAATTATTTAGATCATTCATATTTTGGTGTTTAACGCCAGCTCTTCTTTTATTTTTCAGAAATGACTTATGGTATATTTCAATATTCATAAGTGTTGTATTTTTACTCATTCAATTGTTTAGCAGTTTGTACAGCTCCTACAGTTGTAATGATCATTATTTGCAAATAAAAAAAGGCGGCCTTACAGATAGACTTCTCATAACACACAAATATAATATAGAAAGATTAATAATCTCAGAAACACTTATCCAAAGGAAATTAGGGTTGGCTTCAATTAAAATAGTTAACAGAGCAAAACCAACAAAAACAACTATCATGCATGATTTACCAAAAGAAATAGCCGAAAATTATTATGATTGGTATTCAAAAGGAATAGCAGAACAAACTTCTATCAACATACCTAATGATCATTCATTAAATCTATTTACTGTTCAGAAACCAACATAATTTAAATCAAATTCAGGCAATGACTTAAGTTGAAACTTTGATTACGTAAAAAAGGGCTAAACATTTTAGCCCTTACCTTTTTCATCCTTCCAAAGCACACGCTTCATATAAAACAAAATCCCCAATCCAAACAAAATCAACGGCAACTCCCAGTCTGCGGAAATCGGCAGCCACTTCAACATCATGAGAATCAGCAAAACAGCTCCCACACCTGCATAAAAGACCACCGTTTTTTTCAATTCTTGGTTTGATTGAAACAAAACGCTCCCCTCCATAACTCTAATTATGATCGTTTTTCTAGTTTTTTTAATATCTTTTCCCAGCCGGTATCTCCCATTTTCCGATCAATTAATTGTCCCTCTTTATCTATGAGGCAAAAACTTGGCAATCCTTGAATTTTATATTTTGTGACAATCTCATAATCTTGATCCAACACAATGGGAGCAATGAGATTCTTTTCCTCCGCATATTTCGAAACAACCTCTATCGATTTTTCTTCTTCCGTATATGGAACATGGACACAGGTTAAATGGATACTCAACTGATCCACACTATGTAGAATGTGGTCGGTTAATTCTTCACAATGCGGACAGTTAACTGACCAAAAATAAAGAAGCTGAGTATGCCCTTCAGGTAAACACCGCTGATGTGAAGAATGAATCCAAGGAAGGTGCTCAGACCATTTAAGTATTTGCGTTTCCACTACTCATCCCCCTTTTCTTTTAATTGAAAAGCGATGATTTTTCCTAGTGCCTCTTCTGCGGCAAAAGGGGCCACATTTCCTGATGGATTCTCTTGTTCCTGTTTTAGGCACTCGTACATATTTTTTTCGATTTTTGATGGGTCAATCCAAGAGATACACCACGATGCCCAAAAACAAGTAGGACCCTCATAACGCTTTGCCAAAGACAGAAGAAATGGCAAACTAGGCTGACCAATTCTCATGAGTGAGATCGCAGCCGCCATTCTTGTCTCCTCTTCTTCACTTTCTAGCAGTTTAGCAAGAGCTTCTGCTGCATCCCCTGCATCTGCTCCAAATTCACCAAGAACCGCTGCTGCAATATTCCGCAAAGAACCCTCTTCTTTTAAGGCTTCAACAAGCACTGGCACTGCCTCTTTTCCTGATTTCTTTAACTCCCCCATGGCTTGAACGATCGTTACTTCATTGGTATTGACTAAACGTTGAACCGATTGGGATAGCTTATCTTCTGGTTTCATGACAATCAACTCCTCTTTTTAATGAGTCCCACGGCATCGATAACAAGTCACATAACATACACATCCAGCAAATACACATGTCATCGTTGTAAACCAGCCATTAGTGAATAGATGAATCCCAATGATGACCGCAGCACTTATGACAGATCCGATGAGCAATGATCGATAATAGATGCCCAAAGAAAGACTCGCTTCTCGTCTCAAAGGCTGCGTAAAGGCAAAGAGCCGTATAGTCAAAAACCAAATATATACCCCTACGCCATAAATGGCCCAATACAATACATCATGAATCTCTAACAAGATAAGAGAAATTAAGTAGACACCATACAACCAAAGGGTTTGAAACACTTCCAACAGAAGAATTTTTTGATATAAAGCACCCGGAAAAAGATACAGCATTCCCGTTTGCCCGTGTCTTACAATCCCCGCGTAATATGAACTGAGCAGGACAGATGCACCAATGACCAGAAAGAATAGAGTCAACCAATCTGAAAAATAAGAACTAACGACATAGTAAGTACCGATCAACAGCATGGTGGATAACAGGTGGAAGGTAGCATACTTTTTGATCATCAATATTTCTAGCCAAAGGAAAGCCCAGATGCCCGTTAATGATGAAAGCCCCCACCACGTCTTGCTTTTCTTTGGACTTATTGGATTTACATGAACCTGTTTCCCCTCAAATTCCTCCCAAAATGCCGCCTCTTTGACTAACGACTCCATCATCTCTATACGATGACTCGACCTGTACATCATCATGAAAGATAAAATCATCACTCCAAGTAATATCAATACAGAAATGAATGAAAACTCCACTATCATGTGTCCGACTTGATACATCAAAGAAGCAGATATCTCCATCATTGACGACTGTTTCAATATCAATTGATTCATAATAAGCAATGAAAGACAACCAAACATCAGTATAAAACCAATGAAGAGCACTCGCTTATATACTTGAATGGTTCTTGCACAAGATACTGCAATCATCCATGTTTCGATCATACATAACAGCGCTGTTAACAGGAGTGATTTACCAAGTAGAAAAAAGTACTGCTGCGTTAAACAAAGAAGGAGGATATCAGCTATCACAGCAGAAACAATGAGAAGAGCACATCGCCAAAAAATGTGATATACCCATACACTCATCACAACTGTCCATAAAGAAGCACCACTTCCATACAACCACATGATATCGTACATCTGACTAGGCAATCGATTCGAAAACAAGCCAAAGCCAGTATAAAGAACAAATAAAACGACAATGATCCATCCAGCTGTACTTGCATTCCAATCGCCCATACTTGAGACTGCGCTCAGCTGAAAACCGATGGCAGCCATCATAAGTAGCAAGATCAGAAAGGGCATTTTCTTTTCTTGATTTTTACTGATCAAGCGCCTTTGGGATTTCATCCATAAAAGGGAAAGCGTGTTATTCACTAGACCACTCCCCTAGAAGTTGAATGACTTCTGCCCGCCACTTCATTTGTTCTTCCTGCCGCTTAGGAACAGCGATACTTTTCATGATGGCACCGTCTCGAATCAATATCACCCTACTAGCCGTATCAAGAACAAACTCTAGACTATGAGTGGACACAAGAACCGAACCACCTTGAAGACTCTTCTGTATCAGCCAATCTGACAGCCATTGTTTCGAAGGGATGTCTAACCCAACAGTCGGCTCATCTAAAATAAAAAGGGAAGCATCTTGCACAATGGCCCCTGCTAAGACGACACGTTGTTTTTGACCTCTTGAAAGCCTTCCGCACAATTCGTTCATCTTCATTTCGATATGTACTTCTTTCAACGCCTCAAATACCTTTTCTTTGATCTGTTTTAAACCTTTATGATAGCCTCTTGCACGGAATTGAACATGTTCAGCAACCGTTAAATCTGGGTACAAATATGGCTGATCTGGAATAAGAGCTACTTGTTTTTGGACATGGGAATGACCAGGAGGAAATCCCTCTATGAGTATTTCCCCTTGATCAGGTTGATAGAGACCTGTTAAACATCGAATGGTTGTCGTCTTCCCCGCACCATTAGGACCAAGCAGTGCCACAACCTCCCCTGCTTCAATAGAAAATGAAAGGCCCTCTATCCCATCACCATTGCTATATCGTTTGCTTACATTCTGAACCTCCATAAATGGCATCAAATCTCTCCCTTTTATTAGAGTGATGTATGCTGATCTATGGTGTTTTTACAATGGAATGTAAATGTAATTAGACCCACTCATTGTTTACCATAATATTACCATATGAGGTATAAAAGGGTAAGAGGATTATAATCATTTAAAATACTAAAAGAAACAAACAAAAAAGATTGGGCATCAATAATCCCAACCTTTTATCTATTAAACAAACCAATTCAAACCGAATCCATATCCCGACAAGCCCATGCATCCACCTCGACCTTTAAAGCAGGTGAAGCCAAAGCCACCACATAAATCATCGTCATACAAGGCAGGTGATCTCCTAAAAACTGACCCATGATTCGTTTTCTACTCTCAGCATCAAACTCCCCTACTAAATAGAACACAAGCTTCGTTATATCTTCCACTTTCATATCTGCCGCTTCTACATTGCGTTTTACATTCTCTAACGCTAGCTCGAGCTGTTCCATCGGGCTCTCTGGGATGGTCCCATCGACTTCCATCCCCACTTGCCCTGATAAGGTTAACCACCGCTGCGGCCCTGTTGTCTCTATTTGATGGATGTACGGTGCAACTGGCGCATGAATGGTCTCAGGATTACGTGATGTTTTCATTGATCAAACCCCTTTTCTGAAAATACAATCAACTTACACCTATCATACCAAACTTTCTTCCCATCCTATCTACATATGCTCCAAACGAAGCAAAAAAAAGACCTTTCTTCATAAGAAAGACCTCTCTAAAATGATGACCCGCTCCGATGCTCAATTTGATGAATCCAATTCAAATCCGCCTCTAAATGAAGCAGTGTGCCAGAAATCAATAAGTACCGACTCTCATCACCTTGCACAAGACATTCCGTTTTTAGCTTCGTGAGTTCCATCACATCTTTCATAATGACGGCTTTCTGCTGCTGAAGCATTTCTTTTTCTTGATGAAATCTGATTTTCCGTGCACAGCCCCATTTAAAGTGAAAATCATCCTTTGCAGCATGATATGGAACAGGTGCCAACAGCCATGATTCCAGCTCTTGTCTGCCTTCTTCCGTCACGTCGTACAGCTTTCGATCTTGGTCATCTATTCCCACTGCTGTCACCAATTGATCACGAATTAACCGATCAAGCGTCGTGTAGATTTGACCCGGGTTGATTTTTCCTTTTATTCCGAGCAATGACTCGAGCTCTAGCTTTAATTCATATCCATGATGTTGCTGCTGACAGAGCGATGTTAAAATTCCGTATTTCACTGACATATGATTTAACCTTCTTTGAGAGATGATATCATCTCTATTTTACTCGCTGTCGCACTAGAAATCCACGAAGCCGCTAAACTGAGTGCAATTCCTGCGATCACTGCCAGCATTAGATGCACAAACGGCAATTGGAATGAAACAAATCCACCGAGCCAATCAGATTGGCTTGAAATATATAGAAGAATCACACCAAATAAAATGCCGCCAATCACACCTGTTAACCCAATGAGCACACCTTCTCCGACGATCATTTTTCTCACCTGCTGCTTTGTCAGCCCCAGCGCCCGCATGGTGCCAATCTCAGATGTTCGTTCAAGCGTGTTCATCAGCAGTGTATTGGCTGTTCCAATGCTCGCGAGCCCCATAATGAAAATGAGCATCATAGAAATTAACTCATTCATACCAGTGAAAGCCGATGTCGTTGATTTAATCTCATCCTCTACTGTTTTCACCTTTGAAAGCCGCTGTCCAAAGTCTTCCCATAGCTGATCTCGTAAAGACTCACCGGCACCTTTGTCTTTTAACGTAAGCAGGATATCAAGAGGCTGCGCCCACCCTAAATCCTCTTGTAAAAATGTCTGATCGACAAATGCCACATAACCCGAATGATGAGAAGTTTTGACCACATCAATGACTTGTAACTGTTGCCGGCCAGAAGGTGCATTGAGATACACACTCTCTCCAATACGCCCACCCCATTCATCAAAAGCACGCTCTCCTAACACGATAGAAGGCGTTTCTGATAATCGTTGATACAAATCGCCTTTATTGTCACCTTCTATAAAAGAAGGTCCTTTCTCATCCACACCGATGATAGAAAATTGTCTTTTCTCTCCATGGGCCGTTTCCCATGTCAAAGGAGCCGCTTCCATCATCGGTTCCACCCGCTCAACAGACTCATAGGATGACAGCTTTTCTTGATCCGCTTTCGTCCATGGCGCTTCAGAGGTAACCCTGAGATCACCGCCGTACGTTTGACGGATCTCTTTTTCATAGCCATCTGGAGCCGATTCAATGACCGCACTTAAAAGCAAGATCACAGCAATCCCAACAGCTAGAATCGCCGCCGTATTGGCATTTCGATTCAGTTGCTGCGTGACATGCTGCGAGGATAGATGGCCCGGGTAACCAAAGACAAACTTCAAAAGAGGCGCCAACAACCGGTTCAAAAAGAGCAGAAAAAATGGGAATAACAGAACCATGCTGGCTAAAATGCCAAGATAAGCAGCCGGATGATCCACCCATACAAATGAAAGCAAGCCTATCCCTATCACCGCTCTAATGACCGATTGTTTTTTCAGTGTAGAAGTTTGGGTAGTGGATTTTAAAGTCAGTAGCACAGACGTTTTCCCTGCATGATAGATCGGAAATAACGAAAACAGCACAGGGAACACAATACCAATGATCACTGAAATTACAACAGGCACTTGCCAATCTAACGAATACACCATATCAAAAGCGAACACACCAAGCAGTGTTTGCATGAACACATCTCCAAGCCAAACACCAATCGGCACCCCAATGGCTGTTCCAATACATGCCAAGATCAAAACCTCAATCAACATCAGCTTAGAAACAGAGCCCTGCGTATAACCAAAGCTCTTCATAATCGCAAATTCCTTTTTCCGTTCCATCACACTCGTATAAATCATATTAAACACGATAAAACCGCTCATAAACATCGACAGCCCTGCGATGAGGTAAAAGAACGTGTACAACCCGCCAATGTCATTACTTTGCCGGTCATCCGCCACCACAGGCTGGACAAAAACATCGGCATCCTTGAACTCTTTCTGTAAAGATTGAAAGAGCTGTTCCCCGCCTTCATTTGTCTGAAATCTCATATAAGAAAGCTGATCATCCATTCCCGTCCAGTCTCTCAATATATCAAGCGGCGCCATCACACGAAAGCTCGATGATTCTGCACTCTTCCAGTCACTCGGACTTGAAAGCAGCTGTGTATATTCCACAATGGCAGATACCTTCGCTTCGCCCAAATCAGAAAAACGAATGGTATCTCCCACTTTTTTATTCAGCAGCTTCGCCACAACATCTGGTATGACCAACCCCTGATTATCCAAACGCCCTTCAATCACAGGCAGCTTCAGTAAAGAGCTCGTTTGATCTTGTACTCCGGTAATGCGCACCGCCCGTTGGTTAAGAGAGTGATCACCTTCTACATCAAAAAACGTCTGTTTATCCAGCGCTAATAATGATCCTGTCACATCAGGATGCTTTAAAATGGATGAGATCTGTTCCTCATCATACGTATGATCATCACTCAACACCCAATAATCTGCATCAGCGACATACATTTGCTCATAATAATGAAACACATCATTTGTCGTTCGATCGGCAATGAGCATCGACGTGACAAAAGCAATCCCCACCATGATGCCTAAGACAGAAATGGCGAACCGCTTTTTATGCTGAATCATGTTACGCCATGAAATTCGCCACATACTGAGCATAATCATCATCCTTTCTAGAGATCACTTGATCAATAACACCGTCTTTAAAAAGGATGATTCGATCCGCAAATCCTGCTGCGAAAATATCATGCGTCACCATGATAATCGTCTGCTTGCTTTCTCGATTGAACTTGCACATTAACGCCAAAATATCCTCCGCTCTATGCCGGTCCAAGTTCCCCGTCGGCTCATCTGCTAACAACACTGACGGCTGATTGACTAGAGCTCTTGCAATCGCTACACGCTGCTGCTGCCCGCCGCTCAGCAAACTAGCCCGTTTCCGCCCAAGTCCATTCAAGCCAACAGCCTCTAACAGCTTTACAACCGTCTGTTGATTCTCCTTTGTTAAACGTCCATCTGCATGCAGCGGAAACGCCACATTTTCTTCGACAGTTAATGTAGGCAGCAGCTGATAATTTTGAAACACAAACCCAATCTGTTTTCTGCGAAAAATCGTTCTCTCTTTCTCATTCATCTCACTCAACTGATGCTCATCTATCAAAATCTCTCCATCAGTAGGCAGATCAAGCCCGCCTAACAGCTGAAGTAATGTACTTTTTCCAGAGCCACTTGGTCCCATCACCGCTACAAACTCCCCTTCTTCTACCGTCAAATCAACGCCCCTCAACACCTCAGTCCGCTCCTGGCCTTGAAAAAATTCCTTCTTCACATTCTTGATCTGAATCATCTGCAAACTCCTCCCATCCCTTTACGGAGTAATTATATACTAAGTATATATTATTTCAACATCAAAATCATGATAATATGCATTTATGTCTTATTTTTTACTTACTAAATATATAAAAGACCCTTTAGATTTTCATATCCAAAGGGTACATCATGCTATAATTCTTGTTTTCTAAAAAGAAACCATCCGATGAGAAAAAAGAAACCAATCAATACCGATACACCTAGAAAGCTTGTAAGTGCCTGATCCGAATAAGTCCCTCTATGAATCATCTCCTCAGCCGCACTTGTGACGCCTTTAGGTGCAAACTTCCCTAATGTGTCCTCATAAAACGAAGGAACGGTAAACAGGATGAGATTGATCAAAAGGGAAACACCGCCCGCAGTCACTGAGCGCTTAAAGAACGCCGATGCACAAATGGTCGATACCACAATGAGCAGTAGGTTCGGATAATACAAAAGCGTCCCTTTTAACACGTTGACCCAATCCACAAGCCCAAATTGGATGTCCACATAATAAACGGAAGCAAGCACTGCCACTATCAAACTAAACAAAGTTAAGCAGGCATAGGCACATGTTTTTGAGACATAATAACTCATTCGACTGATCGGTTTCACCATAATCATCGCCGTCACCCCAGAGGCACGCTCTCCAGCAATCGTCCCCATCACGATCATAATGAGGATAAACACGCCAAGCGAATCAAATTTACTCAAAGCACTGGCTAAAGCCTCTCCAGCACTAGGCTCTGGTATATAAAATGTAGACCCTTCAGGTAAATTAGCCGAATTCGATAAAAGATCCGGCAGCATTTTGAGCGTAATAGGCTGTGTAATCATTAAAATCGTAAAAATGATCGGCATAAATAAGATTTTATAACTAGTGAATAACTCCCTAAATTCCTTTTTCAACATCATCATGCCGTCACAACCTTCATGAAAATATCTTCAAGCGTCAGCTTAGATAATCGATATTGGATAAGAACACCGCCAGTTTCAGTGATGAGACCCGGCAGCTCCTTCAATGCCGTATGTTGATTGTTGACTCGCACCTGATAAGCGTCTCCTGTCTCCATACATTCCTCCACCCAATCCCGTTCTTTTAACAAAGCCACTAGTTTCGTATTCTGTTGTTCTAATTGAAATTCAATCACGGGCTGGATATAGTCTTCTTTGATCTGTTTCATCGAAGAGGACATCTCAATTTTGCCGCTGTTGATCATGATAATATGATCAGCCACACGTTCAATGTCATCTAAAATATGGGTCGACATAAAGATCAGCATCTCATGCTTTAGACGCTCAATCAAAGTCAGGACGTCTTTTCTCCCCATGGGATCAAGTGCCGACACAGGCTCATCTAGGATCAGAACCTGTGGGCTATTGATCAGCGCCTGTGCAATGGCAAGCCTCTGCTTCATGCCTCCACTATAGCTACCAATAACGCGATCCTTCGCCTCATACACACGGCAAAGCTTCAACAGCTCCTCTGTTTTGGAACGAATGATGTTTTTCTCTAAATGAAATAACCCGCCAACCCAATGCATCCACTCCTGCCCCGTCATATCCTGATAAAATGCAGGATGCTGCGGACAGTACCCAATCACCTGACTGATTTGATCCATGTCCCTTGTGACATCCAAACCCGCCACCTTCACAACGCCAGACGTAGGACGAGCAAGCCCCGTCAAAATTCGGATCGTCGTTGTCTTCCCCGCTCCATTGGCTCCTAAAAAGCCAACACATCCAACCTCCCCAACAGAAAAAGAGACATCTTTTAACACTTCATGCCGTCCATACGATTTCGTCAGCCCGTAACACTCCAACATATTCAAGCGAATCCCCCCTACTAAGATTGTTTACGACCAAAAATGAAATACGCAATAGGACCGGCACTCGCCACAAACACAATCACCAAAGCCCAAACCCACTTCACCTCTCCCCTAATCCTCGATGGATCTCTTTTCAACAAATCAAACAAACCAATCACCATTAAAATCGCTTGTAGCAAAATAAGAGGTAAAATCATCTTCATATCCATACACGCCACTCCCTTTTCAAACGTCAATTTGTTTTGATATTACTTCTTTTGACGACATGAAGAGAGAATTCGTTCAAATGGATTTTATTTTTATTGGTCGAATGGTCTATAAATATAAAAAAGCCCAGTGAAGTTTATTCACTGGGCTCGCTTGTGATGTTCATGACGAATCTCGCAAAATCTTTTCCATTTTCTTTCCCTTCGCTAACTCATCAATCAGCTTATCTAGATAACGAATGTTCTGCATGGTCTCTTCCTCAATGTCCTCTACTCTAACACCACAGATGACTCCTTTAATTAAGCTGCGGGAAGGATGAAGCTCAGGAGCCTCGGCAAAAAAAGTTTCAATGTCTATCTGCTTGTCCAACTGTTCCTCAAGCTCTTCTGGACTGTAGCCTGTTAACCAACAAATAATCGTATCGACTTCAGCTTTCGTTTTTCCCTTTCTCTCTGCCTTTGCGATGTAGAGAGGATAGACTTTTGCGAAACTCATTGTGTAGATTTTAGGTTTGGTCATGTGTCTGCTCTCTTTCTTCGTTAAATATTTAACCTGTCATGCTTTCTCAAGGGGCCGCTCTCTCATTATGCATTTAGTATAATGTGTTAAAAATACAACTTATAAACGATGATATATGCCTTTATTATTTCTTTCATCTTTTTTGAAAGCTCTATATTTAAGAAATTGAACGATACAAAATCCAAGGAATACACCAATTGGTCCTCCGCTTGAGACAGGACCACCAATTAAACAATAAGAAATGACAAACAATGCAATATAACCAATTATGAAAAAAACAATTCCCCATTTTTCTTTTTTTACATATCGAATAAAAATAATATTTCCCCCCTAAGAATATTTATCATAATAGCAACATGGAAATAGTATCTATCAATCAAAGTTCAGTTTAAATCTTTCAACTGCTAGTTCTATTGACACAAAAATACCCCTTTAGACAATTATATCTAAAGGGGTATCAAAAATCCGATTTTATTTAATCCCTACTCCACCGTCACACTCTTCGCAAGGTTACGTGGTTTATCCACATCACACCCGCGGTGAAGGGCTGCGTAGTAAGCGATTAGCTGTAATGGAACAACAGATGCAAGTGGTGCAAGTGCTGGGTGTACAGCTGGAAGGACGAAACGGTCGCCTTCGTCTTCTAGGCCTTTTAGTGAGATGACACATGGGTTTGCACCACGTGCAACGACTTCTTTGACGTTACCACGAATGCTGAGGTTCACGTGCTCTTGCGTGGCAAGGGCAATGACCGGTGTGCCTTCTTCAATTAAAGCAATGGTGCCGTGTTTGAGTTCTCCGCCAGCAAAGCCTTCTGCTTGGATGTAAGAGATCTCTTTTAGTTTGAGTGAACCTTCAAGGCACACATAGTAGTCAAGTCCTCTTCCGATAAAGAATGCGTTACGTGTCACTGTGAAGAAATCACGAGCGATTTGTTCCATTTCATCCTTTTGATCGACAAGGGCTTCCATTGCGTTTGCTACAATCCCAAGCTCTTTCACAAGATCAAAGTCAAGAGATTGACCATTTAATTCAGCTGCAACAGATGCAAGGATTGCAAGTACAGCGATTTGTGCTGTGTAGGCTTTTGTTGAAGCCACTGCGATTTCTGGTCCTGCATGAAGAAGCAATGTGAAGTCCGCTTCACGAGAAAGCGTAGATCCTGGTACGTTTGTGATCGTTAATGCTTTATGACCAAGCTCTTTGACTTGAACAAGTACAGCACGGCTGTCCGCAGTCTCCCCAGATTGAGAAAGGAAGATGAACAACGGCTTTTTCGATAGAAGCGGCATGTTGTAAGAGAATTCACTTGCTACATGAACTTCTACAGGTACTTTCGCCCAGTCTTCAATGTATTGTTTACCAACAAGTCCAGCATGGTAGCTCGTTCCGCAAGCCACAATATAAATGCGGTCTGCTTCTGCTACTGCGCTTGCGATATCGCCAGCGACTGACAGCTTGCCGTTTTCGTCTTGATATTCTTGGATGATTTTGCGCATCACTAGCGGCTGTTCATCCGTTTCTTTTAACATGTAGTGAGGATATGTGCCTTTCTCAATGTCGCTTGCATCTAGCTCAGCGATATAAGAAGGACGTGTCATGATATCACCGTCAAGGTTTTTAATAATAACCTCGTCTTTAGTAACAATGACCATTTCTTTATCCATTAATTCCGCATATTCGTTTGTTACTTGAAGCATCGCCATTGCGTCAGAAGCCACAACGTTGAAATCTTCGCCGAAACCAACCAATAATGGGCTTTTGTTTTTCGCCACATAGATTGTTTCTTTGTTTTCGTTATCGAAAAGGGCAATTGCGTAAGAGCCTTTTAGTTGAAGAAGCGTTTGACGGAAAGCTTCCTCTGTATCAAGACCTCTGTTCACAAATTGTTCGATGACTTGAACAACAACCTCTGTATCTGTGTCGCTTTTTAGTGTGACGTCTTGTAAATATTCGCGTGTCAATTGTACATAGTTCTCGATGACACCGTTATGAACAAGCGTAAAACGGCCAGAAGCACTTTGATGCGGATGCGCATTTAGATGGCTTGGTACACCGTGAGTTGCCCAGCGTGTATGTCCAATTCCTGCTGAAGATGCCACGTTTGCATCTACAACTTCACGAAGCTCAGCGATACGTCCTTTTTCTTTGAACACATGCACGCCATCTTCGTTTGCCACAGCGATACCTGCTGAGTCATACCCACGGTACTCAAGCTTCTCTAAACCTTTTAATAAGATTTCCTTCGCATCATTCTGACCAATATAACCTACGATTCCACACATAAATATTCTTCCTCCCGATCATGTGAAAGGGACAAAGAAAGCCTACTAAAATAGAAGGGACATTTCTTCGTCCCTCTCTACATGTTTATTTTGGGAGATCATGTGTATTCCCTTTGTACAAAGAGTCACCTCTTTGCTTTAAAGAAACACTTACGGCTGTGATCTCTATATTTGATCAGCCGGGAGGCATCCGCCGAAAAATTCGATAACCTCCATCCTCGTCAACTAAGCATCTGTCGTTCGATCGCTTAGTTCGGGCGCTATAATTATAAGAGTGGCTGAACATCTACCCTGCCTTTCCTGCTAGAATAAAAATCCAGTAACACAAGGATGATTGTACTATAAGGTCTGACCTCCGTCAATCACAATTTAGCGGGTGATCCCTTTCATGTGAGAAAGTAAGACCTCCCTACACTATATGCGATGAGGCTTGTCACGTTCTACCTTTGATGTGCTCTCTTATGTATGAAAGCAAGCAGCAAATTGCCCTCGCTTATATGATTCGTATAGAACTTTCCTCTTATGACGTTTATTCGAAAAAAAGCAAACCGCTACTTTGCGATTTGCTTTGATCGATTACTCAATACCCATTTCTTCTTTGACAACAGCCGTAATGCGAGCCACGTATTCATCACACAGCTCTTTTGTTTTCGCCTCTGCCATGACACGTACAAGCGGTTCTGTTCCTGATGGACGAACCAGGATGCGTCCGTCACCGTTCATCTCTTTTTCAACCTCTTGGATCACAGCTTTTACTTTTTCATTTTCTTCCACTTTATACTTATCAGATACCTTCACATTCACTAGAAGCTGCGGGAATTTCTCCATTTCAGCTGCAAGCTCTGACAATGTTTTTCCTGTTGCTTTTAGTGTATTCACCAACATGATCGCTGAAAGCATGCCGTCACCTGTCGTATTATAATCAAGGAAAATCAAGTGGCCTGACTGCTCGCCTCCGACATTATAGCCATCCTTTTTCATCGCCTCGACCACATAGCGGTCACCAACAGCGGTTTGAATGCTCTTAATGCCTTGCTTCTCAAGCGCTTTATAGAAACCAAGGTTACTCATGACCGTTGATACGACCGTGTCATCCTTCAATCGGCCTTCACCCTTTAGATAACGTGCACATATGTACATAATTTGATCGCCGTCTACAATATCACCTTTTTCATCGACTGCAATTAAGCGGTCGCCGTCGCCATCAAACGCAAGACCAATATCGGCTCCTTTTTCTTTCACAAAAGCAGAAAGTGCCTCTGGATGAGTAGAACCTACGCCATCGTTGATATTCAATCCGTTTGGTGATGTTCCCATTGTTGACACATCTGCATCTAAATCTGCAAATAAATGTGTTGCAAGAGAAGATGTTGCACCATGTGCACAATCAAGCGCTACGTGAATGCCTGTGAAATCCTCGTCCGCTGTCTGCTTCAAGAATTGCAAGTACTTCTGACCGCCTTCAAAGTAGTCATTCACGGTTCCAAGATCGGCTCCCACTGGGCGTGGCAATTGATCGACCGGCTGATCCATCAGCTGCTCGATTTCATTCTCCTGTTCATCTGACAGTTTAAAGCCGTCACCGCCGAAAAATTTAATTCCGTTGTCTTGAACTGGGTTATGCGAAGCTGAAATCATGACACCTGCTTCTGCATCCATTGCCTTCGTTAAATAAGACACACCAGGTGTTGAGATCACACCTAAACGCATGACTTCAGCCCCAATTGAAAGTAAGCCTGCTACGAGTGCTCCTTCTAACATATGACCAGATACACGCGTGTCTCGTCCAACGAGTACCTTTGGACGTTCTTTATCCTTCGTGAGCACATAGCCGCCAAATCTCCCAATTTTAAATGCGAGCTCTGGCGTTAATTCGCTATTAGCCACACCCCTTACACCATCAGTTCCAAAGTACTTGCCCATGTTTCAATCGCTCCTTTTTTACCATTCAAGAGGACGCTGCGTCCTCTTTGTTATCTTCTTTGACCCGCTGTCTTTGACTTGATTCTTTTTTTGCTTTATCTTGTGTAGATTCCTTTTGACTCTTCTCTTCCTGATCATCATCGGATGATTGATCTTTCCGATCATTCGTAGAAGCCGGCTGATCTTCTGTATCAGTAGAAGTCAGTTTCACTTTGACCTTCGATCTAGATAAAGTCCATGTCACATTTTGAGGGCCATTCACTTGTACTTTGACCTCATGTGTTCCTTCGTTTAAGTCCCCGACATTGATATAGGCTTCAATATCTGAAGCCTTTAGTTTATCGATTGCACTCTTTGAACCTTTTGCTGTTAGTGTGAGACGCCCTGAAGACGGACTCACAAATGCAGAGCTAAGATCCTTGCTCAGACCCACGACAGAAATTGGGACATTATCGATCTTTTTTTCTTCAGCTGTTGCAACCTTCACTTTGATTTTAACAGTTTCAGGCGATACCTTTTTCACACCATCTGGCAGTGGAATGTCGGCATCAATCTCTGTATCATCTTTAATCTTGCTTAGGTCCAGCTGAACGCCGTCAATAAAATCAAGTGCATCCAGCACCTTTTGAGAACCGTAGACTGTCACCTCACTTGGGCTTGTCTCGATGCTTGAGATACTAATCCCATCTGGCAAGCTGCCCGTCCGCTCAATCTTAAACGGAACTTTCTTGCTTGGACTCGTAATCGGGACCGTAATATCTACCACAGACGGACTCACTTCGACTGGTAGCTCATTCCCACTGCTATCATACACAGTGAGCTTCGCTTCTTTCTCAATTTGCTGATCGACATCCTCTAAGTTCACAAATGCTTTAATGACAGAAATTTTGTCGATCACGTCTTTTGAGCCAGTAACCGTGACATTTTTCGGATTCACAATAGGCTGCTCTGGTGAATAGCCGTCTTTGATTTTATTTTGATTATAAAATTCCGTTTCAACAGGGAATTCAGCTGTCGTTTTTTCTTGTATCGTCACAGTCGTCACAGACGGATTAATCGTTAACGTGATTCCTTTCGATACATCTCTTGCCTTCAATTCGACTTTATGTGTACCTGTCGTCAGGTTTTGCATATCTGCGTAAATTTCAAAATTTTTCGTTTGTCTTGCTGTTTTCACAGCACTAGTTGATCCTTTAATCGTGACATTGACTGTCTGCGGCACACCAGTGACTACATACTTTTCGTCGTCATAATATGCTTTAACAGGAATGTCCGTTAAGGTTGCTTCGTCTGTTGTCGATGTTGGGAAAAAGGATTCACCGATTTTTTTCGGCGTGGGCGCTTGCGCTGAATTGACTGCACCATACAGCAATAAAGCGAAGACCAATGCAAGAAACTTAACGGCCCAGCGATTATTCAAAATCTTATCCATTTTTCTTGCCCCTCCAATACCATTTGGTCGAGGAAGCATCTTTGCTGTTCTTACTAAACTCAGCAATCAGCATTTCTTCAAGCGCTTCTTCTGTCAATTCTCGATGGAGATCACCATTTCTTGCGACACTAATGCCGCCTGTCTCCTCGGAGACGATGACGGTTAAACTGTCCGTTACTTCACTAATACCAACTGCCGCGCGGTGACGTGTACCGAGCTCCTTAGAGATAAAAGGACTTTCAGACAGCGGTAAATAACACGCTGCAGCTGCAATCTCATCACGCTTCATAATCACAGCGCCGTCATGAAGCGGTGTATTCGGAATGAAGATATTAATCAGCAGCTCAGAACTGACCTTTGCATTTAAAGGAATTCCGGTCTCTATGTAATCATTCATTCCAGTATCGCGCTCAATCGTTAACAGCGCGCCTATTCTTCGTTTTGCCATATAGTTAATTGCTTTTGTAATTGCCTCGATCGTTTTCTGCTGCTGTTCCTCTACAGGTGTTCCGCTTCTAGAGAAGAAACGGCCGCGCCCAAGCTGCTCAAGCGCTCTCCTTAGCTCTGGCTGAAAAATAATAATGATCGCAAGGAACCCCCACGTAATCGCTTGATCCATCAGCCATTGAAGTGTGTTAAGACCGAGATACGCACTTCCCATCCTGACGAGAACAATGACGACAATTCCCTTTAAAAGCTGAACCGCTTTTGTTCCGCGGATGACCATCATTAATTTATATATCACATACCAAACAACGAGAATATCAACAGCATTACCGAGGTACTGCAAAAAAGGAATATCCCCTAAAGCCATTTCCTCGTCCTCCAGAATTTTCAGTTATTCTTCGTTCGATTCATTTTTTATAAAAAAAGAGCCTATGTGTAAGTACATAGCGTGGCTATTATACCACATTTTGTTTCAGCAAGGAAAATAGTTGCCATATCTGGCTGGCATTCAAGTCTGTCCATCAATAGAAAAAGAGCAGTCCCCTTAGAGACTGCTCTCAAACTGTTTGATTTACTTTTGCTCCTCTGGACCAATGACCCGCATCACATCTTGTGCTGTAGATTTCATTTTGTACCAAACCCAATCAAACACTTCATTAATTTCATTGATTTGACCAGTGACTTGTCCGGCAGAAGCAGTCAGCTGTTCTCCATTGACGACTGTTACGTTTCCATCAACCTTGCCTTCTACAATCAGCTTGCCATTTTTCACAGTGACATCACCTTTGACGGTTTCCCCTTTAGGTACCGTCACTGTATCATTTTCAACCACGAGATTCGGCTGCTTTGACACACTGAAATTATGATCCGTATTCCAGCTTGTAAACAGACTGCCTCCCATCAATATGACAAAGAGGGCAGCGGCGACCATTAGCGGATGAGCTTTGATCCATCTTTGAATCGACACACGCTTTTTCTCCTTTGGAAGACCTGCCATCACCTTTGCAGTGAAATCAGATGGTGCTTCTATATGAGATGTACTCTGCACGAGCGCGATGGATTTCTCAATTTGTTGAAAATGAGTACGGCATTCCTCACACGATTGCAGATGGCTCTTTAATTCTTTTTCATCTTCGGGCTCTATGTCCCCGTCTAAATACTGATGCATAAGCAGGACGATTTTTTCCTGACAGCTCATCAAAATCACCTCACTCAAAGGTCTCTCAACTGTTTCCGGAGAGCCTCTCTACCCCTGTGTATTCTCGTTTTCACCGTACCAACTGGTATATTCAGAATCTCACTAATTTCTTTTAACGAGAGTTCATCAATATACTTTAATACGATGACCGAGCGATATTTATCGGGTAATCTTAAAATTTTTTGCTGAATGGTGCTCGATAATTCAAGCGACACCACCTCGTCCTCTGGCAAAATGCCGTCAGCCGCAATTTGAGAATACATATTCAGTCCTTCTGTCCCTGCCACCTCTGCATCTAAATAATAATCCGGCTTTTTTTTACGAATACGGTCGATGGTCAGGTTGGTTGCAATGCGGTACAGCCACGTGGAAAACTTACGATTCACATCAAAGCTCTCAATATTCACATAGGCACGAATAAACGCCTCCTGCGCAATATCTTCTGCTTCATGTGCATTCCCAAGCATACGATAGCACAGCTGATAAATTTTGTCTTTATACAGGTCTACGATGTCTGCAAATGCGTTCTGGTCGCCTTTTTTCACTTGCTTAATTCTCTTTTTAATCATTGTTTCCATAGTATATTCAACCTCTGCCTTCACCGGTCTTTATGTATACGAACCTCGTTCCAAAAGGTTTCATTCTCCTCTAAAAAATAGTGTAACAAATTTTTGACAGCATGTTACGCTTATCAGCCGGTAAAAACCTTAACATATCCTTAAATTTCCCCAAAATAAAAAAAAGCGGGAACAAGTCCCGCTCTATAATAGCTTTTCACCCATTAAAGAACCAATTAATGCAACTGCCGCTTCTGCTGTTTTATTTTTCTCATCTAATACCGGATTCACCTCAACAAACTCAGCAGAAGTCAAAATACCCGCTTCCTCTAAAAGCTCCATTGCAAGATGACTCTCCCTATAACTGATGCCGCCAGCAACCGGCGTTCCCACGCCAGGGCACTCCGCTGGATCAAGGCCATCTAAATCAAGCGACAAATGAACACCATCTGTTCTTTCTTTTAAATACGCAATGGCTTCCTCCATCACTCTCGTCATCCCTAATCGATCGATTTCATGCATCGTATACACTTTAATGCCTTTTTCTCTAATCAATGCCCGCTCTCCTTCATCTAAAGAACGAGCACCGATCAAGATCACATTCTCAGGCTTTACTTTAGGTGTATAACCGCCGATATTGATTAGATCATCATGCCCAAAGCCGAGACTGACAGCAAGTGGCATCCCATGAATATTTCCAGAAGGAGAGGTTTCCTCTGTATTTAAATCACCGTGTGCATCATACCAAATGACACCCAAATTTTCATAATGCTCGGCTACACCGGCTAGTGTACCAATTGCAATGCTATGATCCCCGCCTAAAATCAGCGGAAACGAACCTGACTGCACAATACTGCTAACCTTTTCAGCAAGAAGCTGGTTTGCGCCAGCATTCTCCGTTAAGTTTTTCAGTTTTTCACTTGTATAGAGACCTTTCTCATCATCCCTTTGCTCAACAGGAATATCCCCTAAATCCTCGACACCAAATGAAAGCGATTCCAATTTTTCTTTTACACCAGCACAGCGAATGGCACTCGGCCCCATATCGACGCCCCTTCTCATTTGACCGAGATCCATCGGCACCCCAACAATCGTGACCTTCTTTTGATCTCCCATATGTACATCCCCTTTCCGTTCATGCTTATATTTTACTTTCTCGGTGCCTTCTGACTCAACTCAACAATATTTTGAATAGTTATACATTCCAATCGTCAAAATAAAAAAAAGACACCTTTTTAAAAAAGGTGTCTTAACTGGGCTAGCTGGATTCGAACCAACGCATGACGGAGTCAAAGTCCGTTGCCTTACCGCTTGGCTATAGCCCAAAAATGGTGGAGGGGGGCGGATTCGAACCGCCGAACCCGGAGGGAGCGGATTTACAGTCCGCCGCGTTTAGCCACTTCGCTACCCCTCCACATATGGAATTGATAAAAGAAAAACAGTGCCGGCAAGAGGACTTGAACCCCCAACCTACTGATTACAAGTCAGTTGCTCTACCAGTTGAGCTACACCGGCATATGGTGGAGGATGACGGGCTCGAACCGCCGACCCTCTGCTTGTAAGGCAGATGCTCTCCCAGCTGAGCTAATCCTCCACATGATGGTGACCCGTACGGGATTCGAACCCGTGTTACCGCCGTGAAAGGGCGGTGTCTTAACCGCTTGACCAACGGGCCAGTTTGTCAAGTTTACTGTTTCCGTGAAGCTGACAAAAGTTATTATATACAGGTTGTCCCCCTTTTGTAAAGGGGATTTTTATTTTTTTTATTTTCTAACTATTCAACCCTCATCAGCACAACATTTTGACTGAAATATAATTTCAGTATTTAAATATAATATTGAAATTTCATATCATACTCAATATACTGAAAATGAAGAAATAAGGAGGTATGTCACATGCAGCCATCTCAACTGCGTTCTTTGACAACAGAATCAAGAAACCCTAACACCATGGGAATTTCACAAGCAAGCCCGCTAGAAATGCTCCAAATGATAAATGAGGAAGATATGAAGGTCGCTCAAGCCGTCAACCGTGTCCTTCCAGACGTAAAGACAGCAAGTGACTTTGCCTTTGAATCCATCTCGAATGGAGGCAGACTCATTTATCTAGGCGCTGGAACAAGCGGCAGAATTGGGGTAATGGATGCGGTCGAATGTCCACCTACCTATAGCATTTCACCTGATGTCATCGTAGGCATCATGGCCGGTGGAGACTCTGCCTTTTCACATGCAGCAGAAGATGTGGAAGACAGTGAAGAAGCTGGTCAAAAAGATTTAGAACACATCCACCTGACATCAAAAGATACGGTTGTCGGCATCGCGGCTAGCGGCAGAACACCCTATATCATTGGCGCTTTAAACTATGCTAGAACCATTGGAGCAAAAACAGTAGCCCTCAGCTGCAATGAACAAGCAGAGATTAGCGAACTAGCAGACTGCGCCATTGAAGTCGTCGTAGGACCAGAAGTCATCACTGGGTCAACACGAATGAAAGCCGCATCCGCTCATAAAATGATTTTAAATATGCTTTCCACCTCTGTCATGATTAGACAAGGCAAAGTATATGAAAACCTGATGGTAGATGTAAAAGTAAGCAATCATAAACTAAAAGAACGCGCCATCACCATCATTCAGCATGTGACCAATGCTTCCTACGAACAAGCCGTAAAAGCCCTTGAAGCAGCCGATTTAGAAGTTAAAACAGCCATCGTCATGCTCCAAACCAAAACAGATAAAAAGACAGCCAAAGACCTGCTCAACAAAGCAGATGGTCACATCGACAAAGCCATCTTACGTTATCAATCTTAAAGGAGGAAACTCATGTCAGCAGGCGGACTCACCCTACTACACACAATGAAATCAAAGCTTCCCCAATCTGAAAAAATCATTGCAGACTATATCCTTGCCCATCCTGACAAAGTCATTAAAAGCACAGTGCATGAAATCAGTCAGGCTGCCGGTGCAAGCAGCTCTGCCGTCATCCGCCTCTGTAAGTCTCTCGGGCTGGATGGCTATCACGATTTGAAAATGCGGATCGCTGGAGACTTAATGCACACTGATAAACAAGGCTACCGGGATATCGAACAAGATGAACCACTTCAATCCATTATTCAAAAGACAGCAGGAAACACCATTCAATCGATCAAAGATACAGCCTCTATTTTAAATGTAGAAGCTTTAGAAAAAGCTGTTCAACTGCTGTTGAATGCAAACCAAATCCATTTTATCGGTGTGGGTGCATCTGGCATCGTCGCAGCTGATGCCCAGCAGAAATTTCTCAGAATCAATTATGCAGCCACAGCCTTCACTGACATGCACATCGCATCTACGGTCATCGCAAATGCTGGAAAGAATGACATTGTGTTCGGTATATCCTTCTCAGGAGAAACATTAGACATCATCCAAGCCCTTCAGCTCGCAAAAGAAAATGAAGTGAAAACCATTGCTTTAACGCATCCAGGGCATACAAGCGTTTCTGCATTGTGTGATGTCCATCTATCAACGTCCGGTTCCAATGAAGCACCTTTTCGCAGTGCTGCCACTTCCTCTAGAATGGCACAGCTCTATTTAATCGATGTCTTGTTCCTCAGTTTAGCCTCCCGTCAATATGAACAGACAGCACAATATATTGACAAAACAAGGCATGCCATCCGCTCCATGAAACGAAAAACAAAGGGGGATTCAACATGAGTCATCAAAAAAAATATCAGCAGTTGGCGAAAGAAATCCTTTCACTCTGTGGTGGTTCTGAAAACATCTCTTCCCACACACATTGTATGACACGTCTCCGAATTACACCCATTGATCGTGAAAAAGTGCAAACCACCGCGATCAAAGAACTCGATGGCGTCATTGGCGTCGTCGAAGCGGAAACACTGCAAATCATTTTAGGCACAGGTGTTGTCAACCAAGTATCAAGTGCATTTGAACAGCTGCTCAATGCCTCAGGTTCATATGACTTAAACAACGAAGCACAGAAAAACAAACAAGCCATTTCACAAAAGAACCGCACACCATTCAAGCTGTTCTTACGGCGGATCGCCAGCATTTTCATTCCCATTATTCCAGCACTCGTTGCATCGGGTCTTATTACGGGTATTACAAAAGCGGTCGTGCAAGCAGGCTGGCTCGATGAAAAATCTCAAGCTGCGATTATCCTAACCGTTATAGGCTCAGGTTTGTTTGCTTATCTCGGTATATTAGTAGGAACAAACGCCGCAAAAGAATTTGGTGGCTCTCCTGCATTGGGCGCATTAGCAGGTATTCTCATCATTAACCCAGCTGCTGCTGATATTATGTTATTTGGCACTAATATTCTACCAGGTAGAGGCGGACTCATCGGTGTTCTTCTTGCAGCTATTTTTATGGCACTTGTTGAAACCCGGATCAGACGCTTCGTCCCGCAATCACTCGATATCATCGTCACACCAACCATCACACTACTCATTACAGGCATTTTCACGTACGTTATCTTCATGCCAGTCGGCGGATTTATATCTGATGCCATCACCTCTGGACTTACTTATCTATTAAACATTGGCGGTATTTTTGCCGGATTTGTTCTTGGTGCGACCTTCCTTCCTCTTGTTGTCACTGGACTTCACCAAGGTCTAACACCTATTCATATGGAACTGATTAATTCAATTGGAGATGACCCGCTTCTGCCAATCCTCGCTATGGGAGGCGCAGGACAGGTCGGTGCTGCCTTTGCCATTTATATGAAAACAAAAAAGAAAAAGCTGAAAAGAGCCATTGCAGGCGGACTTCCTTCAGGAATGCTTGGAATTGGAGAACCGCTCATTTTCGGTGTCACACTCCCGCTCGGAAGACCCTTCCTCACTGCTTGTCTAGGTGCTGGAATCGGCGGAGCATTTCAAGCCTATTTCCAAATCGCCACTAAAGCAATCGGGGTATCAGGTCTCCCATTAACCTTTATCGTTCACACACATCAAATGCTACTTTACTTAATAGGACTCTTCATTGCATATGTCGCTGGATTTATCTTCACATACTTATTTGGATTTCATGATGATATGGCTGTTGAATTCGAGGAAAATAAGCAATAGGAGGTCTAGCTCTTGAAGAAATATTTTCTCATCATCACAAGTCTGTTCATGCTCCTTGGGTTACCAGTACAAACATTTGCAACTAGCTCCCATCCTGTATCGTCTTTGTCTAAAACAGCACCTGAAGAATATCCCGTCTTAAAAAAAGCAAAACGACCGGAACAAGTAGGTTTTTCTTCTAGGCAGCTTAGGAAGGTTGATCACATGATTCAAAACGATATCAAAGCAGGGTTTCCAGGGGCAGCACTCATCATTATCAAGGATGGTCAGATCGTCCATCAAAAAGCTTATGGCTACAGACAAAAATATAAAGGGACAACAGAACTCAAATTCTATAAGAAAATGAAAAAGAACACACTGTTCGATTTGGCATCCAATACAAAAATGTATGCCACCAACTATGCCCTGCAAAAGCTAGTATATGAACAAAAACTAGATGTAAATGAAAAAATACAAACCATCCTGCCAGACTTTCAAGATAAACCAGATGCAAAGGTAACCGGCAAAGATCAGCTTCGAGTCAAGGATCTTCTCACCCATTCTGCCGGACTGCCTTCCAGTGTTTTATTTTATAGCAAAGAGCAAGCGGGCGCTTTTTTCTCTCAAGATAGACAAACAACCATGAAATGGCTGCCAAAGGTGCCTCTGCAATACAAGCCAGGCACTCAGCATATTTATAGTG
This sequence comes from Bacillus sp. UNC125MFCrub1.1, assembly GCF_000701305.1. Taxonomy (NCBI): domain Bacteria; kingdom Bacillati; phylum Bacillota; class Bacilli; order Caryophanales; family Bacillaceae; genus Bacillus; species Bacillus sp. UNC125MFCrub1.1. The sequence continues at coordinate 418,697 of NZ_JNIG01000010.1, forward strand.
ATATTGATTACATGCTGTTAGGCATGATCATTGAGAAAAAAACCGGTATGCCACTTGATCAATATGTAGAGTCAACGATTTATCGACCGCTTGGTCTAAAACATACCATGTTCAATCCGCTGAAAAAGGGATTCAAGCCAAAGCATTTTGCAGCAACCGAGCGTCTAGGCAATACAAGAGATGGTGTCATTGATTTTGAAAACATTCGCAGGTATACCTTGCTAGGTGAAGTCCACGATGAGAAAGCCTATTACTCAATGGCAGGTGTCTCCGGACATGCTGGACTTTTCTCTAATACATCAGATATGGCCGTACTGCTTCAGCTGATGCTCAATAAAGGAGGCTATGGGAAAACAACCATCTTTGACCAAGCTTCTATCGATCTCTTTACGGAATCATCAGACACGAACCCAACTTACGGGCTAGGCTGGCGGAAAAACGGCAATACTGACATGGAATGGATGTTTGGGAAATACGCAAGTAAAGAAGCGTATGGACACACAGGCTGGACAGGAACGATGACACTGATTGATCCAAAACACAATCTAGGCGTCGTCTTGCTAACAAATAAAAAACATTCACCCGTCGTTTCACCTGAAGTCAACCCAAATCAATTTGAAGGTGACCTTTTCCCAACTGGTACTTATGGAAGCATCATGACCGCAATCTACGAATCTTTTAAGTAAAAGGAGGAATTTGATGTTAAAAGCTCTGTTCCCCGCTGCACTCGTTTTGGCCCTGCTCACCTCTTCCATTCCAACGGAAAAGGTGAGCTCCGCCCCTCTCCCAACTGCCAAACAAATGGTTCAGGACATGTCCTTGGATGAAAAAATTGGCCAAATGCTCATGCCAGACTTTCGCAATTGGCAAGCAGAAGGTGAATCCGCTCCTACAGGCTTCACAAAAATGAATAAAGAAGTTTCTCACCTTGTAGAGAAATATCATTTAGGCGGTGTCATCTTATTTGCAGAAAATGTCGTTGATACGAAACAAACCGTCAAACTCACACATGAATTTCAACAAGCATCACCCAACATTCCTTTACTCATTTCCATTGATCAAGAAGGCGGAATCGTCACAAGACTACAAAAGGGAACACATTTCCCAGGAAATATGTCGATTGGTGCCTCTCGAAGTGAGAAAAATGCTTATGACACTGGTAAAATCATCGGTAAAGAATTAAACGCTCTAGGTATCAATACAAATTTCTCTCCTGTTCTTGATGTAAATAATAACCCGAATAACCCCGTCATCGGTGTCCGTTCCTTTAGCTCTGACCCTGAACTTGTCACGAGACTTGGTCTGCAAACCATGAAAGGACTTCAAAAGGAAAAGACCATTTCCACATTAAAGCATTTCCCGGGACATGGTGATACAGCTGTTGATAGTCACTACGGTCTTCCGCTTGTCGAACATGATCTAGATCGTCTTAAAAAGGTGGAGCTGTATCCATTTCAACAAGCAATCAACGCAGGGGCAGATATGGTCATGACCGCTCATGTTCAATTCCCAGCCATTGATGACACAACGTATAAAAGCAAAAAAGATGGCGAGGACATTATGGTTCCAGCAACCTTATCAAAAAAAGTCATCACAAACTTATTAAAAGAAGACATGGGCTTTCAAGGAGTGGTTGTAACAGACGCCCTCAATATGAAAGCGATTGCAGATAACTTCGGACAGGAAGAAGCTGTGGTAATGGCTATTAAAGCAGGCGTCGACATTGCCCTCATGCCAGCACCTGTCACGTCCTTAAAGACAGAAAAAAACCTAGAGAATGTGTTCAATGCTTTAAAAAGAGCAGTTCTCACAAAAGAAATCCCGATATCTCAGATCAATCAATCTGTCGAAAAAATCCTTCAATTAAAGATCAAACGCGGCATCATTTCCGCCAATAAATCAGTAAGCCTTGAGAAGAAAATCAAAAAAGCCACACAGCTCGTTGGTCAAAAGTCGCACCGAAAAGCAGAACAAAAAATGGCACGTGAAGGAATCACTCTCCTTAAAAACAACGACAAAACCTTGCCTTTTAAGCCTAAAAAGAATGACAAAATCGTACTCATGGCACCATACGAAGATCAAACAAAAGCAATGTCCGTCACAATTGAATCACTAATCAAACAAAAAAAGATCAAACCTGTGCGTATCCAATCATACGCATTTGCAGATAAGAGCTTCTCCAAAGAAACAGCCAAACTCATTCAAAATGCTGACTATGTCATTACCGGCTCTTACGTTGTCCAAAATGACCCGGCTGTGAATGATGGCGTCATTGATGACGGTGTACAGGATCCGAAAAAATGGGCAACGGCCTTCCCTCGTGCTGTCATGAATGAAGCAGCAGCACAAAACAAAAAATTGGTCATCATGAGTCTTAGAAACCCATATGATGCTGCAAATTTCGAGGAAGCCGACGCCTTACTGGCTGTGTACGGTTTTAAAGGCTACTCAAATGGACAATTCAATCAACCCAATATTCCTGCGGGACTAGAAGTGATTTTTGGAGCGGCCTCACCTAAAGGAAAATTGCCCGTCGCTATCCCATCAGTCACTCATCCTAATCAAACCCTTTACCCATTTGGCTATGGACTCAATTTAAAAGGCAAACAGATCAAATAGGAGGGATTCTCTTGAAAAAGACAGCAAGCTTGATACTCGCTAGCATTCTCATGATCAGCACATTGACCGCCGCCTCCCCCGCAGATTCAGAACGAACAGATACAAAAGGAAAAAAAGCAACAGTCAAAACAGGTATCGAAACATTACTCTCAAGTAACCTCTCTTGGCTTAAAGGGAAAAAAGTAGGGCTTATTACGAATCCTACAGGCATTGATGCAAACATGAAAAGCAGTGTCGATCTGCTATTTGAACACCCCGATATCAAACTGACTGCCTTGTATGGGCCTGAACATGGCGTCCGTGGTGATGCACAAGCAGGAGAAGGCGTCGAATCGTATACTGACGAAAAAACAGGCCTGCCTGTTTACTCTCTTTATGGAAAAACAAGAAAGCCAACTCCTGAAATGCTCAAAAATGTAGATGTCCTGCTATTTGATATTCAAGACGTTGGTGCTCGTTATTACACCTATATTTACACGATGGCGTATGCAATGGAAGCGGCTAAGGAAAACAACATTCCATTTGTTGTCTTAGATCGTCCAAACCCAATAGGCGGACTAAAAGTAGAAGGACCCGTATTAGAGCCAGAACATGCCTCATTTGTAGGTCTCTATCCCATCCCATTAAGACATGGGATGACAACTGGAGAACTTGCATACATGTTTAACAAAGAGTTTCATATCAACGCTGATGTAAAAGTGATCAAAATGAAACATTGGAAACGATCCATGACGTTCGATGACACGAAGCTGCCGTTCGTCCTCCCTTCACCTAACATGCCGACCGTTGATAGTACCTTTGTCTACCCAGCAACAGGATTAATCGAAGGCACAAACGTTTCTGAAGGCAGAGGAACAACAAAACCGTTCGAACTCATTGGCGCCCCATATATCAATAGCAATGAGCTAGCAGATCATTTAAATGGGTTAAAACTAAAAGGCGTTCAATTTAGACCTGTCTCATTTACCCCTACCTTTTCAAAACATGCCGGGACTTTGTCTCACGGGGTACAGCTTTATGTCACAGACCGAAAATCATTCGAAGCAGTCAAAACAGGTCTATCCATCATCAAAGCAATACATGACTTGTATCCTAATGACTTTCAATTCCTACAAACAGGCAGCTTTGATAAACTCATCGGGAATAGCTGGATCAAAGAAGAAATCAATAAAGGCACTTCCATCAAACACATCATGAAACAATACCACCATGACCTGAAAACGTTCGAAAAGAAACGAAAAAAATACCTCATCTATTAATCGCAAAAAAGCCTCCACCTTAAAGGTTGGAGGTTTTTTCATGATAAAGACTTAGTCACAGCAGGTACTTTCAGCTCGAAACGATGAAGTAAAAAGCCAAACAAGGCTGCAAGCACTTGCTGAAACAGCATGCCAATCACGACAGGAACAGCAACAGCAGGCGGGAAAAAGCTAATGGCAAGCACAGCACCCGCGCTAATGTTCCGCATACCGCCCGTATACACAATCGCCACAATTTCTCCTTGGGTACATTTCATCGCCTTTCCAATCAACCACGCAAAAGCATACCCACTCATTGCAATGAAAAAGACAGTCGCTGCTTTGCTAAAAAATGCAGCATCCAGTTCACGCAAATATGGGGCGACAACAGAACTGTTAATCGATACGACAACAAACAAGCCTAATTTTGAAAAAGGAGCCAAGGTCTGACTCATTGCTTTTGTCACCGATGGCTTTGCATACTGACGAACGAGCATCCCTAAAATAGAGGGCAACACCACCATACCGAATAGTCCTTTCATGATCGCCACCATGTCCATATGGACCTGTGTACCAACGAAGATTGACAAGCTTACTGGCACAATCAATGGCGAAAGCAATGTATCAATTAATATGATAGATAACGTTAACCCCACATTCCCTTTATACATTGCCGCCCATATTAAACTAGACACACCTGTCGGAATCACCATCGCAAGCGTCAAACCGGTGATCGTCATAGAATCACCCGCAAATATCAAATGCCCCGCCGACCATGCATAAAGGGGCATCAGCACATGCAAAATCATAAACGATAAAATCAAAGGCAATGGATGCATCACCGTATGCTTTAAAGCTGAAAAAGTAGATGACAAGCTCCCTGAAAATGTCATCACAGCAAACACCCAAGGCACCAAAAAGGTGAAATCTTTTAAATACGCCGCCAATAATACACCAAGTAGCACGCTGACAGGCGTAATGAGCGGCATCATCCGGCCGAGCACCTGATTCAAACGGACAAGCATGCCGGCCACCTCCATCCTTCACTTTCTTCCTTGTTCTATTGTAACAAACAGAAAAGTCTTTTTAAGATCCGATCACTTGTTTCATAAGTTTTTGACTAGACGTATCCATTCCAACTACGTCCACCTCTACACCAGCTGTACGATATTTTTCCTTCACACGTTCAATTGCGGCCACACCTGATTCGTCCCATATACGCGCTTCAGACAAATCAATCACAACCGTGTTCAAGTCGTTTCCATGATGGAAGGCTTGAATCAATTCAGTCACGGAAGCAAAGAAAATTTGACCCTTAATTCGATAAACCCATGTACCAGCTTGGCTTTCTGTAGAGGTAATATGGAGTTTTGATATTTTAGCCACAAAGAATACGGCACTAAGCAGCACCCCTGCAAAAACACCCTTGGATAAATCGTGAGTGAACACCACCGTCACGACCGTGACAAGCATCACAAGAGAATCTGTTTTTGGGTTCTTTTTCAGCTGCTGGAATGAACTCCAATCAAAGGTACCAATAGAAACCATGATCATGACAGCCACAAGAGCAGCCATCGGAATTTGAACAACCACATCACCGAGCACAAAAATCAATACCATTAAAAATGCACCAGCCACAAAGGTAGAAAGCCGGCCTCGTCCCCCTGCCTTTGTATTAATCACAGATTGACCAATCATCGCACAGCCAGCCATACCGCCAAAAAATCCTGCCACCACATTGGCAATTCCTTGGCCTCTCGCTTCCTTATTTTTACGACTAGACGTTTCCGTCATATCATCTACAATTTGTGCTGTTAATAAAGATTCAAGTAAACCAACCATCGCAAGTGCTAAGGAATAAGGAAAAATGATAGCAAGTGTTTCCCAGCTAAACGGTACATTGGGAATAAGAAAAGTTGGCAAAGAGCTAGGAAGCTCTCCCATGTCTCCAACCGTTCTGACATCAATATGCCCAAATACAGCAATCATCGTCATCACAATAATTGCAATAAGTGGAGAGGGAATAACTTTTGTGACCATCGGCAATACATAAATGATCAACAATGCTCCACCTGTCATGACATACATAGCCATGGATTCCCCAACGAAATGCGGCAGCTGTGCCATGAAGATCATAATTGCCAATGCATTAACAAAACCAACCATCACAGACCTCGGAATAAATTTCATCAGACGAGACACTCGGCAAAGTCCAAACAAAATTTGAATCAGTCCTGTTAAAATCGTAGCCGCAAACAAGTACTGCAATCCATGATCGGCTACCAAATTAACCATAACCAGAGCCATAGCACCAGTAGCAGCCGAAATCATACCTGGCCGTCCACCAACAAACGAAATGACAATGGCAATACAAAACGAAGCATACAACCCAATCTTTGGATCAACGCCCGCAATAATCGAAAACGCAATCGCCTCAGGAATTAAAGCCAGAGCCACTAAAATACCTGCCAGCACATCCTGACGCACATGTCCAAACCATTCTTGCTTTACAAATAAATCTTTCAAACCATCTACTCCTTTTTATATACATACCGCACACGGAAAAGAAGATCATTCAAACCTGGAGATGAGGAAAGGAAAATAAACAATGCTTCACTTTCGGGGAAAAAGAGGAACGTACAGAGTCTTTTGTTAGAGAGGATAATCATCACTTTAGTAAGAATATAAGAAAGGAACTAAGGAATCAAGCACAAAAAGAAGGAATGTGTAGAAAATTGATACAAAGCTTACTTACCAATCGATTTATTCCATTCTTGAGTCTATTTGTCACTGAGCATGTCCAACATTTAAAGCAAACAACAAAAGCCCCTATATAAAAGGGGCTTTTGGTTGATTAACGTAATAATTGAAGTACATTTTGCGGCTGTTGATTCGCTTGTGCAAGCATAGCTTGAGACGCTTGAGAAAGAATGTTGTTCTTTGTGAACTCACTCATTTCTTTCGCCATGTCAACGTCACGAATACGAGACTCAGCAGCAGTTAAGTTTTCAGCAGATGCACCCAAGTTGTTAATCGTGTGCTCTAGTCGGTTTTGTACTGCACCAAGTTTTCCACGTTGAGCAGATACTTGGTTAATAGCTGCATCAACAATACTTAGTTGAGTATCAAAACCAACATCAGTAGCATCTGCTGCATTATCAGCAAACTTTCTTACATCGATGTCTTTAATCGCTTGATTCGCTACAATTCCATTAGCACCTTTCACTCCCAATGCATCTGTACTCATTTTATCAATATGAACTGAGATTTGTTGAGTTGCATTAGCACCGATTTGGAACACTAAAGCATTACCACTTGCTGGAACTGCAGGTGTACCTGTATCTGGATCATCTGGATCTGTCGGCGGAATTGCTGGTGTTCCTGGGGTTCCTTTAAACGAACCATCTAATAATTTTTTACCGTTAAACTCTGTACGATTTGAAATTCCATCTACTTCTTCTTGTAAAGCTTTAATTTCATCTTGGATAGATTGAAGGTCAGACTCTTTATCCTGTGTACCAGTATTTCCAGCTTGAACGACTAATTCACGAACACGTTGAAGGATTGAGTGAGTTTCAGTCAATGCCCCCTCAGCTGTTTGGATAAGAGAGATACCGTCCTGTGCGTTTTTTGAAGCCATTTCTAATCCGCGAATTTGTCCACGCATTTTTTCAGAGATTGCAAGACCTGCTGCGTCATCTCCTGCACGGTTGATTTTAAGACCAGAAGAAAGTTTCTCCATGTTCTTTTGGCTCGCACCGTTGTTTGCAGACAAACGGTTTAATGTGTTAAGTGCCGCGATATTGTGGTTAATTCTCATTTCCTATTACCTCCATGTAATTTTTTTCGAGCTTGTCTACAAAGTCCATTTAGATGAGAAGCTCTTCCTTAGAATTTCCGATTTCTAAGGCATGTGTATAGTAGTCATACAGATCACCTTTTGGCTCTCTAACTTTACTACTATCTGCAACACCAGTTATGGCAATAATCATGAAAACTCCTTCTATTAATACTCACCATAACAATGAGTAGCGTGTTACCTACTATAGACAGACCTACCACATATTTTAGTTTGTGGAAATTGTTTATTTCACAAATTCGACACATTTAAAATGCATAAAAGGAAGATGAAATTCTATCAACTACATTTTCAGGAGGAGAAACATAATTAGTGTAAAATTGTGTGGAAACAACACTTTTTCGTATACCCTAGAATCACTCGATAAAGTAACAGAGAAAGAAAAAGGTTTTTGAGAGAAGGATTCACTTCAAAAAAAGAACGATGAAAAATAACATCAAAAAAAGCCCCTGTTCTCTATGATCAGAGGCTTTACCTTTTTCACTTTTTCAATGCTTTTTGAAGAGCTGCTTTTATCTTCGAACCGTTCCATCTTTTATATGGCACAACGTTGACCAATGGAATGCCTTGCTCTGTCATCAACTAGACGAATTAGCATTGTACGTTCTCAACTACCTTTTTATATTTAAATAAATAGTGGGAGCGATTCGCAAAAAAGCACGATATAAGAAAATTCATTTGCATGATATGTGTCATACTCATGCTACTATGCTAATAAATCAAATCGGCAAAATATCTGGGTTTAATATCAAATCTGTCTATCATCGTTTAGGTTATGCAGAAGCTATATCAAACTTATTGCAAATTCGATAATGCGTCCCCTAGCAATTAAAAAAGACATAAAAAAAAGCCTTCTCATCAACGAGAAACCTTGTCAGAACAATATTTAGAGGAAAGCTTCCAAGCGGGCTCGAACCGCTGACCTCTTCCTTACCATGGAAGTGCTCTACCTACTGAGCTATGGAAGCATGGCTCCGCAGGTAGGACTCGAACCTACGACCGATCGGTTAACAGCCGATAGCTCTACCACTGAGCTACTGCGGAATGGATAAAGTAACTTCTTCCATTGGAAGGATATAAACAAAAAGCTTGGCGGCGTCCTACTCTCACAGGGGGAAACCCCCAACTACCATCGGCGCTGAAGAGCTTAACTTCCGTGTTCGGTATGGGAACGGGTGTGACCTCTTCGCTATCGCCACCAAACCTGATGGAGAGAATGTTCTCTCAAAACTAGATAACAATGTTCATGCTTCACATTAGAATATAGGTTAAGTCCTCGATCTATTAGTATCTGTCAGCTCCACGTGTCACCACGCTTCCACCTCAGACCTATCAACCTGATCATCTTTCAGGGATCTTACTTCCTTGCGGAATGGGAAATCTCATCTTGAGGGG